>CAWGCU010000027.1:0-302528 GCA_963821175.1 uncultured Alphaproteobacteria bacterium
GGTAGGTGAACCGATGCATCGAATCGGTTCCATAAACCGGATCGAAAATGATGTCGCCGAGGCCGGGGGTGCAGTAGGGGAAAGCCTGAAAGAGTTCTCTCAACGTCATGTCATTGTAGGCGAAGTGTTCGATCAGCACGACGGCGCCATACTCTTCGGTAAAGCCGAATTTGCCAACCGAGACGACGTTGCGCGCTACCCAGACGCCGACGACGCAACCGAACGCGAGGCCGAAGGCGAGAACACAGCCGGGTGCATTCAATCGCCGCGGATTTGCGAGCCAATACAGATAGACAAAACTCAGTGCGGCAACGACGGGAAACAGGACGAGATAGGATGGCTTGGTCAGGCACAATAGCCCGAGCAAAACGCCGCCGAGAATGAAATGCCCATAATGGCCGCTGCGCCACGCCAGCACGATGACTGGCGTGAAGACGCTATAGATCGCGAAAATCAAGCTCTCAGTCATGATGTAGGAGAATGCGCTGGCCTCGAATGCCAGGCCGACCAGCACGCACAGACCAGCCGCTGGGAACGTCGCGCTCCGCCGGAACATCAGTTCCGCCGCCGCCGCGACAGCGACGACCGCGATCGCCAGCAGCAGAGCGTAGAAGCCGCGTCGGCAGGTCGTACGGATCGCATGGCCGCTGCGCCACGCCAGCACGATGACTAGCATGAAGACGCTATAGATCGCGAAAATCAAGCTCTCAGTCATGATGTAGGAGAATGCGCTGGCCTCGAATGCCAGGCCGACCAGCACGCACAGACCAGCCGCTGGCAACGTCGCGCTCCGCCGGAACATCAGTTCCGCCGCCGCGACAGCGACGACCGCGATCGCCAGCAGCAGAGCGTTGAGAAGCCGCGTCGGCAGGTCGTACGGATCGCATATCGCGATGTCACGGTAACCGCGATTGGCTTCAACGCTGCAGCGCGCTGCTGCGGCGAAGCGCGGGTCGAGCTTCATCACTACAGCGACCAGCGCTGGGTAGACCGGTCCAAAGAACATGCCGGGCGCCGGCGACATCGCGGTATCGTCTATGCCGCTAAACGGGCCGTTGCTGAATACGCCATATCGGTCGAGATCATAGGCCAGCGTGACGTAAAACGGCTGGTCGAAGTCCTGCAGGTTCCGCGTCGGCTTGCTGACGATCAACGCGCCCAATGTGACGAGCGCGAGGATGCAGAGACAAATTCTCGTTGTAAACGCCGCCCGCCATTGTTGTTTCCGTGATGCGATCGTGGTCGTCTCGAAGCTCAGGTGTAACATGATCGAATAAAGCGCACCCCTACATCGATCGCGCGCCCCCGTCGCCTTCATCGGCGGTCGCGATTGCCGAACGCAAGCCGAGCTCTACTAAATCGTCGTCTGTCAGCTCTTGAAGGATATCGGTGTCGTTCGTTCGCCGCGAGGCCTCGGTATATTGTTCGAGCTTGTTGCCGCATACCAGCCGCGAGGACCACTCATGATGTCAAATACTCGAGATTCACTCGGCGATGCGCACGGATCGGCGCAATAATACACCGCTTAGGTCGAAGTTGCGAAGAAAGCTCACGAGCGACCGAAATAACCATGTCTGCGCGATGTCCAATTACCAGAGATCGACTAAATCGCTTCGCCGCACTAACCGTTGCTTTTCGGCCCTGGATCTAAAAACCGCGAATGGCCTTGATACTGGGGCTTGGCAGTTCAAACCTTGCCAAGCAAAACCAAAATCAACAAAATAACAATCACAAGGCCGAGGCCGCCGCCGCCGTAGTAGCCAGTACCGTAAAAGGGGCCGCCGCCAATTCCACTAAAGCCGCCCAACAACGCGATCACCAAGATGATGAGAACAATGGTCCAAATTGACATCGTAGAAACTCCTTATCTAATCCCATCAGTCGATTGTCACGCGACGTCGAATGCTACGTCGCAGCCATTACGCCGTCAATCGCCCCGAGGGTTTTAGTCATCGCCGTGCGGTGAGATACGGGAGTCCGGCGGCCTTTGCGCTGGCCATCTAATGATAGCTGGCGCCAACCCTAACAACAAACAACCTGCTCGCTAATTTGGAAATCATCTCTTGCGAAGGTACTAGCATCACATCACTAAGCTCGTACTCGAGCAAATAAACGCTGCGAGCGCGATCCAGATTCTGTGTTCAGGCCACCGGTTGAAGGGCATCAACAAGAACTCGATACAACCGACGCTGCGCCGAGGGTCGCAGACAATTTTACTTAAATGCGTTCTGGTGATCGCGCATGCGTGCAACGCAGGCGAAATCGTAGCACCTGATTTCCTGATGCGATTTCGTGCCCGTACCTTCGTCCCGGCGTCAGGCAGCGACAGCAATCCGTGTAGCTTCGCCGCGCCGTGCCGGGGCCGCTTCTCTTAAGGAATATTGGAACAAGGACACATGGCGCGCCACGTCGCCAAGACGCTCGACAAGGTCGTCCGCGGCGTCTGCGATTTCATCGATGTCGCGTGGCGCTGAAATTGGTGTTGTCGATGGAAGACATTAAAGAGCAAAACTTTGTCTGAAAATAGCAAGTTATGATCGCGCGCTTATTATACACCACGAAGTGTTTTGAGGTGATCTGCTCCTCGGCTCCGTGGTTGGGGGCATCTCCCTTTTGTTCCAAATTTCAAGAGTTATCCCGGAAAATTCGGTGAAACGGGCATTCTAGAAAGACTGCCCATCGTCGAACGATCGGGAGGGTACTATGTGGCGTTACTTGGCGAACGAACTGCGCGAGCTGTGGCGCGCCTCCGGCGCGCGCAGCGCCTACCGGCCCGACCTGCACTATATGCGCGGCCCCGGCCCGAGATGGCACGCCAAATACGACGGCTTGGTCACTCAGACCCCTCGCCCTCCATCGCGCCGTCCCCTGACCGATCATCGCCAATGCATTGCGTCGTCATCGGTGGATTGCCCACGTTCTAGGCCCTATTTTGAAATTCCAACTAAATGAATGAAAAACTGCCTGCGCCTTGCGAGGGCTGCAGTGGTTCGGGATTGCGGCATGGCGCCGTATGCAGCGAGTGCCAGGGAAATGGCTATCGTTTGTTTGTCAACGGACGCCAGATTCCGACGCAACAGCGAAGTCCGCAACGATGGCAACGCCCGCGCCCAGCGCAAAAACCTCGGCATTCTCGCTGAGGGTCTGGGTGCTTTCCACCACGGGCAGTTCGTTGACCCGCCTATTGCGGCTGCGCTCTGTTACTCCGGCACGACTTCGCCTGAACCGCCAAACGCTAACTCTACTCGCACAGCGTCGGGCTTCCATAGAGTGAAGGCGTTGACTGGGCCACCAGACCAAGATCTGCATGATCGGCAATGGCAATATCCCATTGCTTCCGGCTCGCCGGTAACCTCGACATGAACTGCCCCGCAAAAACACTCGCCTTTATGTGTTGTCGCCATTGTCGCTCCCTCCTCGTTTGACTACGGGCACGATAGCATGCTGCGGCGCTGCAGACACAGGTCAGCGCGAAAGCGGAGCTTCCCCGTAAATCTCATCCATCTGCCGCTGCCGAGCGTGCCGCGGCAGATATTGAAGGACATTCCCCGGCCGCCAAATTCGGCCAGCCGGGACGATTGACCGGCGATGGAGAATGAGTATGACGGACACCCTGGAGCTGGGAATCTTCGTTTGCCGTCCTGATCGCGTTTGTGTTTGTCGGATGTCTGGCGACGCGGGTTAAGAAAAAGACGCCTAAAGCGGACACTCCGAAGGAATAACGCCACGTCACAGCACCCTGATGGCGAAAAGCCTCTCCAGTCGGTTTCAGCCCAGACTTTAGCCCGATGGCTGGGAGTGTCACCGAAGGTCGTCTACGACCTCACAAAGGTGGGCGTCATCGAGCACGGCGCAGGCCGTCTATACCCGCTTGAAGATAGCGTGCGGCGTTACTGTGATCACATTCGCCGACAAAGCGGCAGTTCAGAAACGTGACGGGTGCAGCCATGCGGACCGAACACGCCACCGGGTGAGTGAGAGCGAGGTGTACTAAACCGGCCGCCCGGTCGCATTTGAAATATGTTCCGGCGGCTCGATTATATTGACGGTGTGATCTTTATCAAACTGCAGAGTGGTGTAGTTAAGTCCTTTCTCAACAACACGCACTAACTCGGTATTCACGTAGAAGGCGCGATTGCCGTCGCGGCAGAGCACAAAGGTTGCCATGAACATTCTCCCTTGAGGCGATTGGTCGATCGAGGAAACCACGGCGCGCTTAATCCGCGATACCACTAGCGACAGCAAGGGAAATATCGATCCTGCCCGCCCTTGGCCGAGCAACCCGCTGAGGCCCCTCAATGTTAACTGGAGACGGCTGAGGTCCGCCTCGCTGAGGTTAGCCTCGCTGAGGTTAGCCTCGCTGATGTTAGCCCAGCGGGGGTTCATCTCTCCGCGCGATTTGTTCCACACGTTCACGCCCTGTTTGAGCAATGCGACGTGCTCGTCGTTCGCCATCGGAGCATCCCGGGGTTTCTGACACGGATATTCAGTGGGATGCAGGCGCTATGCAAGGACGATCCGAAGAAATTAGATACCGCGCATTGGCCTTCGCCAGCCGCATATCCGTCTCGCCCATGAGGTTTGGATAACGGCCTCTCCAGCAAGCTCTATTCGACGCCTCTACCTGCTCGCCGCACCTCAGACGCCAGACGGAAAATTACCGAGACGCTTTCGTCTTGCGAGCAAGAGGCCTCATCGCGTCAAACCGGTCCGCCATCGCCTCGACAACGATCTCTTCGACGCGCTCGCCTTCGACCCGGCCTTGATCGAGCAACGCCATCGCCACTGCCTCGACCGCTGGCCAGTGCTCCGTCAGCATGTCCAGTGCCCGACCGACGAAGTCCCGTGGCTCGAAGGGATATCCCGTCAGCCGCCTGAGATCGCCAAGCGCAAACTTCGCCCATCTCAAGGTCCACATCCATGCAGCAATGGGCTCTTGCGAACGCCAGAACCTTGTCACGACGACGCTCGCCTAGATAGATCGCCTCGCTGATGCCGCCAGCAAGCTCGATGACGACCTGACGCTCCATTAGGTTTCTGAAACGCGGTGTGATGCACTCAACGGACGACGAGGCCGGGTAGATATCCGCGCCGACGACGTTATGGAGAACTTCTGACTGAGCCCCGGAACAAGACCGATGCAAATTGTGGAGTTGGGATTCCATCCAGATGAGCCAGAGCAAGCGCAATCACATGCATGCGTGGCTTATCGAGCTCGAACACATGCATCATTAATCCCAATTCGAACTGCATTATTGCGGCGCATCGAGCGTGAGCGAAAGCACCTCGTCGAAGCGCGCATCAGCATCGTTGGGCGTATCAAAGGGCTTCTGGCGCTGCACGGGATTTGGCTCACCGGCAAACGCATCGGGAAGGGCTTGCGGGAACGCCTCGACACAATAAGGACAGGCGATGGTCGGCCATTGGCGCCATTCCTCCGACGCGATATTGAACGCATGCTGTGCCACTACGACTTTGTCAGGCAGCAGATCGAAGAAGTTCTCGCCGACCGAAAGGAAGCACTCACTGACAAGAGCGGACGCTTTCCGCATGCAGAAAAAGTTCAGCTTTTGGCGACGCTCGGCGCGGTGGGAGAGACGACGGCGACTGTGCTCGTTGCCGAGGTCTACCATCGCTCGTTCCAAACGCGACGGCACGTGGCGTCATTCGTCGGACTCGCACCCAGCCCGTACAACAGCGGCGACACCGATCGTGATCGAGGCATCAGCAAGGCGGGCACTAAGCTCGCTCGGCAAACACTGGTCGAGCTGGCCTGGTTCTGGCTCCGCTACCAGCCCAACAGCAAGCTATCACTGTGGTGGCACGAGCGATTTGGCGGAATGGGGATGCGCGGCCGTAAGGTTGGCATCGTTGCTCTCGCCCGCAAATTGGCGATCGCCCTGTGGCGCTTCGTTGAGGAGGGTGTCATCCCAGAAGGCGCAACGCTGAAAGCGTAATGAGTGCAAACGAGCTTATGAGCTTACCGCATCCGCGGTGAGGCGGTTGGTGACCGGGAAGATTGATGGTTCTTCGGAACCCGGTAATAGTTTGGTCGCCTGCCGTGCTCTTCGGGCTCCGGCTTATGTGAATACCGATTATGGTTCGAAGGCGTCGGCTTTCGACCGGATACAAGTGGATGCGCTGGTGTGCATCGCCACGGCCGCAGCAAGAATGGTCTAAATTGGTTCGACGCGTTCATGTGACTTTGGTCGCGACAAAAAGGAACCCCACATCAAATGTGGGGTCGTGCTCTTTGCGCTCAATATTCTTCCGCCAACATGATCGTCAGCACACGTGTGACGACTGGTTCTCCGTTTGCGCTCTTGACATCTGGCTCCTCATACAAGTCGATCTTAAAAAAAATCACGTGACCGTCGGTTTCGAACGAGCCAAAGTCGTGCTCTTGGTGAGGATCGTTGGCGTGGCAGAAGTCGTCAAATATGGCAATCGTCTTGACGATGCGCGCGACTGCTTCGGCGCCGAGGGCAGCGACGCCGCAAGTCAACACCGCTGTGCCTTCACTGAAGAGTTCTGACGCAGTTGATCGTTTAGCGTGCGGATTTGTTCGGTCTTGGTGGTCATTGTTGTCTCCTGAATGTGTGACGCGTGCCGCGACCCTGCTGTCCGGTCGGATGCGGAAAGCGGGTCGGGCAGCGCATGAAAGATGAAGGTCGTATGGAAGCCGGAATGGCCCGCAGGGCAGGTCGATCGGGCGACTGCGGTCTGCGGGCCAAGGGTGATGCTCGGGTCTCGATACGAGACTCGGAGCCATCGCCGGAACTTGACGTCACGCAGCGTCGGGGCAGATCAGTGCCAACTCGAGCCGTGGACGAGTGCACAGCAACTTGTTGACCCCATCCCGCCAGCGCAGCTTGAATCCATCGCCGACTTTCTCGACCGGAACGGCCTCCCACCACGACGACCACGGCCCTTCTGATTTGGCCAATACAAGTTGACCGACGTCGATCTGCTGCCAATCTTGCGGAAGCGGTTGTGAGCCGGCGGAAGGAGCGGTGGCAGTTGGTTTTTGGTCCTTTGCCGCCGCCTTGTTTGCTTTCGCAGTGTCAGACGTCGGCTTCAGTCCCGGGTACAGCAATCCGAGCCGTTGCCGATGGCGTACAACTCTTCGTTCGCGCGGATAATCGCGCCAGCGCAGAGTGAGCATGTCGCCGTTAACTTCGGCGACTATTGCCTCATACCAGCCGTCTTCAGTTCCCTCCTGGGCGACGACCAGGTCACCGAGGCTGATCTCCTGCCAAGTCTTGGGCAGGTTGGGCGACGAGCCGCCAGGCGGCTTTGCTCCCGCAGCGCCCGAGGATCCGCTTGCCGGCGGACTTGTTGGATGGGCGTTTCCGTTCGGGGCGGCCGCGACCAGCTTGTCGTAGAGGTCGCGTCGAATGAACGGCACGAAAGTACGGCCGGTCGCGTGAATCCGGCCAACCGGCAGCTGAGTGGCAAGGTCGGCAACCTTTGGGTCATTGCTGGCTAGAACTCGAAGCTGCAACTGGCTTGCAGCCTTGATTGCCAGATCGGCGTGGTCCTTTCCGAACCGAGCTCCTTTCGGCTTGCCGTGGCTATCGATGCCGAACAAAACGACGGGCGCCGGAGAACTCGTGGCCGGCGTGGCATGTTTCGCTTTTGCAGTCATGACGATGCTCCTGGAATCGAAAAGGGACCCGGTGAGGGTCCCTTGGGGTTTCGCGGTCACGGCTCCGCCGGCAGCGGCTTGTTCGTAGCGAGCCGCCTCGGACCGTAACGCAATTCTTCGTACGAAGAGCTGCAAAATGATAATAATACAACCTATAAGAGTAGTCAATAGTGACTTTAAGTCATTGAAATATGCACTTTTTCGCGCTCTATGCGCAGTGCTATGCGATCACAGCGTCGAAACAGTTGGCAATGCACGTTGTCGCAACGGGTGTCGTCGTCGATGCGATTGCCATTGCAAACGTCGAGGCCGTTCTCGGCGCAATACCGCCAGATCGCGCTCTGCACGAACCGCGGAAACGTCGCCGGGAAGGCCGGGTTGAACTGGCGAGCATCGATGTGGGCCGCGATCAGGCCGAGAATGCCAGCGCACCCGCCTGGCCCGTAGCACCTGTCGCCGTACGGATGGTCGGCGCTTAGCCGCTGCAGGATCCCGGTTCGGTGCAGGAAATTATGGACCAGGGTGTCGACGGCCACGAAGGTCGCGCCGACTTCGAGCCACAGCGGCCGTCGTGTTCCAGCGCTCAGCAGCAAGCTCGACATTGCCATCGCCAAGACCTTGTCAGCCACGCCGTAGACGTTACGCAGCGGGCCGATGATGGCCTCACGAAGGGCACCGAGCCGATCGGGACCCTGGGAATCCACGGCGCCCAATTGCCGATCGATCCAGCCGACGAAATCGTCATCCGCGACGTCTCGCATGAACAGGAACAGGCTGTACGCCATCTGGTTTAGGCGGCCGTTGCGCAGCGGGTGGCGGGGAAGGGGACAGGCGTCAATGTGGTCCGGCTCAGAACACGTGTCGGACCCTTTATGGTATTGGCAGCCGTAGAACCGCCAATACCCGCCGAGCTTTGGGCACGATGGTGTTCGCGACAAGGCTTCGGCAATGTCTGACCATCGGACGGTGCCGTGCTGTGCCATGTACCCTGAGGCGACCGAATCTGAAATTCCTTGAAAGCTCAGCGTCTCGATCAGCCAGTCAAACAGGGCAGGGGTGTCATGGTCTCTGATGGCGCGAACGATGCCACGCCTTCGCAGATCGGCGCGAACATCGTCGAGATACGACGCTGACCCGGCAAGGCAACAGGTCGCATGAACGAGCTGTACCGCATAGGCCAGATTGACATTGGTGTGGGCGTCTTTCGTTTCCATGCGGTTGTCCACGAAGAGTGGTCCATCGAATCCGCTGTGACTCGAGACCAAGGCTCGTCGAGTTGGCTGTTCACAAATTGGCTCAGATCATCGAGACGAGCTTGCGCTGAGCGTCGCTATCGCCGTCGATATACCGTTGGGTTGTTTGGATCGATCGATGGCCGGCCAACAGCTGCACGTCGCGCAGAGACCCGCCGGCATGATGGACGAGCCGCGCCGCGCGGGTGATGAAGGTCCGGCGGCCCGAATGGGACGAGCACCCTTCCAGGCCGATGGCTTGATACGCAGCGCTGAACCAGTTGACGATACTGACCGGCGTCATTGGTCCGCCGCGTTCGGATCGGATAACGGGTCCCACCAAGGTGCCGGTAGTGTCGCGCCAGTGGCTCAGGGCGTCGCGGAGATCGGGGTGCATGGCAATAACCCGTCCGCTTCGTTTCTTCGCGGCGTGGTCCCTTAGCTCGATTACAGCGGCAATTTCGTCTTGAGGGCCCAGAACCATTGGCCAGGTCAGGTTGGCGATTTCTCCGGCCCGCAACCCGGCTTTGAGCGACAACAAAACAAGGACGCGGTTACGGATGGAGTGGCGGCTAGTAGAAACAAACCAAAGGAGGCTTTCTACTTGCTCGTCGGATAGTATTTTTGCCTGTTTACCAGTCATTGCGATGTATCATGATTGTTGAACTAAACGATGACATCGAGCAAAATAATATTCAAGGCTCATTATTGCTTGACCACTTCGCAAACTTATTAAGAAACTACAATTTCTTCACAAGTCTGCTTGGCCAGCAGAGCGCTCGGCCTACTGACTATGAATCTGGGGGTCAGGAGTTCGAATCCCTTCGGGCGCGCCACTCAACATAATCAATAAGTTATAGCCCGCTTTTAGCGGCATTAGCGGCAGACATTAGCGGCAGTGCCGGATCGAAATCGGTGCTGCGATTTGGGGCAGGAATTCGAATTCCGTCGGGTGCGCCAAATCCTCAAAATCCATCGTAATAAGTGGCACACGTAGGATGTGGATGGCGCAGAAGAATGTTTGCAACAGATTCCGAAATTGCATTTAGGGCGATAGGCGATTTGGCCAACAGTCTCCGAGCGCGAATTTTCAATATCCGAATTTTCCGGGAGGAGACACGGTTCGAAACTGCGGAGATTGGTTCGAGATGTCCATGATTGGCCTGTTTTCCCTCTCAAAGAGTTTCTTTCAGAAAACGCTGCACTTTGGGCCCGGCAAAGCCGCCAAAACTCGTATCGTCCACGGGGTCGGTTATGAAAAAGTGGCCCGCGCCCGGAATCACCACCTGCCGCGCAAAGAAGCCGCCCTGCTTCAGCGCCGTCAAAAATGCCGTGGATTGGGTGGCGGGATCGACGATATCGTCGTTGTCACCGTGGATCAGGAGGAAACGCGTCGAATTCCTGTCTGTCGTCGCGTAGCTGATGGGGGAAGCTTCAAAAATATCTTGCGATTCGTGTAAGGCGCCACGCCGAGATATTTTTCGGAAATGTTATCCTGCGGACGGGCGATGAGATCATGTTGCCATTGTGCATACATGTCGTACACGCCATAGAACGCCACGACGGTTTTCACTCTTGTCGATACTGATGCGTTCAGGTCAGTCCGATAGTCCGCGGAAAACACAGCTTCGTCGCCTGCAAGCGCGACCAGCGCTGAGAGATGCCCGCCGGCACTGTCTCCGATCAGGCCGACACGCTCCGGATCGATGCCGAGCTGACTTGCGTTGGCTTTCACATACTGGACGGCGGCCTTGGTGTCGTAGACCGAGCCCGGATAGGTTTTGACCCCGGGTTTCATCAAACGATACTCGATAGCGAACACCGCGTACCCATTCTTGGCGAGATAGGGGCCCCAATTCAGATAAAATTTGCGGTTGCCGACTTGCCAGCCGCCACCGTGCACAGCGACCAGAATCGGCGCCTTGTCGAGACCCTTCGGTGAATACAAATCGCCGAGGAGCTTCACGCCGTCATGCTCGGCATAGACGATGTCATTGCGAATGTTGACGTCGTACTGCGCGTGTGCGGCCGTGGCAGGCAGAATGAGGCTCATCGATATGGCAAGAATGCACTGTGCAATGTTCATTTTATGCCCTCTTTTAAGCAGCACCGCTGTTGAGATAGCCGATCATGAGGACTTGAGCCACCGACTTAGCGCATGGCGTGATTGCAGCGTCACCGCCCGGCAAGATGGACATGCTGCGCGGGTATAGACACAATTCGACCAAGTGCGCGGCCCGGACTCGGGCGAAAGCTCGGACAATTGCGCGCCCAGGGGAGAAACTGATGCAGCTGTCGCGAAGAAGCTTTCAACGGATGGTGCTGGGACTGACAGCGCTTCCCTTTGCCGCGGCACTTGCGCGGGCTGACGACTATCCGACGCGTCCCGTTCGTTTGATCGTAGGATTTCCAGCGGGCAGTGGGCCGGATATCGTTGCGCGGATCATCGCCCAGGGGATGTCGGACCGGCTCGGCCAGTCCGTAGTCGTCGAGAACCGACCAGGCGCTGGCAGCAATCTTGCGACGAGCGACGTCGCACACGCCGTGCCGGACGGTTACATGCTCATGCTGCTAACGACAGCCAACGTCATCAATGCCACTCTGTACCAGAACCTAAACTACGATCTGATGCGCGATATCGTGCCGGTCGCCAGCATCGACAACGAGCCCTTCGTCTTTGAAGTGAACCCGTCGTTCCCGGCAAAAACACTGCAGGAATTCATCGCCTACGCCAAAGCGAACCCGGGCAAGGTCACGATGGCGTCGGCAGGTATCGGCAGCGCGCCGCATATCTTCGGCGAAATGTTCCAGCGGATGGCGGGTATTCAGCTCGCGCACATTCCCTATCGCGGTAATCCGATTCCCGACGTGATCGGCGGCCAGGTCGATTGCTTCATCGGCCCGGTGCAGTCGGCGCTGGAATTCATCCGGACCGGCAAGCTCCGCGCGCTCGGCCTGACGACAGCGCAGCGGTTCGACGGCTTGCCTGACGTGCCGCCGATCGCCGATGTGTTGCCCGGTTACGAAGCCAGCGGCTGGCTCGGCATCGGCGCGCCCAAGGGCACGCCGTCTGACGTCATTGCGCGTCTTAACAAGGCGATCAACGACACGACATTGGAGCCGGCCGTCAAGGCGCGTCTCAATAGTCTCGGCGACAGTGTCGCGCCGAGGACGAGCGCAGATTTTAGCCTGTTGATGAAGAGCGACGTCGAGAAATGGGCTGGCGTCATCCAATCCGCGAATATCAAGCTTGAGCAGTGACGCCACGCGAAGCGCGGTTCATTTTCCTGACTTTCCGCTACATTCGCGTAAGCGGTTGACACGACCGACGCGTGGAAACCGTAACACCAGTTCGAATCACACTCCCTCCGCCAGCGTCCTTTCCAAAACGCTCTCCGGCGCCTAACAGCGCGAGCGAAAGTGCTTTGTTAGGGCTATCTCCGCGCTGAACCTTTGCACCTCACGTTCCCGATGGTGCCATTCTGAACTGGTGGGAATCAACTGGCACAATAACATTTCAGAGTTTGAAGCTAGCCGTCGACAAGTTGAAAACCCTATTTATGCGAGCTGCTCGAGGAAAGGACTTACTTAAGGGCAAACGTGACACAGACGATGAAATTGCTGACCTGAGGAGGCTGCTGGAGGGTGCACTCGTCGACATCGCTAATATGAAGGAAGCTTACGAGTTGGCCCGCCTGGGCGATGGTCGAAATTATTCGCCTCAGGCAATACCGAGTTTCGCTAGTCCGCTCGATCAAAAGAACCGCATATCGATATTGTAAAATAATGCAGATCAAATATCTTTTTGGTCAAACGCGGATTCAACTTCCCAGCGCATAGAAATTTAAGAGTAAGCGAGGGAGTGGAAAACCTCTTGGGGTGAACGGAAGCCGAGGGATTTTCTGGGTCTGGCGTTGAGCAAACGTTCGACCTTGGCGACCTCGGCATTTGAGATAGTAGAGAAGTCTGTTCCCTTTGGGAAGAAGTCGCGGATGAGGCCGTTGGTGTTTTCATTCAAACCGCGCTCCCATGCGTGATACGGCGTGGCGAAGAAGATTTTGGCTTTCAGGGCATGGGCGATGTCCTGATGCGCGGCAAACTCCTTGCCGTTGTCGAAGGTGATGGTGTGCACGAAGTTGCCGATAGGCTTGAGGCGACGCACGGCCGCCTTCTGTGTTGCGCGGGCGGTCGCACGCGGCAACTTGGTGATTTTGGACAATTGGGTTTTGCGCTCGACCAGCGTGAGCAAGCCGCCTTTGTGCCCGGCGCCGACGACGGTGTCGCCCTCCCAGTCTCCCAGACGGGTCTTACGCGCGACAATGGCTGGACGCTCGGAAATGTCGATTCTATTAGGGATCAGGCCGCGTCCGGCATTCTTGCCGGCACGCTTGTTATAACGTCTTCCGCGCCGCCGAAGACAGCGCCACAAGTTGCCGCCGTCGCGTTTGTCATCCCAGATCATCTGGTAGATGCGTTCATGGCTCAGCTTGATGCCCTGTTCGGTTAGCCAGCCGCTGATCTGCTCCGGCGACCAGCGCATCTGGCGCAACTTCGCCTCGATCTTACGCCGCATCGGCGCCGTGAGCTTACGGGGCTTACTTCGTATCGCCTGTCGTGCTTGGGCCTTGGCTTGAGCTTGCTTGAACCGATAGCCGCGCTGGCCACGATTGCGGTGCATCTCCCGGCTCACCGCGCTTTGACTGACGCCCAAAACTTCGGAGATGCTTTCTTGGCTCGATCCACGCTTGCTCAGCGCATAAATCTGGCAGCGATCCTCATACTTTATTCGCCGGTACTTGCTCATCGGCAACCTCTTGCAATCTCAAGAGGTTACCCCATCATCGCATCACTCAATTATGCGCTGGCTACTTGAATCCGCGATTGTAAATATTGTATTTTATCGCCGTTTTCTGCGCCAGTTCTGTTATCGGGGAGAACGGACATCCGCCCACAGCGTTCAAGGCCACGCGAATGACCCTGAGCGTCATTTCGCCAGCGCCAATTGCCACACTGCGAAAGGTTTACTCGGCCACCTCGTCGGCGCGCGCTCGAACCGACGTGAGAAGCAAAAGATCAATCGAGTTTGATGCCGACCGACTTGATAAGGTCGCTCCATCTAGCGATTTCCGACCTGAGCAGCTTTTCAAGCTCTTCGGGAGAAGAACCACCCGCCACATAGCCAGTTTCTGCCAGTTTGGTTTTGATTACCGGGTCCTCCAGAGCCGTATTGGTATCGGCGCTGATCTTGTGGACTATCTCAGGCGGCGTCTTGGCCGGAACGAACAGTGCCTGCGACGCCGTCACATCGTAACCCGAGACCCCGGACTCGGCGATGGTGGGCACGTCCGGGGCCGCCTGGTTTCGCTTCGGTCCAGTGGTTGCCAAAACACGGACCTGCCCCGAGCGTGAATAGGAAAGCAATGTGCCGCTGCCGAAATAGCAATCTACGCGACCCGGTATAAGGTCCGTGAAGGCCGGCGCCGCCCCGCGATAGGGCACGTGCGTCATCTTAATGTCGGCCATCTCCAGGAATAACATTTCGGCTAGGTACGGCGCACTGCCAGTGCCTGGCGATGCCATCGTGAGCTGGCCCGGACGGGATCTGACGTAGTCGATGAATTCTTTGACGGAATGGGCCGGCGAGGAGTTCGGTACGAACATGAAATAGTCGACCTTGGCGACAAGCGAGACTGGCGCAAAATCCGCGATCGCATCGTAGCTCAGCGTGCGGTAGAGGCTGGTGTTTGCCGCTATAGACCCCGGATCAAACAAAATGGTGTACCCGTCGGGATCGGACCGCGCGACGTGTTCGATGCCGATGTTGTTGCCGGCGCCTGCCTTGTTCTCGATGAAAACCTGCTGGCGCCACATCGTTGCAAGTTTTTCGGCGAGAATGCGCGCGACAATGTCCGTCGGGCCGCCCGCGGCGACCGGTACAATGAGGCGCACGGGTTTGTTTGGAAATTCGTCCCTCGACGTCTGCGCGCGACCTTCTCCAATTAAAAGGTTCGGCGCGACTACCTGGGCAACCGATAGTGCAAACAAGCGGCGACGGGTGAGCACGTTGGTAATCCCCGCTGTCTCGATATTGACATTTGATCCTTCCGCCAGAACTGCCCCTACCTTGAACACCGGCTTGCCTGTATCTCTCCTGCCGCTTCGATCAGCGTCCGTGCAAACCATTGGCCGCGTTCGGTCAATCCTGCCGAACCATATTGTCGATTTGTGATCACCGTGAACATGCCATCGCGAGAGAGATCTGCGACCGTGACACCTGAGATATGCTTGCCTTCCGGCGTTCCGCACCAGCAGCCCATACGTTTATGAAGGCCGTTGTTGTTGAAACATTCGATCAAGGCGGTTCGTTTAGCCAGCGAGAGAAGGACGATCGGCGCACGCGGTTCATTTGTCGTGTATTCCGGGCTCGGTGTGGAAGGCATTCGCACGACACAACGGCCTTTCTCCCATACTTCAGCATCGTGGCCGTCTGTGTCCTGCTGTGCCTTTTGGACGGCTTCTTGATCGTCAGCGCAATCAATATGTTTGACGCTCAAAAAGCGGCCGTTATGACCGAAGCTAAAGACGCGATATGCGGGCATGCTGCGCACTCCCTGTCTCAGGCGGCAGCGCGACCGAACTCTCAGCCACCGACGCCTGAGCTTAAGAGCCACTGTCGGTGATAGTCGCTGTGTGCTCTTAATAACCCCCGAAAGCGAACTAATTCGATGGGAGACGATCACGGTTTGGTGCGGCCCCCCTAGAATGACCGCATGTGAGTGTTGCACCGGTTAGTGCGGAGGAGCGATTTGGTCAATCTTGGGTGGAAAGCGGACATGGCGCGGCCATCGCAAATCGGTCGCTTGTGACCCATAAGAGACACGCCGTGCGGGGGCGGCGTTCACTGATGGGCCTCCTGGCCAAACCCAATATCGTGCCCTTCGATATCCTGCGTACCGAATTCGCCGCAACCGTAGGGCTGATCGCACAGCCCGTAATCTATTTTCGCGCTGCGCTCGACGTACTCCTTATAGAGAGCATCGACGTCGTCGACCCAGAAGTACATAGCCGTTCACGAATGATCAGCCCGAGGCAAGCAATCCCGACATCGGCTTAACGTCATTACTGCCGGGGAACACCTCGGCCGCGAGTTTGCTGTCGTCCGCCCGCAGGTGATCCTTCAACAATCCTTTGAGCACGCCGCGCAGATCGGTGGTGGGCTTGAGGTCGCGATTTTCGAAGAGGTTCTCGCTCTTTAATCCCGGCCAATCGGCGACCACGCGGCCGCCCCTGAGAGCGCCGCCAGCAAGGAGCGCGACCGTGCCCTGGCCGTGGTCGGTACCGTCGGTCCCGTTGATACGCGCGGTGCGGCCGAACTCGGTGACGAGCACGACGACGGTCTCATGCCAGGCGGGTCCCATATTGGTCTCGATTGCGGCGAGCGCCGAGTCGAGCGCGCCAAGCAATTGCGATAGACGGCCAGTGACGATGCCTTCGTTATAGTGGGTGTCCCAGCCGTCGAGCGCGAGCGCGCCGACGCGAGGGCCTTCGGGCTGCGCCAAGAATTTCGCCGCGGTGCCGGCAACCTGGGCAAAGTAGGCGCGCACCTGCGCGATGTCGGACCCGGTGTTCGGTGCACCGGGCTTGTCATCCATGTTGCCGGCGCGCGCGATACCCATAAGGCCGGTATGACCTTCGAGCACGCCGGCCAATAGCGGATCGGTTTGGCGGTACAGATCGAGCAGGCGCTGCACCGTGTCGGCGCTCGCCGGCAATAGCCGCCGCGGCGCCCACGACAGCACCGGAGCTGGACCGCGCACCACCAACGGCGTCACCGGACCGACGCCGAACGCCTTGCTGCCGTTCGGATCGACGCGTTCGCCAGGAGAGAGACTCGACAGCGCTCGATTGAGCCAACCGGTGTCGCTCTTGCTCGGTTGCGGCAGGCCGCTTTCGAGCACGTCCTGGCCGTCGAAATGCGACCGCTCGCGGTAGGGCGTGGCGGCGGCATGCACGATGATCGCCTCTTTGGCCTGATACATTCGATACAAATTCGGCATCGCCGCATTGAGCGCGAAGAAGTCGTCGAGCTTGAGCGCGGGCGTCTTGCCCTCGAGGGTGAGCGCGTTGTCGCCGCGTAGCGCCACCCAATCCTGATCGCCGACTGGCGCCACCGTGGCAAGCCCGTCCAGCGCGCCACGCAGGATGATCGCGAGCAGTCGCGGGTCGCGGCCTTCCGCGCACGCCAGTTTCGGCAGATGCGCCCAGGCGAATAATGTCCCGGAGGCCAGCAACAATTCGCGGCGCGAAGGTCGATGCAGTCTGGTCATGGTTATCTCCGTAAGAATTCCGGCGCCATCGTGAGCAGCGCCACGGCTTGAGCACGGCTCTCTGCCCGCGCGATAGCGGTGCGCGTTTCGGCGGAGGCCAGAGGTCCCAGCCCGTTGTCGAGTAATGCCAGCGGTTCGAGGGTGGTCGGCAGCCGGCCCGCCATGTCGTTGGCGACGTCAAGCCGATGCGGAATGCCGTCGATCCACGCCGCCTGCATGTCGGGAAAGCCGTTCGGTGCCGGCGGCCGCCACAGCGGTTCGCCGAGCGAAGCCTGCGCCGCCATTACGCGGCCGACCACCCATTGCGCGCCGGTCAGCCTCAGCACGCCGACGATCCATGCCGAAGGCGGCTTGAGCTTGGTCCGCTGCGGTGTCCAGGATTCATCGGCCGTGACAAGTGTCTTGGCGACTTCCTTGAGGTCGCCATCGCTGTCTCGAAATGTTTTATCGAGTTTGGCAACGAGTTCCGGCGGCGGTTCGTCGGCGACGAAATGGCGCGCGAGCTTTTGCGCGATGTGCTGTGCCGTTGCCGGATGATGGGCAATATCGGCGAGCACCTTGCGGCCCTGCTCGATGCCGGTATCGGGATAGTGCTTGCCGAGCACGACCTGCTCGCCGGGCTCGTGCAGGCGCCTGACGAAAACGAATTCGCCACCGTGGTTGGGCACCGCCGGTCCGATGAAAGTCCAGCCGGTGATCACGTTGGCGAAGCTCGTGACGTCGGCCTGCGTGTACCCACTGCGGGCGCCCAACGTGTGCAGTTCGAGTATTTCGCGCGCGAGGTTCTCGTTGAGACCCTTGTCGCGGTTGATGCCGGCGACAGAGTTCGGCGCCCATCGATTCGACATTGTCGAGGTAGAACAGCATGGCCGGATGGCCTTCGACCGCGGCCAGCAAGTCGGCAAAGCGTCCGAGCACGTGCGGACGGATCGCTTCGCGCTCATAGGCGCCGGCCATCGAGAGGATGCTGCCGACCGAGACACAAAAATGGTTCGACCAGAACCAGATCAAGCGCTCGACGAAGCCGATGTCGGCGCCGATGGCGGCGTCGAAGCGCACCTTGGCTTCACTCTGGACGAGCTGAGCGGGCAGCGTCGGTTGCTGATTGCCGTTTGACGGCGGCGCGGTGTCCGCAGCCTGTGCATCGTCCGGCTCGGTCGCCACCATGGCCGTCGCTCCGGCCGTCTTCTTGGCGCGCTCCGCCAGCTTTTGTGCCGCTTGCCGTTCCGCCCGGAATTCGAAGAACTGCCGCGCCGCCTCGGCGCTCGACGGCAGGTTCGCCGCCGCCACGCGGCCAGCGACGGGCCGTTCCAGATCCGCAAGCACGGCACCGCGCGGATCGTCGGCAATGGCTGCAATCTGGTCGCGTACCGGCCCAAAACCAAAACGGTGCAACGCCAGCGCTGCTTCAGATTTCGGATCTGTCGTCATATCGTCGTTTCGCCTTTTAACGGCGCAAACCGCCTTCGAATGCTCAATCGTGGCATGGCCCAAGTCAATGCGCCGTCAACTCGCCGTCAAAGGGAAACTTCTGAGCAATTAGGTATTTAGTGCCCATACACAACGTCGAGGAGTGCCCTTCCAGGCTTTTCCCCTTGGGCTTGGTGGGTCCGGACCAAGAGTGATAATATTGCCGGGTTGATCGATTATTTTGGCACTGTCGAGCGATGGCGAAATTAGAGCACGTCACATTGCGTTTGCTCGGCGCATTCGGAGTCGAAGCGGACGTCGGCCGCCCGATTGCGCTTTCGATTCGGTCCAAAAAGGCCCGCGGACTGCTCGCCTATCTGGCGATGAAACCAGACTTCCGGGCAAGACGGGAAGAGCTCGCGACACTGTTTTGGGGTGATAATTGCGACGCGTCGGCGCGCCACAGCCTACGACAATGCCTGATTTCGCTGCGCCAGGACTTGTCCGTTGCATCCGATATCCTGCTCGTGGATCGTGAGGCAGTTGGGCTTTGCAAGCAATTCGTCGCCGTGGACGCGCACGCATTCCTATCCCTGGCGCGGTTGGATGCACCGGATCAGCTTAGCGGAGTCGCGGAGCTGTGGCACGGCGCGTTTTTGCCCGAACTCGATTTGGATATCGAGGAATTTGACGAGTGGCGGCGTCGGGAGGCGGAGCGGCTGGCGACGGCCGCGGCGAGCGTATTCGATGCACTGTGCCGGAACGCCGATGCGCGCGGCGACGGCGAGGCAGCCATCGCCGCGATAGAACGGTCGGTTGCAATCGATCCGACCCGCGAAGATCGGCAGCGCACTGTGATAAAATTGTTGGCGCGCTATCGGGGCCGGGAAGCGGCGCTGAGCCGGATCAAGCTCGTCACCGATCTATTACGCAGCGACCTCGATATTGCTCCCCAAGCGGCGACGCGCGCCTTGCGCGACGCCATCGAGCGTGGCGATTTTGAACCTGCGTCAGCGCCTCAGCGTCAGGAGGCTGCGCCGAGTGTCGTCAAACCGGTCACTGTGCCGAAGCCGGCATTGCTCCCGGTAGGCGAGATGCAGGTGCCTTCGGTTCCCGTCCGCTCCTTGCCGGCCGCCGCCGCGCCGCCCAATCTGACGCTTTGGCACCGTCGGCCGCGCGTCGTCGCGTGGTCTGCCATTGCTGCCGTCTTGATTGGTGCGGTTGCGATATTCGGGTTTGCGTATCGCCCGAAGTCGCCGCTCTTGCTGGCGAGCCAAGCCATCGCCGTGCTGCCATTCGCCGCGGACATTTCGGGCCAGCCGGACGTTCCCACGTTCGCCAAGGATCTCACTCATAATCTAATTGGCTACCTCAGTCGCTTCAGCGGTCTGCGGGTAATTTCGGAGCAGGCATTGGACATTTATCGCGATCACTCAGTGGATGTGGCGCGTCTTAGGACCGATTTTGGCGTTGAATACGCCATCGTCGGCGGCGTTCAGGGCAGTGACAGCGCCCTGAAAATAGACTTTCAACTGGTGGACACGGCAACACGAACCAATGTCTGGTCCGGCGATCTGCAACGCGAGCGCAGCGACCCCACCGTCGTTGCCGATGAAGTATCGCGCGGCATCGCCCGGAGGCTTGCGATCGAGATCGGCAATCTTGGCGTGCTGCGCGAACGCAGCAATCCGATTTCACAACTCACGCCTGCCGAGCTGGTCGCACGCGGCTATTCAGAACTGCAGATGGGCAACACACGCGAAAACCTGCCCGCGGCCATGACGCTGTTCGAGGAAGCTTTGAGGCGCAAACCACATTATCAGGCGGCCGTCATGGCCGTTGCGAGGGTGCACATTATCGCGGCGATGAATTTTGTCGACCTTGACGTCTCATCCGACCTCAATGAGACCGAGCGGGTTTTAAGCGAGACATTGAACAAATCTCCGAATTCGATCTCCGCGCTCTACAGTCTGGCACTATTGCAGAAGTACCATGGCCAATACGCCGCGAGCCTGCGCTTGCTGAACCGCTGCCTCGAACTCAACCCGAGCTTCCTTCCGGCACAAGGCCAGTTGGGACACGTGCTCACCAGAATGGGGCAGCCGCAGCAGGGATTGGAGAAGATCCTGCAAACCATCCGCGCCGCAACACTTAACGATCCCACCACAGGCTACTGGTATCTTTTCGCCGCCGAGGCAGAACTTGAGCTTGGCCATGACAGGGCCGCCTTAGACTGGGCGCTACGCGCCGACGCATTCATGCCGGGGGCCCCTCTGGTCAAGGCGTGGCTTGCGTCGATTTATGCCACCATCGGCGATAAATCGAATGCCGCGAAGTCCGTAGCGGCCTTGACGAAAATGGCGCCGGGTCGCACGCAACTGTTCATGCAACGAACGACCAAAGATGCAGGCGGGCTCGACAATCGGCCCCGACCGCGGATTGTTGACGGTCTGCGGCTCGCGCTCAGCTTGTCGCTGGGCTAAATCGACGCTGCGCCGACGCCGCCGAGCGCGGACATGAATTGCCACCGTCCGATGCCGATTGCCATTTGCCCAGTCCCAATGGGATCACGCCCGTTGTAATGCTGGGCAGAATATCACGCCCCAATCGGCCGGTCTGTGACTGTCCTTCGGGGCGGTCCTGGCTGTTTTTGCTGCGGGTGCGTGCGGCAGTCGTTGGCCCTTAACTGCCGCGCCGGCGAACGAATGTCGCGGCAGCTTTTGGGGGTGAAGCAGCCACCGCCGTGGCGGCGTCGCGCGGCAGTTATTGACCGATTGTGTTCTCTAATTCCGGGTCTGGGTGTCAAGCTTTCCACGATCATCCTCGCCGGGCCCACTGTTCTTTCCGCGGTAGGGGCGTGCCCTCCGCATGATGGCGTAAGACGACGCTGGCGGATCAATGTTGCAAGCGCGGTCGCCCTTTCGGACGCTCGCAAAAAATCGGACGATCTCACCACCGCCACCGTCCCGGCAGGGACGACTTTTCCCGCCGTGTCGCGGGAACCCTGTGATCTCCTTATGCGTGCTACGCGGCAGCCTTTTTCGTCGACCAGTTAAACTCGGTTCCGTCGATCCACATGCGGTGCAGAATGACCGCGAGCTTCCGCGCGACGGCGACCTTGGCCTTGCGGAGGCCGTTTCGCTTGGTGAGCTTGGCTCCCCAAGCCTTCAGCCCTGAGGCCGCCAACTGAGGCGGCCGTTCATTCCAAAATACTCTCCTATAAGCCTAGGAAGTAAGGGGGGCGGGGCCGGTCCCCAGTTAGGGCTGTGAATGCTCCCACCAAGTCTTGTAATGGTATGCTGTTCGCAACTGCTGGGTCTGAGTTACGAGCGGAAAAGGGAAAAGGCGGATGCTGAACGACCAGCTATTGACTAGCCTTGAAAAAACTCTTTCGAAAGAGCGGCTCGAATATTGGAGCACGATGGCGAACAAAGATCGTGAACGTGGGCTCTTGCTGCATAGACGCAACACGCTTGTTGCGTCCGTTCTTTTCGCCGACTTGCAGGTTCTTGAAATCGCGCTACGCAATGCGCTCGATCGAGAGCTGCAAAAAAGATATCCGCCCGATTGGCTGAACAACTCACTATTTAGTAATCGCAACGATGTCCAACAGGCAAAAAAACGCGCTCAAGAAATACATGATGTCGACGCTACTCGACACGACAAGGTTCTTGTATGCCTTCAGTTCAGTTTCTGGGTGAGCATCTTGAACTGGCAATGGATGCGGCGGGCGATGGGCAACGCTTTTCGCGCAGGCACAAAGGTCGATGAAATTCACGCGGGACTGAAGCAGTTGTTAGCGCTCCGGAATGCGATGGCGCATCATGAGCCAATCCTCGACGGAACGAGGCCAGGGAAGAGCCTAAAGGCGGATCTGGAAGTGTTGGATAAGGTGCTGAAAGCGATTTGCCCAACAACGGCCGAGTGGCTGCACAGCAACAGCTGGATAAGGCCTCTCATTGAAGCTCAACTCGTGTCGTGCAGTGGAACCCAGAAGTCACGAAGTACCGATGCACGTGCCGTAACTAGCCAGGCGTGGGCGGACATTTTATTGCACCGCAGCGAATGTCCACTTTTGGCCAAGCCAGACACTTATTCTGCTGCAACGAGCTGCCTATTCAATCACCTCACCAGCGCGCACGAGCACGTGACAGCCATGCCGTCGAACCGCCTCATTCGATCACCTCGTCAGCAAGCAATTGCACTGAGCTGGGCACCTTGATTCCGAGTGCTCTGGCGGTTTTAAGATTGAGCACGAGCTCAAACTTAGTGGGCTGCTGGATCGGTAAATTAGCGGGCTTCTCACCCTTCAAAATACGCCCAACGTAATTACCAAGGACCCGGTATGCCTCGTCCAGACTAGCGCCATAGCTCATTAGCCCGGCGCATGGCGTCGCGAACGACCGCAAACGCCTCCTGGCCGACCTGGTCAGTCGGCGTGATGTAATATGGAGTATCAAGGTAACGGTCGTCGATTTCAGACCGTGGCACAAAGCTAGTAATGTCGACGGTATGGGTGCTTTCGATCTTGATCGCGTCTATCTCGTCGTCCTCGAGCAGAATGTATTGGCCCTTGGCGTACTCATAGCCGCGCTTGATGTCTTCCTTGTCGACAGGCTCCCCGGACTCGGCGTCCACCATCTGTTGCTTGAGGCGGTTGCCAGTCTTGGAATTGATCCGGTTGAACGACACGCGCTCGCTGCTTGAAGAGGCCGGGTACAGCGCGATCGGACAGGAGACCAGCGACAGCTTCAGATAGCCTTTCCAATTGGCTCGAGGGGCCATAACAAACTCCTTATGCAACTCTACGGATGCACAGCAGCATATCTGTGCAGGCTAACCACGGAGTATAAACGAGAGGGTCACATAGGGTCGAATTAAGCAGACCAGACCCAGAACGGAGGCTTCCGTGCCCGGTAAACGCGTGCAATTCGACCAAGAGACCTGGAACGCCATCGATCTGTTAGCCCGCGACAGCATGAAAGACTTCCAGGAACTCGCGGATGAAGCGTTCCGTGATCTTCTCAAAAAGCACGGCAGGCCAACTGATCTAAAATCGGCGCTTCGTCAGAGTGCCGGTCAGCGCGCGGAGATTCACTATCTTCATAAAAACGATCTCGGACGGCGTCGCCCCTGTGGGCGTAGAAACGGTGGGCCTCTATGCTGCGCTCGGAAGGGAGCGGCCGAGTGCTTTTTGGTGGCGAGTGACCCCGTAAAAAAACATGGTCCATGGGCTGTTGCGGGCTTGGAAGTGGCGACGCCGCAGGCGATCCCGGTTAGGAAATTGAACGACAGCGCAGCCCAGCCCTTCCGCCCCGCAACAGGAGGGTTTGCGATGAGACGGAATGATCCGGTCGACAACAAAGTCCGAGGTTCGCTGCCGATGGTGCATCCGAATGCGGCTGCAATCGATATTGGAGCGAGGATGCATGTGGCCGCTGTGGGGGCAGACCGCACAGTCGAGCCAGTGCGCAGCTTCGGCACCTTCACGACCGATTTGCATCGGCTGGTGGATTGGTTCACAGAATGCGGCGTTGAGACGGTCGTTATGGAGTTGACCAGTGTCTACTGGATCCCGGTATTCGAGCTCCTCGAGGCGCGCGGCTTTGTGGTGTTCCTCGTCAATGCAAGGGATGCCAAGCATGTGCCCGGGCGCAAGACGGATGTGAGCGACGCCCAGTGGCTGCAGCGGCTTCATTCTCATGGTTTGCTGCGTGCAAGCTTCCGCCCGAAAGGGGAGATCGTTGAACTGCGCGCGTACCTGCGCCAGCGCGAGCGGCTGCTCGAGTACGCAGCCTCGCACATTCAGCACATGCAAAAGGCGCTGACCGAGATGAATCTGCAGCTTCACCACGTCGTTGCCGACATCACCGGCGCGACCGGGCTGCGGATCATCCGCGCAATTCTTGCGGGCGAGCATGATCCCGCAGTGTTGGCACTTTTGCGCGACACGCGCTGCCACGCCAGCGTCGAGACGATCACGAAGGCGCTCACCGGGCATTACCGTGCTGAGCACCTATTCGCGCTCGAGCAAGCGCTCGCTCTCTATGATGCATACCAGGAGAAGGCATTGGCCTGTGACGCCCGGATCGAGGCCGTCCTGAAGCAACTCAGCTTCCGTCGCAGCCGTGAGGTCAATCCGTTGCCGTCACCGCGTCGGGGCATGCGCCGGCAACCTAACGGCCCTGGGTTCGATGTTCGCGCGGCGCTCTTTGCGCTGCTTGGCAAGGATCTGACGCAAATCAATGGCCTCGGCCCATATCTCGCGCTCAAGTTGGTCGCCGAATGCGGCGACGACCTCTCCGCCTGGCCGAGCGCAAAGCACTTTACCTCCTGGCTTTGCCTGGCGCCGAGCAACAAGATCTCCGGCGGCAAGGTGCTCTCGTCGCGCACGCGCCGCTCGGGGAGCCGGGCCGCGGCGCTCCTGAGGCTCTCCGCGGTGACGATCGGACGAACCGACACCGCCCTGGGTGCCTTCTACCGACGGCTTTCGGCGCGCATCGGCAAGGTTAAGGCGATCACTGCGACCGCGCGCAAGATCGCGGTTCTCTTCTACAACGCCTTGCGTCACGGGATGGATTACGTCGACCCGGGCGCGTCCTCCTACGAGACCCGTTATCGTGCGCGGGTCATCGACAACTTGCATCGGCGCGCCAAGGCCTTCGGCTTCATCCTCCAACCAACGGCGCCAGTAGCCGTTTCTTAGGAAAGAAGACAAGCCGAAGAAGCCTCATCCGTCACGCTGAGTCCGTCGGGACAGCCCGCCTTCCCTCGGTGGGTGGGGCGGCAGTTATCGGGGGGAGACCTGCCGCTAGCCGGATCACTCCGGCTTGATGTTGGCGGCCAGGATCACCTTGGCCCATTTATTAGTTTCGTCGACGATGAATTTCTCGAAGTCAGCGGGTGTCAATTGCATCGCCACTGAGCCCAAATCGGCAAGTCGCGCTCTAAACTTGGAATCGGTAGCCTCATTCAGGTTCCCGGTTACTTTCGACACGCGCCTTTCTCGGAAGGAATTCGATAAAGCGCGCCCATTGTGATGTCTCCCTCCGCTGGCTACGCTCAAGGCATCGATTGCCCTTGAACACAGATCCAGCCGGAGGCAGGGCATGGCAAGCAATCTCAAGATAACCGTCAACGGCCAGGCGTGGCCGGTCGCCGCGAGCCCGGACACGCCCTTGCTCTACGTCCTGACGAACGAGCTGCACCTGCACGGGCCCCGCTTCGGCTGCGGACTGGCGCAGTGCGGATCCTGCTCGGTGCTTGCCGACGACAAGGAAATCCGCTCCTGCGTCACGCCGGTCGCGACGGTGGCCGATCGCTCGATCACGACGCTCGAAGGCCTGCCGGCCTGGTACGCGCGCAAGAACGGCCTCAAGGACGCTCCGGCGCTGCATCCGCTGCAGCAGGCGTTCATCGACGAGCAGGCTCTCCACTGCGGCTACTGCTACAACGGCATGACCATCAAGGGCGCCGAGCTCCTGGCTAACAATCCGAAGCCAAGCGAAGCCGACATCCGCCGCACAATGAACGGTCACCTCTGCCGCTGCGGGACCTATCCGCGGATCATGAAGGCGATCCAGGTCGCGTCGCGGACCGCTTCGGGAGGCACGCCATGAACTCGCCCGAGAGGAACCTGCCGCTGTCCCGCCGGGGCCTTCTAAAGGCCGGCGGTGCACTGATCGTCGGCTTCAGTCTCGCCGGTGGACCTGTGACGGCCGCACCTGCCGGTCACGCGCGGGGCGAGATCGCCGGCCCGCCGGATCCCAATGCCATCGATACCTGGATCGCAATCCACGCCGACAACACCGCAACGCTTTATTTCGGCAAGTGCGAGCTGGGGCAGGGCAACACAACGGGCCTGCTGCAGATCGCCGGCGAAGAGCTCGACCTGGACATGAGCCAGCTTTCGAGCGTGCGGCTCGATACCAACGTGACGCCCGAGCAGGGCGCCACCAGTTCGAGTTCCTCGATCGAGCGCGGCGGACCGCAGGTGAGGGCGGCGGCGGCCGAGGCGCGCCTGGCACTCCTTCAAAAGGCCTCGCAACGCCTCGGTGTCCAAATCGGCAGCCTGGTCGTCGCGCGCGGGGTGGTGTCGATCGATGGCGAGCCGAACCGCTCGGTCAGCTACGGCGAACTGGTCGGCGACAAACCCTTCGATATCAAGTTCACCGGCACGGCGCCGCGGAAGCCTCCGAGCCAGTACAAGCTTGTCGGCACGCGCGTGCCGCGGGTGGATATGCCGGCCAAGGTCGACGGCACTTACACGCACATGCAGCACGTGCGTGTCGACAACATGCTCCACGGCCGGGTTGTGCGCCCGCGCGGCCAGCGTGCCTACGGTACCCGCGCGGCGCCGCTCGCCATCGACGAAGGCTCGATCAAGGATATCCCGGGCGCACGGATCGTGCGCCGCGGCGACTTTCTCGGCGTGGTGGCCGAGAACGAGTGGGATGCGGTGCGCGCCGCGCAGCAGCTCGAGGTCCGATGGCAGGACACACCCTCGCTGCCGGAGATGGTCAAACTTCCGGAGGTGCTGCGCGCCAGCAAGTCCACCGATACCGTTGTGGTGGACATCGGGGATCCGGAGAGCGCCTTCGGCAAAGCCACCTACGTGTCGTCGGCGACTTACTTTTCCCCGTACCAGGCCCACGCGCCGTTCGGTCCGAACTGCGCGATCGCGGATGTCGGGTCTGACCAGGCGCTGGTGCTGTGCTCGACGCAGGACATCTACGCGTCGCGCAAGATGCTCGCGACCCTGCTCGGCATGCCGGCGGACCGCGTGCGGGTGCAGTACTACGAAGGCTCGGGCACCTACGGCCACAGCTGCTACGAGGACGCGCCGCAGGCCGCCGCAATCATGTCGCAGGCTGTAGGGCGGCCCGTGCGCGTGCAGTTCATGCGCTGGGACGAACTCGGCTGGGACAATTACGGTCCCGGCGCAGGTGGCACAGGTGCGCGCCGCCATCGATGCCGAAGGAAGGATCGTCGCCTACACCTATGACGGCTGGCAGCACGGCTGGCACATCAACGAAACCTCGACCGAATTGGCGATGCAGACGGCGCCGGCGGAACGGACCGCCGGCTCCTTCTCCATCGTCGTCAATCGGATCAGCACCGGGTCGATGTATCGCGTCCCCAACCGCCGCGTGGTCAGCCACGCCGTTCCGATGGTCGGACTGCTGAAGGGCTCACCGTTGCGGTCACCGCTCGACATGGCGCTGTCCTTTGCGTCGGAACAGACGATCGACGACCTGGCGCATGCGGCGAAAATGGATCCGCTGGAGTTCCGGCGCAAAAACATGGGCGACATCCGCTGGCTCGGCGTACTCGAAGCGGCCGCGAAGGCTGCCGGCTGGACGCCGAGGGTCGCAGCATCGCAGTTGTCGGACGCCGACGTCGTGACCGGCAGAGGTATTGCCGTCGGAACGCACCACGTGTCCTACGGCGCTGCTGTGGCCGATATCGAGGTGGACAGGCGCACCGGCAATATCGTCGCCAAGCAGCTGTACGGAGCGCTCGACTGCGGCTTGGCCGTGAATCCGGCCCTGGTCGAGAACCAGATCGTCGGCATGATGATCCAGGCCACGAGCCGGATGCTGAAGGAGGAGGTGACCTTCGACAGCACCGGTGTCACCAGCGTCGA
Source organism: uncultured Alphaproteobacteria bacterium (assembly GCA_963821175.1). Lineage (GTDB taxonomy): Bacteria > Pseudomonadota > Alphaproteobacteria > Rhizobiales > Xanthobacteraceae > BOG-931. The sequence goes on from CAWGCU010000027.1 coordinate 28,264, forward strand.
CTGGGTGAGTTACCCGGTTCTGCGCTTTGCGGAGCACCCGAACTGCACGCCGGTGGTCGTTCAAAGGATCAATGAGCCATCGACCGGAGCTGGCGAAGAGGTGATGGGCGCCGCCGGGGCGGCGATTGCCAATGCGTTCTTCGATGCAACCGGTGTCAGGCTCACGCGATACCCTTTGACGCCGGAACGCGTGCGCGATGCACTTGCAATGAAGAAGGCCTGACGTCCATTTCGCAATGGGCTGGACAGCCTAGTGAGCGATTTATCACTTCCGATAATAAGCGTTATCGGAACGAAGAGCGCTTCCAAAGGGGAAAGAGTTGCCAAGCAAGAGTTCCAGTCGTTCGGCGCGGATCGGGGTCGACGTCGGCGGAACTTTTACCGATATAGTTCTTGCTCTCCCCAATGGCCAAATCTACGTCAACAAGACAACGACGACGCCTCTCGATCCAGGTGAGGGTGTGGCGACAGGCGTCGCGGCAGTGCTCGCGGAAGCCGGTCTCGATCCGCGTGAAGTCGCGGAGGTCGTTCACGGTACGACAGTCGCGTCGAATGCCATCCTTCAGAAGATCGGAGCGCGAACAGGGCTTTTAACGACACGCGGCTTCCGAGACGTGCTCGAGATCGGTCGCATCCGTACACCGAACATGTTCCAGCTGGGCTGGCGCAAGCCCGAGCCGCTGGTGCCGAGACGGTGGCGCTTGGAGGCAACGGAGCGGATTGCGGCCGATGCCACCGTAGTAACGGCGTTAGACGAGACCACAGTACGCGAGGCCGCGGCGACCTTCCTTGCCGAGCAGGTGGTGGCCGTAGCGGTGTGTTTCATCAATTCCTATGCGAACGATGCGCATGAGCGTCGCGCTGTGGCGATTCTGCGCGAGTGCGCGCCATCCCTTCTCGTAACGGCTTCATGTGAAGTACTGCCAGAGATCAAGGAATATGAACGCACCTCGACCGCGGTGGTGAACGCTTATCTGCTGCCGACGATGCGGGGCTATCTTTCAAAGTTGGCCGAGCGCCTCCGAGACATCGGCGTAACGGCGCCGGTGCAAGTCATGGCCTCCAATGGCGGGATGATCGGTATCGCTACCGCGAGAGATCGCCCGGTTTTTGCGGTTGGCTCCGGGCCCGCCGGTGGCGTTATCGGTGCCGCTCAACTTGGACGCACGATCGGGGCAAAGGATCTCATCGTTTTCGACATGGGCGGGACGACCGCAAAGGCCGCGATTGTGCAAGGTGGTGAACCGCAGCTCATCACCGAATACGAATTTCGCGACGGAATTTCCGCGCCCTCGCGCTTTGTCAAAGGCGCAGGCTACATGCTGAAGGTCCCGGCAATCGACATTGCCGAAGTCGGTTCAGGCGGCGGCTCCATTGCGCGCATCGACGCCGGTGGGCTCCTGGTGGTTGGGCCGGAAAGCGCGGGAGGTGATCCGGGTCCAGCGTGCTACGGGCGTGGTACGCAGCAGCCAACGGTCACGGATGCGAACATGGTTCTTGGTTTTCTCAATCCGCATTCGCTTGCCGGTGGCTCGCTCCCAGTCAACGCAGCGCTTTCGAAGAGAGCGGTAGAGGAACATGTCGCCCATCCACTGCAGCTCAGCGTGGATGATGCTGCACACGGCATCCGCCAAGTTGCCAACGTCAATATGGCGCGCGCAATACGCGCCGTTACTATCGAGCGGGGCAAGGACCCTCGTGACATGGTGTTGATGGCTTTTGGAGGTGGAGGGCCACTGCATGCGGTCGACGTGGCGCGGCTGCTCGGTATTCGTCGCGTTCTGATAACCCCTGTTTCGGGAGTTTTCTCCGCGGCCGGCATGCTGGCCGCAGAAACCGTCCATGAATTTGTGCGCCCGATATTGATCCCTTTCGCCGACGTAGCCGAGACCTTCGTGCAAAACCTGATGGGCGACATGGTAGACGACGGGCGCGCCGCGCTCGCCAGCGAAGGGTATGACGAAGACGCGGTGGAGTTTCGCTTTGCGGCAGATATTCGTTACCTCGGGCAGTCATCGCAATTGATGATCCAGATGCCGTCTGAATCTTACGGCGCGGCGGATCTACGAGCCGCCTTTGAACGAACCTATCGCGAGACATTCGGCTACATCGCTGATGGAGAGCCGCTGGAGCTCGTCAACCTGCGCCTTTCCGCGATCGGAAAGACCGCATCTCGACTGGAATTCGGAACATTGAATTTCGAGTTTCGAGCAGTTGCGGCGGAGAAAGGGGAGCGACTCGTTTCGTTCGACCGTGGCGCGCCCCGCATTCCGGCGCGCGTCCTTCCGCGCACTGTGGCGCAGGCCACTGTTGTCGTGGGCCCGGCGATCATCGAGAGTTATGACACCACGATCGTAGTTCCGCCCGAGTGCACTGCCCGGCCGGCTGGAGCGGGCTGCATAGCGATTGAGATGGAGGAAATGGATGTCTGAGGCGGCACCCTCGTTTGACGATCCGATCACCTTCGCTGTCATAAAAAATGCCATGGACGCGATCGTGGATGAGGTGGCCTACACGGTGATCCGCACCGCGCGGTCTGAAATCGTCAAGGACGTGATGGATTATTCGGCAGCCATCTGCGACGCGAAAGGCGAGATGGTGGCACAGGCGAAAACCATCGCACAGCATCTTGGTGCGATCCCGGAAGCAATGGCGGCTGTCCAAGCCAAATGGAGCGGCCGTCTCCAACCTGGCGACGCTGTCATATTGAACGATCCATATTCGGGCGGCATGCACTTGCCCGACATCTTCATGTTCTACCCGATCTTCGACGGCACGGAGATTTTGGCCTGGTCGGTCGTGATTTGTCACCATACCGACGTGGGCGGCAGAGTGCCGGGATCGAATGCGGCGGATAGCACGGAAATCTATCAGGAGGGTCTGCGCATCCCGCCTCTCAAATTATTTCGTGCAGGAGTAATAGACGAGACGCTTGAAGCACTGATCAGACTCAACGTCCGAGTACCTGACACGGTCACTGGCGATCTGCTCGCCCAGTATGCCGCCTGCCAAGCAGGTGCACGCGAGATTGGACGGTTGGTCGCGCGGTACGGGGTAAAGCAGATGCGCGTCTATATGGCAGCGCTGCTTGACTATGCCGAGCGAATGGCGCGATCCGAAATCGCGACTTGGCCGCAGGGCACTTTCCGCTTTACGGACTACATCGACAGCGACGGCATCTCGGATGATCCGGTTCCATTGTCGGTCGCCATAACTGTCCACAAGGACGGCAGCTTGAAAGTCGATTGGGAGGGGAGCTCTCGCCAGGTGCGGGCGGCGATCAACTCGACACTGTCCTTCACGAAGTCGAATACGTTTCTCAGCGTGCGGTGCGCATTGCGCGGAGATATTCCAAACAACGCCGGTGTTTTCCGCTGTATCGACGTAGCCGCGCCAACGGGCAGCGTACTCAATCCAATCTCGCCGGCACCGGTCGCAGCGCGTGCATTAACGGGCTATCGCGTCATGGACACCATGTTCGGAGCGCTTGCGCAAATAGTGCCAGACATCATGCCGGCAGCGGGAGAGGGAGGAAATACCGTTGTTTGTCTCGGCGGGCGCCATGCTGACAACCGGCCCTTCATCGTCGTCGACATGATAAGCGGCTGCTGGGGCGGGCGTCCCGACCAGGACGGTATCGATGCGATTACAAATCCTTCCCAGAACCTTTCCAATACACCCGTAGAGGTATTGGAGCGTCAGCATCCCGTACGTATCGAGGACTACGCGCTCGTCCCGGATTCCGGCGGTGCAGGGCGTTTTCGTGGAGGACTAGGCTTGCGACGATCCTACCGCCTGCTCGCGGAGGAAGCCGTATTGCAGCTGAGGGCGGATCGTTTGAAATTCGCCCCTTATGGGCTTGCAGGCGGTGATAGCGGCGGTCTCGCAGGGAATTGGCTCGGCGCGGGCAATGTCATGCACTCGCTTCCCGGCAAGGTGACAACTATCATGCGGCGAGGGGAGGTGCTCACGCATCACCAGGCAGGGGGAGGGGGCCACGGCGATGCCTTCAGCCGGTCACCCGAGGCCGTTGGCCGCGACGTCTGGAATGGCAAAGTGACGATTGCAGCGGCGCGCGAGAGGTATGGTGTGTCGGTAGACGCAGCCGGTGGGGTCGATGTGGCAGAAACGTCGCTGTTGCGTTCGCGAAGACAGAGAAAATGAAAGCACAACAGGCGGCTTCAAACGTGGCGACTGCCATCATTGCTCAGAGAATGGAATAATGACGAGAGGCAACCCAGAAGGTATTTGGACATGACAGTAACGCGACGCCGATTCACTGCTACTGCGGCCGCTGGAATTGCCGCAACGTTCACCCCAGCCGTCGCGCAGCAGCCACAAAAGCTGACCGTCCGCACCGACTTTCCTCCCTGGGGAATGCATGCGGGGCTGCATCTGGCCGTCGACAATGGTTCGTTCAAGGATGCGGGGTTAGACGTCGATGTCTCGGACGGCAAGGGTTCTTCGCTGGTCATGCAGCAAGTCGCCGCCGGCGAAATCGACATCGGATGGGTGCAGCTCGGCCCGATGGCGGCGGCGCGTGGCAAGGGCATGCCGCTCACCTCGATCGCTGGGTTCGTGCGAAAAAGCGATCTCGGCGGCCTTGTGCCGAAAGATTTCAAACATCATGAAGGTGAAGGATCTCGAGGGAAGGAAGGTAGCCTACAGTGCCGCAAGCTCTTGGGGCTCCCTGATCGACGTCTTTCTCGAAGCCGGCGGCACTTCGCGCGACAAGATCGATCTGGTCAACGTCGACTCTTCCTCGCTGCTGTCGATCTATATCTCGAAACAAGCCGATTGCACCTTGACGACTTATCCGTTTGCAAAACCTCTTGCCGACCGGCAACGGCCGTCGAACGGCCTCCTGTTTTCCGACCTCGGACTGAACTTCCCGAGCTACGGCCTGGTCGTCACCGAAGCGACATTGGCATCCCGCGAAGACGCGCTCAGGCGTTTCGTTCCTGCCTTGGTCAAGTCGTGGGAATACATCTACGGCGGTCATGTTGACGAGGCCGTCGCCGCGATGATGCGGCAGCGCGCCGCCGAGAAACTCGACGTCGAAATCCTGAAAGGCCAAATCGTCGGCTATCAGCCTTTCTTCGTGACCGCGCGAACCAAGGACAAACGTTTCGGCTGGCAGTCGGACGATGACTGGAAGGAGACGCTGGCCATCATGGAAAAGACCAAGCTCATTCCTGCCGGAACCAAGACGACCGACTATTATACGAACAAGTTCGTGCCGACTTGAATGTGATCGAACCGCAGTCGAACGATCGCCTGCGAGGCAACACGCACGTTGCCTGCAGAGGCGTTGACAAGGTCTACACGCTGCCAAAAGGCGGCACGGTCACCGCTATCCGGCAGGTCGATCTCGAGATTGGTCGCGGCGAATTCATCAGCATCGTAGGCCCGAGCGGTTGCGGGAAGTCGACGCTTCTGAAATGTGTGGCCGGCATTGCCGAAACCTCCGCCGGGTATATCGAGGTAGACGGCATCGAGGTAGCCGATCCTCCGGATCATATGGCGATCGTATTTCAGCGCGACATCCTGCTCGATTGGCGCTCGGTTCTGGACAACATTCTCCTGCCGATCGAATTCAAAGGCTACCGCAGGGCGGATTGGAGCAGCAAAGCCAGCGACCTCCTTGGCCTGATCGGTTTGCAAGGATTCGAGCAGCGCCGCCCATGGGAGCTATCGGGAGGTCAGCGCCAGCGCGTGGCCATCTGCCGGGCCCTGATCCAAGATCCGCGGCTGCTGTTGATGGATGAGCCATTTGGCGCCCTCGATGCGCTGACGCGGGATGATCTGAATCTGGAATTGCAACGTCTCTGGCTGGCGACGAAGAAGACCGTCCTGTTCATTACCCACAGCATCAGCGAGGCGGTGCTATTGTCGGATCGCGTCGTCGTCATGGCCGCGAATCCGGGCCGTATCATCGAGACTGTCCCGATCGATCTACCGCGGCCGCGCACGCTCGACTCACGCGAAACTCCGGAATTCGGCCATTACGCGAGGAGCATTCGCAAACGCTTCGAGGAGTTGGGCGTCTTGCGGGGAAAGCTTGAGGACGGCCGCATGACGCGCACATGGTCCGTTATAGTCGTGCTTGGCGGCTTTCTCGCTGTCTGGGAAGCCTGGGTCAGGATCGCCGGTGTACCCTCCTATTTTCTGCCGCCGCCGTCCGCCATTTTCCTCGAGATCGCTCAAAATCCATCGTGGTACATGCGACACTCCGCCTACACGATCGGCGCATGCTTGCTCGGCTTTTTCATGGCTCTTGTCGTGGGTGTACTTGCTGCCGTCGGAATCGTTTATTCAAAGTTTCTAGAGAATACGCTCTATACATTTCTGGTGTCCTTGAACTCGATTCCCAAGATTGCACTGGCGCCACTCTTTATTATCTGGATGGGCACCAACCTGAGCTCCAAGGTTGCGATCTCGATGCTCATCGCGCTGTTTGCGGTCGTGATCGATACCGTGCTCGGTCTGCGCTCCGTGGAGCCGGACGTATTGGACATGGCCAAATCGATGCGCGCCCGTCCTCTTGACGTACTGTGGAAGATTCGGTTTCCGTCGGCCCTGCCGGCCATGTTCGCGGGAATGAAGGTCGCTGTTTCGCTGGCGCTGGTTGGGGCGATTGCCGGCGAGTTTGTCGCTTCCAATGTCGGGCTTGGCTACGTCATTCTCACGGCGCAGGGCATGATGCAGACCACGCGCGTGTTCGCCGCCGTGGTTCTTCTCGGCGTGCTCGGTACCTTGTTGTTTTATGCTGTCAGCCTCGTCGAGTACTTTGCCATTCCATGGCATGTGTCGCAGCGAAATGACGCCGGCGGCCATTAGTTATCGCAGTAAGAGATGCGCAAGTTTTCACATATTGGTCGTCGCCAGCCGCGTCTTGAAGACCGCCCGTTTTTGCTGGGCGCCGGTCGATTTGTCGACGATATTCGCAAACCGAATCTCGTAGAGGCCGCATTCTTTCGCAGTCCAATTGCCCACGGCCTCATCCGATCCATTGATGCAAGTCGCGCGAGAGCGCTCGATGGCGTCCACGCGGTTTACACATTGGCGGACTTGCGCCCCATCCTGACGGCGGACCGGCTTCCCTTGCAGTTTCCTAGTACTGTTCTGCCACCCAACATTTCGCCCTTCATACTTGCCGACAAGGAGGTTTCCTTCGTCGGCGAAGGGATCGCCCTTGTGATTGCTGAGAACCGGTACATCGCCGAAGATGCGGTGGAGCTGGTCGAGGTAGATATCGAGGAGCTACCCGCGGTCTCAGACTGCCGCGACGCCTTGGCGGTGGGCGCACCGAAGGCTCACATCGACAGGCCCGGCAACCTCTTGATTGAGTTTGTACAGCAGTACGGTGATGCCAAAGCCGCAATTAGTGCGGCTCGGCGGCGAGTTACAGTTAATCTTAAACAGCATCGTGGCGGAGCGCATCCGATCGAATGTCGCGGCGTGCTGGCTCATTTCGAACCGCAGGACGGAATGCTGACTGTCTGGAGCTCGACGCAGCTCGCGCACGAAGCGCGTTTTTTTATAATGAAGATGCTGGGGCTTGATGAAAACCAGATCCGCGTTATCACACCGGACGTCGGTGGTGGCTTTGGCGCAAAGTTCATCCTTTATCCCGAGGAAGTGGCAATTTCAGCCGCAAGCCGTCTGTTGCAGCGGCCGGTAAAATGGATCGAAGATCGGCGCGAGCACCTGATGGCCTCGATCCAGGAACGCGATCAATATTGGACGCTGGAAGCCGGTTTTGACGATAGCGGCCGCTTAGCCGGCATTCAGGGCGACATGATAAGCGACGGTGGCGCCTACACCTATCAAGGGATCAATCTGGCCTACAACGCGTCCACGAACGTTCCCGGCCCATATGTCCTACCGCACTATAAGCTTCGTGTTTCTGTTGCGGAGACAAATAAGGTCGGCACCGCGCCTGTCCGCGGTGCGGGCTATCCCGAAGGCTGTTTTGCAATGGAGCGCCTTCTTGACGAAATTGCGCGCGAGCTCAAACTGGATCGTGCCGAGGTGCGTCGTCGCAATCTCGTCCCGGCAAGCGCCATGCCTTACCAAACCCCCATGCAGGCGCGCTCCGCCAGCGCGATTGTCTATGAAAGTGGCGACTTCCCTGCATGTCTCGAACTGGCATTGAAGCGCGGGGATTATACGGGCTTTGCGTCGCGGCGGGCGAAGGCGTTCTCCGAGGGTCGGCTTCTCGGCTTCGGCGTCGCCACCGGACTCAAGGGCACGGGTCGCGGGCCCTTTGAGTTCGGCAATTGTACGGATCGGCCGTTCCGGCAGAGTTTCGGTCTACACTGGAGCGATGGCCATGGGACAGGGATTGAAGACTGTCCTCGCGCAGATCACGGCCGAACAGATAGGAGTGCGGCCGGAAGACATAAGTGTCATTTGCGGTGACACCTCGACCATTCCACTTGGCCTCGGCGGTTTCGCTAGCCGGCAGACCGTGACCGCCGGAAGTTCTACCCATTTGGCAGCTCGAACCGTTCGCGAGAAGGCCATTGCGGCCGCCGCCATTCTCCTTGAGACGGCACCAGATAAGCTCGAAATCCAGGACGGGATGGTTGGCGAGCCGGGAAAGAATATTTCCATCAGTCTTGGCGACATCGCCGATTCGCTCGCGGGTGCACCCGGCTACAAAATGCCCGAAGGCATGGCGCCTGGGCTCGAAGCGGCGGTCAACTTTGAAACATCGGCATTGTGTTACGGCATTGGTGTGCACGCCGTTGAACTGGAAGTCGATCCCGGTACTGGCGCGGTAAAATTGCGCAATTACGCTGTGGTGAACGATTGTGGTCGTATCATTAATCCAATGATGGCCGAGGGCCAGATCCATGGCGGCGTCGTGCACGGTATAGGGAATGCTTTGTTCGAGTGGATGGGCTACGATAGCAATGCACAGCCGTTAACGATGACTTTGGCCGATTATTTATTGCCTTTGGCTTCGGACATTCCCACGCTCGATGTAAATCTCGTAGAATTTCCCAGTACCAAAAATCCGTTGGGTGTTAAAGGAATTGGCGAATCCGGCACGGTGCCGGCGGCAGCAGCAATTGTCTCCGGCATCGAAGACGCGCTGCAACACTATGGGATTCGAATCGACGAAGTGCCTGTGAATCCCGCTCGTCTGCTCAAGCTCATACGGGACGCGTCGCCTACGACGCGCTGACACCTGCGTCGCACCAGATGAATCGCATCGAGCGATTTGGAATATCGACATGCAAAGCACCGAGGCCTTGCCGATAAAGGTGACAATCGTAGGCGGCGGCATAGGCGGGCTCACCGCAGCGCTGGCGCTCCTCCAGCGCGGTATCGACGTCGACGTGTACGAACAATCGACCGTGCTCAAAGAGGCTGGAGCTGGCGTCCAGCTTGGCTCCAATGGGACCCGGGTTCTGTATGCGCTTGGCCTGCAGGATGCTTTGGTCGGCGTTCAGGTCATCCCTTCCGCGCGCGAAATACGTCACTGGCGCACCGGCGAAACCTGGAACTGGTTCGAGCTCGGCACTTCGTCAGCTAAGCGTTATGGCACACCGCACATCATGCTTCATCGCGGCGACCTTCTCAGCATTCTGGCGGAGGCTGTCCAGCGTCTAAAGCCCAACGCAGTCTCCCTTGGCAGAAAATGTGTTGCGGTTAGCCAGACGGCTAAGAATGCGGAGGTGAGATTTGCTGACGGTCATATCACAAAGTCGACCTTTGTGATCGGAGCCGACGGTATTCACTCTCAAGTGCGTGCATGTCTGTTCGGCGCTGGCCGTGCCGAGTTTACTGGCTGCGTGGCGTGGCGCGGCCTGGTGTCGATGGAACGGTTGCCGCATCATCTTGCACGGATGGTCGGAACGAATTGGCTCGGGCCACGCGGCCATGTGCTGCACTATCCGGTGCGGCGCGGCGAGTTTATGAACTTCATCAGCATAGTCGAGCGTGACGACTGGCAGGTGGAATCCTGGACTGTAGAAGGCACTAAAGGCGAACTCGCCAGTGACTTCCGGGGCTGGCATCATGACGTTCATACGCTAATTGACGGTGTTGATACTCCGTACAAATGGGCGCTTATGGTACGCGGCCCGATGGAGCGCTGGACGCAGGGACGCATCACGCTGCTCGGCGACGCCTGCCATCCGACCCTGCCATTCCTAGGGCAGGGCGCGGTGATGGCGATCGAAGACGCCTATGTGGTCGCGGCTTGCTTGTCGAAATATGCCAAAGAGCCGATGGCCGCATTCGACCGGTATCAGGACATCAGGCGCGATCGCACTGCGGCTGTCGTGCGCAAAGCGCATGAGAATCGCAAGCAGGCATTCAGCCCTGAGCTTGCCGACGAGGATGCTATTGCAATTTCTGTGGCGCGCGAGTGGCAGCAAGTGCGTCTTCGAGAGCGCATGGATTGGCTTTACGCCTACGATGCCACCTCAGTGGAGATTTAACATCGATCAAGGTATGCGCGAATTTGTTCCGATAAGGAGGGTTATCGGAGGCAACCGTGATTGCGTCGATCACGGGCAATGCCGAAAAAGGTGACACTCGAAGGCGGCGCGACTCAATTGAGATGTCGCTATACCCCCCATCGCGTCACTTCGCGGCGTTGCAGCAAACGGTCGCTTTCGGGTGCATAGCGACATCGAAAGCATACTTAGGCGCGGGGCTCGCGTGGATGCAGGCCTTTACTCACATCGCCGCCTTTCGCGCCAACGACTGTATTGATGATGGGACGGATTGATGTCCCGCGCGTTATTTTTCGAGCCTCTGGTACATGGCGGGGCAGGGGAGTTGTACCGCGGTCGTACTTATGTCGTTCCACAGAGTTGGCTGCATTCTTTGACCGCCGCCGCCCTGCGCTTATCGATGTAGGCTGCGAGATCGACAAGATGCACGCCGCGGTGTGCCTTTTGGCTCGTTTCAATCCGCACGATAGGCAGGGCGATATCGCCACGGAGCGCCTTGCGCAAAAGCTTCGCCACCGTCAGATGGCCGAAGAAGTCGCGGCAGACCTGGTCCAACGGCACGACAGTTTGGCCGCTGTACTGGGCCATTAATAAGAAAAGGGTAGGGGCCGTGTGCACCTGATCTTCCGCCATCGTCGTCACTCGAAATCGTACGCGTTAGGCGGCACTCTGGCACGAACGCATTCGACCGGCGCCAACATGCCCGAAAATTAGAGTGGTCTTGAAGGCGGGCCATTGTGCTGCCCGAATCACGATCGCGGGTGGAAATCATGCGCACGATGAATATTCCGCCATTTCCGAAACCCGTTGAAATCGCGGATTTCGAGGCTTTCTCGAACGCGCGATTGGCCGAAAAGTTTACATTTTCGGAGCAGGGCGCGGCATTGGCCGGATATATGTTCTATCCGGTCAGTGAAGCCACCAGGGCTTCCTTTGGGTCTACGTTACGCTCTGTTCCCGATCCGCTTCGGCTCAATCTGAAGGGGATGCGCCGGATTACGAACCGTTGGCTGCGTGTAACTGATGTTTTTCACACTTATTACGATATCGCCATTGGAGGTCATCAAGCTCGCCGCGGCGGTGCCACCATCAGCAAGGCGGTCCACCTAGTGGATGGAATTGAACACTTGGTGCCCACGCCTGACAGCGGCGATGATTTTGTCTGGATCTGCAGTCCAGGTGAAGGGTTTGGGATCATGGTTGGTCTGCGCGACGAAGCGGTTGATGGTGGCTTGGAGATCGACCACACATCGGAAGACACCGCGCTTGAGGCGCTGCTTGGCGAGTTTGGCGAAGAACCCCTCGACTGCGTTGAGCCACGAGCACGAGGTGGGCGTGAAGTGGAAGGCGAAGCGCGGGTGCCGGTTGAGCCATTGACGCACCTTCGGATGCTTGTGGACGGCGTAGTTGTCGAGGATCACGTGCACAAACTTTCTGGCCGGCACCTGAGCCTCAATAGCATTCAGGAAGCGAATGAACTCCTGGTGACGATGGCGCTGCATACATCGGCCAATGACCTTTCCTTCGAGCACGTCGAGAGCAGCGAACAGCGTCGTTGTTCCGTGGCGCTTGTAGTCATGGGTCATCGTGCCGGCGCGGCCTTTCTTCATCGGCAGGCCGGGCTGGGTGCGGTCGAGGGCCTGGATTTGCGACTTTTCATCGACCGAGAGCACGATGGCATGGGCGGGCGGATCGACATAGAGCCCGACAACATCGCGCAGCTTGTCGATGAACTTAGGGTCGTTGGAGAGCTTGAACTGCTGGACCCGGTGCGGCTGCAGACCATGCGCGCGCCAGATGCGTTGGACGGAGCTTGGGCTGATACCGACTACTTTCGCCATCATGGTAGCGGTCCAATGGGTCGCCTCGGCGGGCGGATCGGTGTGGGTGAGCGTCACGACACGCTCAGCGATACCCGACCCAAGTGGCGGGATGCGCGACGGCCGCGTCTTATCGCGCAGCAGGGCGTCGTAACCGGCCTGCATGAAGCGTTCCTGCCAGCGCCACACACAGGTTTTCGACTTGCCGGTCTGGCGCATGATCTCATTGGTGCCGACGCCGACAGCACTCAATAGGACAATCTCAGCTCGCCAGACATGCTTATGCGGTGCATTGCGATCTCGCGCGAGAGTGACCAAGCGGCGGCGATCAGCGGGCTTTAGAGTGATGGAAATTCCGGTTCGCATGCGTCAGACTTGCACGTATCGAGTCCGCCGGGAATCCCCTCGGGGATTCAAATGTCAGGTTTGATCCACTAGCTGCAAAAAACACAAAAAGTCTTGGCACGAGCGAGGCTACCTTTTGGAGCGCCTGGAAAGCTTACAAAGATGTGGCGACTGCGGTGACCGCGACAGTCCTAATTTGGGATAACACGCGTAGGATATTTAAAAATGAGTATCTCGAAGCATTCCGTACTCATGACGATGCCGAGCCCATCACCCTCGTTCAGTTATCGCCGTTTCACATAGTCTTGTTGATGCCGGATTTCGTACTGGCAGTCGCTCGATCGTTTGAAAATTTCGCGTTAACGAAGATTAACAATCGCGTTGATGCCGGCTTCGATCCGGAGACGCTTTGGAGAATTCCAGAGGAAATCAATGTCGCTCCTGTTCCGCCGCCACCCCGGACGATCCGCGTAGAGGACACGCTTATCTTGAACGCGCGCCGTGCCGGCAATCGCGGCAGACGCCATAAAGCGCCTGCCGATCCGTCCGCGCCAAAACCACTCTAATTTTTTGCGCGTTTCACGCGCGCCCTTACCGATCGTGGATCGTACGCTCCAGATCTCGAGATCAGGAGCTGTGTGATGACATCGAACATGCAGATCGGCGTCTTTCTGACCCCAAAGGAAGCTGCAGAACTTCTGAAAGTTAGCCTTTCTTGGCTGGCCAAGGCCCGCATGCGCGACGACGGACCGCCCTTCATCAAGATCGGCCGTTGCATCCGCTACACCGAAGCGGCCCTTCAGGAGTGGGCGAAATCGCAAACAGCACTGCTCGTTGAGAAAGTATTGACTCCGCATAACAGCCAGTTTATGCGGTAATACGATGATAAATACTTATATTATACTTCTTTAGGAATGAATGACTGACGAATACCACCTTTATTTACTAGCAACACTATCCCAAAGTACTATATAATACATGCAGGTCCATCCCAAGCCACGCCAGTACACAAGGTAGGTGATCCCAATGCGCGAAAACGTGACCCTCGAGCCCTCATGCGCGGACGCCATCGCGGCGATCGAGGCGGCAGTGGACTTACTGCCGACGCAGCGCAGCGCAGTGGTGCTGCTCGCTCCGCGAGCATCGCCAAGGCCCTCGACAGGCCGCCCGAAAGCCTCGCTGCCCGCTGGGGGGCGGTCATCCAACAGGTGAAGGAGCTGCATCACGCCAACTGCGGCATGAGCTGGAAGACGCTCGCGAACCACAAGGCCAACGCCAAGGCCGCCCTGGTTCTGGTTTCGCGATGAGCAAGGGACTGCCTGGCCGAGGGACGCCGCTCTCGCCGGACTGGACCGACGCTGCGGCGCCGAGTACAAGATCTGTCCCGCCTAGCGAAGCTCTCAGGCCTGATCCGCTACTGCAGCCTCAAGGGAATTCCACCGCCGCACGTGAACGAGGCGATCGTCGACGACTACATGGCCTACCGAAAGGAGACGACGGCCCTTGCAGTCGATACCAAAGCCCGCCGGGGGCGATCGCGCGAGCCTGGAATGCTAGCCGCACCATCGAGGACTGGCCGCAGCAAGGACTGATCGAGCCGCCGCTCAAGACCAAGGAGGGGCCCCGCTGGGAGGACTTTCCGCAGCAGCTGCAAGCCGACGTCGCCGCCCATCTAAAATTCTTGGCCACGCATCGCCGCGCGCCGGATGGTAAGCGACTGCGGCCCTGCAAGGCCACGACTCTCCGCACTCGCCGCACGGACCTCGTCGCCTTTGCCAAGAAGGCGGTTCGGCTTGGCGGTACCGATGAAGGACTTTCCTCGTTGTCGGACTTGCTCGCACCGGAGGTCGTCGATCGGGTCCTCGATCACGAATGGACACAGAATGGAGATGAACCAAAAACCGCTACGATCGATCTCGCCAAAGAAGCTCTTGCAGTAGCGCGATCCGACCGGTTGCCTGACGCGGAACAATTCAAGGATCTGGACGATAAGCGAGCAACACTTGAGCAATACCGAAAGGAGGGAATGACCCCAAAGAATCTTAAGGTGATCCGACAGGTCTTGAATAGCGAGGTCTGGGGCAGTGTCGTCAATTGCCCGGATGATCTGATGCGCGAGGCACGGTCGTTGAAAGACCAGGCGCCACTGAAGGCTGCTGATGACCGCCCAGATCGCGGTCGCCGTCGCCATCCTCATCGTGGCACCGGTTCGTGCCGCGAATCTAGCGTCCATTCGACTTGGTGCCAACCTGAATCAAACCTGGCGGACCCGAATGAGCCCTATCTGCTCGTGTCTTCCCGGACTATGACGTGAAGAACCGGGTGGATCTGACCTTCGAACTGGAGGCCTCTGTTACCGCTGTCATCGACGAATACGTCCACGCACATCGTCCGTCCGTAATGCGCGGCTCCAACGAGGATTGGTTGTTCCCGGAGAGGCAGGGGGATCGAAGGATGCGCACCTCTTTCGGGATCCAGATCACCGATCGCATTCAAAGAGTGACCGGGTTACGCATGACGTTACACCAATATCGCCATGCGGCGGCCGCCGTCTATCTGAAAGATCACCCGGGTGATTACGAGACAGTCCGCCGGTTCCTAGGCCATCGAAGCATTCGGACTACCGTCAAGTTCTACTGCGGTCTCGAAACGATCCAAGCGACCCGGCTGTTGGGCGACGTGGTGAGGCAATATCGCAAGCCGAGCAGAGACGACACAATCCATTAAGGTGATGGCACATGAAGACGAACACCATGCCGAGAAGAAGACCGGACCCATGGTCCGGTCGCTTCCCATCCACCATTGGCCGACCGCTTGCCGGGCCGCCTGGGAGGAGGCTTGCCGTCCCGCGCTGCGCCTGAAACGTGGAGGAGCCGCCAGTCATCTCAGGGCGGTTACACAGCGTGACTTGGCGAGTCGCTACGGTTATTTCCTGGATTTTTTATCGAGGCCGGGTGTGCTCGATCTGAAGGCCGGCCCAGAGCTCAGATCACTCCGCAGCATGTCGAGGCATACGTCGCGGAAATGAAGGCGCGGGTTGGATCCGTCACAGTATATGGCTCGATCCACAAGCTACGCCGGTTTGTTCAGCTGATTGCACCCGATCGCGATATCGGTTGGCTCAGTGGCATCGAACGAGAGCTCTTCTCCGAAATGCGTCCACGCACGAAATGGGACCGGGTTGTCTATACCGATGTTCTGGAGGAGGCCGGCCTAACGCTTATGGCCGAGGCCGAAATGTCAAAACGGCCAAAGCTCACTCGCGCAACGATGTTCCGCAACGGGCTTATGATTGCACTTCTCGCTCACTGTCCCATCCGCCGCAAGAATTTCGCTGCCCTCGAAATCGGACGCAGCTTTGTCAATGTCGATGGCATCTGGTGGATTGTCCTCACTGCCGCCGAAACCAAGGAAAAGAGGGAGGACGAGCGGCCCACCCCCGGGGAGCTCACAGATTCGATCAAACGTTATCTGGAGCTCTATCGGCCCATCCTGGCGAGAGGCAAAACTGGGAGCAATGCGCTGTGGATGGCCTGGGATGGCAATCCGATGAGCGAATGCTCAGTGGCGGAAACGATCACCGAAACCACCCGGATGACCGTGGGCGTCAACGTCAATCCGCATCTCTTCCGCACTGCCGGTGTAACAACGTTAGCGGTCCGGGCCGGTAACAAGCCTCATGCCGGCGCCGCCCTCCTGCATCATCGGCCGGGCCCTGTGACCGAGCAAAATTACAATCGGGCGTCCTGCATAAGCGCCGGCAAAGCCCTAGCTGCCGTAAATCGAGCCTATCGGCGCCAATGAAAATCTATCAATTTGTATTCCAGCCCGCTCCGCCAAACTGAGCCGCCGCCAGGCTCTTAAGCCGTACGTGCCACCTAATGCATTGCTAGCGTCGAATGCCCCCAGGCACGCTCGTCCCCACCCCGGCGGATGCGGAGGGGTATAGTGATATCGGGCAAAGTAGGCCATCGCGCACCTGACTGTGTGAGCTCGCTCTCGACCTCATCGGATTTCACACGCGTGCCGAGCGCAATCTGCAGTCGATTTGCCGCATCGCACTGTCGGCAAAACAACCGATCTTGCCGAAATTTGCGGCGTCACGAAGGGCATTCTGCGGGGCTACCCCCCGGCGCACACAGGGGGGTAAGTTGACTTGGTTTCCCTTGAACGATGCGAGAACAAAGTCCACGGATTTTCCACGGATCCCAGTGTCAGTTTCACGTTGTGTTCTGTTTCGAGTTGCCGAATAAGCCGAGTAGACGGCGGCAAAAATCACTGAAAACAATGGATTGCAGTGGTGGGCGCTGTGAGGGATTGAACCTACGACCTCTCCCGTGTGAAGGGAACACTCCCGCGATGATACGAAGTTTGTACTTAGGATAGCGTCGCGGTCAGCGTTTTCCATTTCCAGTTGGCGTACTTGTCGCCGATCTGCCGAATATGCGTATAACGTTTCAGAAACTGGTCCAACTGCGGTGGCCTGAAACAGCCGCTACCTGCGGAATGGTACGCCCCATCTCAAACAGGCGCGAAACTCCATCATGCCGGAGATCATGAAAACGCAGATCTTGGATCCCTAAGATCTTGCATGCGCGCGTAAACGCGGCGCTGATGGCGTCGGTCGAGAAGGGGAAGATTTCCGGTTTTTCCAGTTCAATCTCGGCATCGAATTTACGATCGCGAGCGCCTCGGGCACGAGTTCGCAGTGAACGTTGTTACCGTTTTTATCTCCGGGATGTTTCATGTCGCGCACAAGGACGCGATCTCCGTCCAGATCGTCCCATCGCAACAGCGTGATCTCTTCCTGCCTCCGGGTCGAGAAGATCGCGAATGCGACGATTTTTTGCATCGGCAGTGAAGAAGGGCGGTTATTTTCGAATACGCCCGAAGTGCTCCATCAGGCGGTCAAGCTCTTCGAGGGTAGGGCGGCGGCTGCGCTCGGTGGCTTTTCCAGTCAGGCCGAGCTTTCTGATCACAGTGACGGCGTCGTCGAACTGTTGACGGGAAAGGGGGTAGCCCCAAGCCGGTCCAGCGACGGTGAAGATGTTCGACAGGTGCGAGAAGTAGTTGCCGCAGGTTTGCGGCTCGACGTCCTTATTCAGCTCGCGTGCAAATGCGACGAGCGTTTGGGCGGTGATATCGCTGCACTTGGTCTCGCCGAGATCGCTGTTCTTTACGGTCTTGAGCACCTGAGCCTTGGTGCCCGACACCGGGTTCCTCGATTCCTCGATGTAGCGATCGATCACGGCAGCAAGCGTCGGATCCTCCTTGCGCTCGAGCCCACCGGGACTTTTGAGCTCGGCCTCGCGTTTGACGATCCAGGCATTGGCTGCCTGTTTGCGGTCGAAGGTTTGGGCCTCGCGATGGACGATCACGCCGCCTTGCTTGATGACGATCTGGGCGGTGAAGGCCTTTGAGCCGTCTTTGCGAGTTCGTCCAATTATCGTACCCATCGGTAGGTCTGCCGCTTTCACGTCACAGTCGCGCTTTGTGAGTCGGTCTCGTCACTTCTCCGAGAAATTGGTCTTGGTACGACATAGCGCGTGAAAAGTACGACATTTGTCGTACCACGGAGCGCCAAAATGGGTCAAAATGAGCCGAAAATGGTACGACATGAGCCCTAATGGAAATTGATGCAAGTGACTGATAAAACTAGAAAAATCACCGATAAGTCGGTCCCGCCGACTTCTCAGTCGCTCCGATGATGGAATGGACCGACCGGCATTGCCGGTTCTTCCATCGCCTGCTGACGCGGCGTGCGCTGCTCTATACCGAGATGCTGACCACCGGCGCGGTGCTGCATGGCGACCGGGCGCGGCTGTTGCGTTTCGATGCGGCCGAGCATCCGGTCGCGCTGCAGCTTGGCGGTTCCGATCCGCGCGCGCTGGCGGCCTGCGCGCGCATCGGCGCGGATCTGGGTTTCGACGAGATCAATCTCAATGCCGGCTGCCCGTCCGACCGCGTGCAGGACGGCCGCTTCGGCGCCTGCCTGATGGCGGAGCCGGCGCTGGTCGGCGATTGCGTCGCGGCGATGAAGGCCGCGGTTTCGATTCCCGTCACGGTGAAGTGCCGCATCGGCATCGACGAGCAGGACCCGGAAGAGGCGCTGGAGATTTTTGCGCAAAATATCGAACAGGCGCGCGCCGACGCGTTGATCGTGCATGCGCGCAAGGCCTGGCTGAAAGGCCTGTCGCCGAAAGAGAACCGCGAAGTGCCGCCGCTCGATTACGCGCGCGTCTATCGGCTCAAGGCGGCGCATCCGCAGCTCACCGTCGTGCTCAACGGCGGCGTCGCCGGCGTCGAGCAGGCGCTCGCGCATCTGCAACACGTCGACGGCGTCATGATGGGCCGCGCCGCCTATCAGGAGCCGTGGCGGCTGATCGCGGTCGATCCGCTGGTGTTCGGTGAGGATGCTCCGTTCGGTTCGCCGAAACAGGCAGCCGCCGCGCTCGCTCCTTATATCGAACGCGAAATCGCGAGCGGCACGCGGCTGCACGCCATCACGCGACATCTGCACGGCCTGTTCCACGCGGTGCCCGGCGCGCGCGCTTACCGCCGGCATCTCGCCGGCGCCGCGGCTTCCCCGCAAGCCGGCGCCGAATTCCTCGCCGCGGCGCTCGCGCTTGTTGCGGACGAGGTCCTGGACAGGGATCGGGAATTGGCGCACATCGCCGCGTAACTTGAGCCGTCAGCCCGGGTAAGCGGCAAGAATGATTCTCGGCGTTCCGTTGAGCGAGCTGCTCTGGCTCGCGCTGGCCATCGTCGTCGGCGGCGTCATTACCGGATTGCTCGCCGGCCTGTTCGGCATCGGCGGCGGCGCGGTCATCGTGCCGGTGCTCTACGAGGTGTTCCGCATCCTCGACGTGCCCGACGCGGTGCGCATGCAGCTTTGCGTCGGCACCTCGCTCGCGATCATCGTGCCGACCACGATCCAGTCCTATCTCACCCATCGCGCCAAGGGGCTGGTCGTCCCGGGCGTGCTGCGGCTATGGGCGTTGCCGGCCGTGCTCGGCGTCGTCTGCGGCGCGGTGATCGCGTACTTCGCGCCGGCTGCCGTGTTCAAGATCGCCTTCGTGGTGATCGCGACTGTCATCGCGACGAAATTTCTGTTTGCCGGCGACCGCTGGAATCTCGGCACCGATCTGCCCGGCCCGGTGCCGATGCGGCTCTACGGCTTCATCATCGGGCTCACCAGCTCGCTGATGGGCGTGAGCGGCGGCTCGCTCTCCAACATGGGGCTGACGCTTTACGGCAAGTCGATCCACCAGGCGGTCGCGACCTCGGCCGGGCTCGGCGTGCCGATCACCATCGTCGGCACGATCGGCTATATCCTGGCCGGCCTGCACGACCGCGCGCTGTTGCCGCCGCTCTCGCTCGGCTTTGTCTCGCTGATCGGCGTCGTGATCATGGCGCCGGTGTCGAGTTTCGCCGCGCCTTACGGCGCGCGGCTTGCGCACCGGCTGTCGCGGCGCACGCTCGAAATCGCCTTCAGTATTTTTCTTTTGCTGATCTCGGCGCGCTTTCTGATCAGCTTATTTACGGGTAGCCCTTTTACGGATAGCCCTTCAGCACCAGGCGGTCGCCGCTGACTTGCCAGCTTTGCAGCCGGTTGAGGAAGCTCATGCCGAGGAGACTCATCTTGAGCTGGCCGGGCTGCGCCACCAGCGCTTCCACCGAGCGCTCGACCAGGCCGCCGATGGCGATGCGGTCGAGCGTGACCGGCGCGGCGCGCGCGCGGCCGTTGGCGGTGTCGATATTGACCGTGTAGTTGAGCACTTCGAGCGGCAGGCCCGCCGCCTTGGCGTCGTCGCGGGTGAGCACCACCGAGCTCGCGCCGGTATCGAGCACCATGGCGACGCGGGCGCCGTTGATCTGCGCGGTGATGGAAAAATCGCCGGCATTGCCGCGGCCGATCTCGACGCTGCGGCCATGCGACACCACGTGGCCGGGCACCAGCACGACGAGCACGCGGTCGGCGACGTCGTGCAGCTCGAAGCGATAGGAATAGCCGACCACCAGGACGAGCCCGACCACGACCCATAACAGCGCCGCGGTGATGGCTTGCGAAAAACGCTCGCGGAACATCGTCAGCACCGCGCCGCCGAGGAACACCAGGATCAGGATCTTGTAGGCCAGCGAGCCGAAATCGCCGGTCGACAGCGGTCCGACCGTGCCTTCGCCGTTCTTCGCCAGGATGATGAGAATGGCGATCAAGAGGCCGATCAGGAGCAGCAGCAGGAGGCGATGGCGCACGGCGACTGACCTTCTACGGCGTGGCAGAAGCGGTTTTGTGCGCGCCGGCACCCGGGCCGGACAGCGCCGCGAGCCGCGACGGCAATTGCGCCATGATCCGCGCGCGCTCGGCCGGAGCGAAATCGCTCCAGCGCCCGATCTCGTCGAGCGAGCGGCCGCAGCCGATGCAAAGGCCTAGGGTCGGATGCACCACACAGACCCTATTGCAAGGTGTCTCGATATTGGTTTCGGCGCTGGCCATGCACGGTCTCGGCGGGATTCGCGCGGCACCATAAGCAGCAATTGGCTTGCGGCAAAGCGCTACCCGCCGTGGCGAACAGCGCCCTGTCTGGCGCGGCTGGTGCCGTCGTCGACGGCCGACGACATCTCCGCCTGCGGCTGGATCGGCGGCGCGCCTTCGGAGATCGGCGCCAGCGCCGACATCACGCGCTCGGGCGGGAAGGTGACGATCACTTCGGTGCCGATGCGCAGCTTCGATTTGAGCGAGAACGTGCCGCCGTGCAGGTCGATCAGGTTCTTGGCGATCGGCAGTCCAAGGCCGGCGCCCTGTTCGGCCGATTTGATCGAGTTCGAGCCCTGGCCGAACGACGCCAGCACGATCGGAATTTCCTCCTCGGGGATGCCGGGGCCGGTGTCCTTGACGCTCATGTATTGGCCGCCCGAGGCGGTCCAGCCGACCTTCAGCCAGATCTCGCCGCCCTGCGGCGTGAACTTGATGGCGTTGGACAGGAGGTTGAGGCAGATCTGGCGCACCGCGCGCTCGTCGGCCCAAGCCGCGGCAGATCGGGCTCGAACATTTCGTGGATGGTGATGCCGCGATTGCCGGCGCGCAGCTTCAGCAGATGATGGCAATCCTCGACGACGCGGTTGAGCGAGACCGCTTCCTCGTTGAGCTCGTAGCGCCCGGCCTCGATGCGCGACAGGTCGAGGATCTCGTTGATCAGGTTCAAAAGGTGCACGCCGGAACTATGGATGTCGCCGGCATAATCCTTGTACGTCGGCACGCCGTGCGGCCCGAAAATTTCGGCCTTCATCACCTCGGAAAAACCCAGAATGGCGTTGAGCGGCGTGCGCAGCTCGTGGCTCATCTGGGCGAGGAAGCGCGATTTGGCGATATTGGCGGCCTCGGCGCGGCGGCGCGCTTCGTCGGAGATCGATTTCGACTGCTCGAGCTCGCCGATCAGCGCGTCCTTCTCGGCGCGCGCTTCGAGCGTCGCCAGCGTCGTCGAGTAGAGCCGGTAGGCGAGCAGCGAGAAATAGCCTTCGGCGGTCAGCGCCATGACGGCGAGGATGTAGTCGTGCAGCGTTCCCTTGACGGCAAAGTCGATCGCGATCGCGATGGTGACCGGCAGCGTCAGCGCGAACACCGCGACCGGCAGGCTCGACGCCAGCATGCTCGAGATCGCCACCACGAGCAGCATGACGAACAGCATGAAGGTGGACGCCTGCTCGTCGAGCCCGACCGGATTGATCAGGATGAAGGTCCAGGCCATGCCGAAGAACAGATCGAGCAGGATGAAGCGCATCCGCCACGAGCGCAGGTTCGCCGTGCCCGGCGTCTCGTCGAGGAACAGCCGGCATTTGCGGATGATGACGAGATGAATGAGCAGCGCGCCGCCGGTCCACACGCCGGACGTCAGCGCGCCGGTCCACAGGCCCGACAACAGCCCGATGGTGACGACCAGAAGCAGGATCACGGGCGACGCCGAGATGCGGTTCTGGGCGAACTGGCGCAGCAATTCGTAATCGAACACCGGCCGCGTGCCGCTGGTCGAGGTCAGCCGATCGCGCGCCTCGCGCACGTGCTGCGACGCCAGCCGCCGCTTGGTCTGCGGCGCGGCGGCGGGGGACGCAAGCTCGTGCGCTTCGCTGATCGTATTGGGCATTGCCGTCCGGGGCTGGCGGGGCTGGCGATGAATCGCGACAAAAGTGGCCCAAATTCCTTAAGACCAGGCTTAAAGTGGCTAAACGGCGGGGCGAAAAAAGCAGTCGTTTACGCTTCAATAGATGGCGGCAGTGGCAGTCGCGCCAAGGCGGGCTGGCGATGCCGGGCTGGGCGGGATAATCTCGCTGCCTCAACGGGATAGAGAGGGAACCTGCGATGAAGCTCTACGACGGCGGCCGCGCCCCAAACCCGCGCCGTGTGCGCATCTTTCTGGCCGAGAAAGGCATCACGGTTCCCACCGAACAGGTCGAGCTCGGGCAACTGGCGCAGCGCAGCGATGCCTATACGGCGATCAATCCGATGCAGCGGGTGCCGGCGCTGGTGCTCGACGACGGCACCGTGATCGCCGAATCGATCGCCATCTGCCGTTATTTCGAGGCGCTGCACCCCGATCCGCCGCTGTTCGGCCGCGGCGCGCTCGAGAGCGCACTGGTCGAAATGTGGAGCCGGCGAATAGAGCTGCACCTGTTCCTGCCGGTCGCCACCGTGTTTCAGCATCTGCATCCGGCGATGAAGATCATGGTCGATCCGCAGGTCGCCGCCTGGGGCGAGGCCAACAAGCCGCGGGTCACGCAGTTCCTGCAGTTCCTCGACGGCGAGCTCAAAACCCGCGCCTACGTTGCCGGCGCAGCCTTTACGGTGGCCGACATCACGGCGATGATCGCGGTCGATTTCATGCGCGTGTCAAAACTCACCGTGCCGGACGATCTCGTCCATGTGCGGCGCTGGCACGACGCGGTGTCGGCGCGGCCGAGCGCGAAGGCTTGAAGCGCGGCGACGTGCTATCAGCGATTGAGCAGCGCGATCAAGCTCGACGTATCCCAGCGCTTGCCGCCCATCGTCTGCACCTGCGAATAGAACTGGTCGATCAGCGCCGAGGTCGGCAGGTGGGCGCTGTTGCGGCGGGCTTCGTCGAGGCAAATGTTGAGGTCCTTGCGCATCCAGTCCACCGCAAAACCGAAATCGAATTTGCCGGCGACCATGGTCTTGTAGCGGTTCTCCATCTGCCACGACTGCGCCGCGCCCTTGGAGATGGTGGCGATCAGCTTTTCGATATCGAGGCCGGCTTTCATGGCGAAGTGCAGGCCTTCGGCGAGACCTTGAACGAGGCCGGCGATGCAGATCTGGTTGACCATCTTGGCGAGCTGGCCGGAGCCTGACGCGCCCAATAGATTGCAGGCACGCGCGTAAGCGGCGATCACTTTTTCGGCCTTGGCGAACGGGCCGTCGTCGCCGCCGCACATCACCGTGAGCACGCCGTTCTCCGCGCCGGCCTGGCCGCCGGACACCGGCGCGTCGACGAAATCAAAGCCGCGCTTCTTCGCTTCGGCATGAAGCTCGCGCGCGATCGCCGCCGACGCGGTGGTGTGATCGACCACGATCGCGCCTTTGCTCATGCCGGCAAAGATGCCGTCGTCGCCGAGCATGACGTGGCGCAAATCGTTGTCGTTGCCGACGCAGGCCATGACGAAATCCTGGCCGGCAGCGGCGGCTTTCGGCGTCGGCGCGCTCTTGCCGCCATGCTGGGCGACCCATTTTTCCGCCTTGGCGGCGGTGCGGTTATAGACCGTGACCTCGTGGCCGCCCTTGGTCTTGAGATGCCCTGCCATCGGGTAACCCATGACGCCGAGCCCGACAAACGCCACCTTTGCCATTGTTCCTGCTCCCCGCGAGCGCGTTGCTGTTGGAATTTTCGCTACGGTCTTTGCGCCGCCGAGTGCGCCCGCGTCAACCGCTATCGCGGCAGTCGCACGCGCTTGACGCGGCGCGCCTGCCAGCCGGGCGGCGGCTCGATCGCCGTATCGTCGGGCACTTCGACGGCAAACTCCGCGGCCGGCCCCAACACCATCTGCCGGCGCCAGATATTGATCTTGGGATATTTGGCGCGAAGCGGATCGAGGGCGGCTTGGCAAGCGATGCCGCGCGGCCGCGTCAACCAGTAGACCGTGGACCGCGGCATCTGAAGAGCGTCGCCACCGGCGTGGGCATAGAGCCCACCCTGGCCTTGCTCCATGTGCGCCGCGACGGCGTCGTGGGACGGCTGCCTGGGACCGGTCACCGCGAAGCCGTTGAGCGGGTCCATGGCCCAGGAGCCTTCGAGCAGACACCAATCTTCATAGCCGGGCTGGTCGTCCAACCACGGCACCGGCTCGATCCGGAATGACGTCGCGGCGATGAATCCGGGCGGCGGCTGCGCCGCCAGATCGCGCTGGAAGCGCACGATCGCGGCTTCGTAGGATTTTTGCTCGGTCTGCGGATAAGGCCGGTGCCAAAAGATGTAAGCAAGCATCGATCAGCCCTCGGGGCGTGCGGTCACGCTACGAAGGTGAATGCATTCCTCCGGACCATGTCAATCAGGATGGGCGTTGACCGGGCCGGTCGAGGGCCTATGTAGACTGTCAACGGCCGCGATGACCTGTCCGCGTGCCTGGAGACTGTCTGCATGGCGTCCCTGAAAGACGACGTTCTGGCTGCGCTAGCCAAAGTAGCGAGCCCGCAGGGCCAAAAGCTCACCGAGACCGGCACGCTGTCCGACGTCGTCGTGACCGACGGCAAGGTGTTTTTCTCGATCAGCGTCGATGCCGGCGCGGTGAAGGAATGGGAATCCGTGCGTGGGCGCGCCGAAGCCGCCACCCGCGCCGTGCCGGGCGTTCAATCGGTGCTGGTCGCGCTCACCGCCGAGCGCGCAAGCGGCGTCGGCGGTACCGCGCCACAACGGCGCCCACAAATGCCGCCCGCAGCAGCGCGGCCGCGTGAGGGCGGAACGGCGCCGTCGCCGGCCGGCATTCCCGGCGTCACCTCGATCATCGCGGTGGCGTCGGGCAAAGGCGGCGTCGGCAAATCGACCACCGCAGTCAATCTCGCGCTGGGCTTGCGCGACCTCGGCCTGAAAGTCGGCATTTTGGATGCCGACATTTATGGACCGTCGATGCCAAAGCTGCTCGCCATCCGCGAGAAGCCGCAGACCATCGGTGGCAATCGGCTCAAGCCGATCGAGCGCCACGGCATGCAAGTGATGTCGATCGGCTTTTTGATCGAGGAAGAGACGCCGATGATCTGGCGCGGCCCGATGGTGATGTCGGCGCTAACCCAGATGCTGCGCGAGGTGGAGTGGGGCACGCTCGACGTGATGGTGGTCGACATGCCGCCGGGGACTGGCGACGCCCAGCTCACCATGGCGCAGCAGGTGCCGCTCAAGGGCGCCGTCATCGTCTCCACCCCGCAGGATCTGGCCCTGATCGACGCCCGGCGCGGCATCGCCATGTTCCGCCGGGTCAATGTGCCGGTGCTCGGCATCGTCGAGAACATGTCGACCTTCATCTGCCCGCATTGCGGCGAGCGCTCCGATATTTTCGGCCATGGCGGCGCACGCGCCGAGGCCGAGCGCCTCGGCGTGCCGTTCCTCGGCGAAGTGCCGCTGCATATGGATATTCGCGAAAAGTCGGATTCCGGGCAGCCGGTGGTCGCCACCGTGCCGGACGGCCCGCACGCAAAAGCCTATCGCGACATCGCCGCCCGCGTGCGCGACGGCTTGCAGGTCGCAAGCCGCCCGGCGCCGAAGATTGTGATCGAGGCCTAAGCCTCGCGTTGATTTTGATGCAGCGACTATTGCAGAGCTTTTGGCAACCTATTGTTCGAGGACAAGCACGTGCTTGTTGTTGTCCATCGACCACGCCTTGAAACGCTGGAGAAACGATTGACCGAGCAAGAGGGCTCCGGCGGCGGGCGAAACGCTGCCATTTACGTTTTCGATCAGGACATCGCCGACCTTCAAAGACCTGATGATGAAAGTCTTGGTTGGCGAGACTGAGCCGTCGGCAAGCATGTATGTCTGTTTTCCGGTGAAATCCGATTTTTCGATCGTGCCTGCCCGGATCAGGGTGCCGACGACATCGGCCGGCACCGCGACATCGGAGGCACCGCTATCGATGACGAAATTCAGCGTGATGGCGCCATTTATGATTACCGGCACAACAAAGGTACCGCCAAGGGACTTTAATGGGATCTCGATGCGCGTCGTGTTTGACGGGGCTTCAACATGAGTTGGATTTGATGGACCGTCAGTGCGCGCTGGATTTGATGATACTTCGGTGCCGGACGGATTTGTTGGTCCTTTAGGGGGAGTTGGACTTGACGCGGCGCCGATCAGCCTGATGCCCTTGAGCGCGGCCGCCAGCGCCGTTTGCTGGAAGCTATCGATAGTGGCGGCGGTCAGAATCGTTTCCACGACAATGTAATCGTGTAACGATTTGATCATGTTGATCTTCATCAGCTGATTCCCGCCTGTGGGTTTGACCAAGCGGCTGTAGTAACTGTCCGCGGGAACGCCGCCGATCACGCCTTTTTCGTGCTTGTTGAACGGCTCAGCCTTGGCGGCGAAGAACAGCGTATTGGCCAACTCGTCCGGCGTCTTCGTCAGGGTCAATTCGTTCTCATGCATCAACGTCAACGATATTGCCGCGGAACCGTCGGGCCCGATCACCAACATGCTTCCCGAATTGCCCGCCTTGGCGGTCCAGATGTCCGGCAGATGAAGCTGGAAGGCGACTGGTCCGCTCTCGGGGTAGCGCAAATCTCTGGCCGCCGCCGTGCCGGCCGCAACGGCGACCAACGCCAGCACCGTTGCCGCCAAGGGGCCGATAGTGTCAAAAATCGATTGAGTGTGTCGAATGGCACGCCCCCAGGAGATGTCCGGATTTTGTTTGTTCTGCCGCAGGAATCAAGTGGAGAGTGCCCGCGAAGCCGCCGGTGCCATGGTTTGGCTACCGTGCTTGGCTACCATGGCTTGGCTGTCAGGGGGCCGTGGTGAGGGCGATTGTGGTCGCCCTTCGCAGTGCTTAGCTAATCGGCTGGAGTTGCAGGAATAAGCGTGGAAACGAGGATTGCCATGCGCAAGCGCACGATGGTTTTAGCGACGGCTTTATTGGCAATCCCCCTCACGGCAGCGTCCGCGGCGCCGGCGGTTCGGGCGGCGCGGCCGGCGCCGGCCGCGCCGGCTTCGGTCGCGCAATTCAACGGCATCTGGAGCGTCTCCATCGTTACCGATTCCGGCAGCTGCGACCGCGGCTATCGCTATGCGCTGCGCATCGCCGACGGCAGGATTTACTACGACAATCCGAGTTTCAGCGTGAACGGCCAGGTCAACGCCCGCGGCCAGGTCAGCGTCACGGTCAGTGCCGGTGGGCAAAGCGCGTCCGGCACCGGCCGGCTGTCGCGCGATTACGGCGAAGGCACCTGGATCGGTCGCTCGGCGAGCGACCAATGCTCGGGCCATTGGGAAGCCGAGCGCCGCTGAGACGCTTGCCCGATCAACCGACTGCGCCTCCGGCATCGCGCCGCAGCACCGTCCCCGGCAACGCGCCGGTATGGGTCGCGTTCTCCACCACCAGCGTGCCGTTGACGATGATCGTGGTGCGCGTACCTGACGGAAATTGATGCGGATCGGCGTAAGTCGCGCGGTCGGTGAAATCTTCGGGATCGAACAACACCACGTCGGCGCAAAAACCTTGGCGCAACAGGCCGCGGTCCTTGAGTTTCAGCGCCCGCGCCGTGGCGCCGGTCATTTTGTGGATGGCGAGAGGCAGCGACAGCGCGTTCTCGTCACGCACATAGCGCGATAGCACGCGCGGAAACGTGCCGTAGAAGCGCGGATGCGGCATGCCCTTGCCCACGGTGCCGTAGGGCGCGACGCAATTGCCGTCGGAGCCGACCAGAGCGAGCGGCGAGGCGACGATGGTGCGGATGTCGGCTTCCGAGATCGAGGTCACCAGCACGCGGGTCGCGCCTTGGTCGTCGGCAAGATAATCGCACAGCGTGTCGATCGGATCGGCGCCGCGCTCGGCGGCTAACGACGCAATGGTGCGGCCGGAAAATTGCGGCAGATGCGGCGAGATCGAGATCTGCACGCAGTCCCACGACGGAATGCGGCCCCAATTGTTCAGTCCGTCCCGGGCGATATCGGCGCGGATTTTTTGGCGCGTTTCGGCTTCGCCGAGTCGCGCGATCATGGCCTCGACGCCGCCGGCCTGCACCCATGGCGGCAAAATGTTCTTCAGCGGGTTCGAGCCCGCGGCGTATGGATAGGAATTGCAATCGACGTCGACGCCGCGCGCCTTGGCGTCGGCGATCATGGCCAGCGCCTGCGCGGCCTTGCCCCAATTGTCCATGCCGGAGCATTTGAAGTGCACGATCTCGACATGGACGCCGCATTGCTCGCCGACTTCGATCGCTTCGGCGACCGCCTCGATCACTTTGTTGGACTCATCGCGTAAGTGAGTGAAATAGCCGGCGTTGTGGCGCTTGAGCACATGGCCGAGCGCGATCATTTCCGCCGGCTCCGCGTAGGAGCCGGGCGGCGTGAACAGGCCCGACGACATGCCGAGCGCGCCGGCCTCGAGCGCGTCTTCGAGGAGCGCGATCATCTGCGCGAGCTCGGCCGCGGTCGGCGCGCGCTCCGCCATGCCCATCACCATCAGGCGCAGCGTGTTGTGGCCGACCAGCATGCCGGCATTCACCGCGGTGGGCGGAAAAGTTTGCAGATAATCGGGAAAAGTCGTTTCGCGAAACGGCAGCCACGGCGCGCTCGGAGACAGATAATCCTTGAGCAGCTCGACCTTGCCAGGCAGCGCCGGCGCGACCGAAAAGCCGCAATGGCCGATGATCTCGGTGGTGACGCCCTGGCGCACCTTGCTTTCGGCTTTCGGATTGATCGGCAGCGTGAAATCCGAGTGCGTCTTGATGTCGATAAAACCCGGCGCGACGGCGAGGTTTTGGGCGTCGATGATTTTTCGCGCGGCATCGGTGATGCTCGGCCCGATCGCGGCGATGCGGCCGTTCGCGATGGCAAGGTCGCCGGCAACGCCGGGATTGCCGGCGCCATCGTACAAAATTCCGCCGCGGATCAGGATGTCGTGCATGCTCTTGTCATTCCGGATTGCCGCGCCAGCGGCAAGTCCGGAATCCATATTCGCTGACCTGTGGCTATGGATTCCGGGTTCCGCGCGTTGCGCGGCCCCGGAATGACGGTCACGGCTTCATGCACAGCGCCAGCGCCGGTCCGGTCGCGCTCGAGCAGGTGGCGGATTCGATGTCGCCGTTCCTGGTGATGGCGATGGTGCCGCCGGGGCAGGTCACCGAGATCAGTTTCTCGCCCGGGCTGCAGGTGAAATCGCAATTGCTGCTCTGGCCGCAGCCTTCCTGGCGCAGCGCATGCAGGCCGCTCGAGCCGGCCGCGCCGGGGGCACCGGCGGGACCGATCGGTCCGGTCTCGCCTTTGACGCCCTGCGGCCCCTGCGGGCCGGCATCGCCTTTCGGTCCGGGTGGCCCCTGCGGGCCGTCGAAACAGCCGGCCAGCGTCAATGCCGCGGCGACGGCGACGATTGCCAATGATGCACGCATGAAAATCCCCTAGGTGTAGGCGACGAAAACGTTTCACTGCCGCATGGCGGAGTTAATCTGCCGCGTCGGTCCGATGCAATCCGGCGCAGCGGTTTTATTTTAGGAGCGGCGCTTACGATGCTTGATCGGCGCCGCGAACGTCGGTGGCACAAAGCTTGGATTGATGTTGCAAAAGCCGCGATTGCCGGCGATCACATGCGGCGCGCACGCCTCGGCGCTGGGAAATTCGCAATCCCACACCACGTCGCCGGCGCCGAGATTTTGCACCGCGCACCACGGCGCATTGCCGAAGCTGCCGGCGTGGGCGGCGCAAACGCTGAAAGCTAATCCGGCCGCGGCCAATATCAGTCCGCTCTTCATGACGTCAGTTTAGGCCGCAGGGAGTTCCATGCAACACACCGCCGCCGGCGGGACGTTTGCATGTTTTTGCCTGCACGCATAAGCTGCACCGGTCATGCGAGTGCGAATCTGGGCATCGCTTCTTATTGCTGTTTGCTGCGGCGGCTGCGCCGCGCAGCCAGCGGCCCCGCTCGTGAATGCCGTGGCGCCTGGACAGGCGCGAATTACGATCACGCGGGAAGCGCTGCCGGGCCCGCCGGTCATCATCGACGACATCAACGGCGGTCACGTCGCCGAGGTCGCGGCGGCCCTGATCGACGTCAACGACGCACATGTCGCCGATCTCGCCCCGGGCCAGACCTATACCGGCGGCGTGCCGCCCGGCCCGACCAGCGTGACCACGACCGGCACAGCGGAGCCTGGGCACTACACGGTAAGATTTAACGCCGTTGCCGGGAAGACCTATGCCTTCCAGGTGGCGACGCGCACCGATGCCACGCGCAGGGTGGCCATGGTGGCCGGTTTGGCGGGGTATCTCATCGAGGCAACCGCGAAAGGTGAAACAGGGGGCCCCTTCAAGATCACTCCAGTCGCGCCTTGAGCACGTCGTCCGCAACGTCCCGGAAAGAGATTCCCGGATGTCGCTGCCGTTGATCCAGGCTTGCTGCGGATTCGAATACGAAATTACCGGTCGGGAGTTTCCTTCGGCTTGAGCCGCGATGAGGTTCTCGGAGACTGCTGGCACGACCGATCGGGCACCATCGCCACCGTGATTTGATCGGGATATTTGTTGTTGGCGCCGCTCGCGGCGTCGACGCCAAGGCCGATGATGCCGCCGAACACGACATTGCCGGCAGCCATCACTTCGGGGCTCGATGGGATGGCGCTCGATCCGGTCACGTAGCAGGCTTTGGTGCACGATACCGGCAGCGCATCGGACCCTTTGTTCAATGTCAGCGAGCCCGGCGTCGTCACCATCTGCGGTCCGTTTTTGGTCGTGACCGTGCAGGTCGCCCCTGCCACCCCCGGCGTATCGATGACAACGAGTTGTGTCGTTCCCTTTGTGATCGTCGCACACGCGGCCAGAAGCAAGGCAGCGGCGCCGAGAAGCACCTTGCGCATGATTGATTCCCCACCCCGATCCATCCTCGAACAACTTTTGCGAGCGCGCAAGATGGGTCGGGCTCAACCAACAGCGGACGAGATCCGCAAATTCACAAGGCGGCGCTGGATATTAGGCGGGAACCGACGTGCCTGTTCCGCTGGTCCGGCTCGGATCCGCTGCCAAAGCTGATGGCCTGCTTTCTATGTACAACTATGTGGCGTGCAGGTTGTATCCGGGAGAACGGAAAGGGAGGTCGTCGCTGCAAGGCTTTTTGATCGGAACTATTTTCGCCCAAGGCGAAGCGGCGCCCAGCGGCAAATGCCGACTGGGTAAGATCGAGACGACGTGCCGGAATAATTGAGGCCGCCAACCGAGGCGGCCTCCGATCGATCAATGTCGACCGCCGTTATCGCATCGGTGCGTGCAGTTGCTCAGGCACATACTGCTTTTTCCCGAGCAGCTATCGGCGCAGTGTTGTTTGCAGACAGCGGGATCGAAAGCCAACGCGGGAACTGACCAAACAACGAGACTGAGCAAAGCAACTACCGAAACGAGCTTGGACATCGTTGCCTCCTTTTGCTGGCACTCTCCTTGGTTGCCCCCGCGAGTATTTCTACCTCAAAAGGGAGCCACCCTCAAATTCAAAAGGGACCAGGGATGGAAAGGGGCCAGGACCGATATTCGCTATGCGGATAAGAACCAGGCCGCCAACTGAGGCGGCCTGCTGGGGATCAAATTGACGATCAAAATCAGCGGTGTGAAATGGACTGAGACCGCCAAGGTTATCCGGCGCGGGAACGCCGTTGTTCTTGAAGTGATGACGAAAGCCGGTCGTCTGCACCGCAGCACGTCTTTTCGGCTAACAAAGAAGGAAGCGGCCAAATTGGCTGCAGCGCTTCAAAAAGCTGCGTCCTCAAAACTTTAAAGCAGCGCCGGAAGAGGCCGCTAACTGAAGCGGCCCGGACTTTTGCAAGCGGACGGCTTACCCGGTTCGTGGCAGCATCGAACATGATAGGCCCAGGTCAGACCACCCCTCGCGATTTGGCCGGGCGGGCACTGACCGCTGTCCGGCGCTGGTTTGCGACAACGTGAAACGTCATTCATCAGCCGCATCGACCCATTGCAATAGCCGTAATTGATATGATCCCGGGCGCGCGCATTTGCTGGAACGATTGTCAGCGGCTGCATGGTGACAGCAATGAGCAGAGCTGGAATGCAGCCCCGGCTCATGCAGTATTTCGCGACGCGATGGCTCATATTTCCCTCCCGCGCGTTATGCGAGCAATAATTTTCAATCCGGTTGCAGCCGTTGTCAATGCACGCGGCGGTTCAAAAGGGGCCAATCCTCGGATTCAAAAGGGACCAGCGGGGATGAAAAGGGCTAGTACCCACACCCGCGTCCCAAACCGCGTGCGATGGTTTCGCGCGTTTGCGGTGAACGTCTCGCAAATCTATGATGCGGACGAAGAACAACCTGTCGAAATGAAAATAGAGCTTGAAGCGAAAGAGGCCGCCAACTGAGGCATACGTATGACACATTGGATTGGCGCTATCATTCTCCTAGCGGCGTTCGCATTTGTCATCTTTGCATTTCGGCAGGGGGAGAAGATCAAGCCGGACAAAGACAAAAAACTTTGGTGGGATGACGGCGGCCAGTACAGATAGAAGGCCGCCAACTGAGGCGGCCTTCATTGGAGGAGGGATCGAATGTCCGAGCCAATGACGCCATGGTATGTCAGTCTCATTATCGCTTGGATGCCATTTGCGGTGCTTATCTGGATAGGCTGGTGGTGCGGTCACCAAGTGCGACGCAGCCTGACCAGTAAGGACGGTCGCCCCATTGCGGACGTGCTGTCCGAAATCGCGGACGAATTAAAGCGCCAGAATCAAAACCGGCCACTGTGAATTTCAAAACCAGCCACTAGGGGTCAAAACAGGCCAGTACCCACACCCCCGAAAAGAACATATTGCGAACATAGAACAGATCGTGTACAGTGCTGTCTTAGCATTGCCGGGGCAGGGGCCGCTTCGTTGCTGGCCTTCCGAATCCCGGCCATAAGGAGCACGGATCATGAGTGCAGGTGCAGCAGCGCTTCGTCTCGTTGAAGGATCGTCCATGGACAAATCGAAGGCCCTTGATGCGGCGCTCTCCCAGATCGAGCGCAGTTTTGGCAAGGGCTCGATCATGCGGCTTGGCAAAAACGACAAGTCGATGGACATCGACGTTGTCTCCACCGGCTCGCTCGGCCTCGATATCGCGCTCGGCATCGGCGGGCTGCCGCGCGGCCGCGTCGTCGAAATCTATGGGCCCGAATCGTCGGGCAAGACCACGCTGGCGCTGCACGTCCTGGCCGAAGCGCAGAAAAATGGCGGCATCTGCGCCTTCATCGATGCCGAACATGCGCTCGATCCGATCTATGCGCGCAAGCTCGGCGTCCATGTCGACGATCTTCTGATCTCGCAGCCCGATGCCGGCGAGCAGGCGCTGGAAATTGCCGACACTTTGGTGCGCTCCGGCGCGGTCGACGTGCTGGTCATCGATTCGGTCGCGGCGCTGGTGCCGCGTGCCGAGCTCGAAGGCGAGATGGGTGACAGTCAGCCCGGCTTGCAGGCGCGGCTGATGAGCCAGGCGCTGCGCAAGCTCACCGCCTCGATCAACCGCTCCAATACGATGGTGATCTTCATCAACCAGATCCGCATGAAGATCGGTGTCATGTACGGCTCGCCGGAAACCACCACTGGCGGCCATGCGCTGAAATTCTATGCCTCGGTCCGCCTCGACATCCGCCGCATCGGCGCCATCAAGGAGCGCGACGAGGTGGTCGGCAACCAGACCCGGGTAAAAGTGGTCAAGAACAAGCTGGCGCCGCCGTTCAAGCAGGTCGAGTTCGACATCATGTATGGCGAAGGCGTCTCCAAGAACGGCGAATTGGTCGATCTCGGCGTCAAGGCCGGCGTCGTCGAAAAATCCGGCTCCTGGTTCTCCTATGATAGTCAGCGCATCGGCCAGGGCCGCGAGAACGCGAAATCGTTCCTCAAAGCCAATCCCGACATCGCGGCAAAAATCGAAGTGGCGATCCGGCAGAATTCCGGCGTCATCGCCGAAAAGATTCTCGCCGGCGAGCAAGCCGAAGCCGCCGAGGACGACGACGCGGCCGAAGGCTAGAGCGCTCACGAGCACGCATTCAATCCGCATAGTCCCGCCCTCCATATATGGGGCGGGCAGGGACGGGGGTCGTCCAGTATTGCGTAAGCCTTCTTGTAATGCGTTGAGGCTTTTCGACCCCCGCTCCTAACTTTTTCCCCAAACTTCCTAATGCCGACGCGATAATTCTTGATTTGTCATGCTCCGCGAAAGCGGAGCATCCAGTAAACGCCGGCATGCGGTGATTGCTGGATCATCCGCCTGCGCGGATGATGACAGGGAACTGAGTCAGTGCTCGCGCCGTAAAAAAGCAAATCCCGGGCGCGGCCGCGCCCGGGATTTGCGTTATTAGACAGCCGCTGGATGAATTAGGAACGGCGCTCCGCGGTCCAGGTGCCCGAGCAGTCGCCGCCGATCCAGGAGCCTTCGCCGAGGTTGCCGGAGAGCCGGCCTGAGCCGTTGGCGCTCTTGCCGGCGGCGCTGACCATCACGGTGATGGCGCCAGTCGGCATGACCTTGCCAGCGATGTTGACGGCGACGTCGCCGGCATTGGCAAGCTGGCCGTGGGAAATGCGGATCGGATAGCGATAGCCGCGGTCGCAGGTGCCTTTTTCGGTGACGATCGACACGCTCCACAGGCC
This sequence comes from uncultured Alphaproteobacteria bacterium, assembly GCA_963821175.1. Classification (GTDB taxonomy): domain Bacteria; phylum Pseudomonadota; class Alphaproteobacteria; order Rhizobiales; family Xanthobacteraceae; genus BOG-931. The sequence continues at coordinate 63,733 of CAWGCU010000027.1, forward strand.
GTCATAGCCCGGCACGGCGTAGCTGGAAGTCGTGGCGACGGTGGCGGAAGCGGCCACGAGCGCAAAAAGGGCGCCCCGGCCGAAAATCTTGAAGTTGGTCATAACAGCCATCCCTGTCCTGTTCAGTCTTTAGCGCGGTAAGCCCGCTTTTACTGGCGATCGTGAAGCGATCGATTAGGTACGCAAAGCCTGGTTCTCACCCCGCATTTACTTTGTCGCTGCGACAAGCAAATCCGTTCTACCGAACAAAGGTTCCAATCGAGTTGATAGGCATCACAAAAATGCTTTAATGCCGCCCGCAAACGCCGCAACGCCCGGAATACTCTATATTCCACAGATGGATACGAGATTCAGTTTGTTTTAAAGCTTAAGCCAAATTTGCGGCACTAAGGCGCTTTTGCCGCCATAACCTGCCGGCCGGAGTAGCGCCGAAGCAACGCAATGGGGTGCTTATTGCGCGCCAACCGGGGCCGGTTGGGCCGTGGACGGCTCGTCGGCGGAAACTAGGCGATAGCCGACGCCAAGCTCGGTGAGCAGGATGCGTGGCTGGGTCGGATCGGCCTCGATCTTGCGCCGCAGCTTGCGCACGAAAATGCGCAGGTAATGGGTATCGTCGATGTGATCGTTGCCCCAGACCTCGCGCAGCAGGAACTGGTGGGTGACGACGTTGCCGGAGTGCTGGGCCAGGATCTGCAGCAGCCGGTATTCCTTAGGCGTCAGCGTGACGCGCCGGTCGTTGATGAACACGGCGCGGGCGGCGAAGTCGATCGACAAGGGTCCGAATTTCATCACCGGCTCGCCGCGCGAGGCGCGCAGCTGGCGCCGCATCGCCGAATGGGCCCGCGCCAGCAGCTCGGCCATGCCGAACGGCTTGACCACATAGTCGTCGGCGCCGGCCTCCAAGAGCCGCACTTTCTCGTTTTCGCTGCCGCGCACCGACAGCACGATCAGCGGCACGCTCGACCACGACCGCAGCCGCTCCAGCACGTCGGCGCCGTCCATGTCGGGCAGGCCGAGATCGAGGATGACCAGATCGGACGGCTGCAGCGTCGCCGCGCGCAACGCTTCGGCGCCGGTTTCGGCCTCGTGCACCATGAAGCCGTCGAGCTCAAAACCGGTGCGCAGGAAGCGCCGGATCTGGATCTCGTCGTCGACGACGAGGACGGAGGCTGGCGTTTCACTCATCGACGGTCGTCTCCATTTGTTCGGCCTCGGGCGACATCGGCAGGTGGATGGTGACCGTAGTGCCGCGGTCGGCGCCGTCGCTTTCGACCTCGACCTTACCGCCATTGGCGGTGACGAAGGCGTTGGCGATCCACAATCCCAAGCCCGAGCCGGACGTGGTCACCTTATGGCGCGGCCCGCGGAAGAAGCGGCCGCCGACCTGGCGCTTTTCCTCGGTCGTCAGGCCCGAGCCGCTGTCGTGCACCGAGAGCATTACGGTCTGGCCATTGGGATGGGCGGCGACGCGGATCGGCGAGCCGGCCGGCGAATACTTTGCGGCATTGTCGATGATCTGCACCAGCGCCTGCTCGACCTGCGCCGGATCGACATGGACGATGGGCAGGTTGGAATGAAGGTCGAACGTCACCGGAAAGCCGCTCAAGCGCCGCCGGCGGTGCTCGAACGCGGCGTTGACGATGTCGACCGGCTCGACCCATTGCAATTTCGGCCGCACCTGCTGGCGGGTGATGGTTGTGGCATCGAGCAGGTTCTGGATATCGATATTGAGCCGTTCGGCTTCGTCGCGCACCACGCTGGTCAGGGCCAACAGCCGCGGATCCCCGGCGAGCGCCGGCGCGTTGTGCAAGACCGTGGCGGCGCCGAGGATCGAGGCCAGCGGCGTGCGCAATTCGTGCGACACCGAGCCGATCAACGCTTCGCGCAGCAGCTCGGTCTCCGACCGCATCTTGGCCTCGTTGAGCGCGCGCGCGACGTCGAGCCGCTCCAGCGTCGCTGCGGCGTCGGCCAGCGCGTCGTCGATGCGCTGGCGCATATCGGTCAGCGGTTGGCCCAAGACATTGCCGAGATCGACCGCGACCAGGCCGAAATCGGGCGTTTTCGGTGAAACCCGGCGAATGAGCCAGACATTGCCGGTGCCGTCCTCGACGGTGCGCTCGAGTCCCTCGTCATGCTCGACGCGCGTGACAGCGGCGCGCACCGTCTCCGGCACGTCGTCGGCGGTGCCGGCATCGGCTATGCCAAGCAGCACCACTTTGCGCTGCACCAGATTGGCGAGATGCTCTTGGATGGCGACGAAAATCTCCGCCGCGCTGGGCGCCATGGCGAGCCGGCGCGAGAACGCGTAAAGATCGCTCATCTCGCGTTCGCGCTTCCTGGCGATGAGGATGTGCTTCTTGGCCTGGCTGGAGAGGTGCGAGACCACCACGGCGACGATCATGAACAGCAAAAGATTGAGCGCTTCCTGCGGCGAGGCGACCTGGAAACTGTAGAGCTGTGCGAAATAGACATAGCCCGAGAGCAGCACGCCGGCGACGGCAGCCACCAGCGCCGGAATGACGCCAAACTGATAGCCGGCCAGCATTACCGGCACGAGATAGAGCACCGCGCCGCGCAGGATGCCGATATAGTGGCGCAGAAAGAGCGCCACCGCGGTCGTCGCCAAGACGAACAACAGCGCAATGACGATGCCGCGCATTTCGCGCCGCAGCACCGCGACTATGAGATTTATTCGCACCCTTGAGCGTCGTCCAAAAGCATCGAGTCTACCCTTGGCCGGACCATAGGCCGCTGCCGCCTTGGCGGCCATCGTTTTCCGGTATCGGCGCCCCACGCAGAGCGCAAAGGCGAACAAATTTTCGTAATCAGGGCAGCCGCAATCGTTAACGGCGGGCGGCATCGCCCCGGAAATTTATAGAGAATTTATGATCGTGCTTGCAGCGCCGGGCGGATACGGCGCTATTTGCTGCGCACCACTTCGGCATAGTCGGGCGCGTCCTTGAGGAAGCCGCGGTCGAGCATCCAGTCGACCTTTTCCTGGAACTCCTCGGCGCGGTAGGTCTTGACGCCGACCAGTTCCGGCATCAGGCCGTTCGCGCGCTGCTCCGGCGTCAAATCGCGCAAAACCTCCTGCCGCGAGCGGTCTTCGTTCTCGCGCAGCCAAGCGATGGCGCGGTTGAGGGCGCGGCGCAGCTTTGCCGCGGTGTCCTCGTCGACGTCATTGCCGGCGACGATGCCGCCGCGCCAGCGCAGGTCGGCGATCTTGCGCGCGCCGGCGGCGAGCGCGCGGCTCACCAGCGGCTCCATTAGCGCCGCGGCCTGGGTGGTGCCGCCGAGCAGCGCTTCGAGCCGGTCATTGGCGTGCACCAGCTTGATCTCGTGAAACGGCACGCCGGCCGCTTCAAGCACTTCGATCGCGGCATAGAACGTGCCGGCATGCCAGGTCACCGCGATCGGCACGTTGCGCAATTCCGCCGGCGACTGAATTTTCGAATCCTTTCGCACCATCAGCGCGCCGGTGCGCACCGTGGTGTCGAGCCCGATGATCTTGCCGCCGCCGAGCGCCTGCACCCGCTCGATCGCGCCCCACTCGCATACCGGATAGACTTCAAGCGCGCCTTTTTGCAGCTGCAATTCCTTCCAGCGCTGGGAGAAATCCTCGACCCGGCCCGCGGCGCCTTTGGGATTGTCCTCGTGATATTCGACGTTCAGTCCCTCGGCGGCAAAGAAACCCTGCTCGACGGCGATCCGCCACGGCCGGTCGTGGGCGTTGCTGTCGCTTTGCAGGCGAATGGTCTTGGTCATCGTGTCCTCTTTAACTTCAATGCCCGCTTATTCGCGGTCGGTTTGGGGCGGCTCGTCGTAACCGTGGCGGCTCGAATAGAACACCAGCGCCATCAGTCCGCATCCGACCACGACCGAAAACACGATGCCGAGCGTCATGGCGATATAGCCGGCCGGCGGCATCGGCGGCCCGCCGAGCGAGATCCAGGTGCGCGCCGCAAACCACATCGCCGCGCCCAGTATAGCAAACAGCGGCGCGGCGATCGCAACGATGCCCAATATGCTCAGTTTGGCGTTCGGTTCTGCCATGTTCACCTCAACCATGGTCGAAACATATGCCTTGGCGCGGCGATCGCCAATCGGGCCAGACGTTATGCCGCGATGCATCCTACGCCATCGCGGTTTTGAGGTTAGCGTCCACCTTGTCGAGAAAGCCGCCTGTCGAGAGCCATTTCTGATCCGGGCCGACGAGAAGCGCGAGGTCCTTGGTCATGAAACCGAACTCCACCGTGCCGACGGTGACCTTTTCCAGGGTGGCGGCGAATTTCGCCAGTTCCGGATTGTTGTCGAGCTTGGCGCGGTGGGCGAGTCCGCGGGTCCAGGCGAAGATCGAGGCGATGGAATTGGTCGAGGTTTCGCGGCCCTTCTGGTGCTCGCGGTAGTGCCGCGTCACCGTGCCGTGGGCGGCCTCGGCCTCGACCACTTTTCCATCGGGAGTGGTGAGCACCGACGTCATCAGGCCGAGCGAACCATAGCCTTGCGCTACGGTGTCCGATTGCACGTCGCCGTCGTAGTTCTTGCACGCCCAGACATAGCCGCCCGACCATTTCAGGGCGGAAGCCACCATGTCGTCGATCAGGCGGTGCTCGTAGGTGATCTTCTTCTCGGCGAACTTGTCCTTGAACTCGCTGTCGAACACCTCCTGAAAAATATCCTTGAAGCGCCCGTCATAGACTTTGACGATGGTGTTCTTGGTCGACAGATAAAGCGGATAGCCGCGGTTATAGGCGTAATTCATCGAAGCATGGGCGAAGTCGCGGATGGAGTCGTCGAGATTGTACATCGCCATGGCGACGCCCGAGCCGGGAAACTGGAACACCTCGCGTTTGATCTCCTTGCCGTCGTCGCCGACGAAGGTGAGATAAAGCTTGCCCTTGCCCGGCACCTTGAAATCGGTGGCGCGGTATTGGTCGCCATAGGCGTGGCGGCCGATGATGATCGGCTTGGTCCAGCCCGGAACGAGCCGCGGCACGTTCTTGCACAGGATCGGTTCACGGAAGATGACGCCGCCCAAAATGTTGCGGATGGTGCCGTTCGGCGAGCGGTACATCTCGTGCAGATCGAATTCCTTCACCCGCGCTTCGTCCGGCGTGATGGTGGCGCATTTCACCGCGACCCCGACCTTCTTGGTCGCTTCCGCAGCGTCGATGGTGATCTGATCGCGCGTCTCGTCGCGCTTGTGGATGCCGAGATCGAAATACATCAGGTTGATGTCGAGATAAGGATGAATGAGCTTGTCCTTGATCTCCTTCCAGATGATCCGGGTCATCTCGTCGCCGTCCATCTCGACGACGGGATTGGTGACCTTGATTTTCGCCATAAAACCTCGATCCCGTTGGAGCGCGGTCGATTGCGTCAGAGCGCGGCGATCGCTGAGTTCAGCGTAGCACTCGGCCGCATCGCGGCCGATGTCTTGGCGGAGTCGGGCAGGTAGTAGCCGCCGATGTCGACCGGCTTGCCTTGCGCGCCGATCAGTTCGCCATTGATCTTGGCCTCGTTTTTGCTGAGCGTCTCGGCCAGCGGTTTGAAGCGAGCCGCCAGCTGCGCGTCCTTGGTCTGCGCGGCCAGCGCCTGAGCCCAGTACATGGCGAGGTAGAAATGGCTGCCGCGATTATCGAGTTCGCCGACCTTGCGCGCAGGTGAGCGGTTGAACTCGAGGATCTTGCCGATGGCGGTGTCGAGCGTGTCGGCGAGAACCTGAACCTTGGCGTTCTTGTAGGTCTGCGCCAGATGTTCGAGCGACGCGCCGAGCGCCAAAAATTCGCCGAGCGAATCCCAGCGCAGATAGCCCTCTTGCTGAAACTGCTCCACATGCTTGGGCGCCGAGCCGCCGGCACCGGTCTCGAAAAGTCCGCCGCCCGCCAACAGCGGAACGATCGAAAGCATCTTGGCCGAGGTGCCGAGCTCCATGATCGGAAACAGGTCGGTCAGATAATCGCGCAGCACGTTGCCGGTGACGGAGATCGTGTCCTGCCCCTTGCGGATGCGCTCGAGCGAAAACTTGATCGCTTCGACCGGCGGCAGAATGCGGATGTCGAGCCCTGCCGTATCTTGGTCCTTCAGATACTTCGCGACCTTGGCGATGACTTGCGCGTCATGGGCGCGCTTTGAGTCAAGCCAGAACACTGCCGGGGTGTTGGTAAGCCGCGCGCGGCGCACGCCGAGCTTGACCCAGTCCTGGATCGGCGCGTCCCTGAGCTCGCACATGCGGAAGATGTCGCCGGTCTCGACCGGACGCTCCAGCAGCACCTTGCCGTCGTCGGCGACGACGCGAACCGTTCCGCCCGCGGGAACTTCGAACGTCTTGTCGTGCGAGCCGTATTCCTCGGCCTGCTGCGCCATCAATCCCACGTTCGGAACCGAACCCATGGTCTTGGGGTCGAACGCGCCGTGGGCCTTACAGTCTTCGATGGCCGCCTGATACATCCTGGCGTAGCTGCGGTCCGGAATCGCGGCGATGACGTCGTGCAGCTTGCCGTCGGCGCCCCACATGCCGCCGGATTCGCGGATCATCGCCGGCATCGAAGCGTCGATGATCACGTCGCTGGGCACGTCGAGGCCAGTGATCCCCTTGTCGGAATTGACCATGGCGAGGCCCGGTCGTTTCGTGTACTCGGCCTTGATGTCGGCCTTGATCGCCGCTTTTTCGGCTTCCGGCAGCGTTTCGATTTTCGCCAAGAGATCGCCGAAGCCGTTGTTGAGATTGACGCCGAGGCGCTTGAGCGTAGCGGCGTGCTTCTCGATCACATCGGCGAAGAAGACGGAAACGGCATGGCCGAACACGATTGGGTCGGCGATCTTCATCATGGTCGCCTTCACCTGCAGTGAGAACAGCACGCCTTCCTTCTTTGCGGCTTCGATCTCATCGGCAAAGAAGGCACGCAACGCCTTGCGGCTCATCACCGCTGCGTCGATGATTTCGCCGGCCGCAAGCGGCGTCTTTGACTTGAGCACCGTGACGGCGCCGTCGGCGCCGACCAGCTCGATGCGGGCGTTGGTCGCCGCCGCGACGGTGGTCGAGATTTCCGAGCCGTAGTAATCGCCGCCCGACATGTACGCCACGTGCGTTTTGGAGTCGGCACTCCAGGCGCCCATCTTGTGCGGATTGTTGCGGGCGTATTGCTTGACGGCGCTGGCGGCGCGGCGGTCGGAATTGCCCTCGCGCAATACCGGGTTGACGACGCTGCCGAACACCTTGGCATAGCGAGACTTGATGTCCTTCTCGGCTTCCGTCGTAGGATTGTCCGGATAGTCCGGAACGTCGTAGCCCTTGCCTTGCAGTTCCTTGATCGCGGCCTTGAGCTGCGGGATCGAGGCGGAGATGTTAGGCAACTTGATGATGTTAGCCTCGGGCCTCAACGTAAGCTCGCCGAGTTCGGTGAGCTCGTCGTTAATGCGTTGCGCAGGCGTGAGCTTGCCGGGGACACTGGCGAGGATGCGACCGGCCAGCGAGATGTCCTTCAACGTCATGGACACGCCCGCCGCGCCCACGAAGGCTTCGACGATCGGCAGTAGCGAATAGGTCGCGAGCGCCGGGGCTTCATCGACCTTTGTCCACATGATTTCGAGATTGGGCATGCTGGCACCTCTGGTCGCCGTGCTTGTTTGGGCCGACCGGAAACTGAACATTGGCGGGCGCGTGGTTTTCCCGCGGGCCCTCAAATGGATTGTTCTCGGCGCGGACATCGCCAACCGGGAATTCGACTGACGGGAGTTCGGCGGGCGCCCTATAGCATCCGTGGGGCGGCGGAGAAAGCCGACATTTCAGTCATTCCGGGGCCGAGCGAAGCGAGGAGCCCGGAATCCATATCCCCAGTCCTCAGGTGATGGCTCGGCCTCTTCCCGTGACCTCGCTTTTCGTGGTTATGGATTCCGGGCTCCGCGCTACGCGCGGCCCCGGAATGACGAGCGAGGAGCAATGCCCGGGGCAGGAACCGACAAGACCAAGCGCTGGGTCGAGACGTCCGGCCCGGTGGTGATTCTGGTCGAGTCGCAGCTTGGCGAAAATATCGGGGCTGTGGCCCGCGTCATGGCGAATTTCGGCCTGTCGCGCCTACGGTTGGTACGGCCGCGGCAGGCCTGGCCCAACGATAAGGCGCGCATGATGGCGGCCGGCGCCGACCGCGTCCTCGATGGTGCCGCGCTTTATGACACGCTCGAAGGCGCCATTGGCGACTGTTCTTTCGTGCTCGCCGCCACCGCGCGCGCCCATGACCAGGCCAAGCCGGTCGTCGGCCCGGCGGAGGCGGCGGCGCTGATGGCGCCGCGCGTAGGCTCAGGCGAGACGGTTGCGATCCTGTTCGGCCGCGAGCGCAACGGGCTGGAGAACGACGAGGTGGCGCTGGCCGACCGCATCGTCACCTTGCCGGTCAATCCGGCCTTCGCTTCGCTCAACCTGGCGCAAGCCGTGGCGATCGTGGCCTATGAGTGGTTCAAGCTTGCAAGCGGCGAGACACTGCCGTTCGCCATGCCGCAAAAGTCGGTAGCGGCGCCGAAGGAGCAGTTGCTGGCGTTCTTTGCTTCGCTCGAGCGCGAATTGGAAAAAGTCGAGTTTTTTCGCCCGCCCGACAAGCGCGAGACCATGCAGATCAATCTGCGCAACATATTCACCCGCATGCAGCCGACGCAGCAGGACATCCAGACCCTGCACGGCGTGATCATGTCGATCGCCGAAGGCCGCAAAGGCCCGGCGCGCGGCGGCGTGCTCGACGGCGCGGAGGCCGAAATGTTGCGCGCACTGCTCGCCGAGCATGGTCCCGGCAGGGTGCCGAAGGAGCGTGGTCCGGTGCGCGGGTTGGCGCGGCTCCTGCGCCGCAATCCGACCGAGGCCGAGCGCATGTTGTGGGAGGCTTTGGTCAACGATCGCCGTTTCGCCGGCCGCGGTTTCAAGCGCCAGACGCCGGTCGGCCAGAACATCTGCGACTTTGTTTCTTTCCCGTTGCGGCTGGTGATCGATCTGGTGCCAGCCGACGAAAGTGAAGCCGCCGCAAAATCCCGCGCGGCCAAGCGCGACTGGCTCAAAGCGCATGACTACACTGTGCTGGGAATATTTGACCAGGAGGTGGAGTCTGATATGGCAGCGGCGCTCGCGCGGATCGAAAACGCCATCGGCCAGAGCTGAATTATTTCAGTTCTAAAGTGGCGCATTTTTGCTGTGCGGGCGCGTCAGCAGGCACGGTCGGTAAAATGCAATTGACGAATTCAAAGGCGCAGTACGGCGCCGTTCCGCAAATCCTGCATTGGCTCACGGCATTGTTCGTGATCTGCGGCTGGCTGCTTGGCACGTTCCACGACGACCTGCCGAAAGGCGCCGTTCGCACCGCCGCTTTCACCGCGCACATGACGCTTGGGCAGTGCGTCATTGTGCTTTTGATCGCGCGTCTGGCTTGGCGCATGGCCAATCCGCCACCGCCGCCTGAGCCGACACGGTTTGGTTGGCTGCAGCAGGCGATCGCGGCGCTGACGCACTACGTGCTTTACGGGCTATTGGTGGCGGTGCCGTTCATGGGAATTCTGGTGCAGCTCAAGCGCGGCCACGCGCTGCCGCAGTTCGGCATCTGGGACTTGAATTCGCCATGGCCCGTCGACCGGCCGATGGCGAAGAGCCTTCTCAAGGTGCACGAATATCTCGCCGACGCGCTGTTGCTGCTCGCGGGTATTCATGCCGCGGCAGCGCTCGTACACCACTATTTGTTCGAAGACCGTACGCTGCTGCGAATGCTGCCGGGCGTGAGCCCGCCGGTGCGGCGCCGCGCCAAAGCCCGCAGCGCGCCGCCGGTCAGCCCTTGAGCACCTTCAGCGCCGCCGCAGCACCAGCGCGCAGCATCGACAGATCGCTCGACACCGCGAGGAATTTTACGCCGCGCTTGGCCAGCGCCGCGGCGCGCTCGGCGGAGTGGCAATAGGCGCCGGGAATTTTCTTCGCCTTCTGCGCACCGGCGATCAGGGTGTCGAGGTGGCCTTCGACCTCCTTTGACAACGGATCGACGGTCTTGCCGTCCGACAGCGCGATCGACAGATCCGACGGACCGAGGAAAAAGCCGTCGATGCCCGGCGTGGTGATGATCGCTTCGAAATTTTGCAGCGACGTGCGGGTTTCGATCATGGCGAGCGTGATGATATTTTCGTTGGCCTCGCGCAGATAAGTTCCCATGTCGGACACGCCGCCGAGCGTCATGGCGCGGTGCGGGCCCCAGCTGCGCTCGCCGATCGGCGGAAATTTTGCCGCAGCCGCAAAGGCGCGCGCATCGGCCGCGGTATTGATCATCGGCGCGATGATGCCTTCGGCGCCGAAATCGAGCGCGCGGCTCACCAGCGCGAAATCGTTGAGCGGTACGCGCACGATCGGCGCGCCGCCGCCCTGACGGACCGCGGCGATGCCATTGAGGATGCCGCCGACGTCCCACAGACCGTGCTGGCTTTCGATCGTCACCGCGGCAAAGCCATCTCGTGCCAAGGTTTCAGCAACGAGCGGGTAGGGCAGGCCGCACCAGCCGGAATAGACCGTTTCGCCGGCATGCAGTTTTTTTGCGAGACTAAATGCGGGGATAGCCATGATGTGCGCTACTTTCCTGCTTGGATGTCGGCGACGGCCTTGGCCATCAGCTCGGTCATGGTGCGGGCGATCTGGTGATCGGACTGCTGCACGCCCTTGGCGGCGAAATCCTTGCGGATCTTACCGGCCACATCGTGGTCGCCGCTGTCTTCGAGCTCGACCATGACGACGGACAGCGCGTAGCTGTCGGCTTCGGCGCTCTTGAGCCCGAGCTTTTCCGCGGCCCACAGCCCTAAGAGCTTGTTGCGCCGCGCGGTGGCCTTGAATTTCAGTTCCTCGTCGTGCGCGAAGCGCTGCTCGAAGGCCTCTTCGCGCTTGTCGAATTCGGTCATGCCTTGCCTCGAACTTTGGCCTCGACGTTGATGGAACACCGCAAATTACGTGCCGCCTTGCATATCGGGGGTGACCCGTCAAGGCAACCGTGTTGACGCTTGAACTTGGTCGTTGCAGCGGCGACCGTGCGGGTCTATGCCGATTGTACTCTGCGGCACCTTCGGCTAGCTTTTGTGTCGCGGACGGGCCGCAGTGTTGAGTCGTGCCGCCCACTTCCGCCGCCGCGGACCTAGCACTGTAATTGGAGCCACGGCATCTATGGATTTTACAAAGCCACGGTACACTCCCATGAGCCGCCGTCGCCGCATCTACGAAGGCAAGGCGAAAATCCTCTATGAGGGTCCCGAGCCTGGAACCCTGATCCAGCATTTCAAGGACGACGCGACCGCCTTCAATGCCAAGAAGCACGAGGTGATCGAGGGCAAGGGCGTCCTCAACAACCGCATCTCCGAATACGTCTTCCAGCATTTGAACGACATCGGCGTGCCGACCCATTTCATCCGCCGGCTCAACATGCGCGAGCAGTTGATCCGCGAGGTCGAGATCATTCCGCTGGAAATCTGCGTGCGCAATATCGCCGCGGGCTCCTTGGCGCAGCGGCTCGGCATCGAGGAAGGCACGCAGCTGCCGCGCTCGATCATCGAGTTTTATTACAAGAACGACCAGCTCAACGACCCGCTGGTGTCGGAAGAGCACATCACCGCGTTCGGTTGGGCGACGCCGCAGGAGATCGACGACATCATGTCGCTCGCCATCCGCGTCAACGATTTCCTCTCCGGCCTGTTCCTCGGCGTCGGCATCCGTCTCGTTGATTTCAAGATGGAAACCGGCCGGCTGTGGGAAAACGACCTGATGCGCATCGTGGTCGCCGACGAGATCTCGCCTGACTCCTGCCGGCTGTGGGACATCAAGTCGAACGAGAAGCTCGACAAGGACCGCTTCCGCCGCGACCTCGGCGGGCTCCTCGAAGCCTATACCGAAGTCGCCAAGCGCCTCGGCATCATGAGCGAAGGCGAGCGGCCGCAAGGCACCGGGCCGGTGCTGGTCAAGGGCTGAAAGCTCGCGCCGCGCGACACGCAGCACCGCGACACTTAGTAGGCGCAAAGACATCTAGTAGGCGCAAAGACATTTAGCATGCGCAAAGACATCACCATCGGCCTCGTCGTTCCGTTCGCCACCGACGAGGTGCCGTTCGAAGGCCCGATCATGTATCCGGGCGTGCGCTTCATTCCGCGCGGCGTCGGCGTGCGCAACCTCACGCCCGAGGGCTACGAGCCGGCCTGGAACGGCATTCTGCCGGCGGCCGAATATTTGGCCACGCAGAACGTCGACGCCATCATGGTTATCGGCACCTCGCTCACCTTCTATAAGGGGCCGCAGGCCCATGATCGGTTGCTCGAAGAATTGCGTCAGCGCACCGGCCTGCCGGTGAGCACCATGAGCCAGTCCATCATCGACGGCCTGCGCGAGGTCGGCGCCACGCGCGTCGCCGTCGCCACCGCTTACAGCGACGTCGTCAACCGGCGTCTGAAGGAACTGCTCGCAGCGGCCGGCATCGAGGCGCTGTCGCTGGAGTGTTTTGATCTTTTGGAATTCGGTGGCCCCAGCAAAAAAAGCGAAGCCGACATCGTTGCGTTGAGCGACAGCGCCGTCGCTCACGCCAAGAGCGCCGAAGGCATTTTGATCTCCTGCGGCGGCTTGCGCACACTCGAAGTGGCCAAGCCCCTGGAAGAACGTCACCACATTCCGGTGGTGTCGTCGGCGACGGCGGCATTCTGGGCGGCGATGCGGCTCGTTGGCGAAAGCGGCCGCGTACCCGGCTATGGTCGGCTTTTGGAACAGGCCAATACGCCGGTCCATCAGACCGTGTGAGCGGTGGCAGCCACGCAATTCATCGGCCGGGAAGCAAGCGGATTCCTGTTTGGACCGCCGCCAGCATGGGTTGTGGAACGGGCCGAGCATGCTAATCTTGCGCCGGGGCAGTGACGGAAGCGCCATGAGAAACCGTTTTCGGGCGGCTATCGTTTGCGCCCTCATTTTTGCCCCGGCCCAGCTGTTCGCTCAGACCGGTGGCGACGATGCCATCAATCCCGTCAAACCTGGCGCGGTGCGGATTACGACCAAAGCGCCGGACCTGGATAAGTGGGACGGGCAGAAGTCGGCGAACGGCCTGCAGCGGACTTTCAAATGCAAGCCGCTGGCGTGCCCCGATGCGGCATCCGTCCTGTTCACATTCTTGAAGAGCCCGACGCGGCATCCCGATCCGCAAGCGCTCGAAAAATACGCCAAGGTCGAACTGCCGAAGAGCATGCAGGCACTGGATGCGGTGCGTGAGGTTCTCACCGACGGGGCGGAAAAGATCGAGACGCTAAGCTCCGAGACCGCAAAGTTGAAGGATTATCCGGCGGTCTTGAACGAAACCAAGGTGTCACGCGGCAACACATCGGCCTATATCGAGATGGCGATCATTTTCGCCGGTCCGGTGATGATCCGGGTTCAATCAAGCTCGCCGAATCGCGAACTGGCGCAAAAATCGCTGGCCCAGTTCATCGACGTCATGACGATCGAGGAAGGGCCGCCGGCGTCGACCAGCCCGTCGCCGGCCCCGGTGCCGCCGGCAAGCCCTGCGCCGCCATCGACGACCTCCCGGGGCACCTGACGATTTGATCTCAATGACGATCGCCGGAGCGGCAAGAGCCGGTGCATTAGGCGCGCGGGTTGGTTGCGGTCGCGCCGATTCCTACATATTGAATTGACAGAGCAGAGACCATGAAAGCCCGCGTCACCGTCACTTTGAAGTCGGGAATCCTCGACCCGCAGGGCAAAGCCATCGAAGGCGCCCTGAAATCGCTCGGCGTCGGCGGGGTCGCGAGCGTCCGTCAGGGCAAGGTGTTCGACATCGAGATCGAAGGCGGCGATCGGGCCGAGGCCGAGGCGGCGCTCAAGACCGCCACCGAAAAGCTGCTTGCCAATACCGTGATCGAGAATTACCGCATCGAGGTGACCGGATGAAATCCGCCGTCATCGTCTTTCCCGGCATCAATCGCGAGCGCGACATGGCACGCGCGCTCACGCTGATATCCGGCCGTGAGCCGGCGATGGTCTGGCACGCCGACCGCGAGCTGCCGGCGGGCATCGACCTCGTCGTCATCCCGGGCGGCTTTTCCTATGGCGACTATCTGCGCTGCGGCGCCATCGCGGCGCGGGCGCCGATCATGGATGCGGTGCGCGCTTTCGCGGCGAAAGGCGGGCTCGTGCTCGCGGTGTGCAACGGCTTTCAGATCGCCTGCGAGGCGGGGCTGTTGCCCGGCGTGCTGATGCGCAATGCGCAGCTGCGCTTCATCTGCCGCGACGTCTATCTGCGCGTCGAGCGCTCCGATACCCCGTTCACCCGCGGCTACAATGCCGGCCAGGTGATCCGCGTGCCGGTCGCTCACGGCGAGGGCAATTACATCGCCGACGGCGAGACCATCGCGCGGCTCGAAGGCGAGGGCAGGGTGCTGTTCCGCTACGCGGCGCCGGACGGCATGATCGATCCGAACTGGAACCACAATGGCGCCATCAACGCCATCGCCGGCATCGTCAACGAACGCGGCAACGTGCTCGGCATGATGCCGCATCCGGAAAATCACGTCGAAGCGGTGATGGGCTGCACCGACGGCCGCGGCCTGTTCGCGGGGCTGACGGCGCATTTCCACAGGCGGCCTGAGTGGAAGGCTGGACATAAAGGGGGGTGGCCCTGGCAGACGATATCGAGCGGGCCGCGATCTGGAAGCGGGTTGTCGCCGTGATCCTGGATCTCGTCACAGTATTCGCGATCGGGGGTTACGTGATCGGTGCTCTTACCGGGGGTCTGACCAGCGATGGTTTCAGCCTCAACGGCGCGCCAGCGCTCGTGCTTTTCGCGGTCGTTGTGGCCTATTTCTTCGTCTGCAGGCGCTATGCGGGCGGTACGCTGTGGGATCGGATTTTTCGCATCAAGCGACCGCAGCCGGCCTGACGTCTCGGGCGGTAGCGCCCATCGCAGAGAATGCCGAATTAGGCGTGGATGGCCGGCCGAAATCGGGCTGCAATGGGTGAAATCTGCAGCCGCGCACGCTACATGAACCGCGTGAGCCGCAACGAACCCCCCATCACGCCTGAGCTGATCGCCGAGCACGGCCTCAAGCCGGACGAGTACGCGCGCCTGGAGAAGCTCATCGGCCGCAAGCCGAGCTTCACCGAGCTCGGCATTTTCTCGGCGATGTGGAACGAGCACTGCTCGTACAAATCCTCAAAGATCCATCTGCGCACGCTGCCGACCAAGGCGCCTTGGGTGATCCAGGGGCCGGGCGAGAATGCCGGCGTTATCGACATCGGCGACGGGCTCGCCGTCGTGTTCAAGATGGAGAGCCACAACCACCCGAGCTACATCGAGCCCTATCAGGGCGCCACGACCGGCGTCGGCGGCATTTTGCGCGACGTCTTCACCATGGGGGCGCGGCCGATCGCCTGCCTCAACGCGCTGTCGTTCGGCGATCCGAAACATCCGAAGACGCGCGCGCTGGTCGGCGGCGTGGTCGCCGGCATCGGCGGCTACGGCAATTCGTTCGGCGTGCCGACGGTCGGCGGCGAGGTGCGCTTTCATCGCCGCTACGACGGCAATTGCCTGGTCAATGCCATGGCGGTTGGCCTCGCCGATACGGACAAGATTTTCTATTCGGCGGCGTCCGGCGTCGGCATGCCGATCGTCTATCTCGGCTCGAAAACCGGCCGCGACGGCATCCACGGCGCCAGCATGGCGTCGGCCGAGTTCGGCGCCGACGCCGAGGAGAAGCGCCCGACCGTGCAGGTCGGCGATCCGTTCTCGGAAAAGCTTCTGCTCGAGGCCTGCCTCGAGATCATGGCCAAGGGCTGCGTCATCGCCATCCAGGACATGGGCGCGGCGGGGCTGACCTGTTCCGCCGTCGAGATGGGCGCCAAGGGCGATCTCGGCGTCACGCTCGACCTCGACAAAGTGCCGTGCCGCGAAACCGGCATGAGCGCCTACGAGATGATGCTGTCGGAGAGCCAGGAGCGCATGCTCATGGTGCTCAAGCCGGAGAAGGAACAGGAAGCCGAAGCGATCTTCCGCAAATGGGGCCTCGACTTCGCCGTGGTCGGCGAAACCACGCCGACCAAACGCTTCATCGTCAAGCATGGCGGCGCGGTCATGGCCGACCTGCCGATCAAGGAGCTCGGCGACGAGGCGCCGCTCTACGATCGGCCTTTCGCCGAAGCCGAGAAGCGAAGAATCGTGCAGGCGGCGGACGTGGTGCCGCCGATGCCGATCGCCGCCGCGCTGGAAAAACTGATCGGCTCGCCGGATCTGTGTTCGCGGCGCTGGGTCTGGGAACAGTACGACCACGTCATCATCGGCAACACGGTGCAGCGGCCGGGCGGCGACGCCGCCGTGGTGCGCATCAACGACGGCCCGAAGGCGCTGGCGCTCACCTCCGACGTCACGCCGCGCTATTGCGAGGCCGATCCGTTCGAAGGCGGCAAGCAGGCGGTGGCCGAAGCTTGGCGTAATCTCTCCGCCGTCGGCGCCAAGCCGCTGGCGCTCACCGACAATCTCAATTTCGGCAATCCGGAGCGGCCCGGAGATCATGGGCCAACTGGTCGGCTGCATCCGCGGCATCGGCGAGGCGGCGCGCGCGCTCGATTTCCCGATCGTGTCCGGCAATGTCTCGCTCTACAACGAGACTAATGGCCGGGCGATCCTGCCGACGCCGACCATCGGCGGCGTCGGCGTGCTCGACGATTTCACCGCGTCGATGACGCTTCGCTTCAAGGCCGAGGGCGAAGCGATCCTGCTGATCGGCGAAACCCAAGGCTGGCTCGGCCAGTCGGTTTATCTGCGCGACATCTGCGGCCGCGAGGAGGGCGCGCCGCCGCCGGTCGATCTCGCCGCGGAGAAACGCCATGGCGATTTTGTCAGGAGCCTGATCCGCGATGGTCTCGTCACCGCGGCGCACGACATTTCCGACGGCGGCCTTGCTGGTTGCGCTCGCCGAAATGGCGATCGCGTCCGGCATCGGCGCGGTGCTCGAAGATTCTTCGGCGCTTCCCGCCCACGCATTCTGGTTCGGCGAGGATCAGGGCCGCTATGTCGTGACCGGCAAGAACGCCGATCTCATCGCCGAGCGTGCCAAGGCGGCCGGCGTGCCGTTGACGCGGCTCGGTGCGACCGGCGGCAAGGCATTGGCGATTGCCGGCGAACGCCCGATTACGGTTGCGCAGCTCGAAAGAGGCGTTCGAGAGCTGGCTGCCGGCGTATATGGCAGGCGCCAGACCGGTATAGTTCGTTATCGCGATCGCCGCCGCCGCGCTGAGCGCGCCGTAACAGCTCGGCGACAGACTCGATGCGTTTGCGGCGAGGCAGCTGATGACACGGCCGCCGCCGAACGGAACACCGGCACAGAGCGACCGCACTTCGGCGCCGCAAATTTGCACGATCGCCAGCGCGTCGCGCGGGCGCAGCATCGGCATTGGTCCGATGGGCGCGACCGCGGGTGCAGCCGCCGCCGCCGGTGCTCCGGATGGTGCCGCCGAGGGCGTGCCGCCGCCGGGCGTGCCGCCGCCGATCGCGGCCACGGCGCTGCGGCACGCTGCCGACAGCTGCGTCTCGTTGCGTTTGAGACATTGCAGAGCTTCGGCGCCGCCGGGCTGCACGCCTGCGCAATTGGACATGAAATCGGACCGGCACGCGGCGCGGATGGCGGCGGTCTGCTGTGCAGTCGGTGTCGCCGGCGCGGCCGGCGCCGTCGGGGCGGGCGGAGCACTGACGCGTGCCGGTTCCGCCAGGCTTTGGCTCTGCCGGCTTCTTGGCCGGCACCGTTTGCCGCGTCGGCTCAGCGGGCGGCGGCGAGAGCCGGAAGCGACTGCACCGCAGCTTGGCAATTAGGTGAGAGATCGGCCGCATTGGCCTTCAGGCATTGCAGAATTTCGGGATTGTTCGGCGCAATCCAGGAACAATGCGACACGAAAGTCGTTGAGCGTGCAGGCCTGCTGCACGGTCTTGAGTCGCTCGTTCTGGGCTTCGGCCGGGGCGACCTGAATCCCCGGTGGTGCGCGCTCGACTTTGGCGGCCGGAGGCGCGGTCTCGGACTGCGCCGGAGCCGCGGGTGCCGGCGCGGCGGCCGCGGCGGGCTCTGGCCGGCTTCGGCGCCGCGGCATTCACGGCGGCTTGGCAAGACGGCGAAAGCTTGGCGTCGTTTCGCAGCAGGCACTCGAACGCCTCCTTGCCGCCGGGCTGGACGCCGGAACAATTCGCCATGAAATCCGAGCGGCAAGCCGCGCGAATGGCGTCACGTTGAGCTTGGTGGGCTGCTGCGCGGAAACCTGGCTGGACAACAGCGCCAGCAGCAAGCCGGCAAACGCCAAGGACTTGAACATCGCATGGCCCTCACTGCGGCGTGATCGCCGGCTATTTTGCGGCGAAACATGCATCGCGGCCTGCACGGCGTCCAGGGGAGGAACGGCCCAAATCCTTTGCCGCTCGGCGCCGATCTGCTAATCCCTCTGGGCGCTTCGCCGGCAAAGCGTGGCCCCGCGAGGAGACGCATCATGGCAATGGCTGCGAACGATATCGAGCGCCTGATCCGGGCGCGCATTCCCGATGCCGAGGTGACAATCCGCGATCTCGCCGGCGACGGCGACCATTATGCCGCGACCGTGATCGCCGAATTGTTTCGCGGCAAATCTCGCGTCCAGCAGCACCAGATCGTCTACGAGGCGCTCAAGGCCGAAATGGGCGGCAAGCTCCATGCGCTGGCGCTGCAGACCGGTACGCCGGAACCCTGAACAAGCCGCCTCGACGGCCGTTCTGCGCGGCCGGGCGCGCGTGGAAATCCATGCTGCATGATGACGGAACGGCGGCATTTCATTGACGGCGAGGCTTGCCTAGCGAGATTTTGACCACCCAGGCATGAAATACCGGCATGGGCTTTGCACTGTTTTGCGGGACGTATTTGGGCTACATATATTCAGGCTTCGAAGGGTGAGAGTCGCGCGGCTGGGGCAGCCCGCGGCGCCAGGAAGGATGACCGATGTCTATCGAGCAATTCATCGACAATGAGCTGAAGGGCAACGACGTCGTGCTGTTCATGAAGGGCACGCCGCAGTTCCCGATGTGCGGCTTCTCCGGCCAGGTCGTGCAGATCCTCGACTACCTGGGCGTGCCCTATAAGGGTCTCAACGTGCTGGAAAACGACGACCTGCGCGGCGGCATCAAGAGCTTCTCGAACTGGCCGACCATCCCGCAGCTTTACGTCAAGGGCGAGTTCGTCGGCGGCTGCGACATCGTGCGCGAAATGTTCCAGGCCGGCGAGTTGCAATCGCTGCTCAAGGACAAGGGCGTTCCGGTCAAGGAAGCGGCACAGGCTTAAACGCCGCGCCGTGCTCAGCGCAGGCGGTTACTGAGCAGGATCACCAACGCCAGCACGATCGCCAATCCGACCAGGCTTTGCGTCGGCAGCGCGGCGGCGAATTTCAAGACATTGTCGGCGACCCCGGATACGAACACGCCGGACGAATCCGGGCCGAGAATCAAATAAATCAGGATGACGGACAGGACCGTCAAAAATCCGATTTCAACGAAGGCCCAAAGATATTGTTTGGCCTTTTGCAGGTAGTCGAGCATCGCACCCGAACCCGGTTTTGGCTGGCGCCTGATCGCATCCGAAAATCGCCATCTGCCCCGGAGCTAGTCCGGGGCAGGTTTTTCGGGATCATGCTCACGCGTTGGGCGGCAGGTTGCCTCGCCACCCAACGCTGCTTTGATCATGCGTGACGGTTGTGCCGGTAACGGCTCAGGCCGTTTTCCGTCCCGTGAACAGCCACATGATGATGCCCAGCGTGATCAGACCCACCAAGCCGGCATCACCGAGCGATTTGACGAGCGCCATGATGTTGGCCGTGACATTGCCGAAGAACGGCAGATTGGCCCCGACGAGCAGCGCCGCGACAATCGCCAGCGCCAATAACATCAGCCCGATTTCCGTCAGCGAGCCGATCCACCCCTTAATTCTTCCCAACGCATCCATGTGCGCTCTCCCGGTTTGTTTGTTGAAGAAGCCCCAACCCGAACGCTACGCCGCAAACGGCCGTGTGCGACAATTTGCGGCAGCACCGTATGAGAAATAGGCAGAGTTCGACAAGGCAAGCCGCCGCAAGCGCCAGGTTTGTACCGGCGCTCCGCCGCTTTTCTCAGCAGATTGAGTAGACTTACCGCACCGCGTTCAAAATCGGACGCCTGGGGATAAGTGGCCGGCTGCAACCGCGTCTGGCGCGGTTGCGTTGGAGGCCGCGCGGGTCAGCGCGAGTAAAATTCGACCACCAGGTGCGGTTCCATCTGCACCGGGTAGGGCACGTCGCCGAGCGCCGGAATGCGCGCCATCTTGGCCGACATTTTGGAGTGGTCGACGTCGATATAGTCCGGCACGTCGCGCTCGCCGAGCCCGGTGGCTTCGAGCACCAGCGCCAGCTGCCGCGACTTCTCCTTGACCTCGACCAGATCGCCAACCTTGACGCGATAGCTCGCGACGTTGACGCGCTTGCCGTTCACGGTGATGTGGCCGTGGCTGACGAACTGGCGCGCGGCAAAGACGGTGGGGACGAATTTGGCGCGGTAGATCACGGTGTCGAGCCGGCGCTCGAGCAGCGCGATCATGGTGGCGCCGGTGTCGCCCTTGAGGCGGCGCGCCTCGTCATAGATGCCGTGGAAGTGCCGCTCCGACATGTTGGCGTAGTAGCCTTTGAGCTTTTGCTTGGCGCGCAATTGCACGCCGTAATCGGACAGTTTGCCCTTGCGGCGCTGGCCGTGCTGGCCGGGACCGTATTCGCGCTTGTTGATCGGAGATTTCGGCCGGCCCCAGATGTTCTGGCCCATACGGCGGTCGATCTTGTACTTCGCCTGGTGGCGCTTGGTCATTCGCGTCCTCGCTGTGGTCGTTGCGGCATGATCTTACCCGAAAACCACTTTTCGGGATCATGCCGTGAGGATCGCGCCCTCCTCCTGTTCCGCCCGTGGGGGCCGGAACTGACAGGTTTTGCCGCCGAATATTAGCGCCGGCGCAAACCGCGGGTGCGAAACACCGCGCGGGCCACTTGGGCCCGCGAAGTGGCCGGTTTCTAGGGGGAAACCCGTGCAGTGTCAAACCGTGGGTCGAACCGCCGCTGGATCAGCCCGAGGGTGGGCGCGCTCGGCCGGCCGGAGGTGAAAATCGCCCTGGTCGATCCAGGATGCTCGCCGGTCTTGCCGGGGCCAAGAAGCTCGGTGACCCGCCGCGCAATGGCCGGCGCTGGATCGATGAAATTGACCGGCCATGGCGCCAGTTTGCGCAGGCGTTCGATCAGCAGCGGATAGTGCGTGCAGGCCAGCACGATCGTGTCGGTGCGGCTGCCGTCATCGACGAAGGCTGGCGCGATCTCTTCGCGGATCGCTGCGTCATCGATCTTGGCGCCGGCCAGGTCGTCTTCCGCGTAGGCCGCAAGCTTCTTCGCGCCGACCAGCGTGACCTTGCAGTCGCCGGCGTAGTCGCGAATGAGCGCGCGGGTATATTCGCGTGCCACCGTCGCCTCGGTGCCGAGCACCGAGACACGTTTCGTGATCGATGCCGCGCACGCCGGCTTGATCGCCGGCACGGTGCCGACGAACGGCAACGAAAATTTCTTGCGCAGGTCGGGCAGCACGATGGTCGAAGCGGTGTTGCAGGCGATCACCACCAGGTCGGGCCGGTGGGTCTCGATCAATTCGCCCATCAGGGCGACGACGCGCGACACCAGCGCCGGCTCGGGCAGGGCGCCATAGGGAAAGCCGGCGTCGTCGGCGACATAGAGAAAATCGACGTGCGGCCGCGCCGCCGCGACCTCGCGATAGACGGTAAGGCCGCCGAGGCCCGAATCGAACAGCAGGATGGTTTCGCGCGCCGCCATGCCGCGACTTCATGCCATGAGGCGCCGGACGCCCGCAATCGCCCCGCGGTGGGAACCGTTAATCGGCTCTAAGCGAAAGCCTCGACCAGCCGCGGCCCTTCCTTGGGGGGCGCTGCCTCCTGCCGGGCGGCAAGCTTCGGCCGGCTCGCCAGCGGCGAGATCAGGCCTGAGATCACGGTGAAGGTGAGCACCAGGATCACCGCGAAGTTGCCGTCGTGGATGCCCGCGAACGCGACCGCGCCCATGAGATAGGCCCAGAACGGGAATGCGATGGTCGAGACCACGGCATTGACCATCCAGGCGTCGCCATCCTCGCGCACATACCAGCAGAACAGAGGGGTGAGGATGCAGCCGATCAGCAAGGCGCCGGTGGCGATGGCGCCGATGGGCAGGCCCGCCATGGCGGCGTCCGGCCCGCCGGCTTTCATCGCCTGATCGAGGATGGCATTGATCAGCATGGAAAAGCCGATCACCTCGCCCGGAATATATTTGATCATGCGCTCGACGTAATTGTCGCCGGGCACGGCAGCGGCCAGCTGCATGCCGGCGATATCGGATTGCAGCACGCCCTCGAGACCCGCGATTTGCAGATCGAGGTCGGGCACTACCGGTTTGCGCACCAATCGGCCCATGATTTGCTCCTTGAAAAGTCGCCGAGACGTTACGCCGGGGCAGGTGAGTTGGGCAAACAAACAATCGGCCGCGGAGCTGAAAACGCGCCGCCGCGGCGATCAAGCTTTCGTGGACAGTGTGCCGGTGCCGTGTCAGGCAGCGCTGATTCTCACGCCCGTCCGAATACGCGGCGGAAGATCGTATCGACGTGGGAGAAATGAAAATCCAGGTCGAAATTGGCGGCGAGCTCTTTGTCGCTCAAATATTTGCGCACATCCTTGTCGGCCTTGAGCAGGATGAGGAAATCGCCACCGTCCTGCCACACCTTCATGGCGTTGCGCTGCACCAGCCGATAGGCGTCCTCGCGCGCCACGCCTTTTTGCGTCAGCGCCAGAAGTACGCGCTGGGAATGCACCAGGCCGCCGAGGTGGTCGAGATTCTTGCGCATGTTCTCAGGGTAGACGACCAGCTTGTCGATCACGCCGGCGAGGCGGCCGAGGGCGAAATCGAGCGTCACCGTTGAGTCCGGTCCGATCATGCGCTCGACCGAAGAGTGCGAGATGTCGCGTTCGTGCCACAGCGTCACGTCTTCCAGCGCCGGAGTCACATAGGCGCGTACCATACGCGCAAGGCCGACGAGATTTTCCGACAGCACCGGATTGCGCTTGTGCGGCATCGCCGAGGAGCCCTTTTGGCCCGCGGAAAAATATTCCTCGGCCTCCAGCACTTCGGTGCGTTGCAAATGCCGGATTTCCGTCGCCAGCCGCTCGACCGAAGCGGCGACGACGCCCAGCGTGGCGAAATACATGGCGTGGCGGTCGCGCGGAATGATTTGGGTCGAGATCGGCTCGACCTTGAGCCCCATCTTGCGCGCGACATGGGCTTCGACCCTCGGATCAACCTGCGCAAATGTTCCGACCGCACCGGAAATAGCGCAGGTCGCGACCTCGGCACGCGCCGCGATCAGGCGCGTTTTGGCGCGGGCGAACTCCGCATAGGCGACAGCGAGTTTCAGCCCAAACGTGGTCGGTTCGGCATGAATGCCGTGGGAACGGCCGATGGTCGGCGTGAATTTGTATTCGCGGGCGCGGCGCTCGAGCGCTTTGTTGAGCGCCTCGACGTCGGCGATCAAAAGATCGGCGGCGCGCACCAGCTGCACGTTGAAACAGGTGTCGAGCACGTCGGACGAGGTCATGCCCTGGTGCACGAAGCGCGCTTCGGGCCCGACGATTTCGGCAAGATGGGTCAGGAAGGCGATGACGTCGTGCTTGGTCTCGCGCTCGATCTCGTCGATGCGGTCGATATCGAATTGCGCCGCTTTGCCTTTGGCCCAGATCTTCTTCGCCGCCGCCCTCGGGATCATGCCGAGCTCGGCCATGGCATCGGCGGCATGGGCCTCGATCTCGAACCAGATGCGAAAGCGCGTCTGCGGCGTCCAGATCGCCGCCATTTCGGGCCTAGAATATCGCGGTATCATCGCTACCTCGCGGCAATGCCTGCGCTGTAGCAGATCAGGCGACGCGCAACAATTGCGTCATGCCGTGCGAGTGGAAAATGCCGACGGCCGCCGGCAGGGGTAGTCTATCGGTCGATGAAATCCTTCGGAAACAGTTCGTTGGTCTCGGTCTTGAAGTTGAAGTTTGCCAATATCCAGCCTTTGCTGGTCATTTTGTAATTGGAGCGATAATAGATGAATCCGACACCATCGATGAAGCAATAATAGACGATCTGGCGCAGGCCTTTGCCGAAGGTGTTGTCGATTACCTTTTCACTGTAATCGACAGGCTTGCCACCGAGTATGCCAAGAGCGTTTTTCAGCCCGTCAGCGCTATCCGGCTTGCCGATGGAGTTGGTAACCGTCTTGGCCAGCGCCGCCATATCGCCTTTGACTAGAAGCTGCATGACTTCGGCGGCGTATTTGTCCGGATCGTTAATCGGCTGAGGCGCTGCAATGGCCACTGAAGTGGCGAGAGATAGCGCGAGCAGCAAAACCACAAGTCGCTGGGTAATTCGCATCTTGACCTCCTAAGCCGCCTCCCCGCGGGCGAGCGCCGCGGCGTTGCGGATCGCCGCGATGTTGGCGCGATAGCTCTCCGGCGTGCGGTCCTTGAACACGGCGGAGCCGGCGACGAAAGCGTTGGCGCCGGCGCGCGCGACTTCGGGCGCCACTTGCGGGGTGATGCCGCCGTCGATCTCGATGTCGATCGGCCGGCCAGCCGCCATGGCGCGCAGGTTGCGCACTTTTGCCACCGCTTCGGGAATGAATTTCTGGCCGCCGAAGCCGGGATTGACCGACATGACCAGGATCAGGTCGACAAGATCGATGACGTGTTCGATCGAGCTCTCGTGCGTGCCGGGATTTATGGTCACGCCGGCCTTCTTGCCCAGCGCGCGGATGGCTTGCAGCGAGCGGTGGATGTGCGGGCCGGCCTCGACATGCACGGTGATGATGTCGGAGCCCGCTTTGGCGAAGGCTTCGAGATAAGGATCGCACGGCGCGATCATCAGATGCACGTCGAGCGGCTTCTTGGTGTACGGCCGGATGGCTTTGACGATGTCCGGGCCGATCGAAATGTTCGGCACGAAATGGCCGTCCATGACGTCGACATGGATCCAGTCGGCGCCGGCGGCATCGACCGCGCGCACCTCCTCGCCGAGTTTTGCGAAGTCGGCGGCCAAGATCGACGGCGCGATGATGAGCGGGCGTTGCACTGGATTCTCCAGATTTATTGTTCGCGTAACACGCCGTTTCAGAGCGGGCAACGGCCAGGAAACCGTTGTGTTTCACGGATTTGCGCAACAGGCCTGATGCTCTTCCGCGGCCAGGCGCGACTGGACTTGCCCCGACCGGCGCTATACCTCCTGCAACGGAGGTCATCGTGGCGCGTGTCGATACCATTGTGCTTGGAGCCGGCATCGTCGGCACCTCGATTGCCATGCATCTCGCCAAGCGCGGCGTCGCAGTGGCGCTGGTCGATCGCGGCGGGGCGGGCGAGGGCACCTCCTACGGCAATGCCGGCATCATCGAAGGCAATACGATCTTTCCGGCGGCGTTCCCGTCGCGCTTTTCGGCGCTGCTGCGGGTTGCGCTCAAGCGCGCGCCGGAAGCCAATTACCATCTGACGTTTCTGCCGACCGTCGCGCCGTGGCTCCTGGCCTTCCGTGCCGCGTCGCAGCCGGCGCGGCTGATCAAGACCGCGCAAATCATCCGGCCGCTGATGGCGCGCGCGGTCGCCGAGCATGAGGCGCTGAGCGCGGAAGCCGGCGCCGAAAAATATCTTCGCCATACCGGCTGGCTCAAACTCTATCGCAGCGACCAATCGTTCGCCGCCCAGGCGCGGGAACTCGAACTCGCCGCGCGCTTCGGCATCGCCAATGTGCCGCTCGATGGCGACGCAGCGCGTGCGCTGGAGCCGTCGCTCAAGCCGGTATTCCGCCACGCCGTGCATTGGACCGGTGCGGTGAGCGTCAGCAATCCGCTGGCGCTGACGCGTGCTTACGCCGCGCGTTTCGCAGCCCTCGGCGGGCTTTCATTTAACGGCGACGCGCGCAGCCTGCACCGCGCCGATGGCCGTTGGCGCGTCGATACCGCCGCAGGCCCGCTCGATGCCGGCGACGTGGTGGTCGCGCTCGGGCCGTGGACGCCGGATCTGATCGGTCCGCTCGGCATCAAACTGCCGCTCGCGGTCAAGCGCGGCTACCACTGGCATTTTCGCCCGCAAGGCAATGCCGGATTGAGCCGCCCGATCCTCGATGCCGATAACGGATATTGTTTAGCGCCGATGGAGCAGGGCATCCGGCTCACCACAGGGGCCGAATTCGCCGCGCGCGACGCTCCGCCGACCCCGGTGCAATTCGATCGCGTGCTGCCGAAGGCGCGCGAATTGTTCGCGCTCGGCGAGGCGGTCGAGACCAAGCCGTGGATGGGGTCGCGGCCGTGCTTCGCCGATTCCCGCCCGGTGATTTCGCGCGCGCCCAATCAACGCGGCCTATGGCTCGCCTACGGTCACGGTCATTGGGGCCTGTCGCTTGGCCCGGCGACGGGACGGCTTATGGCCGAGATGATGACCGGTGCGACGCCGTTCTGCGATCCGCAGCCTTATGCGGCGGATCGATTCCTGCACTGACTAGTGCGGTGCGCTACTCGCTGATCGTCTTGACGACGCTCGTCTGCGGCCGCGTGTTGTTGGCGTTGGAGAACTTGTCCTGCGCCCGCACCATGTCGTCGTATTTCGAGACCGTCGTCACCGGCTGCTTCGGCACCATGTGCACGATCTTGTAACCGCCAGCCTTGAGCTGGCGCAGCAGCTCCGGCATCGCTTCCGCGGTAGCGTGCTGGAAATCGTGCATCAGCAAGATGCCCTTGCCGTTCTTGGCCAGCTTGGTCATTGCCGATTTGACCACGTCCTCGGGCTTGCGCAGCTTGAAGTCGAAAGTGTCGAGGTCGGTCGAGAAGATCGCAATGTTGCGCGTGCCGAGATAAGTCATCAGATCGGCCGGTTGCTGCAGATCGGGGAAGCGGAAGAACGGCGCGATCGGGCCATCGACCGCCATACGCACGGCGCTCACACCCATCTCGATCTCTTGCTTGGCCTGCTCGATATCGGTGGCGTAAGGTTTTCTGGCCAAATCCTTGTGCGACCAGGTGTGGCTGCCGACGGTCATGCCGGCCGCGGCCACCATCTTCGAAATGTCGGGACGCCAGGTGGCATGTTCGCCGATCTCGAAGAACGTGCCTTTGACACACATGTCGGTGAGCGCCTTGATCACCGCCGGCGTGTTCTCCGGCCACGGGCCGTCGTCGAAGGTCAGTACGACTTCCTTCTCACGCAGAAAATCGTACTGCTTGAAATGCTCGGTGCCGAACGCGGGGCCGCCGGTGGTGTCGATCTCGACGGTGCGGGCGAGGCCCATGCCGTCCGGCTTGTCGCAGGCCGGCGCGCTCTTCACCGGAGACGGCGCGGGCGCTGCGGCGCTCTGCGGTGCCGCGGCGGGAGCGGGCGCCGGAGTGTTCTGGGCAAGGATGACCGGGGCTACGGCGGGGGCGTCGCTCGCCACTGTCGGCTTCGCCACCTCTGCAATCTGATTCTGAGCGACGTCGGCGACTGGCGCGCGCACTGGCGTCGGGCGTGCGCTTTGAGCCGGCGGCGCGACCTGCGTAGCCATGGCGATTGGCGCGGCCGGGGCGTTGGCACGCTGGGCCGCCACGACACCAAATGCCGCGAGACCCAACGTCAATAACGCTGCAAAAACAACAACAACGACGCGCATCATACCCTCCGCAACTACCGCAACCCAACCCGCGCAAAGTGAAGGCGTAAATGCCGGGCGAGTCAACGAAAACGAGGCGCCGTCCCATCAAAGATGCGGATCGTGGTTTCCGCGCCCAAGACCACGTCCAAGATTGCGCAATCCGCTTATCTCAGCGGCCGAATTCGTCCTGCCAACTGCGCATAGCGCCGGGCAGAGGCAGCGCCGTTGCCGCGAAAACACCGCGGGCGATGGCGCGGGCTACCACATTGGCGGCGACCGCGCCGAGGCTGGTCAGGTCGAGGTGCGGCTCGCCCAGCAGCCGGCGGCCGGTCGAGGCCGCAAACACCACATCGCCGTCGAGCGGCGTGTGCACCGGGTAGATCGCCCGCGACAGGCCCGACTGCGCCATGATGGCGAGCCGTTTCGCTTGCGCCTTGTCGAGGGTGGCGTCGGTCGCAACGATGACCAACGTAGTGCTCTCCTGCGGGGTTCCCTTGGTACGAAGCGCGAGCGCAGTCGATGGTAAAGCCGACGGAAATCCGCGGCCGCCGAATTCGCCGTTCTCTTCGAACGGCGCCGCCCAGAACCATGGGCCGCGATCGACCACCACGCTGCCGACGGCATTGACGGCGGCGAGCGCGCCGACGGTATGGCCGTCCGGCGTCAGGGCCGAGGCGGAACCGATACCGCCCTTGTAATTGACCGTGGTGGCGCCGGTGCCGGCGCCGACGCTGCCTAGCGCGAAATCGGCCGCGGCCGAGGCGGCCGCCGCATAACCGAACTCGCGATAGGGCGGGAACCGGCCCCAATCCTTGTCGCCGCCACTGAGCAGATCGAACAGCACGGCGGCCGGCACGATCGGCACCCGCGCGGTGCGCACGGCAAAGCCGCGGCCTTGCTCGCGCAGCCAGGCCTGCGCGCCGGACGCGGCATCGAGGCCGAAGGCCGAGCCGCCCGACAGCACGATGGCGTCGATGCCCCCGACCGTCCCCGCCGGATCGAGTAGCGCGGATTTGCGCGTTCCCGGCCCGCCGCCGCGCACGTCGATCGAGGCCACCGCGGGTTCGTCGAAAACGACCACGGTCGAGCCCGAGCCGAGGCGGGTGTCGGTGCCGTGGCCAACTTTTATGCCGGGGACGTCGGTGAGGAGGTTGCGCATGGGCGCATCATAACCTCTCCCCGCCGCGCGGGGAGAGGGTGGAGAATGCCTTGCAATCGCCATCGCCCCCGGTGCATTGCATGCGCCATGACGAATGTTTCGATCCTTGCGGCGCTGCTCGCGGGCATGTTGAGCTTTCTGTCACCCTGCGTGCTGCCGCTGGTGCCGCCTTATCTCATCTATCTGACCGGCACCTCGCTGGAACGATTTGCGGATGCGCAGACCAAACCGCGGGCTGGGCGGCAAACCATCGTCGCGGCGGTGCTGTTCGTGCTCGGCTTCTCCACCGTGTTCGTGGCGCTCGGCGCCGGCGCCAGCGTGATCGGCGCGGTGCTGCGCGCCTATTCCAATGAATTGGCGATCGTCGCCGGCATCGGCATCATCGTCATGGGGCTGCATTTTCTCGGGCTGACGCCGATCGCGTTATTGATGCGGCAGAAGCGGCTCGAAGTCGCCAAGCCGGTCGGCTTGTGGGGCGCCTATCTGATGGGACTTGCCTTTGCATTCGGCTGGACGCCGTGCATCGGCCCGATCCTTGCCGCAATCCTCGCTGTCGCGGCGTCGGAAGCGACCGTAGCGAAGGGCGCTGGAATGCTTGCGGTCTATTCGCTTGGGCTCGGCATTCCGTTCATCATAGCGGCTTTGGCGGTCGAGCCATTCGCCGCTTTCCTCGCCCGCTTCCGCAAAAATCTCGGCCTCGTCGAAAAAGCGATGGGCGGGCTTCTGGTGCTCACCGGCATCGCGTTTCTGACCGGCGCCGTCAGTCAGGCGAGCTATTGGCTGCTCGATACATTTCCGTTGCTGGGTAAGATCGGCTGATTACATCGTGCAGCCGGAATCCGGACACTCGACGTAAGTGATCTTGCCGCTCGCGTCCTTCTTCCAGATATACATCACGTAATCGAGCTTGGTGATGTCGCCCTTCTTGTCGTAGGCGATGTCGCCGAGCACGGTTTTGAAACTCATGCCGGAATGCATCATGTCGGCGACTTTTTTCGGGTCGGCCGATTTGGCCGCTTCCGCCGCCTGCTTGATGATTTGGACGCCGGCATAGCTGTAGAGCGTATAGGCCTCCGGCTCGAATTTCTTGGCGCGGAATTCCGCCACCACGGCTTTGGCTTCCGGCTTGTTGCGCGGATCGGGACCGTAGGTCATCAGGGTGCCTTCGACGCCGGGGCCGCCGACGGAGGCGAACTCGTCGGAGGTGATGCCGTCGCCGCCCATCAGCGGCGCCTTGACGCCCTGGTCGCGCATCTGCCGCACGATCAGGCCGCCTTCGGTATAGAGGCCGCCGAAATAAACGAGGTCGGCGCCGGATTGTTTGATCTTGGAGATCAGCGCCGAGTAATCCTTCTCGCCGGTATTGATGCCTTCATAGAGCACTTCGCTCATGCCGCCGGCCTTGATGGTCTTCAAGGTTTCGTCTGCAAGGCCTTTGCCGTAGGTGGTCTTGTCGTGGACGAAGGCGATCTTCTTGTCCTTGAAGTGGGCGAGGATGTAGGTGCCGGCGACCTTGCCCTGCTGATCGTCGCGGCCGCAGGTGCGGAAGATGTTCCACAAGCCGCGCTCGGTCACGGTGGGATTGGTCGAGGCCGGCGTGATCTGAAGGATGCCGTTTTCCTGATAGACCTCGGAGGCCGGGATGGTGACGCCGGAATTGTAATGGCCGATGACGAATTTGACGCCGTCGCCGGCAAATTT
Source organism: uncultured Alphaproteobacteria bacterium (assembly GCA_963821175.1). GTDB lineage: Bacteria > Pseudomonadota > Alphaproteobacteria > Rhizobiales > Xanthobacteraceae > BOG-931. The sequence goes on from CAWGCU010000027.1 coordinate 94,326, forward strand.
GTTGGCGACCGAGACGCCTTGCTTCGGATCGGAGACGTCGTCGCCGAATTCGGTGACGATCTTCTGATTGAGAATGCCGCCGGCGGCGTTAATGTCGGCGGCCGCCTGTTCGACGCCGTTCTTCATCTGCGCGCCGGTCGCGGCGTTCGGGCCGGTGATCGGACCGCCGACGCCGAATTTTACTTGCGCGGTGGCGGAATTCGCCAGCACGAATGCCAGGCTCAGCGAAAGGCCGAGCGTGATGATGTTTTTCATCGTGAGTTCCCCATAACTGAAAGCGGAAAGTCCGAATTTGCCGCAATGTTACGTCAAGGCGCCTTGCGGCGCCAGCGCAGCCAGCCGTTTGGCTGATTGATCCAGCGATATTGGCTGACCATTTGTGCGGCACGCGCGGCTTGAAAACCGATCAATCCGAATGCCAGGCAAATGCCGCTGTCGACGACATAATAATGCAGCGACAAGAGCGTGCCGCCGAACAGCGCGAAATGGATGAAGCGCACCACCGCGCCGAGGATCAGCATATAGGCGACGATTTGCCACCATGGCCGCCAGGTCTGCGCAATGGCGCGTCCGGCCAGCACCGCGGCGCCGCCGCCGAGGACGATTGTGACCAGGAGGAAGATGCCGAACGAGCCTTCCTCGTAGAGGAAACCTTGCATTGAAAGGCTTGGCATCATGGCTCGGCCTGCTTGCGGCCGCCTTCCAGATAAGCGGATTTCACCTCCGGCCGGTCGAGCAATTCCCGGCCGGTGCCGGACAGCGTGATCAAGCCGTTGACCATGACATAGCCGCGATGCGCGAGTTTCAGTGCATGGAACGCGTTCTGCTCGACCAGGAACACGGTGAGGCCGTCTTCGGCGTTGAGCTTTTTGATGGCGTCAAAAATCTGCCGCACGATCAGCGGCGCCAGCCCGAGCGACGGCTCGTCGAGCAGGAGCAGCCGCGGCCGGCTCATCAGCGCGCGCGCGATCGCCAGCATCTGCTGCTCGCCGCCCGACAGCGTGCCGCCGCGCTGGGTGAGACGCTCTTTGAGCCGCGGGAATAGCGCCAGCACACGGTCGAGATCGGACGCGAATTCGCCCGGCGCGGCGACTGTCGCGCCCATCTGCAGGTTTTCCAGCACCGTCATGCGGCCGAAGATGCGGCGGCCTTCCGGCGCGTGGGCGAGCTTCAGCCGCGCGATCTCATGGGTCGGCAGCTGCGTGATATCCTGGCCGGCGAAAACGATCTCGCCGTCGCGCGCCCGCGGATTGCCGCACACGGTCATCATCAGCGTGGATTTGCCGGCGCCGTTGGCGCCGATCAGGGCTACGATCTCGCCCGAATTGACGTCGAGATCGACGCCCTTGAGCGCCATGACGCGGCCGTAGAACGCGGTCACGCCGCGCAGCGAGAGAAGCGGGGCGGTCACAAGCCTACCTCCGCCTCGACTTTCGCCACCTCGTCGTCGGCGACACCGAGATAGGCCGCAATCACCTTGGCGTCGTTGCGCACCGCGTCCGGCGCGCCGTCGGCGATCTTGACGCCGTAGTCGAGCACGACGACGTGGTCGGAAATTCCCATCACCACCGACATGTCGTGCTCGATCAAAAGGATGGAGACGGCGTAGTCGTCGCGGATGGCGAGCAGCAATTCGTTGAGCTCGGCGCTCTCGCGCGGGTTGAGCCCGGCCGCCGGCTCGTCGAGGCAGAGCAGCACCGGCTCGGTGCACATGGCGCGCGCAATTTCGAGTTGTCGCTGCGCGCCATAAGGCAACACGCCGGCCGGATCGTTGGCGCGCTCGATCAGGCCAAAGCGATCGAGCCAGGCGCGCGCCTTTTCGAGCGCCGCGCGCTCGGCGGAGGCGTAGGAGGGAAATCCGAGCACGCCGAGGAACGTATAGCCGGAAGCAACCATCAGTCCGTTGTGCTGGGCGACCAAAAGATTCTCCAGCACGGTCATGCCGGGAAACAGCCGGATGTTCTGGAACGTGCGGGCGACGCGCGCCTGCTGCGCCACCAGAAAATCGGGCATGCGCTCGAGCAAGAACAGCGCGCCGTCGGCGCGCTTTTGGCCGCGCTTGCCGCTGTCGGTCAGCGCATCGAGTGTGTCCCACACAGCGGCTTCGCCACGGTGGAGCGCGATGCGGCCCTCGGTCGGCTTGTAGAACCCGGTGATGCAGTTGAACACCGTGGTCTTGCCGGCGCCGTTCGGCCCGATCAGCGCGGTGATGGTGCCGCGTCTGACGTCGAAGGAGAGATCGTCGATGGCGACGAGGCCGCCGAATCGCATGGTCAAATGCTCGACGCGGAGCACGGTAGAGCCGTCGCGCGCGGAAGCCATCAGCCGCGTCCCTGCTTGACCAGATCGGCGGCGATGGCCTTGCGCTCTTTGAGGAACACCGACGGCGCGCGCGTCGAGATCAGTCCGCGCGGCCGCCAGATCATGATCACCACCATGGAAAAACCGAACAGCAGCATGCGGTATTGGGTCGGATCGAAGGTCGGCCCGAAAATAGTTTTGAGAAAATCGAGCTCGCGCAAGATCTCGGTGCCGCCGATCATGACGATGGCGGCGATGACGACGCCGATCTGGCTGCCCATGCCGCCGAGCACGACGATGGCGAGGATGGTCGCGGACTCGATGAAGGTAAAGGATTCCGGCGAGATGAACGCCTCGCGCGCGGCGAAGAACGAGCCGGCGAAGCCGGCGAACATCGCGCCCATGGCGAACGCGGTAAGCTTTGTGTTGGTGGTGTTGATGCCGAGCGAGCGGCAGGCGATCTCGTCCTCGCGCAAGGCTTCCCAGGCGCGGCCGATCGGCAGGCGGCGCAGCCGCACCGTGACGAAGCAGGTGAGCAGCGCCAGCGCCAGGATCAGGTAATAAAGAAAAATGACACGGTAGAGCGGCGAGAACGGCAGGCCGAATCTTGCGGCAAAGCCGTCGTCACTGGCGTTGAACGGAATGCCGAAGAAGGTCGGCCGCGGAATGCTGATGATGCCGGCATAGCCGTTGGTCAGCGCCACCCAGTTGATCAGAATGAGCCGGATGATCTCGCCGAAAGCGAGCGTGACGATGGCGAGATAGTCGCCGCGCAGGCGCAGCACCGGAAAGCCGAGCAAAATGCCCCAGAACGAGGACAGCACGCCGGCAAGCGGCAGCAGGATCCAGAACGACAGCCCGAAGGTTTTGGCCAACAACGCGTAGGAATAGGCGCCGACCGCGTAAAACGCCACATAGCCGAGATCAAGCAGGCCGGCGAGCCCGACCACGATGTTTAGCCCCCAGCCGAGCATCACATAGATCAGGATCTGGATGCCGAAATTGTCGATCCATTTTTGTCCGCCGCCGATGCCGACCGCGAAATAGATGATCAGCGGATAGGCGACGAAGAAACCGATGGCCGAAGGAATGAACCACTTGGCGAGAGCGCCGCGCAATTTTTGCGGAAAAATTGTCGGCGCTGCGGTTGGCACCGGCTGTTGCGCGCGTCGCGCCAGCCACGGCATCAGCGCGAAGCAATAGAGGAAGCGGCAGGCGGCGATGATGGCGACGACGGCGAACAACAGCGGCCAGCGCGTGGTCAGGACGAGCCGGTTGCTGCCGTCGACGCCGGTCAAAAACCCGATCGGCGGCAGCAGCACGCCGAAGGCGATCAAGCCGGTGAAGCCGGCGTCGCGCAACGCGCCGGTCATATCGACGCGCCCGCTCTGCGCGCCGGCTCCCATATCAGACTTTCTCGACATCCGGCCGGCCGAACAGGCCCTGCGGCAGGAAGATCAAGGTGATGACCAGCACGGAGAAGGCGGCGACGTCTTTGTAGTCGATGGAGAAGTAAGCCGACCAGAACGTCTCGATCAGGCCGATCAAGAGACCGCCGACCACGGCGCCGGGCAACGAGCCGATGCCGCCGAGCACGGCTGCGGTAAACGCTTTCACGCCCGGCACAAACCCGTCGGAGAAGGTCACGACGCCGTAGTACATCAGGTACATGGTGCCGGCGACGGCGGCCAGCGCGGCCGCGATCACGAAAGTCATCGAGATGGTGCGGTCGACGTCGACGCCGACCAAAGCCGCCATCTTCTGGTCCTGCTCGCAGGCGCGTTGCGCCCGGCCGAGCCGCGTCTTCGCCACCAGATACCAGAACGCCAGCAGCAGCACCGCGGTGATGCCCCAGATGATGAGCTGCTTATAGGACAGCGTCACCGCAAAATTGTTCTGGTTGAACAGCACGAACTCGCCCTGGATCATGGGCGGGATCGACTTGTTGCGCGGACCTTGGGTGACCTGAACGAAATTCGACAGGAAGATCGACATGCCGATGGCCGAGATCAGCGGCGCCAGCCGGAACGAGCCGCGCAACGGCCGGTAGGCGATGCGTTCGATCACCCAGTTCAACAGCGAGGTGAACACCATGGCCACGATGAGGACAATGAACAGCGCCAGCGCGATCGAGGAAATGCCGAGCCAGGTGGTGAGGATCAGGAAGGCAATGAGCGCGATGAAGGCCGAGACCATGAACACGTCGCCATGGGCAAAATTCACCATGCCGATGATGCCGAACACCATCGTATAGCCGATGGCGATCAGGCCGTAGATCGAACCGAGCGTGATGCCGTTGATGAGCTGCTGGACGAAGTATTCCATGCGTCCGCCGCGCTTTCCGAATCCCGTTAAAGTCTTAACAGGGGCGCTCCGCAGCGGCAACGCACCCGTCATTCCGGGGCGCGGGCGAAAGCCCGCGAACCCGGAATCCATAATCGCGATAGGTGCAATATTCGCGCCGGAGGTCCACAGCCAAACCACCTGTGATTATGGATTCTGGGTTCCTCGCTTCGCTCGGCCCCGGAATGACGGCCGGCTTGTCGTCCTCGCCGCCGCGGGTTACGCCAACGGCAGCAAGAACAGGGAGACCCTCCATGGACCGGGTCAAATCCGAGGACGCCATCGGCGCCAAGGGGCGGCCGTTCACCGGCGCCGAATACCTCGAAAGCTTGCGCGACGGCCGCGAAGTCTATGTCTATGGCGAGCGGGTCAAGGACGTCACCACGCATCCGGCGTTCCGCAACGCCGCGCGCTCGATCGCCCGGCTCTACGACGCGCTGCATGCCGAGAAGACCAAGGGCATCCTGACCGCGCCGACCGATACCGGCTCCGGCGGCTACACCCACAAATTCTTCCGCGCCGCGCGCTCGCGCGAGGATTTGGTCGCGCAACGCGACGCCATCGCCCAATGGGCGCGCATGTCCTACGGCTGGATGGGGCGCTCGCCGGACTACAAGGCGTCGCTGATGAATACGCTCGGCGCCAATTTCGATTTTTACGGCAAGTTCTCCGGCAATGCGAAGGCCTGGTACAAGCGCGCGCAAGAGAACGTGCTGTTCATGAACCACGCCATCGTCAATCCGCCGGTCGATCGCGCCAAGTCGGCGGATCAGGTGAAAGACGTCTACATCACCATCCAGAAAGAGACCGATGCCGGGATTTATATCTCGGGCGCTAAGGTGGTGGCGACGTCGTCGGCTCTAACGCATTACAATTTCCTCGGCCAGAACGCCGCGGTGCCGCTCCACGACACCGATCTCGCGGTGATGTTCATCGCGCCGATGAATGCGCCGGGCGTAAAACTGTTCTGCCGCACCTCGTACGAGATGACGGCGAGCGTGATGGGCACGCCGTTCGATTATCCGCTGTCGTCGCGCTTTGACGAGAACGACGCCATCTTCGTCTTCGATAACGTTTTTATTCCCTGGGAAGACGTGCTGCTGCACCGCGATCTTGAAAAGCTGAAAGTCTTCTTCCCGCAATCGGGTTTTCTGGCCGGCTATCAGTTCCAGGGCTGCACGCGGCTTGCGGTAAAGCTCGACTTCATGGTCGGCGTCCTCGCCAAGGCGTTGCGCGCGGCGGGCTCCGACGAATTCCGCGGCAACCAGGCCATGCTCGGCGAGGTGGTCGCTTGGCGGCATCTGTTCTGGGCGCTGACCGATGCCATGGCGATGAACCCGACCGATTGGGTCAACGGCGCGGTGCTGCCGAACCTGCAATCGGGCTCGAGCTATCGCGTGTTCGCCGGCGACGCCTATGGCCGCATCAAGGAGATCGTGGAAAAGATCGTCGCCTCGTCGCTGATCTATTTGCCGTCGTCGGCCAAGGATTTCAAGAATCCGGAGATCGACCGTTATCTCGCGCAATATGTGCGCGGCTCCTACGGCATCGACTACAAGCAGCGCATCAAGGTGATGAAGCTATTGTGGGACGCCATCGGCACCGAATTCGGCGGCCGCCACGAGCTCTACGAGCGCAATTACGCCGGCAACCACGAGGACATCCGCATCCAGGCGCTGTGGAACGCGCGCTCCTCGGGCATGATGGAGCAGATGACGGCGCTCGCCGAGCAGTGCATGTCCGAATACGACGAGAACGGCTGGACCGATTCCGCATGGCTGAACCCCGACGATGTGGCGTATCCGGGCTTACCCAAGGCGCTCGCGGCGGAGTAGGATTTAGCCCACTAGAGTAGGATTTGGCCCATGAGCTGGATCGACCAACGGCCTGACGATGCCATGGACGGCGCCTTTACGGCGGTGGCGCCGGCGCCGGCGATCGCCAGCGTCGACGTGGCGGCGTTCCGCGATGCGATGAGCCGGCTCGGCGCCGCCGTGCATGTGGTCACCTCGGCGGGCCCGGGCGGCAAGACCGGATTTACCGCCACCGCCGTTTGTTCGGTGTCCGATCAGCCGGCGACGCTGTTGGTCTGCCTCAACCGCCGCGCCAAGAGCGCGCCGCTCTTGGCCCAGAACGGCGTGTTCTGCGTCAACACGCTGGGCGCTGACGAAGAAAAGCTCGCCGACCTGTTTGCGGGCAGAAGCGGCGTGCATCTCGAAGAGCGTTTTTCCGTCGGCGAATGGATCACGCTGAAAACCGGCTCGCCGGTGTTGGCGTCGGCGGTGATCGCGTTCGACTGCCGCACCATCGAGATCAAGGCGGTGGCGTCGCACAACGTGCTGTTCGGCGCCGTCGAAGCAGTGCGGCTCGGTCCGGCCGGGCCGGCGCTCGTGTATCACGACCGGCTTTATAAGAAGGTGTGACGCCGGGCGCTGGGGCAGGGCGCTATCCGGCTTATACACAGGCCATAGCTCTTCTTCTTTCCCCCGAACGGTCTATGCTTCCGGCATGGCCTCGACGCTGCCGTTGTTTCATCTCTACGGCGATCCGCCCGACGATCAGGCGTTCGACTTTATTCACGTCGAGACCATCGCCTCGCGCTCGTCGATCCACGACTGGACCATCCGCGCCCATCGCCATCGCAACCTGTTTCAGATCTTGCTGATCGAAAAGGGCGGCGGCGAGATGACGTTCGATGTCGCGCACCTGCCGTTCACCGCGCCGGCTGCGATTTTGGTGCCGGCGACGATTGCGCACGGTTTTCGCTTCGAGCCGAACGTCACCGACGGCTGGGTGTTGAGTTTCACGGAAGATGCCGCGGGCGCGCTCACCGATCGCGCCGGCGAGGCCTTGGCGCGGCTGCGCGCGCTTGCCGCGCAACCCGTGATCCCGATCGGCGACGAAGCGGAAGGAGCGCGACTGTCGGCGCTGTGCACGGAACTGTTCGAAGAGCACAGCCTGGCCCGTGAGGGCTTTCGCCTGGCGATGCGCGGACTCTTGGTGCTGATCGCCGTCGGCGTGGCGCGCCTGGCCGCAAGCCGCGCTCGCACTGGCAGCGTGACGCTACGGCCGGCCGACGCCTCGGTGGCGCAGTTGCGCGCCTTGGTCGACGAGAATTTCCGCGTCGAGCGCCAGCTCGATTTTTATGCCGAAAAGCTCGGCATGACCGTCGACCGGCTCAACGACCACGTCAAACGCGCGACCGGCGTCACCGCAGGCCATCTGATCCGCCAGCGCGTCCTCACCGAGGCCAAGCGCCAGCTCGTCTTCACCGCGCAGCCGATCCACGACATCGCCGAGGAATTGGCGTTTGCCGACCCATCCCATTTCGCCCGCTTCTTTCGCAAGCAGACCGGCACCACGCCGCACGAATTCCGGGCGCAGCGTGGCGGGTGACGCCTTGGGTTCCCGACCCATCGAGGAAAAGCGGACAATGAAACGCCGCCACCTGCTCGCCGCCTTGCCGTTGCTCGCGACCGGCGTGTTTGGTGCGCGCAGCGCCAAAGGTGCGCCCGCCTTGAAGGTGGGGGCAGCCTTGCCCGATCCGCCCTTCGAATTCATGAGCAAGGACGGCCCGGCCGGCTTCGACATCGCGCTGATGCAGCGGGTCGCCGAAAAGCTCGGCCGCGAGTGGCAGCTCGTGCCGTACCAGGGCGCCGACTTCAACGGCATCTTCGCCGGTCTCGATTCCGGCAGCTATGACTGCGTTGCCTCGGGTGCGACGATCACGCCGGGACGGCAACGGATCGCCGATTTCTGCGCACCCTATGTGGTCTCCGGCCAATCCCTGGTCGTCGATACGGGCCGCCATCCGAACGTGCATGGCATCGCCGACCTCAAAGGCCTGGTGATCGGCGTACAGCAAGGCAATACCAGCCAGCCGGTGGCCGATAAGCTCGTCGCCGAGCATCGTGCCGGGCGCGTGCGCGTCTACGCCTATGACGAGATCGAGAAGGCGCTCGACGATCTGACGACCGGCGGCTGTGACGCCTTCATGAAGCTCGCGCCGGTCACGGAATGGTTCGTGCGCGACCGCCCGAAGCTTGCGGTCGTCGAGACCGGTATCACCCGCGAGCGCCTCGGCATCTGCGTGCGTAAGGGAAACGCGGCGCTGGGCGACGCGATCGGCAAGGCGCAAGCATCGCTGATGGCGGACGGCACGCTACCCGCGCTGATCAAGCAGTGGCTCGGCAAGGGCGCGACCGTGCCGGGGTGAGTTTGCGTCGTCTTGCGTGGTGGACCGGCACGTACATGGGTACGCCGGTGAATTCAACGCGCCCGGTTTGATTTGTCAGTCCGAAGCGACGTTTCGCGATCTCCAATTATTGCGCTGCGAAACGTTCACTGATAAGGGCCTTAACGGACGTTCCGCGGTTACCCTTATGACATTGATAGCAAAGCGGTTACCGGTCGAATTGCCGGGCGCGCTCAGCGCCGTAGACGCTTTTTCAGGCGCGCCGCTGGACTTTGTAAAAGTCGTTGCCGCCTGCCTCATGGTGGTCGATCATGTGAACTACGTTTTCTTCGGACACGTGGCGAATATCATGTGGTATCTCGGCCGTCCGGTGTTCCCCCTGTTCGTTTTCGCGCTTGCATGCAACCTGATGCGCGGAACGAAGGTGTCAGATTACGCTGAAAAGCTGATTTTGCTTGGCGTCGTGTCTCAGCCTATCTATGCAACATTGATGGCTACCGATGCAGGCGACACGCTCTTCACGCTTGCTGTCGGTGCAGTGATTGTCGTGGCTTTGCGGCGGCAGCACTTGATGGCGCAGCATTTTGTCTTTTTTGCCGCCGTCGCGACAATCTTCATTTCGCCTTTCCGCGTCCGAGAGGGACTGGATTACGGTCTCGCCGGAATGTTACTTCCGGCGGCTCTCTATCTCGTGTTGGAAGGCAGACGGTCGCACATAGTCTGGCTTGCCTTGTTGCTCTTCGCGTTGAATTGGTATCCGGTAGCTCCTTGGCAGCTCAAGCCGATTCAAGTTGCGTGCTTTACTGCTGCCGGAAGCGTTCTGATCGCACTTAGCGCCCTGACCTTAAAGGGGCGAGCGCGATTTCTGCCGCGCTATGCGCTGCATGTGTTCTATCCGGGCCATCTTCTAGTGCTTTTGGGCATCAAGTACTGGCTGTGATCCGATGTGACGCTAGCAGCCAGAAGCATGGTTCAAGGGCATTTTGACTCCCAATAGGCTCTCACGCTGGCGCATGTTCCTCACAACCTGCATCGGTTGCCACACTTGTCCGACTCGCTATGGTTGCGGATGTCGGACGGGTTGCGGCAATGGTCTTGTCATTCGAGAAGTTCCAGATCGCTTCTCGGAGTTATAAATCGTGTAAATTCTCTCCTGATCAAATGGAATGCTGCAAATGACGGCAACCTATGAAGGCCCCTGGCAAAGGGACAGAGTAAGACGCGTGTTTCCTGAGTGGGGCTGGGTCGATGCCTGAATGGCTGGAAGCGGCCCTCGACTACATTCCGTCTTGGCTCGAATTACAATTGCGCATTTCAAGGCAGCCAGGTTGCGTAATCGCGATCGCCTCTCGTGACAAAATCGTTTTGGAGCGTGCGTTTGGTTACGCCGATTGCACCCACGAAGAACGGCTTACGCCCCGGCATCGCTTCCGGGCGGCGTCGCATTCGAAGAGTTTCGCAGCCGCCGGAGCCTTGAAGCTTGTCGAGATGGGCAAGCTGCGACTGGATGACACGGTCAGGAAATACATTCCCGGCCTAGATAGCGGTGTGGGGAGACTGAAGATTTCTCAGGTCCTGTGTCATGGCGGGGGCATCATCCGCGATGGGGCAGACTGCGGTTATTTTTACGATCGGCGATCTTATCCGAGCGCGAAGGAATTGCTGAGCGATTTCCAGACGCCGCCTCTCATCAAGCCAAACACACGATTCAAATACTCGAACCAAGGTTACGGACTGCTTGGTCTTGTCATCGAGGCGGTAAGCGGCGAGACGTATACGTCGTGGATCAAGCGAGAGATTGTTGATGCGTCGAGCTTGAAAGAAACGACACCCGATATGCCAATTGGCGAAGGCGCGCCATTTGCCCGTGGCCATACGGACGATGTGCTACTTGGCAAGCGCGTCGTTATTCCGGGCGATTATTCGACCGGAGCGCTGGCGCCCGCAAGCGGAATTGTCGCCACAGCAAGCGACTTGGCCATTTATTTCGCTCAGCTCTCGCCGCGAGCGAGGACTAGCGTGATCTCTACCGCTAGCCGCCGCAATATGATCAGGAAGCATTTGCGTAATCGGCATTCGAGCGCAAAGATCTATTACGGTTTTGGCATTATCAGTGGCACCGTGCACGGCTGGGACTGGTTCGGCCACTCGGGGGGCCTGCAAGGTTACGTGTCGCGTACCAAAATGCTGCCCGCGCAAGATCTGACGATCTCCGTAGTGGCGAACTCCGCGGACGCCTGTGTCGAACAATGGGCCAATGGCGCGATTCACATCTTGCAAGCGTTTCAACGACGAGGTGCGCCGTCTGACAAGGTGAAAGACTGGACCGGTAGATGGTGGGGTCTATGGGGCGCGATTGATCTCGTGCCGATGGGCAATGTCGTGGTGGTCGCCAATCCCCAGACGGGAAATCCTTTATTGGATGCCAGCGAGCTTCAGGTGGCAGGGAGGGATACGGCCCGAATCACGCCTTCATCCGGGTTTCTATACTACGGCGAGTCGGTGCGCCGTGTCCGCAACAGCGACGGCCTAGCGTGCGAGTTATGGCTCGGGGGCGACAAATTTTTGTCGGAAGCCGAGCGTGCCGCGGAAATCGAAGAGCAATATGACCGCAAGAGAGGTAACGCGAAACCCGATCCAACAAAAAATGCTTATTGACACCAAATTCTGCGACGCTATCGTCGTGTGACGCCGGGTCGAACTAATCCGCCGGCATTGAGAGAGGGGTCAACCGTGAAGAAGCTGATCGCAATGGCGTTGCTCGCACTGGCAATCGGTGCGGGAATGGGGTCAGTGATCGTTAGTCAGTCGCAAGCTACAAGCGGCGAGCAACCGAAGTGCAGCGGTAGCAACTGCTGAGTCTATCGAATTTGTACTGCCGCAAAGACCGGCCGCCGGTAAGTGGTAGCGTCTTGATGTATTTTTCGGGGGCGCCATCTTAGCATCGAGGCGGACTATCCAACCGGCGGTTAAGGAAGCGTTGGGCTCGATCATGAAGAGTCTCAGGTCGTAGGATATTGCGCGTCGACAAACGGCGCGGAAATTGGCGCCTCTACCCCGAGCTTTTCAAAAAAAGCCTCTTCAGTTCTACGGCATGGGGTCTTCGGGGTAGGCCTGCCGCATCTCGAACAAAAATTAGTCAAAAGATGGCTACTCGCGGTCTTGTACGCCGCCTGATAAGTTTTCCGCGGATATAGTCCCGTCATGCGACTTACCCGACGGCGTCGCGCTTTCGTAAATGCGTCTCTTGTACTGCTCGTGTTGGCGCTTGCACGTGTCGCCGACCTGATCCCCGGTATTGCGGGAAGCGCCTCGCTGATCATCGTCGTTTTGATGGGATCTCAGACACTCGCTTTCGCCACGCCTGATGAGCCGCGAGGCATCGTCCCGCGCCGGAGATTGCTCCGGATCTTGTCTGTGCGTGCGGCCGGGTTCGCGGCAGTGTGTTTGCTTGCCGTGGGATCGTACGTGCTGCAGCGAATATTCATACTGCACGATTGGCAGCTGCAAGGAAATCTGCTGTGGCTGCTGCTACCCCTTTTCTTTTCAGTTCTGCTCGATCTGATAACTTCTCGCCCCTATGTCGATGAATATTGGTCGCTGGGATGCGTTCTGGTGTCCGGTCTGCGCAAACTGACGCCCATCGCGAAAAGGGATTTCGGTTCTTGTTTCATCAAAGTCCTCTTCTATCCCATGATGTTCGTCTACGTTGAGAAGTACCTGGATTTATTCCAGCATTATTGGCTTCCTGGATCGTGGACCGCAGCCGGAATCTACAATTCTTTGCTGATTTATGGCTTGCTCGTCGACCTCATTTTTGGCGCAAGCGGTTATGCGCTTTCGTTGCGGATCCTTGGCAATCGCGTTCGTTCGGTAAACCCTTATCCGGCCGGCTGGCTTGTGACGATTGTTTGTTATTCGCCGTTCTGGGACATGGTCGGACGTTTCATCGTATTCCAATGGTACGTCGATTGGATCGCCTTGACGAAAAATTGGCCAATCGTGCAGTCCATCTGGCTGACAATGATTGCGTGCTGCTTTGCCGTCTACGCGTGGGCGACCGTCGAATTGGGCCCCAAATTCTCCAACTTGACCTATCGGGGTACTGTGGAGTTTGGGCCATACCGCTTGATGAAGCATCCGGCGTATGTTTCAAAAGTAATATCGTATTGGCTGATTACCGTGCCATTCGTTCCGATGCACGGTTGGGCTTTCGCATTTCAGCAGTGCCTTGCGCTATCGCTTTCGTGCTCGATCTATTATTTTCGGGCAAAATACGAGGAAAAGCACTTGTTGCAATATCCGGAATACCAGGCTTACGCATCGAGTCCGATCATGTGGCGGCCGAAAACGTATAGCCCCGCATCCTGAGCCGTGCGCTCCGGCGGCGATTAGTGCGGGACGGCACTCAATGCTGCGACCTTCTGACGGCAATAGCCGGTGACGTCCGGCGGCCATACGTCCCGCAGGTCCCATAATACGGCCGGCACCGTGATGAGCCCGCAGCTTTGGTAATTGCCGAGTGCGCCGGCGCTGTCGCCCTGAGCTTCCAGAGTCAGGCCAATTCGTTGATAGCTGTTTGCCAGGCTCTTGTTCCAGATGGCGTTCGACGTATCCCTTTTCTTCAAGGTCAGCGAATTGCTTAGCATCGTTTGATATTGCTTTAATGCGTCGGCGTAGTTTCTTTTGCCGCGTAGTGCGTCGCCGACCTTTTCGATTGCGTTTGTTACGTCGAAAAGAGCCGTGCCGTTGCCCTGGTCCTTGTCCAGGGTGTCGCTGGCCATCTGCAGATAGATACTGAATTCTCTCAATGCGGAGTCGAATTGCTCCTTTCGCAGGTAAACCTCGCCTATGCGCTGATGAGCCACCTCCAGGTTCTGGTTCCAAATGAAGTTGGATTGATCGGAGGTTGCCAATTTCGTCGCCAGCGGAAGAAAAATTTGGTATTCCTCCATTGCATGGTCCATGTCGTCTTTTGCGAAGTAGGCGTCGCCTTTTCTTTCGTGGGCGATCTCGACGGCCTCGGTGAACTCCTTGTTATCCGACTCCCTATTCACGCCTTCCAAGGCAAGCGTGAGGTAAGTCTCAAATTGGATGGCGGCATCTGTTGCCTTGCTCTGGGCGAGAAAGACGTCGCCCATGCGTTGCCGTGCGAACATCTGATCCCGCAGCCATTTGGTCTCGTCCGGCTGTTTCGCCGCCAGTTGGTTGGCGAGATCGAGCCAATTCCGATAATGCACAAGCGCCTGATCGATATTGGCCTGATTGCGCAAACAGTCGCCGGTGAAGCGGTAGACTTCGATCAGGTCTTGCTCATAGTCCTTGTTGTCGGGATACTTGGCGACGAGACTTCTTGCGGTCGCCATAGCGGCTTGAAGATATTTAAGCGCGCCAACGAGATCGCCTTCCCAGAACAGTGATTGGCCGAGCTCTTCCTGTGCCCTCTCGTCAATCTGCATCCATTCCGGCTCGGTTGGATAGAGCGTGAGAAAGTGGTCCGCGATCGTCAGCCCCTCCCGGGCCTTTTGTTCCGCCAGCGACACCTGGCTAAGCACGATGTAGGCTCTGCTTACGGCACGTAACAGCTTTGCCTTGGCGGCGGCCGCGTCCTTCGTATCGCTGTGAAGATTGTCAACCGTCGTTTGTGCGCGTGAGATCAGTGAGTGCAAAAGGCTCGTGGAGATACGGCCAGCCTGATAATTGTCAACGACTGTATCGACATTGGCCGCTGCTTGATCGATGGCAAGATTGAAATTGGTTTTTGCCTGCTTTTCCGCGGCATCCGCCTCGAACCAGTAGTAAACAGCTACGCTGCCGAGCATGGCGAGCACGAACGACGCCGCCATAGCAAAGCGCAGGAACTTTCTTGTCGCTTCGGTTTGCTGCTTGGCTCGCTCAGCCTCGGCCCTGGCTTTATCAAGCTCGGCCTGGCGAAGTCGCTCCCGCTGTTCTGCCAGATCGCGCTCCTGGCGTTCGGCTTCATCGAGCGATCCACCGATGAATAAGGCTTCTTCGCCGGAAAACCGCTGCGGATGAGCAATCAGCCAGCTCTTCGCGCGCTCCAACAGAATTCCGGACAGCAGTCCCTTGACCCGTACGTCTTCGGGGAGCCTGGCGTAGTCCTCGCGCGTCTTTTCGATGCGCGATTTGCCGATCAAGAATTCACGCTCTTCCTCGAGCCACTGCGCCAGCAGTGGCCAGACCCGAAATAGTGCTTCGTGCGCGACTTCGACAACGCCATGGTCGATGATAAGGAGGCGGGCATCGGCCAATGATCGCAGCATCTTTTGTGCGCGCGTCGGCAACAACTCGGACTTGGCCGACTGGCGTACAAAGCCACCCTCGTCATTGACACGCACCAAGGCCGGCACGAAGGCTTCTCGCAAGGCATCGAGTACTTCCTGGGTCGGGTTCTCTTTCGCCATCGCCTCTTTGGCGGCGTCCCGGACCGCAACCTCGAGCGGCGACAGTTTATCGTCGCGCATTAATTCGTAATGCGCATGCGTCAGGATGCCACCACTACTGTGGCGGTCGTAGAGACGGCGCAAGACGAAAGCAACGAGCGGTAGCGCGTCGTGGGTCTTCGCGTCACGCATCAGCGCGGATACGAGATTATCTTCGATGGTCAGGCCGACGATTTCCGCGGGTCCCTTCACGATCAAACCGAGACGCTCGATTGGCATCGGCTTGAGCGAGAACTCCTCGAATGGAACCGCCAAATTCTCGGCAGTCTGTAAGTCCGGAAGATGATCTGAACGCAAGGTCAATACGCCAAGAGCTGGGTTATCCTCGGCGAGCAGCCCCGACAGGCACTTGAAGAAATCGCCCTGAGCTTCCTTACCTCGGATTGTGAAAAGTTCCTCGGCCTGATCGACGGCGACGATCAGCGTCGCTTGCGGCGCCTTTGCCGCAGCACGGAGGCGATCGATCAAATCTCGTCCTTTATCGGCTCCGTCAATGACCGCGAGATCAGCGCGGGTCAGCGACGGATCGATTCCGTGCAGCGCGCTCAGCAGGTTGCGGATCGGGTCGGATCCAGGCCGGAACGGCGAGGCGACCAGGAAATTTGTCTTGTCGCGCGCGATGCGCGGTAAAATTCCCGCCTTGAGCAGCGAGGACTTGCCCGAGCCCGAGCCGCCAAGAATCGCGACGAGCTTAGCCCCGCCGTGGACGCGTCGCGCGTTGATGCGCTCGATCGCGCGCAGCACATCATCGTCGCGGCCGAAGAAGATCGCGGCGTCGGCAGCTTCAAGCGACAGCAGACCCGGATAGGGCGGCCGCCCCGATTGCCAATGGAAACCGCCCTGGGCGTTGAGCGCGACGCGGGTCAGTTCGCTCGACAACCTTTCCAGGCCCTGTTTCCGGTTGTTAATCAGGTTGACGTGCTGGATATCGGACGACACCACCGTGGTTTCGCCCGTTGGCGTTTCGATCAGGGCGAACATCGCCTTGCCGAGCGCGCGCGTTTGCGTGAATTCGGCGAAGCACCATTTTGAGTCGAACCAGTGCTTCGTCAGGATCAAGATGACGGCTTGAGCCCGTTCGATCTCGCGGTAGAGCGTACGCTCCCAATCCGCACCGGGCGGAATTCCGGTGTGCTTGTCGAAATCCAGGAATGTCTGATCGAATCCAAGGGAGACGAGCCAGGCCTTTAGGTCTTCCGCCTGTTTCTGGTCCCGGCTCGAATGTGAAATGAAGATGCGCGCCACCCGGTTTCCCCAACCTTCGTAATGCTTTGCCAATCGTGAAGGCGTGGCAGGGTTTTGGCAATGGGCGCAGGGCCTGCGACTAAAAGCTTATTTTTTGCCCGCGTGCCAGCACCGGAGCGAATGCCCGATCTGACAGCGAGGCTGTTCTTGCTACACTGCATGAGACCGCTTCTGGCCCTAAAAAACGCCGATGCCGCCGCAAACAACTTCTCAATAAGCGAAGCCCGCCCACCGCTTTCCGTACCACAGCGCAACGGCAATGCCGGCGGATACCGCGGCCGTGACCAGCGGCTCCGCCCATTGCGGCGGAAAGTGCGACGGATGCGCGAAGACATCGCCGATCAGCGTAACGACCGCGGCGATCGTTGCCTGGCGGCCGACGCTGTTCCTCGTCCGGTCCATCTGCAGCAGGAGCACGACAGTGACCATCGCGCCGACAGTCCCGCAAATCGTAGCGAGGAGAATATGGTCCGCACTGAACGCGGCGAAGATGTTGCCGCGTGCCATGACGAGAAGGCAGGCGAGCCACGCGCCGGCAAACTTTTCAGCGGCAGGACGCAGAAGCCCGCCCGCGCCAAAATCATCGAATGCGAGCCCGCCGACTTTCAGGGTTGCCATCCCGGCCTCTCTCGTTCGCCGCTCTCTCAGCGCATTGCCGATGTGCGACGCCCGGCCGGGAAGCGCAAATCATTTCCCTGCCGCGCAGGGATCAATTCTGAGTGACGTCCGATTGATCTGGTGAAGTTCTGGGAAACAGCCGCACGAATTCCGCGCGCAGCGCAGCGGCTGATCGTTTGGGTCGTCGGCTCACAACGCGCGGCGCCACGGGATCGATGTATGACATCGCCCATTACGCGCGGCACACTCAATGCGCGCTGGTTCAGTGCGTGCGGGGTTCGACTTTGGCGCTAATCCCGATCGACAGCGCGGCGTTTGCATACCAACTGGCGGACTTCAGGATTATGGCGCGGCGCGCGGGGCGCTTCTTGGATTTTCCGTTTTTCGGCTTTTGCTTGAGTTCCTTTGACGCAATACCGCCTGCTGGCGTTCTCGTACGCACGACAAACCTCCCTCGCAATTCTGCAATCGGCGCTCATTGAGCGACGCCGTATTGGAAATAAAAACAGTAGCCCGTTGCAGTTTCGAAGATCGCAATCTCGAAGAACACGGCGTCGAAGAACACAGTGTCGAAGATCTAAGGTCTTCGATCTCGCAACGGGATCGAAATCGATCGTCTTTATCAGCGGTGAACTTTGAGGTTCTCTGCCGACGTTTTGCCCTTGTTCGCGACTTCTTCGTATTCGACGACCTGCCCCTCATTAAGACCGCTGAGGCCGGCTCTCTCGACCGCGGAAATATGGACAAACACGTCTTTGCTGCCGCCCTCAGGCTGAATAAACCCGTAGCCTTTTTGCGAATTGAACCACTTCACCGTGCCGCGCGCCATTCTAGCTCTCCTTTAAATGACGCCCGATAATAAACGCGATAGTCCGAGATAACAATGCCGATGCGGCCAAAGCGGGTGCAAGGCAGGCCTGCCAACGTCTTAGGCCAAGTCTAAGCCAGGGCTAAGCGGGGTGGGTGCGGTCCAAAAGCGCCTGCGAAGCGGGCATTCTGACCTGCGTGGCCAGCCCCATGGTCATCAGGAAACGAATGGTTAGCCAAGCCACGTCGACCTCCCACCATTTGTGCCCGTGGCGCGCCGAATGGGGGTCGGCATGATGATTGTTGTGCCAGCCCTCGCCGTTGCTGATGAAGGCGATAAGCGCATTGTTGCGGCTATTGTCGGCGGTTTCGTAATTGCGATAGCCCCACAAATGCGTGACCGAATTGACCGCCCAGGTGAAATGGCAATGCACGACGGTGCGTACGATCACCCCCCATAGCCACAGGCTCAGGCCGAACTGAATCGCCTCTGCCAGAGGCCATCCGAGCAATAGACCAGCCGCGAGCCCGCCGAGGAAAAATACGCCCCATGACATAAAAACCAGCCAGATCCACATCTTGCGGTCTTCGATCCAGGCATAAAAATCATCCCGCAGAATGTCCTTGGCGTAATTTCGGTACAGTCCGCCGCGTTCCATGGTCTCATTCTTGACCAGCACCCAGCCGATATGAGCCCATAAAAACCCGATGATCGGGCTATGCGGGTCCGGCTCGTCGTCGGCATGTTCGTGGTGACGGCGATGGGTCGCCACCCACCGTGACGGGCTGCCCTGCAGGCAGCAGACCCCGAGGAAGGCAAAACTGCGCTCCAGCCATTTGGGGCAGACGAAGCCCCTGTGGGTCAAAAGTCTGTGATAGCCGATATTGATGCCCAAAACCCCGAAGACATAGATGCCGAGGACGGCAAGAACGACGCCGGTCCAACTGAAGAACCACGGCACGAAGGCGAGCAAGGCCAGCGCGTGGTAGAGCGCCAGCCCGACCACCTGGGTGCGCTCGAGACGCACGCCAGGCGGCAGGCGCACCAGCGTGTGAAGCATCGAGACCTTCAGGTTGGTGGTTGCCGAACCCGGCCAGTTCATATTCGTTTCTCGAGGCAGGCGTTTAGGGCTGCGGCCGCCGGCCGTGCCGATAGTCTGTGTCCTATTGCGCGGAGCACATGCGCTCGCTGGTCATTCCTGGACCGGAGTCGCCCCGACTTAGCATACTCGGCGCGCAATCGGCCGGAATAAATGTCGCGGCGATTCGCCGGCGAACCGCATCGCTAAGATTTGCCGAGCAGCTCGGTCTCAAATGCCGATTCGATCGGATGTCCATGCCTGGATCAATCGAGACGCAGGTACACTGGCCGCACCCGAGGCAGTCATGCCTTCTGCGGCGAGCCACGATTTGGTAAGCGCGTACCCGAGAGAATAACCACCATGCCGCGGAAAGTGGGGGTCGCCGCTGCGTCCATAAAACCACGCACGGCTATCATATTCTTTCGTCTCCACTTCGCTTCGCGCGCGCGCTGCAAATTGCTTTAGCGCGTCGTCTGCAACTGCGATTGCGTATGGTGGGGCAGGACAACCGATTTCGACTTCGAAGCACTGAGCAAGCCCCTCGGTCACGAGGACTTCTCCCAATGTCTCGCCGAAACCCGGTCCCCGTGCGCGCGCCAAGTGGTGCATCTCGTGGGCGAGGACAGAAGCCAGTCTCTCACCGCGCTCAGCATCGCTAAATCGCGGATGATCGGGATCGACCGTAATGCTGATCCGTCCCTTGCCGTGCGCATACCCGCCGATGCCCCAAGCAGGGATTATCCAGATAGGATCACTGTAGCCCACGACAATATCCACGCGCTCCATGGGCAGTCGCGCGAGCACCAGGGGTAATGCCTTTTCCAAAGACGCGAGGATCGAGATGCGATCGCCCGGCGGAATCTCGTCGAAGGCATCCAACAGATGGAATCGAACAGTCATGGACGCTGCTCGCGCTGGGCTCTACTCATCGGCCTCCTGTAGGGTGTGACGGCCTAGTTCAGCAAAAATCCCAGCATGGTATCGGCGTAAGCCTGCGGCTGCTCGATGTTCGCGATATGCGCGGCCTCGAGCACGGCGATCCTGGCGCCGGGAATGTGCTGCTTGATGAACTCGTTGCCTTCGAGCGGCGTCGCCGGATCGTGCTTGCCGGCGATGACCAATGTCGGCGCGGTGATCTTCGACAACAGCGGCCGGTGATCCATGTCGCGGATCGCTTCGCCGCAGCCGACGTAACCGTCGAGCTTGGTGGCGACGAACATCTTTTTCATCCGCGCCATGGCGTCCGGCGCGCGGTCGCGGAATCCTTTGGTGAACCAGCGCTCCATATTGGCGTCGACGATGCCTTCGAGCCCTTTTTCGCGCACGAGTTTGATGCGACCATCCCACATGGTCTTGTCGGGGAAAAAGCTCGACGTGTTGGAGAGGATGAGCTTGTCGATGCGATTGCCCGCATTGGCGCCGAGCCACATGCCGACCATGCCGCCCATCGACAGCCCGCACCAATTGATCTTGGCAATGCCGAGCCCGTCGAGCACGCCAACCACGTCGCGGCCGAGCCGCGCCATGGAGTAGGGGCCTTTGGGCACGTCCGACTTGCCGTGGCCGCGGCGGTCGTAGCGGACCAAGCGGAAATGCTGGGTGAGCGGCGCCACCTGCTCGTCCCACATATGCAGGTCGGTGCCGAGCGAGTTCGACAGCATCAGCACCGGCGCCCGCTCCGGCCCTTCGACCTCGACATGGATGGCGCAGCCGTCATCGACTTTGATGTCGGGCATTGCTATCTCCTCCCTGGTGTTCGCACGCTTGTAGCACCCCCTGCGCAGGCCGCGCCAATACCCGGCGGCGGTCGCGTGACGTGTCAGCGGCGCGGACGCAAGGAGTAACGTGACATGGCGATGACGATGAACGGCGAGTATCAGCTTCCGGCGCCGCAGCAGACGGTGTGGGAGAAGCTCAACGATCCGGAAGTGCTCAAAGCCTGCATCCCCGGTTGCGAGTCGCTGGAGAAAACCTCCGACACCGGCTTCAAGGCTGTCGCCACCATCAAGATCGGGCCGGTGAAGGCGACGTTCAAAGGCGCCGTCACCTTGTCCGATATCGATCCGCCGAACGGCTACAAGATTTCCGGCCAGGGCGAGGGCGGCGTCGCTGGCTTCGCCAAGGGCGGCGCCACGGTGAAGCTCACGCCCAAGGACGGCGGCACGTTGTTGACCTACGACGTCGAGGCGCAGATCGGCGGCAAGCTCGCGCAACTGGGCCAGCGCCTGATCAACGGGGCTGCGAAAAAAGTCGCCGATGATTTCTTCGGCAATTTCGTCAATGCGGTGAAGAACGCCTGACGCTGCCGCCGCCCACCACACGGCCGCGGGCGGCGCCTATGAGGCGTTTCGTCCACGGAACCGACTTGACCGGCAGCCGGCCTCCGGTTCAGAGTAATTCTTGTTCTAGGGAGAGAAAACGGGCAAAATCGTCGAGATTTCGCCCTTCGAACCCGCCGGCGATATGAAACGCCCGGCAATTCGAAACGTTTGACCGGTATTCCTGAGGAGGAGCCCATGGCAGCCGTTTCCCTGACGGTGAACGGTAAGGCCGTCACCGCCGACGTCGACACCCGCACGCTGCTGGTGCAGCTGCTGCGCGAAAACTTGCGGCTCACCGGCACCCATGTCGGCTGCGACACCTCGCAATGCGGCGCCTGCGTCGTGCACGTCAACGGAAAGGCGACGAAATCTTGCACCGTGCTGGCGCTGCAGCTCGAAGGCGCCACTGTGCTGACCATCGAGGCGCTGGCCCCGTCGGAGACGCAGCTGCATCCGATGCAGGAGGCGTTCCGCGAGAACCATGGCCTGCAATGCGGCTATTGCACGCCTGGCATGATCATGACCGCGGTCGATATCGTGCGCCGCAAGGGCAACGATCTCGACGATCACACCATCCGCGAAGAACTCGAGGGCAACATCTGCCGCTGCACCGGCTACCACAACATCGTCAAAGCGATCGCCGCGGGCGCCAAGGCCATGCGCGGCGGCACGGGCGCGTCGCAAGCCGCCGAATAATCAGGGAAGGGCCGTCGGGACAGCGACGGGCTGTCCCGGAGAGCGAATTGCCGGAGGGCAATGCCATGAGCGCAACCGGGATCGGCGCTTCAGTGCGCCGCAAGGAAGACCAGCGTTTCATCACTGGCAAAGGCCACTACACCGACGACATCAACCGGCCGGGGCAGGCGGCGATTTATTTCATTCGCTCGCCGCACGCGCATGCCAAGATCAAAAGCATCGACACCGCGGCGGCGGCGAAAATGCCGGGCGTTGCCGGCGTGTTCACCGGTGAACAGTTTGCGCAGGACAAGCTCGGCAATCTGATTTGCGGCTGGACGGTGCTGTCGAAAGACGGCTCGCCGATGAAGATGGCGCCGCACGCGGCGCTTGCCGCCGGCAAGGCCAATCATGTCGGCGACGCGGTCGCGGTCGTGATCGCCGATACTTTGGCGCAAGCGAAAGATGCCGCCGAGAAAGTCGTGGTCGATTACGAGCCGCTGCCCGCCGTGGTCGATTCGACCAAAGCTGCGCAAAAAGGCGCGCCGCTCATTCATGAAAGCGCGCCGAACAATACGATCTACAACTGGCACATCGGCGACCCGGCCGCGACCGACGCGGCCTTCAAGAATGCCAAGCACGTCACAAAGCTCGAATTCATCAACAACCGGCTGGTGCCGAACGCCATGGAGCCGCGGGCGGCTTTGGCGGAATACGATTCCGCAAGCGGCCATCTGACCTTATGGAACGCGACGCAGAACCCGCACGTCGCCCGCCTCGTCATCGCCGCCTTCGTCGGCATGGCGCCCGAGCACAAATTGCGCGTCATCGCGCCCGACGTCGGCGGCGGCTTTGGCTCGAAGATCTTCATCTACCCGGAAGAAGTTGTCTGCCTGTGGGCCGCGAGAAAACTCGACCGGCCGGTGAAATGGACCTGCGAGCGTTCGGAAAGTTTCATCACCGACGCCCACGGCCGCGACCACGTCACCAAGGCGCAAATGGCGTTCGACGGCGACGGCAAGATCACCGGCCTGAAGGTGCACACCACCGCCAATCTCGGCGCTTACATGTCGACCTTCTCGTCGGCGGTGCCGACCTTCCTCTATGCCACCTTGCTGTCGGGCCAGTATGCGATCCCGCACATCTATTGCGAGGTCGACGCGGTCTACACCAACACCGTGCCGGTCGACGCCTACCGCGGCGCCGGCCGTCCGGAAGCGACTTATGTGGTGGAGCGGCTGGTCGAAGTCGGCGCGCGCGAGCTCGGCATGGATCCCACCGACCTGCGCAAGAAAAACTTCATTCGCGCATTCCCTTATCAAACATCCGTTGCTTCGCTTTACGACGCCGGCGACTACGACGCTTCGCTGCAAAAGGCGCTGCAAATCCACGACTACAAGGGGTTCGGCAAGCGCAAGCGCGAATCCGAGCGCCACGGCAAGCTGCGCGGCATCGGCTTTGCGACCTATATCGAGGCCTGCGGCGTGGCGCCGTCCTCGCTGGTCGGCCAGCTCGGCGCCGGCGTCGGCTTGTGGGAATCCGCCGAGGTGCGGGTCAATCCGACCGGCTCTGTGGAAGTCCTCACCGGCTGCCACGCTCACGGCCAGGGCCACGAGACGACGTTCGCGCAACTGGTGTCGGAGCGGCTCGGCATTCCGATCGACAATGTGTCGGTGGTGCACGGCGACACCGACAAGGTGCAGTTCGGCATGGGCACCTACGGCTCGCGCTCCGGCGCTGTCGGCATGTCGGCGATCGTCAAGGCGCTCGACAAGGTCGAGGCCAAGGCGAAAAAGATCGCTGCGCATCTGCTCGAAGCCGCCGACGCCGACATCGAGTTCAAGGACGGCAAGTTCACCGTCGCCGGCACCGACAAGTCGGCGGCCTGGGGCGAAGTCTCGCTCGGCGCTTACGTGGCGCACAAATTCCCAACGAGCGAAATCGAGCCGGGCCTCAAGGAGGGCGCGTTCTACGATCCGACCAACTTCACCTTCCCGGCCGGCTGTCACATCTGCGAACTGGAGATCGATCCCGAGACCGGCAACACCGAGATCGCCGCCTGGACCGCGGTCGACGATTTCGGCACGGTGATCAATCCAATGATCGTCGAGGGCCAGGTTCACGGCGGCGTCGCCCAAGGCGTTGGCCAAGCGCTGCTCGAGCACACCGTCTATGACGACAAGGGACAACTGGTGACCGGCTCGTACATGGATTACACCATGCCGCGCGCCGAGAATTTTCCCTCGTTCAAGGTCGACACCACCTTCACCCGATGCCCGTCGAATCCGCTCGGCATCAAAGGCTGCGGCGAGGCCGGCGCCATCGCCGCACCGGCGGCGGTGATGAACGCCATCACCAATGCCTTGGGCACCGAAATCATCGACATGCCGGCAACGCCTGCTTCGGTCTGGGCGGTGCTGCAGAGAACCCACAAGCTGCCGCACGCGGCATGAGATTCATGAGATAAACGGAGGACTTCGATGTACGCTTTCACCTTTTCACGCCCGACGACGGTGCGGCAGGCGGCCAATATTTTGGCCAAGGACGAGGACGCCAAACTTCTTGCCGGCGGTCACACGCTGCTGCCGACCATGAAGCTGAGGTTGGCGAAACCGTCGCAGATCGTCGAGATGGGGCTGATCGAGGGCCTCTCCGGCATCGAGCAGAGCGGCCGCTCGCTCACCATCGGCGCCATGACCAAGCACCACGAGGTCAATGACTCGCCTGTGGTGCAACAGACCATCCCGGTGCTGGCCAAGCTCGCCGGCCTGATCGGCGATCCGGCGGTGCGCCACCGCGGCACCATCGGCGGCTCGATCGCCAACAACGATCCGAACGCCGATTATCCGGCGGCTTGTCTCGGGCTCGGCGCCACCATCATCACCAACAAGCGCCGCATCAAGGCCGACGAGTTCTTCAGCGGCATGTTCTCGACCGTGCTGGAGCCGAGCGAGATCATCACCAAGGTGAGCTTCCCGGTGCCGAAGAAGGCGGCCTACCAGAAATTCCGCAATCAGGCGTCGCGCTTCGCGCTGGTCGGCGTGTTCGTGAGCAAGCGCGGCAGCGAGATCCGCGTCGCCGTGACCGGCGCCGGCTCCAACGGCGTGTTCCGCGTGCCGTCGTTCGAGGAAGCGCTGAAGAAGCGTTTTTCGCCGAAATCGCTCGAAGGCCTGACCATCCCGGCCGACGGCATGAACTCCGACATCCACGGCAGCGCCGAGTACCGCGCGCACCTGGTCGGCGTCCTGGCGCGGCGTGCGGTGGCTGAGGCGATTGGGAAGTAATCTGATTGCTGCACGGCGAAATATTAACGGCACGCGTCTCACGTCGCGTGCCGTTTGCTTTCTGAAGACCGCCTGCGGAAAATCGTCAGCCTTGCGCCTTATCCAACTCTGCCAACAGATCGCGCAAATCGAGCGGATTGGTGAACATCCGCAAGCCGCCATCCTCGCGCTTCGGCCACATCTCCTTGGGCCGGTCCCAATAAAGCTCGACGCCGTTGTCGTCGGGGTCGCGCAGGTAGAGCGCCTCGCTGACGCCGTGGTCGGACGCGCCTTCGAGTGGGATCTTTGCGACGACCAGCCGGCGCAGCGCGTCGGCCAAGAGCCGGCGGGTCGGGTAGAGGATCGCGGTGTGGTAGAGGCCGGTGGTGCCCGGCGCCGGCGGCGAGCCGCCGCGGCTCTCCCAGGTGTTGAGCCCGATATGGTGGTGGTAGCCGCCGGCCGAGATGAAGGCGGCGCCGGGCCGGCTGGTGGTCAGCGTGAATCCCAGCACGCCGCAATAGAAATCGAGGGCCCGCTGCAGATCGGCGACCTTGAGGTGGACGTGGCCGATTTTGACCCCGTCATCGATGGTGGGAAAGCGCAGGGCCGCATTTTCGAACGTTTCGGGCTTGTTCATGGGCAATCCCCGGGCCCAAAATGCGGGCGTGTCCTGGCTATCGACGGCTTCGATCTCCAGATGTAAGACACGCGCCTGTCAGGATAAAGTCCCTTATGACCGCAAAAAACCTGCCGGCCTCGATCGACGCCACGGTCGATCTCCTCGCCGGGGCCGACTATCTCGCCGATCGCTCGCTCGGCACCGTGCTTTATCTCGCGCTCAAGATGGGCCGGCCGATCTTTCTCGAAGGCGAAGCCGGCGTCGGCAAGACCGAGATCGCCAAGGTGCTGTCGCACACGCTCGGCCGCCGGCTGATCCGGCTGCAATGCTACGAGGGCCTCGACGTTGCGGCGGCGGTCTACGAGTGGAATTACGCGGCGCAGATGATCGCCATCCGCGTCGCCGAAGCCGAAGGCGCCCACGACCGCAAATCGCTCGAACACGACGTGTTCTCCGAGCGCTTTTTGATCAAACGCCCGCTGCTGCAGGCGCTCGAACCCGACACCGCCGGTGCGCCGGTGCTCCTGATCGATGAGATCGACCGCACCGACGAGGCGTTCGAGGCGTTCCTCCTCGAAGTGCTCGGCGACTTCCAGATTACCATTCCGGAAATGGGCACGGTGAAGGCCGCGCATCCGCCGATCGTGGTCATCACCTCGAACCGCACCCGCGAAGTGCACGACGCGCTCAAGCGCCGCTGCCTCTATCACTGGGTCGGCTATCCGAGCGCCGAGCGCGAGCTTGCCATCGTGCGCACCAAGGTGCCGGGAGTGAGCAAAAAACTCTCCGAGCAGGTGGTCGCCTTCGTCCAGGCGCTGCGCAAGCAGGATTTGTTCAAATCGCCCGGCGTCGCCGAGACGCTGGATTGGGCCGCGGCGTTGTCCGAGCTCGACGTGGTCGCGCTCGATCCAGCGACGGTCTCCGACACGCTCGGCGTGCTGCTGAAATACCAGGACGATATCGCCAAGCTCGAAGGCTCGAAGGTCAAGGAAATGCTCGACGAGGTGAAGTCGGATTTAAGGGCGGCCGAATAGTTTGCCTCTCCCTTAGGGAGAGGATAGGCGCGCGCAGCGCGCCAGGTGAGGGGCTCGGGCCTCTCGGCAGAATCTCTGTAAGAGCTAAGGTGCCATGACCGATAGGCCCGAACCCCCTCACCCCATCCCTCTCCCCGCTGGGGAGAGGGAGGAGTCTGGCCGCCTCGCTCAGAACATCGTCTACTTTGCGCGTGCGCTGCGCGCCGCAGGCATTCCGGTCGGCCCCGGCTCCGTGCTCGATGCGCTGGAAGCTGTGCAGGCCGCCGGCGTCGGCACCCGCGATGATTTTTATTGGACGCTGCACGCGGTGTTTGTGAAGCGCCACGAGCATTCGGTGCTGTTCGACCAGGCGTTTCGCATCTTTTTCCGCCGCCGCGGCTATATCGATCAACTGTTGGCGATGATGCTGCCGCAGGCGCCGTCGGGGCCGCCGCAGCCGCCGCAGGCCGGCGCCACGCGCGTGCACGAGGCGCTGTTCTCCGGGCTCGACGACAAGCTCAAGAAAGAGCGTGAGATCGAGCTCGACACCCGCATGACCGTGTCCGACCGCGAAATTCTGCAGAAGAAAGATTTCGCGCAGATGACCAGCGCCGAGATCGCCGCGGCGAAAGAGGCGATGAAGCGTCTCGTGCTGCCGCTCGCCGAAATACGCACGCGGCGGCTTGCGCCGCATCCGCGCGGCCATCTGATCGACATCCGCCGCACCTTGCGCGCCAGCATGAAAGGTGGCGGCGATTTCATCGACCTGCGCTTCATCGGGCCAAAGACCAAACCGCCGCCGATTGTGGCGCTGCTCGACATCTCCGGCTCGATGAGCCAGTACAGCCGCATCTTTTTGCATTTTCTGCACGACCTCACCGATGCACGGAAACGCGTCAGTACGTTTCTGTTCGGCACGCGGTTGACCAATGTCACCCGCGCGCTGCGCGAGCGCGATCCCGACGAGGCGCTATCGGCCTGTTCGGCGAGCGTGCCGGATTGGTCCGGCGGCACGCGCATTGCGTCCTCGCTGCACATCTTCAACAAGCTGTGGGCGCGCCGCGTGCTCACCCAGGGCGCGATCGTGCTCCTCATCACCGATGGGCTAGAACGCGACGCCGACGATTCGCTTGCCTTCGAGATCGACCGGCTGCACCGCTCCTGCCGCCGCCTGGTCTGGCTCAACCCGCTGTTGCGCTTCGAAGGCTTCGAGGCCCGCGCCCGCGGCATCAAGACCATGCTGCCTCATGTCGACGAATTCCGGCCGATCCATAACCTGGAGTCCATGACCGGCCTGATGGCAGCGCTTCGCCGCGGTGGCGACCGCGCCGGCGACCCCAAAGCGTGGATGCAAAAGGTTGCGTGACGCGCTATATTCGTAAGAATATAACGAGAGAAATGGAGACGGATATGCTGTCGACCGACAACGACATTCTCAAAGCCGCCGAGGACTGGCGCAAAAAGGGCAGGGCGGTGGCGCTGGCCACCGTGGTCGAGACCTGGGGTTCGGCGCCGCGGCCAGTCGGCTCGAACTTGGTCATTGACGAGGAAGGTAACTTCTTGGGCTCGGTGTCGGGCGGCTGCGTCGAAGGCGCGGTGGTCACCGAGGCGCTCGACGTGATCGAGAGCGGCAAGCCAAAGATGCTCGAATTCGGCGTTGCCGACGAGACCGCCTGGAAAGTCGGCCTGTCCTGCGGTGGCACGATCCGGGTGTTTGTCGAGAAGGTGGAGTAGAGTTAGCCCGCCATGAAACTCGACATCCTCAGCGCTTTGAACGCCGACCGGCAAGCGCGCCGCGCTGCCATCGTCGTCACCGACGTGACAAGCGGCAAACAGCGCCTCGTTAAAGCCGCCGACGTCGGCAAAGATCCGCTGCGCGCCGCGCTCGCCGACCATTTGCGCACTGGCAAGAGCGGCATGGAAGACACCGCGGAAGGCCGCGTCTTCCTCACCGTCTACGTGCCGGCGCCGCAATTGGTGATCACCGGCGCCGTGCATATCAGCCAGGCGCTGGCGCCGATCGGAAAACTGCTCGGCTACGATGTCACCATCGTCGATCCGCGCACGGCGTTCGCTTCGGCCGAACGCTTTCCCGACGTCAAGGTGGTCGCCGAGTGGCCGGAGGAGGCGCTGCCGCCGCTCAATGTCGACCGCTACACGGCGTTCGTTGCGCTCACCCACGATCCGAAGATCGACGATCCGGCACTGACGCATGCGCTCAAGCGCGATTGTTTTTACATAGGCGCGCTTGGTTCGCGAAAGACGCACGCGCGCAGGGTCGAGCGGCTCAAGCAGCAGGGTTTTTCCGACGCCGATATTGCCCGTATCGCGGCGCCGGTCGGGCTCGACATCGGCGCGGTGTCGCCGGCGGAAATCGCGGTCGCCATCATGGCGCAGATCACGGAAAAACTGCGCGAGGAAGCCGACGCCGAGCCGGCGATAAAGGCCGCGTCATGAAATTCGGGGCGGTGGCGCCGAAGAATGCGCGCGGCGCGACCGCCGTGCACACCATCCGGCAAGGCGACTTGGTGCTCAAGAAGGGTACGCTGATCGGCCCTACGGAGATCGCTGCGCTGGAAGCCGCCGGCATCAAGGACGTCGTAGTGGCGCAGCTCGAACCGGGCGACGTCGCCGAAGACGTCGCCGCCGCCGACATCGCCAAGAAAGTCGCCGGCCCCGGCGTGCATATCGACCGCGCCTTCACCGGCCGCGCCAATCTGTTTGCGCAGGTCCCGGGCGTGCTGGTGGTCGACAAGGACGCTGTCGATCGCCTCAACAGGGTCGACGAGGCGATCACGTTCGCGACGCTGACGGCCTTTAAGCCGGTGGTCGCCGGCGAGATGATCGCCACCGTAAAAATCATTCCGTTCGCGGTCGCCAAAACCGCGCGCGATGCGGCGCTGGCTGGCGTCAAGCAACCGCTGTTGCGCGTCGCGCCCTATCGCATCCGCAAAGTCGGCGTGGTGTCGACGCTGCTGCCGGGGCTGGCGCCGAAGGTGATCGAGAAAACTTTGAAGATCACCGCCGAGCGCCTGGCGCCGGCCGGCGCAACCATCGTCGCCGAGCGTCGCGTGCCACACGAGCGCGCGGCGCTGGCGCGTGCGCTCGACGAAGTGCTCAAAGCCGGCGCGGAATTGGCCATTGTGTTCGGCGCCTCGGCAATCGCCGACCGGCGCGACGTGATTCCGTCGGCGCTGGAAGCGATCGGCGGCCATGTCGAGCATTTCGGCATGCCGGTCGATCCCGGCAATTTGCTGATGATCGGCGACGCCAACGGCCGTCCGGTGCTCGGCGCGCCGGGCTGCGCGCGCAGCCCCAAGGAGAACGGCTTCGATTGGGTGCTGATGCGGCTCCTCGCCGGCTTGCCGGTGCCGCGCGAGGACATCACCGGGCTTGGCGTCGGCGGCTTGCTGATGGAAATCGTGACGCGGCCGCAGCCGCGCACCGAGCCGGAGCCGGAAAAAGGCCGCGCCATCGCTGGCGTGGTTCTGGCCGCCGGCCGTTCGAGCCGCATGGGCGGGCCGAACAAATTGTTGGCGGAGATCGGCGGCAAGCCGCTGGTCCGCATCGTGGCCGACGCGGTGCTCGCGTCGCGGGCGCGGCCGGTGGTCGTCGTGACCGGGCACCAGCGCGATAAGGTCGAAGCAGCGCTCGCCGGCCTGCCGGTCAAATTCGCGCACAATCCGCATTTCGCCGATGGGCTCGGCACCTCGCTCAAAGCCGGCATCGCCGCGCTGCCGGCGCAGGCCGACGGCGCCATCGTCTGTCTCGGCGACATGCCGCAAGTCGACGCCACCCTGATCGACCGCCTGATCGGCGCCTTCGATCCCGACCACGGTGCGCTTGTCGTGCTGCCGACCATCGACGGCAAGCGCGGCAATCCGGTGGTGTGGTCGCGCCGCTTCTTCCCCGACCTGATGACGGTCGAAGGCGATGTCGGCGCGCGCTACCTAATCGGCCGCTACACCGAGGCCGTGGCCGAAGTGCCGCTCACCGGCACCGCCGCACTCACCGACGTCGACACACCCGAAGCGCTCGAAGCGGTACGGGCGGAGCTTGAAAAGACATAGAAAAATCCGCCCGAGAGCCTGGTCGTCGGGGATGTCGAATTAAGTCACCCGCCAAAAGGCTTGCGCCGGCGGGGCGACGATCTATTCTCTGCCGGCAGTAAGAGCCCGCCAGAACGGGACGCGGACGTCATCATGGGGGGACATGCACATGGCTTCGATAGCCGACTACGGCTCGCTTTCCGATGCCGACCATAGCCGGGAATTGCGCAAGGCGGTGATCGCCGCCACGGTCGGCACTACCATCGAATGGTACGACTTCTTCCTCTACGGAACCGCCGCCGGATTGGTGTTCGGCAAGCTTTATTTCCCGAACTCGGATCCGACCACCGCTACGCTGCTCGCTTTCAGCACCTACTTCGTCGGCTTCGCGGCACGGCCGGTGGGGGCGGCGATCTTCGGCCATTACGGCGACCGCATCGGCCGCAAGGCGACGCTGATCGCTACGCTGGTGCTGATGGGTCTCGCGACCTTCCTGATCGCGTTCGTGCCCACTTACGCCTCGGTCGGCGTCTGGGGCGGCATCATCCTGACCCTGCTGCGCGCCATTCAGGGCATCGGCGTCGGCGGCGAATGGGGCGGTTCGGTGCTGTTGTC
This sequence comes from uncultured Alphaproteobacteria bacterium, assembly GCA_963821175.1. Lineage (GTDB taxonomy): Bacteria > Pseudomonadota > Alphaproteobacteria > Rhizobiales > Xanthobacteraceae > BOG-931. The sequence continues at coordinate 125,936 of CAWGCU010000027.1, forward strand.
GATGGAATGGTCGCGCACCGGCCAGAACAACCGCGGCTTCCTCGCCTCGTGGCCGCAATTCGGTGTGCCCGCGGGCTTGTTCCTATCGACCATCGTCATGCTCGCCGCCGCCGCCTGGTCGGGCGACGAATTCCTGACCTGGGGCTGGCGCGTGCCGTTCGCGCTCAGCATCGTGCTGGTCGGCATCGGCATGTGGATCCGGCTCGGCATCCTCGAGACGCCGGTGTTCCAAAAACTCATCGCCGAGAACAAGATCGAGCGCGCACCGATCATCGAGGTGCTCAAGAAGCAGCCCAAGGAGGTCTGCCTCTCGGCGCTGCTGCGCATGGGCCAGCAATCGCCGTTCTACATCTTCACCGCCTTCGTCTTCGCCTATGGGGTCGGCACCCTGCACATGTCGCGGGACTTCATCCTCACCGCGGTGTTGGTCGCCTCGTTCGTGTCGTTCTTCTCGATCCCGCTGTTCGGGCACCTCTCCGACCGCATCGGCCGGAGAAAGATGTACATCATCGGCGCGGTGCTCTGCGGGCTGTTCGCGTTCCCCTATTTCGGCCTGCTCGGGACCGCCATGCCGTCGGCGGTATTTATCGCCATCGTGCTGTCGCTCATCCCGCACGACATGATGTACGGCCCGCAGGCGGCGCTGATCGCGGAAAGCTTCACGCCGCGGCTGCGCTATAGCGGCTCGTCGCTCGGCTATCAGTTCGCCTCGGTGATCGCCGGCGGTCCGGCGCCGTTGATCGCGACCGCGCTGTTCGCCGCCTACCACACGGCTATGCCATCGCCGTCTATCTCGCGGTGTGCGCGGTGATCAGCGTGATCTCGACGATGTACATGCCGGACTACACCAACAAGGACGTCTCCGCCGAATACGACGCCTGAGCATCGCAGGGCAATTGCGGGGACAGGGGCGCCGCGACCACAAGAAATCCGCCCGCAATGCAAAGACGAGAGGCGTTTCACCCTCCACCGGGACGCTCTGCTTCGCTTACGCCGCTTTACTGATCTGATATATTCGTCGTTATCAACTCGTAATCTTTGGCCGGGGGCGGCGAAATGAAACGACGCGATTTCATATCGTGGGTGGGTGCCGGAGCAGTCGCGTGGCCGATCGCCGCGCGCGCCCAGTCCGTCGCAATGCCTGTCGTCGGGTATCTGAGCACCGGGTCGGCGGGGTCCGACGCCGGCACTTTCCTGGTCGCGTTCCGCAAGGGACTGAGCGAAACCGGCCATATCGAGGGCAAGAACGTCGCTATCGAATATCGATGGGCGGAGTTTCAAATGGACCGGCTGCCGGCGATGGCGGCAGACCTGGCTGGCCGCTCGGTGGCCGCGATCGCCGCGATTGGCGGCACGCCCACCGCGCTTGTTGCAAAGGCGGCGACGTCGACAATTCCGATTGTCTTCTATCTCGGCATTGACCCGGTTCAATACGGGCTCGTGACGAGTCTCAACCGGCCCGGCGGAAATATGACCGGCGTCGCGGCTCTTCAGGCCGAGCTGGTCGCAAAGCGTGTCGAGCTGTTGCGCGAATTGGTGCCCAAGGCGGCCTCGCTGGCGCTATTGGTCAACCCGGCCAATCGCTATACCGAGACCGAAACGCAGGTATCGCAGGATAGCGCCCGCTCTCTTGGATTGCAGTTGCATGTGCTGCGCGCCAGCGCCGCCAGCGAAATCGATACCGCTTTCGGAGCGCTTGCCGGGCTGCGAGCCGATGCGCTTCTGGTGAGCGCCGACCTGTTCCTACTGAGCCGGCGCGAGCAAATCGTCGCCGGCGCGGCCGGACACGCGCTGCCGACGATCTATGGATGGCGGGAATATGCAGAGGCCGGCGGCTTGATGTGCTACGGACCGAGCCTGTTCGACGCCTATCGCCTGGTCGGCGTCTATGTCGGCAAAATTCTCAATGGTGCGAAGCCGGCCGACCTGCCCGTGGAACAGTCGACCAAGGTCGAGTACGTCATCAACACCAAGACGGCCAAAGCACTTGGCCTGACTTTTCCAATCACACTGCTGGGCCGTGCCGACGCGGTGATCGAATGAGGCGGCCGACACCCAGTCAGCCGGCGGCGGGGCTCGGTACAAAGCATCCTGCTGGCGCAGCGTAGTTGTCCTTCTCCCACCATGGCGGAGACCGATGATAACGGTCTGGAAACCCTTCCCGGCTAGCGTCTGAGGGTTCCTCAGGGGGAGGGGCTGCCATGCCTGTTGCTTATCGTTTCCGGCGCAATTCCGCGCTCACCATTGCCGCTGTCTGCTTCTCGATCGCCTTGATGGGCGCCGCCGAGGCGGCCGGCGCCTTCGCCGTCGGCGTCTGCGGCGCCTACGGCTACGGCTTCGATTTCCGCAACGTCACCGAGGCCCGGGCTGCTGCGATCAAGAAATGCACCGGCGGCGCCTGCAAGGTGGTCGGCGACATGCGCAAGGGCTGCGCGGCGATCGCAGTCGACGCCGAGAACCCGTGCGGCAGCTTTGGTTGGGCCATCGAGTCCCATCTCGGGCGAGCGGAAAACACCTCGATGCGCCGCTGCTCCGAATTCGGCGGCCGCGAATGCGTGGTGCGCGCCTGGGCCTGCGACGAGAAGGGCTAGAGCATGATCCCGAAAAGTGGACACCGGTTTTCGGATAAGATCATGCTCAAACAAACATTCTAGACCATCATCCAATTCAATTGAATTGGATGATGGTCTAGCCTTTCTCACTTCACCGGGCCGATCTGCGCCAAAATAGGCGCCCACGTTGCTTGCTCGCGCTGGATGAACGCCAAGGTCTCCTCAGGCGACAGCGGTAAGTCTTCGCGGCCCAGAGCGGTCAGCCGTTTCTTCACGTCATCCAAAGCGAGTGCTTTGATCAGAGCGGCATTGACCTTTTTGACGATGGCGTCAGGCGTGCCCACCGGCGCCACCAGCATCTGCCAACCCTCGGACTGAAATCCGGGCAGCGTCTCGGCGACCGTCGCCAGGTCGGGAAACATCGTCATGCGCTTGGGCGAAGCGACGGCGAGCGGGATGGCGTTTTTTGCTTCCACCGCGCCGGCGATGCCCGAATAGGAATCGAAGGCGAGCGCAACGCGCTTGCCCATCATGTCGTTGAGCACCTGCGGCGTACCGCCCGAATAGGGCACCATCAGGAGTTTTATCCCGGCGCGGCTTTGCAACAATTCGCCGGTGAGATGGGTGAGCCGGCCCGGCCCGTTGGTGCCATAGGCAAGCTCGCCCGGCCGCTGCTTCGCCAGCGCGATCAGGTCCGGCAGCGTCTTCACGTCGAGCCACGGCGCCGCGGTGATGAACATCGGCGCGCCGCCGAGACTGCCTACGGGGGTGAAATCGTGCGGCACCTGAACCGGCAAGTTGTCCGCGGTGCCGGGCAGGGTGACGAAATCCGACAACGCGAACATGCCGAAGGTGTAACCGTCGGGCGCCGCCTGCGACACCGCGCGCACGCCGATGGCGCCGCCGGCGCCCGGCTGATTGATCAACACCGCATTGCCGCCCCAGACCCGGCTGATGCCGTCGACGATGACCCGCATGGTGACGTCGATGGCGCTGCCGGGCGCTAAATCCGAAATGAAGCGCACCGGGCGTGTCGGATAATCTTGCGCCCGCGCCGAGCCGGTGAAAGCGATAGCTGGCAGTGCCAAAAGCGATGCTGCGATGAACCGGCGCCGTGTGCTGTGCATAATCTTCCCTTTAATGACGTTTAAGTTTTCTTGGTGAAGCGGAAGTCGCAATGGCTGGCGCCTTCCATCACGGTTTGCGTGTGACTGATCGGCACCTCGTCCGTGACGTCCGCCATTGAATTGACCGGCTTTTCTCTTCGCTCGTTGCCAGCGTAGCAGAGTTTTGCAGCCGGCTGCGAATGCCGCGCCGAAGCGGGAAGTCACTGCCGCACAGGGGGAGCCGGCGGCCGTCTTGACTATGACTGACTGGTCAGTCATATTTCGTTATATGGCAAAAGCAGCAAAACGATCGGTCAAAGCGGCTTTGGCTCGCCCGGACAAAATCGGGCCGGGTCAAGCCGGCGTCGACAACGCCGGCCACAGCGGCGCCATTGCGGCGTCGCGCCAGGATGCGCGCGCCGCCAAGACCGCCGCGCGGCGTGACGCCATCCTCGAAGCGGCGCTCGACGAGTTCTCGGCGAAGGGATTTGCGTCCGCGCGGTTAGAGGATGTCGCCAAGCGCGCCGGCATCGCCAAGGGCACGATTTATCTGTACTTCACCGACAAGGAGAGTCTGTTCCAGGAGCTGATCCGCGCCAAAATGGTTCCGGTGGTCGGCTCGCTCGAGCTGGCGCTGGCCACCAACCTGCCGCTGCGCGCAATCGTCGAGCAGGCGGTCGAGATTTTCGTCCGTGAGGTCTACGGCACCCGGCGCAAGCTGGTGATCCGGCTCATGATCAGCGAGGGGCCGCGTTTTCCGGCGCTGGCCGAGTTCTACTATCGCGAGGTGCTGTCGCGCCTGCTCAAGGCGCTGCGCGGCATGTTGCGCAACGCCCACGAGCGCGGCGAGCTTGCCGGCGACGCGCTGGTGCGCTTTCCGATGTTGCTCGGTGCGCCGGGCATCATCGCCATCGTCTGGAGCGGATTGTTCGAGCGCTTCGAGCCGCTCGACGTGCGCGCCATGATGCGCGCCTATTTCGACAATCTGTTCGGCGCGGGGAGGGCGGCATGAACACGCGTTCCCTCGTCGCCGCGGCTTGCCTGCTCGCGTTGACACTCGCGGCTTGCAACAAAGCCGACACCACTTATCAGGGCTGGATCGAGGCCAATCTCATCTTCGTCGCGCCTGACGAAGTGGGACGGGTGCAGGCGCTGTCGGTGCAGGAAGGTGACACGGTCAAGACCGGCGAGCCGTTGTTCACGGTCGACGACGATTTGCAGCAAGCCGACATCGCCCAGGTCAAGGCCTCGCTGATCAACGCCCAACAGACATTCGACCGGGCGTCACAACTGGCCAAGACCGGCGCCGGCACGCAAAAGGATCTCGATTTGGCGACCGCGGTGCTGCGCGACGCGCAGGCGCGATTGAATTCATCGCAAACGCGGCTGACGCGCCGCAAGGTTTTCAGTCCAGTCGATGGCACGGTGCAAGAGGTCTACTACCGCCCCGGCGAAATGGTGCCGGCGGGTCGGCCGGTGCTGGCGCTGTTGCCGCCCGGCAATATCAAGGTGCGGTTCTACGTGCCGGAGACGGCGCTGCAAAAGGTCGCCTATGGCGACACCATCCGAATAGGCTGCGACGGCTGCGCCGACGATCTTACCGCGCGGGTGAGTTTTATCGCCAAGCAATCCGAGTTCGCGCCGCCGGTGATCTACAGCGTCGAAGAGCGATCGAAGCTCGTATTTTTGGTCGAGGCGCTGCCGAACAAGCCGGGCGCGTTGCGCGTCGGCCAGCCGGTCGACGTGTCGGTGGTTCAGCCGACAACGACCGCGCAGGCGGCGCGGCCGGAGGCGTCGCGATGAGCGTGGCCGCCGCCGCCCAAGCGGTCCACGGCACGACGCCCCCGACGCCGGACATCGTCATCGACGTGCACGGGCTGACTAAATCGTTCGGCGGCCGCGTCGTGGTGCGTGACCTCTCGATGCAGGTCAAACGCGGCACGATTTTCGGCTTTCTCGGTCCCAACGGCTCCGGCAAGACCACGACCATTCGCATGCTGTGCGGGCTGCTGACGCCCGACCAGGGCAGCGGCACCTGTCTCGGCTACGACATCCGCACCGAAGTGGCGAAGATCAAAACCCGCGTCGGCTACATGACGCAGCGCTTCAGCCTCTACGAGGACCTTTCGGTGCGCGAGAATCTCGAATTCATCGCCCGCATCTACGGCCTGCCACATCCGGTCGCTGCAGCGAAGGCGATGATCGACCGGCTCGGCTTGCAAGGCCGCGAGGAGCAGGTCGCGGGGAAACTCTCTGGCGGCTGGAAGCAGCGGCTCGCGCTCGGCGCCTGCACCTTGCCTAATCCGCAGCTTTTGTTGCTCGACGAGCCGACCGCCGGCGTCGATCCAAAAGCGCGGCGCGATTTTTGGGGGGAGATTCACAAGCTCGCCGCTGAAGGGCTCACCGTTCTGGTCTCCACCCATTACATGGACGAAGCCGAACGCTGTCACGAGATTGCGTATATTGCCTTCGGCGAAGTTTTGACCCGCGGCACGGTCCACGACGTGATCGCGCGTTCGCACCTCACCACGTTCATCGTGAATACGAGCGATAGCCAAAACCTCACCGCGCTTGCCGACGAGCTTAAAAGACATCCCGGCGTCGAGATGGTTGCGCCATTTGGAACTAGCCTGCACGTCTCCGGTCGCGACGAGGCGGCACTCGAAGCGGCGATTGCGCCTTATCGCGGCCGGCCGGGCTTGGATTGGGAACGCGGTTCGCCGTCGCTTGAAGACGTGTTCATCGACCTGATGGGTAGCGCCAAGGACAATTTCCAATGAGCGCGCTCCTGTTTTCTTTTCCCTCCCCCCTTGTGGGGGAGGGCAGGGTGGGGGGTCGGGAGGTCGCTCTCGGTGAGGACGGCTGCAAACAATCGTCCGCGTTCGCGCGTCACCTCCCGACTCCCACCCCTAACCCCTCCCCACAAGGGGGAGGGGAACTATGAGCGCGTTGACCGCACTTGCCGCGGCGATCGGCGCCGACGGGTTCTGGCGCCGCTCCGGCGCCATGCTGCTCAAGGAGTTTTTGCAGCTGCGCCGCGACCGCATCACGTTCGCGACCATGATCACCATTCCGCTGTTGCAGCTCGTGCTGTTCGGCTACGCTATCAACACTACGCCGCGCAACCTGCCGACCGCGGTGCTGCTGCAGGAATCCAGCGACGTCGGCCGCTCCATTTTGGCGGCGATGCAGAACACCAAATTCTTTAAAGTAACTATGCTGTTGCACAACGACGCCGAGCTCGATCAGGCGCTCGCTTCGGGCAAGGTGCTGTTCGCAATCGAAATCCCGGCGAATTTCGAGCGCGCGTTACGCCGCGGCGACAGGCCGGCGCTTTTGGTCGCTGCCGACGCCACCGATCCGGTGGCGACCGGCACCGCGGTCGCGGCGCTGTCGGAGATCGTCAACACCGCGCTCGCCAACGATCACGGCTTGCCTGACGCTGGCCAGCCGCTGTTCGAGATTCGCACCCATCAGCGCTACAACCCGGCCGCCGTGACCGCGCTCAATGTGGTGCCGGGGCTCCTCGGCACCATTCTGACGCTCACCATGCTGATCTTCACGGCGCTGTCGGTGACGCGCGAGATCGAGCGCGGCACCATGGAGAGCCTGCTCGCCATGCCGATCACGCCGCTCGAGATCATGCTCGGCAAGATCGCGCCCTATGTGCTGGTCGGCTTCCTGCAGGCGACCCTGATCGTCGGCGCCGGCGTGCTGATGTTCGGCGTGCCGATCATGGGCAATCTGGCGCTGCTCGCGGCGCTGACCACGCTGTTCATCGCCACCAACCTGTCGTTCGGCTACACGTTTTCGACCTTGGCGCAGAACCAGCTGCAAGCCGTGCAGATGTCGATGATGTTCTTTTTGCCCAACATGCTGCTCTCAGGCTTCATCTTCCCGTTCCTCGGCATGCCGCGCTGGGCGCAAGTGATCGGCGAGTGGCTGCCGCTCACGCATTTCATCCGCATCGCGCGCTCGATCATGCTGAAGGGTTCGACGCTCGGCCAATTGCAATACGACACGCTGGCGCTGGCCGGCTTGATGGCGGTGGCGATGACTGTCGCCGTGACGCGCTTCCGGCGGACGCTTGATTGAGGCCGTCGCGAGTTGAAGTCGGCGCGGAATTCAGTATATAAGAATCGCTATCGACCTGATGGGGATGGGGTTCCCCAAAACCGCTCACCAGAGCTGATGACCCCTGCCGCAATGCGATTGCGGTGGGGCTTTTCGTGACCCGCCGCAGCGCGGGTCTTTTTGTGCCCGGTGTGGCACGACGGAAAGGGACGTGAGATGGACAATATCTGGTTTCAGTCGGCGCTGTGGATCGCTCTGGCGCTCGCCGCCGCCCTGGGCTCGCTGTGGATCACCATATCGGCGGCGTTGTTCGAGATCGTGGTCGGCGCCATTGCCGGCAACACCATCGGGCTGCCGCTGACGCCCTGGATCAATTACATCGCTGGTGTCGGCGCGGTGGTGCTGACGTTTCTCGCCGGCACCGACATCGATCCGCACGTGGTCAAGCGCAATTTCGGCTCGTGCGTGACCATCGGGCTGACGGGATTCTTTGCGCCTTATCTCGGCTGCTTGCTGCTGGCGCGCTACGGGCTCGGCTGGCCGTGGCCGCAGGCGCAGATCGCGGGCATTTCGCTCTCAACCACCTCGGTCGCGGTGGTCTACGCCGTGATGGTCGAGACCGGCTATAACCGCACCGAGCTCGGCAAGATCATCCTCGCCGCCTGCTTCATCAACGATATCGGCACCGTGCTGGCGCTCGGCTTGATCTTCGCCAATTACAATTATTATCTGCTGCTGTTCGTCGTCGTCACCGTCCTCGCCGTCGCGGTGCTGCCTTTCATCGTCCCCTGGCTATTCAAGAAAATCGGCGGCCGCGCCAGCGAGCCCGAGATCAAATTTCTCTTTCTCGTGTTGTTCGCGCTGGGCGGCCTGGCAAACTTGGGAAAGAGCGAAGCGGTGCTGCCGGCCTATCTGATCGGCATGGCGTTGGCGCCGTTCTTCATGGGGCAGCGCGAGCTGCAGCTTCGCATCCGCGCGATTTGCTTTGCCTTCCTCACCCCGTTCTACTTTCTCAAAGCCGGTTCGCTGATCGAATGGCACGCCCTTGTCGCCGGCCTTGCGCTGATCGGCGCCTTCCTGGCGATGAAGATGTTCACCAAATTCGTCGGCATCCTGCCGCTGACGCGGTATTTCAAATTCGACAAGCGCGAGGGCATGTATACGACGTTGATGATGTCGACTGGGCTGACCTTCGGCTCGATCTCGGCCTTGTTCGGCCTGACCAATCACATCATCGACCAGAGCCAATATACCGTGCTGTTGACCGCGGTGATCGGCAGCGCCGTGGTGCCGACCCTGATCGCGCAGATATGGTTTCAGCCGAAATTCGAGCCGCTTGAGGAAGACGCTTAGCCCACAGCCGGCTAGCAGCCCTGCAAGATTGGGGTATGTCGAAGCGCGGCCGCGCGCTATACCTGCGCGTCGCCGCCCGGGAATTATTCGATGACCGCCGAAGTTTCGCCGTCAGGCCGCTTTGCCTCCGAAACCGCCGACGCCCTTTCGCGGCGGCGGCTTGCGATCGGCTTCATGAATTGGGCGCACGCGCTCGATCACTTCGTGATTCTCATCTATCCCACGGTGGTGATCGCGCTGGCGGTGATCTACGGCCGCACCTACGCGTCGCTGATCGCGCTCGCGACCGCGTCCTTCGTCGCCTTCGGGCTGTTCTCGCTACCGGCGGGCTGGCTCGCCGACCGCTGGAGCCGGCGCAACATGATGGTCGGCTTCTTTGTCGGCTGCGGCCTGTCGCTGATCGGCGCCGCCTTGGCGCCGTCGCTCTTTGGCCTAGGCATCGCCCTCTTCATGCTCGGCGTGTTCGCGGCGATCTATCATCCGGTCGGCACCGCGATGATTCTGGAAAACGCTACCCAACGCGGCCGCACCATGGCGTTCAATGGCGTCTGCGGCAATCTCGGCGTCGCGCTCGCCGCCGGCATCACGGCGGCGCTGACCGCGACGTTGGGCTGGCGCGGCGCCTTCCTGGTGCCGGGGCTTGTTTGCGTCTTAACCGGCGCGATCTATTTCTGGATCGTTCCCGATGAGAAAAAGGGGCACGCCGCGGCGCGCAGCACCTCGCCCGACGTTTCGCTATCCAATACCTCGGCGGCAATGATCGTTGGCCTCTTCGTCGTGGTCGCGCTCAGCGCCGGGTTGGTTTTCAACACGATTTCGATCTCGCTGCCGAAAATCGTCGACGAGCGCATTGGCAACGGCATCTCGCTGGTCATGGTCGGCGGTTTGACGACCGCGGTGTTCCTGTGCGGCGCGGTGGCGCAAATCACCGTCGGCCGGCTGGTCGAGCGTTTCCCGCTGCACATCCTGTTTGCCAGCAGCGCCGTCATGCAATTCGCCGGCGTGGTCTGGGCGGCCTATGCGGCCGGCACCTCGTTGCTATTCGCGCTCGCTTTCACCATGGCGGCGATCTACGGCCAGATCACGCTCAACGATCTGGTCATCGCCCGCTACACCGCCGATGCCTGGCGCGGCCGCGTCTATGCGGTGCGCTATTTCCTCACCTTCATGGTCTCCGGCGTGGCGGTGTCGATGATCGCCTTCCTCTACGGCCGCGGCGGTTTCGACCTGGTGCTCGATACCACCGCCGTCATCGCGCTCGGCTTTTTGATCGCGGTGCTGTTGATCGCGCTGATCGCCAACGGCGTGGAAAAAACGGGCGTGGTGCAGCAGCCGGCGGAATAATCGTCATTGCGAGCGCAGCGAAGCAATCCAGCGCGGCGCCGCCGAGCCGGATTGCTACGTCGCTACGCTCCTCGCAATGACGATGTTCAAGCCGGATGTTTCGCCGCCAGCGCCATGCCGATCATGGCCACGCCGCCGAACACCATGTTGATGCCGACGAGGAGTCCGAGCGCCCAGGCCGCCGTGCCCGGCAGGCCCGCAAAGATGATGCCGGCGAGGATCAGGTCGACGACACCGCTCGCCAGCATCCAGCCCCAGCGGCTGGACAGCTGGGCGCGGTGATCGATGGCGTACATGATGGTGACGATACCCTCGATCGCGAAGAAGGCGATCAGCACGAAGGTGAGCGACAAAGTGCCGGTCACCGGCTGCGCCAGCAGCACGCCGCCGGCGAGGATGGCGATAGCGGCCGAAAACAACGACCACCAAAAACCCGGCGCGTTACGCATATAGAACGTGGTGAACAGGCCGACGACACCGCTGATCAGGAACAGCCAGCCGATGACGATAGTGAAGGCGAGCGTCGCGATCGGCGGCACCAGGATCGCGGCCACGCCGAGGATGACCAGGATGATGCCTTCGACCAGAAACAGCTTCCAGTGCTCGTGGATCGCGTTCGCCACCGCGCGTTCCATGCCGGCGGCATCGTTGGGGTACATGGCCATTGTCCGCTCCCTTGATTGGTCCCGCTTCGTTAAGATTTGGCGGTGACCGCGATGTGTCGGAAAAATGCAACACTTAGAGGGATTTTCAAAGTTTCCCGGCACATAGTCTTGCATAAACCACAAACCGCGCCTATCTGTATTTGCGTAGCGTCGATGCCTTAACGGGCTCCGCTATGGGACGGCCACGGTTTCGACGGGTGACGCCGGATGTACGCGCACCCAGTCGTTTCGTGGCCGTTGATATTTTCAGGGGTTGGCATTTTCAGGACCTGAAATTATCTGGGCCGCTCGCCGCGCCGTTCAACATCGCACGCACAGTCCTGGCAAAGGATCTGGGCAAAGCGCCCAGCCGCGCCAATGGCAGGCCGCGCTGTCATAAAATTGTAATCGCGCGCCGTCATGGAACTGCAATAATCGCAAACGGCATTGCAGCAACCTTGGGGGTGCAACGTGGCCGAGACGTCTGTCGATTTTGGCATTCTGGCGGGGGCCGGCGCCCCGGTGTGCGAATTCAAAGCCGGCGAGGCCATATTCAAGCAAGGCGACGCGGCCGCGGAATTTTATGTCATCCAGAGCGGCAAGGTCGATATCCGCCTCGGCAATCGGCTGCTCGGCACCTTGTCCGACCACGACATTTTCGGCGAGATGGCGCTGATCGATGCCGCGCCGCGCAGTGCCACCGCGATTGCGGCCACCGACGTGAAGCTGGTCCCGGTCGGCGAGAAGCAGTTTTTGTTCCTGGTCAGCCGCACGCCGCATTTCGCGCTCAACATCATGCGCGTCCTGGCGCGGCGCCTGCGCGCGCAGAACAGCGTGATGTAGGGCCGGACCGTTCTCAGCTCACCAGCGGTATGGCGCGAAGGCGCCAGGCGGTGGCGGCACGGCCATCGGATTGAACGGCGGCGGACTTTGCGCCGACGATGGCGGCCCCTGGTATGGCGTCGCCGGATTGAGGTTGCACACGCCGCCGACGCCGCTGATCGACGCATTGCATTGCTGCAATGTCGCAAAACTACAATTCGGCGAGGTGCCGTCGCTGAATTGGGCGCAGTAGGGCGCCTGTTGCGCACGCAGCGCCGTCGTCATGCCGGCACAGGCCAAAACGATCGCAACCAAGACGATCGCAACGCGCATCAATATTGCCAAAGGCCGATCTCCTGACGGGGGAGCCAAGCGCTACTGGCCGAACATCTTGCTCGCGTCTTGCGCCATCTGCAGGCACGACAATAGCCCGGTATAGCTCGACAGGCCGCCGGCGCTGTTTTCACCGATGCAATTGGTCTTGTTCGACGCTTTGAAGGTCGGCCACAGCTTCACGAGCTGACGCCGGACGGCCATCTCGCTTGTTATGCAGCTCTTATAATCTTTTCCCGCGCTCTGGCCCGGCAACAGACTCATGCCGCCCTGTTGGGCAATGCCGCGGCACAGCGGCGCGAGGTTATAGTGGGGCACGCCGCCGGCAAATGCGACGGTCAATTGCGCGGCGAGCGCCAAGGCGGTAGCGGGAATCAAGATTTTAGCGGGACTCGTCATCCGAAGGCTCCAAGCTGCAACGCAAGCACCGCGATAATACTCGATAAGCGAACGAAGGAAGTGGCCAATTTTGCCTGGATTGGGCGTAAAGCGAACGCGCCCGTGCTTCACGCGGGCGTGATGACAAGTTGCCTTTTTTGCATAGCCAGACGGTCTACAATCTGGCCATAAATCTGTTCGACAAATACGATACGCTGTTCAACGGCGACAACGAAGGGGCGATCATCGTGAAACATTATTATCTGCTCGCGACATTCGTGCTCGCGCTACTCGCAGTACCCGCGAACGCCCAGGCACCCGGTGCGTGGACGCAGGTCGGCGTCCTGACCTGCAGGCTCAACCCGAGCATCGGCTTCATCATCGCCGGCCACCAATCGATGGAATGCAACTATGTGCCGAGCGGCGGCCCAAATCCGCCGCAAGCCTACCAGGGCGCGATCAACACGGTCGGCCTCGACCTCGGCGTCACCACCGGTGGCGTGCTCGCCTGGGCGGTATTTGCGCCCACCCAAGGGATTCCGGCCGGCGCGCTTGCCGGCGAATATGTCGGAGCCTCGGGCGACATTGGCCTCGGTTTCGGCGCCGGTGCTAACGTGTTGTTCGGCGGCTCCGGCCGCACCGTCGCGCTGCAACCGCTTTCGGTTGAAGGCTCGATCGCGGTCAACGTCGCGCTGGGCGTGTCGATGCTGAAGCTGCGCGCGGTGTAGCGAAGCGCACCGATACAGTCGGTGCCGGTCGCTTTCGTGATTAAGAACGTCTGACTGCGGCACGCCGATCTCACTGTAGTGAGGTCCGTACAACACTGAAATCGTTGGCTACACCGGGAGAGCAACATGAGTAGAAGCGGGATTGCCCTAGTGCTGGGCTTTTTTCTTTGCCCAATCCTTTCACTCGCTGCGCAGGCACAGAGCGCCATCACCGAACAGGAGGCGCAATCCATTGCCAGGGACGCCTACATCTACTTCTATTCGCTTGTGACCATGGACGTGACCCGCAAGCAGCTCACGAATGTCGAGCCCGGCAAAGGGGTCGGAGCGCCTATGAATGCGCTGTTCAGCTTTCCGGCGTTTCCAACCGCCGACATGAGACAGGTTGTACGGCCTAATTTCGACACGCTGTACACCGTTGGATACCTCGACCTCACGAAGGAGCCGATGGCCGTCTCGGTCCCCGACACGGGCGGGCGTTATTACCTGCTGCCGATGCTCGACATGTGGACGGACGTATTTGCATCGCCGGGTTGGCGCACCACGGGAACGCAGGCGGGCAACTTCCTTGTCACGCCGCGGGGTTGGAGCGGAACCGTACCGGCCGGGTTTAGCCAAATCGAAGCGCCCACGCCCTATGTCTGGATCATTGGCCGCACTAAGACTGACGGTCCGCCGGATTACGATGCCGTTCACAAGATCCAGGCCGGTTATAAGATCACGCCACTGTCGGAGTGGGGCAAGCCGCCCAAGCCGGTCGAGGTGAAGATCGATCCGAGCATCGACATGAAGACGCCGCCAAAAGTTCAGGTCGATACCATGAAAGGCGGCGATTACTTCGCCTATGCGGCCGAGCTTCTCAAGCTGCAACCGCCCCACCTCACTGATGAACCGATTATTGCGCAGATGAAGCGGATCGGCATCGAGCCGGGCAAGAGCTTCGACATCGGCAAAGTCGATCCCGTGGTGCGGAAGGCGCTGGAGGCCGCGCCGGCAGCCGGGCAGCAACTCATGGCATGGAAAGTGCCGACGCTTGCCCACGTCGCGAACTATTGGTCGTTGAATACCGACACGATGGGCGTGTACGGCAATTACTATCTCAAGCGCGCCATCATCGCACAGCTCGGCCTCGGCGCGAACCTGCCGGAAGATGCGATCTATCCGCTCAACCTCGGCAACGAAACCGGCAAGCCGCTCGATGGCGCCAACAAGTACACGATCCACTTCGACAACGGCGCCACGCCGCCGGTGAATGCTTTTTGGTCGCTTACGCTCTACGATAGTGACGGCTTTCAGGTCGCAAACAGCCTCAATCGCTTCGCGGTGAGCAGTTGGATGCCATTCAAATACAACGCGGACGGCTCTCTCGACCTCTACTTCCAGAATGAGAGCCCGGGGGCGGACAAAGAAGTCAACTGGCTTCCCGCGCCGAAGGGGGCATTCAATCTGACCATGCGCCTTTACGGTCCGAAGTCCGACGCGCTCACCGGCAAGTGGAATCCGCCGCCGATTACAAAAACTCAGGGCGCATCGAACCTGTTGGCTCAGTGAGAATCAACGCGAGCACCGATTCCCAAATATCGGTGCTCGCGGTCATATTTAGCGCCAAGCCCCTGTCAGCGCCAAGCCCCTTCGGTTTGTCAAATCCTTCAGGGAGTGCTCCGAATGATCACCAAGCGCCAACTGCTCGGCAGCGTCGCCCTTGCCGCTTCCGCTGCAATGCCCGGTCTATCGCCAGCCAAAGCCGCAGCGACCAGCTGGCCTGACATTCGCACAGCCAAAGCCATCGCCGAGGAAGGGTTTATCTTCGGCCTGCCAATCGTGATGAACTACGGCGTCATGTACGATTATGCGGTAGATCGCAACTCGGGTCAGTTCAAAGCGCCGTTCAATAAAATCTCAAACCAAGCGCGCGTGTTCACCTATGAAGACACGGCAATAGTCACTCCCAATAGCGACACGCCTTATTCTTTCTTGTGGTTGGACTTGCGCGCGGAGCCGATGGTGCTGTCCGTCCCGGCGGTTGAAAAGGGACGCTACTACGTAGTGCAGCTCGTTGACGGCAACACGTATAACTACGGCTACATCGGCAGTCGGGCCACTGGCAATGACGCTGGCGACTACATGGTCGTCGGACCGGACTGGAAGGGCGCAACGCCCGCGGGCATCAAGAAAGTGTTCCAGTCGGGCACCCAGTTCTCGCTTGCAGGCTTCCGAACCCAACTCTTCAACGCGGGCGACATGGACAACGTGATTAAAGTCCAGGCTGGATACAGGGCACAGCCGCATTCGAGCTATTTGAAGCAGCCTGCGCCGCCCGCTGCGCCGCCCATCGCCTTCCCGAAGATCAACAAAGAACTTGCGAAGAAGAACTTCTTTGAATACCTCGACTTTGCGCTGCAATTCGCACCACCTTCGCCGGACGAGACGGACATTCGCGCCAAGCTAGCCAGCATCGGCGTCGGACCGGGCAAGACATTCAGCTTCAAGGACCTGCCGCTCAGGCACAAACTAGAAATTGCCCTCGGGATGAAGGACGGCGACGAGAAGATCGATAAGGCGGTCGCTAATATCGGCAAAAACATCAACGGGTGGCGAGTGGGTTCCATACTGGGCGACCGCGCCTTTTTCCACGGCGACTGGCTGTTACGCGCTGCCGGCGCGAAGGCCGGTATCTACGGTAACAGCGCTGTGGAAGCGGTGTATACCGTTACGCGCACCGACGCGGACGGCAAAACGCTCGACGGCAGAAAGAACAATTACACGCTGACCTTTGCCGCCGGCCAACTTCCGCCCGTGAACGCCTTCTGGTCTGTGACAATGTACGATGGCAAAACCCAGTTCCTGATCAAGAACCCGATCAACCGTTATCTCATCAATTCGCCGATGCTGCCGGGGATGAAGACGAATGCGGACGGATCGGTGACGCTCTATATTCAGAACAAATCACCGGGCGCGGATAAGCAAGCCAACTGGTTGCCCGCGCCTGCCGGTCCGATTTATCTGGTGATGCGCCTTTACTGGCCGAAGGAAACTCCCCCGTCGATCCTGCCTGCGGGTGACGGGACGTGGCAGCCGCCCGGTGTGGTCGTCGCAGCGTAATGACGAACGGCGCCGCCCTATGTGAGGGCGGCTGACGCAATCGGCGCGAACAGATCGTGCGGCGTCGCGAGCCCGCGGAGCTCATGACGGCCGAGCGGCTGCAGCGGCCCGCCATAGGCGCGCGCGAAATCGTCACTGACGACGATCGGCTGGTCGAGCGCCTTGGCCACCGCCTCGATCCGGCTGACCAGATTGACGGCAGGGCCAATCACGGTGAAATCGAGCCGGTCGGCGGCGCCGATATTGCCGTAGATCGCCGTGCCGACGTGAAGGGCGACGACGATCTCGAGCGGCGGCTCGTCGACAAGGGACGGATCGTGCATAAGCCCACGTGCGGCCGCGACGGCCTGCACCGCCGCGTCGAGCGCGCAGCGCGCGGCAGTGCCGGCCTCGTCGGCATGCTCGATCGGAAAAATTGCCAATAGACCGTCGCCGATGAATTTCAAAATTTCACCGCCGTGGCTTGCGATGGCGGTTGCTTGCGCATCGAACAGGGCGTTGAGCAACGCGATCATCTGGGTTCCGGGAAGGCGATCGGACCGCGCGGTAAAACCGCGCAGATCCGACGACCACAGCACGGCGGTGATTTCCTCGCCGGTGCCGCGGCGGATCTGGCCGGCGAGAACCTTTGGGCCGGTTTTGGGGCCCAGATAGGCGTCGAGGATATTGCTGGCGATGCGGCGCTGGCTACGCAAATCGACAAGGAGCGCCAGGCGTTGCGACACCCGCGTCAGATCGGCGATTTCGCGTGCGGTGAAGCCGCCGGTGCGGTCGGTGACATAGGTCACCATGTGATTGGTGCCGAACGAGCTCTTGACCGGCAAGGCAAAATAGTCGGTCGCGCCCTCGGCCTTGAGGTCATGCAGGATCGGGAAATCGAGCGCGTCGTCGGCGACGTCGATCCGGCGCCGCACCGTTTCGCCGGCCTCTAGCACCCTGCGAACCGGGTTGTCTTCGTGGCCGTACACATCCTGCACTTCATGGGTGATGAGCCTCAGCGTGGTCCGGCCGGTGGTGCGCCACCAGACGAAGCTTGCGCCGAGATATTGCGGGTGCAGCGTGCGCAGCTGGAAGGTCGCCCGCAACAGCGGAAAACCCGCCGCCAGCATTCGCCAGGCGAATTCGTCGAACTCGCCGGACAGCGTCGGAACATGCAGCGCCGGGCCCGCCAGCCAATCGATGATCGCCTCGATGGTGTCGTGCCGCGGCCGCTCGGCAAGCGGCCGCTCGACAATCTCGCCGATCTGAAAATACCGCGGATCCAAGCCGTCAATCGGATCACGGTCTGTCACGGTCATCAAAGGCTCCAGTCAGCGCAAGTGCTTAAGTGGGGGTGCTATCCGGGAATTGTACCCTGATCGCAAATTAAATAGAGCGGCGCTCGCTCGGTGCGGTCGTTACGCGCTCTTTGCCAACCGCTCGATCAACGCCATGGCCGCCGCCGGCGCGCGCACTTTGCCTTCGTGGATGACGTAAGCGTAGACGTCGCGCGGCGAGGCCTTCGCTTTCTTCGCCACTTCGACACGGGACAGATCGTCCGGCGCCGCGCCTTGCGCCCACGCGCGCAAGCGGCCGGCCCAGGCGGCGATGTCCTTCGGCGGATAGGCGGTCGGCACCGTGTCTTTGCCGCGTTGCAGGCGGGCATAGACGAAGTCGCCGGTCAGGTCGGCGATATTGGGATATTTGGCGTGGTCGGTGAACACGACCGGCATTTTGTGTTCGCGCACCAGCGCCAGAAATTCGGCCGTGCAAAAGCTGTCGTGGCGGACCTCGATGACGTGACGTAACGCGCGGCCATCGAGTTTGTCCGGCAACAGTTCGAGGAAGCCGCCAAAATCGGCGGCGTCGAATTTTTTGGTCGGCGCGAATTGCCAGAGCAGGGGGCCGAGATGCTCGCCAAGCTCGGTGATGCCGGAATCGAGAAAGCGCTTGATCGAGTCGCCCGCTTCCTTGAGCACGCGCCGGTTGACGGCAAAGCGCGGGCCTTTGAGCGCGAACACGAAATTCTGCGGCACCTCGCTCGCCCATTTGCGGAACGTGGCCGGCGTCTGCGAGCGGTAGAACGTGCCGTTGACCTCGATCGAGGTCAGCCGCTCGGCGGCATAGCCAAGCTCTTTCGCGTGCGGCAGGCCCTTCGGATAGAACACGCCGCGCCACGGCTCAAATGTCCAGCCACCGATACCGATGCGGATTTGGCCTGATTTTGGAGTCATAGGAGTGTCACCGAACGCTGCTATGGTTCGATTGTTACTGGCGATGGTCTGTGAGTGTAAGCCCCCATCGCCTCGACGGCCACGACGATCAGGCGACGCCGGATGAACGCGCGCCTGCCGTTCGTGGTCGTTCCCGTTTTGCGAATGCCCCCACGACATTATCGTCCCGGCCGGCTATAAGAATTGCACGCGCATTGGCGGGGCAACAGCGCCGCCGCGCGGCGAAATCGTATGTAAGGCGTGGGGGGAACTATGCAGCGCAAAGTCATCATCTCGTGCGCGGTGACCGGCTCGGCCGACACGCCCGGCCGCAACCCGGCGGTGCCGGTGACGCCGGAACAGATCGCCCGGTCGTCGATCGAGGCCGCCAAGGCCGGCGCGGCCATCGTGCACATCCACGTGCGCAATCCGCAGACCACCAAGCCGAGCATGGACAACGCGCTTTATCGCGAGGTGGTCGAGCGCATCAGGGCAAGCGGTACCGACGTGCTCATCAATCTCACCACCGGGCCGGGCGCGCGGTTTTCGCACGACGACAACGACCCGACGAAACCCGGTCCCGACAGCGTGCTCCGATCGCCGGAAGACCGCGTGCGCCACGTGGTCGAGCTCAAGCCGGACATTTGCAGTCTCGACATGGGCAGCCTCAACATGGGCGACCGCGTCTTCGTCAACACGCCAAAGCACCTGCAGGCGATGGCGGCGGCGATCACGGATGCCGGCGTGATGCCCGAGCTCGAAGTGTTCGAGACCGGCCATCTGTTGCTCGCCAAGCGCTTCATCGAGAACGGCTTCGTCAAGCCGCCGGGGATGTTCCAGATCTGCCTCGGCATATCCTGGGGCCAGCCGGCGACGCCCGAGGCCATGACCTATATGCGCAACCTGTTGCCGCCGGGTTCGCCGTGGTTCGCCTTCGGCATCTCGCTGCATCAATTTCCCATGGTGGCGCAGACCGTGCTGCTCGGCGGCCACCCGCGCGTCGGGCTCGAGGACAACATCTATCTGGAGAAGGGCAAGATGGCGCCGAGCAATGCGGCGCTGGTCGAGAAGGCGGCAAGGATCATCGAAGTCCTGGGCGACCACGTCGCGACGCCGAACGACGCGCGGCAGATTCTGGGATTGGCCTGACATCCGCCCCCGCGATAGCGGGGGGGATATAGTGCGCCATCGGTCAAATAGTGCATTGCGAAAAGTTCTTTTCGCGGAACGCGAGTTACGAAAGATGCGGCGCTTTACTCCGCCTTGATGTTCGCGGCCTTAATGATCGGCCACCACTTTTCGATCTCCGCCTTTTGAATTGCGGCGAGAGCCGCGGGCGTTCGCTGGTCGCGCGGTGGAATCTGCTGGCCGAGCTCGACCAGACGCTGGCGGACCGCTGAATCGGCGAGCATGATTTGAACTTCGGCGTTCAGCTTGGCGACGATGTCCTTGGGCGTGCCCTTTGGGGCAAAAAGAGCAAACCACGCCGTCATATAAAGTCCCGGCAGTCCCGCCTCATCCACGGTCGGAATTTCCATTGCCGATTCCAGCCGACTCTTGCCCGCGACTGCAAGTGCCCTGATGTTGCCGGCGCGGAATTGCGGCAACGAGGTAACCGCGCTTTCTATTCCGAAGTCGATTTGTCCGGCAATCAAATCCTGCATGACTGGGGCGGAGCCACGATAGGGCACCTGCTGAAACTGCACGCTCGTCATTTGTTGGAGCAGAATGCCGCCGAGGTGCCCGATGCTCCCAATGCCGACGTGACCCTCCGTCGCCTTGCCTGGGTTGGCCTTCATCCACGCGACAAGGCCTTTCAGATCGTCTGCCGGAAAGTTCTTTCGCACCACGACGAGCGATGCGGCGCTAGACAGCATTGCGACCGGTTCAAAATCCTTCTGCACGTCGTATGGCAGGCTGTACACCGCGCCATTCGCGACATGGGTATTCCAAAGGCCGAGCACCAGCGTGTAGCCATCAGGTGCGGCACGCGCCACCCGACCGACGCCGAGACTGCCATTTGCGCCAGGCACATTCTCTACGACGGCCGGCTCCCCGAAAGCGTTCTGAAGCCTTTCGCCCACCATGCGCCCGAGCAAATCTGTCGGCCCGCCTGGAGGAAACGGCACAATAATAGTGATCTGCCGCGTCGGATAATCGAGCGCTGATGCGATGCGCGACGCGGCCGGCAGTGCGAGAACGCCCGCCACCAGATGCAAAAATTCGCGACGGGGAAGTTTCATGGCGAGCGCCTCTCGCGCGACACTAAAGCTATCCCAACTCCTTGTCCTCAAGAAGGGGCTCTGATTTCCGGATTTGGCCCAGCGCGTCGATTTTGGACTGTCCGCTCAATGGCCGCTAACGGGGGTAAAGCGGACATGGCGCGGATGGGCGGAATTGGTCGAAATTGACCCTTAGCGTCACTTTGGTGCAGTCAATTGACGCAGTGCAAAAGGAATACCTCGATCACGGTATCGTCGTCACGCACCGACGAGGGTGCAAGGCCGGCTACGATGCTCGCCCGGCTTGACCATCACACTACTGCGTCGGGCCGGCCCGCGTTTGCTCGGCATTCCTCATCGAGCAGCTTTATTTGTATCCGATATGCGGCGGTGAGGTGTTGACGCTCGTATTGCCGTCGATGTTGTTGTCAGCGTAGCTCGACACGACGCCGCCCGAGAAAGTGGACCATCCGGTGGCATTTTCCGTAATCGTTGATCGCGTGACGTTGATGTTGGCGTTAGTACCTGCAGCATTCAATCCGTCAGCCAAATTATTTGCGACTGTGCAGTTCCGCACCAGTATGTTTCCCTGTCCTGGACTGGGTGTAGCGGCGGCGATACCAGCGCCATTGTTCGAGCTCACGCTGTCAGTGACAGTTATGTCGATGGTCTGGGTAGCAGTAATCACCAACAGTCCATTCTGCGCATTATTTTCCATCTCGACATGGTTGAGAACGCCGCTCGTAGTTCCCGACCCAGCTGAAGCAATGTTGATTCCCTGATCGCCATTATCCGACACTACTGTGTTCGACACAAACAGTTGGCTCAGGCTCGAAGTGTTCGGTCCGAATAAGATGCCATCCTGTGTGAAATTTCGGATTACGCTATCGCGCACTGTCAAGCTGCTGCCGGAGTTGAACCTGATGCCGGTGGTGATGCCGGTGATGCCGACGCCATTGAGCGATACGCCGCGTATTGTGACGTTGCCGCTCACGGCATTGACCGTGATTCCGCTTCCACCAACAGGCGGTGCAATGTAGGACCAGCCTTGTCCCTCGATGGTGATGGCCTGGCCGATGACGATCGGGCCGTAGCCGGCTGGGTCAAGCGCATCTACTTCGCCCCCGACACTAGTCGCGGTCACCGCGGCTTGGAAGTGCCGGCACGGCGCGGCGAAGCTACACGGATTGCTGTCACTGCCTGCCGCCGAGACGAAGGTGCGGGGAGCCTGAGCGTTTGCGGGCGCGGCGAAGAAAACGCAGGCAAGAACCGTTGCGAGCAACGCGGATGGTAGCTGAGTGCGCATGGCCAATCTCCTCCAAATGAAATGCCGCGCCCAATGACGGCAATGAGAGGAGCGTAAAACAAAACGACCCGTCAAACCTCAGCGATTTTATTGCAGCGCAGGAGGCCGGTTATGGCCCCTAGCTGCCGCACGGGTCGCCGACAGCGGCGGCAGCTCTTGGGGGGTGAGTTCAACCGGTCGGCGCAACACTACTCGCTGAAGCGCTCCGGCCGTGTCGCCGGAGCAATTTCTCCATTGAAAGCCACGATCTTAAACACCGCTCTCGTGCCTCGAGCTCTGGGGCGACGTTTAACAGCCATTGGCCGCTCTTCCAGCGCTCCCAGGGCTCTGCCTTCGGCTTCGGCGTGAACCACGTCCGTGCATGCCCCTCCATATGCATACCGTTCCAACGTGCCAGAGGGAGTGGAAGGCGCCAACCGGTTGAATCCGCCGGTGCAAAGCGGACATCGCGCCGACACCCCAAATCGGTCGTTCCTGACCCTTCATGTCATTTCCGCCGGATCATTTGCTGTACTGCACAATCTCCTCACAAACTGACGAAACTAGCGCGAGGCTGCGCTTTTACTTGTTAGCAATTGAGGGCGGCGCGGACTGGTTTGCCGCGTTCCCATCGATTTTATTGTCTCCGTAACTCTGCACCGTGCCGCCGCTAATCTCCCAGCCGTTGGCATTCCCTGTCACTGCCGATTGACCGACCAGAAGCGTGGCATTGCTGCCTTGTGCCAAGATGCCGAGGTTGTTACTGGCCACTATTGAGCGGAACACCATAACGGTGGTCGGCGCGGTGCTGGTCTCCGTAACCGCTCCAATGCCGGCGTTAGCGTTATTGGCCGCCACACTGTCAACTATCGTGGCATTCAACATTGGAGCCGCCACGTTCGCACCTTGGATAACGATACCATTATGGTTGTTGGATGCTTCCACCCGTTCAAAGGCGGCCGCGACGGCCCCCGCGCCGTTCTGCACAAGATAAATCCCGGCATCCGTATTGTTGTCCAGTAGCGTGTCGGATATCCGCAGAGTGCTTGCGGCATCCGGGGAGAAGAAAATTCCATCCTTGGTAAAATTACTCACGACGCAGGCTGCGACGATGAGGGACGCTCCGGAGTTGAACTGGATGCCGTTGGTAGTGCCGGAGATGCCTACTCCATTGAGCGACACGCCGTGTATAGTGACGTTTCCGCTGACGGCATTGATGGTGATTCCGTTTCCGCCTGATGGCGGTGCTATGTAGGACCAGCCTTGGCCTTCGATGGTGATGGCCTGGCTGATGGTGATCGGGCCGTAGCCAGCCGGATCGAGCGCATCGACTTCGCCTCCGACAGTCGTCGCGTTTACTGCGGCCTGAAAGTGTCGGCACGGCGCGGCGAAGCTACATGGATTGCTGTCACTGCCTGCCGCCGAAACGAAGGTGCGTGGAGCCTGAGCCTTTGCGGAAATGGCCGGTAGCGTGACGGCGAGCGCAATCGCCGCCGCAATAATTATGCGTGACATTGG
The DNA here is from genome assembly GCA_963821175.1 of uncultured Alphaproteobacteria bacterium. Classification (GTDB taxonomy): domain Bacteria; phylum Pseudomonadota; class Alphaproteobacteria; order Rhizobiales; family Xanthobacteraceae; genus BOG-931. The sequence goes on from CAWGCU010000027.1 coordinate 149,589, forward strand.
AATGCTCCCTAGGGGTTGCCTGCGCGTGCGGATCGCACGTGGGGCAAGTCTAACTTAGGGGGAGCGGGGTTGTTAGCTGAGTTATTGAGGCGAACTTTGCCGCTCGGTGCGATAGCTCCGGCAGCTTGACCATCGGGCGACGGCGAAGTGGCTTGCTGCTTTTGCTGCGGGTGCGTGCGGCAGAAATTGGCCGATTTTGTTGCAGAAGTGATTTGAAGATTTTGGCGAACAGTGATTCCCGTTTTCTAGCGACATTTTGCGTTGGAGGCGGCGATGATGGGACGTCAGACCGACGATCAGGGCCATCTATTCTACGATTTTCGCTTAGATGAGGCGGTTCCCGACGATCATCCTGTGCGCAAGATCGCCACCGTTTTGGATTTATCGTGGGTATACGGCGAACTTGCGCCGTACTATCCGACACTCGGTCGGCCGTCGATCGACCCTGTGCTGATGCTGCGGATGCTGATCATCGGCTATGCTTTTGGCCTTCGCTCCGAGCGGTTGTTGTGTCGCGAGGTGCAGGTGAACTTTGCCTACCGCTGGTTCTGTAAGCTTGGCATAGAGCACAAGATCCCCGATCACTCGGTATTTTCGCGAGCGCGCAACGAGCGGTTCCGGGACAGCGGCATCTTCCGGCGGGTATTCGAGCGTGTCGTGGAGGCCTGTATCGCGGCCGGGCTGGTTGGCGGAGAAGGGTTTGCCGTGGATGCGAGCCTGATCGAGGCCGACGCTAACAAGCATCGCTCAATTCCGGGCTCAGAATGGCAAAAGACCTGTGATCGCCAGACCGCGAGCCGAGCCATGCAGGAGTATCTGGCAACTCTTGATGACGCGGCCTTTGGTGCGGCGAGCGACGTCACCCCGAAGTTCGTGTCGCCGTCCGATCCGGCCGCTCAATGGACCAACGCGCTGCGAGGGTCGGCGTTCTTCGCCTACGCCGACAACTATCTTATCGACGTGAAGTTTGGGATTATCATGGATGTCGAGGCATCGCGCGCCATCCGGCAGGCCGAGGTCGGCGCCTCGCAGACCATGATCGAGCGGACCGAAGCCTGCTTTGGCATCAAGCCCGCATGGCTGGTAGGAGACACCGCCTATGGCTCGGCCCCCAACCTCAATTGGTTGGTCAACCAGCAGGGGATCGCGCCGCATGTGCCGGTCATCGACAAATCGCAGCGCGAAGATGGCACGTTCTCGCGCGATGACTTCATCTACGACGAGGTGCAAGACATCTATACATGCCCGGCGGGCAAGACGCTGACGACGACGGGCCATGTCAGCCCCGATCACTCGCTCCAGTATCTCGGCTCCGTGCCGCAGTGTCGTGCCTGCCCGCTCAAGGCGAAGTGTTGCCCCAAAATGCCAGCGCGACGGGTCAAACGCGACGTCCATGAGGCCGCACGCGATGTCGCTCGGACCCTCGCCAAAACGCCGGCGTTCGCGCAATCACGCCGTGATCGCAAGAAGGTTGAGATGCTGTTCGCGCACCTCAAGCGTATTCTGCGGCTTGACCGATTGCGCCTTCGCGGCCCGAGTGGAGCACAGTTCGAGTTCACGCTGGCGGCAATCGCGCAAAACCTGAGGCGGCTAGCCAAGCTCGTAGCGCGTCCTCCGCCAGTGACCTCCGGCGCCTGCGTTGTCTGAGCACAGCGTTCAGTGTGCAGCGTCGGGGTTTGAAGGCGTCAGTGCCGTCGAGCCGACAGGGCGGGCGCAAAACCATCGCCGGGGCTCGGTCCAAAAACACCCTTGGCCCCAAACGCGCCCTTCAAAACTTACTTCTGCAACAAAATCGGCCCTTAGCGGACATGCCTCGACAGTGGTAGCGAGTCCGCTTTGCGGGGTGAACCGGACATACACCAACCACGTCATTTCAACACGAGGTGGCCTACTTTACCGGATAGCACTATACCCCCCGCGATAGCGGGGGAGGGGGGCCACTGGAGCTCGCGTAGCGAGCGAACCGTGGTGGAGGGGGCGCCTGACTCAAAACTTCGTTGCCGTCGCAAGGCAATCAACGTCGCCGCCGGTATCGCCTTAAATCGCCGAGGTCGCGGTGAGACCCGCGCCCCTTCCGACGCGCTTCGCGCATCTACCTTCCCCGCTATCGCGGGCAGGAAGGAAAAGCCTGCATCGCGGTATATACAATTGCAAATTGTAGAGAGCGCTTTCATCTTGACATCGCTTCCGTATGGTATGCCACCTGTATTTGCGGAGCGGCCGATGAAGAAATTATTCGAGCGTTGTGGTCTGATCCTGTTCGTCTGCCTGGTGTCGACAGGTCTCGCGCGGGCACAAGTTGCGATCAACATTGACCCAGCGCTGCCATCAGACATTCCGGGAGGCGCTGCGGAGGCTACGCTGCAACAAGCGGCGGCGTTCGCCTGGCAGGAATTCATCGCGGTCAACTGGCCGGCATTGGCCGGCCAGCGCGATACTCCCGATACCGGTCAAAAATTCGGCAGGGGCAGCGGCCCGCTGGTGTGGCAGACGTTCCGCAGCAAAGTCGAGATTTTCAACCTCACAAAGGATGCCGCCGGGGGCTTCGCGCCTCCCGGTTATTCCGCGACAGATTCGAATTTCGGCTACGGCACCACGCCTCCTGCTTACTATTACGCAACCAGGCTGGTGCCCGCATGTCAGGGACAGACCCGAATCACATCACCAGCCTGGATCAATCTCGACGAGACCACGCAAATCGGACTTGACCAGATGTTCGCTGGCGGTCCGGCCATCAACGATAGCGCCAATACGTCGCCGCAACTCATCCGCTTCGCCGTCAAGGCGAACCGTGTTGAGTACGACTATGTGGCAAAGAACCAGTATTACCTGCCCGGCAACGTCAAGACGGCCGCCGCGAACAACGTACAGGCCTATACGGCGCATCCGCCGATCGCGCCAAAACCGCCTTTCATCAGTTTCCCGACTGGGACCGTGGAGATCAAAAGCGCATGGCGCCCGCTCAACGGCAATGACAATCCGGCCCACTTCCATATGCAGACCGTGCGCTTCTACGAGAACAAGGGTAGCGGCAAGACACCATGCTATTTTGAGCAGCAGTGGGGATTGATAGCGCTGCACATCATCCAGAAGACGCCGAGCGCACCGGCCTTCATCTATGCGACTTTCGAGCAAGCCGAGAACATCCGGCAACCGAACGGCACGCTGGTGGAAGATGCCGACGGCAATGTCACCAATCCGATCCCCGGCGCGGCGCCGACGACGCCCGTGATGGCCTATCAGGATTCGCCGACGGCGCCCAAGGTGACGGCGAAGGGTGCCTTTTGCACGCCGCAGAGCAATCTGTATTTTAAAGACAGCGCCAAACAAAGCGGCCTGACCGGCGGTGGTGCGATCTGTGTCAACCAGCGCTACGAGCCGATCCCGTCCGACGTCGTCGCGGTCAACAAGACCGCGCACCAGGCGATCGCCGATTACGACGCGGCGCAAGGGATCGGCAATTCGCCATGGTCCTATTACAAGCTGGTCTCGGTCCAGCCGTCGCCGTTCGACCATTCGGCGATCTCGCGCACCGATTCCGTCCACGGCGCGGCGGTGTTCTTCCAGGCCAATATCGTGGTCGAGACCAACTACACGCTGCAGCAATTCCAGGGACGCATCTCCGGCAGCCCGCAGGGTACCGGTGCGCCCACCGCCGAGATCGCGCCCGGCGTCCCGCCGCCGAACGTCGTCACGCCGCTACAAAACTTCCCCATGGTCGCCGGCGTCAACATGGGCGGCTGCATGGCCTGCCACGGCAATGCGCAGGTCAGCAAAGGCACCGACTTCAGCTTCATTCTGGCGGAGGGCTTCGATCCCGCGCCTGAGACCCCATCCGCGCTCGGCTCGGCCGCCTTGCGCGCCAAGTATCTGAAGCTATTCACCCCGAGCAAATGAGGAGGCAATTCGATGGCGTTGACCAGTTTCGCCGACGTACAGGCGTTCTTTAACAATTTTATTGCCGCGAACAATATCGACATCGGCGGGGCGCCGCACGCCGCGTTCTGGAGTACGAGCTACGACAATTTCGTCAACGGCAACGTTCCAAACGTGCTGGATCCAAACACCAACCTGCCGATTCCGATCCTGAAGAAGGGCGACGGCGCGCACTCCAACATCGTCTACGCGATATCCGGGGCGCCGGGTACGCTGTGGGATCCGAACAACCCGGCGGGCTTCGGCCAGATGCCGGCCGGCGGACCCTATTTCTCCACCGCTCAGATTCAGGACCTCTCGGACTGGATCACCGCCGGCTGCCCGCAATCCTCGGCGACTGCGACTTCATTTTGATACGCACGATTGCGCGCCGCGCACTGCGCTACGTGGCGTAAACCGTGCTGCTTGGCGGCAATCCGCGCGTCGGCCTGGAGGACAACATCTATCTGGAGAAGGGCAAGATAGCGCCGAGCAACGCGGCGCTGGTCGAGAAGGCGGCAAAGATCATCGCGGTGTTGGGCGACCATGTCGCGACGCCAAACGACGCGCGGCAGATTCTCTGACTGCATCCGCCTCCGCGATAGCGCGGTGGTATAGTGATATCTGCGAAAGTAGGCCGCTTCCAACCGCGTGATGCGTGATGAACGACTGTTTATGACGGAGGCGCCATGTCCGCATTGCGACCAAATCGCTGCATCGCACCAAGTGATGCTTTGGAATGGCCTTTCGCGGCGTCCCACCAGGCTATGCGCTGCTCTACAGATACCGCGAGCAAGCTGGTGACGGGTTGGGTCTTTACGGGATAGGATACGCGGATGGGGAAGTCCTGCCGCCTCCTCCTTGCCCTCGTCCTGCTGCTCCTCGCCGCCCCCGCGCTCGCCGCGCCATGCGGCGGCGACTTCAACGCTTTCCTGGCCGCGATCGCGCGCGACGCGCAGGGCCAGGGCGTCTCGCGCGCGGTCATCGACCAGGCTTTCGCCGGCCTGACGCCCGACCCCGCCGTCCTCGCCTTCGACCGCCGCCAGCGCGGCATGTTCCACGCCAAGAGCTTCGAGGAATACGCCGCCACCCGGGTCATCCCGGCCCGCATCAGCCGCGCCAGGAAACTGATGCAGGTGCACGCCGCGCTGCTCGGGCGCATCGAGCAGCAATTCGGCGTGCCCGCGCCGGTGATCGTGGCGGTCTGGACGCTGGAAAGCGACAACGGCACCGGCGACATGGGGAAGCTGCCGGTGATCCGCACGGTGGCGACGCTGGCGCATGACTGCCGCCGTACCGAGCTGTTCCAGCGCGAGCTTATCGCCGCCCTGCAGATCGTCCAGCGCGGCGATCTGCAGTTGCGCGATCTCATCGGCGCCTATGCCGGCGAGATCGGCCAGACACAGTTTCTGCCTTCGTCGTACATCAAGTACGGCGTCGACTACGACGGCAACGGCCATGTCGATCTGCGCCATTCCGTTCCAGATGTGCTGGCCTCGACCGCCAATCTGCTCAAGACCAATGGTTGGCGGGCCGGCGCGCCGTTTACCGCGGGCACGCCGAATTTCGAGGTGGCGATGCGTGAGTGGAATCACTCCGAGGTCTACCGCAAGACCATCGTGCTGATGGCGCAGCGGCTGGGCGGCGGGTGAGGGTGCGCGCGAGCGCCGACGAGGTGATTGAGTAAATGATCGGGATAGCTGCACGCTGCCCATGCTGCATCGCACCGACGCCTCAAGGCAAACGGTTGATATGGTCAATTTCTGCCGCGCCGTCTCACGGAACGCGCGGCTGCTTCACCCCACAAAGCTGCCGCGCCGACAGTTTGCCATCGAGGCAGTTACGAGCCAATCACGACCAAAGTACGATGCAGCAAAGCCTAAACTATTCGATCACTTCGTCGGCGCGCGCCAGCAAAGTGGGCGGGACATCGATGCCAAGCGAACGCGCGGTTTGCAGGTTGAGGGCGAATTCGAATTTGGTCGGTTGCAAAACCGGCAGATCGGCCGGCTTGGCGCCTTTGATGATGCTGCCGGTATAGACACCGGCTTGGCGAAAAACGTCGGGAATGCTGGTCCCGTAACTCATCAGCAAGCCGGCTACGACCGCGTCGTATACAAAGTGGCTGGTGGGCATGCGGTCGCGTGTAGCGAGCGCGGCCAATTGCGGGCTTCGGCTGGCAAAATAGCCGTCCGGCGCTATGAATAAGGCATCCGCCTTCGCATCGACGATCGCGACAAACGCAGCATCGATTTCGGCAGCGGTGCTCGCTTTAAAGAAGAGCAATTCCAGGCCCAGACTGGGAGCTGCTGTTCTCAGGGCTCGCGCCGTTGCATCTGCGGTTTTGGCATTGGCCGGATTGACCATGACAGCCAGGCGCTTCGCCTTGGGCAGGAGTTCATGCATGAGACCAAGCCGTTTGGCGTCGACTTCGGCGTCAAAGAAATTGATCCCGGTCACGTTGCCACCGGGCCGCGCCAAGCTCGCGACCAGCCCGAGCGCCACCGGGTCCTCGCTCACACCGAACACAACTGGAATGGTCGACGTTGCGGCTTTGGCGGCGATCGAGCCAGGGGTGTTGGCGGGCGTCGCGATCACAGCGACATGGCGACTGATGGCATCGTTGAGGATTGCGGCGAGGTTCTCGTAATGACCGTCCAGCCAATGGTATTCGACGATGACATCCTTGCCTTCCGTAAGTCCGGCTTGGCTCAAGCCTTTGCCAAACTCGGAGGCGAGCGCCTTGGCCATGTCAGCCTTTCTGACATTGATGAGCGTGACGACCGGCAGGTTCGCCGCCGACTGCTGCGCCCGCGCCGCGACAGGCCATGCAGCCACGGCACTGCCAGTGAGCGCAAGGAATTCCCGTCGCCTCATGGATCACCTTCAAGGCCAAGGCCACAGCGTACCGCATCGTAGCCTAACGGTCGCGTTGTGCATCACGGTAATTTTCAGCCGCCGATGTCGCGGATGAGTCATAAGCGGCCGATTTCTAGCGTTCGCTCGATGTCTGCTTTGCCCCCAATAGCGACCGGATTGCGGCACTGCGGTGATTGACTTGAAGAGCCAAGAACACGGATCAAGCGGCATGGTTGGCGCGAAGTTTCGCCAATGCTGCTTTGCCCGCTCGGGTAGCTTCGGACATCGTTTCAAAAAATTCCGATTCTCGCACTGGCTTGCTCTTGCCCGCCGCGTAAATCTCCCATCGCCAGGATCTGGGTGGACGCCCTTTGTTCTTAATGGCGAGGGTGAAGTCAGAGGGGTTGAAAGTCGGGGCCTTTTCCATCGAAGACTATTGAGGTTCTGGTCGGTCAGTGACAAATCTGTGAAAGGCACGGTGCAATAATAATTCGCACTCTTCCGCGCGCTGCCGTGCTATCTCGGAGCCCCAGCACAGCAGAATTTCACGTAAGTCCCGGATCGCGACATCGACTGCTGTCACCAGGTCAATCTCGTCGTCAGCGCCATCGTCGATACGATAGTCACTAAGCTTAAGTATTTCAGCGCTCACTCGGCACTCCGCGAATCACTCTGCTGGCAGGATGGAGGCCAGCGGTTAACGCGCCGTGACCGGTAGCCTCCAGGGGCGCTACGGTTTGCCAGTGCCCGTTTTATCGACGTCAGAGAAATACGCGTTACCAATAGCAGCCTTTGCAGGAATGACCGGTATGACCAAGTTAGAAAACGAGCCACCTCCAGTGGTGGGAGCCTATTGGATCAACGAGGAAGATTACCCGGCGCTGCTGAAGCTTTTCGACGACGGACCGAAAATGCCACGCACCTGGAAGGAATGGCTGAAAATTGCGGAAGAAATGCAACAAGGGCTTGAGGCCTACGGACACGTCGTCCTGCGCGTTAACATCAATCCGAACACATTTTCGGATTGGTGTGCCGCTCATGGCACGAGCCCGGGCCGTGAAGGACGCAAAAGGTTCCTCGCTGCAGCCGTCAACGAAAGGTACGGCAATCAAGGTTGACCATGGCGCATTGCAGAACTAGCGCCGCTTTGGGTCAACAACGGCCGCCCCGACATTGACTAGGCGCGGCAGCTAGACCCTAATAACGGGCAATTTGCTGCACTCCGCTAGCCGATGCTGGTTTGACGCAATCCGCGTTCAAAGCGTGGTAACAGTGCTGATGGCCCAGTGCTGATGGCCAAGGGCTATCTGCCCCCGATCGGCGGGTTCAATGACAATCGCTATGAGACGGTGGAAACTGGTATTCTGTATGGACAGCATTGGAGAGTGAAAATGGCTACAGGTACAGTGAAATGGTTCAATCCAACAAAAGGATACGGGTTCATTCAGCCCACAGGCGGTGGTGGCGGCAAGGATGTGTTCGTTCACATTTCGGCGGTTGAGCAAGCTGGCCTGAGCTCGCTCAATGAGGGACAAGCCGTTGAGTACGAGATCGAGAGCAATCGGGGAAAAGAGTCTGCTGTGAGGCTCAAGATCAAGTGACTGTTTTATCCACAGGCCCAGCCGAGCTTGCTACCTTCGACTGTCAGCTTTGCGGTGCGTGTTGCTCGTTTTCGGCGGAGTGGCCCCGGTTCTCCTTGGAAAGTGACGCCTATCTCAATCAAATCCCTCGCGCGTATGTCGATGACCAACGAGGACGTATGCGATGCGGCGGCGATCGCTGTGCAGCCCTAGTGGGAGACGTCGGCGTCTCGACGGCGTGCGCGATCTACACCGTGAGGCCTGATGTCTGCAAAGCTTGTTTACCCGGAGACGACGCCTGCCGATTGGCACGACGGCGCTTCAATCTCCCAGGGTAACCCGTCGACGTTGCGGTGCAGGCGCCCAAACGTTTGCAAACAAAGCGGACATCGACTGCCATCTCGCCAAAGCAGTGAAGTGATCAGCGGTTCAAGTAATGGTTCCGGCTCGTCGCAAGCAAAAGGCCCGGGATTGCTCCCGGGCCTTCCGTACGCACGTCGCCTGAAACGTGAACTTAGAAGTCCATGCCGCCGCCGCCACCCGGCATCGGAGGCATCGCGTTCTGCTTCTTCGGCAGTTCGGCGACCATCGCTTCGGTGGTGATGAGCAAGCCCGCGACCGAGGAGGCGCCTTGCAGAGCCTGGCGCACGACCTTGGTCGGGTCGATGATGCCCTTCTTCACCATGTCGACGTATTCGCCGGCCTGGGCGTCGAAGCCAAAACCGTAGTTCGAGTTCTCGAGGATCTTGCCGACGATGACGGAACCGTCCTCACCGGCATTGGTGGCGATCTGCCGGGCCGGAGCCTGCAGCGCCTTGCGCACGATGTCGACGCCGGTCTTCTGGTCGTCGTTGGCGGTACGCACCTTCTTGAGCGCCTCGCTGGCGCGCAGAAGCGCAACGCCGCCGCCCGGCAGCACGCCTTCCTCGACCGCGGCGCGGGTCGCATGCATCGCGTCGTCGACGCGATCCTTGCGTTCCTTGACCTCGACCTCGGTGGCGCCGCCGACGCGGATCACCGCAACGCCGCCCGCGAGCTTGGCAAGACGTTCTTGCAGCTTCTCGCGGTCGTAGTCGGAGGTGGTCTCCTCGATCTGCGCCTTGATTTGCGTGATGCGGTCCTCGATGTCTTTCTTCTTGCCGCCGCCGTTGACGATCGTGGTGTTCTCCTTGTCGATCATCACCTTCTTGGCCTTGCCGAGCATCGCCAGCGTGACGTTCTCGAGCTTGATGCCAAGGTCTTCGCTGATCGCCTGGCCGCCGGTCAGGACGGCGATGTCCTGCAGCATGGCCTTGCGGCGATCGCCGAAGCCGGGCGCCTTCACGGCGGCGACTTTCAGGCCGCCGCGCAGCTTGTTGACCACGAGCGTAGCCAGCGCCTCGCCCTCGACGTCTTCAGCGACGATGAGGAGCGGCTTGCCGGTCTGCACCACGGCCTCGAGCAACGGCAGCAGCTCGTTGAGCGCGGACAGCTTCTTCTCGTTGATCAGGATGTAGGGGTCCTCCATCTCGACGCGCATCTTGTCGGCGTTGGTGATGAAGTACGGCGAGATATAGCCGCGGTCGAACTGCATGCCCTCGACGACGTCGAGCTCGGTCTCGAGGCTCTTGGCCTCTTCCACCGTGATGACGCCTTCGTTGCCGACCTTTTCCATCGCCTTGGCCAGATAGTCGCCGATCTCCTTGTCGCCGTTGGCGGAGATGGTGCCGACCTGGGCGATCTCGGCGTTCGAGGTGACCTTCTTGGAGTTCTTCTTGAGCTCCTCGACCACGGTCTCGACCGCGAGATCGATGCCGCGCTTGAGGTCCATCGGGTTCATGCCGGCGGCAACCGCCTTGGAACCTTCCTTGACGATCGCAGCCGCAAGCACGGTCGCGGTCGTGGTGCCGTCACCGGCGATGTCCGAGGTCTTTGAAGCGACCTCGCGCACCATCTGCGCGCCCATGTTCTCGAACTTGTCTTCGAGCTCGATTTCCTTGGCGACGGTGACGCCGTCCTTGGTGATGCGCGGCGCGCCGAACGATTTGTCCAGCACGACGTTGCGGCCCTTCGGGCCCAATGTCACCCTCACCGCATTGGCGAGGATGTCGACGCCGCGCAACATCTTGTCGCGCGCATCGACTGAGAATTCTGACTTCCTTGGCAGCCATTTCAATTCACTCCGTTTGATTGGTTTGGAATGCTCGGATTTAAGCGTTACGCGGCCTTCTTCTTGGCCACCGGCTCGTCGAGCACGCCCATGATGTCGGACTCCTTCATGATCAGGAGCTCCTGGCCGTCGATCTTGACCTCGGTGCCCGACCATTTGCCGAACAGCACGCGGTCGCCGACCTTCAGGTCGATGGGGATGAGCTTGCCGGCTTCGTCGCGGCCACCGGGGCCGACGGCGGTGATTTCGCCCTGGGAGGGTTTCTCCTTGGCGGTGTCCGGGATGATGATGCCGCCGGCGGTCTTCTCTTCGGCGTCGAGGCGCCTGACGACGACGCGGTCGTGAAGCGGACGAAACTTCATGGTGTCCTCCTAAGTTATTGAAACGACGAGGTTTGTGGTTGGAGCGATCCCCTGCGGAAAGCCGCAAACGACCGCCTGATGGCGAGCACTTTCATGCCCCTGGCAACGACATGGGGCGCGAATTTTTGCCCACAAGAGGTACCTGAAAATTTCTTAGCACTCGCCGAGAGGGATTGCCAACAACTCTTTTCCAAAAGGTTAACGGGCGCCGGTTCCCTAGCAATTACAAAAATATAGATCTGCCGGGCGAGGAAACTTCTCGGCCGCAAGTTCCGTTGCTATCGCGTCAGGAGTTAGCGGAACCAGGCTGTTAGCACGGAGGCTTGTTAGCAGAGAGGGTTGGATGCTGCTAGTGCCTTGATAATAAACAACTTATTTAAACTTGAGGCTTGTAATGGAGGTGCGAGTCTCGAAACATCCCCGAGACGGGGATTGGAGGGCACCATGGTGTCGAAAGGGGCTTCAGTTTCGCAACAAGGTAGCGTTTCGCAACAAGGTCGAGTTTCTGACGATTTTCGCCGGCAGCTCCAGGGTTACGGTCTGACCACCGCCAACATCCTCTACCGGCGGCCCGACCATCCCTGGCTGCTGCAGACCTACGTCTGGCAGGACTACGATCTCTGCCCGAACTTTCCGGCGCTGAACAAATTCCTCAATTTCTGGCTGGAAAAACTCGAGGGCCCGCTGCACTCGGTGACGGTGGCGCACGCGCGGCTGATCAAGCCGGCGGAGATCAGGGCGATCGACGGAGAATTCCGCCTGCACTGACGGTTGCGCGCCTGGGGAGCGCATGCTTTCCTGCCGAGGCTTTCTTGGGCCAAGCTTTTTTGCGCGATGTCGGCGCGGAGTTTGCTGACACGTTGAACGGCTGCAACCTCCGTCGATAGTTCCCATGCGTATCGGTCCCCGGCATCCGCGGCTTGGCAGAGCGGCCTTTCGGCTGGCGCTGCCGCTGCTCGAAGGATTTTGTGCCCGCCGCGGCATTCATCGCGCAAGCAGCGCCTTCGCCGCGGAGCGCATCGCGGCGTTGCGGGCAAAGCTCGACCGCGGCGACACCCTTTATCTCGGCGGCATCTGCGCTTCGGGGACGCACAATTCAGGGGTGGCGCTGATCGAAGTGACGCGCGAGCGCGGCCCAAAGCTGATCTGCAACAACGAAGAAGAGCGCTTTTCCGGCGAACGGCACACCACCAAATTTCCCGATCAGTCGATCGACGAGCTGATTGCGATGCTGCGCCGCGCCGGGCTTGAGCCCGAGCGCATCGACGCCTGGTTCTCCGCCTGGGACAGCGCCGCCTTCGTCGCCATGATCGCGCGCACGGTGGCGGAAGAAGCGCCGGCAAGTTTTGGCCTGTTGCGGACCACCGAGTTGCCGGCGCTGAGCATGCGCAACATCGACGGCGGCATGCGCATGGCGCGCCGCCTCGGCCGCCGCCTCGGCTGCCCGGCGCCCGTGATCGCCACGGCGCATCACGACAATCACGCCTGGTTCTCGTTTGCCGTCTCGCCGTTTGCCAAGAGCGAGCGCCCGGTGATGGTTGCGGCCATCGACGGCTTTGGCGATCGCGGCGCCATCACGCTTTACGTCTGCGAAGGCGGCGTGATGCGTGAGCTGTACAACAATGACAGCATGTTCGACTCGCTCGGCGTCTTCTATGCGGTCATCTCGTCGACCCAGGGCGGCTGGACACTGCTCTCCAGCGAAGGCCGCTACATGGGCGCCGCGGCCTGGGGCAACTACGACCGCAAGACCAATCCATTTTATGCGCCGCTGCGCGCGATCCTGCAGCTGGGGCCGCGACGGCCAAGTGCACGTCAATCGCGACTTGGCGAACTGGCCGCGCGATTTTGCAAAACCTTACAGCAAAGATTTGATCCGCATCCTGGGCGAACCGATTGCGCTCAACGACATGTGGAATCCCGATGCAATACTCCGCGTCGAGGACATCCGGCACAAGGAGGACACCCAGGAACGGCTCGACAAGGCCGCCGCCACCCAAATGGTGTTCGAGGATGCGCTGATCCACATCATCGACCATTTGATCCGCTTAACCGGCAGCGACCAGTTGGTGCTGACCGGCGGCACCGCGCTCAACGCCGTCGCCAGCATGCGGCTGCTCGAGCATTTCGACGAGACATATTACCAGCGCCAGTTCGGCCGCCGCGCGCGATTGCATCTATGGGTGCCGCCGACGCCGAATGACGCCGGCGTGGCGATGGGCGCGGCCTTTATGGGGGCCTATCTCGCCGGCGCCGGCCCGGGCGAGCCGCTCGAGCACGCGTTCTATTGCGGCGCGGCGCCGAGCGATGCCGCGATCCGCGATGCGTTCACCTCAGCGCCGGATGTGGCGTGGAGCCCGATCGGCAATGTGACGAGCGCCGCGGGCCGCGAGGCGATCGCCGATCTCATGGCTTACATGACGTCGCAGGACGGCATCATCGCGCTCTTCCAAGGCGCGGCCGAGACCGGGCCGCGCGCGCTCGGGCATCGCTCCATTCTCGCCAATCCGCGCAATCCGCGCACGCGTGAATTCTTGAACGCGCGGGTCAAATACCGCGAAGCGATCCGTCCGCTGGCGCCGATGATGACGCGCGACGCGGCGTTGAAGTGGTTCGAGCTGTCGGACGGCGCCGCCGATGCGGACTATAATGGCTACAACTACATGGTCCTGACCGCGCAGGCGAAGCCGGACGCGGCGGCGCGCATTCCCGCCGTGATCCACGCCGACGGCACTGGCCGCCTGCAGATCGTGCGCGAACAGACCGATCCCCTGACGCATGCTTATCTGAAAGCGCTCGGCCGCCGTAACGGCGAAGAGGTCGCGGTCAACACCTCCTTCAACGTCGCCGGCCCGATCGCGCAGACGCCGGCGCAGGCCATCGAGACGCTGCGGCGCTCGAAGGGCATGGATGCGGTGGTGATGATCGCGGAGGAGGGCGCGGCCTACGCGATGTGGCGGCCGGGGCAGGGCGAGGACGGCGGCAATCGCTTTGAGCGCTGGTTCGCCGAATGGAAAGCGCTCGGCGCCGCGCCGGCGCCTCCGTAGTCAAAGTCCACGATTACGCTTTCGCTCCCTCGGGGCTGCGGCCGATTCAGGGATCGGTAAGCATCAGGCATCGGCTGGCCCGGATCCCTGATGCCTGACCCCTGATCACTCTATCTTGCCGGTTGCATACGCAATAACATACCCCACACAAGGGGCAGCCATGTCCGACGAGGTCCACTCCGAGCCCGCCGGCCGACAAGCGTCCAAAGCGCCGGCGCATTGGCATCCGCTGAGCGCCGCCTATAGCGCGGTGGCGCGGGCTTGGAGCTGGCTCCGATCCCAAGGTCCGCCGCTATTGTCGCGGTGCACGAAATTCGTCGTTCACAACTTCAACACGCTCGTTGTGAAGTTACCTGGGGCGATCATCGTCATCTTTATTTTTTGGATGATTATTCGCGGCCTCACCGAACATGTGACCGTGATCGAGCCGTTGTCGGTGCCGAGGCAGCTCGAAGACCGAGGCTACACCCCTGAGGTTGCCGGCAAGCACATGCGCGATGCGATCGATAAATTCGCCTCTGCCGTCAACACCACCATGAAGACCCCGGAGATCGCGCTGCAAGGCGAATTGCCGAACATCGTCGTTCCTACCGTCGGCATATCGCTCGACGCCATCGTGGCATCGATACGGACTATGTTGCGCAGCACCCGCAGCCGCTCGATCACCGGGGAATTCACCAGCCTCGGCAATCAGCTGTGGCTGCGGTTGCGGCTGGACGGCCACGAAATCTACTCCAGCCCGGCCGGCGATCTGGAAAAGCCGGACGATCTGCTGGCGGGAGCCGCGCCTGAGATCCTGAAAATCATTCAACCCTATTTCCCCGCGGCGGCGATGCGGACCACCAATCCCATGGGCGCGCTCGCCTTTGCCAACACGGTGATCGCCCGCCGTCCGGAAAGCGATGAGAATGTTGCGTGGCTTTATAGTCTGAAGAGCGCAATTCTCTATGACAGCGGCGATTTAGTTGCCGCAAGAAACGCCGTCGAGAAGGCGCTCTCGCTCAACCCCGGCTTGTCCGGGGCTGGCCTCTATCTCGGTCTTGTCTACGCTTATGAGGGCGATCGCGAAAGCGCGATGAGCGAGGACATCAAATATGTCAAAATGAATCCGGACGATCCCATTGCCCACAACAATATCGGCGTCGGATTGCAATTTCGAGGCGATAGCGACGGAGCAATAAAGGAGTACCAGACAGCCATCAAGCTCAATGAAAATTATACGTTGGGGCACCGCAATCTGGGCGATGCCTTGCGTTCCCTGAACAGGGATCGCGAAGCCGCCAGCGAGTATGGCGAGGCGATCGAGCAATACCGGCGGCACTTAGCGAACAATCCCAAAGACATCATCACCCATCTCAATCTGGCCTATGCGCTGCGCATGCATGGCGACACCGCGGATGCTACGGCGGAATACATGACGGCGATCGCGCAATACACGGAAATCGCGCAGAACGAGCCGAAGAACATCATCGCCCGCAAAAATCTTGGCGATGCGCTGTTTGATGTGCAGAAGTATGACGATGCGGCCGCGGCATACCAGGAGGCCATCGAGCTTGAGCCGGACGCCATCGCGGTTCATTTTAAAAAAGGCGAAGTGCTATATTTTTCCAAAAAATATGAGGAGGCGATGGTGGAATACCGCCTGGCCATCAAAGCCGAACCGAAATACGCGCTGGCGCACAACGGCCTAGGCAATGCGCTCGGTGCCATGGGCAGAGCCGATGAGGCAATCGCCGAATACCGGACGGCTATCGCTGTCGATTCGCTTTATCCGGCGTTCCACCACAATCTCGGCGTCGAACTCCAAAAAATCAACAACAGGGCGGCGGCGATCGCCGAATACCGCAGAGCGATCGAAGCCAATCCGAGATATGCCCTCGGCCATCTCAAGCTGGCGCGCGCACTCGGCGCCGCCGGAAACAAGGACGAAGCCATCGTGGAATTCCATAAGGCCATCGATTCCGATCCGCACGACGCCGTCGCGCACGACGAACTGGGCATGGCGCTCAAGCTCAGCGGCAAGCTCGACGAAGCCATCGCCGAATACCGCGCGGCGCTGCAAATCGATCCGCAGGCGGTCCCCGCGCACGGCAACCTCGGCGTCGCGCTATACGATCAGGGCAAAAAAGACCAAGCTGCCGCCGAATTCCGCAGCGTTCTCGCCATCGACCCGAACAATGCGACCGCGCTGCGCCTGTTAAAGGAAATGGGGGTCGGTACTCAGTGATCGGATGACGCACGACGGAGGACGGATCGCAGCGTCCCGCCCGCATTGATCCACCGTTCCTAGCTCAGCATCCCAACAATCGCCCCCAGCAAACACGTCGTCAGCGTCCCCGACACGATCGACTTCAAGCCCAACGACACCACCTCGTCGCGCTTCTCCGGGCACATGGTGGAGAGCCCCGCGATCATGATGCCGAGCGAGCCGAAATTGGCGAAGCCGCACATGGCGTAGAGCATGATCAGCCGCGAGCGGGGATCCAGCGCATCGGCCGGCAGCGCCGCGAGCTGCAGATAGGCGACGAGCTCGTTCAAGATCGTCTTGATCCCCATCAGGCCGCCCGCGGTCACCGCTTGCGCCCACGGAATGCCCATCAGCCAGCACACCGGCGCCATCACCCAGCCGAGCGTGCGCTGCAAGGTGAGCGGCGCGCCGAACACATCCGGCAATAGCCCGAGCACGGCGTTGGCGAGATACACCAGCGCGATGAACACGATCAGCATGGCGACGATGTTGAGCAAAAGCTCAAGCCCCGCGCCGGTGCCCTTGACGATGGCGTCCATGGTGCTCGACGCGACCTGCTCGATCTCGCCCAGCGCGCCGCCGGTGTGCCGCTCGCCAGGATCGGGCACCATGATAAAGC
Source organism: uncultured Alphaproteobacteria bacterium (assembly GCA_963821175.1). Lineage (GTDB taxonomy): Bacteria > Pseudomonadota > Alphaproteobacteria > Rhizobiales > Xanthobacteraceae > BOG-931. The sequence continues at coordinate 166,368 of CAWGCU010000027.1, forward strand.
TGATCAAGATCGCCGCCGGCGCGCCGAGCACCGAGCAGACCACGATATGGCCGGCGGCATCTGGGATGGCGTTGGCCAGGATCGTCGCATAAAGCACGAACACTGTTCCCGCTATTCCGGCCATGCCGCCGGTCATCACCACGAACATTTCCGCGCGCGACAATTTTGCCAGATACGGCCGGATGAACAGCGGCGCCTCGACCTGGCCGACGAAAATATTGGCCGCCGTCGACAACCCCACCGCGCCGCCGACGTCGAGCGTCTTTTCCAGCACCCGCGAAAAGCCGCGCACGATCGGCGGCATGATGCCCCAATAGAACAACAGCGACGACAGCACGCTCATCACCAGCACGACGGGCAGCGCCTGAAAGCCGAGAATGAAGGTGGCGGTCGGCTCTTTGACTTCGAAGGGCAAGGGGCCGCCGCCGACATAGCCGAACACGAAGGAGGTGCCGGCCCTGGTCGCGGTGGCGATGGCATTCACCGCGTCATTGATCAGCGCGAACGCCACCTCGGCCTTCGGCACCTTAAGCATGACGAGCGCGAGGAGGAGGGTGACGCCGAGCGCGATGCCGGCCTGGCGCCAATTCACCGCGCGGCGGTTCTCGCTGACGAGCCAGGCGAGGGCGAGGATGGTGAGGATGCCGAGGGTGGATTGGAGGTGTTGCATTGTGGATAGAGCCATGCCCTGACGTGCGCTTATCTTAGTCGTCATTGCGAGCGATGCGAAGCAATCCGTGTAGCCAAGCGGTCGGGTAGGGCGGATCCAACGGAGCCGGTGTGCAAAAAAGCCAAATTCCTTCTGTATTGTATGATTCGCGGTCTAGTAGGTCATTAAGAAGTAAGAGTTCTGAGAACATGTCGGGGCGAAAGCAGCATCATATTCCTCAATCTGTTCTCAAGGGCTTTGAGACGCCCGGTACGGGACGGGCGACGCAGGTATGGGTTTTTTCGAAAAAGAAGAAATTCAAATCGTCGACGGCGGGTGTTGCCGCCGAGCGCCATTTTTACTCCGAGCTTTCCAGTGACGGCAGCCGGACTTTGGACGAACAAATTACTGACTATGAACAAGGTTTTTCCGGCCGAATAAGCACTTTGCGGACCTTATCGGTCGGAGAAGTCGCCAATTCGCTTATGGCGGCGGAAGTCATCGCGCATTTAACCCTTCGCAACGCTCACCTGCGAAGAACTTTCGGCAGTGGCGTGCGATTATTGGCTGAACGCGCGGTAGATATGTTTTGCAATGAGCAAATCTCCGCGCGATGATTGGAGTAGAGATAGAAAGCAATTCCCAAACTCGATAGCGGTCGCGGTTGATGAACATTTGTCGAGCGACCCGCGTTATGCCGCGACCGGTTTGCCGCGCGACCTTTTACACAAGATCGCTTTCATGGCGATGAAGGAAAACTTCGGTCGCATAGTGGCGAATGATTTTCCGTACCTGAAGCTCATGTTGAACCAGTTTGCCGATCATGCACCTGAACATTTGAGAAGCAGCCACAACAAGGTTCTTTCTCAAGGACTAGCGCTAGATGCAAAAACTGCGGCTCTGAGCGCATTTCATTGGAGCGTACGAGCCGCGCCACAATCGGGCGCAATTTTACCGATTGCGTGGCACTCGGAATCGAGGACGATGGCGTTCCGCGGCCTCTTATCATGGCCGATCTCGACAAAGCTGAGCTTAGTCTTTGCGCCCTTGACTCCTCACCGAATTTTGACCGGTTCGCGGGTGGGGATGACTTCCCCGGAGGTCGCTGATTTCAACTGACACGCGGCTGCTTGCAGTCATGACTTCTTTGTTAGCAGTCGGGATGGGGCCGATTACGATGAACTCATGACGGTGATCGGCCAATGGTCGCAAGAGAATATCACTCAGGCAGTCGCTTGTGCCTTCGAAGAGTTCGAGAAAAACAAGGCTATAGTCGGCGTTCACTCTCGCCGAAGAACGTCGAAAAATCGGCAGCCGCCGTTTTGGAAGAGCCGAAAACTGAGACGCCGGTGTTGTCTCCATTGCACTATGACATGCACTTTAACGGCCTTGATGAAGACACGGCACAACGCATCGCGGGTGTTCTGGATGATGTTGTTCGAGCGGCACGGTCTTTGATGCCTCTCGACCGTCTCGATGGATTTACATTCGCAGAAGACTACGAGAGTGCTTTGCGGGGTCTTGATCGCGGCTTCGAAGCGCCTCCCTTGATTGCGACCCAGGCAGATTATGGTATCGGCGTCTCGATGGCTCCAATAATCTTACGTGAGGGCTCGGTAAAGAGTAAAATCGTCGCGCACATGTGGATCGGTCTCGGACTGATCTCTGAAAAAGAGGATATGCAAAAAATTTCGTTGCATATAATCGTAAATCACTTAGCGCATGTCTCATGTACGCAGTTATTGGAAGAGATTCTGCCGAGTTTCCATTTGTCGCCAATTGAGGACAGCTTTAATGCCTTCCTTTATCCCTGCATTGCAAACTCTTGGATTTCCTATTTCGGCGCGCGAGTGAGTGCGGTATTCGATCGGCTCTGAGGCGTCATATCGCGAGTTGGTTTTGTCGGCTTTACGGCAGGCGAAAAGTACACTTCCGACCGCTCGTCTGGCCTATCATTTTGACGGCGATTTGGACAAATTATTGGTCACGGCGCGGCCTGCAATTGGGGCGCTGCTAACGCATCTCAGCAATTTGCTCGGACATTGCGACGGGCTTTCTCGGTCGGCGTGCGAAAATGCGGAGCTTGACGCGGAATTTGAAAATGCTGGGTTGCGGGGTTGGATAGATCTGTTTCGTGGAGATCTCGAGCTAATCTGGACTCGTCAAGGGCGATGGACTTCGATCGACGAGTTTTTCTCTCTCAACCACCATGCGGAGCGGCTACTATGGCACTTCGGGCTTTTCCCATGGAAGAGGCCGGACGGCAAAATTTGGGTCCAGGTGCCGCTCAGTTCAGACGTTGCTCACCTCGCGTCCCGTACGACGCCAACTGCGGCACCGGTTCCTAAGCTGGCGTAAGCAAGCGTCTTTATGTGGCGAAACTGTCCGCATGAGCACCAATAAGCGCGACGCCACCAACCTGAACATCCGTTGCCGCAATTGCAAAAATCCGCCGCGGACGCGCTCTAATTCCGCCGCCGCGCGCTCCTCTAATCGGGTTCACCCACTGTCACCCGACGAGGAGCACTTCAATGCAAACGTTCGCGAAATTGGCTTTAGCCGCCGGCGTCGGCGCGCTCGGCCTCGGCGCCGTTGCGCCGGTGCAAGCCGCCGACATGGGCTATCCCGAGGCGCAGGCCGCACCAGGCTACCCGGCGCCGCCGCCCGGCTATTACGCGCCGCCGCCGGCACAGCAGGGCTACTATCCGCCGCCTCCGCCGCCCGCCGCGTATGGGTATCCGCCGCCTCCGCCGGTCGAATACGGCACCTACGTCGCGCCGCCTTACGTCGTCGCGCCGGGACCGTATTACGGGCCGTATTGGCGCGGCTACGGGCCTCGCTATGCCTATGCCTATGGCTATGGGCACTGGCGCGGCTATCGGCGCTGGTGAAAGGGCGCGGCACGCCGGCTACTACTCATTCGTCATGCCCGGCCATAGCCGTTCGAAGAACGGCGTCGCTTCGCTCGCCTATGTGCCGGGCATCCACGTCTTACTTTGCCGCGAACCAAAAGACGTGGATGGCCGGGACAAGCCCGGCCATGACGCGCGAGGAGCATTTGCGAATCTTTGCAAGTGCGCAATCGATTGTTGGCTGAAATCGCCGCGGCGGCGCTTCGCGGCAAAAAAATTACAAGAGCAAAAACATTTCGATTTCCGATGCTTGCGCGGCTGTTGCGAATCAATTCGTCGATCGCGCTTGACCTTCTTCTCCGTCCCGACTAACTGCGCCACCGTCTCGCTCAACAAGGGCGCTTTCTAGATGCGATCCTGAAAGTGGAGCGAGTGCGGTTCCCGCGGGCGGTCTCGCAAACCGCTCCCGGGCGGCTTCGGGCATCATGTCCGCCGGTATTACGGCCGGTGCGCGGGGTGCTTCCGCTGGACTGGGACAGGCGCAAGGCGGGTAACGCCCGCCGACAGCCGCGTCCCAGGAAACCTGGCCTGAAGTCGAAAGCCGAGGCCTAGAAACCTCGGTCAGAGCCGCGGTGGAGCGCCGAAAGGCGAGCGCGCCCGAAGCGGGCGGTTCGTGTAAGCGGATCGTCCGTGGCGCGCGCCGCGCCCGTGGCGCGGGCAGGTGGCGACATCTGTTCGTGTGGTGCGGCCAATGCGATTTGCGCCTTCCGGCGCTCCGCCTCCCTTTTTTGTTTGGAGGCGAAACATTAGTGGCTTTCGTTCTTGCTGCAAAACTCGGGCGCGAAGGGCGCCGCGAGAACGCGATCGCTCGTACCATCCGCCCCCGCTATCGCGGGGGCGGATGGGCAGCTTTGCCGGCAAAAAATTCTTCGCTAGGATTAGGCAGGGGCAAGGGGAGGTTTCGGGAATGCCACGTCTTGCTTTGGACCTACGCAAATTTGCAAGGAGCAGGACGTGTCGATGAGCAGAATTTGGATTTTTGCCGCTATCGTTGGCTTGGCGCTTGCGGCGGTGCCGGTGGGGGCGCAATCCGCCACGCTGTCCGCCGCCGACCAGAAATGCGAGCAGGATAACAACGCCAACAACTTCAACGCCGCCGTCATCGATTGCACGGCGGCGATCAAGGCCAACGCCAAGGACGCCTTCGCCTACGGCCAGCGCTGCTGGGATTACGATCAATTGCAAAAATACGATCTGGCGATGGCGGACTGCAATCAGGCGGTCGCGCTCGATCCGAACTACGAATATGCCTATTTCGAGCGCTGCGCGGTCAATCTCGATCTAGGCAACAACACGGCGGCGCTGCCCGATTGCAAGAAGGCAGTCGCGCTCAATCCCAAGGATGAGGTGGCGTATATAAACCTTTGCACCATCTACGGTGTAACGGGCGACCAGCAATCAAGCCTCGCCGCCTGCAACAAAGCCGTCGCGCTCAACCCGAACGACGAGAACGCCTACGTCAATCGCTGCCAGACCTACGACGACCTGAAGAATTTCACCGCAGCGCTGGCCGATTGCAATAAGGCGGCCAAGATGGACCCCAAGGACGCCTATGCCTTCGAGAACCGCTGCACCGCCTATAACGGGCTGAAGAATTTCGCCGCGGCGCTGACCGATTGCAACCAGGCAGTGGCGCTCGATCCGAAGGACGCCAACGCCTATTTCGCGCGCGGCGTGGCCTATGTGGGATTGGGCCAGAACGACAAGGCGGTTGCCGATTTCCAGAAGACGGCGGCGCTCGACCCGACCAACCAGAATGCGCAAGCGCAATTGAAAAGCCTTGGGGCAAAACCCTGAAAAGTCTTGGGGCAAAACCCTGAACGCGGAGCCCGCCATGCGCATACGCTTCGATTTCGGTTCGCTCACGCTCGATGCCGAGCTGCTCGACACGCCGACCGCGAAGGCGATCGCGGCGGCGTTGCCGATTTCGGGCTCGGCGATGACGTGGGGCGAGGAGGTTTATTTCGATATCCCGGTGAAGGTGCCGCGGGAAAAAGATGCGCGCGCGGTGGTGACGCCGGGCGAGATCGCTTATTGGCCCGACGGCCACGCCATCGCGCTCGGTTTCGGCCGCACGCCGATCTCCAAGGGCGACGAGACGCGGCTCGCCAGCCCCTGCAACATCTGGGCGAAGGCGCTCGGCGACGTGAAGACGCTGGCCAAGGTGAAGGCCGGCACAAAAATCAAGGTGACGGCGGTTGGCTAGGCGGCGCGCCATCGGCGCTCTGGCGTTGCAGGGCGTTCCGGCGCGCCAGCGACAGCATCAAATCCCAGGCGTTGCGCATGTTGACCACGAGCAGCAGCAGCGCCGCGCCTGCCAGCACATTGAGGCCGGCCTCGGATCCGTGGAATACGAGCCACGCCCCGACCAGTCCGGCAGAATAGGCGGCCACCGGCGCGCAGCCGTAAGCCAGGCGATCCGGCAAATCGGAAATCGAGTGCCGGAACACCCGCACCGCGACGAAGATCGAATAGACCAGGCTGCCGAGCGCGGCGACGGCGACGACGAGCGAAAATATCGTCGGCGTCTGATCCGGAACGAGCGCGATGAGACTGAGGAACAAAATGTTGGCGTAGTGGAAGACGACCGGGCTCATGAAGGTGCGCGTGCCGTCGGCGCTTTCGGCCGTGAACACGTTCGCCAAGATCGAGGCCGCGACGAACAACAGCGCCACCAGCGCCGCCGCCGCGGTGCCGATCAGCGCATAGAATTCATGCCATGGCGCGAGCATGGCGGCGCGTCAGCCCCGCCCGACGAACGGCATCAGGTTCGCCATCACGGTCATGAACAGCACATTGGTGTCGAGCGGCAGGCTTGCCATGTAGACCACGGCGCGGCCGACGTCGTCGGCGGCCATGCGCGGCTCGATCATCTTGCGGCCGTCGGGCTGCGGCACGCCGTCGCCTTGCACCATGCGGTCGGTGAGCGGCGTCGCGGCATTGCCGATGTCGATCTGGCCGCAGCAGATATTGTACGGCCGGCAGTCGAGCGCGGTCTGTTTGGTCAGCCCGGTGACGGCGTGCTTGGTCGCCGTATAGGCGGCGGCGCCCGGCCGCGGCGTGTGCGCCGAGATCGAGCCGTTGTTGATGATGCGGCCGCCGCGCGGGTCTTGCGCTTTCATGATCCTGATCGCTTCCTGGGTGCACAGGAACACGCCGGTGAGATTGGTGGCGACCACGGCCTGCCATTTGTCGAACGGCATGTCCTCGATCGACGTCGACGGCGTGCCGATGCCGGCATTGTTGAACAGCAGGTCGAGCCGGCCGTAGGTCGCCTTGGTCTTGGCGAACAGCGCCTTGATCGAGGCCGGATCGGCGACGTCGGTCTGCACCGCGAGCGCCGCGCCCGGCGTCTGCGCGCCTTCCTTGGCGACCGCGTCCAGCATCTCCTGGCGCCGGCCGGCGAGCACGACGGCATAGCCCTCGCGCATCAGCGCCAACGTCACCGCGCGGCCGACGCCGGTGCCGGCTCCGGTCACGATTGCGATTTTTCTCGGCCATCGGCGTCTCTCCCTGCGTCATTCCGGAAGCCGCGCCAGCGGCTATCCGGAATCGCATAACCACGGATCGGCAGGTGACGGAAGGGCCGAGACCGATTGTTTGAGGCAGGGGGTATGGATTCCGGGCTCGCGCTTGCGCGCGCCCCGGAATGACGGCTTTGCCGTCAGCTCGCCATCGCCACTTCGAGGTCGGGGCTGCCGACGCGGTAGTCGTCGGGGTGGGCGAGCCGCGCGTTGATTTCGCTGGCGGGGCCGGGCTTGCCGAAGCGGTAGCCCTGCATCGAATGCACGCCGGCGGCGCGCAGGAACAGATGCTGCTCGGCGGTCTCGACGCCTTCGGCGGTCACCTTCATGCCGAGACCGCGGCCGAGGCTGACCACGGCGTGGACGATGGCCGCGGCATCGGGCGCCTTCTCGATCGAGCCCACGAAGCTGGAATCGATCTTGAGCTTGTCGAACGGGAAGCGGCGCAGATAGAGCAGGCTCGAATAGCCGGTGCCGAAATCGTCGAGCGCAAAGCGCACGCCGATGGCTTTGAGCCGCAGCATCGACAGCTCCGCGGTGTCGAGGTTGCCGAGGAGCGTGCTCTCGGTCAGCTCGAGCTCGAGCCGGTTGGCGTCGAAATCGGTCTCGGCCAGGATGCGCTCGACCACTTCGACGAAGTCGGAGCGGCGGAATTGCAGCGGCGAGACGTTGACCGCGATGGTCAGGTTCGGCCAGGCGCGGCCTTCGAGGCAGGCGCGGCGCAGCATCCATTCGCCGAGTTCGATGATCAGGCCGGAATGCTCGGCGATCGGAATGAATTGCGACGGCGGAATTTGGCCGATGGTCGGATGGTTCCAGCGCGCCAGCGCCTCGACGCCGATGACCTTTTCGCCGCTCGAATTCATGATCGGCTGGTAGGCGGCATCGAGGCCGTCGTTCTGGATGGCGTAGAGCAGGTCGCCTTCGAGGAGTTTGCGGTTGGACAGGTCGGCGTCCATCGCCGCGTCGTAGATGCAGGCGCGGTTGCGGCCCTCGTTCTTGGCGCGATAGAGCGCCATGTCGGCGTAGCGCAGAATGTCGGCGGAGTCGCGGGCGCGGCGGTCGATCGCCGCGATGCCGATCGAGGCGCCGATGATGATGTTGTGGCCGCTGATCATGTAGGGCGCGCAGACGGCGGCGATGATGCGGCCGGCGATCGCTTGCAGCGAGTAGGAATCGGACTCGCAATGGGTGATGATGGCGAATTCGTCGCCGCCGAGGCGGGCCACCAGATCCTCGCCGCGCATGATGCGGCTCAGCCGCTGGGTGACGTTGAGGATGAGCTCGTCGCCGATGTGATGGCCGAGCGTGTCGTTGACGTCCTTGAAGTGGTCGAGATCGATGTAGAACACGGCGGCCGTCTCGCCGCCGGCGCGCACGTCATTGATCACGGTTTCGAGCCGCTCGCCGAAATAGATGCGGTTGGGCAGGCCGCACACCGGATCGTGCAAAGCCAGATGGCGCAGCTGCGATTCGCCGGCCCTGATCTCCTCGGCGCTGCGCCGCATGTAGCGCAGCACGAGGCCGACGAGCAGCGCAAAGCCGCCGAGCGCCAGTGCGACGAACGGCAACACGCTGCCGAGGATCTTGCCGCCGGGCCGCGTCGGCTCCCAGGCGAAGCGGGCGATGGCGTTGCCTTGGGCGTCGGCGAATTCGACGGCGTGCTCGCCAGCCGGCGGCGCCGGTTCGTCGATCTTGCGCAGGTTTGTCAGTTGCAGCCGCTCGCCGATCTCCTTGAGCATCGCGCCGTCGATATAGCGGACGGCAACGACGATCGGCGCACGCGCATTGCCGGCTACAAGATCGGTCTCGGTGCCGACGGCCACGGCGCCGACGATCGCGGGCCGATCCATGAAGCGCTCGATCAGAGCCGTGCTGCGGCCGGGCTTTGCCGGATCCTGCTTGGCAATGACCGCAACGGCATGCTCCGGCACGGCGTCGAGCCGGCCGCGCAACAGGTCGAGCGTCGAGCCGATCTGGGCGCCAAGATCGACGACAGCGGCGTCGGACGGCGCGCGGAACAGCGTGTATGTGATGCGATCGTGGCTATCGACGACCGCCACGACGTCTTCGTTGTAGAAGTCGATCAGCCATTGGGCGCGGCGGCTCACCCATGCCGAATCGTAAGTGTTGCGAATGCTGTTCGTCGCCCGTTCCGTCGCGGCGGCGCTTTCGAGCTCGCGCACGAGGCGCATGCCCTTGCCGGCGATGGCGGTTTCGAGCAGCGATTGCTCGCGTCCGGCGGAGACCTCGTCGGCACGCCTGGCCGACGTCAGGACCGCGACGACGACGCAAACGATCGCGACGACGACGATGGCTCCGATCGGCACGAGGAGACTAAGCCGCGCTTTGGTCCAGCGCGACCGCTTGCGTTCCCCGGCGATATGCGAGTGCGCCGCAGGCAACACGCTTTGACCCTTTAAGTTATGAAAACGGCGTCTGGACCTTAGGCAGTAAAGATTGAAAATCGCTTGCAGTTCAAAGCGATGGAACCGTAGTCCCGGTAAGCGCGCGTAAATCCAGCGGCGGCGTTAACAATGCGTCAACGCGCTCCGGAGGTGGCGCAAATGCAGGATTTCCGGCCGTTTACGCCCGGTTGCTGTAGGGCGGGCGCGGGATGCCGATATGGGCGGCGCGCAGCGCGGACGACCAGCGCTCGCGCAGGTCGGTGAAGTAGGGCTCGCCGGGCTCGATGCGATAGATCAGTTCGGAGGTGCAGGTGTCGCGCCGCACCACCAGGACATCGATCGGCAGGCCGACGCTCAGATTCGAGCGCATGGTGGAGTCGATGGAGACGAGGCCGACCTTGAGCGCGTCGTAAATGTCCATTTCGTAGGTGATGGCGCGGTCGAGCACCGGCTTGCCGTATTTGTGCTCGCCGATCTGCAGATAGGGCGTGTCGGTGGTGCATTCGATGAAATTGCCGGCGGAATAGACCATGAAAAGGCGCATGCGCTCGCCCATGATCTGGCCGCCGAACAAAAGCGACACGTCGAAACTGACGTCGGAGGCTTCCAGCGCCTTGCCCTCCATGGAGTGGATCAAACGGACCACATAGCCGACGCGCTGGGCGGCCTGGAACATGGTCGGCGCGTTCATCAGCGTTTCGCGCTCGCCGGTTTGCGGATTGTCGTAGCCTTCCATCAGGATAGAGACCACCGACTGGCTGATCGAGAGATTGCCGGCGCTGGCGATCGCCATGATGCGCTTTTTCGGATCCTGGAAAACGTGCAGCTTGCGGAACGTGGCGATGTTGTCGACGCCCGCGTTGGTTCGCGTGTCGCCGAACATCACCAGCCCCTCGCGCACCAGAATTCCGCAGCAATAGGTCATCGATTCGCTGTCCCCAGGCTCGCTCTCTATAGCATCCTTCGCCGCGCCGCGGGCGGCATCACTGATCGACCCTGATGGCGACGGCCAAAGTCTCGGCGCCGACGCCCAGGCGCGTGCCGCGCACCGGCGCGGCGCCGAGCGAATCGAGCCCGATGGCGACGCGGACATGGCCGTCGGTCGGGCAGCGACCTTCGGACGGATCGAAGCCGACCCAGCCGAGACCGGGCACATAGGCTTCCGCCCAGGCGTGGCTGGTGTTTTCGTCGGCGCTATTGTCGGCGCGGCGATAGTAGCCGCGGACATAGCGTGCCGGGATGCCGAGACTGCGCGCGGCGCCGATGAAGATGTGGGCCAAATCTTTTGGCGCGCCGCGCTTGCGCGCAAAAGCACTCGGCCGCATTTGCCGGCGCAGGTGAGGAAGCGCTGTCGCCGGCGATGTCTTCAAACAACCGATCCAGCAAGCCGTGCAGTTCCGCCAGCATCTCGCCGCCGCTCGTTGAGCGAACGTTTTGTGCAAAGTCGCGAATCGCGCCGTCGGCTTGCGTCAGCGCGGTGTCGCGCAAGAACAGGCTCGGCGGAAAGCGCTCGACGGTGCCGAGCACCACGCCATTGGCGTTCTGAGTCTCGACCTCGCCGTCGACCTCGACCCGCAATTCTTCGAGCGGGCCGTCGGCGGTGAAGACGTGGGTGATATTGCCGAAGGCGTCTTCGTGGGCGGCCAGCCGCGCATCGGGCACGACGTCGATGTGCCAGCGCTGGACATATTGGCCTTCATGGTTGCGCGGCGTGAGCCGCAGCACCTGGATCACGCCGGCGGCTGGCGGATCGTAGCGGTAGACCGAGCTATGGGCGACGCGAAGGCGCATGAGGGCCAGGGATCAATCATCAGGTATCAAGCCGGAGTTAGCCAGTCCGCAGACAATAGACGACGCGAGACCGCGTTGTCCTCTGATTACTGATCCGTGACGACCGATCCCTGATTCTTGGTTACAGCAGATACTGCTGCGCCACCGCGCTGCCGAGGCGGTTGTTGTCCTCGACGAAATCGTCGATGAATTCGTGCAGCCCGTTCTGGAAAATCTCCTCGATCTTGCTGTTTTCCAGGCGCGCCCGCACCGCGCGGGCGTGGCGTTGCGCGGTGCCTTGCTGGCCGTAGGCCTTGGCGATGCGGTCGAGGTTTTGCACCAGGTTCTCGTAGCAGCTGGCGAGCGACCGCGGCATCTCGTCCCGCAGCATGAGCAGGTCGGCGACCAGCCACGGTTTGACGTTCTGGCGATAAACCCAGTGATAGGCGGTGAGCGCCGAGACCGAGCGCAAGATCGACGCCCACTGGAAATAATCGAGCGGGCCGCCGACCCTTTCCTGCGCCGGCAGCAACAGGTGATATTTGACGTCGAGAATGCGCGCGGTGTTGTCGGCGCGCTCGATATAGACGCCGAGCCGCGAGAACCAGTAGGCGTCGTTGCGCAGCATGGTGCGATAGGCGGAGCCGTCAAAACTCAGCGACGAGCCCATGACCCAGCGCAGGAAGCGGGCGAATTCTTCGCGCGACGGCGGGCCGTTGCCCCATTTGCGCAGCTCCAGCCAGGCGCTGTTGATCGAGTCCCACATCTCGATGGTCAGCGCGGTGCGCACCCCGCGCGCGTTGAGGCGCGCGGTTTCGATGCAATTGCGGATCGAGGATGGATTGTCGGTGGAAAAGGCGAGGAATTCCGTCACCGTCTCCTCGTTGGCCTCCGAATAGGCGGCGAAGAAAGGCTTGGCGCAGCCGGCGGTGGCGACCGCGGATTCCCATTCGTTCGATTCGCCGACATAGGCGAGCGGCAGCGCGGTCAGCCGCAGCGTGGTGTCGAGGATGCGCGCAAGATATTCCGCGCGCTCGACATAGCGGGCGAGCCAGTAAAGGTTATCGGCCGTGCGCGACAGCATCTGTTATCCGTCCAAAACCCAAATCTTTCATTCGTCCAATACCCAAGTGTCCTTGGTGCCGCCGCCTTGGCTGGAATTGACCACCAGCGAGCCTTTCTTGAGCGCGACGCGCGTCAATCCGCCCGGCACGATGCGGATGCGGTCGCGGCCGTTGAGCACGAAGGGCCGCAGATCGACGTGGCGCGGCGCAATACCTTCCTCGACGCAGGTCGGGCAGGTCGACAGCGACAGCGTCGGCTGGGCGATGAAATTCTTCGGGTCCGATTTGAGCTTGGCGCGGAACGCCGCGATGGTGGCTTTGTCCTCCTTCGGCCCGATCAACATGCCGTAGCCGCCGGAGCCGTGCACTTCTTTGACGACCAGCTCCTCGATGTTGTCGAGCACATAGGCGAGATGTTCGGCTTCGCGGCAACGCCAGGTCGGCACGTTTTTGAGGATCGGCTCTTCGCCGAGATAGAATTTCACGATTTGCGGCATGAAGCTGTAGACCGCCTTGTCGTCGGCGATGCCGGTGCCGACGGCGTTGGCCAATGTGACGTTGCCGGCCTGATAGGCCGACATCAGGCCGGGCACGCCGAGCGCGCTGTCGGGGCGGAACACCAGCGGATCGAGAAAATCGTCGTCGATGCGGCGATAGATGACGTCGACGCGTTTCACCCCCTCGGTCGTGCGCATATAGACGACGTCGGATTTGGTGATGAGGTCGCGGCCTTCGACCAATTCGATGCCGAGCTTGTCGGCCAGAAACGAGTGCTCGTAATAGGCGGAATTGTAGACGCCCGGCGTCAGTAGCACGATGGTCGGCTCGCCAGGCGCGGACGTCGGCGCGATCGATTTCAACGTCGCCAAGAGTTCGTCGGGATAATTCTCGACCGGCGCAATGCGGTAGCGTGAGAACAATTCCGGAAACAGCCGCAGCATGATCTCGCGGTTCTCCAGCATGTAGGAGACGCCGGACGGCGTGCGCGCATTGTCCTCGAGCACGTAGAAGGTCTCGGCGTCCACACGCACGATGTCGATACCGGCGACGTGGACGTAGATGTCGTGCGGCACTTTCTGGCCGTTCATCTCCGGGCGAAACACCGGATTCTGGAAGACCAGGTCTTCCGGGACGATGTTGGCTTTGAGAATTTCGCGGCGGCCGTAGACGTCCTTGATATAGGCGTTGATGGCCTTCATGCGCTGCTCGAGGCCGCGCCGCACGATCTCCCATTCCTTGGCGGCGATGATGCGCGGGATGACGTCGAACGGGATCAGGCGCTCCTGCGCCTCGGGGTCGCCATAGACCGCAAAGGTGATGCCGATGCGGCGGAACAGAAGCTCCGCCTCGCGCCGGCGATAGTCGAGCACGTCGGGCGGAATCTGGCCGAGCCAGTCCTTCAGCTCGGCATAGGCCGGCCGCACCGCGCCGCCGCTGTCTTGCATTTCGTCGAACATGACCCGGCCCGCTCCAGCCTGCACGGACGATGGCCCAAAACTAGTTTGAACCAGCCAAGTTAGAACCAGCCAAGTTAATCCAGCCGAGTTTCAGCCAGCCCCTTTGGCCCATCCCACGGTACATTCAAGCAATCTTCGCGCCAAATTGTTCCGGTGGCGGGACGGCTTGAACCATGCCGCAGGCCCATTATTGCTCATGAATTGGGCGTTGTGACCATTGCGGCGGCGAGCCTTGAGCCGCCATCGCTGCCGCGCTAGAGGAAACAGGACACTTGATCCCAACGGCCGGCCCCAAGGTCAGCACCATGCCCAACACCACGGCCGAAGGCGACGCCGGCATCGTTACCGCCGCGATTCTCGTCATCGGCGACGAGATCCTGTCGGGCCGGACCAAGGACAAGAACATCGGCTATATCGCCGAATACCTCACCAATATCGGCATCGATCTCAAGGAAGTCCGCGTCGTCGCCGACGAGGAGGCCGACATCATCGCGGCGCTGAACGCGCTGCGCGCGCGCTATACTTACGTGTTCACCACCGGCGGCATCGGACCGACCCATGACGACATCACCGCCGAAACCGTCGCCAAGGCGTTCGGCGTGACGATCGGCTACCACCCGGAAGCGGTCGCGCTGATGGAGAAGCGCGTCGCCGAAACCGGCGGCATCATGAACGAAGCCCGCATGCGCATGACGCGCGTGCCCGCGGGCGCCGAGCTGGTGCTCAACAAGGTTTCCGCCGCGCCTGGGTTCTGGATCGGCAACGTCATCGTCATGGCCGGCGTGCCGCACATCATGCAGGTGATGCTGGACTACGTGGCGCCGAAGCTGAAAACCGGCGCAAAAATGCTGTCGGAATCGGTGCGCGCCGATTGCCGCGAAGGCGATATCGGCACCGAGCTCGGCGAGATCGCCAAAAAGCATCCCGACGTGATCATCGGCTCCTATCCGTTCATGGACGAAAAGCGCGGCGGCAATACCAATGTGGTGGTGCGCTCGCGCGATGCGGAAAAGCTCACTGCTGCGAAAAGCGCGGTCGAGGCGATGCTGACGCGGGTGCGGGCGCAGCTCGAGGCCGGCCAAGCTTGAAGTCCCATGACCGAGCCACAACCGAAAATGCCGCCGCTTAATCCGGAGAAAATCTTCCCCGTCTCGTGGGACCAATTCCATCGCGACTCCCGCGCGCTCGCTTGGCGGCTCAACGGCGCCGGGCCGTTCGAGGCGATCGTGAGCATCACCCGCGGCGGCCTCGTGCCGGCGGCGATCGTGGCGCGCGAGCTCGGCATCAGGCTGATCGAGACCGTCTGCGTCGCAAGCTACGACCACACCACCCAGGGCGAAGTGAAGCTGATCAAGGACGTGGCGCCGGCGATCGTCGCGCTCGGCGGCGGCAAGGGCCTTGGCGTGCTCATCGTCGACGACCTGGTCGACACCGGCCAGACCGCCAAGATCGTGCGCGCGTTGCTGCCGCGCGCGCATTTCGCCACGGTCTATGCCAAGCCCATGGGCCGGCCGCTGGTCGACACCTTCATCACCGAGGTGTCCCAGGACACCTGGATCTACTTTCCCTGGGACACCGGGCTCGCCTTCCAGCCGCCAATTCGTGAAGGCGGGTTGTAGAGCAACCCCGCTACGATCCGCTATGATGTCTGTAACCGAGACCGGATAATCGAAGGAGAACGCCCATGGATGCCATCACGCCGAAAGCCAAGCACGACACGCTCGATACCCATTCCCACGTGGTGCGTCCCGCCACCATGGAGTGGAAGAAGACGCGCTTTCCCGGCTGCGAGGTGAAGGGCCTGTTGTTCGACAAGGAGAGCGGCATCGTCACCGCGCTGATGAAGTTCGCGCCCGGCGCCGTGTTGCCCGACCACGAGCACGTCAAGATCGAGCAGACCTACGTGCTCGAAGGCAAGCTGGTCGACAAGGAAGGCCCGGCCAAGGATTTGACCGTCGGCCCCGGCGAATTCGTCTGGCGCGAGGCCGGCAGCCGCCATGTCGCCTGCACGCCCGAGGGCGGGCTGATGCTGGCCATGTTCCAGGTGCCGAACAAATTCTACGAGCAGGATGGCCGCGTCACCGACATTTCCGGCGCCGACTGGGACAGCCTGTGGGCGCATATCTTCAAGGACTGAGGCTTCAAGGACCAAGTCTTTAAGGACCACGTCTTTAGGGGACAAGCGTTCGAGGACCAAAACCTTCGCTGCCCTGATTGTGCCGAACTGCGGCGTCAAAAGGAGTGCAAAGGAACCGGACCATGCTGCGAAATCTCATCCAAGCCGCCGCGATCTTAGCCTTGGTGACGGGGCCGGCCGCCGCTCAGGGCGTGGCGCTGTCGCCGTTCAAGCACGAGGAAAGGAAACTGACCCCGGACGAGCTCAAGGCGCAACAGCAGCGCGAGAAGGACTACAAGGCGGCGATGGACAAGATCCCGGAAAAAAAGGTCGTCAGGGATCCCTGGGGCGACGTCCGCCCGGCGCCGCAAAACGCCGCGCCGCAGAGCACGGCAAAGAACAAGCAATAGTGAGATAGCGTCGCCATCCATGGGCGCGAGCGGTGGATGCTTCGATTGAGCCGAGTCGATCTCGTCGTCAGGCCCGCGCTGTCGCGGGCATCCACGTCTTTGATGCCGGCCAACAAGACGTGGATGGCCGGAACAAGTCCGGCCATGACGACTTGCGGATGTGCTATACCTGTCCGCGTCCGCGGACGTGGCGAAATGGTAGACGCAAGGGACTTAAAATCCCTCGGGAGTAACTTCCCGTGCCGGTTCAAGTCCGGCCGTCCGCACCACTGCTTTTAATGATTAAATCGCCGCTTTTGGCATTCGAGTTTTGAGAGCCGAAAAGCATCAGGGTACGTCTCAGGGTACGTCATTCTGCAAATGCGCCGAAAGGCCTCGCCGAGCTGATCGCAGGTGGTCAGGTCATGCCGGAAGGCCCCAATGAGTATCCCTTGAATTTGTATAAGCGTGCCGCCGAATTGGGCAACCCGAATGGCTCACGCGCATTCGATGAAATGCAGCGGCAGCATCTTCAGGAGTTGCAGCAACAGCAAATGATGGTGCAGGGTCTGGGGGCTATCATGCGGTATATCCACTGATCTCACTGCACCATCTCACGAAATGGACCGCCCGCTTTGTAGGAGTGGTGTGCGCTAGCCTACTTTGTCAGACATCACTATACCCCACTCGGTCGCGGGGAGGGTTTCGGCGCGACTCGATTCAGCAGACTCAAGAACTTCTCGGATCGGCTCTAAGACAAACGCCGAAGCTCCCGGGGTGACTTGCCGGTCCAACGCCGACAGGCGTGGCTGAAGGAGCTCACCTCCTCGAAGCCGAGAAGCCAGGCAATCCTGGAAATGGGCATGCCATCGTCCTCTAGATAACGGATAGCCAAGCTCTCCTTGAGCTGCTGTGAAACTTCAATAAATGACACATCCTCCTCGGCGAGCCTGCGCGCCAGCGTCCGTTCGCTCATCCCAAGCTTCTTGGCGACGACGTCCGCATGTGCCTCACCGTGAGGAAGCAAGGGGGCGATAGTATTCTCAACCGTTACGCGGAACGAGCCGCGCTTGCCGTTGCGAGCCTTCAGGCTCTCTTCACAGTTTTTGAGCAGGATTTTGTTCAGTCGCGGGTCGGCGTCGAGCAGTGCCCACTCCGCTGAGCCAGCCGGAAAACCGATCTCGTCGGCGTTGCCGCCAAATTCGATATCTTTTCCAAGGAAACGCGCAAACTTCGAGCTGCCTTCAGAACGGACATGAATCTCATGGATACGTGCTTGGGGAAAAGCTGCCGACCACTCAGTACGCGAGAAATCCGGACCATCGCCACGATGCAAAATTCGATCTGCTGTTGATCGGCATGCCGAGGAATCCCCGAATAAGACAGGCGTAACGTCGGTTCGCGCGCCTCTCGATAATCAAGCACGATGGCTTCATTTGTGATGCGGCTGTAGCGGGAGACACGCTTTAACGCATCTCCCAGCGTGTCGGAGGAGGCCATGACGTAATACAGCAATCCGAGATCGCGACAATCGAACTCACCGGCGAGGTTCAGGCCAAGGAAATCGTCGCTAAGTGCCTGGGCGGCGGCTTCGAGAAAGGCGATTTGGTTTCGGACGCTAATGCGATGTTCCGGATCATCGATCTGTTCGATGGTCAGCCCTACGCTGGACAAAAGCGGGCTCAATTTGATGCCCGCTTTCCGCACGCGGTCGGCAGCAAGTCTTGTCAGGCCACCCTGTGCCGTTGGTAGGCCAGCAAGACGCTTAACCGATTGTTGCGTTGAATTATCCCGCATCTTTTGCGACCAATTTATTGGCGGAGAATAACAAGAAAACTGCTGAGCGACAACTTACATCCGAGCAGACGGGATCGAAGGGAGGGCAGTGGAGGCTCACACACATGAGAACCTTGTTACTCGCGACCGCCATCGCGGCGACAATAATGACCCCGGCCGATGCTGCAAAGTTTTGGGTCGAACAAGGTGACTGCCCCGACCGGACGGAGGGCTGTGCCGTCGTCCACATGGAAGGCGACATCGTGGCGGGTGACGCTATGAACTTCGCGAAGGTTCTGGACGCGCAAAAAGTTTCCGCCCGGCAAGGCCACCGTCTTCCTCAACAGCGACGGCGGACTAGTCTTTGAGGGACTGATGATCGCGACAGCGATCCCAGAAGTTCGGCTGGAGCACCTACGTCGATGCCGACACCTTCTGCGCCAGCATGTGCGCGAACATCTGGCTTGCCGGAAAAGTCCGATACTTCAACCCGGAGGCAAGGATCGGTTTCCACACGCTGTCGATGAAGCGTGGAAACCAGTATGTCAGGGACGACCGCGCTGACATCGCGATACTTGATTACTACAAAAGGGTTGGCGTGAGCGCCAGGCCGAATCTCACAATTGGACGGACAATCGAAGAGAGGGGGAGATGAGAAAGAAACCATTCGCGAAAGGAGTTGGACGCCCGCAACTCCTCCACGAGGAAGTTATCTAGGTCGCGCTCCCGCACGCGGTCGCGAAAGACTTGTTGTGGCTCATTCATCGTTTTCCCAGCCGGTGTCACTCTGAGCAATTCCGGGCTTTTAGTGATTTGTCAGTTGGACCGATTTGGTGCGTCCGGTAGGCGAGCGTCCAGCAGGCAAAACTAGCGCACCGGCTAAGAGAAGCCGATCTCAAAGTAATGATGCTCTAGTCTTTTAAGTCTGACAGCCCACGCGTGCCTTGAATTTTTACGAATTTCGCACCCTCACCGCAACCGGCCGCCGCGTCGCCCGCGCCAGCGGCGCCCGCACGCGATAGCGCGGCAACAGGTGCTTCACCAGCCCAAAGCCCGCTAGCGCCAGGCTCCCCCACACCGCCATGCTGAAATAAAGCGACATCCACGCAATCTCGTCGCGCCATTGCGCGATGTCGTGGGTGACGATCCAGTGGGTCGCGACGTCGTGCAGGCCGGCGACGAGACCGAGATAGTCCTTGCCGCTGGCGAGGTCCGCCTGCCAGCGGCCGAAATACATCGGCACGTCGACGGTGGCCATGAACACCACATAGGCGGCGATGCCGGCGGCTGCGGCGGCGATGGCGAATTGGGCGGGGCCGCGGAAGCGCGGCACGAGGCGCGATAGCGCGATGCCGATGAGCAGGAAGGTGATCGTCCACAGCGAATTTTCCAGGACGTTGCCCAGAAAATTGGTCGTGATCACCGCGGACCAGGAGAAGATTTCCGCGACCACGATGATGGGCACGATGGCCTTGGCGATGTTTTTCGCCGTGTCGGAGTTGGCGACCTTGCCCAGCGCGTAGAGCACGATGGCCCATTGCGCGGCGAAGCAAAGCTCGGCGACGGTGGCGACGGAACGGCCGACCATGATGCTGGAGAGCCAGGTGTCGAATAGGCAGATGCGCTGCACGTCGGCGCGCGGCAGGACGGAGCGGAAGACGCAGCCTAGCACATAGACGGCGCACAGCAGGAGCAGCGGCTCGATCCACGTGGCGGCCGGCTTGTCGGCGCGGCTGCCGCGGTAGCGGGCGCACAGCCAAAACAGCGCCGCGATGTTGACGGCGCTGACGGCCAGCAGAAAGACCCACCAGATCGCGACTGGATTCGACCAGTCGAGCCACGCGACGCTCATCGTGTTGCCTCCGCAGGCGTTTCCGAACGCTCACGAAAGTGTAATACGCCCGACATATAAGGCGAGATCAAGCCGAATGGTCCCGGCGGCCGCGGCTGGCCGTTGTCGGTGTCACAAAGCGCGGCGCGGATTTTCAGGCGCCGTCGGTCACTCGAACGTGCCGGGCTTCATATCGAGAATGCGATAGCCGCGTCCCGGCACCAACTGACAGGTGGCTTCGGCGGAAAAATTGATGAAGTGCCGCGCCGGTTGATTGCAGTTATTATGGTTTCGTCGGTATCGGCTGCGTTTGGGTTCGACCGCGAAGGGTTCGCTGGACTGCACGTATGACTCAATTTACGGCTCCTTAATGTAATATTCCTAAGGTCGCGGGGTGTGCCGTCAGTTTCGCGGCGCGCGGAGATTTTGATGGCCGCTCGATCCGAATTGCGCGTGAAGTCTCGCCGGCAATTCCATTACAATGCCAGCGTTTTGATTGACGGCACTTCGTCGCCGCGGCCCTGCGCGATCGCCGACATTTCGGAGACCGGCGCGCGTATCGTGCTCGCGACCGAGTGCGAGCTGCCGGAACGCTTCATCTTGCTGCTCACCCGCAGCGGCGAAGCGCGGCGCCACTGCCGGCTGGTTTGGCGCAACGGATTGAGCGCCGGCGTCGCATTCCCAACGCCCGCTGCCGAAGCGGCGGAATAGCTCGTCCCAGGCTGGGCCGGTCCGCCGGCTTTGGCTTGACCCTTTGCCTTATTTGCGGCGCACCAAACTGCAAACAAAACGCGTTATAATTCGATCGAACGGTGCTGTTGAGTAACGCGTTGGGGCGCGCGTGCAGAGCAGGATAGGGGATCGTCACGGAACCAAATTTTGCATTGAGCCGCCGATGCCGCGCGCGATTGGGCCGCAGCTTTTTGCTTTGCGTCGCCGCCGCCGCCGGCATGGCGCTTGCCGGCTGCGGCGGCAGCAACGGCCCGGGCTCATGGTTTGTCGATCCGGGCCGCTACGAGGCCTATCACTGCAACGATCTCGTGACGCGATGGAAGGTCCTGACCGATCGGGAAAAGGAATTGCACGCGCTGATGGACAAGGCGAGCCAGAGCGGGACCGGCGCGGTGATCGGCGCGGTCGCCTACCGTGCCGATTACGAGGGCGTGCTGACCGAGGAGAAGCTGGTGCAGCGCCAGGCCAATGAAAAAAAATGCGAGCTCACCACCACGTTTCAGAGCGACCAGTCCATCCGTTGAAGGCTAGACCATGATCCAATTCAATTGAATCGGATCATGGTCCAGCATCTTTGTTTGCGCATGATCTTATCCGAAAACCGGTACCCACTTTTCGGGATCATGCTCTAGGACGGCAGCCGGATGATCATCATTGCGATGGCAACGCCTGCGGCGGCAAGCACCACGAGCGCCGCCGCGCTGGCCGCGGTCGCCCGACCGCCGGCGAAGAACGCGGCGTAGAAGGCCTTCAAGATATTGTTGGATGACGCCGCGATCAGGATGGCGCCGACCAGCGTGTCGAGCGACACTCCCGTCAGTCCGCCTTGCGCCAGATTGAGGACGAAGGGATCGATATCGGAAATGCCGACGATCGCGGCAAGCGAATAGATGCCGGTCACGCCGAATTCTTTGGTCGCCCAGGTCGACAGGAAAGACGTGACGACGAATAGCGCCGCAAAAATGATGGCCGCGCCAAGCTCCAGCGGGTTGCGGCTAGCCGCGGGCTTCGGCGGCTCTTGCTGCGCCGGTTGATCGTCCGCCGAACTCCCAAAAACCCAGTATTGCAGTGCGCAGATCAGCAGTGCCGCCGCCGATAGCCCGATCAGTGGCAGCGCCAAACGGCGCGCCAGCGTCATGTTGAAGATGGCGGTGATCGCCAGGATGCGCAGATACATGATCGCGGTGGCGAGCGTGATGCCGGCCTGGGCGTGGCGGCGGACCGCGGGGTCGGCTTTCGCCTGCCGCGCCAGCACCACCGTCGTCGCGGTTGACGAGTAAAGCCCGCCCAACGCCGCCATCCATAATCCGCCAGCCGCGGCGGCCCAGTAGCGCTGCGCCAGATAGCTGACATAGGAAAACGTGCAGACCACCACCAGCGCCAGCCACACCTGGCGCGGCGTGATGGCGGTCAGCGTCGTCACCGGCTCGTTCGGCAACAGCGGCAGAATGATTCCGGTCAGGATCAGAAACTGCCCGGCGGTGACGATCTCCTTCATGTCGATGCGCCGCGCCAGGTCGTGCAGCCAGGTGCGGCCGGTCAACAGCAGAACCGCCACGACCGTCGTCGTCACCGCGACCCATGGCGGCAGCGCCAAGGCGACGGCGCCGAGCAGATAAGCGTGAACGTTGAGCAACGGCACGATGAGATTGGTTCTGGTCTCGCCGGTCTCGTCGATCTCCGCCAGATGCGCGCGGTAATAGGTGACGAGCCAGGCGCCGAGCACGAGGAGCCCCGCGGTAAAGGCAATGCCGTGGGTCGGGTCGAGCAGATAGAGCATGCCGCCGGCGAGCGCGAGCATCGGAAACGTGCGAATGCCGCCCGGGCGTCTTTCCGTGACATGGGCAAAGAAGTCCTCGAAGGCGAGCCCGAGGAAAAAGCTCAAGCCCAGGAGCAAGGCCACGCTGGTCGGCGACGGTGCTGTGAGCATGAAGGAGCGCCAGGTGTCAGTCGCGGCGAATGGTCGCCGAGGTAAGGACGGTCATGAAACTATAGTGGCTAGGCCGGCAAATGCGAATAGAGTGCGCGCCCGCAAATCGACTGCTCCGTGGCGGCGAGCCACGGCAAGAAAAGGCCGGAGATCATAGCATGAAAAGCCGGGTCTGGGTTTTCGTCGGTCTTGTCTGCGGCGCGATGCTGGCCGCGCCATTGCCGCTCGCCGCGCAGGATTTCCCGACGCGGCCGATCAGCATGATCGTGCCGTTTCCGCCCGGCGGGCCGACCGATACGTTCGGCCGCATCATGGCCGCCTCCATGGGCGAAACGCTGGGTCAGCCGGTCATCGTCGAGAATATCGGCGGCGCCAACGGCACGATCGGCGTCGCGCGCGTCGCCCGCGCGTTGCCCGACGGTTATACGCTGGGCATCGGCCAGTGGAGCACCAATGTCGTCAACGGCGCGGTCTACGACCTGCCTTATGATTTATTGAAGGATTTCGCGCCGGTGGCGCGCTTGGTGAGCGGCCCGCAGCTGCTCGTCGCCAACAAGACCTTGCCTGCAAACAACCTCTTGGAATTCATCGCCTGGCTGAAGGCCAATCCGGGAAAGGCGCTAGCCGCGACCGCCGGCGTCGGCAGTCAGCAGCATATCAGCGGCGTCTACTTCCAGGACGCGACCAAAACCCAATTCAAATTCATTCCCTATCGCGGCGCTGCGCCGGCGATGCAGGATTTGATGTCGGGACAGGTCGATTTCATGTTCGACCAGGTCGGCAGTTCCTTGCCGCAGGTGCGCAACGGCACCATCAAGGTTTTTGCCGTCACCGCCGATAAGCGCTTGGCGTCGGCACCGGACATTCCGACTTTTGCCGAAGCCGGCCTGCCGGGCTTCACGATTTCCGTCTGGCACGCGCTGTGGGTCCCCGCCGGCACGCCGAAACCGATCATCGACAAGCTCAATGCCGCAGCCGTCAAGGCGATGGCCGATCCCGCGGTACAGGCCAAGTTCCGCGATCTCGGCCAGGACATGCCGCCGCGCGACGAGCAGACGCCGGAAGCGCTCGGCGCCTTTCAGAAGGCCGAGATCGAGAAATGGTGGCCGCTGATCAAGGCGGCGAAGATCCGGGCGGAGTAAATTCGTTTTTTAAAGCGGCACGCGGCGCAGTCGCAGCGCGTTGGCCACAACGCTGACCGATGACAGCGCCATGGCGGCGGCGCCGATGGCGGGCGACAGCAGCAAGCCGAACAGCGGATAGAGCGCGCCGGCCGCGATCGGCACGCCGGCGGCGTTGTAGATAAACGCGAACCACAAATTCTGCCGGATGTTGTGCATGGTCGCAGCGGAAAGTTTTAGTGCGCGCACGATGCCGACAAGATCGCCTTTGACCAGCGTCACGCCGGCGCTTGCCATGGCGATGTCGGTGCCGCCGCCCATGGCGATGCCGACGTCGGCCGCAGCGAGTGCCGGCGCGTCGTTGATGCCGTCGCCGGCCATGGCGACGATCCTGCCGGCGCGGCGCAACGCCTCGATCGCGGCGCTTTTTCCTTCGGGCAAGACCTCCGCTTCGACGTCGGCAATGCCGAGCTTTTTGGCAATTGCTTGCGCGGTGCTGCGGCTGTCGCCGGTCAACATGACGATGGCAATGCCTTGCGCCTTCAGGGCGTCGAGCGCGGCGCGTGTCGTCGGCTTCAACGGATCGGCGACGGCAATGAGGCCTGAAAGCACGCCGTTGATGGCGACAAAGATCACCGTGCCGCCTTCGCTGCGAAATCGTTCGGCTTCGACTTGCAAGGCCGCCGTGACGATGCCGCGTTCGGCGAAAAATTTGGCGTTGCCAAGGCGACGCGGCGGCGCTCGACCACGCCGGTCACGCCTTTGCCGGAGGGCGAATCGAAATCGCTCGACGGCGAGCAAATCGATCTTGCGTTCGGCAGCCGCCGCGACGATCGCCGCGGCGAGCGGGTGTTCGCTCGACCGCTCGACGCTGGCGGCAAACCGCAGCAGGATATTCTCGTCGAAATTTTGCACCGGCACGATGGCGGTGACCTTGGGCTTGCCTTCGGTCAGCGTGCCGGTCTTGTCGACGACCAGGGTGTCGATTTTCTCCAGGCGTTCGAGAGCCTCGGCGTTCCTGATCAAAATGCCGGCCTGCGCGGCGCGGCCGACGCCGACCATGATCGACATCGGCGTGGCCAGCCCGAGCGCGCAGGGGCAGGCGATGATCAGCACCGTCACGGCGGCGACCAGCGCGTAGGCCAGGCGCGGCTGCGGCCCATAGGCCGCCCAAGCCGCAAAGGCGATCAGCGCAACAGCGATCACCGCCGGCACGAACCAGGCGGCGACGCGGTCGGCCAGCCGCTGGATCGGCGCGCGCGAGCGTTGCGCGGTTGCGACCATCTGGACGATATGGGCGAGCATGGTGTCGCGGCCGACCTTTTCGGCACGCATGACGAAGCCGCCGCTGCCGTTGAGCGTTCCGCCGATGAGCTGCGGCGCCTTGTTCCTTGCTCACCGGCATCGCTTCGCCGGTGACCATGGATTCATCGACCGCGGATCGGCCTTCGATCAGCACGCCATCGACCGGAATTTTTTCGCCGGGACGAACGCGCAGCCGGTCGCCGACCACGACGACGTCGAGCGGCACGTCCTCATCGCTGCCGTCATCTTTGACGCGCCGCGCGGTTTTGGGCGCAAGCGCGATGAGCGCGCGGATCGCGCCAGAGGTCGAAGCGCGGGCGCGCAATTCGAGCACCTGGCCGAGCAATACCAGCACGGTGATAACGCTGGCAGCCTCGAAATAAAGCGCGATGCCACCGTGCTCATCGTGAAACGCCGCGGGGAAAAGGCCGGGCGCCAGCGCCGCGACGATGCTGTAGCCATAAGCGACGCCTGTGCCCATGGCGATCAGCGTGAACATATTGAGGTTGCGCGTGACCAACGATTGGACGCCGCGTACGAAGAACGGCCAGCCGCCCCACAGCACCACGGGCGTCGCCAGCACAAGCTCCGCATACGCCGAAATGTGGCCGGGCAGATGCAGCAGACCGAAATGCCCGCCCATATCGAGCGCCACGACCGGCAGCGCGAGCAGCGTTGAGATCCACAGGCGACGCGTCATGCCCGCGAGTTCGCCGCCGTCATCCGCGCCGCCTGCTTCCGGCTCCAGCGCCATGCCGCAGATCGGGCAGGCGCCTGGGCCGACCTGACGGATCTCTGGATGCATCGGGCAGGTGTATATCGTTCCCGCGGGCAGGGCCTCTGCTGCGCGATTGGCCGCCGTGCCGTGTAGATATTTTTTCGGATCGGCGGCAAACTTGCCGCGGCAGTCGGCCGAGCAGAAGTGATAGGTGTGTTGCCCGTGACGGAAGCGATGCTGGCTTTTCGCCGGATCGACCGTCATGCCGCACACCGGATCGACGGTCGTGGCGGCGGCGTGGCTATGGGTCGAATGATCCACGGTCGAAAAGTCTCTTGAAACGGATACCCCGTAGGGGTATATAGCCGGCATGCGACCGCTTGCCAAGACTTCGGTGCTCAAGCGCCTCAAACGGATCGAGGGCCAGGTGCGCGGGCTCGCGCGCATGGTCGAGGACGACCGCTATTGCATCGACGTCGTGACACAACTGTCGGCGGCGCGCGCGGCGCTACGCCGCGCCGAGGAGGAGATCCTCGCCGACCATGCGGCGCATTGCGTCGCGCACGCCATCGCGTCCGGCAACAAGGCCGAGCAGCGGCGCAAGGTCAGCGAATTGATCGACGTGCTGTCGCGCAGCGACCGCTGAGGGAAATGTAGCCCGGGTTGAGTGAAGCGAAACCTGGGATCGGCATCCAAGCCGCTTCGTCTTTCCCGGATTTCGCTGCGCTCAATCCGGGCAACGGGCGGCTTAGTTCAACAGCCTGATGGTACCGGCCGGCAGGTCGAGCGAGGCGGCTTCGGTGGACGTCGCCCGCCTGATTTCCAAAATCGAATAGTTGAAAAGCTCTTGATTGATCAATCGGCGCTCGAGCTCGCTGCGCGCCTCGCGCTCGTTGCCGGCGGATACACCGTATTGCAGATGAATGGCCGTGCCGTCGCGATCGGCAAATGAGACTGTCGTTAAGAACGGCACCTGCATTTTCGCTTCCCTTCGCACTTTTCGAGATCCAATCAATCGGCAAAACTTTAACAAAATCCTACCCGTCGCCGGTTTGGCGGCGATGCCAAGCCATCGCCTGTCCGCCTTCGCGGGCAACGTCGTCGCTTGTTATCGCGATGGTAGGATGATGCTAGTGCAGCAGACTCAACCGAATTTCTCTCGCGCCAACGCGGCGCCGCGGCCGAGTGCTTCAAGCTTCAATGCGGCGATTTCGCGGCGCATCGGCGCCATGCCGCAGTTTGTGCAGGCGATGATTTTTTGCGCAGGAACATATTCTGCCGCTTTGCCGATCACTGCGGCGACTTCCTCGGGCGTTTCGATGCGATCGGTGGCGACATCGATAGCGCCGACCAGCACATCCTTGCCGTCGAGCAGTTTCAGCACGCTCATTGGCACGTGCGAATTGATGCATTCGAGCGAAACCTGGTCGATGCGGCTTTTCGCCAACGCTGGAAAAAATTTCTCGTATTGCCGCCATTCCGTGCCGAGCGTCGCCTTCCACTCGATATTGGCGGGAATGCCGTAGCCATAGCAGATGTGCACGGCGCTGGTGCAATCGACGCCGTCGATGGCGCGATGCAGCGCCTCGATGCCCCAGCCGGCGGCGGCGTCCATGTAGACATTGAACGCCGGCTCGTCGAACTGGATCACGTCGACGCCGTCGGCGGCGAGGCCGCGGACCTCCTCGTTGAGCAGCGCCGCAAACGCCATCGCCATTTTCACGCGGTCGCCGTAATGGGCGTCGGCGATCGTATCGACGATGGTCATCGGACCGGGCAAGGTAAATTTGAGTTTTCGCGTGGTGTGAGCGCGGGCGAGCCGCGCCTCGCGCGCGTGCACGCGGTGGCGCAGTTTCAATTCGCCGACCACGGTCGGGCACATCGCCTTGTAGCGGTCGTTGCGGATGCCCATTTCGACGCGCTTGCTGAAATCGATGCCGTCGATCGCCTCGAGAAAGCCATGGACGAAATGCTGGCGCGCCTGCTCACCGTCGCCGACGATATCGATGCCGGCATCTTCCTGCAGTTTTATCGCGATCAGCGTGGCGTCGTCCTTGGCGGTGTTAAGCTCTTCGCCTTGCAGACGCCACGGCGCCCACAACTTGTTCGGCTCCGCGAGCCAGGCGGGTTTTGGCAGGCTGCCGGCGATGGTGGTTGGAAACAGCATCAGGTGATCGATAGCGTTGCGGGCGGGCGCCAATCATAGAGCCAATCATAATGATGTAACAGCCGCGATCCGCCCATAATGCGCATCGCGGTGTTACGCAGCGCGGCGTGCAGGCCCGCCAAGTGGTAACGCTGCCCATTGCGCGCCGCCAGCCGCTGCACTTTCCAGGCCCGCGCGCGCCGCACCGCGCAATAGGTGCGCAGAGCTTCAGTCGCATCGTCCGGCATTTGGGCGAGACACTGCGCCGCCACGGCTGCGTCCTCGATCGCCATCGCGGCACCTTGGGCCAAATAGGGCAGCATCGGATGGGCAGCGTCCCCAATCAGCGCCACCGCGCCTTGCGACCAGTTCAACAGCGGCCGGCGGTCGAACAGCGCCCATTTCAGCCAAGCTTCCGGCTGGTTGATCAAGCCGAGCACGGCCGGCGCCACGCGCTCGACCGACAGGCGCGGCAACAGCTCGTCTCGCTGAGCTGGCGCGCTCCACCCAGGCGCGTTCCAACCGTCGTTGATGATGACGACGATGTTGATCAGGGCGCCGTCCTTGACCGGATAGTGCACGATATGGGCTTCGCGTCCGAGCCACAAATGGACCAGCGGCGCACGAAACTCGGGCGGCGCCTGCTTGGCTGGTAGCAGCGCCCGCCAAGCGGTACGCCCGGCAAAGCGCGGCGGCTCGCGATACCCCATGCGCGCGCGCATGACCGACCATAGCCCGTCGGCGGCGATGACCGCGTCGCCGCGCTCGTGCCAGATGCCGCTACGTCCGCGCGCCGAGACGGTGACGCCGTTGTCATGGGCGACGAAATCTTCCACCCGCTCGCCGAGCCGCAGGCTGATATCGAGGTTCTCGGCGACGGCCGAACTCAGCGCCGCTTGCAGGTCGCCGCGATGGATCGACCAATAGGGCGCGCCGTAGCGCTGCTCGGCGGAGTTGCCGAGCGGCATGCGCAAGATCTCACGGCCGTTCTTGGCGTTGAGCACGCGCAAGGCCAGCGGCGCGACCACGTGGGGCCGCAGCCGTTCGCCAAGGCCGAGCTCGATCAGAGTGCGGGTGGCGTTGGGCGAGAGCTGGATACCGGCGCCGGTCTCTTCAAGTCGCTCGGCCTGCTCCAGCACGACCACGCGAAAACCGTTGCGGGCGAGCGCAAGCGCCGCGGTGAGCCCGGCGATGCCGGCGCCAGCGACGATGACGGTGCGGGACGCGGGCAGGGCACACGCTCCCCGGTGCGCTCAGTTTTCCGTGCCGGGCAATGTGCATTCCGCCGGCCGCGCCGCATTCGGCGCAAGTGTCGGATCGTGGCGGTAGAGGGTCGAGCAATACGGGCAGACATATTCGGCGTCCTCGCCCATGTCGCAGAACACATGGGGATGGTCGAACGGCGGTTTGGCGCCGACGCACATGAATTCCCTGGCGCCGATCTCGATGACCGCAACGCCTGGGTCGTTGTGGAAGTGGGGAACGATGCTGTCCGTCATGGCTTCGAAGGCTTTGTTTCGGCCGGCACCATAGCGGTCCGAAGTGCGGATTCCTAGACTATGATCCAATTCGATTGAATCGGATCATAGTCTAGGTTTTGCATTGAGCATGATCTTTTCCGAAAACCGGTCTCCATCCTCGGATCAAATCCGAGGACAGGCTTTTTCGGGATCATGCTCTAGCAACCCGTTTTTCAAATGTTGATTTTGCGCCGGAAAGCTAGCGGCACGTGACGCGAAAGTCGTTGGGGTCCGAATTGAGCCAGTTACAGCCAGGGTCGGGATCCAATTGCCCGTTGGCGGCACGATGGACATGCGGTGGAAGCGCCGTCGACGCAGCAGGTGCAGCCGCCGCTGTCGGGGGCGGCGGCAACGCCTGGGGCGGCGACAAGGCTTGGGTCGCGTAGGTCGTGGCGGGCGTAAATTGGCTCCAGCCGAGCAATCCGACGCCCAAGATGATCACTGCCGTTGCCGTGGCCCATACCCAACCATGCGGCGGCTTCGCTCCGGCTTCCAAGTTCTCCGGTGCCGGGGCAACATCCGATTGGGGTGACGCGGCCAGTTGTGCAAGGTCGGCCGGAAGACCCGGATTCGCGGCTGCAAATCTGGCGTATTGCGCCGGAAAGTAGGCTTTGGCGAAGACGATCAGGTCGACATAGCGCGTGGTCATATGCGGGAAGGCGCTCATGACGCGAGCCAGAAATGCGAAGAATGAGCCCTTCACCTTGCGCTGCTGATCAATGATCCCTTCGGGATTAACGGAATATCCGAGCTGCCTTCCGACCAACAGCTTTTGCATCGCCGAGATTGCGCTCGATATGTCGCCACCGATGACTGCGACAGCAATGCGGTCGCCGGTATAGACCATCGCGCGGTCGAAGGGCAGCAGGAAGACGTTGAAGATCAGGAGATGCTGCGCCGCGCGGATCACCCAGCCGAGCACGCCGGCTTGCCGGCGTGCGCGCAGATAGCCGATGAAGCGGCCGACGAGCCAGCGGACTTCGTCGTCGCTAACGCCGGTTTCAAGGAGTTCCGAGGTCAGAAAGATCGCGCGGCGGAAAAACAAATACGACATATAGGCGTTGAAGCTGCCTTGCTCGTAGACAAAGATGTAAATGGGCTTTTCATATCGCATCTTTGTTTTGAGTTCCTCGGCCAAGGCGTTGACGCGAGGATAGTTCACTTGGGAAACCAGAATGGAGTTTGCCAATAGTCTCGCGAAAAAAACCCGCGAGCTGAGCCAGAGAAGAAAAGCGATCAGCGGTACAATAAGAACGATCGTGCCGAGGATCAGCCCGGCTGCGATGACCGGAAACAATATGATCGCGAACACCAACGCCAAATGAAAACGGCGCCGGTATAACGGATGCGCGAAAACATAAAAAAGACGATCGGTTATTAGTCCAGTATCTGTCGGCATCCTATCCCCCATAGGCTGTCAGGAATTTCTGCTACGATACCTGAACGGACAGGGGAAACAATTGGGGAATGCTGCATGGCGGATGCCTTCATCAGCTACAAGAAGGAAGATTTCCAAATCGCCGAACGTGTGGTCACGGGGCTGCGCAACGAAGGCTTCTCGGTATGGTGGGACGACGGCCTCACGCCGAAGATGGCATGGGACGAGGAGTTGGAGCGTGAAATCGCCGCCGCCGCGACCGTCATCGTGCTGTGGACTCCGCGCTCCATCAACTCAGAGTGGGTACGCACCGAAGCGCATTATGGCCAGGATCGCGGCAAGCTCATCCCGGTGATGATGGAGGA
This sequence comes from uncultured Alphaproteobacteria bacterium, assembly GCA_963821175.1. Taxonomy (GTDB): domain Bacteria; phylum Pseudomonadota; class Alphaproteobacteria; order Rhizobiales; family Xanthobacteraceae; genus BOG-931. The sequence goes on from CAWGCU010000027.1 coordinate 197,479, forward strand.
CTGTTCCATCCCGATCGCGTTCATGTTGCGGCAGACGGTCAAGCTCTGCGACTGGCGCGGCGAGCGTGAGGATCGGAATTGGCGAAAGCTGCTGACATGGATCGCCGACCTCACTTCCACCAAGCCGGGCAATGCCAATATTCCACAAGCCCTCGGTGCGGCGCAGCCCAATCGGTTTCGCGACGCCATCGGCCATTTGCCGTCCGGCGACCCGATCGTCGACGGCGCTTTCGTCAATGCATCGACGCCCGCCGGCACCGCGTTTCGCGACGGCGAGCAACGGCCGGTCATGCGCATTCTGCCCAAAGGAGCGTTTCTGTTGGGCTCGCCGGCAGCCGATCCGGATTACTCCCCAGTCGAGGGACCGCAAAAACGCATCGAAATTCCCACACCATTCGCGATCGGCGCATTCCCGATTCTCGTTTCCGAATACCAGACCGTCATGGGCTCGCTGCCTTCGGTCGCCGCCGCGCCGGCGGTATCGCATGGTTTGTTGAACATGTTCCGCCGTCCGCCGTCCGCGCCGGCTGCCGCGCCCATTGCGGCAAATCCGTCCGCGCCCATCAACCAAATTTCCTATGACGACGCCGAAGCCTTCGTCGCGCGCTTGTCGGCAGCAACTGGCGAGACCTATCGCATTCCCTCGGAAACCGAATGGGAATACGCATGCCGCGCCGGCACACGCAGCCGTTATTGCTTTGGCGACACGATTGACGCGAGCCACGCGGCGTTCGCGCCCGCAAGTGCTCCGATTGCGCCAGGATCGTTCCCCGCGAACGCATTCGGCCTCTACGACATGCATGGCAATGTTCGCGAATGGACCGGCGATCTCTGGCACGAATCCTATGACATGACGCCTGCCGACGGCAGCGCCGCGATGGCGGGACAGGGCTCGATGCGGGTGGTGCGCGGCGGTGCCTGGTGCGACGGGGCGGCGATGCTGCGATCGGCCGCGCGCATGCGCGCGACCCAGTTCAGCCGAAGCAACGCCATCGGGTTTCGCGTCGTTCGCGTTCTGAGCTAACGCGGCGACAGCTCGCTCCGTCAATCCCTCCCACGAGCAAGACTTTAGCTCCCTGCCATCAACCTTCTTGCCGCGTCGCCCAGCCAAGTGAGCACCGCAAACCGGGTGAACTCTTGCAGCAGAACGGCGATGATCAGGAACACGGCCACGTAGAAAGCCGCGACGCGAGCTATCCGGCGTGCCAGCGAAGGATACGGCGGCATGTTGTTTGCCGGCCAGGCGAATGCTTCTTCCCATTTTTCCTGCGCGATGTGTTCCGGCCGGATTCGCTCCAGCGGCAGCCAGGCGCGGTACGCTTCTATGCCTCGCTCGCGCGCGATGGTGTTCCTCAGATAAAAGACGTTGTGTCGCGCCATGAACTCGACCGCAGTCGTGATGACAGCTTTGACAAGGTACAAAATCACCAGACCGGCGAGATAGATATAGGCGATCCAGAAACCGGTTGTGAGCCACGCTTTGGTGAAAGACTTTATCTCAAAGATCGCGGCGAACCGTTGCACGGTGAAGTCCACGAGCCGGTCGATCGCGTTGTATATTTGACCTAATATCGAGGCGTCGCTGGCGGCCTGCAGCCACAGAATGGCTGCAACGGCGACGGCGAGTTGGAACAGCGGAAAATGCACGATACGGCGTATCGGAGCGAGCAGCAGCTTGATGGGAGCCATGGTTTCTATCTCAGCCGCAGGGTCGGGCAGATCGTGTGAGGGTCGGTACCGCACCGCGCGCACGATGACGCAGACGGACTGGCTGCGACGGCGCGTGATACAAGCCCTGCGCCGAACAGTGTTACGCTAAATAATCAACGCTTGACCACCCGCCGACTACGTCGCCAGGCGCACCGGATAGGACTTGAAGCCGCGAAAGCGCGCGCGGCCGCTCCTCGTAAAGGCGCCGGCCGGCTCGATCCGGCTAAAACGCTGCAACAGACGGCCGATCGCAACTTGCGCCTCCATGCGCGCGAGCGACATGCCGGCGCAGGCGTGGATGCCGGTGCCGAAGGCGAGATGGCGGTTCGGCTCTCTGCGGATATCGAGACGATCCGGATCGGGAAATTGCGCCGGGTCGCGATTGGCGGCGCCGATGCCAATGTGCACATAGGTTCCGGCGGCCATGGCGACGCCGCCGAGCGCCGTATCTTTGACGGCTCTGCGGTTGCCGAGCTGGTTCGAGCTTTCCAAGCGGAGAAATTCTTCGACCGCTGTCTCGATTGTCTGCGGATGATGGCGCAGATCGCTCATGACCTCGGGATGACGGATGAGGAGATCGACGCCATTGCCGATCAGGTTGGTCGTCGTCTCGTGCCCGGCGTTGAGCAGAAAGATGCAGTTGTGGATGAGTTCGAGTTTTGAGAGCCGTTCGCCTTTGACGTCGGCCGCAGCCAAGTCGGTGCCGGCGATGAGCTTTGACAGGATTTCCGCCGGATCGTTGGCGTCGCTGTTCTGCCGGCGCGCGATGATGTCGCTCAAATAGTCCTTGAACTCTGCGACCGCGCGGACCCCGGTATCGAATTGCTCGCGACTGAGCACCGGCTCGAGCGCACCGAGGATGGCGAGCGACCAGCCGCGTAACGGCTCGCGCTCGCCTTGCGGGATGCCGAGCATGTCGCCGATGAGCTGGATCGGAATAGCGGCGGTAAAATCCGCAATCAGATCGATCTCACCGCGTTCGGCCGCAGCCTCCAGCAAGCGATCGACCAAAACCTCGATCCGCGCCTGCAATTCCCGCAACGCCCGCGGCGTGAAAGCGGGCGCCAAGAGCTTGCGCACGCGCGTGTGATAGGGCGGATCGTTGAACACCAGGCTGGTGGTGTGATGCTCGTAGAGCAGGCTGTCGGCGAAATTGGGCCGGAAATCGAGTTTCTTGTCCGAGCTCCACGTTTCCGTGCCGCGGTAGACCGCAAGACAGTCGTCGTAGCGGGTCAGGAAATACGACCCGTCCGGCATCAGGTGAACGGGATCGAATTCGCGGAGCGCTTGGTACGTCGGATAGGGATTTTCAAGAAATTCCGGGGTGAGTTTCCTCACGTCGAAATTGGCCGCGGCTCCGCGCGTGGCGGAGTCCGCGGTTTGCGTGTCAGTCACAACAAGCGCCGCCGGTTGCGACGATCAGCCTTTGACCAATGGGCAAGCCGGATTAGGCGGCCCAAAGGCCTGATCGCCGGGGATATGCGCGAGGATTTGGTAATAGTCCCACGGATATTTCAATTCTTCCGGCTTCTTTACCTGCACCAGGATGAGGTCGTGCACCATGAGCCCGTCCTCGCGCAGCTTGCCGTTACGCGAGAAAAAATCCTCGATCGGCATCTCGCGCATTTTTGCCGCGACTTTCAGCGGATCGTCGGTGCCCGCGGCCTTGATGGCTGTCAGATAATGTATGACCGACGAATAAACGCCGGCCTGCCACATGGTCGGCATGCGGCCCATTTTGGCAAAAAAGCGCTTCGACCATTCGCGGGTCTTGTCGTCCATGTCCCAATAGAACGACGTTGTGAGCACCAGGCCTTGCGCCGTCTTCAGCCCGAGCCCGTCGATGTCAGTGATGAGGACCAGAAGTCCCGCCATCTGCTGGCCGCCGGCGAAAAGGCCGAACTCGCCGCCGAGTTTTATGGCGTTGACGTTGTCGGGCGGACCGCTGGCCAGCCCGATGATTTTCGCTTTCGAGGCCTGCGCTTGAAGAATGAATGACGACAGATCGGGCGTGCGGAATGGATGCCGGACGGCGCCGACCACCGTGCCGCCGTTGGCCTTGACCACGTCGGAGGCGTCTTTCTCGAGCGAATAACCGAAGGCGTAATCGGCGGTGAGGAAGAACCAGCTATTGCCGCCGCGCTTGACGACTTCTTGCGCCGTGCCGACGGCGAGCGCGTGAGTGTCGAACACCCATTGCATCGTATAGGGCGAGCAGAACTTGCCGTGGAAATCGGCGGTGCCGGTCGAATGGGTGATGAAGAGCTTCTTCTTCTCGTTGGCGACGCCCTGCACCGCGAGCCCAACGGCGGACACCGGCACGTCGACGATCAGGTCGACCTGGCCGCGGTCGTACCATTCGCGCGCGATGCCGGCGGCGACATCGGGTTTGAGCTGATGGTCGGCGGAGATCACCGTGATCGGCTTGCCCAACACGTTGCCGCCGAAATCCGCCACCGCCATTTCGGCGGCCGCCACCGAGCCCGGACCGGTCGGCGTTGAGGCCGGACCCGACATGTCGGTGAGCACGCCGATTTTCACCACGTCGTCGGAAACCTGCGCCCTGGCGGCGCCGCTCGTGCAGACCAAAAACGCGGCCAAGCCGGCAAGCAGAATGCGTTGCATCGTCATCCTCCCGTGAATTTTATCGTTGCTGCCAGCCTAATCCGATCTGCCGGTTATGGCACCAGACTTTCCTGCATGGCCGATTGCGCCGTATTGTCCTGGCATGTCCAGTTTCACCCACGACGGAGTGGAAATCGCCTTCTTCGACGAGGGCGAAGGCGAGCCGATCGTGCTGGTGCACGGCTTTGCCTCCAACAAGGAGGTGAACTGGGTGGCGCCGGGCTGGGTCTCGACGCTGAAGCGGGCAGGGCGCCGCGTCATCGCGCTGGACAACCGCGGCCATGGCGCCTCGTCAAAACTTTACGATCCGGCCGCCTATCACAGCGCGCTGATGGCCGACGACGTGCGCGCGCTGATCGACCATCTCGGCCTGCCGCGCGCCGACGTCATGGGCTATTCCATGGGCGCACGAAACACGGCCTTCCTCGCGGTCGCCAATCCCGACCATGTGCGTTCCGCCGTGCTCGGCGGTGTTGGTGGTCGCCTCGTCGGCGGTGTGGGGTTGCAGCCGGACGTGATTGCGCAAGCGCTCGAAGCACCCTCGCTCGCAGAGGTGACCGATCCCACGGGCTATGCGTTCCGCGCCTTCGCCGATCTGACCAAATCCAATTTGCGGGCGCTCGCCGCCTGCATGCGGGGCTCGCGCCAGCCGCTTGAGCGCGATGCACTCGCCCGTATGACCATGCCGGTTTTGGTCGCCGCCGGAACCAAGGACTCGGTTGCCGGCTCCCCGGAAGAACTCGCAGCCCTTATCCCCGGGGCGCAGGTTCTCGCCATTCCGGACCGGGATCATATGCTGACGGTGGGCGACCGGGTGTTTAAGGCCGGGGTCGTAAAATTCCTCGCCGAACGGCCCTGAACTAATGAATTACACAGCCAATGGCCTAGTTTATCGGCCATTGGCCCTGATTTCGGCCGTTGAACGATGATTTTGGAGCCCTTGGCTTTGGCAAAGGCGCTCCCCAATATGATAGAAGGCGGCGTTCGCCGTTGAGCGGGGAGACGATCCGATGGCGCAGCAGCAGGCCAAGCCGGCCCTCGATACCGTTGATCCGGTATGGGCGCGCATCCGTCGTGAGGCGGAAGAGACTGTGCGGCGCGAGCCCGAGCTCGCCACCTTCATCTATTCGACCATTCTGCACCACGACACCCTCGAAACGGCCGTGGCCTATCGGCTGGCCGAGCGGCTCGACCATCCTGCGGTGTCTGGCGAACTGATCCGGCAGGCCTATGCCGAGGCGCTCAAGGACATTCCGGCGCTCGGCGAGGCATTTCGCGCCGATCTCATGGCGACCGTCGACCGCGATCCGGCGACCCACCGGATGATCGAGCCGGTGCTCTATTACAAGGGTTTTCATGCCATCCAGACGCATCGCTTGATGCACTGGCTGTGGCACAAAGGCCGGCGCGATTTCGCGCTGTATCTGCAAAGCCGCTCATCGGCGGTGTTCCAGTGCGACATTCATCCGGCCGCCAAGATCGGCCGCGGCATTTTCCTCGATCACGCCACCGGGCTGGTGGTCGGCGAGACCGCGGAGATCGGCGATGATGTCTCCATACTGCACGACGTGACCTTGGGCGGCACCGGCAAGGAATGGGAAGACCGCCATCCGAAAATCCGCTACGGCGTCATGATCGGCGCCGGCGCCAAGATCCTCGGCAATATCGAGGTCGGCCATTGCGCGCGGATCGCGGCGGGCTCGGTGGTGACCAAACCGGTGCCGAACAACGTCACCGTGGCCGGCGTTCCGGCCAAGGTGATCGGCCAAGCCGGCTGCCCGGAGCCGGCGCGCACCATGGACCAGATCTTTCACGACGGGATTTGACGGGAAAACCCTGTCATCGCTGCGATTGTTGCCGCCGCCACCGCGTGCTATTGCGGCTTATTCTCCAGGAGAAAATGTGGTGGACGTTCAAGAAGTCAGAAAGCTCGACGCTTATCTCAAAAAACTGTTCGGCAACTCGCGCATCCGCGTGGTGCCGCAGCCGCGAAAGGACGATCTCGCCGAGGTTTTTATCGGCGAGGAGAGACTGGGCGATCTCAATGTGGACGATGAAGACGACGAGCGCTCCTATAATTTCCGTATGGAAATAGATCTGGGACCGGTGAGCGACATCGATCAGCTCAAGGTCCTCAATACCTACCTCAGGCGTAAATTCGACAACGAGGGCATTCGCGTCGTAACCCGGCCGAAGAAAAGGGATTCGCTCGAAGCTTATGTCGGCGATGAGTTCATCGGCGTATTGTTCGTTGACGACGAGAAGGGACGGCAAAAGTCCTATATTTTTGAAATGCCGATTTTGGATATGGACTTGACCTAAGGCGTTCGCGCTCGCGGCGAGGCGCGGTTACTGCCGCGCCGTCAGTTTTTCTGCGGATGCAGTTGCGCCATCAGCCGGTCGGCGCCGGCAGCAACACCGCGCCAATCCTCGAGCCAGCTGCGCGGAAAGCGCAGTGTGACTTCGGCGGTGTCGATCTGCCGCTCATACAGGCAGGTGCCGCGCACGGTGCCGACTTGGCGCGTGCAGCGGGCAAAGAACTGCTCGGGCGTCGTCCCGACATAGACCAAATCCTCGCCGTCGTATGGCGTGCCGGCGCGAAACGGCACGATGGCAAGCCCGTCCGGGCCGGCGGTGGCCTGGGTTTCGATGTAGCGCGGATAGATGGTCCGCAGCCGGTCCGCGGGCGGCAGGACTGAGCCCAGTCCGGCGATGGTCACGAACAGCCGCTGGGTCGCATCGACGGGCTTGGGTGCGGTATCGCCGTCATTTTCGGCCGCCGGCCGGTCGGTGCCTTTGGCGTCCGGCGGCGTCAGCGACGGCCATAGGAAGGCGAGGTCGACCCGCTCGTGCGGTCCCGGATGGCGCTGCACCGCGGCGCGGATCGCCGCAGGCGGCACGTCGAACAGCACATTGGCGACGGTGATCGGCATGGCCGGCGCGTTGAGCGGGACCGGCCGGCTCGGCCAAGTCGGCCATAGCATGTACGAGACGACAATCCCGGCGCCCAGCACCAGTATCGCGAGGCAGGCGAACGGCAGCATCAGCACGCCACGCTTGGTGCGTCGGATATTGCGTTGAGGAAGGACGTGCGCCGTCATGATTCGTGGTCCTTTTGGAGACTCACCAGTGAGTACGGCACGCCCGTTAACCTTTCCTTAAGCAAGCCGTGGCGGCCCGCCGCGTCCTCTGCGATGAATTTCCGGCCAGAGCATGATGCCGAAAAGCGGGTACCGGTTTTCGGAAAAGATCATGCCTCCAAGATGAGGCCGGAATGTTCACAGCCATGCCGCAGGCGATCACGCCGGAGGCGATCAGTTCCTTTTTCGCGCTGGCTTGGGGTTTTGCCGCGGCGGGATTCTGCGCCAGCGGCTATCGGCTGTTCGCCCGGCATTTTCCGAGTTTTCGCCAACTCGAAGTCGGCCCGGTGGCGGCGCGCTTTGCCGCCATTCCGCTGCTGATGTTCTCGGCGCCCTACATCATCATGCGCAATACGCTACGCGGGCGCCGGCTCGAGAAACGCCGCACCGACCTCGTCATGGTGGCGACCGTGATCGCCGGGCTGTGGAGCCTGATGTCCGGAACCGTGGTCGTGCTCGCGCTTCAAGCGCTGCTCCACGTCTGATATCCGTTCCCCCGTAAAGGGGAATGGACTCATGATCTACGAGCTCGACGGCCAAAAGCCGGAATTTCCGGAAGCCGGCCGCTATTGGGTCGCGCCGAACGCGACACTCATCGGAAAAGTGCGATTGAAGCTCGATGCCAGCGTTTGGTTCGGCGCGGTGTTGCGCGGCGACAACGAATGGATCGAGCTCGGCGAGCGCTCGCAGATCCAGGACAACGCCACGCTGCACACCGATCCCGGCTTCCCGCTCATCATCGGGCAAAATTGCGTGATCGGCCACAACGTCATCCTGCACGGCTGCACCGTCGGCGCCAATTCGCTGATCGGCATGGGCGCCATCATGCTCAACGGCGCGCGCATCGGCGCAAACTCTCTGGTCGGCGCCGGCGCGCTGGTCACCGAGGGCAAGACGTTTCCGGACAATTCCTTGATCGTCGGTTCGCCGGCGCGCGCTATCCGTACGCTCGATGACGCTGCGATCAAGTCGATCGCCGGCGGTGCAGACATCTACGTCCGGCGCTTTCAGCAATACGCGAAGGGGCTCAAGGAGATCTGATGACGGTCCTCGCGGCCGAAACATCCGAGGGACTGATCCGGTGGCGCTATCTGCCGTGGGCGCTGGCCGCGCTCGCGGCCATGATCGCGGTGATCGTCGCCGGCAATATCTGGCTCCTCGACTTCGTCCATGTGTTCTCGAGCCTGTTATGGACCGGCGTCGATCTGTTCATGGGATTTGTGCTCGGCCCGATCCTGCGCCGCGTCGACCTTTCGGTGCGCCGTGAAATCGTCCGGCGGCTCACGCCGCGCACGCTGTTCCTGATGCCGACGGTGTCGATCATCTCCGGCACGACCGGTTGGTTCCTTGCCGTCGCCTTGGGCTACACCGCGCTCGATTGGCCGGCCTATTGGTGGGTGGCCACGGCGCTGATCCTGGTCACCTTGATGACGATCCAAGGTCTCGGGTTTCTGACGCCGGTCAATGTCTATGTCTGCCTCGAGCTGCAGAAGCCCAAGCCGGATATGAACAAGATCAGTTTCTGGATGCGTTGGTACTTTTACGCGGTCGCCCTGCAAGGATTGATGCAAGTGGCGATCATTGTCGTCATGACGCGATTTCGCGCCGGCATCTGAGCCGCCGTTTTGCCTGCCTCGGGGGCCCTAAACCTTCGTATCGGGTGTCCTATCCCTTTCGGTCGTGCACTCTAACCTGCGTAGAGTAGAGCGATTGCCCTCGCGCCCCTACCGTTAACGCAATTAGGTCCGAGCCGCGTGCGGCATCGCGTTGACGTGATTTCATCAACGCAATGCGTCGCGAGCCAAATCGACGAGTTGCGATATGGCGTTTGCTTTGCACTTTCGTTCGCATCCTTGGCATCCGATTTCGACGGCGCCTTGCAATCGCGGCGTTGAGCTTCGTGTCCGCGAAGGAACAGCGATCTCGACTCTTGAATTCCCCTGCCAGCAGACCAATGCCGGCGATTGGATCAACTGCGACTTCGGTACACCGATAAAGATTCAACCTGTAGAATGGCGCGCTTGGCACGGTCATTCGCCGCAGCCGCAGAGCCTGCGGGTCAACACCAGAGGCCGGTTGGCCATGCCGCGTCATGGCCAACGGGCTACCAAGCGGCTGCCCCCGGCAGAGGTGAAACTCTTGGATCGGCCTGTCCGCCGGCGGAAAAGCCTGGCGACCATGGCGTATGCGCTGATCGGCATCGTCGTTATCGCAACCGCGATCGGTTCGCTCACCCGCATAAGCGCATGGGCATTGCCAATCGGGTTAACGCAGCCTGCGCCAGCAGCCTCCGTCGCCGTATCTTCGATCGCGGCCGCGCGTCCCTCGTCAACCGAGGTCTCCTGTAACGAATTCGGCGCCGCATTTCTCAATTCGGCATGTGCAACGCCTCATAAGAGGTTTGCCGCCCGGAGAATCCATCGCGTCGCAACTTTTGTGATTGGCCGTTCGGAAGCTCAGCAATAATTGCTGAGCCGCTGAACGATTGCCCAAAAAGACTAGATGCGGAATGCGACGGCTCGCATTCCCACGCAAATAAGAAACCAAGAAATAAATCGGCGTTTGTTGACAGGGAGTACAGCCATGTCCGTGCAAGGCGTACATCGTTCAAGCGGCCACGTTCCGCGTTATGACGCTCTTGAGATACTGATGATCGCCGCCGGCGTCGTGTTTATCGTTGCCGTCGCGTTGATATTTTGACGACTGCGCAGCGACGCGCGCCGACCGCCATCGCGGCACTTTACTTGGCCTGCGCAGTCTCCGGCTCCGCGGGAGTGCCCGGAGCGCCGGCGACACGAACCTGATCGCCCGCGGCGATGCCGTCCGGCGGGCTCTCGATGACGCGGTCGTCGGCGGTGAGGCCGGATCCGATTTCGACCATCCTTGCCGAGATCGCGCGCGATCGTGACGGTCTTGAGGACGACGCGATTGTCGCCGTCGACGGTCGCAACGCGCAAGCCGCTCTGATCGAAGATCAGCGCGCTCGCCGGCACGTTGATCGCGACTTCCGGGTGCGGCAGTTCGAAGCTCACATTGGCGAAGGCGCCCGTCATCAATTCGCCGCCGGCATTGTCGACGACGCAGCAGCATCCGGGTCGTGCCGGAGGCGACGTCGACGGCTTGCGCGGAGGCTTCGACGGTCGCGGAAAATTTCCGGCCCGGATATTCCGGAACCGAGATCTGCGCCTTGGTGCCGATCTTGATGCTCGGCACGTAATTCTGCGGCACGTTGACGTAGAGCGCGAAGCTTGCTGGTGTCCGAAACCACGAACAGCGGCGCGCCGCCGCCGCGCCGGCGTTGATCAGCATGCCGACGTCGGTGTTGCGCGCGGTGACCAGGCCGTCGAACGGCGCGGTGATGCGCTTGTATTTCTCCAGCACGCGCAGGCGGTCGAGATTGGCCTGCGCCGACTCGACCAGGCCGTGCTTGTTGGCGGCGTCGGCGCGCCCGCTGGTCGAGGTCCTGCTTCGACACCGCGCCGGACGGGATCAGCGACTGCCCGCGCTGCAGGGTCGCGGCGGCGAGCGTGGCATTGGCCTGCGCGCTGGCGAGAGCTGCCTGCGCCTGCATGATCTGCTGGTCGAGATCCGGCGCGTCGATTTCGGCGAGAAGCTGGCCGGTCTTGACCGGGGTGCCGATGTCGGCCTTCCACTCCTTGAGATAGCCGCTGACGCGCGCATAGAGCTGCGCCTGCGTGATAGGCCTCGAGCCGGCCGGGAAGATCGAAGGTCGTCTTGCTGGCCGTGGGTGTCGGGCTTGGCGACGGCGACGACGGGCACCGCCTGGCTTTCGGTCCATTCGCTCAGCCGTGCGTCGGCCATCTTGCGCGTCGTGATGCCCATGATGACGACGATGGCGGCAGATGCAGCCGCCGACGATATCCGGCGATATCGAGCCCGCGGCGCGACAGCGCGGATGGAGCGAGGTCAGGCGACATGCGGTTCTCCAATCGCGGGCGCGCGGCGCCTGCTCTCCGGTCGTGCAGCATGCTGAACACGACCGGCACGAACATCAGCGTGGCGACGGTCGCAAAGATCAGGCCGCCGACCACGGCGCGGCCGAGCGGCGCGTTCTGCTCGCCGCCTTCGCCGAGGCCGAGCGCCATCGGCGCCATGCCGATGATCATGGCGAGCGCCGTCATCAGCACCGGGCGGAAGCGCACGAAGCCGGCTTCGATCGCGGCCGCGACCGGATCGCCGCGCTTGTTCGAGCCGCTCGCGGGCGAAGCTGATGACCAGCACGCTGTTGGCGGTGGCGACGCCCATGCACATGATGGCGCCGGTCAGCGCCGGCACCGACAGCGTCGTGTGCGGTGGCAGAACAGCGTCCAGACGATGCCGGCAAGCGCCGCGGGCAGCGCGGTGATGATCACGAACGGATCGCCCCAGGACTGGAAATTGACCACGATCAGCAGATAGATCAGCACGATGGCGCCGAGCAGGCCGAACAGCAGGCCGGAGAACGCGCTGTTCATGGTCCTGACCTGTCCGAGCAGGACGACCTGCGCGCCTTTCGGCGCATCCGTTGCGCGTCGGCCACGACCTTCTGAACGTCGGCGGCGACCGCGCCGAGATCGCGACCCTGCGTGGTGCCGTAGATCTGGACCATGGGCAGGATGTTGTACTGCGAAAAGACCGCGGGCTACGCTCACGCGCGTGATGTCGGCGATCGCGCCGAGCGTCTGCGGCGGCGCGCCGGCCGCGGTGATGGCAGGTTCTTGCAGCGCGTTCAGCGAATCGATCTGATATTGCGGCGTCTGCATCACGATCGCGTAGTTGACGCCGTTTTCGGGATTGAGCCAGTAGGTCGGCGCGACCTGGCCGCTGCCGGCGAGGTTGACCACCATGCTGTTGGTGACGTCGCGCTCGGTGATGCCGACATATTGCGCGCGCGTGCGGTCGACATCGACGTTGAAGCCGGGACCGTTGAGCGACTGCTGGATGCGCGCGTCGACGAGGCCGGGAACGTGCCGCAGCCGGCGCAGCAGCTTCTGCGCATAGGCGTAATTGGCAGCGAGATCGGGGCCGCGGATTTGCAGGTCGATCGGCGCCGGCGCGCCGAAATTCAGGATCTGGCTGATGATGTCGGCCGGCAGGAACGAGAAGGTGACGCCGGGAAAGCGCGCCGGCAGTTCCTCGCGCAACGGCTGCACATATTCCGCGGTCGGCCGGTGATCTTCGTTGAGCTTGATCTGGATGTCGCCGTCCTGCGTGCCGATGGTGCCGGTGTTGTTGTAGGTCATGTTGATGCCGCTGACCGGCGATGCCGATATTGTCGACCAGCGTGCCGAGCTCTTCCGGCGGAATGATCTGGCGGATCGCCTTCTGGATTTCGGCGAATTGCTGCGCGCTTTCCTCGACGCGCGTGCCGACGCGCACGCGCACGTGCATGAGGATCTGTCCGGCATCGACCGTCGGGAAGAAATCGCGGCCGAGATAGGGCGTCAGCGCGAACGAGCCGACCACGAAGGCAAGGAAGCCGGCGACGAAGGCGGCGCGGCGGCGCAGCGCCATCGTCAGAAGCTCGCGATAGCCGAGCCGGAACCGCTCGAAGCCGCGCTCGAAGCCGCGCTGGAACCGCACCAGCGGATTGCGCGACGGCGGCAGCGGGCCGTCGAGCCCATGCATGTCGGTATGCGGCGCGTGCTTGCGCAGCAGGTAGTTCGCCATGGTCGGCACCAGCGTGCGCGACAGGATGAACGAGCAGACCATCGCCGACATCACCGCTTCGGCCATCGGCACGAACAGGAAGCGCGCCACGCCGGGCAGGAAGAACATCGGCACGAACACGATGCAGATGCACAGCAGCGAGACGAAGGCCGGCGTCACGATCTGCGCGGCGCCGTCCATGATGGCGGTCTCGACCTCCTTGCCCTGCTCGAGATGCCAGTTGATGTTCTCGATCGTCACCGTGGCGTCGTCGACCAGGATGCCGACGGCGAGCGCCAGCCCGCCGAGCGTCATGATGTTGAGCGTCTCGCCGAGCGCCGAGAGCGTCGCGATCGAGCCGAGCACCGACAGCGGGATCGAGGTCGCGATGATCAACGGTCGAGCGCCAGCTGCCGAGGAAGATCAGGATCATCAGGCTGGTCAGCGCCGCGGCGATGACGCCTTCGCGGATGACGCCGCTCACCGCGGCCTTGACGAAGACCGATTGATCGCCGATCTGCGCGATTTTGAGATTGCTCGGCAGAATGTCCTTGATCTCGGCGAGCTTCTGCTTGATGCCGTCGATGATCGCCAGCGTCGAGACCGAGCCGTTCTTGAGCACCTGCATCAGCACCGAGCGGTTGCCGTCGACGTGCACGATATTGGTCTGCGGCGGATTGCCGTCGCGCACGTGGGCGACGTCGTGGATGTAGACCATCGCGCCGTTGACGGTCTTGATCGGCAGGTCGCCGAGCTCGGCGATCACGGACGGCGCGTTGTTGAGCTGGATGGCGTATTCGAACGAGCCGATCTTCTGCGTGCCGACCGGCGTGATCAGGTTCTGCGCGGCAAGCGCGTTGGCGACGTCCTGGCCGGACAGGCCGCGCGCCTGCATCGCCGCGGCATCGAGATCGATCTGCACCTGCCGCAGCTTGCCGCCATAGGGCAGGGGGATGGCGGCGCCGGGCACGGTGACGAGCGGCGTGCGCACCATGTTGAGGCCGAGGTCGGCCAGCGTCTGCTCGGACAGGCCCGAGCCGGACAGCGCCAGCTGGATGATCGGAACCGTCGAGGCGTTGTAGTTGAGGATCAGCGGCGGCGTGGTGCTCGGCGGCATCTGCTTGAGCAGCGTCTGCGAGATCGCCGTGATCTGCGCATTGGCGAGGCGGATGTCGACGCCGGGCTGGAAGAACACCTTGATGATGCCGAGCCCGTTGTAGGACGTCGCCTCGATGTGCTCGATGTCGTTGACCGTCGTCGTCAGCGCGCGCTGCAACTGCGTGGTGATGCGTCCGGCCATCTGCTCCGGCTGCAGGCCGGTGTACTGCCAGATGATGGCGATCACCGGGATGCGGATGTCGGGAAAGATGTCGACCGGCGTGCGCAGCGCCGCCAGCGGCCCGACGATCAGAATGACGAGCGCGAGCACGACGAAAGTGTAAGGGCGCCGCAGCGCGATGCGGACGAGCGCAATCATCCGGAAAAAGTCCCCCTGTCGCCAATCCTTGCTCGCGAGGCTTAAGCCCGCCACGACCACGGCATGCGCAGCCACGCCATGGATGCCGATTACCAGCGAGAACGGTGACGCTTCACGCGCGATAACGGACGCGCTGAACGACACTTATGGGCTTATTGCCGCGGACAGCAAGGCGCAAACCGTCGCTGAAGCGGCGAGCTTGGTTACGCGGCGTTTATGCGCGTCGGGGTCGCTCGCTGATTTTTCGAAGAAAATCCGGCAAGCAACATTGTCGGAGAGTGATTTGGTGGAATGGCCCGCTGTTCGGGCAACACGGCATTGCAAAAAGGTGCGGCCAGTCCTTGGGGGAGGACTGGCCGCGCGCGAACCCGGTCTGGGGACGGGGAGGGGTGGGGACGTGACCGAGCTCGCGTAGCTCCTGTGTTCGTTTCGCAATCAGTGCGCGGTTGCGGTGAGCGGCACCGGGCGCGGTTCGCCGAGCGCGACCCAGACGTTCGGATCGGACTGCGACTGGCGTTTCACGAAGCGGTAACCGGTGTCCGACCACAGCACGATGTCGTCGGTCTGGTTGTCGAGGACGTATTCGCCCTTGTCGCTTTTGACCGTGAGCACGGCGTGACCGTCGTTGTTCTTGTCGCGCACCACGGTGATCAGCAGCGCTTCGCGCGGCCAGCCGGCCTGCATCAGCATCTTGCGCTTCGCCAGCACGTAGTCCTCGCAGTCGCCGTAGCCGTCATCGGGATAGTTCCAGCGCTCGACGACGCCCCAATGCTCCATGTCGGTCATCGGCTTGACGTTGGTGTTGACCGCGCGGTTGATCCGCACCAGGTCCTTCCAGGCTTGGCTCGACAGCACAACGTCGCGCGCCGCCGATGGTTTCGTCTTGCACTCCGGATCGTATTCGACGCAGAACTCGACCCAGCCGATCGGCGCACGTGTGGCCTCGCCGACCGAGATGAACAGCGGACGCTCTTGCCCGCGTTCTTGCGCCGAGCTGGTTTTTTCCGTGGCGATCAGAGTAGCGGCGACGAAGATCGCGACCGCACTCCGCCGCAGAATTGTTTTTGTACGCGAACGCATGTGACCCCATCCCGTCTCAACGGGGACACGTTTCGCACAAAGCTTTTGCGGTGCTGCTAAGTTGAATCGTTCAATTTGAAGTAAAATCGGTTCAATAGACTGCAAAAGTCGCGGGATTACTGAGGACGAATATTGTATAAAATTCGAACTATTCTATTTTAATTCAAATTGTAACTATCATGCCGCCATCGCGCCGCACGCAGGTTTGTCAATGCGCAAGCGGCCTCGCGCCGGCGGCGGCGTTCGCGGTCTGCGGGCTGTGCAAGCGTGAAAAACGTGCGGAGCGGCTGGCGCGCAAGGCGCGGCGAAGCCGACAATTGTCGCGCCGGCCTTTACCCGCCGGTGACGTTGTCTTCCAGAAAGTCCGGATGCTGCAGGCGGGTGAACTCGATGGCGAAGCCTTCCTCGAGGTGACGCACGACGCGGCCCTGTATCGTGCCGAGCGTGACCAGCGCGCCGATCGGCGGCCGCTGGTCGGTGGCGACACCGGCGCCCGATTGCGAGACGTCGATGATGCGGCAGGTGAGGTTGACGCCGTTCGGCATGATCAGGCGGCCGACCGGGTTGCGCGGCACGATACGGCCGTGGCGGCGGTCTTCCGGCAGGCCGAGGATGTTGCGGTTGGCGAGCCAGGTGAGCTGGGCGGCGAGCTTGTCGCGTTTGCGCGCGGTCGCGCCGATGGTCATCGCGAAGCCGTTCTGGAAAATGCGCGCGACGCGGCCTTCGAGCCGGCCCAGATGATCGACATAGGCGATGATGCGCTCGCCCTGCGCGGCGGTGACCGGCGCGATCAGCGCCATGCCGCCCGGCGACATGTTGACGACCTGGCAGGGAAACTCGCGGCGGTCCGCCAGCATGTAGCGGCCGAGCAGATTGACTTTGACGCGCTGGTGGCGGCGGCGATCCTGGCTGAGCGCCCGCAAACTAGCCTTTCGTTCAACCAAAGCCATGCGATCAATGCGCCTGCCACCGCTCGTGGCCAAACCTAGGCGCGCGATGTTAATGGCTCGTTAGCCGCCATCCGTGAGCGTTTGTCATAATTGTGCGGCGTCGGACAGGACGCCGGCCGAAAGGCCTAAGAGCGTCCGCCTTGGTGGACGACGAGACCGCGCCGCGGCGCCATGAAGCGCGGCAAAAGCCGGGTCTTCGCCACCGCGCCGACATGGCGGCGGCTGCCCAAGCGTCAGCGCCCCGATCGGGTTCACACCGAGCCACGCCGGCGGCTTGAGCGGCGCCAGTATGCCGATGGTGCGCGCCAGCCGTGGCCGGCGCATGCCGAGCGGCAGTAGCAAAAGCTCGAGCTCGAGCGGTTCACCGGCCGTAGAGTGCGCGGTCACGCCGGCAACGGTGCCGACGCTTTCATCGGTCGAGATGGCAAGCAGATCCGCGATCGGATCGCGGCTGCCAAGATCCCAAAGGTCGACGAAGGATTCGCCTTTGAGCTCGCGGCCGAACAGGGCGCAAACCCGGGTGCCGGCGAGCCGGAACGAATGGCCGTCGGTGGCATCCAATTCGAGAATGAAGGTATCGCTCAAGGCCGCCCGAATGGCGCCCGGCTCGATGTCGGCACGCTCCGGCGCCGGGCGCTGGCCGCGCCGTTCTTCCCAGTAAGCGTAAAGCTCCCGGCTTGCCGCGTGTTTCATGACGCCCGCTCCTGCATTCGCAACCGCACGGCTGTCCCTGAACGGGACAGCTTTTGCTTCGTGCGGCTCTTTGCTGAGATGCTGAGCAGGCGGCGTGCCGCGGCGGCGTGCGGGAGGGCGGCGGCGGCGCTGACGCAAAATTAATCTTAACGAAACGTTGACGTTGGCTGCCCCGATGCGGCCGCCTAGGGTCCGCTCACGAGAACTTCAATCAGACGCTGCCCGTGATCCTGGGCGGCGTTCATCACATAGAGGGAGGCGAGGTTGATGCGGCCGACGGCGCGGCACCGGCAACGGATGCCGCGGTGAGGTTGAGGGAAGAACCCGAAATCATCGGCGTCGACGCGGAAACTCGCATACAGGGTGCAAAAGGGAGGGCTAAAACCCTCCCTTTTGTTTTTTGCCGCGCGCGCGCTGTGTGCTTGCCCGAGCCGCCACTACAGCCTATCTCGACAGGACGCAGGTATCCCTCCGGTGACACAACGCCACGAGCCGATCTTCAACGTGCCGCCGGTCGTGGTTGCGACGGTCGCCGTGCTCCTGCTCGTTCATGCGCTGCGCATGTGGGTCTTCACCGAGGCGCAGGACACGCAATTTCTGCTGATCTTTGCGTTCATTCCGGCGCGCTATGACGCCGGCCTGGCCGGCAGTTTCCCAGGCGGCTTCGGCGCCGAGCTGTGGACTTTCTTCAGCTACGCCTTCATCCACGCCAACTTGCTGCATATCGGTCTCAATCTGGCATGGCTGTTGCCGTTTGGCACAGCGCTGGCGCGCCGCTTCGGCGCCTGGCGCTATACCGCCTTCATGCTGGTGACAGCGGCCGCCGGCGCGCTGGCCTATCTGGTCAGCAATCCCGAGCAGATGGCGCCGATGATCGGCGCGTCGGCGGCGATTTCAGGCGCCATGGCGGCGGCGATGCGCTTTGTTTTCCAACAGGGCGGAATGCTCGGTCTGTCCGGCGAGGCCGACGCCCATCGCGTGCCGGCGCGGCCGTTGCTGGCGACGCTGACCGACGTCCGGTTCCTGATGTTCCTCGTGGTCTGGCTCGGCCTCAACATGCTGTTCGGCCTCGGCACCGTGTCGATCGGCGGCGATGATGGCGAGGCGATCGCTTGGCAGGCGCATATCGGCGGCTTTTTTGCCGGCTTGATCCTGTTCAACGCCTTCGATCCGGTTGTTCCACAGGCGGAAACCGAACACTGAGCCGGACAACACTGGGCCGACCAACACTGGGCCGAGTGGCTAGCGACGTATTTTCTTCCCGCGTTGCACCACGCGCCAGTGCATTGCGAGCAGTGCGCTGCAACACGTGCATTTGTGATGCCGTTGGAACCCCGCGCCGGTGTAAAACATTATAGCTAACACCTTCACCGCGCCGACCGCCGAAGCGGGCGTAGTGTGGTGAAGCATAGGGAGGCTATGATGACTGTCAGCATCATCCTCGCGGGCAAGGGCCGCGAGGTCGTCACCATCGAACCCAACGCCAGTCTTGCAGAGGCAGTCGCGCTGCTCGCCGAGAAACGCATCGGTGCGCTGCTCATTCTCGGCGCCGACCGCCGCATCGTCGGCATTCTCTCCGAACGCGACATTGTGCGGGCGCTCGCCGAGCGCGGCGCGGCGGCGCTCGACGAGCCGGTGAGCGGAGCGATGACCCGCAAAGTCTCCACCTGTCACGAGCGCGAGACGGTGTCTTCGATCATGGAGCGCATGACCGCGGGCAAATTCCGCCACCTGCCCGTGGTCGACCAGGGCCGGCTGACCGGCATGGTGTCGATCGGCGACGTGGTCAAGCACCGCTTGGGCGAGATGGAGCGCGACTCGGCGGCGATGCGCGACTACATCCTGACGGCGTAAGCGATTTGGCGGCGTAAGCGACTTTGGCGCAGGTGCATTCCTGACCGGCCTCTACCGGGCTATAGTGTCGAGGGCGACTGAAGGTAGAGGCAATCATGCGGTGCTGGGCCGTTCTGTTCACCGTGGTGGCGGTTGCGGGCTTCACTGGCGGAGCGTCCGCCGGCGAGAACATCCGCTTGGCGCAATCCTCGACGACGACGAATTGCATGATGACTTGCAATTCGCAGGCCGCAACGTGCCAAACTACCTGTTTCTTGCCGCCGGGGCCGGCGCTCGGTTCGACAACGATCGCACAGGCACAGACCCCAGGTCCCAATCCGACGGCGAGCACGTCGTGCACCATGAATTGCACGACGACGCAGCTCACCTGTCAGACGGCCTGCGCCAGAATATCGCCTTCGCGGTAATCGGCCCGGCATCAAATTGCCGCGATTAAGCCTGAGAGAAACGGCATGTCTGGGCGGGGCTTAACATCATTTCGGCGCTGGCGGTTGCTTGTGGCGGCGCTGCTTTGCTGTGTGCCCGCGGCCGCCTCGGCGCAGAATCTGATGGCGCCGCAAGCCGCGGTGCCGCTGACGCCGAGTACCGGATCGCCCGGATCGCCCGGCTCAGCGATCGCGAGCCCGGCGCCGCTGGCGCCGCCCTCTTCGCCCTCGGTGACGCAAGGGACCCCGATCGTTCCAGCCGGACACGTGGCGCTCGCCGTCGCCGCCCGTTACGGCCGCGACGCGCCGGCGATCGGCGGCGGCTTGATCTGGCGGGTCTATGCGGCCAAGGCCGACACCACCGGCGTGTTCCGCTTGATCAAGGAAGACCGCGGTGCGGCGCCGACTTTCATCCTGCCGCCCGGCAGTTACGTTGTGCATGCGAGCTTGGGGCTGGCCAGCGCCGCCAAGGCGATCCAGCTGCGCGCCGACACGGTCCGTGAAATGTTCGATATTCCCGCCGGCGGCGTGCGGCTCGAAGGCCACGTCGGCGACGTGCGCATTCCCCCTGGGCAGATTGCGTTCGACATCTTTCCGGGCAGCCAATTCGACACCTCCAATCGCCGGCCGGTGGCGCAGAACGTCGTCACCGGCGACGTCGTGCTATTGCCCGAAGGTACCTATTACATCGTGTCGAACTACGGCGAGGCCAATTCGGTGGTGCGCTCGGACGTGCGCGTGCAGGCCGCCAAGCTCACCGACATCGTCGTCACCCACCGCGCCGCGGCGCTGACGTTCAAGCTGGTGAACGAGACTGGCGGCGAGGCGCTCGCCAATACCCAGTGGACGGTGCTCACCCCCGGCGGCGACGTGATCAAGGAATTGATCGGCGCTTTTCCCAGGGTCGTGCTCGCCGAGGGCGATTATCACCTGGTCGCGCGCAACTCCGGCAAGACCTATCAGCGCGACTTCAAGGTCATCACCGGGGTCGACGGCGAGGTCGAGGTGATGGCGCGGTAAGGGTGCTCACGCCGCCTCTTTCATCCGCGCCACGTCCGGCGGTACCGCTTCCTGCGCCAGCGCGGCGAGCGCGGCATCGAGCGGCATCACTTGCTGTCCTTCGCGGCCGAGGCGGCGGATCGACACGGTGCGTTCGGCGGCTTCTTTGCGGCCGACGACGAGCAGCACCGGCACTTTTGCCAGCGAATGTTCGCGGACCTTGTAGTTGATCTTCTCGTTGCGCAAGTCGCCCTCGACGCGGAGACCTGCGCGTCGCGCCGCGGCGATCGTTTCGCGCGCGTAGTCGTCGGCGTCCGACGTGATGGTCGCCACCACTGCCTGCAGCGGCGACAGCCATAGCGGCAGATGCCCGGCGTAATGCTCGATCATGATGCCGGTGAAGCGCTCCAGCGACCCGAACATCGCGCGGTGCAGCATCACCGGTGTGACCTTGTTGGAGTGCTCGTCGATATAGAACGCGCCGAGCCGGCCCGGCATGTTGAGATCGACCTGCACGGTGCCGCATTGCCAATCGCGGCCGATGGCGTCGCGCAGCACGTATTCGAGCTTAGGGCCATAAAAGGCGCCTTCGCCCTTGTTGAGCGTCCACGGCCGGCCGGACGCCTTGAGCGCCTGCATCAACGCGGCCTCGGCCTTGTCCCACACTGCGTCGTCGCCGATGCGCTTTTCCGGTCGGTCGGAGAATTTGATGCGCACGTCCTCAAAACCGAAATCCTCATAAATCGACAGGATCAGGTCGTTGACCTTGAGCACCTCATCGGCGATCTGCTCCTCGGTGACGAAAATATGCGCGTCGTCCTGGGTGAAGGCGCGCACGCGCATCAGCCCGTGCAGCGCGCCCGACGGCTCGAAGCGGTGCACCTTGCCGAATTCGGCGATCTTGAACGGCAGGTCGCGATAGGATTTCAGGCCGTTCTTGAAGATCTGGATATGACCCGGGCAATTCATCGGCTTGATGACGAAAGTGCGCTCGTCCTCCTCGCGCGGCTGCACCAGGAACATGCCGTCGCGGAACGTCGCCATGTGGCCCGACGCCACCCAGAGCGAGGAATCGATCAGTTGCGGCGCGTTGACTTCGGCATAGCCGGCTTCGCTCTGGCGGCGGCGGATGTAGTTTTCCAAGGCCTGGAACAGGGTCCAGCCCTTTGGATGCCAGAACACCGAGCCGGGCGCTTCTTCCTGGAAATGAAACAGATCCATCTCGCGGCCGAGTTTTCTGTGGTCGCGCTTCTCCGCTTCTTCGATCTGCTTCAGGTGAGCGTCGAGCTCTTCCTGCTTGGCAAAGGCAGTGCCGTAGATGCGGGAGAGCATCTCGCGATTTGAATCGCCACGCCAATAGGCGCCGGCCACCTTCATCAGCTTGAACGCGTTGCCGATCTTGCCCGTCGAGGTCATGTGCGGGCCACGGCAGAGATCGAACCAGTCGCCCTGCTTGTAGATCTTGAGCTCCTGGTCTTCCGGGATGGCATCGACCAGCTCGACCTTGAAGCTTTCGCCGCGGTCGCGGAACACGTTCTTGGCATCCTCGCGCGACCACACTTCTTTGGTGAAGGGTTTGTCGCGCGCGATGATCTCGCGCATCTTCTTCTCGATCGCGTCAAAATCCTCGGGCGTGAACGGCTGGTTGCGGAAGAAATCGTAATAAAAACCGTTCTCGATCACCGGCCCGATGGTGACCTGGGTGCCAGGCCACAGCGTCTGCACCGCTTCGGCGAGCACGTGCGCGGCGTCGTGGCGGATCAGTTCGAGCGCGCGCGGGTCGTCCCGGGTCAGGAACTCGATCTTGGCGTCGTGCGGAATTGGATCGGCAAGGTCGGCAAGCTTGCCGTCGAGCGCCATGGCTACCGTGCGCTTGGCAAGCGACGGCGAAATCCCCTTGGCGATGTCGAGGCCGGTGGTGTTTGGCGGATAGTCCCGACGCGCGCCGTCGGGAAAGGTCACGGCGACCATTGTCAAAAGCTCCAGTTGCTCACTCGCTGCCTACATTGTGCAGCGTAAGCGATACGCGAAAAATCAATGCCTTACGCCTTAGATTGCCAACGCTTGTTCTTCATCGGTTCACGGCAACCATTGGCGTTCCGTTGGCGGAGCGGTGCTTATGGTACGCTTCGTGAACGCTGTCAAAGTGGGCTGGATGATGATGACCGTAATGCTTTTCCAGTGTTTTGAGGCTCATTCCAAGGAAGCCGGAAGCCTGCCATAGGTCCGCTCCGGCCTGCATAAGCCACGTCGCCGCCGTATGCCTGAGCGTATGCGGCGTTACCTTGCCCTCAAGGCCGGCGTCTTTGGCGCACAGGTTGAATGTCTTACCGACGCGGCTGACAGGACGCCCGTCAAACTCCACGACGTAGCGGAATCCAAGCCGCTTCCATCGCCGTACATGCGCGAGCAGGCGAGGGGGCATAGAGACATTCGGCTTGCGCTTTTTCGTCTCGCGCTCGCCCTCTGGACGCCTGTGATAGATGCCCGTCTCAGTGTCCAGATACGGGCATCCGGGCTGACGCTGTAGCGCCGCCTTTGCGATGACGCTGGCGCGACTGCCGGTGTAGAGCCCGACCAGGATGAAGCGTGCGATGTGTTGGCGCTGGCGCTTTGCGGTGGGCTTTCCGTGTTGGACCTCATGAGCCCGCCACGCCGCCCAAATCAAGCGTGCGGCCTCCGGGCGCGTCAGCCATCGCTCACGCGGGGGCCGTGCTGTGAAGGCCCTCCGCGAGATGGTGATTGATCGCCGCCGACAGGTCTTGAAGGTCACGCCGGGCGCCGGTGTCGGTGTTTTGCTGGTCAGCATACTCGCGGCAAAGCGGGCCGTTGAGGTCGGCGAGCTTCTTACCGTGAAAGAACTTGGCGAGCCGTTCCAGGCGAAACGCCGCCGCTTTTGGATTCGAGCAATGCGCGGCTACGTCCTTCGCATAGAGGTTCAGAACGTCCGCAATGGGAATGTCCTCAAGTCGTCTTGGTTGTCCCGTCGCGGCGCGCTCATGGCGCTTGTTGATGTAGTCGGCTAAGGCCCGCTGCGCCCCTTCAATGTCGTCAGCGTTGCAGCCAGTGCTGAACTGGCAACCTCTATCGAGGATAACCCATGCGGCAGCATGAGTGACACGTCCGGCTTTGTCCCGACGCGCGGGTCTTTTCCAAAGACGGGGAGGCTTGGCTGAAGCTGGCATTGTTTACGCATCCGCGTGATGTGATTGAGCGTTGTAAAATCTTTTCCGGCGACTCGCTCGATAATCAGCCGGCCGCGCTTTGCTTCTCTGCGAAGGCCGGCAACTGTCATCCCGCCGCGCGGAAACGCGATCTGCGCCGCCACGTCGAGACGGAGCGGCGTATCGTGGCATACGGACTTGGTGAGTTCAGTTCCCATGCTTCAATCCCGACACGTCTGCGACAATGCTCCGCCATGAAGCGCGGCCGGGGTGTTGGGAAAAGAGGACTGCGACGCGGTCACTTCAGGCAACCATGTCCTGTTCGGCACTCGATTCTTAACTTGCGACGCTGCGTCTCGACTACACGGGCCGCATTTGCGACTTCGCCCGGCTGATTTGAGCCAAGCATCCCAAGCGCCTTGATTAGGATTTCCCGGTCTCTGGCGTTCGCGCTGTTCAATCGAGGTATGCCGTACAGGTCTCTTTTGTCGAGGAAAAAGTTGAAGGCCGCGCCTTCGGAGATTTAGGGTTCATTGAACGCGGAGTAAGAAATCTCTGAGCGAGCGCTACCGCTTCGAGGTCTTCTCCAAGAGAAGTTTTAGTCTGAACCGGTTCGCTCTTCATCGCCGATATTGAACCGTTTGACGATGCAGGAGGCTGTAACTTTGTTGCAGCGTTAAAACGACTAGCGTCGGCGCTGGTGTTCTGATCGCTAAGGATGTGGGAGAAAAAGTTTCACGCCAAGTTTCGCGACCGCATTGCCGCCAATCCCCCGCCTGCTCTGCCGGCCGAATACGCCGACCGGCCGTTGAACCGCGGCGACGCCTTCCGCGCACAGAAATTTTCGGAATTCGCGAGCAACCACGATAAAATCCGTGCGCCGTCTGCAAATGCATTTGACCTCATAGGGTCACACCGTCACTCCGTTGTGTTTGTCCGGGATGGAGAGGTTTTTGCGGACGGCCTCGATGTGGCAGCGGCTTTCGATAAGAGCCACAATCAACCATTGGCCGTTCCGTTGGCGGAGGTCACAAAGCAGCTTAGAGAAGCCCCGACAATTCAGCGAAAAGCTATCTCTGAAACACTCGCTGCCTACGGACGCAGGTAAGCGTGGGAAAGGGATATAGCAGGAGAAATTAACCGCGCAACCGGGCAAACGCGATCCTTAATCTCCGAAACGCGCCACAATTTTACGGAGCGATCAGGCGGATTCAAATTGTGGCAATCAATTGCGGCGGCCGTCGCCCAAGAATCATCAAGGCAAGATCATACCGCCGCCCCATTGCCTGACGACCGTGGAACCTACGTCCGCGCCACAACGCGTATCGCAATCAAACGCGTTAAAGAACTCAAGCGCGGCAAGGGTGAGCGTTCAAACGTTGCGGTCTGCAACGCCAGTGTGTGTGTGCGTAACGGCAGTCCGCCGTCGGGGGTTTGCAATGAAGAAGGGGGGCTTGCGGTGGCCGCACCGGCCATTCCAGGTGATTTGCGTATTGGTCGCGGTTTTGGTGGCCGCAGCCTTTTCCCTCCAAACCGTCTATGCCGCGTACGCCGCGCATCCGGGCGCGCGGCCGATACCCGACAAGCCCAATCTCGGCACGCTCGGCGAACGGCTCAACGGCAACACGATCGCGATCGTGTCCGGCAATCCGAATGCCACCTATCTGACCATCGCCTACGACATGTCCGACGTGCTCGATGACGGCGATAATTTCCGCATCCTGCCGGTGATCGGCAAAGGCGGCGGCCAGAATATCCGCGACGTCCGCTTCCTCAAAGGCATCGACCTCGGCATCACGCAGTCGATCATCCTCAACGGATTCCGCGAGAGCAACGAGATCGGCAATATCGACGACAAGATCGTCTATATCGCAAAGCTGTTCAACGAAGAGATGCACGTGGTGGTGCGCGCCGATTCCGGCATCACCTCGCTCGAACAGCTCGACGGCAAGAAGGTCAATTTCAGCGACATCGGCAGCGGTAGCCAGCTCTCCAGCCGCGATATTTTCCGCCGCCTCGGACTGCACCCGCAGGAAGTGAATATGGGGCAGGGCGACGCGCTGGAAAAACTCAAAACCGGCGAGCTTGCGGCGACCATCCTGATTGCCGGCAAGCCCACCGGCGCCATGGGCAAGCTGCGTTCAAGCGATGGTTTTCAGTTCCTGTCGATACCGTTTTCCAAGCCGCTGCAAGCCGACTATCTGCCGGCGGTGCTCGGCCACGGCGATTATCCCGGCATGGTCGAGACCGGCCATGACGTCAACACCATCGCGGCGAGCGCGGTGTTGATCGCCTACAACTGGCCCAAGGATTCCGATCGCTACCGGCGCATCGCCAGTTTCGTCAATGCGTTCTTTCCCAAGATCGCGGCGTTGCAGAAGCCGCCGCACCATCCGAAATGGCACGAGACCAATCTCGCCGCGACGCTGCCAGGCTGGACGCGATTTGCCGGCGCCGATGAATGGCTCGCGCAAAATCGTCAGGCGCAGCCGGCGCCGGCGGCGACCCGCGATCAGTTCGAGCAGTTCCTGGCAGGCAAGCGCGCGGCCGGCGCCAATGTCGGCAACGATAGCTCGCCCGAGCGCGAGCAATTGTTCCAGCAATTCCTGCAATGGCAGGCGCGCCAACACTAGAGCATGATCCCGAAAAGTGGATACCGGTTTTCGGATAAGATCATGCTCAAACAAAGATTCTAGACCATCATCCGATTCAATTGAATTGGATCATGGTCTAGTGACGGAGACGGTCTGAAAGTCGATTTGTAACCGAACATCGGAGCTTGAGAGCACAGGGAGGCGATCATGAGTTCTCCGATCCACCACGCTGAAGATCTCGACGAAGCGTTACACTATGCCCCGCCGTGGGCGCGCGAACAGGGAGTGCGGGAGCCGCTGCGGCCCGCTGCTGCTCTGGTCCGATCGCCACCAAGCCGGTGGCGCATCGGCGTCGCCGACGATGCGTTCAGCGGCGATCGGGCGATGGTGAAGCTGCAACGCCAGCTGGCGCTGGACCCCGACGCGGTTCCGGAGCCGCCGGTGGACGATATTCAATCGCTGTGGCCGATGGCGCTGCGGCTGTGCGCTGTCGCGGGCGTCGCGGCGGCGGTCGCGTGGGCGGTGATATCGCTGCCGGGCACGCGGCTGTTGCGCCACGACGCCGTGCACGCCGACGTTCAGGTGCCGCCGCCTATCGCGGACACCCAGAAGCAGGATCCGTTGCGCACGCCCGCGGCAGCGGGCCTTTTGTTGCAACACGGCCTTAGCGAGGCGAACGCGTCACCGGCGCCGGTTGAGGCCGTGCCGGCGCCCGCGCCGGCGCCGCAGCCACCGATAGCGCCGCCGAGCAGCGATGCTGCGGCGACGCCGCCCGTCAGCTTATCGCTCGCTTCCGACGAGATCGCCATGCTGCTCAAGCGCGGCAAAGATGCGTTCAGCACCGGCGATCTTGCCGCGGCGCGGCTGTTGTTGCGGCGCGCCGCCGAGGCAGGCAGCGCGGAAGCCGCGTTGGCGCTCGGCGCTACGTTCGATCCGCTGGTCATCCGCCGGCTTGGCGCGATCGGCGCCGCGCCGGACGCCGCGCAGGCGCGGCAATGGTACCAAAAGGCCGTCGCGCTCGGCTCGCCTACGGCATCCCAGCCGCTGGCTACGCTCGAAGCATCGGCGCAATAGCGCTCACGCTTGAGCGCGGGGGCGGTCGTCGACGCCGCGCCAGCGGCCGTAACGCCACGGCAGGTACCAGCGCGCCTTCGCCGGCAACGTTTCCGGCACGAAGTCCAACCCCGACGTGCCCCACGGCTGGCAGCGCAACAGGCGCGCCAGCGTCATCCAACCGCCGGCCCACAGGCCGAAGCGATCGAGCGCCTGGTCGGCGTAGTCGGAGCATGTCGGTAGATGCCGGCAATGAAAGCCGATCAGCGGGGAGAGCGTGAGCCGATAGATTTTGACAAATCCCCGGCCGGCGAGGCGCGGGCTGCGGCGGGAAGCGTCGAACAAGTCGTCGAGGGGCATGAGGTCTACGCGCTAAGGCGCTGCCGGTCTGGCGTCGCGCTTCTTCTCGATCTGGCCGATGGCGTCGACCACGGCGTCGAAGGTCAAAAGCGTGGAGGCGTGGCGCGCCTTGTAGTCGCGCACAGGCTCGAGCACGGCGATATCGGCCCACTTGCCGTTTGGCGGCGGCGCGCCGTTTTCCTTGAGCATTTTGCGCACGGTCTCGCGCAGCTGCGCGCAGCTCATCCGCTTTGGCGCCGACGATGTTGCGCGCCATGATGGAGGACGACGCTTGGCCCAGCGCGCAGGCTTTCACCTCGTGGGCGAAATCGGTCACCGTGTCGCCGTCCATTTTCAAATCGATGGTGACGGTCGAGCCGCAGAGCTTTGAATGGGCCGTGGCGCTGGCATCGGGGTCGTGGAGCCGCCCGATCCGCGGAATCGTCCCGGCCAGCTCGATGATGCGGCGATTGTAGACTTCATTGAGCATGGCAGAACCGCAAATTTGCCCGGCCGGGACTAGGTTTATTGTCTCCACCCGCCAATCGACTATATAGGCGCTGGCGTGGTGGAATTGAAGTTCGGGCCGGGGGCCGAGACCCCGGCCTTTGTGCCGCGCGATTGGAGAGACAATGGACGCCGCTATCAAGCAACGGTCTGCCGCGCTGCTCGACCACGTGCACAGTACGCCCGTGCCGGTCGAAAAGCGGCCTTCGCGCGAGGAGGCGGAGGCGGCGGTGCGGGCGCTGATCGCCTATATCGGCGACAACCCGACCCGCGAGGGCCTGCAGGCTACGCCGAAGCGCGTGGTCGCGGCCTTGGACGAGCTTTATCGCGGCTACCACGAAGTGCCGGCCAAATCGCTGATTCGGACCTTCGGCGAGACCGAGCCCTATGACGATTTCGTGCTGATCCGCGACATCGGCTTCACCTCCCATTGCGAGCACCACATGATGCCGTTCTACGGCAAGGCCCATGTGGCGTACCGGCCGGTCGAGCGCGTGGTCGGCTTGTCAAAACTCGCCCGCCTGGTCGACGTCTATGCGCGCCGGTTGCAGACCCAGGAGCAGCTCACCTCGCAAGTGGCGGCGGCAATCGAGGACGTGCTCAAGCCGCACGGCGTTGCCGTGCTGATCGAGGCCGAGCACACCTGCATGTCGGTTCGCGGCGTCAGCAAGCCCGGCGTCTCGACCGTGACCACGCGGTTTCTCGGCACGTTCCGCGACAGCCCCGAAGATCAAATGCGGTTCGTCACGCTGGTGCGCGGCGCCGCGGCCGCGGGCTGACGCCGGCAAAGCGGGGGGCTTCGTTGTCCGACACATCACCCTTCGCACCGCCGGGAACGAGCGCCGACCTCGAAGAAGGTTTGGCGTTGACGCCGAAATTCGACGCCGACGGGCTCGTGACTTGCGTCGCCACCGACGCGGTTTCCGGCGATGTGCTGATGGTCGCGCACATGAATGCCGAAGCGCTGGCAAAAACCATCGCTACCGGAGAGGCGTGGTATTTCAGCCGTTCGCGCCGCGCGCTGTGGAGGAAGGGCGAGACGTCCGGCCACACCCAGCGCGTCGTCGAAATGCGCATGGATTGCGACCAGGATGCGGTCTGGATCAAGGTCGAGCAAATCGCCGGCGCCTGCCACACCGGCCGCCGCTCATGTTTTTATCGTGCGGTGCCGCTTGGTAATTCCGGGACGGTGACGCTCGAATTCCGCGATGAGCGCGTGTTCGATCCGAAGGCCGCGTATCGCACCAAAGACTGACTGGGGCGTGCGCTCATAAAAATTGTATCGGCTCGTGCTGCCAGCGAATGTCCGCTTTGCACCCGAAAGCGACCAATTGCTGCGCGGTAGTGGAATTACGCTAAGTGCCAAAAGACGACACAGTCGCCCCACGCCGTGCATGCCTACTCGTCAGCATCTTCCTGCACGCGAGGCTTCAATCGGCCAGTTTTCGCAAAATCTACGGAGAAGCGGTTTTCAGACCTGGTGACGAAGTATTCCTGATAACCAGCGCGCGCTATCGGCTTCATAGCGCCGGTATCCAGTAATCCATTCTTGATAAAGCGCTCGTCAATGTGAATGCCGATGACCTGGCCGAAGGCAATGAAGCGCGGGGCAGGATTCCCGTGCAAGTCGCTCAGCCGTACGGTCTGAAGCCATTTGCATTCCAATGCACATGGCGATTGTTTCACCCTCGGCGGTTTAACCAGCACCGAGGGCGCGGCTTCCAATCCGACGACCTCCATTTCGTTCACGCCCCGTGGGTGCGCCCACGACGTATCCTTGACTTGGTTGCGCAAGTCCCAAACTGCGAGATTGCAGACGAACTCTCCAGTGTCCTCGACGAAGTCGATAGTGTCTTTGCGGCCGTCGCTTGCAAACATCACCATCGGGGGATCGCTCGATACGCTGTTGAAGAATGAGTAAGGCGCAAGATTGATCTCACCCTTGGCGCTCATCGATGTAATCCAACCAATGGGCCGAGGGCCGACAATTGCGTTGTAAGGGTCGTGCGGAAGCCCGTGGTTCCGTTTGCCCGGTTCATAGAACATGAGTCAACTGACCTAATTTGAAGCGCGCCTGGTGTTGCGAGTCGGGCCGCGTGACGCTCAGCCACCGCGAACGTAGCGATGCGTCAGGACACGGATTCGGTCGCGGAAGTGCGGCTGCACTCGGGCAGTCCATGGCGTATCGACGGCGGCCTTCCACGCCTTGCTCCGTGTCACGTCCGGCAACTCGAGGTGATAGATCGCCACGTAGCGATGCGTGCCTCCGTTAGCCTCCGTCGATCGATAGCGCCGCGCGGCCAAGGTGCCCGGAACCCCCGCAAGCGCGGCTAGGTGTTCCTGGTCGTACCACGCGTTGAAATCGTCCTCGGCCTCGGGTGCGACGTTCATCGCATTGAGAAGCAGCGCCCGGGCTCCCTCAGGCGCCGCCGCATCACCGGGCGCGATCTGCGTGCCCTCGAACCGCAGCAACCGTTTGCACATCGCGGTCACCCGCTTCGACCAGACCGACAGGTTGCCGTAGGCGACGGATGCATAGGCCTTGCTGCGCAGCACGTCGACCGAGTCGAGATCGTAGGTGGCCACTGACAGGGTCGGCTGCTCGTCGCCCATCCAACGTTCACAAGCGCCGAACCCCGGAACCGCCTGGCGCTCGGGAATATGCTCCAGATCGTACCAGTCATGGAACTCGTCGGTATGCGCGGTCGAGAAATCGAACGCAGCAACCAGCAGACCCCTCCCCATGGCCTTCTCCCATCGCATGATCCACAGCGCCTCAGATTATCAGAAGGCGTTTGAGATGGGGGCAAAATACGCTGATTCCAAATTCTTGCCGGGGTCGAGGCAAAGCGCGACGGTGGTATCGCCACGTGCGGCACGCAAATGCTACGCGCGAAATGACGCGATGGGTCAATCTCGCCATTTTCGGCGCTCAGCCCTGATGTCCGTTCTACCCCGGCTAGCGACCGTAATGGCGACAAGTCGGCCAGTCGCGATGCGCCAAAAGCTGACATTCATCTCAGGCGAGCTATGGCGAAACGGCCCATTCCCTTGTCTCACCCGACCCTTCAAGCCGTTAACAAGCAGCTCGACTGCGGGGAGGACGGCCCGATTTAATTCAATCGATTTTGACGTCGAGCGCCTTTACGATGGGCGTCCATTTGATGATTTCATCCTCGATAAGCCGCTGAAACTTCGCAGGCGAGGAATCCAAATCCGGGACAAACCCGGTTTCAATCAGCATTTTCTGATAATCCGGCTCTGCGAGCGCATTGTGGTTCGCGAGTGCAATCTGCTCAATTATTGGGATCGGCGTCCGCGCAGGCGCAAACAAGCCAATGCTTTGTTGAGAGGTCATGCCCGGGAGAGTCTCGATCGCAGTGGGTAAGTCGGGCGCCGCAGCGAGGCGCGCTGGACTGGTCACAGCCAAGATCCGCAGCTTACTGGTACGGTGATAAGCAATGAGTTGTCCGGTCACTGCTGGCGTCACCATTGCCACGTGACCAGCGATGGTGTCTGCGGTCGCCGGTCCTGACCCGCGATAGGGAACCTGAACAAGGTCGGGCAGTCCAGCTAACGACTTAAACAATTCTCCCGTTAGATGGTTGAGCGAACCAACACCAGCGTGACCATAAGAAAGCTTGCCGCGATTCGCTTTGTCGTAATCGATGAACTCCTGCAACGTATTGGCCGGGATTGACGGATTTATAGCGATCGCGAAGGCGGACACCGCAATGTTAGAAATCGGCTCAAAGTCTCTTATCGGATCGTAAAGCGGCCTGGTTTTGAGGATTGCTTCGGTGATGTGAGTGCTCGACCCACCCAACAGGATGGTGTAGCCGTCCGGTTGCGAATGGGCGACAGTGGCAGCTCCAAGTGAACTGCCCCCACCGCCCTCATTCTCAACAACGACAGTCCCGAGCAGCGGCTGAATTTTCTCCGCCCAGGGGCGACCTATTGCGTCAAATCCACCGCCCGGCGGAAACGGAATGATCAGTCGGATGGGCCGGGTTGGATAGGCCCCCTGCGCGAACGAAAATCGCAGCGCAAACCCTCCACTTACGGCGGCCACCAACCCAATCGTCACCAGGTCACGTCGCCTCATCGCGTTCTCCTAAGAGGCACACCAGACATTCCAAGGGGTGCATGCGTTAATCAGGAATAGCGCACGTCCGGCCGCGACAGGCCGAGATGCGAGCGGAGCGTGTCTCCTTCGTAGGCCATTCGGAATAGGCCGCGTTTTTGCAGGATCGGAACGACATGCTCGATAAAGCGGTCAAGCATCTCCGGCAGCACCGGGGGCATCAGGTTGAAGCCGTCGGCAATGCCTTCATCGATCCAGTCCTGAATAAGGTCGGCGACCTGCTCAGGCGTGCCTTCGAAGACGAAGTGGCCGCGCGCCCCCGCGAGCTTGGCGAGCAACTGGCGTAACGTCGGGCGCTGCTCGCGGACATATCCGACGATGACCTCGGTGCGGCTACGCGAAGCCTCGTTCTCCTTCGGATCGGGGAAGTCGGCGACCGTCAGCGGACGGTCAAGCGGCAAATGTGAAAAGTCGTGTCCGCCGAAACGCAGCGCCATGCGATTGCGACCGACCTCCGGATCAGACAACTCGTTAAGTTCGTCCGAGAAGCGCCGCGCCTCGGCTTCAGTCGAGCCGATGATCGGGCTAAAGCCCGGCAGCACAATGACGTCGGCAGGATTGCGGCCAACCTCGGCGACCAGCGTTTTCAGCTCGATGTAGAACGCTTTTGCCGTTGCTTTCTCCAGATGTGCGGTGAACACCGCCTCGGCGTGCCGCGCGGCAAATCGCTTTCCGGTGTCGGACGAACCGGCTTGCACAAACACCGGCCGGCCCTGCGGCGAGCGCGGCAGGTTGAGCGGGCCTTTCACTTTATAATGTGCGCCCGAATGATTGATCGCTCGAACATTGTTGGGGTTGGCGTAGCGCCCGCTAGCCCGGTCGTCGAGCACGGCATCATCGGCCCAAGAATCCCAAAGACCTTTCACCACGCTCATGTACTCCTCGGCGCGCTCGTAACGGTCGGCGTGGCTGACCTCGCCAATGCCGCCGAAGTTGCCGCCCGCCTGCGACGACCACGTCGTGACGATGTTCCAACCGATTCGGCCGTGGCTGATGTGGTCGAGCGACGAGAAGTAGCGCGCGAGGTTGAAAGGTTCCGTGTAAGTGGTCGAGGCTGTGGCGATCAGACCGATGCGCTTAGTAACCATCGACAGTGCAGCGAGCGTAGTAATCGGCTCCAACCAATTGAAGGGCGTGGTCTGCACGTCGTTCCAGAGGCCGAGCACGTCTGCGAGAAAGATAGAATCAAATAGGCCCGCCTCGGCCTTCTTCGTCATCTCCACCGTGTAGTCGATGTCGGTGAGCGCCAGCTTCGACGACTTCGGATGCCTCCACGCGGCCTCGTGATGACCGCGGCTCTGTATGAAGAGGTTGAGATGAATGAGACGTCTCATAGGTCGAGAATAGCAATGACCGAGACGGGCGTACAGGAAAGGCGGCTGAACGTCACTAGGTGTGGGCGCGCACCCGCCTCGCCTTAATGGCCGTCTCGGAAGGGTGTCAAGCCGGAGGCGCGCGATGACTGCTCTGGATCAAATGCGACGTTTCCGAACCCGAACGGCCATGTCCGCTTTCCCTCACCCCCGAAAGCGGACGTTGGCCGCCGCGTCTATGAATACACGCCCTAACTCATTGTGGGCGCCGCTTGCGCCAGCAAGCGCTGCGCGCGGGCGAGATGCGGCCGGTCGTACATCACGCCGCCGATGCCGACGACACCGGCACCGGGGTTTTGCGCAAACGCTTCGACGATGGATTGCGCCTGCGCGAGCGCATCCGCGCTCGGCGTGAACACCTCGTTGATGATCGGCACCTGCGCCGGATGGATGGCCATCTTGCCGACAAAGCCGTCGCGGCAGGCTTCTTCGCATTCGCGGCGAAAACCTTCGCTGTTGCGGAAATCGACATAGACGGTGTCGAGCGCCGGCACATTGGCGGCGGCGGCACCGGCAAGACAAAGCACCCGCGCCAGCCGATAGGGATCGAGAAAGCGGCCTTGCGCGTCGCGGTTCGCCTGGGCGCCGAGCTCGGCGGAAAGATCTTCCGCGCCCCAGGTCAGGCCGGTGAGCCGCGCGCTCGAACCGGCAAACGTGCCGGTGACGAATAGCGAGGCCGCGGTCTCGGTGGCGAGCGCGAGAATCTTGACGTGGCCGTCCGGCAGGCCGGCGATCGCCTCGCGCACGGCGAGCTTGGCGTCGGCATGCACGACCGACGCGCCGCCTTCCGCCTTCGGCAGCATGATGGCGTCGGGCTTTGCCGGCACCACGGCGTCGAGATCGGCATCGATCAGGCCGGTCTGCAGCCCGTTCACGCGCACCAGGATATAAGGCCGCGATGCCGCCGCCATCGCATCCTTGAGAAACGCCGCGGCGCTGTTGCGCGCTTTCGTCTTGCCGTCGTGGGCAATCGAATCTTCGAGATCGACGATGAGCGCGTCGGCGCCGCTCGTCATTGCCCTATCGAGTTTTTTGGCGCTATCGGCCGGAACGAAAAGGAGGGAGCGCATGTCGCGGGCTTGCACCGTTCACTTTGGCCGCATCAAGATTTGGGCCGCATCAAGATGAATGCCTGGCGGCGACATTCGGCGACCAGCTTGTTGTTCTGATTGTAGGCGCGGTGATGAAATTCGACGATGCCGGCGCCGGGGCGCGATTTCGATTCGCGCTTGCCGATGACCTCGGTGGTGCAATGCACGGTGTCGTTCTCGAACAGCGGGTGGGGGAATTTGACGTCGGTCATGCCGAGATTGGCGATGGTCGTGCCGACCGTCATGTCGGAGACCTGGATGCCGATCATCAGGCCCAGCGTGAACAGCGAATTCATCAGCGGCTGGCCCCATTCGGTCTCCTGCTCGCAGAACTGCCGGTCGATGTGCAGCGGCTGCGGATTGAGCGTCATGTTGGAGAACAGCATGTTGTCCATCTGGGTGACGGTGCGCGTATAGCGATGCTCGACCAGCTCACCGGGGACGAAACCCTCGAAATAGAGCCCGCCGCGCTTGTGCCGAACGGCTGCTTGCTGGGTCATTTTTCGTCTCCTTTTTCGTCTCCACAGCTAGATCGGCAATCGCTCAAACCGAACGATTGCCGCTCTAGCATTTTGATGGTGCATGATCTTATCGGAAAACCGGTGTCCACTTTTCCGGATCATGCACGGTTCCATTAAGCCCCCGTTTACCATAATCGTTAATCATTCCTAAGTCCGGTGGGAGCCGGCGAGGGAGCCAACGCAATGCTGGTCGATTCCAGCGGTTACGCCGCCGGTTCGACGGTGACGGGCGCTATTCGTCAGGCGTCGGCGGCCACCGGTACGAGCTTCAATTATCTATTGGCGACGGCGCAGGTCGAGTCCGGATTGAACCCGCAGGCCGGCGCCGCGACGTCGTCGGCGCGCGGGTTGTTTCAGTTCATCGAGCAGACCTGGCTCGGCACCATCAAGCAGTCCGGCGCCGGGCTCGGCTACGGCCGTTATGCCGATGCCATCACCAAAACCTCGTCCGGCCATTACCAGGTGAGCGATCCGGCGATGCGCACCGAGATTCTCAAGCTGCGCAACGATCCGACCGCGAACGCGGTCATGGCCGGCGCCTTCACCAAGGCCAATTCAGACTATCTGGCGACGAAACTCGGCCGGCAGCCGAGCGAAGGCGAGCTCTACATCGCTCACTTTCTCGGTGCCGGCGGCGCGGCGCGGTTGATCTCGCTCGCCGCCGACAACCCGAATGCCAAGGGCACGGACTACTTCCCGCACGCCGCCAGCGCCAATTCTTCGATCTTCTATGATCGGGCGACCGGCCACGCGCGCAGCCTCGCCCAGGTGCGCGACGTTCTCACCGCGCGCTACGACGTTGCCCGCAACGATGCCGTGCGCGCGGCGCAAGCCGCCAGCGCTACCGTTAGTCCCGGCACGCTCAGCGTCGCCCAAGCCACCGGCGCGCCTTTGGATCTCGCCGCCTTCGCGGCTCCGGCCGCCGCCGCCGCCGCTCCGAGCCCTGCAAGTGCCGCACCCGCTAAGACCGCAGCCACGGTGCCCGATACGGCCGGCATCACCGGCGCGTTCGCCGCCGCCACGCCGACGCCGGCCGCGCAAGCAACGAAGCAGATTTTCCATGGATTATTTCAAGATACCGATCGCACCGCGCCGGTCGCGGCCGCGATCAGCCAGCTCTGGACCACGCCGAATGCGCCATCGGACGGCAACGGCGCCGCGGGGCAGCCATCGCACCGCGACATGCGCAATCTGTTCAACGACCCCGGGCAGGGGTCTTAATGTTTCGGCAACAATCGCAAACATTTATGGTGAACGCTTTGTTAAGCGGGCGCGCTTTAAGATCATCGCTGCAATGATCCCGTGTTGCGTGAACGAGCAATGATCGTCCGCCATTTTCTCCAATGGGTGCGCACCGCTCCGGCCGGCGAGCGGGCCGAAGCGACCAGCGCGCTGGCGCGCGCCTTCCTCTATTCCGATCTGTCGTCCGACGATCTCGGCGCCGCCGAAGGCGCCATGCTGATGCTGCTCGACGATCCGTCGCCGCTGGTGCGCCGCGCGCTCGCCGACGTTCTTGCCGCCAGCCCGGATGCGCCACCGGCGATCGTTTTCGCGCTTGCCGCCGATCAGCCGAGCATCGCCGCGCCGGTGCTGGCGCTGTCGCCGCTGTTCGTCGATGCCGATCTGGTCGATGCGGTAGCGACCGGCGGTCCGGCGGTCCAGGCCGCAATCGCGAGCCGCGCGGCGCTGCCGCGCTCGGTCGCCGCTGCCATCGCCGAAGTCGGCACCGCGGAAGCCTGCCTGGTGCTGGTCGAAAATCACGATGCCGACATCGCGCCGCCGTCGACCGGTCGCATCGTCGAGCGCTTCGGCCATCTCGCCGCGATCCGCGAGCCGCTATTGGCGCGCGACGATCTTGCGGTGGCAACGCGCCAAACCCTTGTCGCCAAATTGTCGGAGACGCTCGCCGGCTTCGTCGCCGGGCGCGCTTGGCTCGACCTCGATCACGCCCAGCGCATCACGCGCGAGGCTTGCGAGAAGGCGACAGTTGCCATTGCCGCCGACAGCGCGACGTCGGAGGTTCGCCCGCTGATCCGCCACTTGCGCGTGACCGGGCAGCTCACGGCCGGCCTGATTTTGCGGGCGCTGCTCTCCGGCAATGTCGTGCTGTTCGAGGAGGCGCTGGCCGAGCTCGCCGACATGCCGGTCGCGCGCGTCTCGGGCTTGATTCACGACCGCGGCAATGCGGGTTTGCGGGCGCTATTCGACCGGGCGGCGCTGCCGTCTTCGACTTATCCCGCCTTCAAGGAAGCGATCGAGGCGATGCGCGAAGGCGGCTTTGCCAGCGAGCCAGGCGATGCCGCGCGGTTGAAGCGGCGGATGATCGAGCGCGTGCTGACGCGTTGCGAGGATCAGGATCTTGGCGAGCTCGAGCCGCTGCTCACTTTGCTGCGCCGCTTCGCCACCGAAGCCGCGCGCGAGGAAGCGCGTTTGTTCTGCGATGGGCTCGTGGCGGAAAGCGTCGAAGCCGAGGATTGCTCGGTCGCGGCTTGATTCAAGCACCGGGAACCAGCGGCGGCGCAAAAATGTTTTCCAGATAATCCGGCCGGAAGCTGTTTTCCGCTTTCAGGAACTCGTCGGTGACTTCGCGCAGCCGCTTGGTCAGCGCGGTGGCGGCGCCGACGAGGTCGGGACGGCCGTATTCGCGGACCACGGCGCGCACGGCGTCGACGTGCTGGTCGAGGAGCGGCAGCGGAATATGCTGCATGTCCGGCGTATGCTCGATGAGCCGGCACAGGCTGTCGGCGATACCGGCGACGGCGGGATAACCGAACGTGCTGGCTTCGCCCTTGATGTCATGGGCGGCGCGGAACAGCACATCGTGGGTCTTCTGAGTGAAGCCGTCGCGCTTGACGTCTTGCCGCGCGGCTTCCAGCCGGTCGCACTCGGACTCCATCCAATTGGGGAATTCGCTCGACAGCTCGGTCAATGCCGCTTCGGCGCGCGCTACCGGATCGTCGATGACGTCGCGGCCCGGCGCCAAGACCTTGCGCAG
Organism: uncultured Alphaproteobacteria bacterium; assembly: GCA_963821175.1. Classification (GTDB taxonomy): domain Bacteria; phylum Pseudomonadota; class Alphaproteobacteria; order Rhizobiales; family Xanthobacteraceae; genus BOG-931. The sequence continues at coordinate 235,862 of CAWGCU010000027.1, forward strand.
CTCGTGCGGCGGCGTGATCACTTCGTAATCGGCGTAAGTGGCGACCGATGGGGTGTCGTCTTTACGACGGGACATCGCGAATCATACTCCTGAGCATCAAAATCCTCGACATCAGATTCTTGGGCATCAGACTCTTGGGCATCAGACCGTCACCCGCGCCTTTTCGAGCAGCGGCTGCTGGCGCAGCACCTCGGCCTTGCCGCCCTTGCGCCGTTCCGGGCCGACATAGTTCGGGTTGACGTTGCGGCGCCGATCCGGCCCGAAATAGGTGCGGGTCTTGATGAACGGGCGCGGATTGGCGACGACGTTGAAGATGCGCTCGTAGAGCGCCTTGGCCGAAATCGGCTTGGCCAAAAATTCGGTGACGCCGGCGTCGCGGGCGCCGATGACGCGCTTCTTCTCGGAATGGCCGGTGAGCATGATGATCGGCACGTAGGGGTTGGCGTTGGCGCCCTGTTGCCGGATCATCTGCGTCAATTCCAGGCCGTCGAAGATCGGCATCACCCAGTCGGCGAGCACGATGTCGGGCATGTAATGGGTGAAGGCTTCGAGGCCGGCGGCGCCGTCTTCGGCCTCGTACACTTCGCGGGTGCCAAAGCCATGCAACAGCGTGCGCAGAATGCGCCGCATATGCGCGTTGTCGTCGATGACCAGAAAGCGCAGCCGGTTGAAATCGATGCGGACCATGCATACTCCCGCGCGGCGCACGCCGGGGCGCACCTCCGCACGGTGAAAAGGTAAATATTTGTCGTTAACGCGCGGTTACTTTTTGGTAGTGCCTCAGTTTGAAATCTGCGAAAGTGCCGGCAAATTGGGAAGCCGCGAGCACAAAATGGGCGAATATTCCGACCGAGTCAGGGCCGACATCGTCAGCGACAACCGTGCGCGCAGGATCCTTTACGTGGTCTATGGCGCGATAGCGGTCGCCGCGGTCTGCCTGCTCGGGGGGTTTGCGACTGTTGTGCTGGTTCTGGGCTTAGGGCCGGTCCTGGCGCTCATCGTCGTTATTGAAATCTACTCCCGGATACAAAATTGGCGGCGTCTTCGTGCGGCAGAGGACGCTGATGCCGGTCTCGGTAAATTGAGGCCAGAAAAATCAACCGAGGCACTCCCCGTCAACGTCATTCATAAATTGCGGGGTAGGGCGCAACAAGCGCAGGCGGCGGGTGAACCGTACCTCGCTGCCGACTTGCGGCTCGCCGCCGCGACGATAGAGCGGCTCGACCGCGAACCGTAGCTCCGCGCCACTCCGGCGCGGCGGAAACCGCGAAGGTGTCCGGTTTTAACGTTGCGCCGAGCGGCTTGCCGGTTTGACCGGCAGTGCCTTCAGCCAACCTTCGATGACGCCGGCGATGGCGTCGCTGTTCTTCTCCAGCATCATCATGTGACCGTTGCCGTGGATGCCGCGGTCGGCGAGATGGATGAAGCTGTTGGTCGACGCCGGCCTGGGTCAGATAGGCGGCGGTGCAGTGATCGTAGGAGGCGTGATAGGACGCCTCCGACGAGATGATCAGGATCGGGATGTTTTTGAGATTCGTCAGCTTGCGTGCCGGCTCGGCTTGCGACCAGCAGCGCACCAGATCGGGCTTGTCCGGCTTGTCCTGGCGCACGAAGGCGAGTTCCTCGCCGTCCTTGAGCGGCGGATCGTAGGTGAGCGGCACGTCGCCGAGGCCGGACATCTTGGTCTTGGCGGCATCGGCGAACCAATCGGGCGCGCCTTTGAAGTCGACATCGTGGGCCGGCGGGCCGCTCGGCTCGATGGCGACGATCGCTTTCACCAAATTCGGCCGCTTGTCGGCGATCGGCCAGCCCATGGCGCCGGATTGCGAGTGGGTGAGCAGGATCGCCGGGCCGATCTTGTCGAGCAGCGCCGCGCCGGCGTCGCGATTGAGCTCCTGCTGCTTGGCGAAATCTTTCAGCGACGGAAATTGCGAGGCGTAGAACTGGTCGAAGATGGGGTCACCCGGCTGCGCCGCACCCGGCCATTGGGTGTGCAGATGCGCTTGCGGCCACAGCTTATAGCGCTCCGGCGCGGCGAAGCGCTGTAGCTCGCGCTCGAGCTCTGGCGCGGTGACAGCGCCGTAGCTGTCGGTCCAATAGCCGGCGCGACCGCGCGCCACTTGATCGACCACATAGACGGCGTAACCGCGGCGCAGAAAATATTGCGCCCAGCCTTCGCGGCCGTCGGGCGTACCGGTGAAATTGGTGCCGGTCTGGCTGCCGCCGTGGATCATGACGATGGGGTAGGGGTGCAACAGCTTTTGCGGAATCTGGAATTCGGCATAGAGCTGCCCGACCATCGGCGAGCCGGGCCGCGAGGGATCGATCTTGCCGCCGGCAAACAAATACCCGGATTTGGCGATGACCAGCGGCGGTTCGGCAGCATCGGCCTGACGCGCCGTGCTCCACGGCAGTGCCGCGAGACACGCCGCCGCAATCCGGCGAATGATCGTCATGCGAAAATTGCTCCTCGTCGCCGCGCCCATGGTCGCCTCCCGGTTTTTGTTTGCGTAAGCCTAGTGCGCCGCGCGCCGTGCGACAACGATGGGCGCCGGCCCAAGATGCGGCCGATACGACAGACGACGATCAAACGCCGAACTGTTCGCTCAAGATGCGCTCGTCGAGGCTGTGGCCGGGATCGAACAGCAGGTGCATGGCGATGCCGTGATCCATGCTGATCTCGACGGAACGGACCGAGCGCACCTCGTCGTGGTCGGCGACGGCGGCGACCGGGCGCTTTTCGGCTTCGAGCACCTCGATGGTGACCTTGGCGCGGTCGGGCAACAGCGCGCCGCGCCAGCGCCGCGGCCGGAACGGGCTGATCGGGGTCAGCGCCAACAGCGGCGCATCGATCGGAATGATCGGTCCCTGCACCGAGAGATTATAGGCGGTCGATCCGGCTGGCGTCGCCAGCAGCACGCCGTCGGCGACGAGTTGGGGGAGGCGCTCCTTGCCGTCGACCAGCACGCGCAGCCGCGCCGCCTGATAGCTCTGGCGGAACAGCGACACTTCGTTGATGGCGCGGTGGCGGTGGATGCGGCCGGCGGCATCGCGCGCGCGCATCAACAGCGGATGGATGACGCTGACATGGGCGGCCGAAAGCCGTTCGGCGAGGCCGTTCTCGAAGAACTCGTTCATCAGGAATCCGACCGTACCGCGGTGCATGCCATAGATCGGCTTGCCGGAATTCATGAACCGATGCAGGGTCGTGAGCATGAAGCCGTCGCCGCCGAGCGCGACGACGACGTCGGCGGTCTCCGGCCGGGCGTCGCCGTAGCGGCGAACAAGCCGGCGCCGGGCCTGCTGCGCCGCCGGCACGTCGCTGGCGACGAAGGCGATGCGCTTGAAACGGGCTGCGGTCCGGCGCTTTGCCATAACGGGGGCTCGGGGTCTGGCTCGGGCTTTAAAACAGCGGCGGCGCGGCGCCGCGGGAGGTCAATATGGAACGCGCGGTGTTCGTCTATACGACCTATCCATCCATTGTCGAGGCGGAGGCTGCGGGCCGCGTCCTGGTCGAGCGCCGCTTATGCGCCTGCGTCAACATCCTTCCCGGCATGGTTTCGTTGTATTGGTGGCAGGGCAAGATCGACCGCGGCGACGAAGTGGTGATGATCATAAAGACCCGCGCCACGCTTGCGGAAGCCGTGCGCGCTGAGGTCCGGCAGATGCACTCCTACACCACGCCTGCCATACTCGTGCTGCCAATCGAAAGCGTCGATCCGGACTACCACGCTTGGATCGTGGCGGAAACGCAAGGGGAGGGGACATGAGCAGGCTTGTTGCGATCGCGCTTTTCGTATTCGCCGTGGCTGTCACGGCGCCGGCGCGGGCGCAGACTTTCCCCGATCACCCGATCAAGGTGGTGTCGGGCTATCCGCCCGGCGGACCGAGCGACACGGCGGCGCGTCTGGCGACCCAGGGGCTTTACGCCCAGCTTGGGCAGAACGTGCTGGTAGAAAATATCACGGGTGCCGGCGGCAGGATCGGAGCGCGCGCGGTCGCGCGTGCCACGCCCGATGGCTACACGCTTGGCGCTCGGCGGCACCAACGACAACGCCGTCACGCCGGCGCTGTACAAAAACCTCGACTACGATCCGGTGAAGGATTTTGTGCCGGTGGCGGCGGTGGCGACCGATTCTCAGGTCATGGTGGTAAATCCGGCGGTGCCGGTCCACACCCTCGCCGAGCTCGTGCAATACGCCAAGGATCATCCGGGCAAGCTGTCCTCGGGCGCCGCGATCGGCATCGCGCCGCATCTCTTGCTCGAATACTTTCGCGTGCGCACCGGCACCGACATCGTCTTCGTTCCCTACAAGGGCGCCGCACCGGCCGTCGCCGATCTGTTGGGCAACCAGATTCAGATCAACGTGACGACCAAGGCGGTGCTGCTGCCGCACATTCTGGCCGGCCGGTTGCGCGCGCTCGCGGTGACGACCGAGCAGCGCTGGCCCGAGCTACCCGACGTGCCGACGTTCCACGAGAGCGGGTTCGACGGCTACCCGGCGCTGCTTTGGTTCGGCCTGTTCGCGCCGGCCGGGACGCCGGCGGACGTGATTGCCAAGATCAATGCCGCAGAGAATGTACATTTGAAATCGGCCGAAACGCGAGCCGCGGTCGCCAATCTCGGCCTGGAAACACGCCCCTTAAGCCCGCAAGAGTTCGGTGCCGTGATGAGCGAACAGGTGCGGCTGTGGGACGCAGTCGCGCGCGAAGCGGGTGTGAAGCTCGATTGACGGCTTAAGATGACAGGGAGCCGAGCCTTCGGGAGAGGAAACATATGAACAGAGTTTTTGGCCTCGTCCTTACGGTCTTCGCCGCAAGCTTCGCAGCCGTGGCGCCGGTCCGCGCGCAAAACTTTCCCGATCGGCCGGTCAAAGTGATCGTGGCCTATCCCGCCGGCGGACCGACCGACACGGTGGCGCGTCTCGCGACCCAAGATATTGCCGAACAGCTCGGCCAGGGCATGATCATCGAAAATGTCGCGGGCGCCGGCGGCCGCATAGGAACGCGCGACGTCGCGCGCGCGGCGCCCGACGGCTACACGCTGCTGCTTGGCGGCACCAACGACAACGCCATCGCGCCGGTGCTGTACAAGAGCCTCGACTACGATCCGGCGAAGGATTTTGTGCCGGTGTCGGCGGTGGCGACCGACTCGAACGCGATCGTCGTCAATCCGTCGGTGCCGGTGCATACGCTCGCGGAGCTTGCGAGCTATACCAAGGCCAATCCGGGCAAGCTCACGTCGGGCGCGACGCTCGGCATCGCGCCGCATCTGATGCTCGAATTCATCCGGGTGCGCACCGGCGCCGACATGGTGTTCGTTCCTTATAAGGGTGCCGCGCCGGGCATCGCCGACGTGCTGGGCAACCACATCCAGGTCAATGCCAGCGCCAAGTCGGTGCTGCTGCCGCTGATCAAGGCCGGCAAGCTGCGCGCGCTCGCGGTGTCGAGCGCCGAGCGCTGGCCGGAACTACCCGACGTGCCGACGCTGCGCGAGAGCGGGCTCGACGGTTTCCCGACGGCGGTTTGGTTCGTGCTGATGGCACCCGCGGGCACCCCGCCGGCGGTCATCACCAGGCTCAACGAGGCGGTCAACCTGAATATTTTGAGCGAGCCGAGTCCGGGAAGGGATCAGAAAAATCGGTCTGGAACCCCATGTGCTCGCGCCGGAGGTGCTGGCAAAAGTGATCGCCGACGAGACGCAGCTGTGGCAAGGGGTGGCGCGCGAGACCGGCGTGCATCTGGAATGACATTTCCAATGAGTTTGGCGGCGAGGCGGGGGCGGCGCAGTGCTTGAGACCGTCACCTTTGCGTCCGACGGGCTGAACCTGTCCGGCGTCGTGCACGTGCCGGACGATTATCGGCCCGGCGAACGGCGGCCGGCGATCATCATGATGCACGGTTTTGGCGCCAACAAGAACGGCGGGCCCGGAATGGGTCTGCCGGCAATTCGCCGCCTGGGGCTATGTGGCGCTGCGCTTCGACTATCGCGGCTGCGGCGACAGCGAAGGCGAGCGCGGCCGCGTCATTCCGGCCGAGGAAGTCGCCGATGCGCGCAACGCCGTCACCTATATGGCGGCGCGTGCGGACGTCGATCCTGAGGCGATCGCGCTGTGCGGATCGAGCCTCGGCGGCGGCGTCGCGGTGCAGGCGGCGGGTCTCGATCCGCGCGTCGCAGCCGTCATCGTCGAGAACGGCGTCGCCAACGGCGAGCGCATGATCAGGAGCATGCACAGCGCGGAATCGTGGGCCAAATTTCGCGCGCTGCTCGACGACATCGCCGCGCACCGCGAGCGCACCGGCACGTCGAAGATGATTCACCGCTTCGATATTTTCGAAATGCCGAAAGCGTTGCAGGTCAACCTGACCTCGAACGGCTCGCTGATGCAGTTCACCGGCGAGACCGCGATCGGCTTCTTCATGTTCCGGCCGGAGGAATTCGTCGCCCGCATCGGCCCGCGGCCGATCCTCATCCTGCACAGCGCGACCGACACCGTGACCAATTACGAGGAGGCGTTCAGCCTGGTGCGGCGGGCCAAGCCGCCGGTGGAGCTGCATCTCCTCGACGGGCCTACGCATTTCATGTTCGTCAACGCCGATCCGCGCGTCGCGCTCACCTTGCGCAACTGGCTCGACCGCTATTTCCCGGCGCGCCGATAAAGTTGACTCGTCACGACGAGAATCGTGTCCCGGGCGCAGCGGCGGCACGAAGTGACAGCGCTGCAGACCCGGATCGTTACGTAGCTGGCTTGCGCAGCCTCCTGGATCGCATGCATCGCTTCGCTCCTCGCAATGACGGCTGATCAATCCGAGCTCAGATCGATGTCGCAGCCTAGTACGTCCTGGTGCCGTCGATCACTTCCTTGAGCGCGACATATTCGCGGCATTCGGTGTTGCCGCAGATGACGCGCACCTTTTCCAGGTCGTCCTTGGCCTTGAGCAGGTTGCCTTGCTCGGCCTGCCACATGCCGTAATAGGACCAGGTCAGCGCGTGGTTCGGATCGGCGGCGAGCGCCTTGTCGTACCAATATTTGGCGTCGTCGTAGCGGCCGAGCTTGCGGCTGGCGTAGCCGATCAGGGTGGCGACATCGACGTTGTCGTCATAGCCCATGGCGCGCAGCGCCGCGATGCCGCCGACATAGTCGCCCTTGTCGTAGACCAGCGCGTAGGCCTTGTGCCAGTCGTTGAGGAATTTCTCGGCCGAGCCGCTCTTTTCGGCTTCTTGGTCTTCTGCTTGGTGGTCGTGGTGCCGGACGGCTGCGCGTTTTGCGGCGCGGCGGCGCCGGGCTGTTGGTCTCGACGGCGGCGGCAAAGCGGGGCGCGCCGACGGCGACGCTCAGGACGATGGCGGCAAGCAAGGGGGTTTTGCGCATGGGCTCCTCCCGGTTCGGGGTACGGCGATAAGAACACCGCCAGCATAGCGATTCATCCCGTGCGCACTACGAAAACGACTGGCTGACCGAAAAAGTCCTGGCATTACCGAAAGTTCACGTAGGTGAACGGTTTCCGCTGCCGCACTTCAGGGTGCATTCAGTGCGCGGCGGCGTAAATCTCCTCTCGACAATCGGCGCGACTCGCATTCGACGCCGTGGAACAAACGAGGAGAACACCATGTTGAGGAACTTTACCGCAGCCCTGATCGCGACCGCCCTGGTCGCCGGCCCGGCACTCGCCGCGCAGCCTTCCAGCGCATGCCGGCGCAGCCCCTGCTGCTGTCGCCGCGCCCGCCAACACCAAGGGGCAAGCCGCGACCAAAGCGACCGACGCGCGCAAGCCGGTCAAAACGGTCAAGCACGCGCGGACGCATGTGCGCCATCACGTTGCCCATGTGGCCAAGCACCTTGCCAACAAGCCCGGCAAGACCGCGAAAACCGTGAAATCGTCGGCGTGACGGAATTGCTTGCGGCCCGGTGTTTCAGGAACCAGTGATGAGGTCGGATCCCGGATCGTATGCACCGACTTGCGGGCGTTCTATGTGCTCGCCGTTCGCCCGCAAGTCGGACAATAGTCGTCCCCGGCCGGACGCGGCGCACGATGCCGCGCTCGAAAGCAAACAATAAATGCCGTGGGGATCAGGGAGGCCGGCTCGAATAGCCGGCCTCCGATCTTTTGCATCGCTAAAGGTTCGGCTGCCACGGCACCGGAACGTGCTCGTAGCCGCTCGCGGTCTTGATCAGATGGCCGCAGGCCGGGAACGGGAAGTGATAGCCGGTCACCAGCATGCGGTCGGCTGCGGCGCGATCGAACAGTTTTTTGCGCGTCACCACCGCGGCATCGCCGTCGATGTCGAACGCGGCCTGCCAGTCGGGATGGCGCGCGAACACCGCCGGATGCTGCGCGGTGTCGCTCAGCACCATCAGCGACTGATCGCCGGAATGGACGGCAAAGACGGTGTGGCCCGGCGTGTGGCCGGCCGCCGGCACCGTGACGATGCCGGGTGAAACCTCCCGGCCCGGCTCGTATCGCGTCACCTGCTTGGCGATGTCGGCAAAAATGCGCCGCTGGTTGAGGAAGGTGAGTTTCAGATCCGGCGGTGCCGCGTTCAAATTGGCGTCGTCCATCCAATAGGCCCATTCCGGCTCAGGCACCAAAATCTCGGCATTGGGGAAGATCAGCGCGTTGTCCTTGTCCTTGATGCCGTTGATGTGGTCGGGATGGAAATGCGAGATGACGATCTGGTCGACGGCCTTCGGATCGATGCCGGCGGCGGCGAGATTGGCGCCGATCATGCCGGCGGTCGGCGAAATCTGGCCGCCGGTGCCGGTGTCGATGAGGACGAGCTTCTTGCCGGTATTGACGATCAGCGTGGTGAACGGCGTCTCCAGCTTGTCGTGCGGCATGAAGGCTGCATCGAGCGCGTGCTCGACTTCGGCGAACGGCGCGTTGCGGATGAACTTTTCCGTGATCGGCCGATACCAGATGCCGTCATAGAGCGCGGTCAACTCGAACGCGCCGATCTTGTAGCGATAGAGGCCCGGCGCCTGCTTGTCGGCCGGCGGCGCCGCGGCGGCGGCCGGATCGGCACCGGCGACAAGCGCGGCGACGGCGGAGCCGGCGAGGAGAGAGCGGCGGGTCAGAGTGGGCATCGGCGTCCTTTTGGCGGCCCCTGAGCGATGGTAAGAAGGCGATGCTAAGCATACTTGCTTTGCATTATGGCGAAAAACGCGAGGGATTTTGCCCCGTGCGCAAGTGTGGCTGGATCGTGCTTGCGGCTTTTCTTGCCGTTGCCGCCACCCCAGGCGAAGCGGCCGCGCAAGGTGACACGGGCATCTGCACGATCGCGACGACTTGCTCGGAGGCTTTTTTCCAGTGCGTCTATACCCGCTGTCCGGTGGTCCTGAACGCCGATTGCACGGCGCGATGCAAATCGCAGTTTAACGGCTGCATGGGGACGGGCGCATTCGCCGCGCGCGACTGCCGAGGCAAAACGCTGCTGCGGAAATAGGCCCAAAAGCTCATTGCCGATTGCGGCAATCGCATGTAGGACCTTGGCGCCACCGAGGAAGAAACCCGACAATGTCGAAACAGTCGATGCGCGACGAGGCCGAACGGCTGGTCAAAGAGGCGCTGGAGCGCAAGTCCGTCGCCGTCAAGCAGGGCAACACCCGGATCGAAGCCATCTGCGGCAAATGCGGCGCGCCCAACCGCGTCACCGCCGCCCCGGGCGAGACCCGCGTCGCTTATACCTGCAAGGAATGCGGGGATAAGCAGAAGACGTTGTAGGGTCGGTTGGCGAAGGGAAGACGCGATCTCGTCGCGACTGAAAATTGGTGCCGGGTGAGAGGATTGAACTCCCGACCAACGGTTTACAAAACCGCTGCTCTACCGCTGAGCTAACCCGGCTGAGGCCGATATAACGGGCATTTCTGACAGCGCCAAGGCCACCGCAAGCGGTGGCTGCTACCGGAAGGCTACCCTTTCGGTTCCGTTTTGTTTAGGGCGCGCGCGGTGCGTCGACTAGTGAACGTCGCCGCGACCACCGTTCATCAGCCCTCGGCTTGGTTCAGACAGGCTCATACCCATGCGTTTGTACAAGTGAATCTTGTTGCGCAAGGCACGGATCGATATGCCGAGTACATTGGCAGCGTGGGTCCGATTTCCACCTCGCCAGGCCAGTGTCTCGCAAATGAGGCCACATTCGACCGCCGCAATGGTGTGGCCGACAAGCTTGCGAACCAGATCGATTTCGTCAGGTGTGAGACCAGCTGAGCGAAGAAAGTCATTCGCCACAGGTGGAGCATTTTGGCGCAGAACTTCGGGCATCACCGCCTCCCGCAAAGACCGAGCTTCCAGCTTGAAGCCGTCGAATCGAGATGCAGCCCCCCTACCCAAACACCAGCGTGCGCCTGATACGGTTAACAAATTCTTAAGGCGGCCCATGCGGGAAGTGGCGCGTTGGGGGCATCGCGACTTCGTACGAGATGGTCATGACTTCGGGCGTACTGCCTGAATATTTTCGGAAACCCAAGTATCCTTCGGTGTCCATCCATGCACAGTGCTGCAAAATGGACATCGAGAAAATGTAACTCTATCGGGCAGCTTATCGATCTCCGCCAGATCAATATCGACGAGCGTGGGGACCAGTCTTTTTGTGTTTGGGCATTTGAACATCAATTGCGTCAACGGAACCTCCAGCAGTCGCCGATGAAGAAGGTTAGACCAAAGTGCCCCATTTTACTGGTGCCGGGTGAGCGGATTGAACTCCCGACCACCGGTTTACAAAACCGCTGCTCTACCGCTGAGCTAACCCGGCTACTGAGCGAAAACACTTATGTCGCTCGATACCTTTAACCTTCGCCGATGCATTTCCCGCCCGCTTCATAGGCTGGAGCCCGAAAATTCGACCAACTAATTCAGCGTCAGCTCCTCAACTGTCGGTCCGCTACTCCCCGACGTCATGGCGCGACAGATTCCGTTTCGTCACCCGGTCCCAGATGCTGGCGAGGACGCCTTCGGGATTATCGCTGTAATGCGGCAGGTCGACGCGGCTGATCTTGGCGTCGATCAGGGTCGGCCGCCCCGACGCTAGCGCCGCGGCGAGCGCCTTCTCGAAGTCTTGCTGAGTGTCGACCGCATAACCGTCGGCGCCGCAGGCGCGGGCAAAGGCCACATAGTCGGGATTGTCGAACGTGACCAGCGCGGTCTCTTTGTACATACCGAGCTGAGAGAGTGTGATCAGCTTGTACTCGCCGTCGTTGAAGATCACCCAGATCACCGCGATGTTGTGCTGGACCGCGGTGGTCAGCTCGAAGCCGGCCATCAGATAGCAACCGTCGCCGACGGTCGCGATCACGGTCCGGTCGGGCTGCGCACATTTCACCCCCAACGCGCCATTGGTGCCCATCGCCATGGGCCCAAAGCTTGGCGGCTTGCGGAAGTTCTGGCCGTCCTTGAGGGTGAGATAATAAGCGGCCCAGGCCATATGGACGCCGACGTCGGCCATGACGACGCCGCGTTCCGGCAGCATCCGTGAGATGGCCTCGATCATCCGCGCCGGGTGGATCTTGGGGCCCAGCTCCACCAGCCGGTCCACCGCCCTCTGCAGGTCGAAATCGGCCCCACGGAACGATTTGGGCTTAACCGGCCCGACGCGGCCGTCCAGCGCCTTGAGCAGCGCCGCCATGGCAAGCTTGGCGTCGCCGACGATGCCGTAATCCGCTTTGTAGTATTTGTCGTTCTCCTCCGGATCGACGTTGATGCAGACGAGCTTGCGGTTCTCGAACAGGTCTGGGCGGAAGTCGAACGTGCCGTACTGAGAGAAAGAGTTGCCGAGCGCGACCACCACGTCGGAATTGAGAAACACCTCCGATGCCGATTTGTGGCCGGAGTTGCAGAACAGGCCCATTGCCAGCGGGTGGTCTTCGGCGACGACACCCTTGCCGTCCATCGTCGTGACCAGCGGCACCTGGTAGCGCTCCATGAAGGTGCGAACCTCGGGCCCAGCGCCGGCGCGGATCGCGCCATAGCCGGCCCACAGCACCGTCCGCTTGCCGGCGCCGATGGCTTGCGCGAGGAAAGCGGCGGCGCTTTCGATCTCGGCCGCATTGGGCGCCACCGGCCGCCTGTCGATCTGGGGCGGGCTGTAGTTGGTGATCTGGAAAGTCGGGGCGGTGATGTTCCACGCGACCGCGACCTGGACCGGGCCCGGCCGCCCGGTGAGCGCCACCTCGACCGCCTTATGCATGATCGGGACGACGTCCTCGAGCTTCGTGATCAGATAATTGGCCGGCTTGCCGGTCGTCGGGTCCTTCTTGACAACGGCGTCCCAGACCATTCTGGAATCGGGGGTGCGCACGAGCCCCGATGTCTCGTTCGCTTGGCCGCGCCCGTCATAAGCCATGGTCGCATAGCCGGTGATCGCGATCAGCGGCAGGGATCCGCTCAGCGCCGCGCACACGCCCGACATCAGGTTGAACGCGCCAGGGCCGGCAGTCGCGAAGCAGACACCGAGCTTGCCGCTGAAGAGCGCGTAGCCGCAGGCCATGAACGACGCGTTCTGCTCGTGCTTGGGAATGATCCCTCGCACCCCCTCGGCCTGGGCGACTGCGATCTGCATGCCCATCAACTCCTCGCCGGCGCCGCCGAAGATGACATCGACGCCGACATCCTTGAGCACCGCGACAATGGCTTCATGAACCCGCATCACCGCCTCCCAATAGAATCCACCCGGAATCGTGCGCGGCTATTCCCGACTCAGCCGACCGAGTTCCAACCATTCCCCGAGACGAAACGAGTGTTTCCGGGATAAGCGTTGACCTCGCCGTAGGGGACCTCGCCCGGGCCTCCTGGACACGTATTGGAGTCGAGCCGAATGCCCGTGTCTATAGGCTGGCAAAACCAATTTTGCGCGCATGGTCGCGGAACTTCTCGCAACAAACGCGCGGATTTTTGCATCCCAGCACATTAATAAATAAGGCGCTCACGCCAACAAATAAGGCGCTCACGCCGCATTTTTCGCGGTGAATCAAAGGGGCCAAAATTTGGCGGGCGCGTCCCATAAGCAGAAGTCGAGTTATGCAATCCCGGGCCGTGTGAATGACTCCATCGGTGCTATGACGCCTCTCGCTTTGCGCTGCTTGACCCCGTCAACAACCTCACGGTTTGGCGGGGTTTTCATTTGCGAATGAAGGCAGCGCGAGGCGTCTAAATGTAACGAGTAGGAGTCCATCGTATGAAGTTAACGACAATGTCGGTCGCTGCTGCGGCCATCGTGGTGTTTGCGCAATCGGCACAAGCGCGCGAGCATTATCGCCATCATCGGGATCATGCAGCGCATTTTGCCCGGCACTATTCGCCGCCAGGACGTGGTGATCCAAGACGCGGCGACTATGCCGCGCAAAACATGTTTGCCGATCACGGCCAAAGCGATTTCAGCCGAAATTACTCAAACCAAAATTACTCAGAGCAAAGCTATCCACAACGAAGCGCATATGGCGGCCAAATCGGTGCCCATATCGGCGGGCGCCCGGCGGCGTGGTGCGGTTGGGAGATGCGGCAACTGGTGTCCGGCGATCCGGGCCCCGCGTTCAATCTGGCGCGCAACTGGGCGCGTTGGGGACAAGCCGGACCGGCAGGCGTCGGCGCGGTCGTGGTGTGGTCGCACCACGTCGGCAAGATCGTAGGCCTTGAGGGCGGCGAGTGGATCATCGAATCCGGCAACGACGGCAACAAGGTTCGCACGAGGCCGCGCTCGATTGCCGGCGCCATCGCCATCCGCTGGGGCTGATCGGTAATCCCAGCATCGCACTTTTAATGGACTAACGCGCAGGGGCCGCTCGGGAGACCGAGCGGCCTTCGTTCTAGCTGATGTGAGATCGTTGCGTTGACGCGCTCGCTTGGCGCCGCTGACGGTTTCCAGGGACGCGTTCCAGGCCGAACGTGCCCGTGTTTTGTCGCGGCCAATCCGACCGTCGCCCTCGAAAACGTGATCAAAAAGATCGAATTAGCCCCAGCAAATAGCGAAGAACATTGGGCCCCGACCTCATCGCCGGCTCCATCCGGGCACGGGTGTTATTTTCATAATTTCCCTCTGTGATTGTACCTTCTAAAGTTGTATAATGGATTGTTACTTTCTATTGGGCGAAGGCTGAGGAAGTCAGTCGACGTCAAACCACAGGATGGAGGATTTCGAAATGACACAGTGGGTCTTCTGCATCAAAAACATTCTTTATCATACCGTCCGCAACGACAACGGCACGGATACCGCCCCATGGCAGAACTTCTGGGGCGACGTCATGGGTCAAGTCGGGCCGGCTCCCGGGCCAATTGTTGACGTCGATTGTGACGTGGACACCAAGGGAAATCTGCAGCTCATAATTCGAGCGAACAATAAGATTTGGCACACTGTACGCAATGCGAACGGTTCGTGGCAAAATTTCTGGGGTGACGTGTATGGGCAGTCGGGAACACCGCCACAGCCTATCAAGCTGATGACATGTGCGGCTGGCCACGATGACACGTTTCAGATCATGCTTCTTCTCGCGGATGAGAAGACTGTTCTGCACACGGTTCGAAACCCGAACGGTACCTGGCAGAACGCCTGGGGGAATGTGAATGGGCAGGTCGGCGTGCTGCCTGCGCCGCCGATTCCACAATTCCTCGCGGGCGGTTGAGGCTTGCGCGCAGTCTCCTGACAACTGTTCGGGGGCGCTGGGGGAGCGCAGTAAAACCCGGCATCGCTTCGGCCTAACCAGGCCGCCGAAGCGACGGTTTTGCTGCGCTCAACATTCTATGAGCTGCGCATAGCGAATATGCGGAACGATTGATCCGCACGAACTCTGTTCCTGGATTCACCAGTTCAGTTCTCGTGCACCTCATGCACCGCAACCACGCCGCGGCGCCAATAGCCGGCGGCGCGCGTCCATTTCGGATTGGCGCCGTGGTCGGCGATCAGTTGCCGGCGCAGCGCCTTGGCGGTGAGCGACTCGCAGGCGACCCAGGCGTAGTAATCGCCGGCCGGCAGTTGCAACGTCGACAGCGTCTTCGCCAGCACGTCGCTTTCGCCCGCAGGCGCGCCGTTGCGATGTGCCCAGGTGACGGTCGCATTCGTTTTCGTCTCGAAGGCGATCTCGTCGGCCGCACCGTCGACCTCGCCCACGACGACGACCCGCGTCCCCGCCGGCAGTTCGGCGAGCCGCCGCCCGATGGCGGGCAGCCCGGTCTCGTCGGCGATCAGCAAATGCCAATCGTATGTGGTCGGGATGATGAAGGAGCCGCGCGGGCCGCCGATCGACAATGTCTGGCCCGGCTGCGCCTGCTCGGCCCAGCGCGTCGCCGGCCCCGCGTCATGAATGGCGAAGTCGATGGCCAGGGTATTTTTGGCCGGATCATAACGGCGCGGGGTGAAATCGCGTCCCAGCATGTTGGGCGCGCCTTCGGCGTTGGTGGTGCCGTCGGGGAAGAACAGTTTTATGTGGTCGTCGAAGCCGAGGCTTTTGAAGCCCTCGAGATCGCCGATCAGCGTGACGCGGATCATGTGGGCGGCGATCTTTTCGACCTGCTCGATCGTCAGCGTACGCCGGCGCGGCTCGTGACGCACACGCTGGGGGCTGCGCGGATCGGCCGGCGGCGCGGCGGCCGCGTGGGTTGCCGCTGGGGCGGAAGTGGACATTGCAAAAATACTCCGACGTTTTGGCTGTTGTACCGGCGGTTTGCCCGTCAACTCTGCGTTTCATCCGGCGGCGGATTGGTATCATCCGGTGCGGGATCCGTTTCGGCGCGTCGTGCTTTACGCAGCGCAGCCTTCTCGTCCTTCTTGAGCTGTTTTTCCTCGCTGCGCGTGCGTGCCGCTCGCGCTCGCTCGGCGCGATCTCTTCCGTAGTTCGGTTTGAATGCCATGGGACGCTCGCTGGTTGATTCCTCACTGATGGGCGTTATATATGCATCCTGCGATGCCGTCGCAGCACCATATGGTTGCATCGAATTCCATCAAAATCTTAACGGCGCGGATCATCAAGATCGCATGGCGACCCGGCAACAGCGAATCGGCGACTTCACCCATGATGGCGTGCCGCCGGCGGACCAGCCCCTTGAGCTGCTGTGCGAAGATCATGTCGGCACCTATGTCGTTCCGTTCCTGTGCCGATGGCAGAGCGGCGTTTGGCAAAGCGTGGCGACAAGCACCCCGATCGAAGCAACAGTGCTTGGCTGGCGCGCGCGTTGAAGGCATCGGGTGTACCGTGAGCCATCCGGCCCACGGCAGGACAAACGAGGTCGAGAGAAATGGCCGGCTTTAAGAATCCGAATCTCCTCGAACGGCAGGAGGCCGCCGCCAAGGCCAAGAAGGCGGCGCTGCAGAAGTTTCTCGCCAAGGCCGCCGATCCGGCGCTCGCCGAACGGCTGACGGCACGAACGGTGGGTGCCGCCGACCGCAGGGCGGTCAGAACTGTCCGAGAGGCCGAAAAAGCCGAAACCAAAGCGCGCAATGCCGAACGCGCGCTTCAGGCGGAACGCGACGCCGCGTTGCAGGCCGAGCGCGACAAGGCCGAGCGCGCCGAGCGTGAACTCGCCTTGCAAGCCGAGCAAAAGGCGGCCAGGGACGCCCGCTATGCAGCCCGTAAATCCAAATCGAAGCGCAAGTAACTATCGAAGCGCAAGTAACTATCGAAGCACAAGTAACTGAGGTCATCCATGGCTGCGGCACGTCAGTTGCGCCTCGGCGCCTTCATGCGGCCGGCGTCGATCCATACCGGCGCGTGGCGCTATCCCGGTGCCTGGCCCGACATGAATTTCAACTTCGCGCATATCAAGCAGTCTATCCAGGCGCTGGAGCGGGCGAAGTTCGACGCGTTTTTCATGGCCGACCATATGGCCGTGCTCAACATGCCGATGGATGCGCTCAAGCGCAGCCACACCTCGACCTCGTTCGAGCCGTTCACGCTGCTGTCGGCGCTGTCGCAAGTCACCGAGCGTATCGGGCTCGTCGCCACCGGCTCGACCACGTTCGACGCGCCATATCACATCGCGCGGCGCTTCGCCTCGCTCGATTGGATCTCCGGCGGCCGTGCCGGCTGGAACATCGTCACCACGTCCAATCCGGACGCCGCGCTCAATTTCGGCCTCGACGAGCATATGGAGCACGGCGAGCGCTATCGCCGCGCGCGGGAGTTCTATGACGTCGTGACCGGATTGTGGGACAGCTGGGCGGACGACGCCTGGGTCCGCGACGTCGAGGACGGCGTCTTTTTCGATCCGGCAAAAATGCACGTGCTCGATCACAAGGGCAAATATTTCTCCGTGCGCGGCCCGGTCAATATCGCCCGCCCGATTCAGGGCTGGCCGGTGATCGTGCAGGCCGGCGCGTCCGATTCCGGCCGACAGCTCGCGGCGGAGACGGCGGAAGCGGTGTTCACGGCGCAGAGCGATCTTGCCGTCGGTCAAAAATTCTATGCCGACGTCAAGGGCCGCATGGAAAAGCTCGGCCGCGCCCGCGATCACATGAAAATATTGCCGGCCTGCTTCGTCGTGGTCGGCGATACGGTCGAGGAAGCGAAGGGCAAGCGCGCAAAACTCGACAGTCTCGTCAATTACGCCAACGCCATAGCCTCGCTGTCGATCGCACTCGGCCATGACGCGTCGAAATTCGATCCCGATGGGCCGTTGCCGGAAGTCCCGGAAAGCAACGCTTCCAAGAGCGGACGGGAGCGCGCCATCGCGATGGCCAAACGCGAGAACCTCACCGTGCGGCAGCTCGCGCAACGGCTTGGCGGCTATTCCGGCCTCGCCATGGTCGGCACGCCAGCGACAATTGCCGACGAGATGGAGGAATGGCTGGAGACCGAAGGCTCCGACGGTTTTACGATCATGTTTCCGTATTTGCCGGGCGGCCTCGAAGACTTCGTCAATCAGGTCATCCCCGAATTACAGCGGCGCGGCCTGTTCCGCCGCGAATACGAAGGCGCGACGCTGCGCGAAAATTTAGGCCTGCCGCGGCCGACGAATAGGTTCTTTCAGAACTAATCGAACATACCGTCTAAGCGGTATGCCCGTCGAAGTCGCCGGATTTCGGCGTTTCCTTTTGCTGCTGCGGCGTCATTTTAGTGGGGCTGGGCTTGCCCGGTACGCCGCGGGGCCCGAGTTTTTCACGTGCGATGTCGTCTTCGGTCGGGCGGTCTTCTTCGCTGATCGGGCGCGGCATCGTGTTTGCTCCTGAAACTATTGGGCCGCGGCAAAATCGGTCGCGTCGAAGCGGACCCGCTGCTCGGCGCTGAGCTTTGTTTCGAAGTCGGCCAATGCGGTCTGGATGGAGACCAGTGCGCGCCAGGTTGCGTCGAGACGGGCTTCGATGGCTTCCAATCGTGCCAGCGGGTCGCTCGGCAACGATAACGGACAGTTGGCGTCGAGCTCGTTGGCCGCGTTGCGGAAGGCCTGCTTGAGACCATCCATCGCATCGCGCTGCGCGTCGGTCGGCTGCACCGCGAGCGAAATCTGCTCGATCGAAGCGTCGACTCTCGTCGGCGCAACAGCGCAGGCCGGCGCGATAGTGTTGGCGCGATCGGGGCGGACAGCGGCCGTCGAAAGTGGCACGCCGAAGCGCGTGCGTTGCGTGTCGTTTAGCGATTGCTCGAGCTCCTGCAACGGCGGACGGACGAAATCGAGCGCCTCGGCTACTTTTTCGATCTGCCATTCCATCAGCTGCAGGCGCGCGGCCGGGTCTTGCGGAATGTCGCTCGGGCAGGCTTTGGCCAAATAGTCCGAGGCAAAGCCCAGCGCGCCGCCGAGCTTTTGCATCTGCGGCATCTGATTGCCGGTCGGCTTGATTTCGGCGCGAATGCGCTCGGCGACGGCGGACTGGCGGTTGGGCTGCGGACATTCCGCAGCATTTGCCGCAGCATTTGGCGCGGTTTTGGCGAACGCCGTCTGCAAAATGGCGTCGTAGCTGAACGGCCATGGCGACGACGAAGGCGGCGAAAAGATTTCGCCATAGACTGGCGGCAGTGCCAGGACGGGGTACAGCAGCGGCGACATCAGGCCTTGCGGCGTCAACCCCTGCGCGCTCGGAGGCGCTTGGGCGGGCGGGACCGTCTTGAGGCTCGCCTCATCGCGCAGCGCGGGGGCACTATGGTGACGGTGCCGGTGGCCGAAATACGGTATGCCGACATAGAATGGGCCGAGGCGCAAACCAAAGGCCAAACTTGGCGACGGCGAAGAGGCGACTGCGGCAAGCGCGGCAATCGTAACGATCGTACCGATTTTCCGCATGATCGGGCACCCGAAATAGCGCCGTCAAAGGTAGGCGAATATCAACGCGCTCAGGGGTGAGACGGTTCCACGGGATTGAGACCTGGCGCGGGCTCACCCTGCCGCTTGTCGCCCAAGCGTAGCAGCGGCACCAGCACGAAGGCAAACGCCGTGACCGCCGCCGATATCAGGACCAGCGGCCGCACATTGTGGTCGAACATGTGGGTGTAGAGGAACGAGCCGACATTGTCGGCAGCCGACGATGCCAAATTGCTGACCGACATCAGCACGGCAAAGGCAAAACCTTCGGCGCGAGGCGGGCAGTAATCGGCGGCAAGTGTCAGCGACGCGACCATCGCCAGCATTGCCGCAAAGCCCCAGCAGAAATAAATGATCGCGGCGGAGGCTTCGCTCGACAGCAACACGAACGCCGCCGTGGTCAGCGTGCCGAGCACGATGCTGAGATTGAGAAGCTTCTTCAATGTCAGCTCGCCGAGGAACCGGCGATAGAGCAGCGCGCCGAGCACCCAACCCGCCGACGCGATCGAGCCGAGAATGCCGATATAGGCCTGCGAGAAGTGCAGGCTGTCGGTCATGGTGAAATAAAGCGGCGTGCTCAATCCGGGACTGAAATTGTACAGAAACAGGAATCCGGCGATGAGCCACAGCTCGCGGCGCCGGAACGATGCCTTCAGGCTCTCGAACGTGTCTTTTATCCCCGCAATATTGACCGAGACTTTTTTCTCGGGAACCAAAAGCAAAGTCGCGACGATGACGACAAGGGGCGCAACCGCGACGATCGCGGCGGCGCTGTGCAGCGCTCCAGCCGGCGACAGATGCTCAACCAACTGGCCGCCGAGGACCGCGGCCGCCATCGCCGCAATGTTGAACCACAGCCATTGCTGATTGACGAAGGTACCGCTCTCGTGCAGCCGCTGGCCGTTCTCCACCAGCAAGGCGCCGCACAGCGTGCTGGATATCGCCATCGTATAAGCGGTGACCATGAGCGGAATGAAGAGATCGCTCGGCGCCGTGAGTTGCGTCACCCAGATGAAGCCGATGATGGCCGCGACGTTGACGAGCAGCAGGTAGCTTTTGCGCCGGTAGCCAAACAGCGGCACGAAATCGGAAATCAAGCCGTAAACCGGTTTGATGATCCAGGGCAGGTTGAACAGCGTGATGAAACCGGTGATCTGCAGCGGCGTCCAGCCTTGCGACGCTTTGAGATAATTGTTCAGCGGCTGCGCGATCAGGCCGCCGATCTGGCCGAGGCCTTCGACGACGTAAACCAGAGCGAAGAACAGCAGCAGATGGTCGAAAGCTTTCCTATCGCCGGGCACGCTCTCGGGCTGCGGCTGCGCGGTTTGGTCATTCATCGGATTGATGCCAACAGCCGCCGGGCGTCTGTTCGAGGATTGCATATTCGGTATAGCATTGGAGATGACGGTCGCAATCGCATAAAGCCGGTCACCGAGGGAGAAGTGTCATGACTGCTGCAATCAAAACTAATGCAATCAAAATACCATTGATACTCGCGGCGACCGCGTTCGGCGCATCGGGGCTGTTGGCGCAAACGCTGCCGACGCATCGCATTCCCGCAGCCCTTGCGACCGAGGCGGCGAGTGAGGCAGTCGCATCCTGCGCCAAAGGCGGCTACACCGAGACCGTGGTCGTCGTTGACGCCGACGGCGCCACGATCGCGGCAGTGCGCGGCGACGGTGCCGGCATCCACACCCTCGATAGCGCCCACGACAAGGCCTACACCAGCGTTACTTTCAAGAACGATACGATGGTTCTGGCCGACCGCGCCAAGGCCGACGGTCCGATCGCGCTACTCGCCAAGCTGCCGCATATCCTGTTTTTTCCCGGCGGCGTGGTGATCAAGCTGAACGACGAAGTCATCGGCGGCATCGGCGCCGCCGGCGCGCCCGGCGGCAACCTCGACGACAATTGCGCGAAAGCTGGGCTGGAGAAGATTCGCGACCGTTTGAAGTGATGCGATTGGTCTCACACGCTGGGGATGATTTTCAGGGCAGGGAACAGCATCCCCGCCAAGGTCGGCGGCCACGGAATCGCCAGCAGTTGGTCGAACACCACGTAGATCAGCAGCACCACGGACGCCGCCATCGGTATGACGATCTTCCAAGGTTCGGGAGTCTCGGTCCTCTTGTGTGTAAGTTCCGTGAATGGCTCGGTGAGTCTGAAAGCTGTTGATCGCAGTCCTATCAGCGTCATTGCGAATCTGAACTGGGCGGCGCAAAATCTTGCCATCCATTCGCGTGGCTCAGTCCGCATAAACAAGACGATGAAGATTGGCACCGTCGGTATGAGTCCGATCACAGCCATGACTGCCATAAAGCTCACCATCCAATCGAAAAACGCGAGCCCACGTATTAGGATGACGCTGCTAGGCAGGTGTGCGGTCTTGGACGCGATATCCATGTGGATTTTTTGCGACTTGCCGGCAAGGACGCCGCCGCCGTTGCGCTCGTGCAGGCCGAACACGTCGTTGATCAGGCTCAGCGAGCAGAACAGGATCGCGCCGATGCCGACGATGGTCGGAATGATGCGGGCGGCGAACGCCCAACCGAAAGACTGCGACAACATGGCGATGAACAGGCAAAGCAACGCCGCTGGAAATAGATTGTTGGGCGAAAACTGCGGACGGCCCCACTGCGAGACCATGGCTTTCAAGCCGCCGTGGCTGCGGATGTCCTGTAAGAGCGGCCGCAACAACGACAGCCCCGCCATGATGAACATGACGACGACGAAGGGCTTGACCATCCAGCTGATGCCGTAGCGTTGAATCGATATGAACATGTAGCGCTCGATGACGTCGCCGAGGATGAAGCCGAGCACGAAAGGCGGACGCGGCCACCGAAAGTGCTTCATGGCCCAGCCGAGCATGCCGAAGAACATCAGCGCGAATATGTCGCCCCAGTTCCGCGAGGCCTCGAACGCGCCGATATAGATCAGGCTCAGCACGGCGGGCATGAACAGCGTGTAGCGCAGCATCGCCACCTTCGCGAGCTGGCCCGAGAACGCAAAGCACAGCCCGGAGCCGAGGATGTTGGCGATGGCGATGCTCCACACCATCGAATAGGTGATGTCGAGGTGTTTGGTGAGCATTTCCGGCCCGGGGACGAGGCCGTGAATGAGGAATGCGCCGAGCAGGATCGCCATGCCGGCGCTCGCCGGCACACCGAACGCGACTGTCGGAACCAGCGCACCACCTTCTCGCGCGTTGGTCGCGCTCTCGGCCGCGATGACGCCGCGCACGTCGCCGGTGCCGAAGGTCTCTGCCGCGCCCTTTTCGGTGCGCAGCGCGTGGCCGTAGGAGATCCAGTCGATCACGGACGCGCCGATGCCGGGAATGGCGCCCATCGCCGAACCGATCCACGAGCAACGCAGGATCAAGAACCAGTGTTCCCAGCAATCCTTGACGCCGGCCATCATGCCGCTCTTGGTGTCGAGCACCTGGCCTTCCTGGACGACGGCAGTGCGACCGATGGCGAGATCGCAAAGCTCCGGCAGCGCGAAAATGCCGAGGGTGAGCGGCACCAGCGGCAAGCCGTCCCACAGATACAGCGTGTCCATGGTCCAGCGCAGCGTTCCCGACTGCGGGTCGGTCCCGATCATGCGCAGCATCATGCCGAAGCAGGCAAACGTCAGCCCGCGCAGCGGCGCATTGCCCGACAGCACCGCCACCATGGAAATGCCGAACACGGCGATGCCGAGCAATTCCGGCGAGCCGATAAAGAGAATGATCGGGCGCATGATCGGCAGCGCAACGGCCATCAAGGCAGCGCCGAACAGTCCGCCGATCAAGGCCGCCATATACGAGGCGCCGAGCGCACGGCCGGCCTCGCCGCGTCGGGTCATCGGATAGCCATCGAGCGTCGTGGCCGCGGAAGCGGCATGCCCCGGCGCGCCGAACAGAATCGCGGCGATCGGATCGGCGGTCGTGGTGGTGGCGCCCAGCCCGAGCAGCAGCGCGAAGGCAGTCGGCGCATCGAGATTGTAGGTGAACGGCAAAAGCAGCGCCGTGCCGGCGACGCCGCCGATGCCCGGCAGGATGCCGAGCGCCAGCCCCATGCATACGCCGGCGAACAGATAGAGCAGGCGCACCGGATCGAGAATGATGAACAGCGCAGTTCGCGCGGAATGCAGTGCTAGCGAGCCGCTGTCTGTAAACGCGTGGAAGTAGGTGGGCAGGGCATGAGCTGCGGAATGCAGCATGTCCGTTTCCATTGACGCTCCTCGCTGGCGGGACGGCAACAAACGCCAGACTGCCGCACGCGTTGTCGGCAAACGCAATCGGCCTTAAGGAGCCTCATTGCCCCCACGCTGACCGGCCGGATGTTAGTGGACTATTCCGGCGTGGGCCAGCGCGGCGGGGTGCCGCGGCGCCTTCGCCGCCACAACCCACCTGACAGGTGGGTGAAGACGGACTAGAATTACCGCGATATCGCAACGTCAGCCCGAGGAATTCTGCGATGAAGATCGTCCAGTACGATGACGTCGAATGGAAGCGCGGCCTGCAGCATCGCGGCGGCACGTTTCACTATCGGCACCTGCTCAACGGCACGGCCGGCACGCTCGGCAATTTCCAGTTCAATATCGGGCAACTCGAGGGCGACTTCGCCTCGCCGCGGCACCGGCACAATTTCGATCAGTTCCGCATCCAGCTCGAAGGCACGATGAATTTCGACCGCAACGGCAAGATGGCGGCGGGCGCCGTCGGCTATTTCCCCGAAGGCGCGCCGTATGGGCCGCAAAGCTCGGAAGGCACCGCTGTCACCGCGGTGCTGCAATTCGGCAGCGCCAGCGGCTCCGGCTACCTGTCGCGCGAGGAAGTCTATGCCGGCACCGAAGAGCTGAAGAAGTTCGGCACGTTCGAGGGCGGCATCTTCCGCCGCCATGACGACGTCGAAGGCCGCCGCAATACCGACGGCTATCAGGCGATCTGGGAGCACATGAACGGCCAGCGCATGGAATATCCAAAACCGCGCTATCGCGATCCCATCATGCTCGATCCCGCCAATTACGAATGGCTGCCGGTCGACGGCATGCCGGGCGTGTCGGAAAAGCCGCTCGGCAGCTTCACCGAGCGGCAATGCGGGGCGTCGATCATCAAGCTTGCCCGCGGCGCCGACCTATCGTGCCGGCGAACGTAGCGTCTATCTGGTGCTGTCGGGGTCGGGCATCGCGCATGACGCGCCGTATCGGCAATACACGGCGCTTCATCTCGACGACGGCGAAGAAGCCGATATCGTGGCGCGCGACGAGACGCAGATCGTGCGTCTTAAGCTGCCCGATCTCTCCGGCCTGCAGGCGCAGCGGCCGGTGCAGGTCGAAGCCGCCGAATAGGAATGCCGCTACCGTCGCTTTATGTCTCGGAAGGCAAGCCGCGCGAATGGAGTATTGCGCGCGCGGCGGCGTATGGTGCCATGCTCGGCATCGTCGCCGGATTGCTCAAGACGTTGGGTCTCACGCACCAGGCAATCACGACGAGCGTTCCTGAAATCGCCGGCGCGGCACTTTGCTTTGCGCTGTTGTGCGCGGGCGCAACGGCCTTGCGCAATTTCATCGCGCGACGGTTGATCTGGCCCGAACTGTCATAAGCAAAAAAACTCCCCCGGGGGACGAAGACCCGACGGGGGAGGGCGAGAAAGAGGTGCGGGACGGCGGAAGCCGCCGTCCCGCTTTTCGCTTACATTTTCGTGATGTCGCGGTCTTTGGTCTCGGGCAGGAAGATCAGCCCGATGACGAAGCTCATCGCGGCAACGCATGATCGGGTACCACAGGCCCGAGTAGATGTTGCCGGTCGCCGCGACGATGGCGAACACGGTCGCCGGCAGGAAGCCGCCGAACCAGCCGTTGCCGATGTGATACGGCAGCGACAACCCGCTGTAGCGGATGCGGGTCGGGAACAATTCGACCAGCCACGCCGCGATCGGCCCGTACACCATGGTCACGTAGACGACCAGGATGACGAGCAGCACGATCGTCATCGTATAGTTGATGTCGGCCGGGTCGGCGCTCGCCGGATAGCCGTGGGTCTTGACCGCGGCGGCGATGACCTTGGCGACGTCCGGTGTATCGGCGGCGATGGTCTGATCGCCGATCTTCACGCTCGCCTTGGTGCCTGCCGGCGCGGTGACGTTGTTGTAGTTCACCGACAGACCGACCAGCGCGGCTTTGATGATATCGCAGCCGGTGGTGTACTTCTCGACGCCGGTCGCCTTGAACTGGAACGAGCATTCGGCCGGATCGGCCGTGACCGTCACCGGCGCGTTGGCGAGCGCGGCTTCCAGCTTCGGATTGGCGAAGTGGGTGATGCCCTGGAACAGCGGGAAGTAGGTCACGGCCGCCAAGGCAAAGCCGGCGAGAATGATCGGCTTGCGGCCGATCCTGTCGGACAGCGCACCGAACAATGATGAAGCCCGGCGTGCCGATCAAGAGCGCAGTAGCGATGAGAATACTCGCCGTGACACCCGAGACCTTCAATGTCTGGGTCAGGAAGAACAGCGCGTAGAACTGTCCGCCGTACCAAACGACGGCTTCACCGGCCGTGGCGCCGAGCAGGGCAATGAGCGCGATCTTGGCGTTGCTCCACTGGCCGAACGCTTCGGTCAGCGGCCGCTTCGACTGCTTGCCTTCCTCGACCATGCGCCGGAACAGCGGCAATTCATTGAGCTTGAGCCGGATCCAGATCGAGACCGCGAGCAGGATCGCCGACAGCAGGAACGGAATGCGCCAGCCCCAGTCGCCGAACGCGGCTTCGCCCATCCAGGTGCGGATGCCGAGGATGAGCAGGATCGCCATGAACAGGCCAAGTGTCGCCGTGGTTTGAATCCACGACGTGTAGTAGCCGCGCTTGTTGGCCGGCGCGTGTTCGGCGACGTAGATCGCCGCGCCGCCGTATTCGCCGCCGAGCGCAAGTCCCTGCACCAGGCGCAGGCCGATCAGCACGACCGGCGCGAGCGATGCCCCAGCTCGCATAACCGGGCAGCACGCCGATGAAGAAGGTGCCGATACCCATCAGGCTCATCGTGATCAGGAAGGTGTATTTGCGGCCGATCATGTCGCCGAGCCGGCCGAAGATCAGCGCGCCGAACGGGCGCACCGCGAAGCCCGCGGCGAAGGCCAAGAGCGTGAAGATGAACGCGACGTTGGCCGGCACATTGGAGAAGAAGTATTTCGCGAGGAACACCGCGAGCGTGCCGTAGATATAGAAATCGTACCATTCGAAGACGGTACCCAGCGAGGAAGCGAAAATGACGAGCCGTTGTTCGCTGGTCATGCCGCCGGATTGCGCCGGGTTTAGAGCCATAGTGGTCATGGACGGACCCCCCTGATGTTGATCGTTAGGAATTGCTCCGCAGCGCCGGTATCGCCGTCGCAGAGCCACCCCGTGGCAAGGCTAATCCGCGGCCATGCCGCTGTCTGTCCGCCAGAGGTCGTAAGCCGAAAGTCGTGTGTTGGCAGGTTGGGTGCCGGCAGGTGAGGGGTAGGTCGGCGCTGGGCCATTTGACACCAGCAATTAATGTTACCGCACAATTAAGCAGCGCAATGGCCCGGTTTTAAACGAATTCGCCGACCGGGTTGCCTACAATCCGCGAAAGTTTAGCGCCGATCCGGGTTGATCGATGCGTTTTGTCCAAGCGGCACTGTGCCTTGCTGTGATGACTTCGCCTGCTTTGGCGCAGCGCGAGCCGCAAATCGTCATTCCCGGCAGGCCCGACGTGCCGGTGATCATCAACGGCATCAATGCCTCGTGGGGCGTGGTCGTGGGCGAATTCGGCCTCGACCGGCCCGGCGAGATGGCGCCGGTCGTGATCTACCAGCCGCTGCTGCTGTCGACGCCGTATTACGTGCCCGGCTACTTCCCGAAGGACGGCAAGAAGCCCGGCTATGGCCGCCTGGAAATCAATCCGCCGCCGGATCGGCCGCTGCCGCCGCCGGCGCCGACCTACTATCGCAGCTGGACGAGCCAATCCGGCGCCGGGTCCGGTGACCGAATATCCGGATTATCCGATGCCGCCGGTGATCGTTGAGCCGACCTTCGGGCCGTCGCCGGTCCGGTCCAGACCGCCGTCACACCGAGGGTCCTCACGATCCAGGTCCATCAAGTCCGGCTGCTCCAATCACTCCACCAATACCGAAAGGTCCTTAACAAGCGTTCGTAACGTCGTCGGCAGGCCGCGCCTGCTTCCATCTGCCTCCTCGTCGGGGCTGTTCAGTAAGGGAGTATCATGTCGTTCCAGCGTTCCATCCTCGTGGCGATCGCCACACTGATTACAGTCGGCATGACGCAGGTCGCGTTTGCCGGCTGCTGTGATTGGGGAGGTCAGGCACCCGTCGCCTATGCCCAAACCGGCTGCGGCGGTTGCGGTGCCGCGGCTTACGCCCCGATCATCTACGCAACACCGATTGCACCGCAACCGATTGCCGTCGGCTGCGGCAACTGCGACGCGCCAGTGACGTGCTGCGCGCCGAGCATTGCGGCTTCCTACGCCGCGCCGGTCGCCCAATGGGGCGGCGGTTGCGGCGGCTGCGGAGCCCAGGTCGGGTATGGTGGCTATGGCGGATACGGTGGCTATGGCGGCGGCTATAGCGGTTGCGGCAATTGCGGCGTTCCCGCTGTCTATACGACGCCGGCGCCGCTCTATGTCGTCAACCAGGGTCCGGCCTTCGAGGGCCCGGGCCTCATGGTGCCGTTCCACAGCTACGCGCCGCCTGCGGAATACGCTCCGCCTCCGGCCTATCCGCCCTATGCTGGCGGTTACGGCGGCGGCTATGGGGGAGGTCATGGCGCCGGATACGGCGGCGGCTATGCACATCCGCTATGCGATGCGCCCGCACGTCGCCTATGGCGGCGGTTACTATCGTCCGCGTGTGATGGGGCCGCACTATTACGGCGGGCGGTCCATGATGATGCATCGCCCGTACTGGCGCGGCTAGTTCGAGCCGATTGCCGATCACCAAATGCGAAGGCCCGCGCC
The DNA here is from genome assembly GCA_963821175.1 of uncultured Alphaproteobacteria bacterium. GTDB lineage: Bacteria > Pseudomonadota > Alphaproteobacteria > Rhizobiales > Xanthobacteraceae > BOG-931. Next base: position 264,049 of record CAWGCU010000027.1, read on the forward strand.
GTGCGGGCCTTCGTGCTTTTTGTCATTACGCTCTAATGGCGCGACTGGCGATGTAGAGCGCGAGCGCCGCGGCGTTCGACACGTTGAGGCTTTTGATTGCGCCGGGCAGATCGAGGCGCGCGAGGCGGTCGCAGGTTGCGCCGGTCAATTGCCGTAAACCCTTGCCTTCGGCGCCGAGCACCAAAGCCAGCGGCGCGCGCAGTTCGATCGCGGCAAGATCGTCGGGCGCGCTGCCGTCGAGCCCGATGGTCAGGAAGCCGCGCTCTTTGAGCGCCGCAAGGCCGCGCGCCAGGTTTTGCACGGTGACGATCGGGACCAGTTCGAGCGCGCCGGAGGCGGCCTTGGCCAGCACGCCGGTGGCCTCCGGACTGTGGCGCGCCGTGGTGACGATGGCTTCGACGGCAAACGCCGCGGCGCTACGCAGGATCGCCCCGACATTGTGCGGGTCGGTGATCTGGTCGAGCACCAGCACGATGCCGTCTGCCGGCAATTCCTCGATGTCGGGCGAGGGCAGGGGATCGGCTTCCGCGATCAGGCCCTGATGCACCGCGTCGGGCGTCAGGCGAGCGGCAAGCGCATCGGGCCGCACCTGTTCGGGCGCGAGCGGCAGCGCGATGCCGTCTTCGGCGAGCCGGCGCAGCGCATTTTCCGTCGCCAACAGGCGGCGGATGCGGCGCGCCGGATTGGCGAGCGCCGCGGTGACGCTGTGCCAGCCGTACAAGAATGACCGGCCCCGATCCATCGGCGCGCGGATGGCCGCCCGGACCGCGATGCGGCGGTCGGCGGAAGGAATGTTTGCGGCCGCTCAACCGCGCCGCCCGCTGAGATTTGAAGCACGGCGGCTTTGATGTTGCTGTGCTGCTTCACCTTGGCGCAAAGTTACGCTCTCGAGCGGGATTGACGAATTCATGCGCCGCGTCCCGGACGCGCGCAATGACATTTTCCCAAGACCGCGTTTCATCCTGCCGGAACAGCCGGGCGGTCGGATACCAGGGACAATCGTCACGGTCCAATAGCCACCGCCAATCCGGATAATATGTCAGCATGATCCAGACCGCCTTTCCCATCGCGCCGGCAAGGTGGGCGACGCTCGTGTCCACCGTGATCACGAGATCCAGGCTATCGAGCACCGCGGCGGTGTCGGCAAAATCCGCCAGCTCGTCGGTGAAGGAAACGACCGGAAGCTCCTTGAGCAAGTCGGCATCGCCGGGCCGGACTTCCTTTTGCAACGATATCCATTGGGCGTCATCGGACAAGAGCGGAGCCAGCGTTCGCAGGGTCATCGAACGGTTGTGATCGTTTTTCTGTTTTTTGTTGCCGCTCCAAGCTATCCCTATTCGCGGTTTTGTGTGTCCCGTCGAAAGCCGCTGTCGTGGCGGCAGACGCGCGGCCCACGCATCGCGCAGAGTGCGGTCGGCGAAAATATAAGGCTGCAGCGCCGGAATGGTGTCCAACGTCGTCCCGAACGCGAGCGGCAAGCTCATGAGCGGGCAGTGATAATCGAATGTCGCGGGCAGTGCGCCGTCGTGGACGATCTGCACATGCGGGCTCAATTGCTGGAGCAGCCGGTATAACGGTTCCTGCACCGACATCACAGTCTTGATGCCTCGCGCTTGCAAAAGCCTGCCGTAACGGCAGAACTGCAACGTATCGCCGAGACCCTGCTCCCGATAGACGAACAGCGTCTTGCCCGAAATGTCCTCGCCGCCCCGCCAGCGCGGCTGTCGCGAATGAACGGCGGCCGGACAGCTCTTCAATCTTCAATCGCCATTCGAGGAGCGGCCAGCCCTGTTCATAGCGGCCGAGATGAAGGAGGCAAAAGCCGAGATTGAAGTGCGACTCGGCGTTGTCCGGCTTGAGCGCGATCGCCGTTCCGTAGGCCGCGATCGCATCATCGACGCGTTTGAGATCCTGCAGCAGAACGCCGAGGTTGTGATACGCCTCCGCATAATCCGGCCGCAGCGCGATAGCTCTGCCGAAACCGGCAAGGGCCTCATCGAAGCGCTTGAGCGCATGCAGCGCCATGGCCCGATTGTAATAAGCCTCGGCAAAATCCGGCTTTAGCGCAATCGCCCGGTCGTGACTGGCAAGCGCGTCGGCAAAGCGCTTCAAATCCTGCAGCGCGACGCCGCGATTATTATGCGCCCTGGCATTGTCGGCTTGAATCGCAATCGCCAAGTCGAAACTGGCAAGCGCCTCGTCGAGGCGAGCGAGGTCCTGCAAGATCATGCCGCGGTTGTTGTACGCCTCGGCATAGTCCGGCTTTAGCGCGACGGCGTTTTCGAAACTCGCGAGTGCGTCGGCGACGCGATTGAGGTTCGCCAGCACAATACCGCGGCCATTATGCGCCTCTGCATAATTCGGCTGCAGCGCAATTGCGCCGTCGAATGCGGCGATCGCTTCATCGAACCGCCTGAGCTGCCTAAGCTCGCCGCCACGATTGTAGAGCGCCGCTGCGCGATTTGGTTCGCGATCGGCCGCGGAATGCGCGTTGGACGGGCCTTCTGACATAGCCCCTTCTGACATAGCCGATATTACGTCCGAGCTCGGATACTGGCCGGGGCGCCAGCGTCGTTGACGACAACCGCTTGGCCGACCGTGTCTGTGAAAAGACGGCGAACGGAATTTTACCACGTCCGTCATTTATTACGCCAGGGAACGCCTCGCTGTGTTTCCGCGGCGCGGGAGCGAGCCCGCCTTCGCCCTTCGGGCTTCGGCGCGGCAGCCTTCGCTCGCTTCGCCGCAGGCTTGGAGAATGGCTTGCCGAGCCGTAGCTCGCGAAGCGAGCGAAGGCTGGTGGGGGAGGTAGGACTCGAACCTACGAAGGCGTAAGCCAGCGGATTTACAGTCCGCCCCCTTTGCCACTCGGGACACTCCCCCGCACCAGGGGCTTCACCGGCCAGGTGCCGGCAGAGGGCGCTATATGGTTGGCTGGCAAGGGCTAGTCAATCATGTCGTAAGGCGGACGGCACCGCGCATAGAGTTTCGTAAGCGTGGCCGCGCACCATGGAGGTCGATTTTTCGGGGGTTTCTAGGGTGAAAAAATCCTGACAAAATCCCCTATAAATCAATGCTTAATCGCACCTCCACCAAAACGAATAAACCCTATTTTTAGCCTGTTATTTAAACTGATCTTAGACCCTGACCGCTAGGGTGACGCCATACGACGGGAACAGGGCCCGTCGACGACAAACAAAATAAGTTTGGGAAAGGCGTCAACATGAAAGCCGTCGTCAAGACGGTCGAGCCCGCCGACCGCGAGGCGCGCTTCGACCACATTCGGCCGCACTATCTGGAGGCGCTTACTCTCGTCGAGCGCTTGCACCGGCGTCTGCTCGACGTCATCAAGGACGAATTCGACCGCCGCGGCCGCGCCGACATCAATTCGGTGCAGGCGCTGCTGTTGTACAATATCGGCGACAAGGAGCTGACCGCCGGCGAGCTGCGCACCCGCGGCTACTATCTCGGCTCCAACGTCTCCTACAATCTCAAGAAGCTGGTCGAGATGGGCTTCCTCGATCACCAGCGCTCGCGCGTCGACCGGCGCTCGGTGCGCATCAAGCTCACCGACAAGGGCCGCGAAGTGCGCGACGCCGTCGACGCGCTCTACCAGAAGCACGTGCGCACCGTGGAGCAGGTCGGCGGCATCAATGCCGACGAGTTCTCAGTGCTCAACAAGGCGCTGCACCGGCTCGAGCGGTTCTGGACCGACCAGATTCTCTATCGGCTATACGGCTCCAATCAAGAGCGGCCAATCCGCCAGAGTTTCCGTCGTACTGGCGTAACTCAAAACCCCGGCGTCACTGCCGGGGTATTTTTTTGTCTTTGCGAGGGCCTGGAAACCGCCAACACGAACAACTGGCGGCCATGCGATCAGGCCGCCATCCGCAGGTGTGGTCGTCCCGGCCATAAATTCGCCGGCCGCGACCCTTAGCCGAGAACCTTGGGCGGCGGGTCGGCGGCATGCTAAAGGCGTGCTGCCCAATGGACCGTTCCATGACCAAGGCCAAATCGCTCAGTCGCAGCCGCTTCGGCAGCGTCGATCGGCGCCGCTTTCTGGCGCAATGCGTCGGCGCGGCGGCACTGAGCGGTGTTGCGAGCCGCGCCTTCGCCGACGACCCGCTCGACGCGCTCATGGACGACGGCCGTCCCGGCCAGTTCGGCCAGGATTTCGACCAGGCCTCGCGCACCATCCACATGCCGAAGCCGACGGCGCCGATGCTGTCGCCGGCGACCGAGCAGTTCACCCAGAAGGCGATCGCGGCCTACGACGAGATCGTCGCCCGCGGCGGCTGGCCGACGGTGCCTCATGTCGATGAGTTGCGGGTCGGCAACCGCCATCCGAGCGTGGTTGATCTGCGGCAACGGCTGTCGCTGTCAGGCGACCTCGATCCCAATGCGGTCGGAGCCGCAAACGACATCTACGACTCTTACGTCGAAGCTGCGATGCGGCGTTTTCAGGCGCGCCACGGCGTCACCGTCGATGGCGTGCTGCGCCCCTCGACGCTCGCGGCGCTCAACGTGCCGGCGGCGATACGGCGCGATCAGCTCAAGGTCAATATCGCGCGGCTCAAGACACTGACCACGAATCTCGGCCCGCGCTACGTGGTGGTCAACATTCCGGCCGCTCGCGTCGAGGCTATCGAGAATGACGTCGCGGTGTCGCGGCATACGGCCGTGGTCGGCAAGGTCGATCGGCCGTCGCCCGACATCAACAGCAAGATCGTGCAGGTCAACTTCAATCCGTACTGGACCGTGCCGGTGTCGATCGTACGGAAAGACCTGATCCGGCTCATGCAGGACAAGCCCGACTACCTGACGGACAACCACATCCGCATCTTCGATCCGAACCACAAAGAGGTGCAGCCCTCTGAAATCAACTGGTATTCGGAAGACGCGGTGCATTACACCTTTCGCGAGGATCCGGGCGACCACAACTCGCTCGGCCGCATCCGCATCAACTTTCCGAGCCAATACGGCGTCTACATGCACGACACGCCGCTGAAGAATCTGTTCGGCGAGGATTTCCGCTACGATTCATCGGGCTGCTGCCGCGTGCAGAATGTCCAGGCGCTGGTGGCCTGGCTGCTCGAAGGCACCAAGGGCTGGACCTCCGACAAGATCGAGCAGGCAATCAAGTCGGGGGATCAGGTCAACGTCAATCTGACCAAGCCGATTCCCTTGCACTGGGTCTACGTCACCGGCTGGTCGGCCTCCGACGGCGTCGTGCAATTCCGCGAAGATATTTACAGCCGCGACGGCCTGGGCGCGCCGGCGATCCCGGCGACCACGAAGCTGTAATTGTAGCCCGGATTGAGCCAATCGGGTCCGGCCCGAAGTGGCCGGCCCGATGATAAACTCCGCGAAATCCGGGAACGATCGACCGGCGCTGAGCGCCGCTCCCGGATTTCGCTTGCCCTCAATCCGGCTACATTCCCGCCCAATGCTTGTGGCGTGGGAGGACAGCGTGGGCGATCAGGTCAAGTTCATTCTCGACGAAAAGGACATTCCGAAAGCTTGGTACAATCTGGCGGCCGATCTGCCGAAGCCGCTGCCGCCGGTGTTGCATCCCGGCACCAAGCAGCCGATCGGGCCTGCCGATCTCGAGCCGCTGTTTCCGATGGCGCTGATCCTGCAAGAGGTGTCGACGGAACGCACCATCGACATCCCCGAGCCGATCCGCGACGTCTACCGCATGTGGCGGCCGTCGCCGCTGATGCGCGCGCAGCGCTTGGAGCAGGCGCTCGGCACGCCGGCCAAGATTTATTACAAATACGAAGGCGTCTCGCCCGCCGGCTCGCACAAGCCGAACACCGCGGTGCCGCAGGCCTGGTACAACAAGGAGCAGGGCGTCAAACGGCTCTCGACCGAAACCGGCGCCGGCCAATGGGGCTCGTCGCTGGCCTTTGCCGGCTCGCTGTTCGGCATGGAAGTGACCGTGTTCCAGGTCCGCGTCTCCTACGATCAAAAACCCTATCGCCGCGCGCTGATGGAAACCTACGGCGCGCGCTGCATCGCCTCGCCGTCGAACGAGACCGATTCCGGCCGCGCCATCCTCGCCAAAACGCCGAACAGCCCGGGCTCGCTCGGCATCGCCATTTCGGAAGCCGTGGAAATGGCGGCCAAGGATCCGGCGGTGAAATATTCGCTCGGCTCCGTGCTCAACCACGTGCTGCTGCACCAGACGGTCAATGGCCAGGAAGCGATCAAGCAGTTCGAAATGGCCGGCGACGATCCCGACGTGGTGATCGGCTGCACCGGCGGCGGCTCGAATTTCGCCGGCCTGGTGTTTCCGTTCCTCGGCCTGCAACTGCGCGGCGGCCGCAAGCGCCGCTTCGTCGCCGTCGAGCCCGCCGCGTGTCCGACGCTGACCCGCGGCAAATACGCCTACGATTTTGGCGACACCGCGCACCTCACCCCGCTGGTGAAGATGCACACGCTCGGCTCGACCTTCATTCCGCCGGGTTTTCACGCCGGCGGCCTGCGCTATCACGGCATGGCGCCGATGATTTCGCACATCCACGATCTCGGCCTGATCGAGGCGCGCGCCTATCACCAAAAAACCTGCTTCGACGCCGGCGTGCAGTTCGCCCGCTGCGAGGGCATCGTGCCGGCGCCGGAGGCGACGCACGCGGTGCGCTGCGCCATCGACGAGGCGCTGCGCTGCAAGAAAGAGGGCAAGTCCGAGGTCATCCTGTTCAACATGTCCGGCCACGGCCATTTCGACATGGGCGCCTATATCGCCTATTTCGAAGGCAAGCTGGTCGACCAGGACTACGACGAAGGCGAGCTCGCCATGGCGCTCGCCGGCCTGCCCAGCGTCGCGGCGTAATTGTTCTCATTGGCATCGTCATTGCGAGCGAAGCGGAAGCAATCCAGAACCGTCGACGGCATCACTGGATTCGCTTCGTCGCTTCGCTCCTCGCAATGACGGAGGAGACATCCACCATGATCGAGCCCTACAACGCCGTCGGCCTCATTCCGACCTTCTACGGCATCCGCCGGCGCGACGACATCAAGTACAATATCGAGCATCTCAAGAGCCTGACCAAGGCGGCGTTCTGGCTCTCCAATCTCGACATCCCGGTGCGGCTTCTCGCCATCCCCGAAGGCGCGCTGATGGGGTTCAACGACGAGGTGCTCGACGTCGACCACGCCGATTACGCGCGCACCTGCTGCATCGATATTCCCGGCCCCGAGACCGACGAGATCGGCAAGCTGGCGCGCGAGTGGAACGTCTTCATCATGGCGCAGGCCAAGGCGCGCCATAAGGACTGGAAGGACCGCTTCTTCAATATCGGCTTCATCGTCGATCCCGACGGCAAGATCATCCTGCAGCACTACAAGATCTCCGCGCTGCTGCCGGTCGAGCGCTCGGTGTCGCCGCACGACATTTACGACTGGTGGATCGAGAAATACGGCCGCACGCTGGACGCGTTCTGGCCGGTCGCCGACACCAAGATCGGCCGGCTCGGCATCATGATGGCGATGGAGGGCAATTATCCGGAGAACGGCCGCGGGCTCGCCATGAACGGCGCCGAGGTGGTGTATCGCGCCTCGATGCCGGCGCCGTTCACCGAGAACGACGTGTTCGAGATTTCCAATCGCGCCCGCGCGCTCGAGAACAACATGTACATCGTGGCGCCGAATATCGGCAGCTATCATCTCACGCCCGAAGGCCACCATTTCGGCATCGATGCCGGCGGCGGCCAGTCGATGATCGTCGATTACCGCGGCCAACTGGTCGGCAAGCAGCGCGACACCAACGGCTCGACCTTCGTGGCCGGCGTCATCAATATCGAGGCGCTGCGCCATCACCGCGAGTCGGCGCAGGTGACCAACTGGATGAAGGACATCCGCGCCGAGCTCGCGCAAATCATCTACGAGAAGCCGATCTATCCGAAGAACCGCTACTTGAAGAAAATCCCGCCGAAACACGCGCAATACAAGACCGACGTGATCGACAAGCAGGTGGCGCTCATGCAAAAGCGCGGCATCTGGAAGAAGCCGTCGCGTTGAGGCGGGCGCCATGCCGTTTGCCCTGAATTTTTATCACGACCAGGTCGGCGCGAGCGGAGCGACTGCGTCGGCCTTGGCGCCGGCGCATCGCTTGCTCTACGTGCGCCACGGCCGGGCCGAGATTAACGGCCAAGTGCTGAGCGCCGATGCGGCGATTTATTGCGACAGCACCGTCACGCTGAAATCGGCCGGCGAGTGGAGCCAGGTCTGGCGCTGGGAGCTTGCGCCGCCGAACGCGGCGCCGCTGCTCCATGACGGGGAGGGCGTGCTGTCGAGCCTGCGCATGTCGCGCGTCATCACCAGCCTGGCCATGCCCGAAGGCACGCGGTGGCTGTTCCGTCTCGACCAAATCACCACCGCCGCCGGCCGCATCGCCGATCGCCATCAGCATCCGGGCCCGGGAATCCGCTGCCTGCTCGAGGGCACGTTCAACGTCCAGCAGGACGCCGAGTCGCATCGCGATCTGGCGCCGGGCGAGGCGTGGTGGGAGACCGGCTCGGACACGGTGGTCGCCTGGAGCTCGCGGCAGATGGCGGCAAAATTCCTGCGCGGCATGGTGCTGCCGGTCGAATGGGAAGGCAAAGTGACGGGCACTTGGCTCTCGGGCCACAGACCGCCGTCGGGCACCTGGAAACTTTACCTCGACCGGGTGATTACCGTTTGAGCGGGCGCTGGCGGCGGGCCGGCAAAGCTCGTAATATTGCGCTCAAATGAGTCAAACCTCCCGATGGAGGAAGCGCCGTGAACATCGAAGCCCGCCAGATCGACCGCAGCGCCAAGACCAAGCTGCAGATCATCGATTGCGACATCCATCCCAAAGCCTCGGTCGAGGATTATCGGCCTTATCTGAGCAATCGCTGGTGGGATTACGCGCAGACCTATGGCGCGCGCTCGCATCACGGCTATGTCAAAGGCTTCCCCTATCCGAAGGCGCAGCCGCAGGCCTCGCGCCGCGATTCCTGGCCGCCGGACGGCGGCCTGCCGGCCAGCAATTACGAGTTCATGCGCCAGCAGCACCTCGATTTCTACGGCATCGAATATGGCGTGATGAATCCGCTGTCGCCGTCGGGGCAGGGCGAGCAGAACGACGAATACAGCGCGGCGCTGGCGTTCGCCTGCAACGAATTCCAGCTCAATCACTGGAACGCGCTCGATCCGCGGCTCAAGTGCTCGCTGGTCGTGCCCTACGAGGACCCCGAAGCCTCGCGCAAGGAAATCCGCCGCCGCTCAGGCGACCGCCGCTTCGCCCACGTGCTGATGCTCACGCGCACCGCCGAGCTGATGGGCCGCCGCCGCTATTGGCCGATCTATGAAGCGGCCTGCGAGGCCGGCCTGCCGGTCGGCGTGCACGTGTTCGGCTATAGCGGCCGCGCCGCCAGCAATACCGGCTGGCCGTCGTTCTACATCGAGGAAATGACCGAGCACTCCAATGCCTGCCAGGCGCAGGTCACCAGCATGATCATGGAGGGCGTGTTCGAGGCTTTCCCGCAGCTCAAGATGGTCTTCATCGAAGGCGGCTTCGGCTGGATGCCCTCGCTCGGCCACCGCCTCGACCGCAACTGGAAGCGCATGCGCTCGGGCCTGCCGCATCTGACGCGGGCGCCGTCGGAATATCTGCACGACCATTTCTGGGTCACCACCCAGCCGATGGAGGAGCCGGAAAACCCGGCGCACCTCGTCGACATCATGGCGGCGATCGGTTTCGACCGCATCCTGTTCTCGTCGGACTATCCGCACTGGGATTTCGACGACCCGTTCGTGGTCGTGCCGGCGAGCCTGGGCGACGAGCGCCGCAAGCAGATTTATTCCGGCAATGCGCGGGCGCTTTACGGGTTTGCCTGAGGCGGCGCGGGCTTTAAGTCCGGCCCTCAATCCCTAAATGTAGCGGCGTTATCCGCTGAAATATCCCATGCCTTGCGCTCATCGGCTGGTATGATGCCGGCGCGGGGTGTATCACCTGCGGACAACCACCCATTTTCTGCCAGGAGCGAGGCATGTCGGTATCCCACAGCGCCAAGACGGCGGACGAAGGCCTGTTTTCCGCCTCGCTGGCCGACAGCGATCCGGAGATCGCCGATGCCATCGCGCTCGAGCTCGGCCGCCAGCGCGACGAGATCGAGCTGATCGCGTCGGAGAACATCGTCAGCCGCGCCGTGCTCGAAGCGCAGGGCTCCGTGCTGACCAACAAGTACGCCGAAGGCCTGCCGGGAAAGCGCTATTACGGCGGCTGCCAGTTCGTCGATATCGCCGAGCGGCTGGCGATCGAGCGGGTGACCCGGCTGTTCGGCTGTGCCTTCGCCAACGTGCAGCCGCATTCCGGCGCCTCCGCCAATGCCGAAGTGTTCATGGCGCTGATGCAGCCCGGCGACACCTTCATGGGGCTCAACCTCGCCGCCGGCGGCCATCTCACCCACGGCTCGCCGGTCAACATGTCGGGCCGCTGGTTCAAGGTCGTGCCCTATGGCGTGCGCCGCGACGACCACCTCATCGACATGGAGGAGGTCGAACGGCTCGCCAAAGAGCACCGGCCCAAGGTGATCATCGCCGGCGGCTCGGCCTATCCGCGCATCATCGATTTCCGCCGCTTCCGCGAGATCGCCGACGAGGTCGGCGCCTATCTCATGGTCGACATGGCGCATTTCGCCGGCCTCGTGGCCGGCGGCGCCCATCCGAGCCCGTTTCCCCACGCCCATGTGGTGAGCACGACGACCCACAAGACGCTGCGCGGGCCGCGCGGCGGCACCATCCTGACCAACGACGAGGAACTGGCGAAAAAGCTCAATTCCGCGGTGTTCCCGGGCATGCAGGGCGGACCGCTGATGCATGTCATCGCCGCCAAGGCGGTGGCGTTCGGCGAGGCGCTGCGGCCGTCCTTCAGACTTTACGCGAAGAACGTGGTCGAGAACGCGAAGGCGCTTGCCGAAACGCTGAAAACGCGCGGGCTCGATATCGTCTCCGGCGGCACCGACACCCACCTCATGCTGGTCGATCTGCGCAAGAAGCGCCTGACCGGCAAAGTGGCCGAGGCCGCGCTCGAGCGCGCCCACATCACCTGCAACAAGAACGGCATTCCGTACGACCCGGAAAAGCCCACCGTCACGTCGGGCGTGCGGCTCGGCACGCCGGCCGGCACCACGCGCGGCTTCGGCATCGCCGAGTTCCGCCAGATCGGCGACCTGATCGCCGAGCTGCTCGACGCGCTGTCGCAGAAGGGCACCGAGCAGGATGCGCAGGCCGAGGCCAGCGTGCGCGAAAAGGTCCGCCGCCTGGTCGGCCGGTTCCCGATCTACGAGGGGTAAGGGATGCGTTGTCCGAGTTGCGGAAGCCTCGATACCCAGGTGAAGGATTCGCGGCCGACGGAGGATTCCTCCGTCATCCGCCGCCGCCGCGTCTGCCTGACCTGCAATTTCCGCTTCACCACCTTCGAGCGGGTGCAGTTGCGCGAACTGATCGTCATCAAGCGCAACAGCCGGCGCGTGCCGTTCGATCGCGATAAATTGCTGCGCTCGGTGCAGATCGCCTGCCGCAAGCGCCCGGTCGATCCCGAGCGCATCGACCAGATGGTGTCGAAGATCGTGCGCGAACTCGAAAGCATGGGCGAAAGCGAGGTCTCGTCCGAAGCGATCGGCGAAACCGTGATGGCGCATTTGCGCGAGCTCGACGACGTCGCCTATGTGCGCTTCGCCTCGGTCTACCGCAATTTCCGCGAGGCCAAGGATTTCGAGACGGCGCTGGCCGAATTGTCGGGCGACGAGGCCGCGGAGATCGCGCGCAAGTGAGCGCCGCAGCCGACCGGCGCTTCATGGACTTGCGCTTCATGGACTTGGCGCTCTCGCTCGGCCGGCGCGGACTTGGCAAAACCTGGCCGAACCCGGCCGTGGGCGCGGTGATCGTCAAGGACGGCGTCATTGTCGGCCGCGGCTGGACCCAGCCCGGCGGCCGGCCCCATGCCGAGGTCGAGGCCTTGCGGCGCGCCGGCGCGGCGGCGCGCGGCGCGACGCTGTACGTCACGCTGGAGCCCTGCTCGCACCACGGCAAGACGCCGCCTTGCGCCGACGCCGTCATCGCCGCCGGCATTACGCGCGTCGTGTCGGCGCTCGAAGATCCCAATCCCGAGGTGGCGGGCCAGGGCCATGCCCGTCTGCGCGCCGCGGGCATTGCGGTCGACGTCGGGGTCGGCGCCGAGGAAGCCCGGCACGATCATGCCGGTCATATCCGGCGCATGCGCGAGGGCCGGCCCCACGTCATGCTCAAGCTTGCGATCTCGGCCGACGGCAAGGCCGGCGCGGCCGGGCGCAAGCCCGTCGCCATCACCGGGGAGGCGGTGCGCGAGCGTGTTCATCTGCTGCGCGCGCACAGCGACGCCATCATGGTCGGCATCGGCACCGTGCTGGCGGACGATCCGATGCTGACCTGCCGCTTGCCCGGCATGGCCAAGGATTCACCGGTGCGGATCGTCGCCGACAGCATGCTGCGCCTGCCGGTCCACTCGCGTCTGGTTCGGAGCGCCCACGAGACGCCGGTCTGGGCGCTCACCGGCCTTGCCGCTCCCAAAACCTCCGAGTTCGCCCTGCTGCCGCTCGGCGTCGAGGTGTTGCGGTCGCCGCAAAGCGCCGGCCGCCTCGACCTCAAAGACGGGCTCGAATGTCTCGCCGCCAAGGGCATTACCCGGCTGATGGTCGAAGGCGGCCCGACGCTCGCCGCCGCCTTCATCGCCGCCGATCTGGTCGATGAAGCGGTGCTGTTCCACTCGCCGAAAATCGTCGGTCCGGATGGGGTCGATGCGCTTGCAACGGGCGCGATGGAGGCGCTCACTCGAAGGCTGAAACAGGTCAGCAGCGAGCCGGTGGGGACCGATCGCCAAGTCAATTATGCACGCGAGTAGATCTATGTTTACCGGTATTGTCAGTGACTTAGGCGAAGTTCTTGATGTCGAGGAAAAGGCCGAAGGGCTGCGCCGTCTCAACATCGCCTGCGGCTATGACCCCGACACCATCGATATCGGCGCCTCGATCGCCTGTTCGGGCATCTGCCTGACCGTGGTGGGGCGGGGCCGAACCGGCAATCGCTCCTCATTTGCCGTCGATGCCGCCGCCGAGACCTTGCGCATGACCACCGCCGCCACCTGGCAGCGCGGCACCAGGCTCAACCTCGAACGATCGCTTCGGCTCGGCGACGAGCTCGGCGGCCACATGGTCAGCGGCCATGTCGACGGCATCGCCGAGCTCATCGCCCGCGACGATTTTGTCGACAGCGCGGAACTGACGCTGCGCGTGCCGGCGGAGCTTGCCCGCTTCATCGCGCCCAAGGGTTCCGTCGCGCTCGACGGCGTGTCGCTCACGGTCAACAAGGTCGAAGGCGACACATTTTCCGTCTTGATCATCCCGCACACCTTGCAGGTCACGACGCTCGGCGCGCTGCGCCCCGGCGCGCGGCTCAATATCGAAGTCGACCAGATGGCGCGCTATGCGGCGCGGCTCTTGGAGTCCATGCCGCACGCGCGTTAGACGGATTTGGCCGCGCTTGTTCGCGCCCTCCCGGCTTGGTACGACCACCCCCTAACAGGAGCAGGCGATGGCCGGGCCGCGGCGAGGCAAGCGTGGTGAGGGCGCGCGCAAGGGTGCGCGCATCCTCATCGTCGAGGCGCGCTATTACGACGAGATCGCGGACGCGCTCTTGGCCGGCGCGATGAAGGCGCTGCAGGAAGCCGGCGCCGAGTTCGACCGCGTCAGCGTGCCGGGCTCGCTGGAAATACCAGGCGCGATTGCGCTCGCCATCGACACCGCGCAGTGGGGCCGCCTGCCTTATGACGGCGCGGTCGCGCTCGGCTGCGTCATCCGCGGCGATACCATCCATTTCGAGATCGTGTCGCATCAATCGGCACGCGGCCTGATGGAGCTTTCGATCGCGCAACGCTTTCCGATCGGCAACGGCATCATCACCGTCGACACCGAGGCGCAGGCCTGGGAGCGCGCCCGCGTGGAGGAACAGGACAAGGGCGGCGATGCGGCGCGCGCCGCGCTGGCGCTGATCGGTATCAAACAACGCTTCGGGAAGCGTTGAGATGGCGGGCCCCGAACCCAACGAGGCGCGCAAGGCCAACAAGCGCGGCGCGGCACGGCTCGCCGCCGTGCAGGCGCTTTATCAGATGGATCTTGCCGGCACCGGGCTGAACGAGATCATGGCCGAATTCGAAAGCCATTGGCTCGGCAGCGAGGTCGAGGGCGCGCAATACCGGCCGGCGGAGGCCGCGTACTTTCGCGACATCGTCGGCGGCGTGGTGCGCGAGCAGGGCAAGCTCGACCCGCAGATCGATGCGGCGCTGACCCGCGGCTGGCCGCTCAAGCGCATCGAGGCGGTGCTGCGCGCGGTGCTGCGCGCCGGCGCCTACGAGCTCGCCTGCCGCGCCGACGTGCCGGCCAGAGTGGTAATGTCGGAATATGTCGACGTCGCCGGCGCCTTCGTCGATGACGACGAAACCGGCATGGTCAATGCTGTCCTCGACCATCTTGCGCACCAATTGCGCGCCGCTGAATTCGATCGCGCTTAGTAACCGCAAGGCGACCGGCTGCAGAAGGGTTGCGTCGCGCAATGCCAAACTCATCAGAATCGGCCGAGGATCGCCTGATCGCGCGCTATTTCCGGCCGCTGGCCAAGCATCCCGGCGCTCTCGGCCTGGTCGATGACGCCGCCGTCATCGCGCCGCCGCCGGGCTGCGACCTCGTGCTGACCACCGACGGCGTCATTTCAGGCGTGCACGTCTTTCCCGACGACCGGCCGGAAAACATCGGCCGCAAGGCGCTGCGGATGAATCTGTCCGATCTCGCCGCCAAAGGCGCGACTCCGATCGGCTTTCTGTTGTCGCTCGCTTTGCCGGCGGCGATCGACGAAGCGTGGCTCGCGGCTTTTGCCGGCGGCCTTGGCGAGGACGCCGAGCGATACGGCTGTCCGTTGCTCGGCGGCGACACCGATCGCACGCCCGGCCCGATGTCGGTTTCGATTGCCGCTTTCGGCGCGGTGCCGCACGGCAAAATGGTGCAGCGCTCGACCGCCAAGCCGGGCGACTTGATCGTCGTGACCGGCACGATCGGCGACGCCGCGCTTGGCGTGCTGCTGCGGCGGGACGAAAGCCTCGCCAAGCGGTGGCGATTATCGGAAGCGATGAGCGCGCATCTCAAGCAACGTTATCTCTTGCCCGAGCCGCGCAATGCGCTCGCCAAATGCGGTTCTGCAAAACGCGTCGGCGGCAATGGATGTTTCCGACGGCCTCGCCGGCGATCTCGCCAAGCTGTGCCGCGCTTCCGGCGTCGCCGCCGAGATCGACGTCGCGCGCGTGCCGTTGTCCGACGCGGTCCGCGCCGCGGTCGCCGCCGATCCGGCGGTGATGGAAACGGCGCTCAGCGGCGGCGACGATTACGAGATCGTCCTGACGCTGGCGCCGGACAAACTCGCCGCATTCCGCGCGGCAGCGCACGCAGGCCGGCGTCGCGGTGACCGAGATCGGCCGTATGACGGCCGGGGAGGGCGCCCGCTTCCTCCACGAGGGTAAGACGCTCAGTTTCGCGCGGCCGTCGTACAGCCATTTCTGACGGCTTCGAGGCTTGGTCGCACACGCCCGGGAAGTCAGTCTCAACACGCCCCGCCGGGGAGCCTTTTGTGGTCGCTATAAAAAATGCCTTCCCTATTCAATCACCTCGTCGGCCGTGGCGAGCAGGTTTGGCGGGATAGAGAGGCCAAGCGCCTTGGCGGATTTGAGATTGATGACAGGTCGAACTTGGTGGGCTGCAGAACGGGCAGCTCGCGCGGTTTCTCGCCTTTCAGGACCCGAGCCGTGTAAAGCGCAAGCTGGCGATACATATCCGGGACGCTCGGCCCATAGCTCATTAGGCCGCCAGCCTCTACATATTCGCGCACGGTATAAATAACAGGAATGCGATAGCGACTGGCCAAGGCAGCGATCTGCGCGCGCTGGCTTACAAACATCGAGTCAGGGGCAACCATCACAGCGTCAACTTTGTCATGAAGGGCCGAGAAGGCCGTCTCGATCTCGCCGCTATTCCGCGCCTGAACAATCTCAATCTGGACGCTGATAGACGAGGCAGCCGCCATTAGATCACTGATGAAGCCGCCAGTAGCGGCCGAATTTGGATTCACGAGCGCGCCAATGCGGTTAGCGGCCGGAAGAAGCTCGTGTAACAGGCCCAGCCGTTTAGCCGTCAACTCGCTGATGAAGAAGTTTACGCCGGTCGCATTTCCGCCGGGGTGACTAAGGCTGGCGACAAGACCAAGTTTTACAGGGTCGTCGCTGATCATGAAAATGATCGGGATAGTGCTGGTCGCGGCCGTTACCGCCTTTAATGCTTCGGTCGTGGGCGTCACAACAATGACCGACACTTGGCGCTGGACCAGCTCCGTTGCCAACTCCGGCAGCCGATCGAATAGCCCGTCCCCATAACGATATTGTGTTGTCACATTCTGGCCTTCGACGTAGCCAGCGTCGGCCAGCGAACTTTGAAATGCCGCCGCAAGGTGCGCATTCGCTTCGCGCGAAGTAGCATTCAAATACCCAATCACGGGCATTGTGGGCTGCTGCGCAAGGACGGCGAGCGGCCACACCGACGCGGCGCTGCCGAGCAGCGTAACAAATTCAGCGCCGCCTCATTGCCCCTCCCGAACTTCAAGCCAAGGCATCATACCAGCGGCGGCAGGAACGCGGGAAGTGGGTGACAATGTCGGCTCTGGGTCGCAATTTCACTGTCTGACAAAGAAGTCGCCACAGTCTAAACGTCGTTGCAAACTCTGGCCAGATGGCAATATCGGAGTCGACATCGTCTCGATTCGACCGTGCCTGAAATCGCACCTGCCGCAACGAGGTCCTCCGCGCGAGCGAACCTCGACCGCCGACCTACCCGTCGACGCAGCCAACCAAGTTGCGACGCTCGTTATCGCAATCTGAAGACCGCGAAAAGCCTCTCGGCCTCGGCTACTCTCAGCCCGAGCGGTGGACAGTCGCCCGCGGCGCCGACTGAGAGTCGATCGAATTAGCCGTCAAGCTCGACTGTCAGGTGCTTTATTCATATCCGGCTGTCGCCTCTTGTGTTGAGGACATTTTCGGGCGACCGGACCAGGCTGGCAGACGCGGATCGATGAGGTGCTACGCAGGTGGGTTGAGCGGCACCGAAAGGACATCCAAACGCAAACGAGACGCCGCCGCGTTGCATAACTTGACGCCGACGTGTCGCTTGCTCGGGTAAGCGATGAACGAGCTATAGTGTACGCCGGAGAAACGCCCATGCACGATACGACGGCCATTGCCGCACCGCAGACTGCCGCGCCCGCAAAACCTTACGTCGGCAAGAACGCCAATCCGCGCTACGCCGAGCTTTACCGGCACTATCCGACCATCGACTATCTGCGCCGCGGCGCGCGGCGCCGGCTGCCGCATTTTTCCTTCGAATATTCCGACGGCGGCTCGGGCAAGGACGATGCCGGCATCAGGCGCAATTGGGCGGGGCTCGATGCGGTGGAATTGGTGCCGCGCTATGGCGTGATGCCGTCGCTGCCGCCGTGCGAGGTCGAGCTGTTCGGCCGCCGCTACGCCGCGCCGATCGGCGTTGCGCCCATGGGCGGGCCGGCGATCGTGTGGCCGGGCGCCGACGAATATCTCGCCCGCGCCGCGCAGCGCGCCCGCATTCCCTATACGCTCGGCACGGTCGGCTGCTCGACCATCGAGCGCATCGCCGAGCTCGCGCCCGACGTGTTCTGGTTCCAGCTCTATCGCGCCGCCAGGAACGATCACGCCATCGGCTTCGACCTGGTGCGGCGCGCCCAGGCCGCCGGCTGTCATGCGCTGGTGCTCACGCTCGACGTGCCGGTGCGCACCACGCGCGCCCGCGAAGTGGTGGTCGGTCTCGGCGGCGCCTTCAATCCCGACCTCAAGATGATGCTGCAGATGCTGATGTCGCCGGCCTGGACCATGGCGCTGTGGAAAAACGGCATTCCGCGTTTCTCAAATCTGCGCGCTTATGTCGGCGACAACGCCTCGATCAACGACATGGTCGCGTTCGCGCGCCGCGAGATGGGCGGCGCCTTCACCTGGGAGGAGGTCGCCAAATATCGCGACCGCTGGAAAGGCACGCTGATCGTCAAGGGCATCATGCATCCGCAGGATGCCGAGAAAGCGGTGTCGCTCGGCGTCGACGGCATGTTTGTTTCAAATCACGGCGGCCGGCAGATCGAGGCGCTGCCGGCGCCGATCGACGTGCTGCCGGCCATCGTCAAGCAGGTCGGCAAGCGCGCCACCGTGATGTACGATTCCGGCATCCGCAGCGGCACCGACGTGGTGCGCGCCTACGCGCTCGGCGCCGCCGCGGCGTTTGCCGGCAAGGCGTTTTTGTGGGGCCTCGGCGCGCTCGGCGAGGAGGGCGCCTCCCACGTCATCGATATTCTCATCGAGGAGACGCAAGCGGCGCTCGGACAGTTGGGGGCGCTGACGCCGGAGGAGGCGCGCTCGGTCGTGATCCGCCACAACGGAGCACTGCGCTTTTGAAGACCTGAGCGCGCGAGAGCGAGCAATCCGGATGATGGCAGCTCATGGAGACGGTGGCGACAAATCCGAAGCTCACCGTTTGGTACAATACCAAATGCCCGGTCTGTAACGCCGGCATCACGTGGCAGCGTCAGGCGGCTGGTCCAAGCGGCCCGGGCCGGCCTGATCGATTTCCGCGACATCAATCTCGAGCCCGACGCGCTCGCTCGCTACGGCGCGGACGTCAACGACGTGCGCCGGCGCCTGCACGCGGTCGACGCCGAGGGGCGTCTTTTTGTCGGGGCCGATTGCGCGATCGCGATCTGGCTTGCAACGCCGGGCCAGGCCTGGCTCGGGCGGTTATTCGGCTTGCCGGTTCTTCGTCAAATCACCCGCTTTGCATACGATCGGTTCGCCGATTTGCTGTTCGCCTGGAATCGCTGGATGGGGCATTGGTAGGGCCGGGCTGGCGCGTTCGCCCAAGCAAGCAACGGGCTGATCTGCATCCTGCGCAGTGGCGCCTGCCGCCTGCGCCCGCTACAACGACCGGCCCCACCGGGAGTCTGCCATGGCGGTCGTCGCCGAACCCGCACTCGACTTCATCGATGACCGGCTTGCCGCGCGCAATGCCGTGATCCTTGGCGTGGCGCAGGCGCTGGCCGGCGGCAACAACACTGTCACCGTGGCGACCACCGGCATCCTCGGTTCGATGCTGGCGCCCGATCCCGGGCTCGCGACCTTGCCGATCAGCGTCATGGTCGCGGGCATGTGGATGGGGACGATCCCGGTCGGCATGCTGGCAAAGGCTTACGGCCGGCGCTTCGCCGTGCAGACCGGTTCGGCCTTCGGCGCGCTGTCCGGCCTGATCTCGTGCGCGGCGGTGCTGCATGGATCGTTCTGGCTGTTGCTGGTCGGTACGTTCTGCGGCGGCCTCTACGCGGCGGCGCATCAATCCTACCGCTTCGCCGCCACCGATACGGCGAGCCCGCAGTTCCGACCCAAGGCCGTCGCCTGGGTGCTGGCCGGCGGTATCTTCGCCGCCGTGATCGGCTCGCAGCTCGTCATCTTCACCAAGGACGCGTGGCCGCCTTATCTGTTCGCCGGCACGTTCCTGGCGCAGTCGGCCTGCGCGGTGCTTGCCGCGATCGTGCTGGCGCAGCTCAAAATTCCCCGCCCGCCGGTGTCGCATTCGCTGATCGACGGGCGGCCGCTCAGCGCAATCGTCGTGCAGCCGAAATTCATCATCGCGGTGGTCTGCGGCCTGGCCAGCTATTCGATGATGAACATGGAGATGACGTCGGCGCCGCTGGCCATGGTCATGTGCAACCACACCGTTGGCGAAGCGGCGCTGGGTATCCAATGGCATGTCATCGGCATGTACGCGCCGAGCTTCATCACCGGCTCGCTGATCGCCCGCTTCGGCGTGCGCGCGATGATGGCGATCGGACTGACATTGATCCTGGTCGCCGCCAGCATCAGCCTCGCCGGAATAGGGCTGTGGAATTTCTGGGTCGGGCTGGCGCTGCTCGGCGTCGGCTGGAATTTCGCCTTCATCAGCGCCACCACGCTGATCACCGAGTGCCACGATCCGCACGAGCGCAACAAGGTGCAGGCGTTCAACGACTTTCTGGTGTTCGGCGCCATGGCGATCGCGTCGTTCTCGTCCGGCGCGCTGTTGTCGCGCTATGGCTGGACCACGGTGAACGAGGTGGTGTTCCCGGTCATTCTGGTCGCGGCGCTGCTGTTGGCGTGGGGAACGTTGGTGCGAAGGCCCAAGCCGGTGTGATATCCTTCGCCGGCGTTTTCAGGCGAAAGGACAGCCAATGGCCACCAAACTGCGCAAGGCGAAACGGGCAGCGCCGGCCACGACGGACGGCGCGGAAGACTTCGCGATCGTCGAGCAAAATTTCGGCGCGCCGTCGCGTCGCCGCCGCAAAGGGCAAGCCCAGCCCAAACCCAAGGCGAAGGCGGCGCCGCGCAAGCAGACCTTCGTGGCCAGCCACCTCAATCCGAACGCTTTCGAAGGCGGCTTGCGCTCTTACGCCAAATACCGCGACCTCGGCATGGCCGCCGCGACCAACGGCCTGGCGGTGGCCCATGTCATCAAGATGATCCCGCCCTGCGATCCGGCCGTGGTGTCGAAGCGGCATTATCACGACGTCGAATTTCAGATGATCTACGTGCTCAAAGGCTGGATCAAAGGCGAGTATGACGGCGCCGGCGAGGTGACCATGGTCGAAGGCTCGTGCTGGCTGCAGCCGCCGAAGATCAAGCACACGGTGTTGGATTATTCGCACGATTGCGAATTGCTCGAGATCATCCTGCCGGCGGAATTCGACACGGTCGAGCTGGAGTGATCGGCGAGGGGAGTCGACATGGCATCAGTCGATATGGCATCGTCCTCGCTGGCGCGCGATCTGCCGATAAAAGACTTCGCCATGAAAGACTTGCCGACAAAGGACTTGGCGATTCTTGCCGAGCTCGAGCGCAAGGTGCTGTGGCTGGCGACGTGGACCATCCATCACGCCAACCATTTGCGCGAGAATGACGACGGCCTGAAGGTCGGCGGCCATCAGGCGTCCTCGGCGTCGCTCGCCACCATCATGACGGCGCTCTACTTCCACAGCCTGCGGCCGCAGGATCGTGTCGCGGTCAAGCCGCACGCCGCGCCGAATTTTCACGCCATCCAATATCTGCTCGGCCGCCAGACCCGCGAAAAGCTCGAAGATTTTCGCGGCTACAAGGGCGCGCAATCCTATCCGTCGCGCACCAAGGATACCGACGACGTCGATTTCTCCACCGGCTCGGTGGGCTTGGGCGTGGCGCAGACGCTGTTCTCGTCGCTCGCCCAGGATTACGTGCGCGCCCACGGCTGGGGTCAAATTGTTGATGGAAAGCCGCGGCCCGAAGGCCGCATGATCGCGCTCCTTGGCGACGCCGAGCTCGACGAGGGCAATATCTTCGAGGCCATCCTCGAAGGCTGGAAGCAGGGTTTACGTAATTGCTGGTGGATCGTCGATTACAACCGCCAAAGCCTCGACGCCGTGGTGCGCGAAGGGCTGTGGGAGCGTTACCAAAACCTGTTCCGCAATTTCGGCTGGGACGTGGTGGTGCTCAAATACGGCGCGCTCCAGCAAGCCGCCTTTGCCGAGCCGGGCGGCGAGGTGTTGCGCCAGTGGATCGATAGCTGTCCGAACCAGCTTTATTCCGCGCTGGTGTTCCAGGGCGGCGCGGCCTGGCGCAAGCGTCTCAATGACGAGATCGGCGACCAAGGGCCGGTGACGCGGCTGATCGAACAGCGCAGCGACGATGAGCTGGCGCGGCTGATGAACAATCTCGGCGGCCACGATCTGGCGTCGATCATCGCGGCGTTCGACGCCGTCGATCACGATCGCCCGGTCTGCTTCATCGCCTATACGATCAAAGGCTACGGCCTGCCGTTCGCCGGGCACAAGGACAATCACGCCGGCCTGATGACGCCGGCGCAGACCGAAACATTCCGGACGTCGATGAACATCCGGCCCGGCCATGAATGGGATCCGTTCGAGGGTCTCGGGCGGCCGGCGGAAGACATTCAGGCGTTTCTCGATCGCGTGCCGTTTGCAAGCTATGGCGAACGCCGCTTGCAGGCCGCCCGCATCGCGGTGCCGGCCGAACTGCCGGTGCCGTTCCAACCGAAAACGTCGACGCAGACCGGTTTTGGCGCGCTGCTCAATGAGATTGCGCGCAACGACACGCCGCTCGCCGCGCGCATCGTCACGACGTCGCCCGACGTGACGGTGTCGACAAGCCTCGGCTCATGGGTCAATCGCCGCGGCCTGTTCGCGCGCGAGGCCCTGGCCGACACGTTCAAGAGCGAGCGCATCCCGTCGACATTCAATTGGGATTTTTCGCCGACCGGCCAGCATATCGAGCTCGGCATCGCCGAGATGAATTTGTTCATCGCGCTGTCCGCGCTCGGCCTGTCGCACACCATCAACGGCGAGCGGCTCATTCCGATCGGAACGCTCTACGACCCGTTCATCGCCCGCGGCCTCGATGCGCTCAATTACGCCTGCTATCAGGACGCGCGCTTTATCCTTGTTGCGACGCCGTCGGGCATCACGCTGGCGCCGGAAGGCGGCGCGCACCAGTCGATCGCCGAGCCGCTGATCGGCATCGCGCAAGACGGCCTTGCCGCGTTCGAGCCGGCCTTCGTCGATGAGCTCGCCGCCATTCTCGCCTTCTCGTTCGATTACATCCAGCGCGACGCCCACAAGGATGCCGAGGGCGAACCCTCGGAGCGCAACTGGCTGCGCGACGAGACCGGTGGCTCGATCTATCTGCGTTTGTCCACGCGTCCGATCGAGCAGATCGAGCGGCCGATGACGCCCGCTCTGCGCCAGGCGATCGTCGACGGCGCCTATTGGCTGCGCGAGCCCGGCCCGAACTGCCAGGTCGTCGTCGCCTATACCGGCGCGGTCGCGCCCGAGGCGATCCAGGCCATCGGCCTGATGGCGGAGGATCGCCGCGACGTCGGGCTCTTGGCCATCACGTCGGCGGACCGTCTCAATGCCGGCTGGACCGCGGCGTGCCGGGCGCGCGAGCGCGGTCTGGTTCACGCCCGCTGCCATATCGAGCGGCTGTTCGCCGACTTGCCGCGGCATTGCGGCATCGTCAGCGTGCTCGACGGCCATCCGGCGACTTTGGCCTGGCTCGGCGCCGTCCATGGCCACCGCGTGCGGCCGCTCGGCGTCGAGCATTTCGGCCAGACCGGCGCGATCGAGGATCTCTACCGCCACTACGGCATCGACGCCCACGCCATCATCGCCGCCGCCGAGACCATCGCGCCGGGGCGGCCGATCCGTCATCTCGGGGTTGTTTGATCTGTAGGATGGGTAGAGCCAACGGGTCCGGCCCGAAGTGGCCGGCCCGATGACAGGCTCCGCGAAACCCATCGCCTTTCTGAAATGCCGCCGCCGCAGCGATGGGTTTCACTCCGTTCAACCCATCCTACGGGCTATTGACTTCTCGATCCTCGTTAAACTCAATAACGCCAGATAGGCAAGCTTAAGGAATCTCCGTCATGGCAGCCCGCATCCGTCACATCGCTCTTTGCGTCAAGGACATCAAAGCCACCGCTGACTTCTACGAGAAGGCATTCGGGCTGAAACGCACGCCGATTCGCGAAGGCGCGACCGCCTGGAACTGCTATATGAGTGACGGCGAAATCAATCTGGCACTGTTGCAGTACAAAAGCGAGGTCGGCTCCGGCATGCCGAAAGGCTTTGTCGGCATCCACCATTTCGGTTTTCAGTGCGACGACTTGCCTGCGCAACAAAAGAAGGTTGAAGAGGCGGGCGGAGAGTTTTTCTTCGATCTCGGCGAGCCGGAGGACGACGGTTTCGAACGCAAGTTCAAAGATCCCAACGGCATCGTCTTCGACATCAACTGGAAAGGCTGGCAACTGACGCGGGGAAAGGTCAAGAACGCCGTCGGCGGTTTGCGGCCGGCGAAGAGTGCCGCGAGCGCAAGGAAACCCGTCAGGAAAAAAGCGCAGGTCGCCAAGAGACCGCGAAAAATGAGAGCGCGAGCAGCCCGTAGGATGGGTTGAGCGGCAGCGAAACCCATCATCTTTCGCCGAAACGCGAGCGATTGTCGGCCGCATCCTACGGGCTGAAGAAACCATGTCGCAGCAACTCGGCGCCCGCGGCAATGACCGCGATCAACACCAGCTTCTCGAATGTCTCAGGTGCAATTTTATCGCGCATATGTTGTCCGGCGTACATGCCGAGCACGACCGGCAACATCGCAGCCGTCGAGACTGCAACGTCGAGCCAATTGAACTGGCGGCTGGCGGTCAGAAGAATTGCCAGCAAGCCCGCGGAAACGACGAGATACAGCGACGCTTCCTTGGTGAAAGCCTTTCCGCGCAGTCCCTTTGCCAGCAGAAATATGAAAACAAGCGGTCCCGGCATCGCAGCGATGGCTGCCAGAATCCCGCCGAAAAATCCGAATGTGATGCCGGCTGGTAGAACCAGGCGAGACTGAAGCTGCAGCTTCGGCGCGAAGCAGCGTGACGCCGCCGACACCGATAACCACCAGGCCTGCGATAATCTCTGCAACGTTCGCATCGAGCGCCAACAGGACGCGAACGCCAAGGAAGAGACCGGGAATCATGCCGAGAATCACCGGCATCAATTGCATGAGGCATTGTCCGGTCTTGCCGCCCTCCAGCGCCTGCGGCACGTTGCTGAAGATCAAAGGCATGCTCAGCAGCATGACCGCTGATTTGACGTCGATGAACAGCGACAGCAGCGGCAGCGCGACGATTGGCATGCCGACCCCGATGATCCCCTTCAGGAGGCCGGCGACGATCAGGCTGCAAACCACGGCAGCAATGACACTTGCCGGCTCGGAATAAAGGATGTGGATCAACATGACGCATTCTTGCCGCGAGCTTCGCAATTGTCTCGCGCGAACGGTTCGACCCATGCCGAACTGTCTTCGATTGATATGCTTGCGGTATCGGCGATAGGGTTGAGGATGGTCGCGGCGGCAAATCTGGTGGAAGTGGCCGCTCTCGTGGGTGACACTGCGCGAGCGACGATGCTGAACGCCCTTATGGGCGGCCAGTGGCTGACGGCCACTGAGCTTGCTTACTGCGCCAATGTCTCTCGCTCGACGGCGAGCGGCCACCTGAGCAAGCTGGTTGCCGCGCGGCTTTTGACTGTCACGCGCAAGCGCCGCTTCAGCTATTATCGGATCGCGTCGCCGCTGGTCGCGACAATGCTGGAGAGCATGAAGGTCGTCGCCGCCATAGAGGTGCCGCCCCGCCATCGGCCGCGGTCGGCTAACGACGATGCACTGCGTTTTGCCCGAAGTTGCTACGATCACCTGGCTGGCCAGGTCGGAGTCGCCGTTACCGATGCACTTGTGGCCATGGGGCACATCGTGCTCACCGATGAAGGCGGTGAGGTCACGTCTTCGGGCGGGCGTTTCCTTGCCGCGTTCGGCGCTGATCTCAGCCCGCGGACTCGGCGGATTTTCTGCCAGCCTTGTCTCGACTGGAGCGAGCGTCGTTATCACCTCAAGGGACTCGTCGGCGCTCGAATTCTGGATCGACTATTGGAGCTCGGCTGGCTCAAATCTGTGTCGGGCAGCCGTGCGCTCCAACTGACCTCGTCCGGAAGGGCGGGCTTGTCCGAAATCTTCCAGATCGAGATCAACAACGAGGGCGTGCCAACCGGTCGATCATGCGACCCACGACGGCTGACAGCTTAGAGCATGATCCCGAAAAGTGGATACCGGTTTTCGGATAAGATCATGCTCAAACAAAGATTCTAGACCATGATCCGATTCAATTGAATCGGATCATGGTCTAGGCTGAGCGCGCGCCGCTTCCAGCGAATTGCGACAGCCGAAATTCAGTTCCCGTTGTTGCCCAGCGGGGTCAACTCCGGGGGCCTGTCATTGCCGCTATTGCCAAAAAGGTTATTGCCGCTCTGAAAACCGCCGAACGGCGCCGTCTGGCCATGTTCAATGCTGAAGTGGAACCCCTGACTATTCGACTCGGACGGATGTGCGCTCTGGCTGGTGGCCGGATGGTTCGGATCCGTATAGTTGAAGTTATAGTTGCCGTTTGCATCGGGCGAAATCGTTTGCTGACTAAATGCCCACCCGGAGGCGGTCGTCGCAGCGATGATGGCCGCCGCAATCATGGCAACCGCAGCGAACCGAAGCCGCACAAATCGAACCATGATGATCCCCATATCGGCGCCCCCGAAACACCGTTCGCAGGCTAACGCCGCAACCTGCGTCGGGTCAAGGCAACCCGGCAATACGTGGAATATGAGTGCGGCAAATTTTCGGCGCGGGCGGATGATAGGCTCCGGCGTAATCCGCCGCCTCTCGGCCGCAAACGCGACGCGGCCGGAAAAGCGCTCTGGTCCATCTGCAAGTCGAGCGGTGGCGCGAATTGAAAGTGATTGCCGCGCCGACCGCTTCGACGCTCGACAGGCTCTTGCAGCCCGTTCGTTCAACCCATCCTACGGGCTGGTCAAGGAAGAGGCGACGGTTCGGCAGCGACCGAACTGGTGGGCGCGAGCGTTATGCTAAGACAACGACCACACGCGAGAGGACCAGCCATGATCAAACGCATGCGGGTTGAACCGATTTCGACCTATCTAGAGCGCTATCGCAAAGGTGGGGTGGCGCATCCTGTCACCATTGCCAACGGCTTCGTCTATCTCTCCGGCCTGCCGCCGTTTGATCCAGAAAGCGGCGACATCAAGCCACAGCCGTTTGAGCGCCAATGCGAGTTGGTGTTGGAGCAGCTCAAGCATTGCCTAGAGGCCGCCGGCTCATCGCTTCCGCAGGTGGTCAAATGCAATGTCTATTGCGTGCCCGGCCTGGAGCACTTCGCGACCTTCAACGCCGTTTATGACCGCTATTTCCCGAAAGACGCGCCATCGCGCATCTTCATGTTCATTCATTCGTGGCCAGGGCCGTTCGACCTCGAGGTGGATTGCGTGGCGACAGTGTAATTTTAGCGAGCGTAGGGTGAGCAATGCGAAGCGTGCCCAGGGCTGACTTCGCAGTCTTCGTCGTGACCCCAAGCAGATAGCGTGGAACTTGTGACGGTCTCGAATTTCGCTGCGCGTATCTTTTGGGTGACAGGCGTACTCGCACCCATCCGCTAAGATACCCGTACCATGAGAATCATGGGACTGACGGCGGGGCATCTCTCAACCGTTGTTCGGTCGTGCAGGCGTCAAGCAACAAGCACGAAGAAATCGCGGGCAGGATTTGACGCGCGATTATCGACAACGATCAATCGGGGGCTCAACATGAAAACCATTCTTCTTGCAGCGGCGGCGCTGGTCGCGATCGGCGGCGCGGCACAGGCGGCGGACATGCCGGTCAAGGCTCTTCCCGCACCGGTCGCCTGCGCCATGTGCGACTGGAATGGATTCTACATCGGCGTCAACGCCGGCGCCGGCATCGGTATGAGCAGGACGACCGACACCGCCAACTTCTCTGCGCCCGGAACACTCGCTGCCATCAGTCCAGGCATCCTCAATCCCGTCATTGCCAACTCGTTCACGCGCGCGCCCTTCGGGTTCGTCGGCGGCGGCCAAATCGGCTACAACTTGCAAGCCGCCTCCTGGGTCTTTGGCCTTGAGGCCGATTGGCAGTGGAGCGCTCTGAAAGATACGCACAACCACCTCGGCTTCGTGGCATCGAGCACCTCGTCCAATTTTGCCCAGGTCGCCGCCGTCGACGAAGAAAAGCTCAGCTGGCTAGCTACGGCCCGCGCACGACTGGGTTGGGCCGGCGATTGCTCGCTCTGGTACGTGACCGGCGGTGCGGCCTGGAGCCGGGTCGCCGAACAATTATGCGTTCGCGGCAACAGGTGCCGCCCCGGGCGGGGGCGTCCCGCTCCAAGCTCCAGGGGTGGCGGCGGCCTTCGGAAGCGACAGGCTAGGCTGGACGGCGGGCTTAGGCGTCGAGACCTCGCTCTCGTGGTTCGGCATCCACGCCCCCAACTGGAGCACCAAGTTGGAGTATTCAACCCATCCTACGGGCTATGTGATATTGTCAGGGCAGGTTTGGCGTGTAAGATGCGCCCGAAATCAAAACCTTCTAACCGGGAGCATCCAATGCGATACGCAATTGCCGCTTCGATATTTGTTTTCTCAGGCCTGATTGGGGGCGCCCGTGCCGATTCCGATGACGTTAAGTGGATCGCTCAGTGTTTGAAGGATAATCAGGACGCCAAGGTCGATGCTTCTGTTGTTCAAAAGTATTGCGCTTGCATGAACAACAAAATGAGCAGCAATGAAACCCAGTCCATCACCCAATGGGAAAAGACGCACGTGGCCGAAAGAACAGCGTGCGACAAGGAAGCTGGCTGGAAATAACTCTGGATTCGCAGAGGCCGCGCTAGCTCATTGGGCTGCGCATCTAGATGTTTGGTGGGTTGAGCGGCAGCGAAACCCATCATCTTTCGCCGAAACGATGTCATCGACGAGAAGACGCAAGCGGCGCTCAGCCAGATTGGCCGCGAAGAAAAAGCTGCCGCCGCAGATAAAGTTTCGCCGATAGTTCGTCACCGCGGGCATGACGAAATCGATCGGACCCTCAACTCATAAAACTCAGCCCGATGTCCGCTTCACTCCAAAAAGACCGAATTACCGCGCCGCAGCGAAATGACGCGATGGGCCATGAGCGACCAAAGTGCGCCGCAGCAAAATCGTCTATTCGATCACCTCGTCGGCAGTCGCGAGCAGCGTCTGTGAAATGTTGAGGCCGAGTGCCTTGGCGGTTTTCAGGTTGATGACCGTCTCGTACTTGGTCGGCGCCTGCACCGGCAGATCGGCCGGCTTCGCGCCCTTGAGGATGCGGTCGACGTAGCCCGCCGCATGTCGGTAGTTGTCGATCAGATCAGGCCCAAACGAGATCAGACCACCAGCAGCAACGAAGAAGCGTTCCCAGTAGACCGCCGGCAGTTTGTGCCGGGCCGACAGCGCGATGATCA
This sequence comes from uncultured Alphaproteobacteria bacterium, assembly GCA_963821175.1. Lineage (GTDB taxonomy): Bacteria > Pseudomonadota > Alphaproteobacteria > Rhizobiales > Xanthobacteraceae > BOG-931. The sequence goes on from CAWGCU010000027.1 coordinate 293,115, forward strand.
GATCGCGATATCGCAGCGTCGCAGCGCTCGCCGTCACGATCAGACCACCATTCTGAGAGTGTGCGAAAGTCTCGACGGACTGCTCGATCTCACTAGTGCTAGGCATGTTGACCGGGATCAATTCCATCCTGAGCGACAGCGCCGCGGCCTGAATTACACCGAACTGGGCGGCTCCTGAAGGAATGGTAGTGTCCCGAAGGACTGCCACGCGAGTCACGCCCGGCGCGATTTCTTTGAGCAGCTCTAGAAATTTCCCGACCATGCCGAATTCGAAAACCATGAACCCGGTGGCATTGCCACCTGGTCGCGCCAAGCTATCGACGTATCCGGCGCCGACCGGATCGGTGGAGACCGGGAACACAATCGGCACGGCGTGGGTCGCCTCTAGCAACGGCGGCATGGTCGAGTCGCCAGCGGCCAGGATGACGTCTGGCGCCAGCGCGACCAATTCCGCGGCCTGTCTACGAATTTCGGCGGCATTGGTCGTGGCCCAGCGGATGTCGATGCGTACGTTGCGGCCGATGTTCCAACCCAATAGCGCCAGTTCCTGCTGGAAGGCCCCGATGCGGGCCTGAAATACCGCATCGTCCGCAGCTGCGGGGTTTAGCACGCCGATGCGGCGCAAACGCTCGCCCGGCTGCGCGCCCGCCGCGAGCGGCCACGCCGCCGCGCCGCCGAGAAGCGTGATGAACTGGCGTCGCCTCATGTCTGACCCTATGCCCAGGAGGCGGTATCTTATTGGCTCAAACGAGTATTTTGATAGGGGCTGAAACTGGCACCATTGCCGCAGTGCACAGCCATTAGGCGACATTTTGCCCGCGCAAAAACAGCACGGTAGGATGGGTTGAGCGGCAGCGAAACCCATCATCTTTCGCCGCAACGATGGTATCGACGAGAAGACGCAAGCGGCGCTCAGCCAGATTGGCCGTGAAGAAAAAGCTGCCACCGCAGATGAAGTTTCGCCGATAGTTCGTCACTGCGCGAATGTAGCACAGTTGAAGGCGATGGGTTTCACTTCGTTCAACCCATCCTACGGGCTACCTCCGGAAGCGACCACTGGTTACTCGATCACCTCGTCGGCGCGCAGTAGAAGCGTGGGCGAGACGGCAACGCCGAGCGCCTTCGCCACCTTGAGGTTGATAACTAGTTCGAACCGGGTCGGCTGCTCGACTGGAAGCTCGGACGGCGGCGTGCCGCGCAGCACCTTTGCCACCATCCCCGCCAATTGCCGCCACAACGCAGTACGGCGAGGTCCATAGGCGGCAAGGAACCCCTCCGGTGCGATATCCGGCCATTGATAGATTGCGGACATCCGCAGCGCTCCCGTCCGCTCGACAATGGGCTGCCAATGGACGCCGAACAACGCGGTCGCAAGCACGTTGAGAGCCTCGGCGCCCGACGCCTTCGCCGCATCGATAGCCGGTGCAATGCCATCGACCGTCGCAACCTCTTGGACCGACAGCTCGACGCCCCGCGCGCGCGCCGCCTGCTGCAGCTTCGCGATTTGTTGCTGGTTCTTGGTGGCGGGATCGGCGAGCGCGGCCATGTGACGCGCGGCCGGCAGCAATTCCATCAGGATTTCCTGCCGCTTGCCGTCGAGCTCCGTGGCCAGAATGCTCATCCCCGTGGTGTTTGCGTCCGGACGACTGAGCGACTGCACCAGCCCGGCCGTCACCATGTCATCGGCGATGCCGACGATCGGGATCTTGCGCGTTGCCGCCTGTGCGGCGCGCATGGAGGCATCACCCGAAGGGCAGAAGATGGCGTCGACCCCGGACTCCACGATTTCGCGCGCCGCTTGCGGGAAACGCTCGAACGGAACCGCAACGCCGCGGCGTTCGACGATGAGGTTCTTGTTTTGGACGAAACCGAGCTGAGACAGCTCATCAAGAAATGCGGCGTTCTGCGGAGTTTCGAGCCGAGTGGCGCTAAGCACGCCGAGCCGGTAGGTGCGGCCCGGCTCCTGCGCACGCGCCGAAAGCGGCCACGCCATTGCCGCGCCGCCGAGAAGCTTGATGAACTCGCGTCGGCGCATATTCGCTCCCAAGCTCAGGAGCAGCATTGTATCGGCTCAAACGAGTTCTTCGATAGGGGCTGAAAGCGGCATCAAAACCATTGTCGCAGTGCCAGCCAATGTCGCTGTGGGTCATTTTCGACCGATCCGATCGGTCTTGTCCGGGCGCCTCCCGGCAATCGGACTGATTACGCTAATCCGCCCCCGCGAGGCGTCCCTAATAAAGCGACACTGCCCTTGACTCTCGTCCCCATAACAGTTACCTAACCAAAATCCCGCTCGCAAAGGGACGCCTTTCGCGAGGGCGATTATCCGGCAGTTGACAAAGGTAGGCAATCCCCGCTACGGCGACTGGGACAGGCCGGCGCTATACTCGCGACTTTGATGCTGGGTTTCCCCTACGCCCTGGGGGCGACGACGACTAGCAGTCTGTCGGGTGCCAGACCTTCAACTCGTATGGCTCCCACCCCTTCCAAACTCGTAAGCAGCGCTTTTTCAAGCGCCCAGAAAGCAGATCGATCTAGCATACCGAGTTCCAACGAGCCGGTACCAATAGTTATGCCTGTGGAATTTATTTCGCTGGATGCTTCGCCCGAAAACAGGATCGGGGCTACCAGGCTCGCCCATAATCAATCTGTATCGGAAGCCTTTGGGAAACGTGACCGGCCAATGGGCGCGGCCAATCGCATTCTGGAGATCGACGGCAAATTGGAACGATTTAGGGTCGTTATCGACATACCACAATTCGACTGTTGCTTTTTCGTGCGCCCTTCCAAGTTCCGCTTGGAATTTTTCATCGTCCAGCTGCCGCCATGCCATGGCCTTTCGCAGTTGTTCGGCCCTGAGTTCCGCGTTGGCCGCGCGCTCCATGGCGACGCCGACTTTTTCATCCGACCGGCGCCTTAGTTCGCTTTGGCGAAGCCCAGCCATTTGTCCAAGCTTAATCTCCAAGGCCACGCCAATCGCCACTAAGCCGTTGGCGAGGGATGAGCCCCATTGCTCTAAAAATGAGTCGTATGGCGGGTGCCACGCGGCGATGGCTAGCTCGGCAATCACGCCGACAACAACTAATCCGCCACCAAACCATTCCCATCGTTCGCAAGAATTCGATGGACTTTTCTATTTCGCCGTCGCTGGCGCTAGTTATGCCGTTCGGCAGACGCCACGCCGGAAAGGGCTTTAGGGGTTTTTGGGTCGGAATTGGGACAGGCACACTAATGTTCGTTGCCCTCTTTGCGATCTGGTGGTTGCAATGAGAACTCTAGCTGTATTGGTTCGCTGGCCTCTTTCGTCTCTAGCTGAGACGGTGACCAGTGACCACGCCTCAGCAGCCTGCTATCGCCGTATCAAACATAGCGGGATTGAAACGGTTGTTGTAGCGGAACTGAAATTCCGCGACGTAGAGCGGCAGATATTTGGCGCGACATTTTGTGGAACGTGCCGACCACGCCACGCTTGAAGATGCTCCAGAAGCCTTCAATCGTGTTCGTGTGGACCGCGCCGACAACGTATTGCTTTTGGTGGTGCTTCACGGTCTGGCGCGGATATTCGATCAGCCCGTCGTAGACCGTGCTAGTCGTCAGTCGCCAGCAAGCTAACCTTGTCGGAAACGGCTTCCGCACGAAACGACATGGCGTTCTTGGCGTTGACGTGATCGAGAACGCGGGCAACCACGTTGCCCTTGCGCTCGACAGCGCCAATGATCGGCGTCTTGCCGGTCGCCTGCGGCCAGTCTTGCCGTGGTGGCGCTTGTCCCAATGGCGGTTCTTGTCCTTGCCGCCGACGTAGGTTTCGTCGACTTCGACAATGCCGCCAAGTTTCAGCGCCGGCTCGATCAGCGCCGCGCGGATTTTGTGGCACATGGAATGGGCCGTTTCGTAGCAGCCGAAGCCCATCATGCGATGAATTTGAAGGGCGCTCATTCCCTTCTTGCTCGCCAGCATCAAATGGGCGACGCGATACCAGTCTCTGAGGGGCTTTTTGGTGTTCTCAAAAATCGTCCCGGCCAGCGCCGAAAAGCGGTAGCCGTCCGGCGCGCACTCGCGGCATTGCCAGTGAAAGGGCTTGTAGCTAGAGGCGTCGTACAGGTCGGTATTGCCGCAGCGCGGGCAATGGACGCCTTCCGGCCAGCGGCGCGCTACGAGGTAGCGCAGGCAGGCTTCATCGTCGCCAATCGGGAAACGGGCCTCAAACTGGGCCGTGGTCATCTGCGGAACTGGCTTAGGACGTTTTGCCATGACGGCTACCCTTCAAGTCTCGACCGTGAAAGGATATTGCCATGTCTGAGGGTCTTTGTCAACTGGCAGATAATCGCCTTCGCGAGGGTACTCCTTAGGGCGGAGCGGGAGCGGTTCTCGTGGGCGTAGCGATACACTGCGCTCGCGGGCGGCTTGGGCATCGTCCCGTCCGGCGCGTGTCGGACTGCGAGGTGCTCGCTGCACTGGTGCCGGAGAGGGTCCTCCCGTTTGCATCCGGTGGTTCCAGGAAGCGCGGCCTGAGCCGAGCCGAGGCCTAAAAAACCTCGGATGCCGCGGTGGGGCGCCGAAAGGCGAGCGCGCCCGCTCCATGAGGTCCAAGGCTCAATGAAGTCCTGGGCCTCGGTTCTTCCCGCAAGGGGGGAAGGAGAAAGGACGCGCGCCGCATCGCTTTTCGATGCGGCCCGGTGGATGCGCTTGTCGGCGCTCCGCCTCCCTTCTTTTAAGGGAGGAGTTTTCTTGAGACGCTTTTTTGGCTTGGCTTTTTTGGCGTAGGCAAAGCTCGGGTGCGAAGGGGCATCGCGACAACGGATGGACGCATGTCGCAAAAGGACATTTCTCAAAAGGACATCACGCTATGACGCGGCGACGACCCACGCAAAGCTTTCCGGGGCGGCTCACGCTCGAAGAGTGGCTGGCGCGCCCATCGCGCGTGCGCAACGATTTGGTCCGGCGTGCGCAGTGCGATTTGGTGGGATCGTTCCGCTTCTGCACCAGGAAGCCTTGCCGCCGCGAGCGCACATGCTGCGGCGACGACCCGGGGGCGTGCGGTTGGAGGCTTTGGTGCCTCAAGAAGGTCAAGCCCAAGACGCTGCGGAACGAATGGAGCCGGCTCGAGCGCCTGAAGTCGTTGTAACGCCGCCTGCGGCCAAGCCGGCGTCGCCGAAGCCATGGCGGCGGGGGCCGATCCGCCATCTCGGGCTGGTCTAACAACTTCTTCGCCGCCGTTGCACGGTAAGGGCGTTTCGGGTTATGTCCGCGCCGAATTGTACCGCTCGCGTGCCTCATCGCGCGCGCCGCGTTTTCTCCTTTCCGGGCCAACTCCGCTGTCTGGCCCCTTAGCGACAACCGGGGTCGATACTATGCAAACCTTGTGGCTCATCGTTCTGTGCGGCGTTCTGGCCATCGCTTACGCGATCTGGGCCACGTATTCGGTCATGCAGGCCGATGCCGGCAGCGAGAAAATGCAGGAAATCGCCGCGGCCATCCGCGAGGGCGCGCAGGCCTACCTGAAGCGGCAATATTCGACCATCGCCGTCGTCGGCGTCGTCATCTTCCTGATTGTCGGCTATTTCCTCGGCTGGCTGGTCGCCATCGGTTTTGCGGTCGGCGCCATCCTGTCCGGCGCGGCCGGATTCATCGGCATGAACGTGTCGGTGCGTGCCAATGTGCGCACCGCGCAAGCCGCGACCAAGTCGCTCGCCGGCGGGCTCGAAATCGCATTCCGCGCCGGCGCCATCACCGGCATGCTGGTGGCCGGCCTGGCGCTCCTTGGCGTCACGCTCTATTTCGGCTTCCTGATCGGCTCGCTGCATATGGCGCCGAACGATCGCGAAGTGATCGATTCCATGGTGGCGCTCGGCTTCGGCGCCTCGCTGATCTCGATCTTCGCCCGCCTTGGCGGCGGCATTTTCACCAAAGGCGCCGACGTCGGCGGCGATCTCGTCGGCAAGGTCGAGGCCGGCATTCCGGAAGACGATCCACGCAATCCGGCGACCATCGCCGACAACGTGGGCGACAATGTCGGCGACTGCGCCGGCATGGCGGCCGACTTGTTCGAGACCTATGCGGTGACCACGGTGGCGACCATGGTGCTCGCAGCCATCTTCTTCAGCGGCCCCGGCGGCATGCTGCTCAAGATGATGACGTATCCGCTCGCCATCGGCGGCGTCTGCATCATCGCCTCCATCATCGGCACATTCTTCGTCAAGCTTGGCGCCAGCCAATCGATCATGGGCGCGCTCTACAAGGGCATGATCGTGACCGCGATCCTGTCGTTCATCGGTATTGCTATCGTGACCTACGAACTGATCGGCTTCGGCCCGCTCGCGGGCGTCAGCTATTCCGGCCAGACGCTGCTCTTCTGCGGCATCGTCGGGCTCGCCGTGACGGGATTGCTGATCGTGATCACCGAGTATTACACCGGCACCAACTTTCGCCCGGTGCAATCCATCGCCGCTGCCTCGCAGACCGGCCATGGCACCAATGTGATCCAGGGTCTCGCGATATCGCTTGAATCGACCGCGCTGCCGGCACTGGTGATCATCGCCGGCATTTTGGTCAGCTATAATCTCGCCGGCCTGTTCGGCATCGCGATTGCGGTGACCACCATGCTGGCTTTGGCCGGCATCGTGGTTGCGCTCGACGCTTTCGGCCCGGTCACCGACAATGCCGGCGGCATTGCCGAAATGGCCGGCCTGCCGAAAGAGGTGCGCAAATCGACCGACGCGCTGGACGCGGTCGGCAACACCACCAAGGCGGTGACCAAGGGCTATGCCATCGGCTCGGCCGGCCTCGGCGCTCTGGTGCTGTTCGCGGCCTATAATGAGGATCTGAAGTTCTTCATCGCCGGTTCGAGCCAGCATCCCTATTTCAAGGGTGTCGCGCCCGATTTTTCGCTGGTCAATCCGTACGTCGTGGCGGGTCTCCTGTTCGGCGGCATGTTGCCGTATCTGTTCGGTGCCATGGGCATGACGGCGGTGGGCCGCGCCGCAGCCTCGATCGTCGAGGAGGTGCGGCGGCAATTCCGCGAGCGGCCCGGCATCATGCAGGGCAGGGACAAGCCCGATTACGGCCGCGCCGTCGATATGCTCACGCGCGCCGCGATCAAAGAGATGATCATACCGTCGCTGTTGCCGGTGCTCTCCCCGATCGTCGTGTATTTCGTCATCTACTTCGTTGCCGGCGGCGGCGCGCAAGGCAAATCCGCGGCGTTCTCGGCGCTCGGCGCGATGCTGTTGGGCGTGATCGTGACCGGACTGTTCGTCGCCATCTCGATGACGTCGGGCGGCGGTGCCTGGGACAACGCCAAGAAATACATCGAGGACGGCCATTACGGCGGCAAGGGTTCCGACGCCCACAAGGCGGCGGTGACCGGCGACACGGTCGGCGATCCCTACAAGGATACGGCGGGTCCCGCGGTCAATCCGATGATCAAGATCACCAACATCGTGGCGTTGTTGCTGCTCGCCGTGCTGGCGCACTGAGGGAGTGATTTGCGAGGGCACGTTGACATGGCGCGTTCCCCGAGGGGCGAAGCGTTGCGGAGCGGGGTTCGGAGCGCTGGCATCTGAGCCCTCGCTTCGCTCCGCTCACTCGCTCGCCTATGAGGCAGGTGACGAAAGAGCGGATCAGCCGAGCTTACGAGCCTTGGCCTTTGATGGTCCGGAACAAGTAGGTGACGATGTTGTTCTCGGCGCCGGTGGTCGGCGTCGTGCGGCTGATGAAGTCGAAAACCTTGCCGTCTTTCATGCCGTATTCGGCGAGCCGCTGAACTTTTCGGCTTTTGTCGAAATAGACCACGATCACGCGCTGGTCGGTGATGGTGGTGTCAACGAAGGAGATCGGGCGCTGCGCCCTTTGCGAAATGTAATAGAACGCCTCGCCGCTGACGGTCGCCACCGTCGACGGCGTGCCGAGTACGAGCAGGACCTGCTCCTGGGAGGCGCCCAGCGGGATTTGCTCGAGCGCGCCGTCGGGCAGCACGTAACCGCGCTGGAACGTTTCGCCGAAGCAGCCACCCGGCAACAGCGCCAGCGTGAAGAGCACGGCAAAGGCGCGTATGGAACTCGTGTTCCTAATATGCCTGCCCCACATCCTCAAACCCATCTTGCACCCAGCCGTCGCGTGCCGTACCCCGAAAACCCAAAACTGGCAATCTGCCGCGGCAAAGCGGCTTGCGAGATTCAGGCTATCCCCATGATCCTAGCGCGGTTTCGGCGCAATTCCCAAGCCCGCACAATTCATGCCCTCTATGGCGCCATCGTGGCGCAGGCCCGTTCGGTGACGTTTTACGCCGATTACCGGGTTCCGGATACGGTCGAGGGCCGGTTCGACCTGATTGTGCTCCATCTGGTGCTGCTGCTGAACCGGCTCGACCGCCCAGCGGATGTCGCGCGTGACTTCGGCCAAAAGCTTCTGGGCCAGGAGCTTTTCGACGCGTTTTGCCGCGATCTCGACGCCAATTTGCGGGAAATGGGGGTCGGCGACCTTGCGGTGCCGAAACGGATGCAGGCCTTTGCCGAAGCCTTTTACGGCCGGCAAGCCGCTTATCTTGCCGCCCTTGAAGCGGCGGACCAACGGGTCTTTGAGAAGGCGCTGGCACGCAATATCTTTCCGGCGGGGGACGAGGTCGGAGCCGCTCAACTGGCGCGCTATGCGCGCGCGGTGGTGACCAGCCTCGATGCCCAGGACGACGGCGCGCTGCTTGCGCGGCGAGGTCGTCTTTCCCGGCCCCGAGGCCTTTGTTCATGAGCGAACGACAACATGAGCGAACGTAAAGCAGACAAAGAAGCGCCGGCACCCTGGCAGGTGCCGGTCGCGTTTGAAGACGTGGCCGAGACCGGCCGGCATTTCGACCTCGTCGCAGACGAGGACCTCCGCGCCGCCGTGGCGCGGCTGGTGGGTTTGCGCGACTTGCCGAGGCTCCAAGCGACGTTCGACGTGACGCGGCACGGCACCGACGGATTGCATGTTTTGGGGCGAATGTCGGCGACGGTGGGCCAAAATTGCGTGGTCACGCTGGAGCCGCTCGTCAACGAAGTCGAAGAGGATATCGACCTGGTGTTCGCGCCACCGCCGCCGCCCGGCGCGCGCAAGGCTGGTGAGTACAAGGCTGGCGAGGACGAGGCCGTCGAAGAGGCTTCCGAACGGCCCCAACGGAGCTGGAACGGGCCGGAGCCGCTCCTCGGCGGTGTCGTCGATCTCGGCGCGCTGGCGACTGAATTCCTCATCCTTGGGCTCGATCCCTACCCGCGCAAGCCGGATGCGGTTTTCGAGGCGCCACAAGAGGTTAAGCCGGATCCGGGGCCGTTCTCCGCGCTGGCCGGATTGAAGGAAAAGCATGGCCGCTGAACGCAGTTGTGTCCGGGCGCCGAACCGTTATTCTCCCGGCCGTGTCGCCCTTCCGTCGCCAGGATCTTTCGT
>CAWGCU010000028.1:0-92795 GCA_963821175.1 uncultured Alphaproteobacteria bacterium
CTCCGGTGATTTGGCCAAATGTCCGAATTACGCGCCACATTCGCCGTTACCCGGCGATATCAGTGATTCCAGGGCCGGAGCCCCGAAATCACAGGAATTTTTTACGCGATCCCCGGCGCGACCGCTCCGCCCGGCCGGGGATACCGCCTAAGTAAGCATTCCTTACTTAAGCTCAACCTTTGCACCAACCTTTTCGAGGGTCGCCTTGATCTTGGCAGCCTCGTCCTTGTTGACGCCTTCCTTGACCGGCTTGGGCGCGCCTTCGACCAGATCCTTGGCCTCTTTCAGGCCCAGCCCGGTAAGGGCGCGAACTTCCTTGATGACCTCGATCTTCTTATCGCCGACAGCGGCAAGAACGACCGTGAACTCGGTCTTTTCCTCGGCCGCGGGTGCCGCGGCAGCGGCGGGACCGGCAGCGACCGCAACCGCGGCAGCAGCCGAGACGCCCCACTTCTCTTCGAGCAACTTGGCGAGCTCCGAGGCCTCAAGAACTGTAAGACCGGAGAGGTCGTCGACGATTTTCTGCAGATCAGCCATGAACTTTGTCCTTCGGTTCGAACCTTTGAATTGAGCAGGGTTAGGCAGCAGCCGCCTCTTCGCCGCTCTTTGCGGCGTAGGCCGCAACGACACGGGCGACCTTGGCGGCAGGGGCGTTGACCACCTGGGCGATCTTGGTCGCCGGCGCCTGGATCAGGCCGACGATTTTCGCCCTGAGCTCGTCGAGCGAGGGCAAGGCGGCGAGCGCCTTGACGCCGTTCGGATCGAGCGCGGTCTTGCCCATCGCTCCGCCGATGATCACGAACCGTTCGTGGGTCTTGGCGAAGTCGACGGCGGCCTTGGGCGCCGCCACCGGATCGCCCGAAAAGGCGATCAGGGTCGGTCCCTTCAGCAGGGACGCGATCGAGGCGACGTCGGAGCCTTCAAGAGCGATCTTGGCGAGGCGATTCTTCGCGACCTTCACGGTGGCGCCCGCTTGCTTCATCTGCCGACGCAGAGTTTGCATTTGGGCGACCGTGAGCCCGGAATAATGAGCAACGACGACGACCTTGGTGGTCTTGAAGACCTCGCCAAGGCTCGCGATCTGCTCAGCTTTTACCGCGCGTTCCACCAGCTCTCTCCGGTTGGCGGATTCCCTCTTAAGGAACCGCCGGGTTGATGCCACCCCACGAGGGGCGTCAGTCACATCCTGCCCCCGGCCAAGCTTGCGCTGGACCGGCCATCGAGGTTTGAACCGAAGGGCAACCTGCCCTTCAGTCTTCACCCGTCTATGCAGGCTCTTGCGAATTAAGCCGTTTCCGGCGCCGGCAGTCTCGGACAGGAGCACGCTAACAAAGGCCACTAAGCTCCACGGTCTCTTAGGAAATCCGACCTGGATAGCCGCTAAGAGCAAATCTCGCTTTTGTGGTTTTTGAAAAACGTGCAAAGGCGCGCCGACAAACCGGGCCGGCACGCCCATGGCCCCTATTTAGCGCCCCGCGCCGGCTTTGCCAAGTGGATTCGACGGTTTCCGCCGGAGCTTTGCCGCGGCACGTTAGCGGCTTAGCATCGCGCCAAAATACCATGAACGGGAGGCCACCATGCCGCACAACACCGATCGCATCCTCACCACCCATGTCGGTAGCCTGATCCGGCCACCAAAACTGATCGCATTCTGGCGCGCCATCGAGGACGGCAAGCCTTACGACGAGGCGGCCTTCGAAGCCTGCCTGACCGAATCCGTCGCCGAGGTGGTACGGCAGCAGGCCGAGGCCGGCATCGACATCGTCAGCGACGGCGAGTTCAGCAAGGGGCTCAATTGGGCGTTCTACATTTTCAAGCGGCTCAGCGGCATTGCGGTGCGCGCGGCCACGCCGGAAGAACTGAAAGACCCGATGGCCTCGATGTCGGGCGGTCGGGACCGTGAAGCATTTCCGGAATTCTATGCCGAGCACGACATCGCAACTGGCCTCGGCAAACGGCTCGGCAACCGTGTCGTCGTCAACGGCCCGCTCAGTTATTCCGGCGCCGATCAAGTCGGGCGCGACATCAAGAACATCAAGGCCGGCATCGCCAAAGCCAAGCCGCAGCAACCGACGCTCGCTGGATTCCTGCCCGTGGTGGCGCCGGCAAGCGCGCTGCCTGGCGCCAAGATCGAACATTATAAGGACGAGGAGACGTATCTGTTCGCGCTCGCCGAAGCGCTGCACCAGGAATACAAGGCCATCGTCGACGCCGGCCTCTATGTGCAGATCGACGATGCATTCCTGCCCTATATGCACGAGCGCATGGTGCCGCCGATGTCGAACGCGGATTACCTGCGCTGGGCGCAGCTGCGCGTCGACGCCCTCAATCACGCGCTCAAAGGCATCCCCGAGGAGCGCTCGCGCTACCACATCTGTTGGGGAAGCTGGAACGGCCCGCACGCCTTCGACGTGCCCTTGAAAGACATCATCGCTCTCTTGCTGCAAGTGCGCGCCGGTCACTACTCGTTCGAGGCCGCCAATCCGCGCCACGCCCACGAATGGCGCGTTTGGGAAACCGTGAAGCTGCCGCCTGGCAAAATTTTGATCCCCGGCGTGATCAGCCATGCCACCAATATCGTCGAGCATCCCGAGCTGATCGCCGAGCGGATCGTGCGGCTGGCCAAAATCGTCGGCCGCGAGAACGTCATGGGCGGCACCGATTGCGGTTTTGCGCAAAGCCCGTTCGCGCGCCGCGTTCACCCGACCATCATGTGGGCGAAGCTGAAAGCGCTCGCCGAGGGTGCGCGCATTGCGACGCGGGCGTTATGGGGCAAGCAAGCGGCGGCGTGACGCTAAGCCCTCCCCCTTGTGGGGGAGGGTTGGGTGGGGGGTCGGGAGGTGACGTGACGGCGTGGACGACGCAATGCGCGCCAGTCGAATTTTGCGCGTGACCTCTCGACCCCCACCCCTACCCACAAGGGGGAGGGGTAACAGTTAATGCGTCTGCTGCGATTCCGGGAACAGACTCGCAGGCACGACCTTCACGCCCGGGCCCATGGTCGAGGAGATCGCCACGCGGTTGATGTAGTGGCCCTTGGCGCCGGCCGGCCGCGATTTCTGCACCGCATCGGCAAAGGCGCGGATGTTCTCGACCAGCTTCTCCTCGCTGAACGAGGCCTTGCCGACGCCGGCTTGCACGATGCCGGCCTTCTCGACGCGGAACTCGACGGAACCGCCCTTGGCACCCTTGACCGCGGTGGTGACGTCCATGGTCACGGTGCCGACCTTGGGATTGGGCATCAGGCCGCGCGGGCCCAAAACCTTGCCGAGGCGGCCGACCAGCGGCATCAGGTCGGGCGTGGCGACAACGCGATCGAAGTCGATGGCGCCGCCCTGCACTTTCTCGACTAAATCCTCGGCGCCGACGACATCGGCGCCGGCGGCCCTGGCTTCGTCGGCCTTGGCGCCGCGCGCGAACACCGCGACCCGCACCGAGCGGCCGGAACCGTTCGGCAGATTGACGACACCGCGCACCATTTGGTCGGCGTGCCGCGGATCGACGCCGAGATTCATGGCGATCTCGATGGTCTCGTCGAATTTCGCCTTGGCGCGCTCCTTGACCATCTTCACTGCGTCATGGAGTGCATAGAGCTTCTCGCGGTCGACGCCTTCGCGCGCCGTGATCGTGCGTTTGCCGAGCGTCATGACACCACCTCCAGCCCCATCGACCGCGCCGACCCTTCGACCATGCGCATGGCCGACTCGATCGTGTCGCAGTTCAAATCCTTCATCTTCTGCTCGGCGATCTCGCGCACCTGCGCCTTGGTGACGGAGCCGGCAACGTCGCGGCCTGGCGCCTTGGAGCCGCTTTCGAGTTTCGCCGCCTTCTTGAGGAAGTGCGACACCGGCGGCGTGCGCAGTTCGAAGGTGAAGGAACGGTCGGCATAGACCGTGATGGTGACGGGGATCGGCGCGCCCTTCTCGAGCTTCTGGGTCTGGGCGTTGAACGCCTTGCAGAACTCCATGATGTTGAGGCCGCGCTGGCCGAGCGCAGGGCCGATAGGCGGCGACGGATTGGCCGCCCCCGCCGGCACCTGCAATTTGATGTAACCGGTTATTTTCTTCGCCATGCTTCACTCCTGTTAGTGGTGCGGATCTTGACGGCTGGCGACCGCCTCACCTTCCACGGTTCACACTTACAACTACAACTTCTCGACCTGCCCGAATTCCAGCTCCACCGGCGTGGCGCGGCCGAAGATCGAAACAGCAACCTTGAGCCGCGAACGACCTTCGTCGACTTCCTCCACCGTGCCGTTGAACGAGGCGAACGGCCCGTCGGACACGCGCACCTGCTCGCCGACCTCGAACGACACCGAAGGCTTCGGCCGCTCGATACCCTCCTGCACCTGATGCAGGATGCGCTGCGCCTCGGCCTCCGACAGCGGCATCGGCTTGTTATCGGAGCCGAGGAAGCCGGTCACCTTCGGCGTATTCTTGATCAGATGATAGGCCTCGTCGGTCAGCTGCATCTTCACCAGCACGTAGCCGGGAAAGAATTTGCGCTCGGCATCGACCTTGCGGCCGCGCCGGACCTCGATGACCTTCTCCTTCGGAACCAGGATCTCCTCGAACAGGTCGGACAGCCCGCGCTGCTTGGCCTGCTCGCGGATCGAATCCGCCACCTTGTTCTCGAAGTTCGAGTAGGCGTGGACGGCGTACCAGCGGTTCGTCATGTCATGAAATCCGCATTATGAATTTGGGTCGCCAAAACACTCAACTGTTGATGCCGAGCAGGAAGCTGACAGCGATCCGCATCACCTGATCCGCCAGCAGAAAGAAGATCGACGCGATGACCACCATGACGAACACCATGATGGTGGTGATGGTCGTCTCCTTGCGCGTCGGCCACGTGACCTTCTGCGCCTCGGCGCGCACTTCCTGCAGGAACTTGAAGGGACTAAACTTCGCCATCGCTCGTACCAAATAGGCATTTCCCGCCCGACTTGAAGGACGAGACCGGCCACGCCGTTCCTTTTGGGGAATGTTCGCCGCGGAAATCCGTCACCGGGCCGCTTGCGATGGCAGCTTCCTACTGCCGACCGGTCGCAGCGTCAAGCGGCAACCAAAGTCCGCTTGCCGCGCCAAGCCTTTAATGCCAAGCCTTTAACGCCAAGCATTTAGCCGAGGCCGACCTGGCAGGAGTGGAGGGACTCGAACCCCCAACCCCCGGTTTTGGAGACCGGTGCTCTAGCCATTGAGCTACACTCCTACATCAAAGACTTAGCGGCTGGCCGATCCGCTGATGCTACCGAGTTTGCTACCCAAGCCCGTCATTTGATGCGCGCGGCGGCGTTTATAGCAGACCGGAAAACCGTGTCGAGCTTGGCGGCCGCGTCCACCTGCATCGTCTCGGTGACGTGGCTGTAAAGGTCCAGCGTTGTGGTGATGGTGGAGTGCCCAAGTCGCTCTTGCGCGACTTTCGGATGCACTCCGGCGGATAGCAATTGCGTCGCGTGGCTGTGCCGCAGATCGTGGAAGCGGACGCGGGGAACGTCCTTCACGCGGCCTGCGACCTTGGCAAACTCGTGCGTGAGGCTCCGTGGCGGCATCGGCTCGCCATCGTGCCGACCGCAGGCCAGCGTCTCCCCGGACTGCCGGACGCCGAGCGCCAATAGTTCCTCGGCTTGCTGGCGCTTGAGCCGGCGCAATTCCTCGACGACGAAGCTGGGGAGGGTGATCGCCCTAGCCTTCTCAGTCTTGGGCGCCTTGAACCGCAACGCCGCTTTGGTCTGCTCAAGGCTCTCCACCACACGCACCACGCCACGGTCCAAGTCGATGTTCTTCCAGCGCAGGGCCAGTATCTCGCCGCGCCGCATCCCGGTGGCAAAGGGCGATGAGCACCGGCCAATAGACGCGGTTGCGTTTGATGGCTTCCAGAAGCCGGGCCGCCTGCTCGGCGGTGAGCGTCATCATCTCCCGGCGCTCGACCTTGGGAAGATGCCTCGCGAGCACGTCAGCGGGATTACGGGCAATCACCTGTTGCTCGACGGCGCGACCGAGGGCGGCTTTCAAGATGCGGTGGATATGACGGCGGCTTTGCGGCGACAAGCCGCCGCGCTTGCCGTCGCGCCGGCCTTCGGTCGCCCATCGCGTGTAGGCTGTCGAAATATGGAACGGCGCGAGCTTTGCCATGGGCAAGGCGCCCAATTCGGGCGACCAGGAAATTCTCGACGATTTCACGAATATCGCTCGTGTGACTTCGGCGAAACTTCCTCGCGGACGGCCCCGAGCCATGCCGTCAACCATTCCCGCACTGTCATGCGACTGGGATCGACGTGCTCGTCGGGTCGAGCGTGCGGAGCAACCGACGCAGTTCTTTCTCAGCATCCCGACGCTTACCCTGCACGGTAGCGGTCGCGATGCGCCGCTTGCCCGTGGCCGGATCGCTGCCAAGGCTGTACCGCAGCTCCCATGATCCTGGTGTGCGCTGGCGGATGTGACCGGTGCTACGCATGGCGGGTTCTCCTTCCTTGGGCTTTTTTTAATCGGTTGTGGTATTCGTCCTTGCATCGCGATGAGCAGAATTTTGACTGTGATCGACGCGCGCCGTTGCCGACTTCAAACCACGTGGGGCATTCGATGCATTGAACCGATTTACGGCCCCCAAGGATCGCCGCGACGGCCTGAAGCTGTATGGCATCAAGTAGAGAACGGGAACGCATTTCGAGAGTGGCCGGCGACTTAGTACTTTTGATCGACAGATAGAGTTCTATGCCGAACAGCGATTTGTCTTGTTTTCCAAACTGCCGGAAGGCTTCTGCGGGATTGGCGCGGCTGAGCTCGCAACGGTGGATAATTTCGCGGAGGTCTTTGATATAGCCTTGCCACTGCCCCAAAGTTTCAAGTCCGCATTGAGCGTTCCAGGTCTCGGGGGGATGCGTCAGATCAGCAAAAAGCAGGCCATACTTGTGCGCGAATTGCAGACAGCTTTCGTCGGAGCCGTCGAGTTTGGCGAACTCTGCGTATAAGGCTGGGTACTGCTCAAGAGGCCAGTACCGGACGAGCTTTGCACCTTCTGCAGGATAGATCGTGAGATCTCCCGTCGGCCCCGGCCGCAGGACGTATTGGCTCGCAACTGACCATTCCAGACCGATCTCAAACATCGCGCCACACCAATTTACACCGATACTTGGTATCATATGTGTTTTGATGTGACAAGAGCACATAAAACGCGCAAATATGCGCGTGATCGACACTCATTGGGAAAAGCGGCGATGGATAACGAAACACGCAAGCGGCCGACGATGCCGGTGCCCGAGGCCGGAAAACAATACTTCGGACTGAGCCGGAATGCTTCGTACGATGCTGCACGACGCGGGCAAATTCCGACAATTCGCATTGGCTCACGGATTTTAGCGGTCGTGGCTGCCCTAGATCGCATGGTTGGCGACGCCGGATCGGACAAGCCGAAATGAACGCGCAGCGTTCGGCGACGTGCGGTGCCAGCTTGACAGAGGCCGAGAAGCAAGCGGCCGGACCGAGCGGCCCCCGTCATGGCCAGCGAAGGAAGCGCCAGCACGAAAAGAGCGCATCGTGAGCGCACAAGACGGCAATCTCGCCACCGCGCTAGAGTTTGCGAACGCTGGGTTGCCGGTATTTCCAGCCACTGTCGGGTACAACAATAAAACAAAGCGCTGGGACAAGCGCCCGGTCATTCCAGGTTGGCAAAGCGCAGCGACGACAGACGCGGCACAGGTTCAGCTGTGGTGGCGTGATCATCCCAGTGCCGTTCCGGGTATCGAGCTTAAACGCGCTGGCCTCGTCGTGATCGATGCTGATCGCCATGGCGGCCCCGATGGGGTTGCCGCCTTTATTGCTCTGGCGCAAAAAATAAGGATTGTGCGGTGGATTGTCCCACTGTCAAAACGGCCGGTGACGGTCGTCACTACTACTACAAACAACCCAACGGCGAGCCATTAGGCAATCGTACCGGCAGCTTGCCCGAGGGCATTGACGTGCGCGGCGCAGGCGGCTGGATCATTGCGCCTGGCACGGTGCGCCCGGACGGTGCACGCTGGGAGCCAATGGAAGGCGCTCCATCGCTGGTGGACACCTTCCGATCCGGCAACATCCCGGCGTTGCCCGCGACTATTGCTGAGCTGATCCGGAAGACTCCAAAGAAAGCCAACCACAGCGACACATCGGCGAAGGCGAACGGCCAGCGGCGCCCGGCAGGAAAGCGCGAGCAGGCCTATGCGCGCGTGGCGCTCGAACGAGCCGCCGCCGAGCTGGCTGGCATGGCGGCCAACAGCGGGCGGAACAACAAGCTCAACGAAACGGCATTTGCGCTCGGGACGATGGTTGCGCGTGGCTGGATTGATCAAGCCACGGTCACCGATGCGCTGTGGAAAGCGAGCGAAAACAACGGCCTTGTCTCGGATGATGCGGAAGGCCGTGCAAAAGACATTGGCGAGCGGACTCGACGCCGGAATGAAATGTCCGCATGAGGATCTCGCGAACTCAACCGCTGACGAACGTAAGCTGTTGGCAGAGTTGGCAGCGCTTCCAGATTTCGATTACCAACGCCGCCGCAAGGACGCCGCCAAGCTGCTAGTGGATCAAACCTGACATTTGAATCCCCGAGGGGATTCCCGGCGGACTCGATACGTGCGAGTCTGACGCATGCGAACCGGAATTTCCATCACTCTAAAGCCCGCTGATCGCCGCCGCTTGGTCACTCTCGCGCGAGATCGCAATGCACCGCATAAGCATGTCTGGCGAGCTCGAGATTGTCCTATTGAGTGCTGTCGGCGTCGGCACCAATGAGATCATGCGCCAGACCGGCAAGTCGAAAACCTGTGTGTGGCGCTGGCAGGAACGCTTCATGCAGGCCGGTTACGACGCCCTGCTGCGCGATAAGACGCGGCCGTCGCGCATCCCGCCACTTCGGTCGGGTATCCGCTCGAGCGTGTCGTGACGCTCACCCACACCGATCCGCCCGCCGAGGCGACCCATTGGACCGCTACCATGATGGCGAAAGTAGTCGGTATCAGCCCAAGCTCCGTCCAACGCATCTGGCGCGCGCATGGTCTGCAGCCGCACCAGGTCCAGCAGTTCAAGCTCTCCAACGACCCTAGAGTTCATCGACAAGCTGCGCGATGTTGTCCGGCTCTATGTCGATCCGCCCGCCCATGCCATCGTGCTCTCGGTCGATGAAAAGTCGCGAATCCAGGCCCTCGACCGCACCCAGCCCGGCCTGCCGATGAAGAAGGCCGCGCCGGCACGATGACCCATGACTACAAGCGCCACGGAAGCAACGACGCTGTTCGCTGCTCTCGACGTGCTCGAAGGAAAGGTCATTGGCCGATGTATGCAGCGCCATCGTCACCAGGAGTTCATTCGCTTCCTGAATGCTATTGAGGCTCAGGTGCCGGCCAGAAAGTTTGCTGCACGTGATCCTCGACAACTACGCCGTCCACAAGCATCCGAAGGTGCGTCAATGGCTCAACCGGCACCCGCGCTTCGCCTTCCACTTCACGCCCACCTCGTGCTCGTGGCTCAACGCAGTCGAGGGGTTCTTCGCCAAACTCGCCAAGCAGCGCCTCAAGCGCGGTGTCTTCCGATGTGTGCGTCGATCTCCAAGCCACCATCAACCGCTTCGTCGCGCAGACCAACCATGATCCCGAAACCCTTCACCTGGACTGCAGATCCAGACAAAATCATCGCCGCTGTCAGGCGTGGGCACCAAGTGTTAGATTCCATCCACTAGGCGTCACGGTTGGTACTCTCGACCGCGAGGTGGCGAAGCTTCGTGCAACCCGCGAGGCCGCGCAAGAGTTTCTGCCGCACTGGGCGGTCGTACCTTGGGAGAACAAAATCGATGGCGCCGCTCTGCTCGACAGCTTGTGCCAGTATCTCAAGCGCTATGTAATTCTGCCCGAGCACGCGGCCGAAGCGATAGCGCTTTGGATTTTGCACACCTGGGTCTTCGACCACTTCGATATTACACCCTACCTCTCGATCACGTCGCCGACCAAGCGCTGCGGCAAGACCTTGCTTATGACGCTGCTCTACTGGCTTTGTCGCCGAGCGAAGAAAAGCGACTTCATGAGCAAGGCGGCGATCTACCGCAGCGTTGAGCGGGATAAGCCGACTTTGTGTCTTGATGAGGTTAGTTGGGTGCTCGACCTAAGAGACGAACGCCAAGGCATCCTTTGCGGGGGCTTTGAAAGAAACGGTCATGTTGAGATCTGTGAGGGCGAAGGCACAGCCATAATAACGACCCGGTTGTTTCCGACATTCTGTCCGAAAGCTTTTGGACTTATCGGCCAACTCACGCCAACACTTACTGACCGCTCCATAGTCATCCCAATGCGGCGCAGGACATCGACCGAGAAGGTAGAGCGTCTACGCCGTCGCGATAACGACGCGCACAGGAAATTACGTGAGCAATGTTTACGCTGGGCTAACGACAATGCCGCCGCATTGGCCAAGGCCGCACCAATCGTGCTCGATAAGCTGAATGATCGCGCGGTCGATTTTTGGGAGCCACTGGCCACAATCGCGTCACTAGCGGGGGGTGAGCTGGCCAAAGAAAGCGCGCGCTGCCGCCGAAGCACTTTCTGGCGATGGTGCAACTACCAGCGGGGACGGCGAGGCCGTCGAGCTACTGCATGACATTAAGGCGGCCTTCGATGGCCCCCGGAGCAGCACACGATCTTTACCAGGACGTTGGTCGGCATATTGATCGCCGACGAGGAACGGCCTTGGGCTGTTTACGGCAAATCAGGCAAGCCAATCACGGACCGGCAGATCGCAAACCTGCTCAAGCCGTTCGACATCCTCTCCCGCTCGGCGCGGAACGGTGAGGCGACGGCGAAGGGCTACCACCGGGTGGATTTCCGCGAGGCTTGGGATCGCTATCCCAAGCCCGTAAAAGCAACTTCCCAGCCGAAACCGGACTTCTCAGCCGTCACAGCGTCACAACGCCGATGAAACGGGCGCTTCTGACGATTTTTCGTCCGTCACAAATCCCGAGTGTGACGGATACCAAAAGTGCGACTTATCCAATAACCACGGGCGTTGTGACGCTGTGACGGATGAAACTCGGAAAAGCTGGGAAATGGAAATATGAGCGCTATCGCGCAGGACTTGCTTAACACCATCCGGGCCGCCGGAGGCGAGGTGCGACTGATTGGACGGGGCCGGCTGCAACTGGTGGCACCGAAGGCTTTGCCCGACGAATTGGTGCAGCGCGTGCGGGGCAGCAAGTTCGAGCTGATCGAAACTCTTGGCGGTTCGCCGCCGATCCCGGTAGCCGAACGGTGGCACGCGCTGCTTGATCCGGACGAGGAGGAACGCGCTGCAATCATCGAATATGACGGCGGTGCCCCCCGAGCTTGGGCCGAAGCGTTCGCAAGACTGCACCCTGACAGGCCGCCACGCGATGTTTCCTATCGCCAATGGCGGCAGTTCGTTGACGACTGCGGCCGTTTTATCGACCGCTGGGCCGTCAAAGCAGACGCCTGGGCTGGACCCCTGGACGACCTGTTCGGTTGGGATACTTTCAGACCCTTCTCGTTAATTGCAATGCAAATGGGGCTTGGATGGCGCATCGAGGGCGGCGCTGTGGTTGACGTTAAAAGGAACGTCGCAACGATTCACAAGCCGAACCGGCAACCAATTTGCTTCCGACGCCAGCCGAGGGTCTAACAGGGGACGGCGGGTGCGAACCGTCCGCGAGGACGGGTGACCACGGTGGACGTGGAGCCTGCCACAGCCCTATTGCAACATAGTCAGGACCGGCGACAAGGCCACCCGGGACCTGTCCGAAATCCGCCCTTCCATCATCGCTCGGTACAAGGTCGTTCTATTCAGGCCGGCCATTCCCGCGACATACCGGATGGGGATTTTGCGTCCGCCCCTCACGGCGGCCCGGTTTTCTGAGCTGTAACGAAGCATCCGCAACTGCCGGATGATTTCCTCATCAATTAAGAGTTGGGGTGTATTTGTGGGGATCATACTCGCTGGGCCACGGTTACCATTTGCTGCGCGGCTTCGGTACAATACGGCACGGGCAGTATACGCGCTGCGGGGCTTCTTTTTGCAGTGTCATCATCAGTTGCAGTTGAACACCCAATGACAATTACCATTCGCGTCGCAGACGCATTGGGCGCTGCCAGACTGGCAACCCATTAGAGCGGGAGGTTCGACGCCGCACCATCCAGCATTAGCCAGCGAGCCAAAACATAGCGACGAAAAAAGGATTAGACCGCGTAGCAGCATCTTGTACATCGAAGTTGCTCCCTAATGATTCCTCGCATTGCCGCGCAGCGATGAGCTTTAGCATGTTGGAGGGGGGCTATCTATCCTAGTGGCGCCAACCAACCAAAAGCTAGGCCCGCCGGACATTGATTTCAGGTAGTCAAGGACACAGTCTTCCGTTTCTTGCGCCACCAAGTGAGAAGGCCACCGCTCGCAAAGATCAGGCCGGGAAGGCCGGCGCCGGCGATGGGGCCAGGGACGGTCACGGTTTCTGACCAACTGCCGGGATCGGACAAAGCTAAGCCATCGTCTTCCGGACGATGGGCGCAATCATCTATGCATGTAACAATGCTGCCCACATCGAGTTGGTCACCCCCGGAGAAGTTTTGGGTATCTATGGCAAATTGTGGTCGCAGAACGACGACGCCAGAGGTTTGGAGCGAAATCAGGTTTAAAATGTTCCAAGAAATTATATTGCCGCTTAAGTCGGTCGAGACATCCAAAGTTGTAAAGTCGCTGTCCACATTTGTTATGGTGCTACGCCCATCGAAAAACGCGAAAGATAAAAAATCCGGATCGGCAAGGACGTCAAAGTTAAGGAGGTTCGCACCCAGCGCGCTTTTAAGGGCGAAGTTTCCGCTGACACATTTTCACTGGTGGTATATGTGCCCGGGATTTCAACGACGGTGTCAACGTGAAGATATGTGTTACCTGTGTAGGAGTAGATTACATCGGCTCTAGCTTGCGGCGCTGCGATGGCAACAAGCATCAATGCCGCCCCGACGGCAGCGCAGCCTCGAAATGTTCGACCCATTGGTATCCCCCTGTCCAGCACCAACCATTATGGCCGGTACAAGCGGCGGTTGCTAGCCGGAGCCTTCATTCGGCGACCTACTATTTTTTGGACTGGAACGACACCCCGTTCGTTAGTTTGCTAGCGACGTGGCACATTCAGCGCAGCCATTCCGGCAGCTCCGCGAAGTTGGCCACGATCCGACGGCTTCATGGTGCGGTCGCTTCTAAGGAGCGTTTTAAAGCGGCATCACGCTTTGGACGACCAGCCGCCGGGGGCGGCGGTAGCAGGGCCGGGCTGATCTCCCGGTTGTTTCGCGAATCCCCTACGCCGCTATGTAAGTATAAACGTGAGTATGATTCACCATAAGGTGTTTCATCCATATTTTTCAATGAGATTGAGCGGACACTCACTCCGGTATCTGCTAGTCGCTCTGCCTTTTCAGTGTTCCTTGCCGCAAGGCGACGAGGCGCGTCTGCGCTGCTAGGGGCAAACTGGATGGCGCCGCAGCGCTGTCCGCTGCGCTCTTGCCGAACAATCGGATGCTTATGCCATCGCTAGCGGTGTGGAGGACGTAGTCGTCGCCTGCAAGAATGCGCGACAAAACCTGGCGCACCGAGCCCACATACACGCCGGTGAACCTTCGCGCGGTCGCTCCTTTGAGCTTCACCTCAAGATCGAAGGCCGACCGCAAAACGCCGAGGATCTCCGGCATCTTCGCATCTTGCGTATGCAAGACGAGGCGGTCTTGCGTGCCGGAGAGGCGGACTTCGGCCGCGCTGTCTCCACAGCTCAGGCACCACGCCAGAAGCGCCGCCGTCGCGAGTTGCGGCAGGAAGAGCCTTCGCAAGACTGAAACCTCCCATTGATTGGCACTGGGGTTAACCAGTTGCGCCCTACGAAAACCGCGCACCGTAATGCGCGGCGTCGCTATAGCTTTTTATTTTTTGATTACTGCTTATAACGACTGGGACCAACTTGGTTTTGTTTTTTGTCATGCTGCATCTTTTGCCCTGTCGAGGACGGCATCGTAGAGGTCGTCCCGCGCGATCACTTCCAGCAGGTCACTGGCAAGCTGGGCTTCGCTCACGCCGATGGCTTCCGCGTGTTGGCGCAGCCGGGACATGGCAACTCGGCTTAGTTGCAGTGTGGTCGGCAGGGCAAAGCCATGGAACCGCTTCTGCTTTGGCGGCTTGAGCGCTGGCACCAGCGGCACCACGTTGACCACTTTGGGCACGCGCAAGCTGATCTTGGCCTGTGAGCAGCGCACCCGGAGTGTGCCGACTGTGCAGCCAAGTCGGGCTGCGATGGTTTCGGCACTCAAGCCCTGCTGCACCAGCATCGGGATGCGTGCGACCATGTCCTTGGTGAAAATACAATCCAGCCGTTGTTTGTTTTCAGTGACTGAATTCATTGCTTCTACGTTGGTCATGCCGCTTTCTCCTACCGACATCTTGCCAACCTGCTCTTCCGTGCGGACGCGGGTAAAAGCTGCGGAGCCGCCGTTGGGAGGACTTGCTGACGGCTCCGCAGTGACAACACACTCACAAAAAGTTCCTCCGCATGGACGCGGTCAAAAAGCTGCGGAGCCGCCGTTGGGAACTCGCTAACGCCTCCGCCAGTGACAAAAGCACTCTACAAAAAGTTTCTTGTTATTATGATTGCTGTTTAAAACGATAGGACCGGCTCGGTCTTGTCTTTTCAAGCCAAAGTCTTGTTCCCCCTGCATGTTGCTGCGCTGCATTTCGCGGCAGCGCAGCAAACGGTCGTTTTCGGAGGCATGCGACCGCGCTGGGTCAGTTCGCGAACGTTAGAGTGCTTCGACGCACCGCTATTCAGCCATGCCCGAACAACGCCGATTTCCTACCGCCCTGATCACTTTAAGGTTTCGTTAACCACGCCAGGCGCACGCTGGTGCCCGGGTAAGGGGCTGCATCTCGATTCGAGCTTCAAGCTGGAAGCTCGGTCTTTACGGGAGGCGGTTATGCCCGATGTTCTGCGCCAATACGCGCCACCTGTGCCGAATGACTTGCTTCGCTCAGCTGATCTCTCGCCAGACGAAATTGATCTCGTTCGAAAGCTTGTCGGCCACACCATTGCGGCGGTCGAATGTGGCCTCATTTGCGAGACACTGGCTTGGCGGGGTGGGAACCGAACTCACGCTGCCAATGTACTCGGCATTTCGATCCGCGCCCTACGCAACAAGATTCACTTGTACAAACATATGGGCATAAGCCTGTCTGAACCGAACAGCGGATGCGCGCCGCGTTGGCTCTCGCCGGATGGTCAAGGATGCCAATCATGCGAGCAATAGTTGGTACCCTTTGCGTGGCGTTGCTGTTTTGCAGTTCGTCTGCGAGAACGCGGAGCGCGAACGAATTGCTACAATCCTGTGAAGGACTCGAACGCACCATGACATTCGTGGGCGACAATATTTCGTTTCCACGGAGCCAAACGAATGATGAGTGCTGGTACTTCATGAGCGCGGTACAGCAGTACTCCACCTTGGCAGCCCCTGGGGGCCAAAGGTTTCTCGGTGCGTGCACCGAACCGACTACAACCCTTTCGCAGCTCATTCGCGCCTTTACCCATTATGCGCGTTCCCATCCTCAGTACCTCAATGCGACAGCTACGGTAGTCACGTATAACGCGATGCAATCTACGTTTCCCTGCAATTGAATTTCTGGCTTCGCACCGAACAAAAATAGGTACAGTTGGCTTAAGTTTGTGGGCATAACCGCAGCAAATAATTACACAGAACGTTGTAGGCATGGAACCTGTTGGGGGGCACTGTGAGGGTGCCATGTCAAAAACGGACGAGTTCTGGCTATACGCCAAAGAGGCGATCATTTCCGCCTCCTGTGCCGAAACCGAAGATGAGCGGCAGGGTCTGCTTGATCTTGCTGGGACCTGGACACAAGCCGCAATACTAGAGCGGCACTTACTAGCCGACCACGATAAGACAATCATCACACAAACCGCCCTAACCTCGGTTCCGGGGCCACACGACTCGTTCGAACTTTCGTCAAATGGGGCGATCGAATTAAAAGAGCCCTTTACGGCCAAAATACAAACGGTGCGGAGTCTCCATGAGGTTTCCATGAAACTGTACGCACCCAATATCGCTCTGTTTGTTATCTCTGGCTGTTTGGCCATGCTCGGAGTACTAGCGGCGATGCCGATTTCGCTGCCCATCCCTGGCCTGACCGGCAACCCGACATGGTACATTTTCCTCGCATGGTTCTTGTTATCAGCAGGAACAGTCGTGCCCCCGCAGTGGACAGAATCCGAATGGCTTGGCGCCGATTGGTTCCCAGGCATCGTCATTGACGAGAACGCGGGAACGTCCTTTTATGAGAGCCCGGGATGAGCCGGTAACGTCGCAGCACTCGTTTTGCCGCGCTGCATGAGTCCGTTGCTGAAGCTGTGGACGGCTCCTCCACCGGCACGACGAGAGTGCCATAGAGGTGGGGGCGGTCAAAATGCCACTAGTCATGCATGCTCCAACCAGTTCGCCGAAAAGTAATCAGGTCCAGACGCAACAGCCGCAAACAAGCAATGTCAGACACCGCGGCACCACGGCCGTCGGCCCGCGCGGCGGCGTGTATCATTGATGTCTCTCTGCCCCTGGCAGCGGCGCGAAGGCGATCATCCGCCAAGCTGCTTACGCGTGACAAGGCATTCCTCATCGCGGTAGCATCGCCACGCTGCCAAGTGTGCCGCGGCTGATATTGAAGGACATTCCGAGGCCGCTGAATTCTGCGAACCGGGATGACTGAGCGCGAGGCGGGCGACCGCCAGCGGAGAGGAACTTAACCAACGGCCGCCCTGACCTTCGCGAGGTCCAAGGAGAAGCGAAGACCGGGGGCAATTCAGATACCCTGACTGCGCCCGTAATGTGGTCGTGAAGGCGCAGGCGGTCCTGTCGCCCGAAATCACAAATTCGACGACCTAGAGTACAGCGCAGTCGCTTCCAATTGCTCACATCAGCCTCTAAACTTCCAGATTGGCAAAGGTGGGAGGCTTGGTAGGATGCGTCAAGAATCCTTGATCGTTGCTGCGCTGGCCGCGGCGTTGAGTATCGGCACAACCGGCACCGTGCTGGCAAGCTTTGCCGGCCCCGGCCCCTGGATCACCGGCAATGACACCGGCAGCATCATCCACTACTCGCCGGAGATCGAAGGCGTCTATGAGAAGATGGCGCAAGATTATTGTGCGCGCTGGCGGCGGCTGTCGCATATCACCAGCGTGCATCGCACCTACGGCGATTACATCAGCTTTGTCTGCATCGATAAGCCATGGATGATCCACTGACGCATTAAGCACCGGCCGCAACTCCGCGGGACCGTCCTATCGGAATCCGATCTGCTGCGCTTCCAGCCGCCTAAGGCTTGCCAGTCTAATTGAAGGTGGCAATAATTGTGTCCATGGGCGGGGCAAGTACCATTTTAACGTCGGTGAAAAAGGGCGACCTTTGGCGCGTGCAAATTAAATGGCCCAGTGGCACCACCAAATACTTTGGCAAGTTCGGCTCCGAGCAAGAAGCCTCGGGATGGATCAGCAGACATCGTGCGCTAACGGAACGCGCTATCGAGGATACGAAATTTAATCGCCCCTGGGGTTCAGTCAGCGGGCGAAAGGTTGAGGCCCGTGTCGCGACTGGGCAGGCCGAGGGTCGCGAGCCTGCGCCCGACAAACAAGGAAAAGACTGACCCACTACCATATGCCCGCCGATTCCCGCCGCCCTGGTCGGTTGAGGAAAGTCACGCCCAGCTTCACTGTGCGTGACGGCGGCTCGTTTCCGCGTGTCGTGGTGGCAGAGATGTCACACCCCGCGTAAATACGATCTCGGCTCTGGGATAACTGGCGCAGTGAGAGACGGCGATGCCGAGCAGCGAGTAACATACAAGCGCAGTTGGGTAGGGTTGCGTCAGCACGGTTGCGTTGGATGTCGGTATTAGACGATTTTGTGCGAATGCGGGAATTGCGAAAGCGTGCTGCGGAGTATGAGCAGGCTGCAGCCGATCCGTCATTGTCAACCAATGTGCGAACGCGGTTCGTTCTAATCGCCAACCACTACAGAGTCGTGGCCGATGGGGAACAGCGGGCAGAGCTCGCTCGCTGGCGTGCAAAGGCAATTAGTCGGGCAACTCCTCAAATACCGGAGCACTACAAGATTGCGGCTGAATAAGTGCTCCGGCTATGACCGAGCGCCGCCGCTTCCCCGCGCCCTGGTCCATCGAGGAACGCCAGGAATCCTTCATCGCACTTCTGATTGTTCGGTACTTCAACTTTTCTGTCGCTTTGTGTATGGCCTATGCCTCCGAGTAGCAACATAGAGTGGGTTTTCGCCGACGGTAATTGAAATTCCCCCATCTATGATTTCACGACGGATTGCAAAAATTGGATTGTGAAACGGGTCCCGTAGGGTAGTTGATCCGTCCATAATAACGTTTGGCGTCAGGTGCTGCGATAAGAGCCGCTGCAAGAGCGTAACAATTCGTGCGTCTGGCAAAAACGTTTCCGGCAACGTCTGTTTGAAGAAACACGTTGTTCCCTCAAAACCTTCGATGATCCACGTCCGGGTATACCGATATTTTTTCTTCAGTAGAATTGCTGCCATGAAAACATAATAGATTCCTAGCGCCTAGGTGCAAGGCAGTCGGGCTTGTCTCCATTCGGGCAGCGTGAGCCTTGAATACGCGGCGTGGGGCTACGAATGGGAATGGCGGTCGGCAAAGCTTGTGAAGCGACAGGCCGGACAGCGCCTCCTCACCGAGTTGCCCTGCAGATGGACAAACAACCCGCCATATTGTCAGCGACAGTACCAAACGAAAGCGCCGGGGTAGGACCCGGCGCCTTGTAGGTATTGCTATTGGCGTGTTCGCGAATTTTGTCAGTGGTACGAATTGAACATGTAATTCACGCCCAACCGAGCCACGCCGATATTGTTACGGCCGGCGGACAGATTTACGCCGCAACCGCTGCAGTCGGCGATGGGAATCGCATTGGTGTTGCCGTTGAAGCTATAATACAAAAATTCAGCGCGCACGGTCCACGCTTGGGCTATCATCCGCTCGTATCCGCCCCCGACGACGAACCCCGACCTGGTCCTGTTGAAACTGCCTACCGCCGACTGACTGAAGACGTTAGGATCAGTATCAGTGCTGATCATGGCTGTGGTCTTGACGTTCTCCCAAGCACCGCCGCCGGTGAAGTAGAGGAGCCCAGATGGTCCCACCGTCATGCCGACGCGGCCACGAATGCTGGCCAGCCAGTTGATATCGGCTCGTACCATGAGTTCGTCGGTGGCTGTTCCTCCCGCCCCTCCTAAGGGGTCGGCAAAGACTACCGCCCGGGTGCCATTGATGCCGGTTCCATCGAAGTCGCCCTCGATCCCCCACACCCAGGTTCCAGTTTGCCAATTGTAGCCAATCTGGCCGCCAAACACTCCGCCGTTTTCGTGAGCATTGGCCGTTACAGGCGTGATGCCCGCAATGCCTACCGCTCCGAAGGGCGTTTCCGAAGCATTGACGCTCGACCAGCCATAACCGCCGTTGGCGCCAATATAGAAGCCTGTCCAACTCGGAGCTGGCGGTGGCATCGGTGCTGGAGCCTTAACGGCCATATCGGCCGCGAGAGCAGGAGCAACCATCAGAGCCGCGATTGCCGCACTAGCCATCAGAAGCTTTTTCATGACACTCCCCGGTTAAATTCAACAAAGCGCCCCCACACTATACAGAACGGGACGGCTAAGGCTGTCACCGCAATGCCACAGTGGGTGAAAATGCGTGTTGCCCGCCTGGGAGCGCCGAGAACCCCTGCCGCGGCAGATATTGAAGGACATTCCACGACCGCCGAACGCAGCCAGCCGGGATGATTGAGGGCGAGGGAAACCGCCGCCGACTCCTGCCAGATTGCATGCGCTGGGATCGCCTCGTTGATGCTGTGTGACGTAAGGCACTTGTTCCGTGCGACCGTATGTGTAGCATTCGGGCTAGGGCCGCCGGACGTAGTTGCGATGCGCAAGCCAATGCCTGTACGCATTTTGCTATTTGCATTCGTTATAAGCTCGGCAGTGTTCCTCGGTTGTGAACTGCTACTTCACGTCGGCCTTTAGAGCATTGCCAAGCCGCCCAGCGTGCCGCGACAGATATTGAAGGACACCCCGCGGCCGCCGAACACGGCTGAGCGCGAGGGTTGGTCGACAATCCGCCCCAATTGCATTGTGGTATCGAACCACTGAGGGCGGAAGCCCCCAACCGGGCAGCGCGGGGCTCGGCGTCTACCAGGCAGGCAGCCTGCGGTCCGCCTCTCGGTTGAGTGTAATTCATGCCGTTCAAGGCTGCCGACCCGCGCATTCTACTTTCAGATCAAGCGATATTCGACGTCGGCTACTTCCCGCCGAACACGCCGCCGTCGCCTCTACAAAACAACTAGCAAATCAGATGGCTTCAGCTAATCTTGCAGGCGGGGCGACGCGTACACTAGGGCAACCCACAGGGGGCTTTCCAATGAAATGCATAGTCTTTGCTGCGGCGCTTGCGCTCGCCGTCACACTGCCAGCCGTATCCGCACAAGCTCAGGCTCCGCGCACCTTCGTCTCGGCGGCAGGCAGTGACAGCAATCCGTGCAGCTTCGCCGCGCCATGCCGGCATTTCCAAGCCGCAGTGGACGCGACCAGTGCCGGGGGTGAAGTCGATGCACTTGACCCTGCCGGCTACGGCCCGATTACCATCGGCCAGCCCATTAGCATCGAGGGCCAAGGCTGGTCCTATATAGCACCGCCAGCCTTTGCTGCGGCAATTACCGTCCAAGCCCAGAGCGGCAACGTCTATATACGCGGCGTATCGCTCAATGGGATCGGCGTCGGCTTCGTCCCCGGCATCCGGTTCATCTCCGGCGATAGTTTGACCGTTCGGGATAGCGTGATCCGAAATTTTACAGATGATGGCATCGTCTGGGGGGCAGGCAACCAGCAGCAGCTTTATGTGTCGAACACGCTGATTTCGGATAACGGGCAGCATGGAATTGACATTTTCACTTTAGGGGGTTCGGGAACTCCAAACACCGTTCTCAACCACGTCGAGATGATAAACAATGCAGGGAATGGGCTATTTGTTTCTGCCTCCGCGGCCAACGTCAACGTCACCGTCAGCGGTAGCGTGAGCGCGAACAATAAAGGGGATGGCATCGTCGCCAAATCAAACGGCGGAGAACTGTTAAACATCATGGTCCGTAACTCCACAATCGACAATAATAGCCTAGATGGATTACTGGTGGAGGGTACTGGCGCCATCATTCGCGTTACGCGATCAACGATTACGGGAAATAACTTCGCATGGAACACCGCTTCCGGCGGGGTAGTGTTGAGCTACGGCGACAACAACATCGACGCCAATGGGGGTAACAACGCGGAACCGCCGAGCCCCCTCACATACCATTAGCGTGCTGAGACGACTGCGCGGGGCGAGCATTCGGCCGGCTCCGCGCTGATTAGATGACTATGTTGCCTTCCAAGGCTCAAATCCTAAGTGCACGCCTCAGTTCGCGAACGTTAGCTGCGATCCGCCCGCCGGATGTTACCGCTTGCCTATTTATTGTTTTGCGACCTTGGCTCGATTTTTTTGTGGCCGGGAAGAGTTTTTTAAAAATTCGGGCGCCGTGCGTGGTCCCGCGATTTCACTCGCGCGCCCCATCGGCCGGCGCGCCACGCCCGCGCGCGATGTCGTTAACGATCAGCGCAGCAACACGCCGTGAAACAACACTTTGGCTTGGAAAGACAAGACCGAGCCGGTCCTGTCGTTGTAAACAGCAACCATAGAAACAAAAAACCTTTTGTGAGTGCGTGCCACTGCGGAGCCGTCAGTAAGTCCTCCTCACGGCGGCTCCGCAGCCTTTACCCGCGTCCGTTCGTGCTTGGACCGCCGCCTCGACCGCCAGCCTGCTGGCGACAGTGCGCGATAGGCCGGTGATCTGCGCTTGTCCTGATCCATCGCACAAGCCTCCCGCGATCAATGCGGTCGAGATGTTTCTCACGCCGCAGCGAACGCCACCACAAACCAACGGCTGCGATCCTCCAAGGCGTAGCAGATCAGCATGGCGGTGACGGCAAACAGGCCAAAGGCAGTCAAAGCGTCCATGGACAAATCGTATCCGAGCCGCCGCATCACGTCATCAACGACCCAGTCGCTATGTGCATGGACTTGCGCTTGCAGTCGTCGCCAGCACCGTCACGTCATCGTGGCGTGGACAACGTCACCGCATGTCGAGCATCATCACGACGCATCAAACAACACGGCGCCGCAACGTCATCGCGCCACCGTCGCAAGCGGCATCGCGTGGTCAAGCAAACGTCCCATCGCCGCCGCATCAAACAAACACGGCGCACGCGGATACGAAGCGACCGCCATCGTTGCGCTACGATCATTTTAGATCACGGTGGCAGCGCATTTAGGGCCTCGCGGCATTGTTCCATTCCAGTTTTTCGCTGTGAACGCTGCGCCCCTCCAATGTGACCTGTAGCCAAGTCTGGGGAAGAACCGCAGAAGCGTTTTTCAGTGCCCATTTCACGGCCTTATCGGCCGCTTCGGCATCAGTGGCGGCCGCAATGTCAATTCCGAGATATGGGTGGACAGACAAGTGCGCGAACGCGGCCCTATAGATGCGTTTCTGCCGTGCGCTCTGTGTCATTTGCTATGGTAGACCGCATCAACGCGGCGCGAATTTGTCATCGAGGCCCAACTGAGGCGGCCTATTCCTTCTTGGGCTGCGGTTGCTGCTGCTGTTGGGCGACCTGTTGGCGGGGTTCCGGCGTCTCGTAGACCGAAGTGATCTCGCGGTTCTTTTCCACTTGCTCCGCGAGCACCCGCCACGCTTGGGCGGCCGCAAGCAACTGGGCTTTTTTGTCTGGGTTTTTGACGTGCCTAGAACGGTCGATGCAATGCGCGGAGTTGAGCCTATACATGGCCGCTTGGTCGCCCGACGACATAAGCCCCAGCCATGTGTGAAAAGACGCAATACTGTATTCAAAACCACGAAAAGCGGGTTTCGTTCCCGCACTGCGAAAGGGCCTTGCGGCCATCGCTTCGCAACTCGGTCTCGTTTGGCAGGCGGCGCGGCGACGATGACCGGGCATCGCTTCGCTACACGGGCGCCGTCGCCGGCCGGCAATGTCCCAGCGTCAGGCAGCGCCGGTGTCGCCGTCAGGCCGATCCGCTGGACCCGGCCGGCCGGCGAGGATCAGGCGGCCGGCAGGGGGTGGCAGGCCGGGCGGCGGGTAGGCAGGGCGCTACGGCTGGTAGCCGGCTCCCCAAAACAACGGAGGCCCCCCATGCGTAGGGGTATCCAGCGGCCATGGCAGGACGATTGCGGGGCCGTCAGGAGCGCTCTCGAAAGAGCAATTTTTATCCGCCGAGCGCTATACATGAGCCGGAAGGGTAGCGAGCGCTCTATAAGTCAAAGCGTGGAAACTTTTTGGGGTGGGGCACGCCGTGCGTGGCTCGCCGATTTCATCTGCGCGCCCCATCGCCGTGGCGCGCGGCACGCCCGCGCGCGCACGAGGGCATCTTCACCCTCGGTCGGTCGGACGCGGCCAGAACAGGTCGTGTACTTTGCTACCCAGATTGCTACCCAACGTGCTGGTACGAGCCGGGAAGAAACGGATGGGGAACGCTCGGACGCACAAAATGTGTCGATAAATTGGGGCATTCTGGGATGCATAGGGATGGCGAGCGACGGTAGCAATAGAATTTGGAGACCGGTGCTCTAGCCATTGAGCTACACTCCTAGGTGCCGGTCGGCGGCGTTTCACATGCCCTTTGGCGTGAAGCAACGCAAGCCCTCGCCCGGCGCCTACCCCCGGCCGCACGTGAACCCACCCGGCCGACCAACCGACACAAGGTCGATGCTGTCTCGACGCACCATAATCCTCGGCGCCTTCTGCATGGCGGTCGCCAAGCCGGCGCTCGCCGCCGATCCAGCGGCCTCAGCTTTCGTCACGGCTATCTACGCCAACTACAAAGGCAAGAATGCCAAAGGCATCCGCCTCGACACCGAGGCCAATATCCGGCGCTACTTCGAGCCATCGCTCGCGACGCTAATGATCAAGGACCAAAAGAACGCGGCGCGTCGGCACGACGCGCCGAACCTCGACGGCGATCCGTTCGTCGATGCGCAGGATTGGGACATCGCCGCCTTCGATATTGCCGTCACCGATACGGTCAACAATGCCGCAAGCGTGACGGTGAAATTCCGCAACGCCGATACGCCAACCGTCGTCGTGCTCGATCTGGTCAAGACCGGCAACGACTGGCGCGTCGGCGACATCACCTGGCAGACGACGGCAAGAAAGAGACCTTGCGCGGGCTCTACGGCCACTGACGCGCCGCAAGCGCGAAGGTTGGAGCGGGTGAAGGGAATCGAACCCTCGTCATAAGCTTGGAAGGCCCCAGCCCAAGCCTAAAATCCGCTAAAACTCGCATTGCCGGATTGCAAAAAGGCCTATAAAACCTATGCCAAGTTAGCCCCTCGTTAGCCCGTTTTACAATGGCCGGCTGTTAGCCCGACATTAGCCCGAGGCAAAAATGACGACTCGCAGAACGCTGTCTGATCGCGGCGTGCTTGCGCTTCGGCCGCGCGCCGCGCGCTACAGCTTTCCCGATCCGGAAATGCGCGGCTTGTGGATCAGGGTGCAAAGTTCCGGCAGCAAGTCGTTCGCTGTCGTGGCGCGCGCGCGGACCGCAAGCAAATTTGGATCGGGCTCGGCCCGACCGACTCCATGACCATCGCGACGGCGCGCGAGTTAGCGCGCGATGTCCTGCGCCGTATCCGCGCCGGTTTGCCAGCGTTCGAGCCGAAGGCAGAAACCTTCGGCGCCGTCACCGCAAGCTGGCTGCAACGACATGTCGTCGCCGACCGGCTCGTGTCGGAGCGGCAAATTCGGCGATTGTTGAACACGTCACATTCTGCCGCGCTGGCGCGACCGCGAGCTGGTGACAATCGGCCGCGCCGACCTCACCACCTTGCTCGATCAAATCGAAGACAAGCACGGCCAGAGGCAAGCGGACCTTTGTTTGACGATCATCAGGGCGGTGATGAATTGGCACAGCGTCAGAACCGACGGTTATCATCCGCCCGTCGTTCGCGGGATGCGACGGCAATCGCCGACGGCACAAGCCCGCGCCCGCGTCGTCGACGACGCCGAGATTCGCGCTATCTGGAACGCTTGCGAGGGCACGACGTTCGGCGCCATCGTGCGCATGTGCCTCTTGACCGCGCAGCGCTCGCGCAAGGTCGCCGGCATGCGGTGGGCGGATCTCGACGGTGACGCCTGGACGGTGCCGCGCCTGCCGCGCGAGAAGGACACGGGCGGCACGCTGTTGTTGCCCGAGGCGGCGCAGCAGATCATCGCCGAGCGGCCTCGGCTGGCCGGCAATCCGTTTGTCTTCGCCTCAGTTCGCGGCACCGCGCCGTACACTGGATTCTCGGCCGGCAAGATTGCGCTCGACGCCAAGCTGCCATCCGGCATGAAGGCGTGGACGATTCACGACTTGAGAAGGACCGCGCGCAGTCTCATGAGTCGAGCCGGTGTCGCGAGCGAGCATGCCGAGCGCGTTCTCGGCCACGCATTGGCCGGTGTCGAGCGCATCTATGATCGGCACTCCTACTGCCACGGAAAAGCGCGATGCGCTGGCGAAGCTGGCGGCGCTCATTGATGGCATCGTAAATCCGCGCGAGAATGTCGTGCCGCTCAAAAAGAAACGCGCGCATGACAAAGCTGCCCGCAACACTGCTTGAGGCCGAGGCGCTGGCGTTTGCCCGGCGAGAAATCGCGCATTGGCATAGCAGCGCGACGCCTTGGTCCGCGCCGGT
Source organism: uncultured Alphaproteobacteria bacterium (assembly GCA_963821175.1). GTDB lineage: Bacteria > Pseudomonadota > Alphaproteobacteria > Rhizobiales > Xanthobacteraceae > BOG-931. Next base: position 25,873 of record CAWGCU010000028.1, read on the forward strand.
ACTGAGCGACGCCGCCAGCCGCGCCTTTGCGCGCGAACAGATGCGCATTGCGGCGAGTCTGTCGACCTACACCAGAATGCGCGTCATCTTGCTGGCGCGTTGCGGCGACGAGGATGCGCGGGCGGTCTTGCGCGACCTGATCCTGGACGCGCGCACTCGCCACCAACCGCTGCCGCTTGACCTGGAAAACTACGAGCTTGAACTCGTGCACGGCGCGATGGGACATCAGCTGTCAGGGCCGAAGAAGAAGAACAAAATCCTGCGCAACGTCTTTATCTGTCTCACGGTCGCCGCCGTGGTCGACCGCTTCCCGGATTTCGACCCGACCGGCCGCTCGCGGCACCGCCGCTCAGCCTGCGCTATTGTCGCCGAAGCGGTGGCCGTCGCCGGCATCAACATGGCGCCCAAGCGGGTCGAAGCGATCTGGCAAGAATATTGCGGCGGCATGCCGACCGTGCCGGGCTGGAGCAAGGCCTTCGGACCGTCCTCATAATTCCCTGATCTAACTATTAGGACCACCACGCGCAAAAAATGGGATAGGTGGACATCCGGTTCACTAACCGGAGTGCCTCCCATGACAGTGCTGTTGCGTTTCCGCGATTTGAAAGAGCGCGGCATCGTGAACTCGTGGCCGCAACTGCGGCGGCTGATCGACCTGCACGGCTTTCCGCGCGGTCGGTTGTTGAGCCCGAACACCCGCGCCTGGACCGGCGCCGAAATCGACGCCTGGATCGCCTCGCGCCCGGTCGATGGCTGCGGCCCATTGCGCGGCGCTGCGAAGGCCAAGCACGCCCGCAAAGCGGAAGCCGAGGCGTGATGAACAGCCCGGTGCCGTCATGACCGCCGCCGCCTGCATCCAGCTTGGTTATGACGAAAGCTTCGAACAGAAGCTTGCCGACGCCATCGTCCGCGCCGTCGCCCTGGTGACGGCGCTGGCGTCCGTCACCGCGCTGTCGCCGACGGCGGCACGCTCGCCGACCGCGATCAGAAAGACCGCCGAGTCGTTCCGCCGAAAACTTATGGCGCGACTCCGCGCCGCCGTCGCCGACCCGCTGTTCGCGGATTTCAAAAGCCGTTGCTTCCACGATGGCGACCGCGAGCGCGGAGGACACGGCTGATGATGGTTACGACGACGACCAGTAAATTCGAATTCCGGGGCATCGATGTCCACCACACGGGGAAATTCCGCGCGAGAATTTATCTGAAAGGCCGCTGGAAATATCTGGGCGTTTACGCGACGCCCGCGCAAGCAGCCCAAGCCTATGACGCGGCGGCGCGTCGCATCGGCCGAACCAATTTCAACGTTCCGAATCCGGACGAACAGAAAATTTTGTTTGTTCCGCCACCGCCTGCGGCGGGGCGATGTCGTCACGGCCATGATCTTTCTAAGTACGGTTATCGCAGCACGCATCGCGTGAGGCTCAATTGCCGCATCTGCAATGCAGCGGCGCAGGCACGGCGAAAGAAACGCCTCAAGGCTAATAAGCGTCGAGGTGTCGCATGATCGACCGCACCCGCGACGCCTGGATAGACCGCGCCCGCGCCGTGCGTATCGAGGCCGAAGTCGCGCGGCGCGGCGTTAACCTGAACCAAAATCATAAGCAACTCAGCGGTCCTTGTCCGCACTGCGGCGGGGACGACCGCTTCAACGTCGACCCGAGCAAAAACCTATGGATATGTCGCGGGTGCCGCGTTGGTGGCGACGTGATCAAACTGGTGCAGCATCTCGACGGCTGCTCCTTCGCCGGCGCTGTCGAACTCCTTATGAGCGAAGACCGCCAGAAACTCACCGCCGACACTTCAGTCCTTGCCGATCTACAACGCATCGCGGCCGCGCAAGAGCGCCGGCATCGGCAATTAGCGACCACCTTGTGGAGCAGGCGCAAGCCTATCAACGGCACTCTCGCGGAGCGTTACCTGTTCTGGCGCGGGGTCACGCATTTTCCCGCGACACTTGGCTACCTGTCGCAGCACCAAGCGCACCCGCCAGCGATGATCGCCGCCTTCGGTCTGCCGCAGGAAATCGCGCCGGGTGTTCTCGCCGCGCCGGAGAGCATCAGCGGAATTCACCTCACCAGATTGACCACGGCGGGTCAGAAGATTGCGAGCCGGGCAAAGATCATGCTCGGCCCCTCCGCGAAGCAGCCAATCGTCATCGCACCGCCGAATGACCTCATGGGCATGGCGATAACCGAAGGCATCGAGGACGCCTTGGCGGTGCATCAGGCGACCGGGCTTGGCGCATGGGCGGCCGGCGCGTCCACCCGCATGCCCGCGCTGGCCAAGGTGGTGCCGAGCTACATCGAATGCGTCACCGTATACGCGCACGACGACACCGGCGCGGACTACGCACGCGAACTCGCCACCGCCCTGCTCAAGCGAGGATTCGAAGTCCGCATCGAGGGAGTCGTCCCATGACCAAGGCGGCGCCCGACATCAACGATACCCTCTGCAACGAAGGCGACGAAGGCGTGCGCGCCCGCCACGACAAGGCGCACAAGCTCAACGGCGGCGACGAAGTCGATCCGCTGCCGTTCGTCGATATGTCGACGTGGCGCATTGACGGTGCGCCCCCGCGTCAATGGGGCGTATATGAACGGTTTCCGCTCCGAAACGTGGCGTTGGTTTCTGGTGAAGGCGCGGCCGGGAAAACTCTGCTGCTGTTGCAACTCGGCGTCGCCCATATCCTGAACCACGACTGGCTCGGGATGTTGCCGGAGCCGGGGGCGTTTCTCTACGTCGGTGCCGAGGACGATGCCGACGAAATCTACCGCCGCCTCGCCGACATCTTGCGGCATTACGGCGCGGAGTTTTCCGACCTCAAGGGCAAGTTTCATCTGCTCACCCTGGTCGGTGAGGACGCCGTGCTCGGCCTCGCCGACCGCACCGGCTTGGTGAAGCCAACGTCGTTGTTCCTGCGCCTGATGAAGGCCGCGAGCGAAATAAAGCCGATGCTGATCGGCATCGACACCACCGCCGACGTTTTTGTCGGCGATGAAAACAGCCGCGCCGAGGTCCGGCAATTTGTCGGCTTGCTGCGACGGCTGGCAATAGCGTCCGGTGGCTATGTCATCGCCAACAGCCACCCGAGCCTGACCGGCATCAACAGCGGCAGCGGGCTGTCCGGCTCGACCGGATGGCACAACAGCGTCAGATCACGCGCCTACCTCACCACGGTGAAGACCAGCAAGGATGAAGAACCCGACCCCAACTTGCGCATGCTGCAATTTAAGAAATCGAACTATGGACCGATCAGTCACAACGTTGCACTGCGGTGGGAAAGCGGCGTCTACAAGGTGGTGCCGAGCGTCGGGTCATTGGACAAGCTGGCGGCCGAGCAACACGCCAACGACGTGTTCCTGAAGCTATTGCAGCGGTTCGAGGCCGAGGGGCGTGACGTGTCGGCAAAGCCATCGCCAATCTACGCCCCGAAACTTTTCGCGCTCGAAGCCGAAGCCGAAGGCATCGAGGACAAGGCGCTGGCCGCAGCGATGCGCAGGCTTTTCAGTGCGAAAAAAATTCAGGTGGTGACCGAGGGTCCGAAGTCGAAGCAACGGCAACGGCTGGTGTCGGGGCCATGATAACCCGCCCTTCCAACGCCCTTCCAACGCCCTTCCAACGCCCTTCCAACGCGAGGTGTCATACACTCCCCCATACCCCCTCCTGGCGTTGGAAGTGCCAACGGCGTTGGAAGCCGTTGGAAGTCCAACGCCCCAGGGAAGGGGCAGCGTGATGCTCGACCGGCCCGCCGAGCGCCGCCGCGCCGCCGACCGCGACCGGCAGCGCCGGTGCCGTGAACGCAGGCGGTACGGCGGCGCGATGTACCGCGTCGAGGTCAACGCCGACACGCTCGATATGCTGGTGCAGATCGGTTGGCTTCGCGACGCCGACGCGACTGATCCGCGCTGTGTTGCGCGCGCGATCAGCGCGCTGCTGGCCGACACGGCAAATAAATTACGTCAACGTCACGTGTGACATCGAGGCGGCCCGAAACGTGGCAGCTTGGCGCCTATGACACAGCCCCAAGGAATTTCCCTTCGCCCCGATCCGGGCCGCCTCGCCGCCGACCAGCGGCGCTCATTCACGAGAGCCTGCACCGCAATAGCGCTCGGCAGTAAGCGCGGCGCGTCGCCGGCGTCCGTGATGAAGACCTGGGCAGACGACACCCGCGCCGAGCTGATCCTCAAAGCAGTGTCCGACCCGGCCTCGACCACGAACACCACGGGCCTTTCGTTGTCGTCAACGCGAGTTCTTCCGATGTTGGCGCCAACCGCAGCCTCGGCTCGGTTGCTCGCCATGGCAACGACGCTCGACTTAGCCGGCTTGCAATCAATCAAAATTCCGTTCATCGGACTCGCCGGCAGGGTGGTGCCGACGCCGTTCGTTGCTGAAGGCGATCCCGGCAGTGTCGTCGATTTAACTATCAGTGCGACCACGTTGGGCCCGACGCGCAAATTACTGATCCTTTCCGCGTTGACACGCGAGATGTCGGAAGCGTCCGCAAGCAACGCGGAAGCCATTATCAGCGGTGCGCTTGCCCTGAGCGCCGAGCAAAGTCTCGATGCTGCGCTGTTCAGCGCCAATGCCGCCACCGCGACCGCGCCGGCCGGTATCCTCAACGGTGTGGTGCCGATGGCGAGCGCCGCCACCACCGGCGCTGCCGGTGTTGCCGACGACTTGGCATTGCTCGCGGGCGCTATCGGAAGCGCCGGCATCAATCCAGACGACATGGTGATCGTCACGACGCCGGCGCTGGCCGTGAAAATCCGCGCGCTGGCATCACCAAAACTGACCAACGCCATCATGAGCAGCTCAATGCTCAGCGCTGGCAGCGTGATCGCGATTGTGCCGCAGGGCTTGGCGACTGGCTATGACGGCGCAGTTACGGTCGAGGCGTCGACCGAGGCAGTCGTGCATTTTGAGAACGCCACACCACTGCCGATAGTCGACAACAGCGGCGTCGCGGCGTCGCCGAGCTTTGCCGCTTTTCAGCAAGACCTGACGATCCTCAAAATCCGTGGCAACGCCGCTTGGGCCGCTCAACCCGGCGCGGTCGCGCAAGTTACAGGAGCAGCATGGTGAGCAAATTTAGTCCTGCCGAGCGCGAAGAGATCATGAAAACAGCGCACGAATTGCTCGCGGTGCCGGTCGAGGCATACTCGGCGCCGCAGCCGCCGACGCGCCGAAGGGGCTACGACCCGGGTCCGCTCGACCTGCCCGAGCCCACAAGGCGGCGGCTCGATACGACGCCGGCCAACACGGCGCAGACCGACGCGGCGCATTGGCAGCGTTGGGAAGATTGGTTGGCCGCCAGGCTGGCGACGGAACGCGCGACGACGCTCGCTGCGGTGACCGAAATCGTCGGTAACGCGCTCGGCGAAACGCTCGGCGACGTTGTCGAGCGCGAGCGCGCGCGCCTTGACCGCGAGCTGCGGCAGATGCGCCTCGAAACCGCCAAGCTCGATTCGGTGGTCGCCGCATTGAACGAGGTGGTCGCCTCCGAAAAAGCAAAGGTCCTCGACTTGCCGCAGCTGCCCAGGCGCAACGTCAATTGAGCAATCGGCCACACGCGGCCGCACACGCGTCGCCCGCGAGGATAGCCCGCAGCCGGCAGCCAATCCCCGGATGGCGCCCCTGGCGTCGTGCAAGGCCGGGGGGGGCAGTCCCTAAAGAGCCGAGGCCCGATAGTCGCGGCGCGCCCTGAATGAAAGTTTAGACGCCGAGGATTGGCGAGGGCCCCTGGAATTTCGTTCTACGTCGGGAAATAAAATTCCAAAATCTGCGAAAACTCCGAAACCCCGCACCGCCAACATGCTCTCGTCGCTGATGCCGCGATTGGCCCCGGCTTTTAGCCGCTGCGGTTTATGTGCGGCTCAATGGGCCGCAGACAGCCGCCATCAACTGCATTGAACCGGCTATAGGGAATAAAGCCCATCCAAAAATCATTGGTCGGAACCAAGCGCTTTCGATCTACCAGGAAGCAAAATTCTGTCCGGTGTCGACTTGTTCCTTTGAAAATATCGTCATACTCAATCCATCCCCACAAATACCAATCGGAGGCGACGTCAATCGGCTCAATATCGCTTTCGCGGATGCGAACGATAGGAGTGTGCATTTCGCTTTGGGGCCCAATTACGCCGTATCCGAACTGGTCAGAATCGGGAAATGTAAAATCATTTGGGAGAAGTTTTGTAAGTTTTTGGCAACTGACGTTTATGGTGACGTTAGTTGCTGGCGTTTGACCTCCGTTATGTAGAATTGCGGCCAAGGCATATGTGTGAACCCGCCCCTCAATCAAACCATAAGCACCGCCCTGGGAAGGATGACGGTGGAGGGTCAAGTGAACGTCCTTTGCCGTGACGTAAGCTCGCAATTGCTGCTCTGCATTAGTGACCGCAATCTGGTTGCTGGTAATGGCGGCTTTGGAGGAATCAACAGCCGCTTTGATGGACGCTTGCATTTCGGTCGCCTGCTTATCCGTAGCGTAGAAAAGCCGCACGGTAAAAGCAGCAAGAATGCCGTTGAAAAGTACGAGCAGCCAATCAGTGATGTGATTCAAAAAGATGTCGTACCAATGGTCCACGAATAGCCCCACAAGCCAATCTCCATCCAATGCTACGCCGTCCAATCCCAGGACCGCAAGAAATGAAAAGGGGGCCGGTCTTTACCGGTGCGCTTGCGAACTGCCCCATGTGGGAGGTTGATTTCCGCGCTCTTCGAGCTTCGTGAGGCCGTCGCGCACCGCCTCGGCAAGCTCGCGCGAATAGCGCAGCACGGCGAGGGCGTCACTCAAGCGCTGTTTGCTAAAAGCGTCCCGTTTCAGGACCGTTTTTCCGCGCCCGCCCTTTCCGGCTCGGGGAACAGCATCGCAAGCTGCATCGCGCGCTTTTTGCCGTCTTTACCGACGCGGCGTTCAACTGGCGCAGATGCGCCAGTTGCTTGCTTGCGCCCCCTTGGCGCTTCGCGCCGTCGCGGTGTATTGAACCGAAAAAAGGCCCCGCCCGGAGGCGAGGCCGAAGGCGATTGCTCCATCAATGGTACGCGCTTCGCTCGAAGCCGCAAAGGGAGCACCGTCACATGCCGCTGTCCTTCAATGACGACGAGATGAACACCGTCATGGCGCTCGCGCAGCCACTGCCGCCTGAAAATCGCGTCCCGTTCCTCGAAGCCGTCGCCGACGAGCTTGCGGCCAATGGCGCCGAGGTCGGTCCCGGCGCGCTCTATCGCGTCGCGCGCGGATTGCAGCGGCGGTTTGTTGATCTGCCGTCGACGGCGCACGCGGGCAAGTATCGCTGAAGGCCGCGAGCGCGGGGATTTATTTGGGATAGAAACCCGAGGCGATCAGGCCCGGAGTTCCGTCGAACGTCACCTTCTTCACATAAGCCCACTTCGCGGAAGACTCGGTCTGTCCAGGCTTGGGAAACATGTAGCTGACCCAACCCGATCCCTCGGTCGCCGCTACTTTCAGAATTTCATCCTGAAAAGGCTTACCCTTGGGGTCCATCTGACCGGCAATGTTGGTGCCTTCGCGCTGTGGGAAGGCGGTATTTAATAGAACATTCCCCTTGGCGTCGTAGGCATACAGATAAGTATCTCCGTGCAGCCATTCGCTGCCCTTCTTTCTGAATTCAGTGAACGCAGCCGTTTTGCCTTCTTTTTCGACCTCTGTTGCCGCGTTCAAAACCAGCGTTTCAACAGCCTTTGCTTGGTCGCTTGGTGGCGGAGCCTCGCCCGCAAATGCTGGTGCAAGCATCCAAACCAAGGCAACTATGGAAAAGAAGAGTTTCATATCGTCTTCCCGCGAGGTTGGCTGCGCTGTGTGCGCAAGCTCTGCTGCGCGCCCCCAGAGCCAATTTATCACAACGTTAGGCGGCCTCAAGCCGCTCGCCCATGCGCGCGAACCACTCGGCGCGATATCCCCGCCCAGCGCCAAGTCGAGCGCGCCAGCGCGGCCCGCTGCGGCGACGGCGGGCCTTCGGCGGGCAAGGAAACGCGCCCGAAGGGCGTCATTTCGGCCAATTTGACTTGCCTACCGTTAGCCTAGGTTAGCCCGGTAGCTTTTGACGATCACGCCGCTCGCCTAAGTCTTTGAAATTATTGGAGCGGGTGAAGGGAATCGAACCCTCGTCATAAGCTTGGAAGGCTTCTGCTCTACCATTGAGCTACACCCGCGTGATGCGCACACGCGACGCGCACATTATATAAGTATCAGCAAAAGTCGAAGAAGTGGGCGTAGCACCGCGCCTGCCACCGCGGCTCCGTGCCGTAATACCGGTAGCTATTGGTGCGCCGCTCATAGGTCCAATAATTGCCGTGGGCGTCGTAGCCGTACATGTTGCCGCGCGGATCGGTCTGGGTCTGCCAATACGACCACTGGCGTGAATCGTAGCCGAGCGCATTGGAGCCGCCGCCTGGCGCCGGCGTCACCACGAAATTATTCGGCGCCACGGGGTCGGGGATCGGCCCTTGCGCCAAGGCAGCGCCGTGCAGGGCCGCAGCGAAAATTCCAGTCAGCAACAAAAGGCGTTTCATCTGATCACCCGCGATGTCCTGAGTTACGACGCCGCCCGGCGCGGCGCGGCTGCAGCGCTGTCGGCGTGGAAAATTTCGTCAAGGCACCAGCGCGCCACTTCGCTGCCGGTGGCAAACCAGACGCCGCCGGCCTCTTTCATGTGCGCAATGATGGTGCGCAAAGTCTTGGCGCGGCCGGGGCGCCCCGAAATGTAGGGATGGAACTGGAACGGGCAGTAGGTCGGCGCAATCTTCGACTCGTCATGAAACTCGTCGAACATGCCCTTCCAAATCACCAGCGTGTCGGCCGGATTGCCGGCATCGTTGTGGCGATGCTGATAGGTGCGGCCGTCGCCGAACGGCTGCCGCGGCAGCTCGACCAGGACGCGGCCGTTCGATTGCCACAGGAACGGCAGATCGTGGGAGAACGAATTGCTGTTCCAGAGGAAGCCGTGCTCCATCAGTAATTCGAGGCTGTTCGGGCTTTGCGTGCACGAGCGCCAGCCAAAAGGCCGCTCCCCGGTGCGGGTGCGGATCATGTCGACGGTCTTGCGCATCACTTCGCGCTCCTGATCCTGCGTCAGATTGCGCGCCACTTCGTGATGATAGCCGTGGCCGGCGATCTCGTGCCCCTGGGCGACGATCGCCTTGACCGCGTCGGGGAAACGCTCGGCGATGGCGCCACAGGTCAGGAACGTCGCCTTCACGTTCTCTTCCTTGAGAATGCGCAGGATGCGCCAGATCGCGGTGTGCGGGCCGTATTCGCACTGGGTGTATTCCTCGTGGTCGCGCGTCCCGTCGGGCAACGGGCGGACGTCCTCGCCGCCCTGGAAATCGAAGGTGAGCGTGACCGCAACCTTGGCCTGGTTCGGCCAGACGAAACGGCCGCCATGGTGGTGGTCCTGCAGCATCATCGATCTCCTTGCGCCGGCGAAATTTTAGACGAGGCCGCCTGTAAGGTCCATGACCGGCGCGTCGGCGGTTGGCGCCTTAATTCTTAATTCCTATTGCGCGAGCGCGGCCTCGATGCGCGCGACCGCCGCCGGCGGGGTCGCGAACAGGCGGTCGACCATGGTTTTGGTTTCGTCCGCGCCCATCGGTTCGATGTCGATATCGAGCTTTGCCGCTTCCGCGAGGAAATCGGCGTCCTTCATGACCGCCTGGGTGGCATTGCGTAATACCGCGAGCCTGTCCGGCGGCGTCCCGGGCGGCGCCGCCAGCGAACGCCCAAGCGCGAGCGGCAGATAGAGGAACTCCAGCGCCTGACGAATGTCCGGCGACTTGGCCTGGTCGAGGATATTGGGAACGTCGGGATAGCGCTCATCCTTGCGCACCGCGCCCTGCGCGATGAGACGAATCTTGCCGTCGGCGGCCAGTCGGCTGAACTGGGAGCGGAACAGCGACAGGCTGATGCCGCAGGCGCCCGTGATCTCGCCGCGCTCCAGCGCCAGCAGGCGTTCCGGCGTGCCCGGATAGCCGGCGATCACCTTGAACTTCATGCCGAGCAGCTCGCGATAAACCACCGGGAACGAATAGGACTGGGCGCCGGCGCCCGACGCGCCGGCGATAACCTCGCGCTTGTAAAGGTCGTCGATTGCCGTGACCCCGCTGCCGGCCGAAACGATGCAGGCGTCGTGATCGCCGTTCATGTTGCCGATCCAGGCAAAGTCGCGGCCGCGAAATTGCACCTGAGGCGATTTGTAGACCTCTTCCTGAATCGCGGTGCCGCGCACCATGCCGAAATAGGATCCGTCCTTCGGCACCGTATTGTAGATCTGGTTGGCGAGCGCCATGCCGCCGGCCGCCGGAACGTTCTGGACGATGACACTCGGATTGCCCGGGATGTAACGGGCGATATGGCGTGCCAGGACACGAAGATAAATATCGTAGCCGCCGCCCGGGCTGTTCGGCGAGCCCAAGGTTAGGGTGTGCGTTTTGTAAAACGTCTCGGCGTCCTGCCCGAATGCGCCGGCAGCGGCGCATGAAGCCACCGCGACCAGCATGAGCAAATGCCGCAGGCTGGCAGAGTTCCGTCGGGCCACCCATTCCTCCCCGCCGCCATATCGACCCGGCATTGACCGAGTACCGCGCTGCGTTTGGCACGCGCGGTAACATCGCCACAGATCTCGGTGCAATTCCAGCCTCGCCACGGCCGGACCAGGTCGATGGCTGCGAGACGATCCAATGCCTGCGAAGTCGCAGTCATCGGCGTCGGCCCGCAGGGGCTCGCGGTAGGATGCGCGTATTCGGGGCGCCGACGTCGTTGCCGCCGCCGCGCCCGCTCACCGCGTCAGGCGCGCCGTCGAGATGGCTTGCGCGAACAGCGCCTGCATCGCCGCGGTGATGTCGCCGTCGGTGGTCACGGTGAAGAACATGCCGGTCGACGCGCAGCTTTGCAGGTTCGGACTGATCTGGTTCTGGAACGGCGAGATCCAGCTGTTGTACCAGGAATTGGTCGGCAGCGGCAGGTACTCGGTGTACAGCACCGCGATCTGGATGCCGCGATTCTTGACCGTCGTGCACCACGCCGTGTTGAACGGCTGCTGGCAGCGGTTGCTGCCGCTCAGCGTCTGCGAGCAGGTCGTCGAGGCTTCGTCGTCGACGCCGTCGGAGACGATGAACAGCACCTCCTGCGGCGTCGAGACCGGCGTGCCCAGGCCCGGATTGGGCATGATGGCGTTGATTTGCGACATCGCGGTTTCGAAATTGGTATCCATGTCGCTGTTGTTGTTGCTGCTGGTGAGCCAATTGTTCTTGTAGACCTGCAGCACGTTGATGGTGCCCGCCGCCGTCTGCGCCGTCGTCATATTCGACGTCAGCGCCTGGACGGTGTTCAGCCCGTTATTGGCGAAGGTGTAGATCGCCATCTGATATTGCGAGGTATTCGAGCCCTCCGTCGCCGCCGCCGTACTCATCAGCGATTGCGTGGCGCTGGCCAGATTTTGCATGCGTGTGACCACGCCCAGATTCTTGGCGAGCGTATAGTTGTCCTCGCCATTGGGATTGCCAAGATTGTCCGCGGACGGATCGGATTCATGGCAGGCGAAGGCGCAGCCGCCTTGCGCCGAGGTATTGGCCACCATTTTCTGGATGCCGGCCGTGGTCGCGGCGATGTTCATCGACGGCGAATTGTCGAGCAGCAGATAGAAATTGATGTTCACCGATAGCCCCGCCGCGGAGCTCGCGCTGCCGCTGATCGTGGTGCTCGGGATGCCCATCAATCCCATGAACGTGTTGGTCTTGGTCGCGGTATAGGAAACCACCGCGGTGCGGCCGCCATTGGCGTCGGTCACGTTGACGGTCACGGTACCGATCGCGACGTTCTTGAGGTTGATGGCCTCGGCGTTGAAGATGGTCGTCGCCGTGGTCTTGGCATCGTCCGCGGTGCCGGAAATCGCGTTGTGGTCCACTGCCGACAGCGCGGCCGCATCGGCCACCGCGTCGAGCTTGCTCTTGGCCATATTGGCGGTCGAGTAGTCGATGCCGGCGCCGACCGAAAAGATGATCGGAATGGACGACAGCGCGACGAACAGCGCCATGGTACCGCCCTCGTTGCGGCGGAAACGTCCCATTTGCTCTAGCGCATTGCGAAACAGGCGACTGAAATTTGCCATTGGCGTAGCCCCGAATCTGTTGCCCGATCACGCCCGCGAACATCTCGCGGCAAGGGTCGATCAACGGTGCGTGACCGGCGCGCCCTCAAACGCGCGGTGGTGCCCTCCACCTAAGTTTCTAAATCTGAAAATTACGTGAAGTCGCGTCGTGAAGACTCGGCGATTCCTCGCGGCGTTTTTCCGACAATTCGCAATGAAAAGCGCAACGGTTTGGAAAGCATCCCGAAGACGGCGCCGGAACGGCGAATTTCCCGGCCAAACAAACCTATTTCACGATCAGCGCGTCACGGATGGCAGCGCAACATGCCGTTCCAGTCGCAATAGCCGTGGCCGAGATGGCAGCAGCCGAAGGACGCTTCCGAGCAGTAATAAAATTGATAGTCGATGCCGCAATGGTTCGAGCAATAGGGCCGGCTGGTAAAATTCTCGAACGTGCAGTGGTTACGGTACCGCGGCGGCAGTTGCTCAGGCGCCTGCCAGTCGACGCGGACGACGAGGCCGCTTGCCGGGCTCATTTCGCCGGCGCGCGCGGCCGGTGCCGACACGGCAGCGGCCAGGACGGCAAGTGCAAGGATTTTCAGCATGGGGTTCGCCTCATTCGCTGGCGCGCGACAGGTCAGATTGCAAGACATCGGGCGGATCGGCAATCGACGGTGCTTCCGCGATCGCCGCCGGCTCCGCTGCCGCAGCGGGCTTTCGCGGCAAGCGGATGGTGAACCGCGCGCCCTCGCCTTCTTTGCTCTCGACCGCAACGGCACCGCCATGCATGTCGACCACCATTTTGACCAGGTAGAGGCCGACACCGGTGCCGACGATCCCTGAGACGTTGCTGCCGCGGTGATAGCGCTCGAACAGCCGATCGAGGTCGCCCGCGGGAATGCCGATGCCGTGGTCGGCGATTGTGACGACGACCTCGTCGTTTGCCAGTGCGGCATCCACTGCGATGACACCGCCGTCCGGCGAGTACTTGATGGCGTTGGACAGAACATTGCTAAAAACCTGAAACAGCAGTTTTGCATCGCCGGCCATCGGCATCGGCGCCGCAGCGATGCGCTCGGCGATGTGCGCGCCCGGCACCATCTCGCGATGCAACTGGCAGACCTCTTGCAGCAAGGCCGCCATATCCATCTCGGCCGGATGAAAATACTGGCCGCCGCCGCCGCTACCCCCGACGCCGCCGTCGATCAGGCGCGAGGAGTTGAGCAGATTTTCGATCAGTTGCGTCATGCGCAGCACGGCACTGCGCACCTTGCCGGCGCGTTCGCCGATCTCGGCGGGACTCATGCTGTCTTTCATTTTGACCAGTCGCCGGGCGTGGCCGTCGATGACGGTCATCGGCGTGCGGAATTCGTGCGACGCCATGGAGACGAAATTGCGCTGCAACAGCGCCAGCCGCTGCTCCTGCGCCAATTGCTCGGCCAGCAACGCCGCCTGGCGCGCCAGCATGCGCTGGCTCTCCATCAGCGCGATGGCGTTGTTGCGGAACACCACGGTGGCCTGCGCCATCTCGCCGATCTCGTCGAGCCGCCCGGTTTCCGGAACATCGATATCGGTGTCGTTGGCGGCAAGCCTCCGCATGCGGTCGGCGAGTTGCAGCAGCGGGCCGGAGATGGAGCGGCTGATATGAACCAGCGCGGCCACCACCATCACGCCGGCGATCACCACGGCGAGGAGAATGAGCCAGAACGCCTGGCGGTACGCCACCGCGAGACGATCGCTGGCAACCTGCGCGCTGGCGACCGCCTGATCGGTGAGCTGGCCGAGCGTGTCGCTGGCGGCGTTATAGGCGACGCGCGAGGTGCCGCCGTAGATCGCCAGTGCTTCGGCCTTGCGGTTGCCGCGCGACAGCACCAGCATCTGGTTGACGACCTTGCGATAGTCGGTCCAGTGCGCCTTGAACCGGTCGTACAGATCGTTTTCGGCTGGATCGTGCGCGATCTTCTCAAAGCTGCGCTCGGCTTGCGCAATCGAGCGGTCGAGCTCCGCCATGTCGGTTTCGGTCGCGGCGATCCCGGCCGGCTCCGTCGATAACAGATTGCTGCCTTCGATGGCGCGGAAGTCCGAGGTGAAATTGTTGAGGTCGCCGAGCACGCGCGTGGTCGGCAGCCAGATTTCGGCGACGTCCGCGGACAGCCGGTTGAAATTGCTCAGCCGCCAGATGCTGAACGACCCCAGCACGCAGATCAGAAGAAAAAATACCAGAAACACCCCGGCGAGGTGATGGCGAATAGACTGCGGCCGCCCCGCCAAGCGTCCGCACCGCATGGGAAAAATATGGATCGGCAAACAACAGGCTCCTTAGACTTGACGGAATTATAGTGTAGTTGTTTGCCGCCGTGAACGCGGATTCGGGCATTATGGTTGGCATGGCCGAGACGCCGATCAAAATTCTCTGCATCGAGGACGACCGCGAGACCGCGGCGCTGATCGCCGAGGAGCTCCTCGACCGCGGCTATGAGGTCACCCTCGCCCATGACGGCCGCGAAGGACTTGCCGCCATTTTGCGCACCATGCCCGACCTGGTGCTCTCCGACATCAGCATGCCGGCGCTGTCGGGCTTCGAGCTTTTGGAAAGCCTGATCGCGCTGGCGCCGCGGTTTTCGAAAATGCCGTTCGTTTTCCTGACCGCGCTGACCGACCGCGACAACGAGTTGAAGGGCCGGCAATTGGGCGCCGACGACTATGTGACCAAGCCGATCGATTTCGACATGCTCGCCGCCATCATCGCCGCGCGGCTCGCCGGCGTCGCCCGCACCGGGCTATGGCCGAAGGCAATCGCGCTCAACGAGCGCGAGGTGGAGGTTCTAACCTGGGCGGCGCGCGGCAAGACCTCGGCGGAAATCGCCAAAATCCTCGACCTGACCAAGCGGACGGTCGATTTCCACATCGACAATGCGCGCGGCAAGCTCGGCGCCGCGACTCGCACCGAGGCGGTGCTGAAAGCGGCAACTGGCCGCCTGATCGAGCCGTGAGTCCCAGTCACCAGGAAAAGTCACCAAGCGTAATAAAGACAGACCAAAGCGAACGGCACGCCGGCAGCGCCGATATAGAGCCAGCTGCGGTAGCCGCCGGCGTCGCGCGGCAGCCGAAACAGCTCAAACACCAGCCAGCCACAGACGGCAAAGCCCAAAGCCAGCCGAATGAGGTCATTGGGCGTATCGTAAGCCGTTGCGATCGTTTCGCTTTGCGGCAGCGCCACGCGAAACGTCAAAACCGCGAGCGCAATCAGAAAAATCGACCGCAATGTCAGACCGGCGAATTGCTGCCACGCCGGAACCTTGGCGTTCGGCACCTGTCCATTCGGCACTTGAGTTTCGGGGAGACTCATTTTGAGACTCACCTTTCGCTCCTCGATGTCGAGCACAAATATACAAGAAGTGTGCCAGCAAATACATAAGCTGGCATGTTTCTACACTACATCCGGCGCCGCCGCGGACGGTTCCCGCCGTTCCCAGCTCAGCACGATGGTCTGCAACGCCGGCACGACCACAAGCAGCAGAATCGGCCCGATCAGCATGCCGCCGACGATGACGGTCGCCAGCGGCCGCTGCACCTGACTGCCGATGCCGGTCGAGATCGCGGCCGGCAATAGGCCGATGCAGGCCGACAGCGTCATCATCAGGATCGGCCGCATCTGCTGCTGCACCGCTTGGAACATGGCTTCGACCGGCGCCATGCCGTCGGCGGCGACGCGGTAATAGCCGTTGATGATCAGAATACCGCTCATCACCGAGACACCCAGCAGCGAAATGAACCCGATCGCCGCCGAGACGCTGAAATCCAGCCCGCTGACGAAGAGCGCCAGTATGCCGCCGGAAATCGCAAACGGCAGGCCGAGCAGCGCCAGGAACGTATCGCGCAGCGAATTGAACAGCGTGTAGAGCAGGATCATGATCAGAACGAGCGTGATCGGCAGAATGGCCGCGAGCCGCAGTTTTGCCTCCTGCAGCCATTCGAACTCGCCGGACCATTCGATGCGATAGCCGGGCGGCAGCTTGACGTTGTCGGCGATGCGCTGCTGCGCGTCTTCGACCGCGCCGGCGAGATCGCGGCCGCGCACGGAAAACTTGATCGGCACAAAGCGCTGGTTGCGCTCGCGGAAGATATAGGACGCGCCGGTGTCGAGCGTGATCGAGGCCAGCTCGCTCAACGGGATATAGGCGTTGCCCGAGGACGACGGCACGCCGATTTTGAGATTGCGCACGTCGTCGATGTTTTTGCGAAATTCGGGCGCGAGCCGCACCACGACGCCGAATTGGCGGTCGGCTTCCAAAAGATTGGTCGCCACGTCGCCACCCAGCGCCGCTTGCACGACATTGTTGACGTCGTTGACGCTGAGCCCGTAGCGCGCCGCTTTGGCGCGATCGACCCGGATATTCAGATTCGGCTGGCCGAGCACCCAGAACGCGCCGAGATCGGTGATGCCCTGCACTTGCGCCATTTCGTGCGTGGCGGCCTTGGCGATCCGCTCCAAGGTCGCGAGGTCCGGCCCGATGATTTTTGCCGAGTTGGCGCCTTTGACGCCGGACAAGCCTTCCTCGACGTTGTCCTGGATATATTGCGAGAAGTTGAAATCGATGCCAACGAACTCGTTGGCGAACTCGGTTTGCAACTCGTCGATCAGCTTTTCCTTAGTCAAGCCGGTCGGCCATTGATCGAACGGCTTGAGCGGCACGAAGAATTCCGCATTGAAGAAACCCGCCGCATCGCTGCCGTCGTCGGGCCGGCCGTGCTGCGACACCACGGTGATGGCTTCGGGATGCCGCAGGATGATGTCGCGGATCTTGTTGACGGTCGGCATGCCGGCGTCCAACGATATGGTCGGCGGCATAGTGGCGCGAATCCACAGATTGCCCTCTTCGAGCGTCGGCAGGAACTCGCTGCCGAGGCGCGATCCGATAAACCCCGACACGACAAGAAAGATCAGCCCGATCGCGACAGTGATCTTCCGATTGGTCAGCGACCAGCGCAGCACCGGCGTATAGACGGCGCGTAATCTGCGCACGACGATGGTTTCGACTTCCTCGATGCGCTCCGGGACTATTAGCGAAGCAAGGCAAGGCGTGACCGTAAAGGTCGCGATCAGCGCGCCCACCAGAGCGTAGGCATAGGTCCGCGCCATCGGGCCGAAAATCTGGCCTTCGACGCCCTGCATGGTGAACAGCGGAATGAAGGCCGCGACGATGATTGCTGTTGAGAACAGCACCGCGCGGTCGACCTGCAAGGCGCTGACCAGGATCAGGCGCAGCCGGTCGGTCCAGCCCGGTAGGCTCGAGAAATCGCTGCCGCGCGTCGGATCGCGGCCCCACTTGCCCTCCGCCAGCTGCCGCAGCAGCGCTTGCCTGTCCTGCGGCCGCGCCTGGAAATTCCGGTAGACGTTTTCGACGACGATCACTGCAGAATCGACGATGATGCCGAAATCGATGGCCCCGACCGAAAGCAGATTGGCATCCTCGCCGCGCAGCACCAGGATGATGATGCTGAAGAACAGGGCGAACGGGATGTTGGCGCCGACGATGATGGCGCTGCGCAGATCGCCGAGAAAAATCCACTGAATGAAGAAGATCAGCACGCAGCCGAAAATCAGGTTATGCAGCACCGTGCTGGTGGTGACGCCGACCAATTGGGTGCGATCGTAGAACGGCACCAGCTTGACGCCGGGCGGCAGGCTGCCGTCGCTGTTGATCTTGGCGATCTCCGCGCGCACGCGCGCGACCACGTCGTTGGTGTGCAGCGTGCGATTCATGATCACGATAGCCGCCACCACATCGTCCTCGTGATCGCGGCCGGCCTTGCCGAGCCGCGGCACGTAGCCGATGGAAACCTTGGCGACGTCTTTGACGAAGACCGGCACGCCGTTTTGCTGGAACAGCGCGACGTTCTCGATGTCCTTGACGTGATAGCCTTGGGTCAAATCCTCGGCGCCGCCGGCGTTCATCAGGCCGACACCGCGAACGTTCACCGACTGCTGGCCGAAATTGATGGTGCGGCCGCCGACATTGATATTGGCGTTGCCGATCGCGGTGATTACCTGCGGCAGGGTTACGTTATAGGCGTCGAGTTTGTGCAGATCGACGTCGACGTCGTATTCCTTGGTGGTGCCGCCCCAGGTGTTGACCTGCACGACGCCGGGTACGGTGAGCAGGCGCCGCTGCAATACCCAATCCTGCACCGTGCGCAGATTGGTCAGCCCGAAATGCGGCGGGCCGACCAGCTGATAACGGTAGATCTCGCCAACCAGGCTGGTGCCCTGGATTTGCGGCACGACGTTGTTCGGCAGGTTGACGTTCTGCTGCAGATTGATCGCGGTCTGCGTCAGCGCGAAATAATAATCGACGTTGTATTGGAACACGACGCGGACGAACGACAGCCCGTAGAACGACGTCGAGCGGATGACCTCGACGCCGGGCGTCGCGGCGAGCCCGACTTCGATCGGGATGGTGAAGTAGCGCTCCATCTCCTCGGCCGACTGGCCGGGCGATTGCGCGGTGATCTCCAGGATCACCGGCGCCGGATTGGGATAGGCTTCGATGTTGAGCCTGGAAAACGCGAACATGCCGGCAACGACGAATACCAGCAGGCCCAGCAGGACCAGTGGGCGACGGATCAAGACGAATTGCAGCACGCCGCGGAGCACGTGGTTCCTCTTAATACGAAGTCTTGTGCATCGTCGCCCCGATTGTTTCAGCGCGACGCCGTGGAAAGCGTATTGCTCAGGAACAGCGCGCCTTCGGTGGCGACCAGCTCGCCCGTCTGCACGCCATCGAGAATCTGCCGGTAACCGTCGCGCTCTTGCCCGATCGCGACCGTGCGCCGGGTGAAATGGCGGCGATCGGCGGTGACCCATGCGGTCATCGTGCCATCGCCTTCGCGCACCACGCCATCGAGCGCAACCGCCGGCGAGCGCACCGGCGCGCCGACGCCGATGATAAAATCGGCGAACATGCCCGAGCGCAATTCGTGCTGCGGATCGCTGACTTCCGAACGCACCAGAACGCGGCGAGTGTTCTGGTCGACCGTCGCGGCGATGGCGGCGATCTTGCCGTCGAACACGCGGCCGGGAAGCGCGCTGACCTTGACATGAGCCTCTTGTCCGACGCGGAACGCCGGGCTGTCGGTCTCGGTGACGTTGGCCAGCATCCACATGGTCTTGATATCGGCGACCGTATACGGCGCCGGCTCGTTGCCCGGCTGCACGTAGAGCCCCGGCGCCCCGTGGCGCGCCGTGATACGGCCGGTGATCGGGCTCGGCACCACCAGCGTCGGATCGGCGCTGCGCTTTGCGATGATGTTGTCGATCTCGGCGTCGGTTTTGCCGAACAGGCGCACCGCGTCGCGCGCCGCCTGCAAATTGCCTTCGGCGGTTTGCTGGTCCGAAGTCGCCTGCTCGACGTCGTGCTGCGACACCGCGCGCGTCGTGTAGAGGTCGCGCAGGCGTGCCAGATTTTTGCTGTTCAGCTCCAACACGCCCGCGGCCGCGATCAATGTCGACTCGGCCTGCAGCAGATCGGGGCTGTCGATGATGAACAGCGTCTGGCCCTTGATGACGTCGTTACCGATTTCGGCAAACAGCGCGATGATGCGGCCCTGGTACGGCGTGAACACCTGGACCGTCATGTCCTCGTTGAAGCCGATGCTGCCGACGGCGTCTTTCTCGACCGGGAATTCGCGCTCCTCGACCTGTTCGACCTTGACCGAGGCGAGCTGGGAATCCGACAGGTCGACGCCGTCGCGATCGCGGGACGCGGCATTTTGCGCGGCGGCCCGCGGCGCTCCCGGCTTCGGGGTATCGCCCGGACGCAAGGTCCAATAGGCGACCATGGCAACGGCAAGGAGCGCGGCGGCGACCGCCGCTCTCGCCCGGTCCGTTGTCATGCGGGGAGCCATATCATGCGGGGAGCCATCGATAAGCCGCATCCAAACGTGTCGGCAGTGCCGCGACATGGCCATGAGCGTGGCGTCGCGGTCTACTGTCATTAATCACAGTAATGAGACCTAACGCTGACGCATGTGCGACTCATGACAGTCTATCATGGATGGATCGCCGCGTTATTTGTGCGACCGGTGCAGCGCGATATGGCGGCCGATTTTCAGCACTGAATTAATCACAGTGTGGCCGGACGAACATAGCCAGTACCGGGTAAATCCTGAATAATGCCCGACGTTGCTTCATTGCGCGTTTGTTCAACGTTGTTACCGATGTCGTATGTGGCGGTCAGGTGGTTGTCGGCAGGTACCACCGCTCTCGCGGCCGTTATGCTTTTGGCAAGTTGCGCAGTCGGACCGGATTTTGCTCATCCGGCCGCGCCTGAAATCACCCGCTACACGCGCGAGCCGCTCGCCCCGCAGACGTCTTCGGCCGATGTCGCCGCCGGCCAGAGCCAGCGCTTCATCGCAGGCCGCGATATCCCCAAGGAATGGTGGGCGATGTTCAAGTCGCCCGCGCTCAACGCACTGGTCGAACGAGCGCTCGCCAACAATCCCAACCTGCAGTCGGCCATGGCGACGCTGCGCGCCGCGCAGCAGGCGGTTTATGCCCAGCAAGGCAAATTCTTTCCGCTGGTGCAGGCCAATTTCAACCCGACCCGCAACCAGACTCCGGCTTCGCTCACGCCAGTGCCGGCGTCCGGCGCCAACATCTACAATCTCTATACCGCGCAGCTGCAGGTCTCTTACACGTTCGACGTCTGGGGTCTCAATCGGCGCGCGGTGGAATCGCTGCAGGCGCTCGCAGACGTGCAACGCTTCGAAGTCGAGGCGGCTTATCTCGCGCTGACAGCGAACGTGGTGGTCGCGGCGATCACCGAGGCCGCGCTGCGCGGCGAGATCGAGGCCACCGATCAATTGATTGCGATCAATGGCAAAATGCTCGGCATCCTCCAGCGCCGGCTGGACACCGGCTATACCAACGCCAGCGATGTCGCCGTGCAGGCAGCGGCGCTAGCGCAAGCCAAGTCGACCTTGCCGCCGCTGCGCAAGGCGCTGGCTCAGCAACGCGACCTCTTGGCGGCGCTGTCCGGCGCCTATGCGGGCGAAGGACCGCGCGAGACCTTCCGGCTCGCCAACCTGCATTTGCCGGTCGATCTGCCGGTGAGCCTGCCGTCGCAATTGGTCGAGCAGCGCCCGGACGTGCGCGCCGCGGAGGAACAATTGCATGCCGCCAGTGCCCAGGTCGGCGTCGCCACCGCCAACACGCTGCCTAACTTCACCATCAGCGCCAACGGCGGCTACTCCAACACGGTGTTTGCCGCCTTGATCTCGCCGCAGAGTCTCGCCTGGGAGCTCGCCGGCAACGCCACGCAAACGATATTCGACGCCGGCACGTTGCTGCACCAGCTCGAAGGCGCGCGCGACACCTACCAGGCCGCGGCGTGGACCTATCGCGGCACGGTGATCGGCGCAGTACAGAACGTCGCCGATGCGCTGCGCGCGCTGCAAAACGATGCCGATGCGCTGCGCGCCGCGCGCGACTTCGAGCGTGCTGCCAAGAAAAGTTTCGATCTGGCGCAACAGCAATTGGACAAAGGCCAGACCAATGTGCTGCTGCAGCTCACGGCGGAACAGACTTATCTGCAGGCGAGCATCCAGGTGGTGCAGGCGCAAGCGGCGCGGCTCGCCGACACCGCCGCGTTATTCCAGGCGCTTGGCGGCGGCTGGTGGAACAGGATCGAGCCGCCGGCGGAAAAGACACTTGATGTCGGCACGGGCCAGGCGGAGCCGATTCAACGGGACGCCCAGCCGCAATGAACCCGCCCTGCAATCGGTTTGGTTGCAGGGCGACGATCAGACCTTGGACTCGACCTCGCGATGGGTCTCTTGCGGCGCAGCTTGCAGCTGGGCTTTGTTCTGCTCGATGATTCCTTCAAGACGCGCAATGTTCTGAATCAGGCGATCGCTGGCGAGACGGAGAAAGTAATAGCCGAATTCCGGGTTCTCGAAGTAGATTTCGAGCAGCCGGTCGTAGGTGATGGTCAGCACCTCCCCGTTCTCGATACATTCGACGGTTTGCGTCCTTTTGTTGTTGGGTGTGATGAAACCAAGCTCCCCCATAAGGCGCCCGGCCGGCAGTTCGACGCCGATTTCGGTCACGAGAAATTTCCCGCTTACCGTAAGGTACATCTCGTTGGCCGGCTGGCCTTTGCGAAACAGCACGTCGCCTTGGCGGTAGTTGCGCTGGTTCATGAACGGCTTGAGCCAATCCATGGACAGATCGCCCTGTGCGGCGATGCGCGCTCGCTTGACCAGATTGCGCATCTGATAGAGGCGCCAACTGTTGATGGGCAGCAAGAGCAGATACATCAAAAAGGTCGAGATCGCTCCCGCAAACGCCCCATAAGCCATGAAGAACAAGGCGCTGATGATGCCAAAAACGCGCAGCGGCACCATGGTTCGCATCAGCATCGTCGCCGCATAAAAGCCCGCGCCGACCAGGGCGCACATGCTGGCAACATTGATGTTGGCCACGACGATGTCGACCAGCCGCTGGACGATTGCGTCGAACGTGACGTTGCTGGGATCGACACCGATTTGAACGAGCAGCTTATTGAACGAAAGATTCTCCGACGCGCGTTCGAGCGCCCGGTTCAATATCGAAGTCAGGTCCAGATATACGCTCTTCATTCCCGCTCCAGCGATGATCCGCCGCCGGCAATCGACATGACGACGGCCAGCATGTGACCGGTCATGAATCTACCCGCAAGCACTTCGCCCGGTCGCCCGGGATAGCCGCATTCACAAGCCGTTTGTCACAAAACTGCGATGAAATGGCGGCTTAGCCCACCATAGCACGGCGGCTGGCACGGATGGGACCGCCAATCCTCCCGATCATCGCCTCCGGATACGTGTCGCATAGTTCGGCCAGGATGACAGCGATTCCCGGCTTGTATTGATCACTCAGTTCCACGAGTGGCAGGCGAACCCTGGGCGACATCAACCCAAATAGACTAAGCGTGTATTTGAGCGCAACGGGATTTGTCTCGCAAAACAGCGCGGCGGTCAGTTGCCCGATCGGGCGTGCGAGGCGTTGCGCTCTCGCTGCCGATCCCTGTCGCCATGCCAGGAACATGCTCCGGCACAGTCCGGGCACGACATTTGATGTGACCGAAATGCACCCGTCGCCGCCCTGCGCCAGGAATGCCAAGCCGAGCGCATCGTCACCCGACAGCAGCCGGAAGTCCGGTCCCACCAAGGGACGCAAGCGCGACGGCCGTGTCACGTCGCCGCTGGCATCCTTGAGGCCGATAATCCGCGGCAGTTCGGCAAGTCGCGCGATCGTGGCATCGGCAAGGCTGCATGCCGTTCGCGACGGAACGTCGTAGAGGAAGACCGGCAATCCGGTCGAGGCGGCAATCTCACGGAAATGGGCGTAAAGGCCCGCCTGTGTCGGTTTGTTGTAATAAGGCACGACGGACAACACCGCGTCGGCGCCGATCGCTTCCGCATCTTTGGCCGAGGCAATCGCATGATCCGTCGCGTTCGAGCCCGCTCCGGCGATGACCGGTACACGACCGCGTGACACGGCAACCGCGATGCGGATGAGCTCGCCCTGCTCTCCGGGCGTCAACGTCGACGCCTCGCCCGTTGTCCCGCAAACGACAAGCGCCGTCGCCCCGCAAGTTATCTGAAGATCGCAAAGCCGCTCGAACGCCTCGCCGTTGACATCGCCGTTGTTGTCGAACGGTGTCGGCAATGCCGGCGCGTAGCCCGACAATTTCGCGACATGGCGGCCGATGGTGGGCATCGTGATCTCACACGAATGCGAGCTCAATCACTTTGTCTGAATTGGCCTGCTTGCGAGCGGCAGTTAGGCCACCCGGCGCTCGCGCGTCGTATTGTCCGCGGACCGCGCGACCAGCGTCGGTTGGCGGGTCAGGTCAAGCTCGAGGACACCGGAAACAGCGACAACGGCCCCAGGCTGGTTTCCGTTTTCAAATCGGACGTATCGAAGCGCCTCGGCGCGATCGACGAAGAGGCCGCCGCGGACCCCGTTTTGGTCTTGGACCACCCAGTTTCCTCTAGCGTCCCGGCCAATCATAAACAGTGGAGGTTTCAGACACGACGGAGGTTCAGTGTTGTTGTTGCGCATTGGAGCTCTTCTTTGTTGATGGCCAATGATGTCCAGCGGTGAATGCCTGATTACGGGATCGGCAGATCGTCGTCATTCTTCGAGGAGAGCGTATACTGACCGCGGAACAGTTCCTTTTCGATCGCGTCGCGATGCCGGCGATGACCGGAGAAAGCGTTCGAAATCTCCGCGATAAGCTTCCGCCATTCTGCGACGACCGATCCGACGAAGCTGCCCAGAAGCGGCGCGCGGCGCACCACGACTTCGCTCGCGGCGGCGAGCAACCCGGCAACGCGGCCACCCTGATTCTCGACGTCGAGATCGAACGGCTCGGCGAGGAACATCATCGCGCATGCGGCCGGCTCGCTCTGTCTGCGAGCAAAGCGTGCAGCCGACTGCTTGAAAAGGAATAGGCCTCCGCTGCAGCCCGCCGCCTCACGGACTGCCCAGAGCCCGCTCTTGTGGCGGCCGATATAGAACAGCGCAATTGCCTCGCTGAGCGCGCTGGCGTCCGGCCGTCGCGGCAATTGGGTTGTCGTCGGCGCTGCAAGGGGCCTGCGTGGCACTGCCGCTCCTTGGCCATGGCCGGCGTAAGCCAGATGGATCTCGCCCGGCCAGAGTTCGTGCAAAACGTGGGACTGCTTGAGCTGTCTGATCACGACTGCCTCGATTCGCGACAATGCCGACACCGCCCTAATGTGCTGCCGGACTGCTTAGGAATTCGAGATGGAGCAGCAGGCTTTCTCATAAAGGCGCTATTGAAATAGCCGCATCCACCAGGGTTGCGTTGAATTGGCTCCGATCCGTTTCCTCACCGTCCGCATGATCTCGACGAAACGGTCCCGATGAATCTTATCGGTCGGTCGAAATTCGACGTGCCGGCAGTCCGATAGTGGCGACTTGGGCTTGATGTCGAAGGTTACTTTGTCGAGAACACGGAGATCTTTGAGGACGATTTCGAGTTCGGTGGGAAAATGGCCGGTGAGCTTATACGCGCCGAGCGTTTCCAACGCCGCGTCATAGGTCCGCAGCTCGGACAATTCGAGCGTTTGGCCGAGATTTCTGGAGTTGGCGGCCCGCGGCTTGCCCGCCAAAGTCGCCGAACGCTGAACCGTATCGATGGACATGACACTCATGGAGGCCTGACCTCGCAGTTATTTCGGCTGGTCTCAACGTGCTCCCGATCGCATATGAATTCGAGACGGAGCCAAAGGCATTCTCATAAAGGCGGCATAGGAGCGTAAACGGGCGCTGAAATAGCGGCGGCAGTTATGCGAAGTTGTCACAGCAAACAACGCCGCCCGCGGCCGGTTGGAGCTGCGGAACTGCCGAAGCGGAGTCAGTCGCAAAGTTGCTCCTGTGTCGCGCTTCGAGGAAGGCCCGCAAGATCGCCAGCGGCAAGACCTGGTGAGCAGCGTCTGCGCTATCGTCGATGTCGGCTGGCATGTTCGGCTGCCGCGACAACGAGCAGAACCATTCGCCATTCTCGTAGACCAGCCGCCGCAGCTTCCAGCCCGGCATCTCGGATTCGATCAATGCCATTGCAGCGTCGGTCCAAGCTCCGGACTCGATCAACCGCTCCATCCGCGCGGTCTTTCCCGATTTGCTGAGAACCGGAACGCGGCTGCAAGCGCTACTAATAATTTTCGCAAATATTGCGCGCGCGGCTTCCGGTGCAGCCAGAAGCTCATCGTCCAGCCGATCAAGAAGTACGGCGTAGTCGGCGGCAAAAGCCATGACGCAATCTCACGGAACGAAGACCTCTTGGTCGTCACCCCATAAGATGGCGCCAAAGGCCATATAGAAACCAGATGAACCAACTCACAACGATATATAGGCGGAATAAGAAAACGAAATTCTCGGAAAACCGGGCACCCACCAGCTTTTATTTCGCCTTTATGACAGATGCTGACTTCCCATCTGGAATTCCTATCCCCGATCCTACACATCTCACTCGCACATCGTCTTTCCGAAGTCCTTCCGAACTGCGACTCAAGACGCTGCCGCCATGGAGCGAGCCATGAGGATTTTCATTCAAAGCGAAAAGAAGCGCTCCGAGCTTCGCGCCTTGTTGCCGGTCGTAGCCGTTCTGACGGTCGCGACGCTCGCCAAGCTCGGCACGGTAGGCCTGTTCCTCCATCTCGCGCATTAGCCGGCGGCGTTCATATTCATATAAAGGGCGCCGCCGAACGGCCTGACGTGGGGGCCGGTTTTGGCGCATGCCTGCATGGCCATTGACCCACGGCCGATCTGAAAACGCAGGCGATAACGGCAAGTATCTCCTGTTTTCTCAGACATTTACGCGCTTCATGCCATCGTCCCACCGCACGCGATCTATATAGAAATCCTATAACGTCGTCGGCGCTCCCGTCTCGAATTCCTATGCGAAGCGTGACACGTAATCGTGCGTGAACGGGCGGAGTATCTTGCGCGCCGTTGATTCAAATCAATATGGCGCGACGCCTTAGAGTATCTGCTGACAAAGTGGTGCATTCATCGCTCGGAGAACTTCCATGATGGACGTCGTCATGCTGGCGATCGGTTTTGTCTTCTTCGCGGTGTCGATCGGCTACGTCTACGCCTGCGACCGGCTGTGAGGAGCGCGCCATGACCTTCGATTACACGCTTGCCGCCATCGTCACCGCCGGTCTTCTTTTCTACCTCACCTACGCTCTGCTCAAGCCCGAGCGGTTCTGAGAGGCGCATGCCATGACCCTTATCGGTTGGATCCAAATCCTGATCTATTGCGCGATCATCATCGCCATCACGCCGATTCTCGGCGGCTACATGACGAAGGTGTTCAACGGCGAGCGGACTTTCCTGTCGCCGGTCCTGCACCCGGTCGAAGCGGTGATCTACAAGATCGCCGGCGTCGACGAGCGGCGTGAGCAAGGCTGGCTCATGTACACCGTCGGCATGCTGCTGTTCCATGTCGGCGGCTTTCTCATTCTTTATGCGCTGATGCGCCTACAGGCAGGGCTGCCGTTCAATCCGGCCGAGCAATCCGCCGTCGGTGAGGACTTGTCGTTCAACACGGCGATGAGTTTCATCACCAACACCAACTGGCAGAACTACGGCGGCGAAAGCACGATGTCGTATCTCGTGCAGATGCTCGGGCTGACGCACCAGAACTATCTGTCGGCGGCGACCGGCATCGTGCTGGCCATCGTGCTGATCCGCGGTTTTGCCCGCGCCTCGTTCCGAACGATCGGCAACTTCTGGGTCGATGTTACGCGCTGCACGCTCTATGTCCTGCTCCCGATCTGCGTGCCCTATGCGCTGTTCCTGGTCTGGCAAGGCATTCCGCAGACGCTCGGCGCCTATGTGGATGCCACGACCTTGGAAGGCGCCAAGCAGACCATCGCCTTGGGCCCGGTCGCCTCGCAGATCGCGATAAAGATGCTCGGCACCAACGGCGGCGGCTTCTTCAACGCCAATGCCGCGCATCCGTTCGAGAACCCGACCGCGCTGTCGAACTATGTCCAAATCATCTCGATCTTCGCGCTCGGCGCGGCGCTGACCAACGTGTTCGGCCGCATGGTCGGTAATACGCGGCAAGGCTGGGCCGTGCTTGCGGTCATGGGCGTGCTGTTCCTCGCCGGCACGATCGTTTGCTACTGGGCCGAGGCGCACGGCAACGATGCCTTGACCGCACTCGGCCTTACCGGCGGCAATCTCGAGGGCAAGGAACTCCGCTTCGGCATCGCCGCCTCTTCCCTGTTCGCCGTCATCACCACCGACGCCTCGTGTGGCGCCGTCAACGCCATGCACGATTCGTTCACGGCGATCGGCGGCATGATCCCGCTGATCAACATCCAGCTCGGCGAGATCATCGTCGGTGGTGTCGGCTCCGGCATGTACGGCATGCTGCTGTTCGTCATCATCTCTATTTTTGTCGCCGGCCTGATGGTCGGCCGCACGCCGGAATACGTCGGCAAGAAAATCGAATCCAAGGAAGTGAAGATGGCGATGCTCGCCATCCTCGTCCTGCCGCTGATGTATCTCGGCTGGACCGCGGTGGCGATGCTGGTGCCGTCCGCCGTCGCCGCCATGAACAATCCCGGCCCGCACGGTTTTACCGAGGTGCTCTATGCCTACACCTCGCAGACAGGCAACAACGGCTCGGCTTTCGCCGGATTGAGCGCCAACACGCTGTTCTACAATGTCACCGGCGCCATCGCGATGGGCGTCGGCCGGTTCTGGATGATCATCCCGACCATGGCGATCGCCGGCTCGCTCGCTGCCAAGAAAACGGTGCCGGCGTCCGCGGGCACGTTCCCGACCACGGGCGGATTGTTCGTCGGCCTGGTCGTCGGCGTGATCGTGATCGTCGGCGGCCTGACGTTCTTTCCTGCGCTCGCGCTCGGGCCGATCGTCGAGCAACTGGCGATGAACGCCGGCACCCTGTTCTCATCCAACTAAATTCGCAATTGAGTTCGGAGCGACTTCGATGGAAACCTCAACCCTGCGCAAGAGCATGCCGGTTTCGGCGCTGTTCGATCCGAAGATCGTGCTGCCGGCGATCGGCTCCTCGTTCGTAAAACTCGATCCGCGCACCCTCATGAAGAATCCGGTGATGTTTGTGCTCGAGGTCGTCACCGCATTGACCACGATCATTCTGATCCGCGATCTGGCGACGGGCGGTGGACACATTCTGTTCGAGTTCCAGATCATCCTGTGGCTGTGGTTCACCGTGCTGTTTGCCAACTTCGCCGAAGCCGTCGCCGAAGGCCGCGGCAAGGCGCAGGCCGACACCTTGCGGCGGCAACGCAGCGAGACCCAGGCAAAGCTGCTCAACGGCACCGACCGGCAGAATTTTAAGCTCGTGCCCTCTACCGGGCTGAAGGTCGGCGACGTCGTCCTGGTCGAAGCCGGCGACATGATCCCCTCGGACGGCGAAGTGATCGAGGGCATGGCTTCGGTCAACGAAGCCGCGATCACCGGTGAATCGGCACCGGTCATCCGCGAATCGGGCGGCGATCGCTCGGCGGTCACCGGCGGCACGCAGGTGTTGTCCGACTGGATCCGCGTGCGCATCACGGCGGCGCCCGGCTCGACCTTCCTCGACCGCATGATCAGGCTGGTCGAAGGCGCCGAGCGGCAGAAGACGCCGAACGAGATCGCGCTGAACATTTTGCTGATCGGGCTGACCATTATCTTCGTGTTCGCCACCGCGACGATCCCGAGCTACGTCGCCTATACCGGCGGCACGATCTCGGTGGTGATCCTGGTGGCGCTGTTCGTCACGCTGATCCCGACCACCATCGGCGCGCTGCTCTCCGCCATCGGCATTGCCGGCATGGACCGGCTGGTGCGCTTCAACGTGCTGGCCATGTCGGGCCGCGCCGTGGAGGCTGCGGGCGACGTCGACACCCTCCTCCTCGATAAGACCGGCACCATCACGCTCGGCAATCGCCAGGCCACCGAGTTCAAGCCGCTACGCGGCGTGAGCGAGCAGGAACTGGCAGACGCGGCGCAGCTTGCCTCGCTCGCCGACGAAACGCCCGAGGGGCGTTCCATTGTGGTTCTGGCGAAAGAGAAATACGGCATCCGCGGCCGCGAGCTTGCGGAACTGAAGGCGAATTTTATCCCGTTCAGCGCGCAGACCCGCATGAGCGGCGTCGAGATCGGCGCTTCGTGGGTCCGCAAAGGCGCGGTGGATGCGATCTTGAATTATCTCAACGGTTCGCCGGCCGCTATCGGTGCGGTCCAGACGCTTCCGCGCGTCAGCGCCGACACCGCGCGCGAAGCCCAGGCTATCGCCGACGTCATTGCCAAGTCCGGCGGCACGCCGCTTGCGGTCGCCAAGGACGGCAAGCTGCTCGGCATCATTCATTTGAAAGACATCGTCAAAGGCGGCATCCGCGAGCGCTTTGCCGAGTTGCGCCGCATGGGTATCCGCACCGTGATGATCACCGGCGACAATCCGATGACGGCGGCGGCGATTGCCGCGGAAGCCGGCGTCGACGATTTCCTTGCCCAGGCTACGCCCGAGGAAAAGCTCCGCCTCATCCGCGATGAGCAGGGCAAGGGCAAGCTCGTCGCCATGTGCGGCGACGGCACCAACGACGCGCCGGCACTCGCACAAGCCGACGTCGGCGTCGCCATGAACACCGGCACCCAGGCTGCCCGCGAGGCCGGCAACATGGTCGATCTCGATTCCAACCCGACAAAGCTCATCGAGATCGTCGAGATCGGCAAGCAGCTGTTGATGACCCGCGGCGCGCTTACCACGTTCTCGATCGCCAACGACGTGGCGAAATATTTCGCCATCATCCCGGCGATGTTCGTCGCCTTCTATCCGCAGCTGCAGACGCTGAATATCATGCGTCTGGCGACGCCCGAGAGCGCGATCCTCTCCGCGATCATTTTCAATGCGCTGATCATCATCGCGCTCATACCGCTGTCGCTGAAGGGCGTGCGCTACCGGCCGATCGGCGCCGGCGCGCTCTTGCTGCGCAATCTTTGGATCTACGGCGTCGGCGGCGTGATCATCCCGTTCGCCGGCATCAAGGCCATCGACCTTGTCGTCACCGCCTTGCATCTGGCTTGAGGAGAAGAAAAATGTTGCGCGAAATCCGTCCGGCCATCGTTGTCCTCGTCGCCCTCACGCTCATCACCGGCCTTGCCTATCCGCTGGCCATGACCGGCATCGCCGAAGTCATCTTTCCGCGCCAGGCGCAAGGCAGCCT
This sequence comes from uncultured Alphaproteobacteria bacterium, assembly GCA_963821175.1. GTDB lineage: Bacteria > Pseudomonadota > Alphaproteobacteria > Rhizobiales > Xanthobacteraceae > BOG-931. The sequence continues at coordinate 56,754 of CAWGCU010000028.1, forward strand.
GATCGAGCAGGACGGCAAGGTCGTCGGCTCGGCGCTGATCGGCCAGCAATTCGAGAGCGACAAATATTTCCACGGCCGGCCGTCGGCCACGACCGCGCCCGATCCCAACGACTCGACCAAGACCGTGCCGGCACCTTACAACGCCGCTAATTCCGGCGGCTCAAATCTCGGGCCATCCAATAAGGCGCTGATCGACCGCGTGCAGGGCGACGTCGACAAGCTCAAGCAGGAAAACCCGTCGATGCCGGTGCCGCAAGACCTGGTCACCACCTCAGCCTCCGGCCTCGACCCGCACATCTCGCCGGAGGCGGCCCTTTTCCAGGTGCCCCGTATTGCCAAGGCGCGCAATCTGCCCGAAGATCGCGTCCGCCAGCTCGTCGTGGACAACACGGAAGGTCGCCTGTTCGGGCTATTGGGCGAGCCGCGCGTGAACGTATTGCAGATCAATCTCGCGCTCGACCATTTGGCCGCCGGATAGGCGTATTTACTCAGTGATGGCGGATCAGCGGCGCGAATCCGAATATCGGCCCTCACCGGAAGCGCTCCTCGAAGCGGCGCGCCGCGAAGAACGGCGTGTCGGCAAGCTGCGGATTTTTGTCGGCGCCGCGCCCGGCGTCGGCAAGACCTACGAAATGCTGCAACAGGCCCACGCGCGGCTCAAGGACGGCTACGACGTCGTCGCCGGCGTGGTCGAGACCCACGGCCGCAAGGAAACCGAAGCGCTGTTGGCTGGTCTCGAAGTCATTCCGCGGCGCCGCATCGAATACCGCGGTCAGACGCTGCAGGAAATGGATTTGGATGCGATCATTGCGCGAAAGCCGCAGATCGTCCTGGTCGACGAGCTTGCCCACACCAACGCCGAAGGCAGCCGCCACCCGAAGCGCTATCTCGACGTCGAAGAGCTGCTGAATAACGGCATCGAAGTCTATACCACGGTCAATATCCAGCATATCGAAAGCCTCAACGACGTCGTCGCGCAAATTACTCATGTACGCGTGCGCGAAACCGTGCCGGATGCCGTGTTCGATCGTGCCGATGCGGTCGAGCTGGTCGATCTGACGCCCGACGACCTGATCCAGCGCCTCAAGGAAGGCAAGGTCTACGTCCCCAAGCAGGCCGAGCGCGCGCTCGAGCACTTCTTCTCGCCGGCCAACCTCACCGCACTGCGCGAACTCGCGCTGCGCCGCACCGCCGAGCGGGTGGACGAGCAACTGCTCAACGAAATGCAGGCGCACGCCATTCAAGGGCCGTGGGCGGCCGGCGAGCGCATTGCCGTATGCATCAGCGAAGATCCGCGCGCCGCCAGTCTCGTGCGCTATGCCAAGCGGCTCGCCGATCGCCTGCACGGACCCTGGATGGCGCTCTACATCGAAGGGCGGCGCGCCGTGCAGCTGTCCGAGGAAGAGCGCGACCGCATCGCCGATACGCTGCGGCTTACCGAGTCGCTGGGCGGCGAAGCCGGTGACCTTGCCTGCCGGCGACCGCAACATTGCCGACGACGTGATCGGCTACGCGCATGCCCACAACGTCACGCAGATCATCATCGGCAAGTCGACGCGGTCGCGCTGGTTCGAAATCCTGCATGGATCGGTGGTGCACGACCTGGTGCGCCGCTCCGGCAACATCAGCGTCCATGTCATCGCCGGCGATCAGCTTCCCGGCGGCCCGCTACCGAAAAAGACCGTCGACACTTCGCAGCGCGTCGAAGCCTATGATCCGCGCCCCTATGTGCTGGCGCTGGTGGCGGTGGCGATTGCGCTCGGCTGCGGCGAACTGGTCAACATTTGGATCGGCGTCGAGAACGTCGATCTGGTCTTCCTCACCGCGATCGTCGGCGTCGCCGTGCGCTTTGGCCTCCTGCCCTCGCTGTTCGCTAGCGTCGTTTCGGCGCTGGCTTATAATTTTTTCTTCCTGCCGCCGCTCTACACGCTGACCATCACCGATCCGCACAATATCGCGGCCTTTGCGCTGTTCACGATCGTCGCCATCATCGTCTCCAATGTCGCGGCGCGAAGCCGCATGCAGACCGTCACCGCGCAAGCCCGCGTGCGCGCCGTCGAATCGCTTCACGCCTTCAGCCGCAAGCTCGCCGGCGCCGGTACGCTAGACGACGTGCTGTGGGCGACGGCCTATCAGACCGCCTTGATGCTTAAAGTGCGCGTCGTGCTGCTGTTGCCGGGCAACGGTTCCATCGCGGTGAAGGCCGGCTATCCGCCGGAAGACACCCTCGACGAGGCCGATCTCGCCGCGGCGAAGTGGACCTGGGAGAACGACCGCGCCGCCGGCCGCGGCTCCGATACGCTGCCCGGCGCCAAGCGGCTGTTCCTGCCGATGCATACCGGGCGCGGTGCCATCGGAGTCGTCGGCATCGACAGCGACAAGCCGGGTCCCCTGCTCACGCCAGATCAGCGCCGGCTGCTCGACGCGCTGATGGACCAGGGCGCGCTGGCCATCGAGCGCGTGCGCCTGGTCGAAGACATGGATCGCGTCGAGCGCACCGCCGAGACCGAGCGGCTGCGCTCGGCGCTGCTCACCTCGATATCCCACGACTTGAAGACGCCGCTCGCCGCGGTGCTCGGCGCGGCCAGCACGTTGCGTGACGTCGGTGACCGGCTCGGCGATGGCGAGAAAGCCGATTTGCTGTCCACCGTGATCGACGAATCCGAGCGGCTCAACCGCTTCATCGCCAATCTACTCGATATGACCAAGCTCGAATCCGGCGCCGTCATGCCGAATCTGGCGCCGCACGATCTTTCCGAAATCGTCGGCTCAGCGCTGCGCCGCGCCAACAAGATCCTTGGACATCATCGGGTGCAGCTCGATCTCGCCGCCGACATGCCGATGGTCAACCTCGATGCCGTACTGTTCGAGCAGGTGCTGTTCAATCTCCTCGACAATGCGGCGAAATACGCGCCGCCAAACACGACCATCACCATCCGCAGCTGGCGTGATCGCGAATCCGTCGCCTTGCAGATCGCCGACGAGGGCGACGGCATTCCGCAGGGCGACCTGGAGCATATTTTCGACAAGTTCTACCGCGCGCAGAAAACCGACCAGGTGCGCGCCGGCACCGGGCTGGGCCTGGCGATCTCGCGCGGCTTCGTCGAGGCCATGCACGGCACCATCGTCGCCACCAATCGCGCCGACCGCCGCGGCGCCGTATTCACGATTATGTTGCCGATCCCGGACAGCCAGCAGCGCCTGGACGCCGCGGCATGAACGCCGCCCCGCTCCGCGTGCTGGTGGTCGATGACGAGCCGCCGATCCGCAAGCTGTTGCGCATGGGGTTGAACGCGCACGGCTATCAAATTCTCGAGGCGGCCAATGGCAAGGCCGCGCTTGAGCTGCTCAAGGAAGCGCCCGACCTGATCATCCTCGACCTCGGCCTGCCCGACACCCAAGGCCTCGAACTGTTGCGCACCATGCGCGCGCGCAACGAGAGCGTGCCGATCGTGGTGCTGTCGAGCCGCGGCGACGAGGCCGGCAAGGTGCAGGCACTCGATTTCGGCGCCGACGATTACGTCACCAAGCCGTTCGGCATGGACGAACTCCTCGCGCGCATCCGCGCGGCGCTGCGCCACCAGTTGCAAACCCATGGCGAACGGCCGATCTTCCGGGTCGGCGAGCTGTCCGTCGATCTGGTCCGCCGCATCGTCAAGGCCGGCGACAAGGAGATAAAGCTCTCGCCGAAGGAGTACGATCTGCTGCGCGTGTTGGTGCAGCATGCCGGCAAGGTGCTCACCCACAAATTCCTGCTCGGCGAGCTGTGGGACGATCTCACCGACGCGCAATATCTGCGGGTTTACGTCCGGCAGCTGCGGCAGAAGATCGAGACAGAACCAGAGCGGCCACACTATGTGCTGACCGAAACCGGCATCGGCTATCGGCTGCGCGCGCCGGATTGATCACCAACCATGAAAATCGCGGACTTTCTCGCTCCGGCGGACGTGAAGATTGACGTTGCCCCGACCGACAAGAAAAAGCTGTTGGCGGAGCTGGCGCGCGAAGCAGCAACGAAGATCGGCATAGGCGCCGATCGCATCGCTGCCGAGGTGCTCAAGCGCGAGGAGCTCGGATCGACCGGCGTCGGCGGCGGCGTAGCCATACCGCATGCGCGATTTCAACACGCCAAGGCGCCGTTCGGCCTGCTCACGCGCCTCAAGAAGCCGATCGATTACGATGCCGTTGACGGGGAACCCGTCGATATTGTTTTCCTGCTGCTGCTTCCGGAAGGCTCAGGCGGCGAGCAGCAGCTTGGCGCGCTGGCGAGCATCGCGCGCAAGCTGAGGACTCCGGCGGTCGCCGCCGCGCTGCGTCGCGCGCGCGACAGTATGGACATGTATCGCACATTGACATCCGACTGAGCGGCGGGCGCATCGAGGCGAAATCCAACACATTGCTGCCAGCTTTTACGCGCCCCATATTGGGCGTTCATCGCTGAACAGCAGAGGATATCCCGCATGGCCGACGAACTCATTCTCTACACCAATCCCATGTCGCGCGGGCGGATCGCCCGCTGGATGCTCGAGGAAGTCGGCCAGCCCTACAAGATCGAAGTGCTCGACTACGCCTCGACCATGAAGGGTCAGGCCTATCTGGCCATCAATCCGATGGGCAAAGTGCCCGCGCTACGCCACGGCGACGCCGTCGTCACCGAGACCGCGGCGATCTGCGCGTACCTCGCCGATGCGTTTCCGCAAGCAGGCCTGGCGCCGCCGCCCGGACATCGGTTGCGCGCGCCTTATTATCGCTGGCTGTTCTTCGCCGCCGGCCCGTTCGAGGCCGCGTCGAGCAACAAGGCTCTCGGCGTCGTCGTGCCGGCTGAGCGCGAGCGGATGATGGGCTACGGGAATATGGCGCTGGTCTTGAAAACGGTCGAAGACGCCGTATCGCGGGAACATTACCTGGCCGGCGACAGCTTCACCGCCGCCGATCTCTATGTCGGTTCGCAGATCGGCTTTGGCATGATGTTCGGAATGATCGAAAAGCGTCCAGCCTTCGAGCAATATTGGCAACGTCTCAGCGGCCGTCCGGCTTGCATTCGCGCCAAGGAGCTTGACGATGCGCTGGTGGCGCAGCAGAAGGCCGCCGGCTGACGGCGAACGCCGGTCGTGCGCCGGATATCGCGCAAATCAAGAATAATGGCCGAAAGTGAAAAGTTCCGTATTGCGAAAACGGTGGATTGCTTCCGCCCGGCGGCGTAACATTCTGACCGGACAGCTTGTCGGCGACACATCGGGAGCGTGCGTGCGTTGAAACGGGGTGAGATTCCGTCGATCGGCGAACTGACGTCGTTTGTCGTGGCGGCTCAGCACGGCAGTTTTACGCGGGCCGCCGGCGAGCTCAATTTGACCCAAGGCGCGATCAGCCGTCAAATTCGCGAGCTCGAAACCCATCTCGGCATTCGGTTGTTCGAGCGCATACGTCAGCGCGTCGTATTGACCGACGCCGGCAAGATGTATCTGTCGCAAGTCAAGAAGGCCTTGGACGATCTTGCCGACGCGACGCTGCGCGTGGCGTCGTTTTCCAACAGCACGACCTTAAATCTTATCGCGCTGCCGACCTTTGCCGCGCGCTGGCTGGTTCCCCGTCTGCCGAATTTTCAGAAAGTGAATCCGAAAATCATGGTCCACATCACGGCGCGGCAAGCGCCGATCGACTCCGCGCTGGAGCCGTTCGACGCCGCGGTGTTCCACGGCGCGTCGCACTGGCCCGGCACGATTTCGCAATATCTGATGGACGAGGACGTCATCGCGGTTTGCAGCCCGAAATTGAACGCCAGGCGCGCCATCAAGACGCCGGCCGACGTCGTCAAGTTTCCGCTCCTGCACAAGATGGGAAAACCGAACCGCTGGGCGGAATGGATGGTCGAGGTCGGCATTGCGCCGGACGGCTTGCTGCACGGCCACGCCTGTCAGAATTTCGCCATGGTCGCCCAGGCGGCAGTGGCCGGCCTCGGCATCGCGCTGTTGCCGCGCTATCTGGTCGAGGATGACATCGCGGCCAGACGGCTGGAGATCGTCGCCGACGAATTCGTCGATATCACCACCTCGTATTATCTGATCCTGCCGGAAACCCGCGCCAGTGCCAGCGCGGTTCAGGCTTTTGCCAAGTGGCTGACCGTCGAAGCGCGCATCTTCAATTCGCGCGGCGGCCGACGCGTGGCGAGAAAAAAGCAGGCAGGACGTCGGACGAATGGCGCCCATAAAATAAATAAGGTCCTGATTGAAACCGGCGACGCCGTGCAATCGCGAACCCCCGCCTAACCAATTTTCTTGGAACGGCCGCTGCCCCTCATGGCAGCCGCATCAGCGGTTCCCCCATGCGAATCCGGGCGCCTTCCTCGACACCGTCGCACAGCGCATAGCGGTCCGGCGCGAACACGATCGCCGTCGAGCCATGCTGAAACCAACCGAGCTCATCGCCTTTGCCGAACGACGCATCGCAGGCAATGACATTTGGCCCGCGATGCTTGAGGTTCAGCAGCACGTCGAGACAATGCAGCCGAATGCTGGCGACCAGAATGGCGGCGACCAGAACCACGGTGACATTGTCGCCTGTTGCCGCGAGCGTCGTGCGTAACACGGCGCGTTCGTTCTTGCAGAACAGCCGCTCGATTCGCTTGAGCGCAATCGGATTGACGTTCCAGGTATCGCCGGAGACGTAAATCACCTCATCGACGCGGCAATCGTGCGGCGCATGGAAGCGATGATACATGCCCGCGGTAAGACGTAGCGTCACGTAGCGGCCGTTGCGGTAAGCCTCGACCAGGTCGCGGTCGCACAGCAAATCGTCCAGCGTGTAGGGAAAACCCTTGGCCTGGTAGAGGCGCGTGCCGGCGATGGCGCCGCAGGCGCCAACGACGGCGTCGCACGGGCTGACCAGGATGTCCGCCGCCTGGTCGATCGGGCGCGCGCCGTCCTTGAGCTCGCGGGTGAAGCAATCGTGCATGCTGCGGAAATGCGTCTTCTTGGCTTCGCTGAGATTGAGATCGCAGAACAGCCGCCACAGCCCGATCGAGAGGTCGCGCACAAGGGGCTGCTCGACCTGGCTGAGCCAGCCGACGAATTGCGTCGCCAGCCGGCGCGGAATGCGGTTGGTGAGGAGGAAATTGATGTTCTCCTGGTCGAGCAGGCGCCAGATTTGCTCCCGCGCCAACAGGCGCCAGATTTGTGAGCGCACCGTCATGGCTTTGTAAAACGTTCCGGGTACACCCCGAATTCGATGCAATGGGCCACGACCACTTTGGCTGTCTGCGGGCTCGGCGCCGCGGCGCTGGCGACCTCGGTGCTGACGCTCGGCCGACGGCTGGAATTGTCCCAGGCCAAGCACCGCTCGCTTGCGGGCCATGCCCGCATGGCGCGCCGTCTCGCCGGCTTCGTGCCGTTCTACGACTTCGACGAGGAGCGGTTTTTTGCCAGCGACGGCGCGCCCGCCGACGTCGCAGGCCGGCGCCGCGCCGGCTTCTTCCGCCTGTCGGAGCTTTACAAGACGCAATTCCCCGAAACCATCCGCTGCAGCGCCAATGCGGCCGAAGCCATTTCCGACCTGCAATTCACCGGCGCCTATCGGGTGCCGTTCCAATATCGCCGCATGGTGCGCGCGCATCTGCCGCTCGGCAGCTTCCTGCAATCGTCCGAGGGTGTGACGGTCACCGACCTCGACGGCAACCGCTTCCACGATCTCACCGGTTCCTACGGCGTCAACGTCTTCGGCTACGACTTCTATAAGGGCACGATCGAACGCGGTGCCGCCCGCGTGCATGAGCTCGGCCCGGTGCTCGGCGCCTATCACCCGCTGATCATCGAGAACGCCAAACGCATCAAGGAGATTTCCGGGCTCGACGAAGTGTCGTTCCACATGTCGGGCACCGAGGCGGTGATGCAGGCGGTCCGGCTCGCGCGCTATCACACGCGGCGCAGCCACTTGGTACGCTTCTGCGGCGCCTATCACGGCTGGTGGGGCGACGTGCAGCCGGGCATCGGCAATCCGCAGCCTGCGCACGAGACCTATACGCTTGCGGAAATGTCCGAGGAAACGCTGCACGTGCTGCGCACCCGCCGCGACATCGCCTGCGTGCTGGTCAATCCGGAGCAAGGCTTGCACCCGAACGCGCCGGCGCCGACCGATTCGTCGTTGCTCGACAGCACGCGCAGCTCGCACTTCGACAAGGCGGCCTACACCGACTGGCTCAAGCGCCTGCGGCAGGTGTGCAGCGAACGCGACATCGTGCTGATTTTCGACGAGGTATTCGTCGGCTTCCGCCTCGCGCCGGGCGGTGCGCAGGAGTATTTCGGCGTCCGCGCCGATCTCGTCACCTACGGCAAGACGATCGGCGGCGGCCTTCCCATCGGCGTCGTCTGCGGCCGCAAGGATTTGATGAAGCGGTTCCGTGACGATCGCCCGGCCGACATCTGTTTCGCTCGCGGCACGTTCAATTCGCACCCTTATGTGATGGCGGCGATGAACGAGTTCTTGTGCCAATTGCAGACGCCACAGGTGCAGGCGCTCTACCGCGACCTCGATGCGGTCTGGGACGGCCGAGCGCAGCAGCTGAATCGGCGGCTTGCCGACGAAGGCCTTCCGGTCCAGGTGGCCAACATGTCGGCGCTCTGGGTGGTCTGTTACACGCAACCGTCGCGCTACAATTGGATGCTGCAATATTACCTGCGGGCGCAAGGCTTGGCGCTGAGCTGGGTCGGCACCGCCCGCCTGATCTTCAGCCTCAATTACACCGACGCAGATTTCGACGCGGTGGCGGACCGCTTCGTCGCCGCGGCCAAGGCCATGGCGCAGGACGGCTGGTGGTGGCACGATCCGGCGATGACCAACAAGACGATCAAGCGGGCGATCATGAAAGAGATGATCGCCCACCGCTTGTTCCCCTCGCGCAAGCATTAGCTAAAACTGACGCGATCCGCCGCGGCCGTTTCAGGTGGCCCGCGGAACCTCGACTTCTTCGGCCTCATCCTCATCCCAATGATGCAGGCCGATGGCGGGATCGATCAGCTCGCCGCGCAGCAGCGCCAGCGGCGCCTTGTGGTAGAGCTTGATGTCATGGAACGGGTCGGTGAGGATTTTTGTCGCCCAGACCAGGCCGGTCTGCACGTCCTTGATGACGAACAGCTGAACAGTGCGGAACAGCACGCCGCCAACGCCGAGCGCCAGCCAGATCACCGCGACCTGGCGCACGAACTCGGTCTTGTTGGTAGCCGGCGTGAACAGGCCGAACAAGGTCGGGCTGAAATAAAGCGACAGCGGCGACGCCGCCCAGATCGTCAGTAGCACGACCTTGCGGCGCAGATTGTAACCGACCTTGATCTCTTCCTTGTGCTCGTGGCTGGCCTTGTTGACCGTATCGTAGTCCTTGGGCTCGAAGAAAAAGTGCCCGGTCTGCCGCGTGGTCATGGCAACGAGCCAGCCGGCGAGCGCGGAGATCGCCGGATCCTTGAAGATCATCACATAGGAGAACAGAAAGCTGATCGCACTGACGAAGTGCAGCGACTGATTGATCCGGCTGTGGTGGTAGTAGCGATGATCGTCCCAACGTTGCGCGCGTAATGCCTCGCGAAAATTATCCATCGGTCTCCCCGCGTGCGGTTCCAGAATTGGGTATGGCGATTCGGTGAATCCCTCGTGACAGGGATTCGTCCATGACAGTCGGATGAAGGTTTTTGTCTTGATTTGCGACCGGCGCGACGCTTCAGCCCGCCTTGCGCAGCGCTGGATCGGTCTTTCTCGCGGCGCCCGCCGCGTCGTCCTTGGCGAACCGGATCAGCGAGAAGTGCCCGAACGGCGGCATGGCGCGCCGCTCGACGAGGGTGACGCCGGCCGTCCGCGACGCCCATTGCGCGTAACGCTCGAACGCAAACTCGGTGCGCCAGCCGAGCTTGCGCGCCGCCGGCTGAAACCAGTGCTCCAGCGATCGCCGCAGGCCGGCTTCGGCGCCGACTCGGCTGACCAGCACGATCTCACCGCCCGGCTTGAGCACGCGGGCGAATTCGTCGAGCGTGGCTTCTGGATTAGGCACCGTCGTGATGACATATTGGGCGACGATGACGTCGAATGACGCGTCGGGAAACTCCAGATGCTCGGCATCCATTACCCGCAGCTCTTCGACATTGCTCAGTCCAAATTCGGCGACCCGCTCGTGCGCCTTGCGCAACATAGGCTCGGAAATGTCGATGCCGCAGATCTTCAAGTCGCGCGAATAAAGGGGCAACGAGATTCCCGTTCCGACGCCGACCTCGAGGAGACGCCCGCCGACGCGCGCAGCTGCCGCGACCGCGGCGTGGCGACCGCGTTCAAAGACCGCGCCGAACACCAGGTCGTAGACCGGCGCCCAGCGCGCATAGGCCTTGGTGATGGTCTGGGTGTCGAGATCGGACTCCAAAAGCGTGCTGCTCATGCTTGACCCTTCCATTGGCTTGCCTTTTGTCTTGCCGCCCTTAGCCGTGGACGGTCTCTGTGATCGTTGCGGCGAGCTGCGGCTCGCCGGTATTGCCGGTCGCCACCTTGCGCGCGTGGCCGATGAACTGGCGCGCGCTATTTTCCCACGAATAGTCGAGCGCAAAGGCGCGGCAGGCGTCGCGCGACAGCGACAGCGCGCCCATGCAAGCGACCGCCAAATCCTCGTGCAGGACGCCGACCGGATTGTCGGCGACGACGTCCTTCGGCCCGGTGACCGGAAAAGCGGCGACCGGAACGCCGCTGGCGAGCGCCTCGAGCTGCACGATGCCGAACGTGTCGGTAAGGCTTGGAAACACGAACACGTCGGCACCGGCCAAGTGCGAAGCGAGAATGCCGTTGTCCAGCATGCCGAGAAATTTTGCGTCGGGGAATTTTCGCTTGAGCTCGGCTTCCTGCGGTCCGGTGCCGACGATGACCTTGGTGCCGGGCAGATCGAGGGAGAGGAACGCTTCCAGGTTCTTCTCGACAGCGACCCGGCCGACCGTCATGAAGATCGGCCGCGGCAAGCCGAGATCGATGGCGCGATCCGGACGAAACAGGTCGGTATCGACGCCGCGCGTCCACCGGCCGAGATTGGCAAAGCCGCGCGCAGAAAGCTCGGTCGTGAGCGACGGCGTCGCCACCATGGTCACCGTCGCCGCCGAATGGAACCAGCGCAATGTCGCGTAGATCCACGCTTGCGGGATCGGCGAGCGGGCCGAGATATATTCGGGAAACCGCGTCGTATAGCTCGTGGTGAACGGTCGGCGCTGCCGCCGGCAGTAGGAGCGCACGGCAAAGCCAATCGGCCCTTCCGTGGCGATATGGATGGCGTCCGGCCGCGCCGCTGCGATGCGCTCGGCGATCCGCCGGCGGCTCGGCAAAGCGAGCCGCAGGCCGGGATAGGTCGGCACCGGGAACGACGGGAAACCTTCCGGCGACAGGAACTCGATCGTCACGCCGAGCTTGGCCGCGGCGCGCGCCAGCGAATTGAGCGTCCGCACCACGCCGTTGACCTGGGGACGCCAAGCGTCCGTTGCGACGAGAACGCGCATCAGGTTGCTTTCCGCCGGGAACCGGCCATGTCGTCGAATCGCGCGCGACGACAATTGCCATTTCATGTCTCAGCAGTGTGACGGCCGCGACATCAGCGCGACCGTTTGTCTGCCTAGCGCGTTACATTGTTGTTACAAACAAATGAAAGGTTGCCGCAGCGAATCGTCGGGCCGGAATGTCGGTCGGATCACTCGCTTGTTGCAGCAGGCCGATATCCAAAGTGACGAGCAGCACCGCGCGCACGGCCGTCGGAAAACTCGGCCGCAATTGGCTCGGTGTTGCGCTCAGCCTCTTGATCGTCGCCGGTGTCGGCGCCGCGCTCTGGCATTTGTTGCGCGACATCGACGCCGGCAAAGTGATTGCCGCGTTCACCGCCCAGCCGATCCGAAACATCGCGATCGCCGGCGTGTTCGTCGTCTTGGGCTACATCACGCTGACTTTCTACGATGTGTTCGCCTTGCACATCATCGGCCGCCGCACGGTTCCCTTTCACGTCGCGGCACTGGCGAGTTTCACAAGCTACACGATCGGGCATTCGCTCGGTGCTGCGACCTTGACCGGCGCCGTGGTGCGGTTACGCGTCTATTCCGTCTGGGGCCTCAATGTCCTCGACATTGCCAAGATCGCCTTCGTCACCGGCATGACGTTCTGGCTTGGTAACGCCGTCGTGCTCGGCGGCGCCATGGCCTATGCGCCGGAGGCGGCGAGCGTCGTCGATCGCTTGCCGCCTTGGATCAACCGGATCATCGGGCTCATGGCCCTGCTCGGCATCGCTTGTTACCTGACCTGGCTCGCGCCGCGGCCGCGCACCGTCGGTTACGCCAATTGGAAACTGGCATTGCCCAGTGTGCGCCTCACCCTGGTCCAGACCGGCATCGGCGCCACGGACCTCTGCCTGGTGACGGCCGCGATGTATGCCTTGCTGCCGCAAAACCCCGCGGTCGATTTCGTGCCGGTACTGGTCATCTTCGTCACGGCGACGCTGCTCGGCACCGTCAGCCATGTGCCGGGCAGCCTCGGCGTCATCGAAGCGGCACTCCTCATCGGGCTGCCGCAATTTCCCAAAGAGGAGCTGCTCGCGGCATTGCTGACGTTTCGCGTCGCCTATTTCGTGATTCCGTTCCTGCTCGCCACGCTGGCGCTCGGCCTGCGCGAGCTGGGCTTGGTGGCGCGGCCGAGGATGACGTCGCCGCCATCGTGATGCCCGCTACCGCGGCGGCAATTCTGCGCTATGCTTGGACGAGCCCAAATGTGGGCTAGCCGCAGAATGTGGGTCGTCCCCTGCCGTGAGCCCTGCCCGTCCCCCGGTGCCTTCCTCGCCTGGCCTGCGCATCGGCGTCAGCGGCCACCGCCTGCCGCCGAAATTGCCCGAGGAGTCGGAGGCACCGTTGCGCGCGCTCATCGATCGCATGCTGGCCGCCATCGTCGATGCCTCACGCCAGGCAAATACCGCGAGCGCACTCGTCATCGTCTCCTCGCTGGCGGAAGGCTCGGACCGCATCGTCGCCGCAGCGGGGCTGGCGGCCGGCTTTGCGTTGCAAGCCGTCCTGCCGTTCGACAGGGCCGAGTACGAGCGAGACTTCGAGACGCAAATGTCGCGCAGCGAGTTCGAAGAGCTGCTCGGTCGCGCCCGCGACGTATTCGAGCTTGCCGGCGCAGCCGACCAACGCCCCCGGGCCTACGAAGCGGCGGGCCTTTTCATGCTGGCCAATATCGACGTGTTGATCGCGATCTGGGACGGTGCCGTGGCGGCCGGCGTCGGCGGCACCGCACAGATCGTCGAGCGCGCCATCGCCGATGGTATCGTCGTGGTGTGGATCGAGCCGGGCCATCCCAACGCAATGCAAATATCGCGGCCGAGCGCCGCAGCGCCGGCCGGCGCGAGAGCGGGATTGAAAAGCACGTTTCGCCCGGCCGATGTACCAACCATCGTACGAGCAGTCGAAGACATTCTCGCTTCGCCGAAGCAATAATCTTAAGAGACAATCGCGACGAGGGCATAGTCCGCATGAACGACGCAAGCGCAGCGACCTTCGAGAATTCCCGCGACCGCCATCTGTTCGGTCCCGGTCCCAAGCGAATATTGGCGCTCGACGGCGGCGGCGTGCGCGGCGCGCTGACGGTGGCTTTTCTCGAGCGCATCGAAAAGCTGCTCAGCGAGCGCGATGGCAAAGACATTCTGCTGGGCGATTATTTCGACCTCGTCGGCGGCACCTCGACGGGCGCGGTCATCGCCGGCGCGCTGGCGCTCGGACATCGCACGGCCGAAGTGAAAAACTTCTATCTCAAGCTGGCGCCGTTTGCCTTCAAGCGCCAGCGCTGGCGCGTCCCGCTGTTGCAGGCGAAGTTCGACGCCCGCGGCCTGCGCCATCAGATCGAGGCAGTGGTCGGCGACCGCGTGCTGCAAAGCACCGACCTGATCACCGGCTTTTGCATCATCACCAAGCGCATGGATACCGGCAGCCCCTGGATCATCTCGAACAATCCGCGCGCGCCGTATTGGGAGAGCAGTAGCGGCGATATCGGCAACAAGGATTATCCGCTGGTCAATCTGGTGCGCGCCAGCACTGCTGCCCCGCATTTTTTCGATCCGGAGCTGCTACCGATCAGCCGGAACGAACCCTTGCTGCCCGACGCCGTATCCAAGCCACTCAACGCGCCATGGCCGGCACGCGCCGTGCAGGCCTTGCTGCGGCGTCTCGGCTTCGGTCCGCATGCCGACATCGATTCCAGCACTTACGGCCTGTTTGTCGATGGCGGGGTGACGCCGCACAACAATCCGTCGCTGGCGCTGTTCCAGATGGCGACGTTGAGTCCATTCAAAATCAAATGGCCGACCGGCCCGGATCACCTCACCGTCGTCTCGGTCGGCACCGGCACCTATCGGCCGCGGCTGTCGTACAAGAGCCTCGGATTCGCCCGCTTCACCAAGCTCGCCTTTCACGCGCTCATCTCGCTGATGACCGACGCTGAAATGCTGGTGCTGGCGCTGATGCAGTGGATGGGCGAATGCCCGGCGCCGTGGCAGATCAACTCCGAAGTCGGCACGCTGGCCTCGGATCTGCCGCCAGGCGGCAAGATGTTTCGCTTCCTGCGCTACGACGTGCGACTGGAAAAGGACTGGCTGGCGCGCGAGCTCAACTATGACGTGAGCGACGATGCTCTTGCCCGCCTGCGCGGCATGGACGATCCCGCCGCCGTCCATGAGCTTTACGAGATCGGCCGCAGGGCCGCCGAGAAACAGGTCAAGTTGGAGCACCTGACCGGCTGACGCTGCCGCGCTTGGCGATCCGCCGGCGCGCTGCGTATCGATCGCGGCGCGGCTTCCCGACGCGGGCCAGCCGCACACGTCGATCAGCGTGGCAAAGTTATCACAGAAATTTGGATTCTGCGGCCGGACATCTTTTCCTCCGCAGCGCCCATGCTACGCTCGCTTTGGGTGGGCTGCGTAAATCCGGTTATCCGGTTCTGCGTATCCGATACATAAGTTCCTCGTTGTATCGGCGGGGCGTCCGTGAAAAAAAGTATTACGTGTATTGCAGTTTTTCTTGCGTTCGGCATGACCGGCGCGACGGCTGAGGAAATGGCGGTCCCGCCGTCGCAATTCATTACCGGCAGAGTGCCCTATCTCGCCTGGACGGGCTTTTACGTCGGCATCAATGGCGGCTTCGCCTGGGGCAATTCGTCCGTCCCGTTCACGGCCAATGATCCGGCGGCGCTGGCCGGCACCTGCGGCGGCGGCCTCCGGCGCTCCGTCGGTCTAAAGGGCCAGTGCATCAATGCGGTGAATTTTCGCCGCGACGGCGCCGTTGCCGGCGGCCAGCTCGGCTTCAACTGGCAGGTCAATTCGCATTGGCTGGTCGGCGCGGAAGCCGATTACCAGTGGTCCAATCTCGATGGCTCGGTGAGTTCGTCGTTCCGGCTCGGCGGTGTCGGCGCAACCAACATGGTGGCGAGCCAGACCGTCGAATCGTTCGGGACGGTTCGGGCGCGGGCTGGCGTGTTGCTCGCGCCGCCGCTCTTGCTTTACGGCACCGGCGGGTTCGCGTTCGGTCAAGTGCACGAAAATCTCCGCGTGCCCGCCGTCACCACCAACGGACTGACCGCGGGCGGCTTCTCCTATGTCTGCACGGTCGGCACGGCGTGTTTCGCCGGCTCGGCATCGCAAACCTTGTTCGGATGGAGTGCCGGGGCCGGCGCCGAATATGCGATCACGACCAACCTGATCTTCCGGACCGAGCTGCTCTACGTGCACTTGAGCTCGCCGACGGTGACGGCAACCGCCACGGCCGTCACCGCTGGAACGGCGCCGGCATCTATCGCTGCAGGCTTCTCGCCGGTCTATTTCGCGGTGATGCGCGCCGGCTTGAATTACAGGTTCTAGGCAGGCTTTTGGGACACCCTTTCAGCATGTGCAGAATGACAAAAAACCAGAGCGGCTAAGATGAGTTGGGAGTCGACAATGTGGTGGCGTGTGTTGCTTGTCGGGGCGTTGCTTGCCGGCGCGCTCGGCGCCTGCGCGGTCGTCGATCCGGTCGACAACCGATACGACACGGTCAGCCGCAGCCTGGCGAAGGGCCGCAACGAATCCATCTTCCTCAATCTTGTGCGCGCCAGCCATGATTATCCGTTGAGCTTCACCACCGTCGCCAACGTCACGCCGTCGCTGACCAATACGACCTCGTTCTCGCTGCCGTCGTTCCTGCTCGGCCCCAGCGCCCGCCTCGCCACGGGGCCTGCGCTAGCGCCGGGCTTCACGCCCGGGCGTGACGTCATTTTCGGCAACACCACGGCCGGCAACACCACTGCCGTCAGCACCAACTTCAACGTCTCGACGCAGGAAACCAGCGCCTTCTATCAGGGCTTCCTGAAGCCGATCGATTTGCAGACCTTGGCTTATTTCATCCGCCAGGGCTATTCGCGCGAGCTGTTGTTCTGGCTGTTCACGGACGCATTCACGCTTGAACTGCCCAACGCTCCTCAGCCGTTCGGCTATCACTATAGTCCGCCCGACGATTACGGCTGCTCGCAAATTGACCCGAAGCATCGCTGCTTCATCGATTGGGTCCACAACGCCGCCTATACCGGCCTGACCGTCGAAGAAAGAACCGAGCAGGCCAGCGCCTCCTCTAGTGCACCAAAGGGCGGCGCCAGCGGCTCGGGCGGATCGCCCAAAAGCACTTCCTATGCACGATTTTGTTTCAATCCAGTGCTGGCTCAGCAGGCGGCTTCATCGGTTTCACCGGCTTTGGTGCAAGAGGCTCAAAACAATCTGGACATTCAACGGACGCTGCTGTTCAAGTCAACTCTGACGTGTGGTTCGCCCGATTGGAAGCCAACCGAAAACAAAGATGTCGCGCAGCCGGATATACTGCCGCTCCAATTCAAGCCGAACCCTTCGAGCAATTCCCTCATCAGCTTCACCATCACGCCGCGTTCGGCTTACGGCGTTTTCGTGTTCCTCGGCACGCTGATGAGAATGCAACGCGAGCACTTGGTGCCGACGCGCTACGCCTTTATCCCACCCAATCGTCCATACGCGGCGGAGCCGCCGGTGCTGGAGACCGTGCACGAAGACCCGGCTCTGATAACGGTGGTGCAGAACTTGGGCGGCGAATGCTTCGTGCACACATGGTTCGCAGATGGCGACTATTGCGTGCCCGAGCAGGCCGTGACCACCAAGCGGATCTTCAGCCTGTTGGCGCAGCTCATCGCCATCCAGACTGCCGCCTCCGACCTGTCGATCACGCCGGTCGTGCGCGTACTGCAGTAACCGGCCGAGGGTTCGCGGCGGAATTCAGGCGCGGACGCGATTGTCATCCCGTGCCAGGCCGGCCATGGAGCGGTCTGCCGCTTGCGCAAACAGCTTTTGCAGCATTTCCCGCTCGACCGGTTTCTGCAGGACCGGAATGCCGCGAAACCGGCTGTCGACGCTGTCGGCGTCGTAGCCGGTGACGAAGACGAACGGCACGTGGCGCCGCGTCAAAATTTCGGCCACCTGGTACACCATGCCGTCGCCGAGATTGATGTCGAGGATCGCGGCGTCGAAGTCGCCGTCCTTGGCGGCCGCCAATGCGTCTGACGCGGTGCAAATCGGACCCACGATCTGGAAGCCGAGTTCGGTCATGCATTCTTGGATCATGATGCCGACCAGCGCCTCGTCCTCGACCACGAGCACACGTGGCCTGTCGACTTTCCTCAATGGGATAGCGGCGCCGTTGCCGCCGCCATTGGCCTGATGGGCGCCATCCTGCTTGCGAGATTCTCCCGTCTCCCGCAGCGCAATCGTCAGTTCGCAGCGCAGCCCTTTCGGATTCCAATCGAACGTCGCCTTGCCGCCGAGCTGTTGCTCGATGCTGGCCTTGATGACTTTCAAGCCAAAACTGCGCGCCGACGGCGTCCTGATCGGCGGTCCGCCGCTTTCCACCCAGTGCAGCATCAGTATGTCGGACTGTAGTTGCCAGGTCAGATTGACCTTGCCCTTGAGCGACGACAGCGCGCCGTGCTTGGCCGCATTAGTAGCGAGCTCGTGCAGCGCCAGCGCGATGCCCTGGGCGGTCGCGGGCGACAACGAGACGTTCGATCCCTTGAGCTCGATCTTGTTACCGGAGCGGTAGGGCGCGAATTCCTCAGCCACCAGCGTGCCGAGATCGGCGCCCTGCCAGCGCGAATCGGACAGTAACGTGTGCGCCAGCGCCAAGGCTTTGATGCGGCCCTCGACGGTGGCAATGTAGTCGTCGACGCTTTTGGCACGCGTCAAGCGTATGATCGACTGGATGATGGCGAGCGCGTTGCGGGCGCGATGATCGACCTCGCGCGCCAGCAGCACTTGCCGCTCCTCGGCCTCCTTGCGCTCGGTGACGTCGATGGTGACGCCACTGATCCGCGCCACGTTGCCGGCCCCGTCGACACTCGCCGCGGCCGTGCCGGTGCACCAGCGCAGTTCGCCATTGGGGCGGCGCACGCGGAATTCGACCTGCTGCGTGCGTTCGCCTTTGGCCATGCGCAGGACCACCTGCCGCAGCGGCTCCCAGTCGTCGGGATGCAGCAGATTGCGGATGTTGTCCGTCGAGATCTGAAAACTTTCCGGCTCGACGCCGAAGATGCGGTACTGGCCCTCGTCCCATGAGCCTCGATTGGCCGCGATATCCCATTCCCACGAGCCCATCTGGCCCGCCGCCAGCGCCAGGCTGCGGCCCTGTTCGCTTTGCACGAGTCGCACGTTCGAAGCTTCGAGCTCCGCCGTGCGCTCGGCAACATGACCCTCGAGTTTCAGGTTCAACTGCTCGAGCTCGCGCGTCTTGCGGTAAAGCTCGACAAAGACTTTGACCTTGGCGCGCAGCACGTCGGGAATGACCGGCACCGGCACGTAGTCCACCGCGCCCATGGCATAGCCGCGCAACCGATCGACGTCGGTCAGATGGATCGCCGAAATGAAGATGATCGCCGTTTCGCTGAAGCGGGGATGCTCGCGCAGCATGGCGGCGAGCTGGAAGCCGTCGAGCTCCGGCATGCAGACGTCGATGAGAATGACCGCGACGTCGTTCTTGAGCAGGAATTGCAAGGCCTCACGCGCCGAAGAGGTCTTGACCAGGTTCTCGTTCAACTGATGGAGAATAACCTCGTAGGCGAGCAGCTTGTCGGGCTGATCGTCGACCAGGAGGACGTTGACTTTCTCGGTCATGATTCCGGCCTTAACGGTGCAGCCACATCCGCAGCGCGGACAACAGCTGTTCGGTGTTGACGGGCTTGGCCAGATAATCCGACGCGCCGGCTTCCAGGCATTTCTCGCGGTCGCCCTTCATCGCCTTGGCGGTGAGCGCGATGATCGGCAGGCGGCGATAGGCGCGGTTCTGGCGAATTTTCTCCATGGTCTGATAGCCGTCCATTTCCGGCATCATGATGTCCATCAGCACGATGGCAAGCGACGGCGTCCGCTCGATTAGGTCGATCGCCTCGTTGCCGGTGGTGGCGGTGAGCACGTTCATGCCACGCCGCTCCAGCACGCTCGACAGCGCGAAGATGTTGCGCGCGTCGTCGTCGACCAGCAGCACGGTGCGGCCGACCAAATCCTCGTCGGAAGAATTGAGCCGTTCCAGCATCTGCTGCTTCTCGAGTGGCAGGTCCGTGATGATGCGGTGCAGGAACAGCGCCGTCTCATTAAGCAGCCGCTCGGGCAATTCCACGCCCTTGACCACGATGCTGCGCGCCATGGTGTGGAGCTGGGCATCCTCCTCGGCCGACAATTCGCGGCCGGTGAACACCACGACCGGCACGTCGGTGAGCGCATCGTCAGCGCGCATGCGCTCCAAGACTTCGAAGCCCGACATGTCGGGCAGCCGCAGATCGAGCACCACGCAATCGCACGGCCGGTCGCGCAAGGCCGCCAGCGCCTCGTCGCCGGTCTCGGCATTGACGATCTCGATGTCGTCATGGCCGAGCAATTCGCGGATGCTCATCTGCTCGGCCTTGTTGTCCTCGACGACCAGGAGCCGCTTGCGGCGCGGTGCTGAGAACTCCTTGATCCGCGACAACGCGTCGGCGATGCCTTCCCGCGTCGTCGGCTTGGTCACGAACGAGAAGGCGCCGCGGGCGAGGCCGTGCTGGCGGTCTTCGTCCAGCGTGACGATCTGCACCGGGATGTGCCGCGTGAGCGAGCTCTGCTTGAGCTGGCTGAGCACGTTCCAGCCCAGCATGTCGGGCAGGAACACGTCGAGCGACACCGCGGTCGGCTGATACTGCTTGGCGAGATTGAGCGCGTCGTCGCCGCGCATCGCCAACAGCGCCTTGAAGCCCTTGTCGCGCGCCAGGTCGACCAGGATGCGGGCGTAATGCGGATCGTCCTCGACGATAAGGAGTATGGCGTCACCCGGCTGGATCTCCATGCGATCGTCCGGGATCGGCTCGACCGTCCGTTCCGGCACCAGATGCGGCCCAGCGAGGTGCGCCGCGGGCGCAGCAGCCGCCATCGCGGCGTGCACGGCCGTGGTCGGACCGACATATTTGACCGGCAGGTAGAGCGTGAACGTCGATCCGGAATTCGGCGTCGAGCGCAGATGGATTTCGCCGCCAAGCAGGCTCGCCAACTCGCGGCTGATAGCCAACCCGAGGCCGGTGCCGCCATATTTGCGGCTTGTCGAGGCGTCGGCCTGCTGGAACGCCTCGAAAATGATCTTCTGCTTTTCCGGCGGAATGCCGATACCGGTATCGCTGACCTCGAACGCCACCACCGCCGGCGCCTGACTGAGCACCGGATGCTCGGCGCCCCAGCCGCCGAGAGCTGCGGAGACATTGAGCCGCACACCGCCTTGCCCGGTGAATTTGAACGCGTTCGACAACAGATTCTTGAGCACCTGTTGCAGCCTCTTGGTGTCGGTGGTGATGCTGCGGCCGAGATTGGGATCGAGGTGCACCTCGAACGACAGCTGGCGGTTGTCCGCCTCGTGGCGGAACGGCCGCGCCACCATGTCCACGAGGTTCGAGAAGAACACGTCCTGGGCATCGACCGTCACCGTGCCCGACTCGATCTTGGACAGGTCGAGAATATCGCTGATGAGGTTGAGCAGGTCGGTGCCGGCGCCGTGAATGGTGCGGGCGAACTCGACCTGCTTGCCGCTCAAATTGCCTTCCGGATTGTCGGTGAGCTGTTGACCGAGGATCAGGATCGAATTGAGCGGCGTGCGCAGCTCGTGCGACATATTGGCCAGGAATTCCGACTTGTACTTCGAGGTCAGCGCCAGCTCCGTCGCCTTCTCTTCAAGCGCTCGGCGGGCCTGCTCGATTTCCTGGTTCTTGCGCTCGACTTCGACGTTGCGTTCGGCGAGCTGCTGCGCCTTCTGCTCGAGCTGCTCGTTGGTCTGCTGCAATTCGCGCTGTTGCGCCTGCAATTCTCCGGCGAGCTGCTGCGATTGCTTAAGCAAGCCTTCGGTCTGCATCGTCGCTTCGATCGAATTGAGCACGATGCCGATCGAGGTGGTCAGCTGTTCGAGGAACATGGTCTGCAAGGCGGTGAATTCGTTGATCGAGGCCAGCTCGATCACCGCCTTGACCTGATTCTCGAACAGCACCGGCAGCACGATATTGTTGCGCGGCGGCACCTTGAACAAAGCCGAAGAGATCGGCACCGCGGTTTCGGGCATTTCGGTGATCAGCATACGCCGCTTATCGACCGCGCATTGGCCGATCAGGCCTTCGCCGATGCGCAAGGCCCGCGGATGGCCGTTGGCGCCGTCGTCGGCATAAGCCGACAACAGATTGAGGCCATGCGCCTCCTCGCTGCCCATCTGATAGATGACGCCCTGGTGGGCGTTCACGAGCGGCGTCAGCTCGGACAGCAAGAGCCTGCCGACCGTCGACAGGTCGCGCTGGCCTTGCAGCATGTTGGTGAATTTGGCGAGGTTGGTCTTCAGCCAATCCTGCTCGGTGTTGCGGTCGGTGGTGAGCCGCAGATTGTCGATCATCGTATTGATGTTGTCTTTCAGCTCGGCCACTTCGCCGCGCGCTTCCACCTGGATCGAGCGGGTCAAGTCGCCTTTGGTCACCGCCGTCGCCACCTCGGCGATAGCGCGCACCTGGGTGGTGAGGTTGGCGGCAAGCAGGTTGACGTTGCCGGTCAAGTCCTTCCAGGTCCCGGCGGCGCCGGGCACGTTGGCCTGGCCGCCGAGCCGGCCTTCGACGCCGACCTCGCGCGCCACGGTCGTCACCTGATCGGCGAAGGTCGCCAGCGTATCCGTCATATTGTTGATGGTCTCGGCCAGTGCCGCCACCTCGCCCTTCGATTTCACCGTAAGATTCTGCTTGAGGTCGCCGTTGGCGACCGCGGTCACCACCTTGACGATGCCGCGCACCTGCTCGGTCAGGTTCGCCGCCATGACGTTGACAGTGTCGGTCAAATCCTTCCAGGTGCCGGCGACGCCCGGCACTTGCGCCTGGCCACCGAGCAGGCCTTCGGTGCCGACCTCGCGCGCCACACGCGTGACTTCCGAGGCGAAACCGTTGAGCTGATCCACCATCGTGTTGATGGTGTTTTTCAGCTCCAGAATTTCGCCCTTCACGTCCACGGTGATCTTGCGCGACAGGTCGCCACGCGCCACGGCAGTCGTCACTTCGGCGATGTTGCGCACTTGCGTGGTGAGGTTGGCCGCCAAAAGGTTGACGTTGTCGGTCAAATCCTTCCAGGTGCCGGCGACGCCGGGCACCACGGCCTGACCGCCAAGCCGACCGTCGGCGCCGACTTCGCGCGCCACACGCGTCACTTCGGCGGCGAATGAGCGCAGCTGCTCGACCATCGTATTGAGCGTGTCCTTGAGCAGCAGCATCTCGCCGCGGACGTCGACCGTGATCTTCTTCGACAGATCGCCGCCGGCAATTGCGGTCGCCACCTCGGCGATGTTGCGCACTTGCGCGGTGAGGTTCGACGCCATGAAGTTGACGTTGTCGGTCAAATCCTTCCAGGTGCCGGCGACGCCTGGCACTTGCGCCTGGCCGCCGAGCTTGCCTTCGGTGCCGACCTCGCGGGCGACGCGCGTGACTTCGGACGCAAACGCATTGAGCTGGTCGGCCATGGTATTGATGGTGTTCTTCAGCTCGAGAATTTCGCCCTTCACGTCCACGGTGATCTTGCGCGACAGGTCGCCGCGCGCCACGGCGGTGGTCACTTCGGCGATGTTGCGCACTTGTGCCGTCAAGTTACCGGCCATCGAGTTGACCGAGTCGGTCAAGTCTTTCCAGGTGCCGGCGACGCCCGGCACGTTGGCCTGGCCGCCGAGGCGGCCTTCGGTGCCGACCTCGCGGGCAACGCGCGTCACCTCGCCGGCGAAGCGGTTGAGCTGGTCCACCATCGTGTTCAGCGTTTCCTTCAACTGCAGAATTTCGCCGCGCACGTCGACCGTGATCTTCTTCGACAAGTCGCCATTGGCGACCGCAATCGTCACCTCAACGATGTTGCGGACCTGTGCCGTCAGGTTGCCCGCCATCGAGTTGACGCTGTCGGTCAAGTCCTTCCAGGTACCGGCAACGCCGGGCACCTGGGCTTGGCCGCCGAGCTTGCCGTCGGTGCCGACCTCGCGGGCAACGCGCGTCACCTCGGCGGCGAAAGCATTGAGCTGATCCACCATGGTGTTGAGCGTGTCTTTGAGCTCGAGAATTTCGCCGCGGACGTCGACCGTGATCTTGCGCGACAGGTCGCCGCGCGCCACGGCGGTGGCGACTTCGGCGATGTTACGGACCTGGCCGGTCAGGTTCGAGGCCATGGAGTTGACCGAATCGGTCAAGTCCTTCCAGGTGCCGGCGACGCCGCGCACCAACGCTTGGCCGCCGAGCTTGCCTTCGGTGCCGACCTCGCGCGCCACGCGCGTCACTTCGCCGGCGAAGGCGTTGAGCTGGTCCACCATGGTGTTGATGGTGTCTTTGAGCTCCAGAATTTCGCCGCGCACGTCGACCGTGATCTTGCGCGAAAGATCGCCGCCGGCGATCGCGGTCGCGACCTCGGCGATGTTGCGCACCTGGCCGGTCAAGTTCGACGCCATCGAGTTGACCGAGTCGGTCAAGTCCTTCCAGGTGCCGGCAACGCCGAGCACGTTGGCTTGGCCGCCAAGGCGGCCGTCGGTGCCGACCTCGCGCGCGACGCGCGTCACTTCGCCGGCAAAGGCGTTGAGCTGATCGACCATCGTATTGATGGTCTCTTTGAGCTGCAGGATCTCGCCCGAGACGTTCACCGTGATCTTTTTCGACAAGTCACCGCCGGCGATGGCCGTGGCCACATCGGCGATGTTGCGCACTTGCGCCGTAAGGTTGCCGGCCATGAAGTTGACGCTGTCGGTCAAGTCCTTCCAGGTGCCGGCGACGCCCGGCACTTGCGCCTGGCCGCCGAGCTTGCCTTCGGTGCCGACTTCGCGCGCCACGCGCGTCACTTCCGAAGCAAAGCCGTTGAGCTGGTCCACCATGGTGTTGATGGTGTCTTTGAGCTCCAAAATTTCGCCGCGCACGTCGACCGTGATTTTGCGCGACAGGTCGCCGCGCGCCACGGCGGTCGTCACGTGAGCGATGTTGCGCACCTGGTCGGTGAGGTTGCCGCACATGGCGTTCACCGAATCGGTCAAATCCTTCCAGGTGCCGGCGACGCCCGGCACGATGGCCTGGCCGCCGAGCTTGCCGTCGGTGCCGACCTCGCGGGCGACGCGCGTCACTTCCGAAGCGAACGAGCGCAGTTGGTCCACCATCGTATTGATGGCTTCCTTGAGCTGGAGAATTTCACCGCGCACGTCGACGGTGATCTTTTTCGACAGGTCGCCGTTGGCCACCGCGATCGTCACCTCGGCGATGTTGCGGACTTGGGCGGTGAGATTCGACGCCATCGAGTTGACGCTCTCGGTCAGCTCCTTCCACACGCCGGTCACGCCGCCGACTTGCGCCTGGCCGCCGAGTTTGCCTTCGGTGCCGACCTCGCGGGCGACGCGCGTCACCTCCGAGGTGAACACGTTGAGCTGCTTGATCATCGTATTGACGATCTCGGCGGAGCGCAGGAACTCGCCTTGCAGCGGCCGGCCGTCAACGTCGAGACTCACCGTGCGCAGAAGGTCGCCCTGGGCGACGGCGGCGATGGCGCGGGTCACTTCCGTGGTCGGCCAGAGCAGATCGTCGATCAGCGAATTGACCGACGCTTCCATCTCACCCCAGGCGCCGTCCGATAGGCCAAGACGAACGCGCTGCCGGGTCTTGCCTTCGCGGCCGACCACCTGGCCGACCCGCTCGACCTGCTTGGCCATGCGCTGGTTGGTAGCGACGATCTCATTAAAGGTATCGGCGATCTTGCCCATGATGCCGACGCGGTCGCCCGCCATGCGCACGGAGAAATCGCCCACCCGCATCGCCTGGAGCGCATGCAGCAGCTCAGTCAGCCCATGGGCATCGCCGTTAAGGTCGTTCTCGGTCGCGTGGGGGATCGTTTGGGGAGGCGACGAGCCGTTGGCGGCGGCGGGGGTGGCGGGGGTGGCGGGATCCAGCACTTCGGTAGGCGTCTGCATGAAAGTCTCCGAGACCCGCTACGAGCGGTCGTTGCAGCGGGTATGAAGTGAGTGTGTGGGCAGGTCGGCTCTGCGGAACGGGATACCGGCTCTGTTCTCAGGATCAGCCCTGGAGGAACGGCCCAGCCCTGGCGGATTGCAGGGCGCGCACAAGCGGGCGGGATGGAATCCCGCCCGCTGCGGCCATAAGTTCCTATGCCGACGCGTATTCCCCCGCACGTGGGCTCACCTTCTCTGCCATGACCCCGAACGCGGTCAAAAGGCGAAGGTTCCGCACAAAACGTGATGAGGCGGAAAATTTCTTGGCGGCGCCGACGGAGCCGGCTTTGCTGGAGGGAGTGGAGGTGCAAACCACTCTTTCAGTGCTAAGTCCTCAGAAAACCTCACAGAATTGGATTTTCTGCGGTAAGAAAGTTCCGATTCATTTAGGGAATCGAACTCAAGTTCTGGGCCGACTAACTGGTGATAGGAAGCACTCGGCTCGTTGATGGGCCAAGCGCAGAAGAAGGTTTGCCTCCGCTCGAGGCACGTCGTCCGGCAAGAGTAAGCGAGCTACGAGCTGGGCTCTCGACCGCTCCGCGCCGTTCCCCGGCTGGGCTGGAAGGCCGAGCGGCGGCGTTACGACTCCCGCGGCAACAAGTCCGCCTTCGATCCCGATAGTGTTTTCCGCCAGCGTGGAGGCAGGTATCGCGCACAAGCAAATGGCGGCTGGACGTGTCCAGCCGCCAAATTCACACGTCGCAATTGATTTTGCGACGCGGAAGCGTGAGTTACTTCTTCTTCTTGGCTTTCTTCTTTTTTGCCTTCTTTGCCATCGTGTAGCTCCTTTGTTGGAAGATCGAAAACTCAGTGGAAAACGATTCGCGACAAAAATGTACCACGGGTTGGGCCAAAATACTTCCAACGGCTGCGGCATATACAAGAGATTGAGAGCAGGTCATACGGCGTCCGGCCAGTGCTCCAGTCCGTCGCGGACGGCAAAGCATCAAATCCCAGGACGACTTTCGCCTCCGCAATTGCATGCGATACAGCTTTACGTTTTTTCCTCGTCGGAGTTCGCGTGCGACGGTCATCTCTTAGGGCCGCGCGTATCAATCCTTGAACGGGTCAAACTCCCCGCTCCCAGCCATCGCGACCGCAAACGGCCGCAACCTATGCAACACCTTTACGCTGCCGGCGTGCTCGGCGAGCACATCCGGCAAGCGCCGATAGGCCATCGGGCTTTCGTCCAAGTCGGCGCCGACCAGCGTCACGCCGCGATCTTGCAGCCACTTGTCCATCTGCTGGCGCGTGAAGCGGCGTTTGGCTTCCTTACGGCCGAACAGACGGCCGGCGCCGTGGATGGTCGAATAGAGCGATGCCTTCGCTTCCGCGCTATCGACGCCCTCGATAATCACGGCGTCGTCGCCCATTGAACCGCCGACGAATCCGCGTTGGCCCGGGAAGGCCGGCGTTGCGCCCTTGCGCACGACCCATAGATCGCGGCCATTGTGGTTTTCGCGCCAAGCGTAATTGTGATGGTTATGCACCATGTCGGTCACCGCGCCCCCGATGATCTTGCGCACGCGCTCGATCACCCACTCGCGCCCGGCGTAGGAATATCGGCCCGCAAGCTCCATTGCGGCGATGTATCGGCGTCCGAGTTCGCTGTCCTCGTCGATCACGGCCGGCGGAACGTTCATGCCGTCCTTGCCGCCTGCTGCCTTGAGGTAGCGCGTAGCGCTGGTATGCCCAAGGCCGCGCGAGCCGAAATGCACGCCAATCCAGACAAAGCCATCCTCGTCGCGCATCAAGTCAACGTAGTGGTTGCCCGACCCGACCGTGCCGAGTTGACTGACAGCCTTTTGCCGGTAGGCCTCCATGTCGGATTCGCGCCAGGCGTCCGCGTCGTCGAACAGCTCGGCTTCGACCCTCTCATCGTTGGTGCGCCCGACGCCGAACGAAATCACCTTGGATACGTCGCGGATGATGTCGCCAAGCTGATCGTGGATCGCGGCGAACGGCGTATCGAGCCGCACCGCCATGTTGCCGCAGCCGATGTCAAAGCCGACCCCCGAAATGCTGATTTGCTTCTCGTAGGCGACGACACCGCCGACCGGCTGGGCATAGCCAAGGTGCCCATCGGCACAGATCACGCCGGCCACGACGTTGCCGACCGACATGCAATTGCGCATTTGAGCGACAGTTGCCTCGTCGTGCTGGCCGAAGATCTTGAGCGGGCTATTGTGAAATTCCGCTGCCTGCGGTGCGATAGCCGCAATCTCGGTTGCCGCAGCCGCAGCCTCTCGCGCCATGTGTTCAGCGCGCGCTGCATCGCGGAACGCGCACCACGCCGGCATCGACCGCTGACCGGGCCGCTCGATCCTGGCATCCGGATCGAGGCCGGCCGCGCTCGCCAGTTCACGGGCGCGGATCTGATAGGGGTCGGAACGTCGCATTTATAGCCTCCTATTTATTCGGTCGCAGATTCAACTGCCACAGCCGACCGAGGCCAGGGCAGTGAACCCACGTGAAAGCAAACCGTGAACGTCCAGGAATTTGGCACCGGTGGTAGGGATTGAACCCACGCCGACGCGGTTTTGGAGACCGCCGCTCTACCGCTGAGCTACACCGGTATTTTATTTGGTACTGGCGGGTGGAGTCGAACCACCGTATGCACATCCACAATGTGCCGTCCTGCCGTTGGACTACGCCAGCGTGATTGGTCGCTCATGTCGGGGTCGAACCGACCTAGTCCTCCTTATGAGAGAGAACCCCTTCCCTGCCGAGGCTGAGCGCTGGAGCCGGGAGCACGATTCGAACGTGCGCGCACAAGCGTGCGACCTCCGCTTCAAAGGCGGGTCGGTTCGACCTCTCCCGCATCCCGGCAAAATGGAGCCACGTATCGGATTCGAACCGATGTCATCCCGCTTGAAAGGCGAGCATCCTGGGCCGCTAGACGAACGTGGCGGATTGGAGCGGGCTGCGAGACTCGAACTCGCTTTGTCAGCTTGGAAGGCTGATGCACAACCCATATGCCAAGCCCGCGAAGTGGCGGAGAGTGCAGGAGTCGAACCTGCCCGACCCGAAGGTCTCGTCGCGTTAGCACCGCGATGCCTTGCCGCTCGGCCAACTCTCCGTATCTGGTGATCGCAGAAGGATTCAAACCCTCGACCTCCCGACTAGGATTCGGGCGCTCTATCCGCTGAGCTATGCGACCGCGCTCTCGGCAGGATTCGAACCCGCGTGCGTCCGCTTAGAAGGCGGCGGCCTATCCATTCGCGCCACGAGAGCGTGGAGGTGCAGTTCTGGGAGGTGCAGGTCTTGGAGGTGCAGGTCTTGGAGGTGCAGGTCTTGGAGGTGCAGGTCTTGGAGGTGCAGGTCTTGGAGGTGCAGGTCTTGGAGGTGCAGGTCTTGGAGGTGCAGGTCTTGGAGGTGCAGGTCTTGGAGGTGCAGGTCTTGGAGGTGCAGGTCTTGGAGGTGCAGGTCTTGGAGGTGCAGGTCTTGGAGGTGCAGGTCTTGGAGGTGCAGGTCTTGGAGGTGCAGGTCTTGGAGGTGCAGGTCTTGGAGGTGCAGGTCTTGGAGGTGCAGGTCTTGGAGGTGCAGGTCTTGGAGGTGCAGGTCTTGGAGGTGCAGGTCGGTGTCGAGCCGACTCATGACGCTTTTGCAGAGCGCCGCGTTCCCGTTTCGCCACTGCACCGGGATTGGCACCCCTTGATGGATTCGAACCACCGTATCTGCGTTCAGAGCGCAGCGCCCTGCCATTGAGCGAAAGGGGTATTTGGTCAGGGTGGCAGGTCACGATCCTGCGGCCTCCGCGTCCCAAGCGCGGCGCTCTGCCTGCTGAGCTACACCCTGCCGATTGGCCTTCCCGGCAGGAGTCGAACCTGCTGCCTCCCGGTTCGTAGCCGGGCGCTCATCCATTTGAGCTACGGGAAGATGATTGGAGCCTCTGACGGGATTTGAACCCGTGTTGCCGCCTTGAGAGAGCTGCATAAGTGTCCATGGGTGTCCATATGTGTTTTGGAAAGGCTTGAAAATCCAGCGAAAACGCCTATATTGATGCACGGCCGTTTTTGGGTATCCTCACCCGTTTATTGGCCATTTGTTGGACACGAACATGGCGCGTAGAACTCCCGATGCAAGGTTGGAAAGCAGAGAGAGTCGCAGTCGTCTCGCCAGCCGCGGCAAACCACACTACCGGCTGCTCGAGCCTGGCTTGCATATCGGCTACCGCAGGCTCAAAGGGCGCAAGGGGAGACCGGCGATGGCGGGGACGTGGGTTGCCCGCCACTATATTGGAAGCCAGAGCTACGCCGTCGAGAAGATCGGCACTGCCGACGATTTCAGCGATGCCGACGGCACAATCATCCTCAGTTTTGCGCAGGCCCAAGACAAGGCTCGCTCCCACATGGTGCGGCGCGCGCAGTCCACCAATGGCACCGCCGGCCCGCTGACAGTGCAAGCGGCCGTCGAAATGTATCTTGAAATTCTTGAGGCCCACGGCAAGAGCGCCGTGGACACGCGCCACCGCGCCCAGGCGCATATCTACCCAGTCCTCGGTACCATTGAGGTCGCGACCTTATCCACGGATCTGCTCCGCAAATGGCATGCCGGCCTCGCCAAGGCGCTCCGCCGCACGCGGACCAAGCCCGGCAAGCCGCAGCAGCACCGCGAGTTTGATGGCAGCGAAGAAGCAACGCGCCGCCGGAAGTCGAGTGCGAACCGAGTATTGACCATCCTCAAAGCGGCGCTCAACCATGCCTTTCGTGACGGTAAGACACCAACCGATTTCGCGTGGCGTAAGGTCAAACCCTTCAAAGACGTGGATGCGGCGCGGGTCAGATATTTATCCATTGTAGAGGCGACGCGGATAATCAACGGCAGTAACCTCGAGTTTCGGCCGCTGGTGCAGGCTGCATTGCAGACCGGGTGCCGCTACGGCGAACTGGGGCGACTGGAGGTCGCCGACTTCAACGCCGACAGCGGAACACTCGCGATCCGTCGGTCCAAATCTGGCAAGGCCCGGCATGTCGTGCTGACCGATGAGGGCGTGTCTTTCTTCCGTCAACTCACCGCCGGACGCGCCGCCAGCGAAATCATGTTGCGCAAAGCCAACGGCGAACCGTGGCGTACCTCTCACCAACTCCGCCCGACGGCGCAAGCGTGTCAGCACGCTAAGATTGACCCGCCAGTCAGTTTCCACACGCTCCGGCACACCTGGGCAAGCCACGCAGTCATGAACGGCGTGCCGCTGCTTGTGGTGGCGAAAAACCTGGGTCATGCCGACACGCGCATGGTGGAATTGCATTACGGGCACCTGGCGCCCAGCTATATCGCCGACGCCATCCGTGCTGGTGCGCCGCGCTTCGGCACGGTCGAGGCGAGCGGCTTACGCGTGTTGAGGTGAGCTATGCCGCACAGCCCGAAAAGACTCATTGCGAACAGTTCGGTAACTTGGGAGGACGTAGCACAACTAGGCATGCGTTCAGCGCAAATAGGCTGCCCGGACGTCCGCCGGAAAATAACAAAAATTCCGTGGCCGCCAAAGGTCGAGGACGAGCAGGTCTTCCAGGGGATGGGTCCGACGCTGAACCAATTGCTCAAGGCGCCAGAGGTGACGCAGGCTGCTCTTGCCGGGTATCTTGCCATCGTCAAATCCAATTATGAGGCCCTAGGCCACGTGCCTAGCGAATATCAGGGCGTCTGTAATGTCCCGATCCCGGTCGAGGTCATCGCGCTGATCGGCGAGAAGCTAACCAGCAAGGCGTTGTGGTCCAAGCAGTCCAACGCCGCGCAGACGGAGCAAGCACGCAATCAGGACGCCAAGTGGCAGGCAAAGGCCGATGCCGAATGGGTGAAGCACCCGAAGCTCTCGCCGACGGCCGTCGCTAAGCGCATTGCGCCCGGCAATTGGAATTACGTCCGCCAGCGGATCAGCAAGCCCGCAAAATAAAGCTGCAGAACCCGTTCGGCGTCTGCAGCGGCGATAGTGCATTCATAGACGCTCCTGACTGTATAGGAGCGTCCGCCAGTGTCCCTCAAACACTCCCCGACACGAGCTCATCGCCGGTTCGGCCGCATCCCCGTCGCGACGGCGGAGAGCGGCCTCTCGCGCAGCGCGCTCTATGGTCTCGCCACCCGGCACCCAGGTCTCTTCAAGAAGGCCGGCTCGGCGACGATCGTGGACCTGAACATGCTCGTCGACATCATTGCCGAGCTGCCTGACGCACACATCAACATCAGTGGGTCGAAACCCGACTCGGAAGCGCAAAAAACTTGAGATCGAAGTGAAGGACTTCGGCGTGGGCAGGTCTGGAGCAAATTTCTCACTGCAACAAGGGGGCCTGGCGCTGCCGTGGCCATGCGATGTCGCGCTGCGTGAGGATGCGCTCACGCTACTGCGATCACTGCCGGATGGCTGCACGCCGCTGGTCTTCTTCGACCCGCAGTACCGCGGCGTGCTGGACAAGCTGCAGTACGGCAACGAAGGGGCGCGGCAGAAGGCACGCTTCGCGTTGCCGGCAATGACCGGCGACTACATCGACCAGTGCTGCCGAGAAGCGGCGCGGGTGCTCATGCCGGGCGCCTACCTGCTGCGCTGGAGCGACACGTTCCACCTGTGCGAAGGCGACCACCTCCGTATCGCCGACGTTCTCAAGTGCGTTGATCTGATCGCTTGGGACAACTTGCGCCCGGGCAATGGCTATCGCACGCGGCGGCGAGGCGATTATCTGCTGGTGTTGCAGAAGCCACCGCTGCGCGCCAAGGCCACGTGGCGCGACCACGGCATCCCATCTCGCTGGCCCGAGAAGGTCGACCGCAAAACTCATCCCCACGCGAAGCCGGCCGGCCTGATCGCGAGGCTGATCGGCGCCGTCACAGCGCCGGGCGACATGGTCGTCGACCCGGCCGCCGGTTCTTTCATTGTGATGCGCATCGGCAACGATATGGGGCGCAATTTCGTGGGCTGCGACATCGCTTGCGGAGGCACACCATGAGCCGCGCGTGGCTTCCCGACAGATGTATGTCTGACGACGACATCCGCCACACACTCGAGCCTCACGTCTTCGACGGTACCGAAGCGGTAGAGGCCATTGTGACCCTGGTCACGTCGGCTTCGCGGCCGCCCATTCTCGGAGCGGCGATCGAGAAGATCCTAAAACACAAGTGCGCAGACGAGGCCAATCTCAACACCGTCGTCGATCTTCTCAGTCCGGCTCTTGAAGCTTTCCGCACAACGACCGCTTGGTCGCAGAGGGAATCTTGGCGCCGTCCAAGCGCATCAGGGGCCGTAAATATCACGAAGGCGCCGAACCGCGCTCCGACGAGACCCACTGCGAATAAGAAAGCCCGGTCACGACCGCGAGGTCGCAAGCCGGGCTTTTTTACTTCTGCCAAGGCGTAGCCAGACGCCGAGGCTCCGACCGAGAACCTCATCTTCAACAACCGCGGCACCACCCGCGGCCAATCCAGCCTGGAAGCGTCCGGGCCAACATAGGACTCAACCAATGCTACATGCTGACGCAGAAATCAATGAAAACACGCCGCTTGCTATCCTTGCCCGCGAAATCCGACGCCTCGATGACACCATTCGGAACCATTCCCGCAACGCGTTGCAGGTGGCGCTGGATGAGGGTGATGTACTTGCTCTCGCCAAGTCGCGCGTGGGTCGAGGCAAGTGGAAAGCCTGGCGGACAGAGGCGAGCCCGAAGCTCACTGAACGCACCGATGCTCTGTATCGTCGGCTAGCTGCCTTCCGAGTGCGCATCGAGCAGGAGCTTATGGTCAACCCGGACCTCAGCATCCGCGAAGCGGCCAAGCTCATCGGCACCGCTAAGCCACGCAAGTCCAAGCCTAAGCCCGCAGCGTTAGAGAAATGGGGCGCCTTGAGTCCCGAGGAAAAGTGCGAAGGACTCAAGGCCGACGGCCTCGACGCGCTGATGGAATATCTGCCACCCGAGATGCGCGAGGAATTTGCCGATCGCGTGGCGCGCATAATGCATAAAACTGCGAAGGACCGCGGTTTTAGCGCTCGCCTGCGCGAGCATATCAAGCGCTATCCCGAAGATTTGCTTGCCAAATACGTCCGCACCCAAGCCATCGACGTCAAGAACATCGTCGTTCACGTCGGCGCAACCGACGCACCGAGTAGACGGCGGCCGCCGTTAGTAAATGATCAAGTTTCTACCGGTTCGACTGTTCATTGAGAAGGCGCCGGCGGTGAGCCCCTACGGCCTCGATACGATCAGCTCGGCCCTGGAACAGG
Organism: uncultured Alphaproteobacteria bacterium; assembly: GCA_963821175.1. GTDB lineage: Bacteria > Pseudomonadota > Alphaproteobacteria > Rhizobiales > Xanthobacteraceae > BOG-931. The sequence continues at coordinate 90,531 of CAWGCU010000028.1, forward strand.
CGCTGGACGATGTTCCGGCCCTGGACCGGGCCGACGCGCAAATGCTGGCCGACAGGATTTTTGATGGGGTCGTAGCCGAGCTAAGGCGCGCGCCTTCGCTGCCCGCTTCAGCTGCCGATTGGGACCTTTTCTTCGCCGAAGCGCGCATACGCGCTGCGGAGCAGATCTATCGCCGTATCCACGACCACGTCGACCGCACCGACTTACTCCGCGTGCTCGAGCAGCAGATCTAGGTCATGGGCAAATTCAGCCGCGCCAAAGCCCATCGGGCCGAGCGTGCAATCGTCCGCGCCCTGCAAGATGTCGGCTTTGGTGCCGAGCGCTTTCCCCTGTCCGGTGCCGCGCGCGGTCGCTTCGGCGGTGATGTGTCCGTGCCGCTCTTCGGCACGTCGATCGCCGCGTCGAAGTGAGGGTCCGCGCCAATGGATTTCGCGAATACGGCTGGCTCGCCGGCGCCGACTTTCTGGTCGTGTGCGCCGATCGGCGAGGACCGCTTGTCGTGTGCCGCTGACGCTCGCCGCCGAGATCGCCATGCTCGCCGAAAAGCGCGCGAAGGAATCGGTCGATGCGTAGTGCGGCGCGTGACAAGGTGCTGAAAGAGCGGAGCTATGAACTGCGCCAATGGAAATACTGGCGGCGCGAGCGCCTGGAGGAATTGCTCGCGGGATCCTATGGCGACCAAGTGCGCGAGCTGCGCGAGTTTCTGAAGACGATGACGAGCGCATCCGCCTTAGTCAAATTCGTTGCAGCCGGTCCGTGGATCAAAGCTGACCGCAACGTGCGGGCCGAAGTGCTGATCTTGCTCGACGCCGCAATCATCGCCCAGCGCGAGCGCCTGGGCCTCCAGCCCTTCGATGATGCGCTGCCCGGTCAGCCGCCAAACGTCTTTCTAATCTTGCGCGAAAGCCTTTCCGCTACATAGCGGCGCCACCCGGGGCGCAGCCCGGTTTGATCATCAGATCCAATCAAAGGAAAACTTCGATCATGTCGAATGACATCACGAACTACGAACCGGAGCCGGATGATGATGGTTTTTCTGGTTCGCTCAACTCGGGCCGCCTAATCAAGGGCATGCTCGCCAGGTGGAACGACAAGACGCATTGGCACGACCGTGACGGTCTAGCGCCGCCTTCGCCGCTGCTGGTGATCGCCATCAACGAAATCCTGCAAAAGTGGAAGGAGGGCAAGTCGGTGATCATCGTCGACAAGCCGTTGCCGGATCCGGAGGTGCTGAATGCGGCCATTCCGGTAGCGGAATGGGAAATTGGCTTGGACAATAAGCCGACGCGGCCGTGGAACCACACGATCGTCGTTTATCTGGTCAATCTCGCTACCGGCGAATTCCTCACCTACGTCGCCGCAACGGTCGGCGCGCACATCGCCTACGACTCATTAAAGGAGGCGGTGGTCACCATGCGGGCGCTGCGCGGTGTTCGCGTGATGCCGGTGGTCAATCTGAGCGAACGGCCGATGAAGACGAAGTTTGGAATGGGGCGTCGCCCGCATTTCGAGATCGTCGGTTGGAAGACGCCTGGTGACGAGACCAAGGCGGTGCCGGTCAAGCCAATGCCGCAGCTGTCCGGTCCGGCTGCTGATCCGGTGGAGAAGCCGGCAGCTCCCGCTGCGGCTCCGGCCGCGGTGAAGCGCGCCGCCACGCCTGCTCCGGCGGCGGCGCACCAGGCCGAGGCCAAGCCAAAGCCGCCAGTGAACCTCACCGGCGAGACGCTCACCAGCATGGGCGACGTGAAGCCGGTGACGACGAGCAAAATCCTCGGCGACGAAATCCCCTGGTGAAGTGAACCTCGACAGCGCGGAGGGCTTTGATGCCCTCCCGCTTTCTTCCAGCTGTGTGAGAACAAAAATGCAAACGGTGTTTTGGGACATCGAAACGCGGAGCGTTGCGAGCTTGCGTGAGTGCGGCGCGCACATCTATGCGATCGATGCGTCGACCCAGGTCTTGTGCCTGGTCTTCGCCATCGATGACGGCGAGCCGCAACTATGGTTGCCGGCCGATGCGGTACCGTCAGTATTCCTCGAGATCGCGGCCAACCCGACGGAGTGGCGCCTGGTCGCGCATAACTATGAATTCGAGCGCGCCATCCTCGAGCACATTCTGGTTCCGCGGCATGGCTTTCAGCCGATTCCGCTCGAAGTTCAGCACTGCACGCAGCGGCTGGCGCTGGCAAACGCCTATCCGGCCGAGCTCGATCTATTGGCGCAGGCGCTGGGACTGCCCTATCGCAAGGATCCGGCGGCACGCAAATA
>CAWGCU010000029.1:0-334340 GCA_963821175.1 uncultured Alphaproteobacteria bacterium
CGGGCTGCACCACATTGCCCTCGGCCTGACGACGCGGCCCTGCGCGTCCATCTTGAACGAGCCGTCGCGGGTATAGGTGAAAGTGCCGTCGGGCATCTGGATCTTGAACAAGCCGTCGCCCTGGATGGCGACGTCGAGCGGGTTGCCGGTCTGCGTCAGCGTGCCTTGGGTCATCAGCCGCGGCGTGCCGACGGTCTTCACGCCGGAGCCGAGCTCGATGCCGACTGGCAGGATGTTGCCCTGGTCGGACGCTTGCGCGCCGACGCGCTGCACGTGCTCGTAGATCAGATCCTGAAATTCGGCGCGCTGGCTCTTGAAGCCGGTCGTGCTCATATTGGCGATATTGCCGGCGATGACCTGGACCTGGAGGTCCATGGCCGCCATGCCGGTCGCTGCGGTATCGAGCGCACGCATTTTTTACGTTCCCTCAAAGCCCCGAAGAGCTAATTGGTCGGCAGCTGCGACAGTTGCGTGCAGCGCGTTCTTTCGCAGGTCGCCTTCCTGCGACAGGATGTTGGCGATGTCGGTATAGCTGCGGGTGATCTCGATCATCCGCGCCATTTCGGCGACGCCGTTGACGTTCGATTTCTCGATCGCGCCCTGCACGACGCGGGTGTTGGGCGACGGCGGATTGGAGGCGACGTCGGGCGGCGCCATGAACGTGGAGCCGCCGTCCTTTTGCAGCACCTGCGGATTGGCGAAGCTCGGCCAGCTGCAGCTTGCCGCGTGGGTATCGGCGGTGGAGCTGCCTTCACGTACGGTGATGATGCCGTCGCGGCTGATGTTGATGTCGTGGTCGGTGGTTCTGGAACGTGATCGGGCCGCCGGTGCCCAGCACCTGGTCGCCGTTCGCTGGTGACGAGCTGGCCGGCGCCGTTGATCTGAGAGCGCGCCGTTGCGGGTGTAGCGCTGGCCGCGCGCGGTCTGCACCACGAGATAGGCCTTGCCGTCGATGGCGACGTCGAGCGGATTGCCGGTGCGCTGGATCGAGCCCGGGCTGAAATCGATATAGGTGGCGCGGTCCTGCACGAAGCTTAAGCGCCTGTCGCTGCCGTGAAACTTCTGATCGCTCGCGTGCGGCATCAGAAATTCGCTGAACACCGTCTTGTCGGCCTTGAAGCCGGTGGTGTCGATATTGGCGATGTTGTTGGCGATGATGTCGAGCTCGTGCCCGAGCGCCATCTGCCGCGACAGGCCGATGAGAAGGGCATTCTCCATCGGAAAGATTCTCCCCTGTGCGAGGACGATGCCGTCTCCCGGGCATCCTCATCGGTGCGCCGTCCGCTCTCCCAAGCCGCGGCAGGAGGTTAATTGCAGAAGCCGTGCCAACGGAATAGAGTTGTTAGCTTATCAATGCCTTAGGGTCAAAACGGCGTGCCGCTCGGCGGGCAGAAACGGCCATTGCGGCGACACTACCCGGCAAAAAATTCCTGCTGTGCGGCCGCGGCAAGTATCCGTTAACCATTCCTGCCTAGCTTGCTTCGAGCGGCGCCACATCCTCTGGCGCGAGTCTGCGCCCGCGACTTTGTTTTGCGTTTATCCGGCCGGCTGCGTGCGCTCTCACGCAAGCGGGAGCGGTAATGGCAACGAAGAACGAAGCGCAGGCCGAGACCGACAAGGACGACGCCGAAGGCGAGGAGGGCGAAGACGCCTCCGGAAGCGCAAGCTTCCGCTCAAGCTCATCATCATGGCGGCCGGCGGCCTCGTCGGTCTCGGCGGCGGCGGCGGCGCCTATTTCTTCTTCGCCGGCACGGCGAGCAAGCCGCGGCCGCCGCCACCACGGTCAAGCCGCCGACTTTCGTCGACATGCCGGACGTGCTGGTCAATCTCTGTCGTCGAGCGGCGGCGATCGCACCCAATATCTCAAGGTGAAGGTCGTGCTCGAATTGCCGGATCGAGGCGGTGACGGCGCAGATCCAGCCGGTCATGCCGCGGCTGATGGATACGTTCCAGACCTACCTGCGCGAATTGCGGCCGACCGATCTCGACGGCTCCGCCGGCCTCTACCGGCTCAAGGAGGAGCTGACGCGCCGCGTCAATGCCGCGATCGCGCCGAGCCGCATCAACGCCGTTCTGTTCAAGGAAATCGTCGTTCAGTGAGGGTCAGAACCCTCACGCTCGAAGACTGCCGCTGAAGCAATGGCAGCGAAAGGACCAGATCGACCACGACGCGCTCGCCGCCGAGTGGGGCGTGGCGCTCGAGGCCGAGCAGCAGACCGGCGGCCGAGAGCGCGCGCCCGCCGGCAGCCCGAGGGCGACGCCGAGACCATGGCGGCGCATTGGGCGCGACCATGGTCGACGACGGCCAGTTCATCCAGGCCACCAAGGGCGGCGCCGAACGCATTCTGACGCAAGAAGAAATCGACTCGCTGCTCGGCTTCAGCCTCGCCGACATCTCGCTCAACGACAATTCCGGCATCCGCGCGATCATCGACTCGGCGATGGTCTCCTACGAGCGCCTGCCGATGCTGGAAATCGTCTTCGACCGGCTGGTCCGGCTGATGACGACGAGCCTGCGCAATTTCACCTCCGACAACGTCGAAGTCTCGCTCGACCGCATCACCTCGGTGCGCTTCGGCGATTATCTCAACTCGATTCCGCTGCCGGCGATCCTCGGCGTGTTCAAGGCCGAGGAGTGGGACAATTTCGGCCTCGCTCACCGTCAATTCGAACCTGATCTATTCGATCATCGACGTGCTGCTCGGCGGCCGCCGCGGCCAGACCGCGATCCGCATCGAGGGCCGGCCCTACACCACGATCGAGACCAATCTGGTCAAGCGCATGATCGAGGTGGTGCTGGCCGACGCCGAGCTGGCGTTCCGGCCGCTGTCGCCGGTGAAGTTCAACATCGATCGGCTGGAGACCAATCCGCGCTTCGCCGCCATCTCGCGGCCGGCCAATGCCGCGATCCTGGTGCGGCTGCGCATCGACATGGAGGATCGCGGCGGCAACATCGAGCTGCTGCTGCCCTACGCCACCATCGAGCCCATCCGCGACGTGCTGTTGCAGATGTTCATGGGCGAGAAATTCGGCCGCGACCCGACCTGGGAAGGCCATCTCGCGACCGAAATCGGCCAGGCCGAAATCGCAGTCGATGCCGTGCTTTACGAGGCGAAGCTGCCGCTCAAGCAGATCATGAAGCTCGACGTCGGCGACACGCTGATGCTCGAGATGAAATCCGACGCGCCGGTGATCGTGCGCTGCGGCGACGTCACGCTGACCGAAGGCCGCATGGGCCGCGTCGGCGACCGCGTCGCCGTGCGCGTGCCAAGCCGTTGCGCAAGCCGAGCACGACCTTCGCCATGTTCGAAATGGCGGGCGGCACCGGCAACCCGATGGAGACACAAAGTGAGCAACGGCATCGGAATGATGATCGAGAGTCTGGTCGCGATCCTGCTCGTGCTGACGATCGGTTATTGCATGATGCTCAACCGCCGGCTCAAGCTGCTCAAGGCCGACGAGCAGTCGCTGCGCGCGACCATTTCCGAACTGGTCACCGCGACCGAGATCGCCGAGCGCGCCATCGCCGGACTGAAGGTCACCGTGCACGAATGCGACATGGGCCTCGGCGAGCGGCTGCAACGCGCCGAGGCCTCACCAGCGAGATCGATCGGCGGCTCGCCGCCGGCAAGGACCTGCTGCATCGCCTGTCGCAGATCGTCATCGCCGGCCGGCCGCCCCAAGCGCCGGTCGCGCCGAACAACGACGCCAAGGCGGTCGCCGCCGCCGCGCAAGCCTTCGCCGAGCGGCTGCGCACCAAGGTGCACGGTCTCGCGGCATGATGAACTTTATTCGCGATCTGCGTCTCATTCCGATCGCGCTGATCGCCAGCGCCTGCCTGCTGGCGTTGAAGGCGGCCGATCTGTTGCTCGACGGCGGCTCGCTCATTGCCGGCGACGACACGCCGAAGATGGAACGACGCCTCGGTCGTCCGCACCACCGCGGAGCAGCCGCATGCCGTCGCGTCGAAGCTGTCGTGGGCGAAGCAGATGTTCAACTTCCCCGACGGCAGCGGCGCGACCACGCGCGCCGGTCGTGGCATCGCTGCCCGCCGATCGGACGAATCTCGACATCACCGGCTCGGTGCCGGCCGAGACCGCCGACAAAGACAAGCAGGCCAAGCCGACGCGAAGTCCGACGCAAAACCGCCGGAGGCCAAGCCGCCGGCGCACCGTCATTCCCACCGAGCCGGGCCAACCCTCCGGCGCCGAGCGCGCCATCCTCGAGCGGCTGCAGGAGCGCCGCCAGGAGCTCGACACGCGCGCCCGCGAGCTCGACATCCGCGAGAGCCTGATCAAGGCCGCCGAGAAGCGCATGGACGCGCAGCTCGCCGAGCTCAAGGCAATCGAGGCCCGCATCACCGTCGCGACGCAGCAGAAAGACGACGCCGAGGCCGCGCGCCTCAAGGGCCTCGTCACGATGTACGAGAACATGAAGCCGCGCGACGCCGCCAAGATTTTCGACCGCCTCGACGCCGGCGTGCTGCTCGACGTCGCCTCCAAGATCAATCCGCGCAACATGGCGGAAATCCTGGCGCAGATGTCGCCCGACGCGGCCCAGCGCCTGACCGTCGAGCTCGCCAGCCAGGCGCAGCAGGTGAAGCAGAGCGGCAGCCCGGGCGACCTGCCGAAAGATCCAGGGCCAGCCGGCCGGGCCCTAGACGATAAACCTCCTCAGGAACCTCATCGACGATTTGCAAATGCCGTTTCGACCGTGCGCCGAGCGTGTAGTTCAGCATCCGGTTTCTTTTAGTGAGATCGAGGAGCTTTTCTCGCAGGCCCTGATAGAGCCGGGAAAGACGCTTCCTTTCTGTTTCGTCGGCGGACGCGAACAGTCCAGGCTCTTCGGTTGCCATCTGTTACCCCAACAGCCCAACAGGGCGCTTCCCCTCATCACATCCGGCCAGGATCACATCCGGCCAGGATCGAAGTGAAGTTCCATCCAAAAATGGCCGCCGCAGTCGACCTCAAGGGGGCGCCCTTTATGCGGAACACAACTGTAGAGCACATCCGACGGACCGAACAATGCTGCAGAGGTAGCGTGGCGCGGCGGCAGCTCAAGCCGAGAATATAGTTGAGTATTATCAGTAGATTATCGGCGATAACTATAGTCCTAGTACCAGTCACCTGGAGGCCTAAACGGACCCACCGATAGTTGCAAGAGGGGCCAACCGGCATTGTGTCAGTTGATTTGTCCTCCCCGTTTTCGCGGGGCGGGATATACCGCGCAGGGAGGTCCGCCATGTTCCTGCGCAAATACCGGTACGTCGCCGCGACCGATGCCGAGGTCGGCCGCAAGCCGCTCGGCCGGTACGATTCTGGCGAGCCGGTCGTGTTCTTCCGCATCGAGCAGCGCCGTAGGGCGGATTAGCCGAAGGTAATCCGCCGCCTCTCGGCGGCAATCGGACGGCGGATTACGCTGCGCTAATCCGCCCTACGGCTACAGCGTGTCCCTAATAAGGCGACATCGCCCTTGACTTTCGTCCCCATTACGGTTACCTCACCAAAATCCCGCTCGCGAAGGACGCCTTTCGCGAGGGTACTCCTGAAGGGCGGAGCGGGAGCGGTTCTCGTGAGCGCGGCCATACACTGCGCTCGCGGGCGGCTTGGGCATCGTCCCGTCCGGCGCGTGTCGGACTGCGAGGTGCTCGCTGCACTGGTGCCGGAGAGGGTCCTCCCGTTTGCATCCGGTGGTTCCAGGAAGCGCGGCCCGAGCCGAGCCGAGGGTAAAAACCTCGGCGAGTGCCGCGGTGGGGCGCCGAAAGGCGAGCGCGCCCGCTCCATGAGGTCCAAGGCTCATAAAGTCCTGGACCTCGGTCCTCCCGCAGTGGGAAGACAGGAGAGAGGGCGCGCGCCGCATCCTTCGATGCGGCTCCTGGTTGGTGCGCTTCTCGGCGCTCCGCCTCCCTTCTTGTTTGGAGGCGTATTCTTTCGTGGCGTTCGTTGTTCCGCATTCGCTCGCACTTTCCGCGAGAACGAAAGCGCTTGTCTTTCCTCCGCGCTAGCGCGGGCAGGAAAGAGAGGCGCCCCCTCCCGCGCGGTCGCGCGGAAGGGTAATATCGGCAGCAGGGAGAACCGCCATGTTCCTGCGCAATTACTGGTACGTCGCCGCGACCGATGCCGAGGTCGGCCGCAAGCCGCTTGCCTCGCACCATTTTGGGCGAGCCCATCGTGTTCTTCCGCACCGAAGCGGGCGCGCCGGTGGCGATGGAGGATCGCTGCGCGCACCGGCATCTGCCGCTGTCCATGGGCAAGCTCGTCGGCGACGAATTGCAGTGCCACTATCACGGGCTGCGCTTCGGCACCGACGGCCGCTGCACCCGCATTCCCGGCCAGGAGCAGATTCCGCGCGGCGCCAAGGTCAAAACCTATCCGGTCGCCGAGCGCTATCACTGGATTTGGATCTGGATGGGCGATCCGGCGCTGGCCGATCCGGCGGCGATCACCGATTTCCATTGGCTCGACGATCCCAATCATTGGGGCGCCAAGAGCTCGTATCTTCACGTCGAGGCGAACTGGCAGCTCGTGGTCGACAACCTGCTCGATCTCACGCATCTTGGCCTTCGTCCACGACACCACCATCGGCAACCTGGCGCTGGCCGAGCACGCCAAGGTGCAGGTCGCGCGCGCGCCGAACAACGTCGTGGTGACGCGCTGGATCATCGACCAGGAGCCGCCGCCGACGTTCAAGAAAGTCGGCGGTTTTACCGGCCATGTCGACCGCTGGCAGATCATCGACTTCGTGCCGCCGGCCTTCCTGCGGCTCGACGTCGGCGCCACGCCGACCGGCACCGGCGCGCCGGACGGCAAGCGCGTCGGCGGCATCGGCATGCGCAATCTCAACGCCATCACGCCGGAGACCGAAACCACGTCGCATTATTTCTGGGGCCAGGCCCACGATTTCGACGTCAAGAACGCCGAGACCACCGAGAAAATCTTCCAGCAGATCAAGACCGCGTTCCTGGAAGACGTCAGCGTGTTCTCGGCGCAGCAGCGCAACTTGACCATGATCGCGAACCCGCCGCAGATCGACATCAATGCCGACGCCGGCACCATCGCGGCGCGCCGCATCCTCAGCCGGCTCCATGACGAAGAACAGGCGCGCAGCATCGGTCGCGGCGGAGTGATTCTTGCATCCGCCCCCGCGAAGCGGGGCAGGATGAATCAGATCCAGTCCTTCCACTTGAACCAGATCAGCGGCACCAGCGCGGTGATCAGGATCAGGGCGAGCGCGTATTCGTAGCCCCACGACCAATCCAGCTCCGGCATGTTCTTGAAATTCATGCCGTAGATGCCGACCACCAGCACCGGCGGAATTCCGACCACCGACGCGATGGTCAACACCTTCATCACGTCGTTCTGGTCGATATTGATGATGCCGGTCGCGGCGTCCTGCAGCAGCTGGACGCGGTTCACCAGGCCTTCGGAGAACTGCACCAGGGAAGCGATGTCCGAGCTCACCGATTGCAGTCGCGCCGCGTTGTCCTGCGGCAGCCAATCGCGGCCGCGATCCACGGTGAATTTCGCCATGCGGTCGAGGCAGACCAAGGTGTAGTGGATGCGCGCCATGCGCTCGCTGGTGCGGCCGGTGCGCAGCATGAGCTGGCGCAACATCGAGGTTTCCTTGGACAGCTTCAGGGCATTGTCCTGGCTGAAGATGACGTGGGAGGCGTCGTCGAGATCGCGGCCGGCGGCTTCCAAGAGATCCGCCAGATGATCGACCAGCGCTTCGAGCAGGTTCACATAAGCGGCAGCCGGCTCGAGTTTTTCTTGAGCGCCGCATTCCTTGGCCACCGTGTCGAACGACGCCGATTGGGCAAAGCGCACGGTCATCAGCACTTGCTTCGACAGCACGAACCCAGCCGGGGAGGGCAGCCACGGCTCGTTGCCTGAGGCAAAGATCAGCGGCGCCGTCATATAGAGCGCGCCGTTCTCGACCCGCAGCCGGCTGGTGGCTTCGATTTCGCCGAGTTCCTCGTTGCTCGGCACGCGCAAGCCCGAAGGCGGTCTCGAAAGCTGCGCGTTCGGCGTCGGTCGGGTCGACGAGGTCGATCCAACTATGGCTCGCCAAGGCACTGCTCTTGGCGTGATCCTTAGGATAGGCGTTCAACATCCGGGGCCCCGACCATAACCTTCTGGAATCATTGAAAAAGCCGTTAAGCCGACGTTAAACGCTTCAGCTTAAATTAACCAGAGGCCGGCGTCGGGGGACCGCGTCCTGGCCGCGACGGCGTGCTCCTTCTTTAATGTAGCGGTGGCGTAGGTCGAGTTCAGTCATGGCGCGCGGTCGCACCGTCGGAAAAACCGGCCATCGTTTCGCATCCTATCTGCGCCATTGCGGGCTGGCCGCCGCCGCGCTCTTTTGCTTCGCCGGCTTTGCCGCGCCGGGCTCGGCCGACGACGATCCGGTCAAGGCCACGCTCGCGGCCACTGTCAACGACGGCTATGTGCGCCTCGTCTTCGACATGAGCGAATACGACGACGCCAGCGTGCGCCTCGCCAACAATGTGCTGATCATCACCTTCAAGCGCCCGATCGATGTCTCGGTCGATCGCCTCGCGTCGCAGATTCCCGATTATGTCGGCGCGGCGCGGCGCGATCCCGACGGCAAGGGCATTCGCGTGGCGCTGTCGCAGCAGGTCAAGGTCAATGCCACGCCGGCCGCCGAGAAATTTTTCATCGATCTGTTGCCGGCGTCGTGGAGCGGGCAGCCGCCCAGCCTGCCGCCCGAGGTCATTGCCGATCTGGCGCGCCGCGCCCGCGAGGCGGATCGTCTTGAACGCAAAGAGCGCCAGGCCGTTGCGCAGCAGCGGGCGACTGCCGAGCCGGTGCGCGTGCATGTGGCGACGCAGCCGACCTTCACCCGTTACGTCTTCGCCATACCGGCCAATACCTCGGTGTCCACCGATCGCACCAAGGAACGGCTGACGCTGACCTTCGACGCGCCGATCAAATTCGACCTTGCCGATGTCGTGGCGGCGCTGCCGCGCGCGATCGGCGGCATCGATACCGAATTGCGCGACGACACCGCGCTGGTGCGCTTCAACTTCCTGGCCAAGGTCGACGTCCGCAGCTTCCGCGACGATGGCAGCTATGTGCTCGATATCGTCGGCGCCGATAACAAGGCGGACGAGGCGAGCGTGGCACCCGCCGCGCCCACTGCTCCGCAGCAAAGCGCGGCGCCCGAAACCACCGCGCCGGCAACTGTCCCGCCCGCGGCGGCGAACGACGCTGGCGCGCCGCGCGCTGAAGTGGCAGCGCCGAAAAAACCCGACGTCGCGCCTCCGGCAACGATCGCCGCACCGGAACAACCGGCCGCGCAGCCAAAGCTACCGCCCACCGCGGCGGAAGCGGCGCCGCCGCCGGCCGACAAAGCGGCGGCAACGCCGAAAGTGGAAGTGCAAGTCGCGGCGCCGGAAACGCCGCCACCGCCGGCGCCTTCAGCCGATACCGCAAAGGCAGCGCCCCCCGCGCCGCTGCCAGCATCGCCGCCACCGCAGCGCGATGCAGCCGCCGCGCCCGACAAAGCTCCGGCCAACGACGCGCCGCCGCCGCGCCCGCGCGCCGCCAATACCGAGGGCAAGGTTGCAGCCGCGCTCACCCGCCAAGGCGCCAACCTGAAACTGTCGTTTGCGTTCACGACCGCGACGGCGGCGGCGGTGTTCAATCGCGCCGACACGCTGTGGATCGTGTTCGATTCCAATGCCGATATCGATCTCAGCGCGCTCGACGGCGAAGCCAGCCGCACCATCCGCGGCGCCGAATTCACCCACGCGCCCGACGCCGACATCGTGCGCATAAAACTCGATCATCCGCATCTGGCCTCCGTCGATATCGACGGCCCGACCTGGACGGTGCAGATCGGCGATTCCGCCATCGACACCACACGCGCGCTTACCATGAGCCGCAACCTGATCGGCCCCAACCGGTCGAGCGTCACCATCCCGTTCGACGCGCCGCATCTGGTGCACCGGCTCGACGACCCCGACGCCGGCGATACGCTGGTCGTCGTCACCGCGTTCGCGCCGGCACGCGGCTTCCTCAACGAGCGCGATTTTGTCGAGTTCCGCATGCTGGCCTCGGCCGAAGGCGTCGTGGTCGATCCGCTCGCCGACGACGTCAAGGTCGAGCTGGCGCCCGACAAGATCATCGTCAGCCGCCCCATGGGTTTGGCGCTGTCGACCTCGTTGCAGAATGTGCTGCGCGGCTCCGGCTTGCGGCCGACGATGTTCGATTCCCAGCTATGGGGGTTCGATCAGCAGGCCGCGTATACCGAGCGGCAATCGAAGCTGGTTGCCGCGGCGGCGTCGGCGCCCGACAACAAGCGCCTGGCGCCGCGGCTCGATCTCGCCCGCTTTTATGTCGCCCGCGACATGTATCCGGAAGCCAAGGGTGTGCTCGACGTCGCGCTCGCCGACGACCGCGCGGCCTCGGAGCAGGGCTCGGCAACCGTGCTGCGCGCGGTGACCGAGATCATGATGAACCGTCCCGACGATGCGCTCAAAGATCTCGCCGATCCGTCGATCGGCGATCAGCACGATGCGCCGCTGTGGCGGGCGCTGGCTTATGCCAAGCAGGGCAAATGGGGGCAGGCGCGCGACGGCTTCAAGAGCGCCGACGCCGCGGTGGCGACGCTGCCGGTCGAATTGCAGCGCGTCGCGCTCAAGGAAGAAATGCGCTCGGCCATCGAAGTCGGCGATTTCTCCACCGCCTCGATCCAGCTCAACGATTTCCAGACCATCGGCATGTCGCATGAGCTCGAGCCGGCGATGGCGGTGCTGATCGGCCGGCTCGCCGAGGGCATGGGCCGCAAAGAGGACGCGTTATCCGCCTATCAGACGGCGGCCGATTCCTGGGACCGGCGCGCCGCGGCACAGGGGCAATTGCGCGAGACCTTGCTGCGCTACGCGATCGGCGATCTCAAGCGCGACGACGTCATTTCGCAACTGGAGACGCTCACCACCATCTGGCGCGGCGACGAGACCGAGATCGAGGCGCTGCAGATGCTGGCGCGGCTCTACACCGCCGACGGCCGCTATCGCGACTCGTTCTATGTCATGCGCAGCGCGCTCGCCGCGCATCCCAATTCCGACATGACGCGGCGTATCCAGCAGGAGGCGGCGCGGACATTTGATGCGCTGTTCCTCGCCGGCAAAGGCGATACGCTCTCGGCCATCGACGCGCTGGCGCTGTTTTACGATTTCCGCGAGCTCACCCCGATCGGCCGCCGCGGCGACGAGATGATCCGCCGCCTCGCCGACCGCCTGGTCGGGATCGATCTGCTCGATCAGGCCGCCGATCTGCTGCAATACCAGGTCGACAACCGCCTGCAGGGCGCCGCGCGCGCGCAAGTGGCGACGCGGCTGGCGGTGATCTATCTGATGAACCGCAAGGCCGATCGCGCGCTGGCGACGTTGCGGGCGACCCGCACCGCCGATCTCACCAACGAAGTGCGCAACCAGCGCCTGCTGCTCGAGGCGCGCGCGCTGTCGGACATGGGCCGCCACGATGTGGCGCTGGAAGTGATCGGCAATCTCGACGGCCGCGAAGTCATCCGGCTGCGCTCCGACATCTATTGGGCGGGGCGGCACTGGCGCGAATCCGCCGAGCAGATCGAGCTGCTGTACGGCGAGCGCTGGAAGGATTGGCAGCCGCTCAACGACATCGAGCGCTCCGACATCCTGCGCGCCGAGCTCGGTTATGCGCTAGGCGAAGACACGCTGGGGCTCGGCCGCTTCCGCGAGAAATACGCGGCGAAAATGGCCGGCACGCCGGACGCCCACGCCTTCGACGTGGTCTCGGCGCCGCTCGGAACGAGCGGCACGGAATTCGCAGCCATCGCCCACGCCGCCGCCGCGGTCGACACGCTGGACGGTTTTTTGCGCGACATGCAAGCGCGCTATCCCGACGCCAGCGCCGCGCCGCCGAATGCCGGGCAGCCAGCGCCGCCCGATGCACCGCAAGCCGGTGCGCCGGCGCCGGCCGTTCCGCCGATGCCGTCCATCGTTCCGCCGGCGCGCGCGGCGGGGCGCACTGCACAACGGTAAAGTGCGGCGTGATCTGAATTTAAGATAATCCAGCAAGCTGGTTTATGCCGGATTCCGCCAGTGGCTTGGCGGGGTTGGAATTGGCAAAAACACGCAGATCGAAACGTTACAAGGCCCTGATCGGCCTCCTCGTCGCAAGGCGAGAGGCGTCGGGAATGACACAGTCCGATCTTGCCGCACGCTTAGGGAAATCTCGGTCCTTCGTCGGCCGCCTCGAAAATGGACACCGGCGCATCACCGTCGTGGAATTCATGACGCTCGCGAAAATCCTTCGGTTCGATCCATACAAGCTCATTTCGACCTTGGAGAAGACAGCGTAGCCCGGATTGAACGAAGTGAAATCCGGGGATCAGCATCGGAGCGGCGCGATCGGTTCCGGATTTCGCTGCGCTCGGACATTCATTAGCGCGCGCCTACCACCTTGATCACCGGCTTGCCTGAGCACGCAGGGGAATCCAAGACGGCGCTTTCGGGTCAATGTAAAGGCCTGGGACTCCACGAGCGAAGCACAACTAAGGATTTGATGGGCCCACACCGGTCACAAAGGTATCCGTGAATCTCAAAATTGACGTGCAGAGGGTGGGGCTCAATCTCTGCAAGAGCGGTCTCAGAGCCACATACTGGACACGGGTTTAGTGGCTTGAGCATGAGCAACGCGTCTTCACACGCGTGTACCTTTTCCTGGCTCGACGCCGGTGCGGTTCGAAGACACACGCTCAGCAGAGCCGTTCATGATTGTGCCCTTGAAGTCTAATCAACCCGCGCTTTGCGCAGGCCCGGAAAGGCAGAGCAAATCTTTGCAGGAAAGAACAGAGACCCCCGGCTATAGCCACACAGCCGGGGTGTTCGCACGCACGCACATGCACAGACACGCCTACACAGACGCTTATGGCTGGGAGAAAGTGAAACGCTCGACATTTGTGACTTTGAACGAGGCCCTTTTCTAAATCTGTATAGAATAGCTCACAATAAATCGACGGTGGATAAGTGGGATAACTTCCCAGGAGAAATTCCAAACTGAGGCACTAGACCTGTGCTGTTGCGTCGTGGTGAAGCAAAAATAGAACCGGTTTTCTGCTGTGCGCGCGGGGCACCCGCGAGCTTAGTCACGCCGAAAGAACGCAGCTATTGTTCTCGAGCTTGTACCTCACCTGCCGCTTCGATCAGCGTCCGTGCAAACCATTGGCCGCGCTCGGTCAATCCTGCCGAACCATATTGTCGATTGGTGATCACAGAGAACATGCCATCGCGCGAGAGGTCTGCGACCGTGACACCTGAGATTTGCTTGCCGTCCAGCGTTCCGCACCAGCAGCCCTTAAGTTTATGAAGGCCGTTGTTGTTGAAGCATTCGATCAAGGCGGTTCGTTTAGCCAGCGAGAGAAGGACGATCGGCGCACGCGGTTCATTCGTCGTGTATTTCGGGCTCGGTGTGGAAGGCATTCGCACGACACAACGGCCTTTCTCCCATACTTCAGCATCGTGGCCGTCCGTGCCCCGCCGTGCCTTTTGGACGGCTTCTTGATCGTCAGCGCATTCAATATGTTTGACGTTCAAAAAGCGGCCGTTATGACCGAGGCTAAAGACGCGATATGCGGGCATGCTGCGCGCTTCCTGTCTCAGGCGGGAGCGCGACCGAACTCTCAGCCACCGACGCCTGGGCTCAAGAGCCGCTGTCGGTGATAGTCGCTGTGTGCTCTTAATAAGCTGCGAAAGCGAACTAGGGTCCAAACTCATTAAATCCACCATACGAGGCTGGCAACGAGGCAGACAGAGGACAAGTAGTTCCGTGCCAGCCTGTCGTATCGCGTTGCAATTCGCCTGAAGTCCTTGAGCCTGTTGAACGCACTCTCGATGCGCCAGCGCAGCTTGTAGAGACGCTTGCTGAAGCTGAACGGTTGCTTCCTGTTGCGGCGGTTGGGAATGACGGGCTTGGTTCCGCGCTCATTCAATTCCTCGCGCAACTCAGCGCTGTCATAGGCCCTGTCGCCAAGCATGCGTTCTGGGGACTTGACCCGGCGGATCAGACGCTCTGCGACTGGACAATCGTGCGCTTCGCCTCCGGTCAACAGGATGGCGATGAGGCGTCCCTTAGCATCTGCGAGTGCATAAATCTTCGTGTTGCGCCCTCCGCGCGAACGGCCAACAG
Organism: uncultured Alphaproteobacteria bacterium; assembly: GCA_963821175.1. Classification (GTDB taxonomy): domain Bacteria; phylum Pseudomonadota; class Alphaproteobacteria; order Rhizobiales; family Xanthobacteraceae; genus BOG-931. Next base: position 14,193 of record CAWGCU010000029.1, read on the forward strand.
CCTGGTTCTGCTCCCCCTTTTCCGCCCGCCGCGGAGCGGTGCGCTTTGACGTGAGTGGAGTCGATCATCTGCGTGTCTGCCGATCGGCCATTCGCGGCGAGCTCACGGAACAGGTTTTCCCAAATGCCGCGCCGTGCCCAGCGCACGAAGCGGTTATAGATCGTCGTTGGCGGACCATAGGCTTCCGGGCAATCGCACCAACGGCAGCCACTCTTGAGCACATGCACGATGCCGCTGATGACACGACGGTCGTCCGCCCGCTCGACGCCGCGCACATCCGTTGGCAATTGCGGCTCGATCCGCGCCCATTGTTCGTCGCTCAGCCAGAACAGGTTCCTGCTCATCTTCCTTCCCCAATACGAATCAGTACCGTATTGTCGGACCGGAAAGATTAATGAGTTTTGACCCTAATTCGATGGCAGACGATCACGGTTTGGTGCGGTCCTCCTTCCGAGCCTCCCGTCCTTCGGACGGCGCCCCAATTCGCGATCGGTCTGAGAAGGGCACCGCGACCCATGCTATTGATGCGGCATGAATGATTTTGCCGCCGCGCTGCGCACTGCGGTCGATCTCATCCTCGGCTTCGATGCCGGATTGCGCGACATCGTGGTGCTGTCGCTTGCGGTGAGCCTCACCGCAAGCGCTTGCGCATTCGCGATCGGCGCTCCGCTCGGAACCGCGTTGGCGGTATATCGCTTCCGCGGCCGCGGGGCGCTGGTCGTCGTCGTCAATGCGTTGCTTGGCCTGCCGCCGGTGGTCGTCGGGCTTGCCGTTTATCTGTTGCTGTCGCGGTCCGGGCCGTTGGGATCGTTCGGCATCTTGTTCACGCCGACCGCAATGGTCATTGCGCAATGCGCGCTGGGAACTCCGATTGTCATCGCGCTCACACACCGCATGGCGGTCGGATTGTGGGCCGCTTACGGCGATGCACTTCTGGTCGACGGCGCCGCGCGCTGGCGCGCCATCGTGCCGCTGATGCGGATGGGGCCGGAAGGATTGCTGACGGCATTTCTGGCGGCGTTCGGCCGCGCCATCGCCGAGGTCGGCGCCATCATCATCGTCGGCGGCAATATCCTCGGCTATACCCGCACCATGACGACGGCGATCGTGCTGGAAACCAACAAGGGCAATCTCAGCCTGGCGCTGGCGCTGGGCATGATTTTGATCGTGCTGTCGATGGCGGTGAGCGCCGTGAGTCTGTCTTTGGGGCGTGCCTTGCGTTAGTGCGTCGCTTCGTTGCGCGGCGGAAAGAACAGTTCCTCGCCGTTGATCTTGTAGGACGTGATGGCGTCGAGGCCGGCCTTCGAGGTGAGCCATTCGTGCCAGGTCCGCGCGTCGTCGATTTTCACCTTCGGCCACCTGGCGGGATTGACCAAAATGCTGCCGTAAGGATTGAACAGTGCCGGATCGCCCTCGGTCAAAATTTCGAGGCTTTGCCGGTTCTTGAAATTGGCCCAGGTGGCGCGGTCGGTCAGCGTGTAGGCATTCATCGCGGCCGAGATGTTGAGCGTCGGCCCCATGCCTTGGCCGAGGTCGCGATACCAGGGCGCGCTCTTGTCGGGCTGGATGCCGGCCGACTTCCACAGCCGAAGCTCCATCCGGTTGGTGCCGCTGTCGTCGCCACGGCTGGCGAACATGGCGCTCGCGCCGGCGATCTGCATGAGCGCCTTGCGCGCGTCCTTGAGGCTGCGGATATGCGCCGGATCGGTATTCGGACCGACAATGACGAAATCGTTGTACATCACGTCGCGGCGATCGATGCCAAAGCCGTCGGCGACGAACTTGTCCTCGCCGATGCGATCATGAACGAGCAACGCATCGGCGTCGCCCCGCGCGCCGATCGCAAGCGCTTGTCCGGTCCCGACCGCGACGACATGCACGCCCAGGCCGGTCGCTGAGCGAAAGATCGGGAGGATGCGCTCGAACAGGCCGGAGTCCTGAGTCGAGGTGGTCGAGCTGAGAACGATGAACCGCTCGTCGGCCCGGGCGGTCGTTACGACCAGGACCGACACAAGCAGAGCGAAAATTCGAATCATTTCGGCATTCCTCGCGAGGCTCACCGGCAATGTAGCCCGGGATCAGGCCGCTGCGAAACCCGCTCTGCGCGAGTGGCCTTACTTTCCTTCTTTCCATTGTTGCGCTGGCGCGCAACACTGATCGTTCTTGCAACGGATTGCGAACGTGGAATGGTGGAAAAGGCATGACCGGAATTCAAGAAGCGCCGACGCAGAACAAACCCACACTGGCCAAAATCCGCACCGACGTGGTCGGCAGCCTGCTGCGGCCGGAGATCGTCAAGGAAGCGCGTATTGCGTTCGATGACGGCAAGATCACCGCGGACGCGCTGCACGCCATCGAGGATGAGGCGGTGCGCGAGGCGGTGCGGTTGCAGGAGAACGCGGGGCTCGATGTGGTCACCGACGGCGAGATGCGCCGGCTCAACTTTCAGGACAGTTTTGGCGAGTCGGTGGAAGGCTATGACGCTAACCGCTCGACGCTGAAAGTTTACGAGCAACGCGTCGAGGGCGCGGCGCCGGGACAGCGTTGGGACATCGCGCAGATGCATCATGCCGGCACGGCGGTGTCGCATCGGCGTCCGGCCAAGGCGCGCCTGAAGCTTGCGCACAACATCCCGCTCGAGGAATACCGCTTCGTCAGCAAAGTGGCGAAGGCGCCGGCGAAAGTCTCGCTGATCGGGCCGGACCGCATCTCGCAGCGCTTCGAATACGAAAATTCGACCGCGGTCTATCGCGACATGGACGCGTTCATGGCCGACGTCGTTGCGATCGAGCGGCAGATCGTGTCGAGCCTGGTCGAAGCCGGCTGCCGCTACGTCCACATCGACGCGCCGGGGTTCACCGCTTACGTCGACGACGCCACCATGGCGCAGATGCGTGCACGCGGCGAAGATCCGATGCAAAACTTCGCGCAATCGCTCAAGGCCGAGGCCGCCGTGATCGCAAATTATCCCGGCGTGACCTTCGGCATTCATCTGTGCCGCGGCAACCAGCGCAGCATGTGGCATCGCGAAGGCACCTACGACGCCATCGCCGAGCGGTTGTTCAACGAATTGCCGCACCACCGCTTCCTGCTCGAATACGACACGCCGCGCGCCGGCAGCTTTGCGCCGCTGCGCTTCGTGCCGAAGGGCAGGGTGGTGGTGCTCGGCCTCGTCAGCACCAAAGTGGCGGAGCTCGAAGCCGTCGACGCGCTCAAGCGGCGCATCGACGAGGCGAGCAAATTCGTGCCCCTCGACCAACTCGCCATCTCACCGCAATGCGGCTTTGCCTCCGACGTGGTCGGCAATTTGCTCAGCGCGGATGATCAGAAGCGGAAGCTTGAGGTGGTCGTCGAGACGGCGCGCGCGGTGTGGGGATAACGGACGTCCGTCGTCACGTCCCGTAGCTCTGGATCAGCGACCCGGCCACCAGCGTCCAGCCGTCGACCAGGACGAAGAAGATCAGCTTGAACGGCAGCGACACCACGACCGGCGGCAGCATCATCATGCCCATGGACATCAGCACCGAGGCGACCACCAGGTCGATGATCAGGAACGGCAGGAACAACAGGAAGCCGATCTCGAAGGCGCGTTTGAGCTCCGAGATCATGAAAGCGGGGACCAGCATGCGCATCGACACGTCGTCGGGGCCTTTCGGCGGCGCTTCGCCCGACATGTCCATGAACAGTTGCAGATCTTTTTCGCGGACGTTCTTTTCCATGAAGCCGCGCAGCGGCGCGGAGGCGCGCTCGAACGCCTCGTTGACGCTGATCTCGTTGGCGACCAGCGGCTTGACGCCGACGTTGTAGACTTTGGTCAGCACCGGCCCCATCACGAAGGCGGTCAGGAACAACGCCAGCGAGATGACGACCGAATTGGGCGGCGCGGTCGCGGTGCCGAGCGCGGTGCGCAACAGCGACAGCACCACGACGATCCGCGTGAACGAGGTCATCATGATGAGAATGGACGGCGCCAGCGACAGCACCGTCAACAGCGCGATCAATTGAATGATGCGCTCGTTCAGCCCGCCGCCGGCGGCGGCGCCCTGACCGAAATTGATGCTGATGTCCTGCGCGGCGAGCGGCGTCGCCGTTACCAAAAGTGCCGCTACTGAGGCCGCCACCGTATTGAACCGGACGCGGCGGCCACATGATGCAATCATTCAGCTCTTGTTTGTCGGACGACCCAACAAACTTGCCATCTCCTGTTCGAGATTGTCGTAGAGCGTGGTGCTCTGGGGCGGTTTTGCCGGCGGCGCGCTGCGGGCCGGCTTCGGCTCGGCCGGGCGGGCGGCGCGCGGTTGTGGCGGCGCCGGCGGCGGTTCGGGCGCGGCGGCCTGCTCAGCGGGTTGCGCTTGGCGAGGTTCTGGTCGCGACGTCGCGACTCTGGCGCGGTTGCGGCGCGGGCGCGCGCGTTTCGGCCGGAGCATTGGGCTTGCGCAACGCCGCTTCGAGGCGATGCGCCATCTCGGCGAGGCTTTGATCGGCCGCCGCGGTGTCTGCGGGTGTCGGCGTCGGTGCCGCCTGCACCGCGGGCGCGCGGCGGTTCGGCGCGCGGCTCGGGACGCGCGGTTCGGCGCGCGCTTCAAGCGGCGCGCGCGCCGGAGCCGGCGTGCGAACACGGCTCGGCGGCGACGGCGGTGCCGGACGCGCCGAAAGTTCGTCGGCCAGCGCCGCCAGCGTATCGCGTTGCGGCCGGCCGGTGCTGCCGGCGGCGTGTCGGCTTGCGGCTGCAGCGGCGGCCAAGCCGGCGCTTCATCGCTTGCCGGCTCGATCTTCGGCGCCGGACGCGCGGCGGCGGCGGTGATCACTTCAGGCTGCAGCGGCCACGAGCCGTTGCCGTTATCCGGCAGCGGAATGGCGCGCGGCAAGGGCTCGATCACGGCGGCCGGACGCGCGAGCGCGACGTCGCGCGGAGCGGCGACCGCGCGCACGATATTGGGTTCGACGACCACGTCGGTCGGTCCGCCGATCATCAGGAGGTGCTCGACATTGTCGCGCCGGACCAGGATCAGGCGGCGGCGGCCGTCGACGCTGGCGTAATCGATCACGCGCGAGCCGCGGCTGGCGGCCGCGCGTGCTGGCGCCGCCAAGCCGGCCGGTGCCGAAGCGCCGCAACGCCCAGCGATCACGCCGATCAGACCGAGCACGATGCAGGAATGCCAGGAAGAAGCGCACGGCGAGCGGCATTTCCGCGCCGAACAACACCATCCAAACCATTCGCCGTTCTCCCCGTTTCGCGACGGCAGCCCATTGGCGGTCCCAATGGTTAACAGCGCCGGAAACATTTGCCGCCGCGATTACTAACAAACACTTAATACCAATAGCCGATTTCGTCCCCAAAGCCGACTGGGCAAGCATTCTCATGGTAAACGGCGAATTAATGGCAAAACCGCTGGGAACCCGGCTTTAACCGGGCATTAACCATACGCCCGGCAAAGTCTGCCCAGTGCCAAAGTCTACCCGGTAAGGCCATAGGGCCGCCGGCGATGCCGATCACCGATATTCCGATTCTCTCGATGCTGCGCGCGCGCATGGAGTGGCATCAGGAGCGCCAGCGCGTATTGGCCGAAAACGTCGCCAATGCCGATACGCCGAACTACCGCGCCCGCGACCTGGCGCCGCCGGATTTCTCGCACGAGATGCAGGCCTGCGCTGGCGCTCGATCGCACCGACCCGGCTCACATCACCGCCGCACGGCGGCGGCGGCTCCGCGTTCGCCGCCGACAGCAGCGGCCGCTACGAGATCCGCCCGCGCGGCAATTCGGTGACCCACGAAGACGAGATGATGAAAGTGGCGTCGAACCAGATGGATTACGAGGCGGTGACCTCGCTCTACACGCGCAGTCTCGCCCTGATCAAGCTTGCCATCGGCAGAGCTTAAGCGGAGCGGGCGCATCATGGACTTTCTCAAATCGCTCGCCATCGCCGCGTCCGGCCTGCACGCCCAGATCGGCCGCATGCGAGATCATCTCCGAGAACATCGCCAATGCCAACTCGACCGCGCAAACGCACGGGCGGCGATCCGTATCGGCGCAAGATCGTGACCTTTTCGTCCGAGCTCGACCGCTCGCTCGACGCCCACGTGGTCAAGCTCGGCCACGTCCAAACCGACACTTCCGATTTCACCGTCAAGCACGAGCCCGGCAATCCGGCCGCCGACGCCAACGGCAATGTCAAATATCCGAACGTGAACGCGCTGGTCGAAATGACCGACCTGCGCGACGCGCAGCGCTCCTACGAAGCCAATCTCAACATCATCACCGCCACGCGCCGCATGCTCCAGCGCACCCTCGACATCCTCAAAGGTTGAGCCATGCCGACACCGGTCGCCGCCGCCAATGCCTATGCCGCGCTCGCGCGCATGGCCGAACAGACCGCGAGCCTCGGCCGCGGCGCCGCGACCATCGGAATCGTCGGCGCCGAACTTCAGCGCGATGTTCAAGGACGTGATCAACGCCGTGTCCGACGCGGCGCAAAAGTCCGACGCCCAGGCCCAGGCCGTGGCGACCGGCAAAGCCAACATGGTCGACGTCGTCACCGCGGTCGCCGAGACCGAAACCGCGGTGCAGACGCTGGTTTCGGTGCGCGACAAGGTGATCGCGGCCTATGAGGACATTCTGAAGATGCCGATCTGAGAATTCGGTGCCAATAACGTCGAAAGTTTGAGGTTAGGGGAGAACATGACAGGACCGGAAGTGATGGACGTGGCGCGCGACGCGATCGAGACACTGTTGCTCGTCGCTTCGCCGCTGATGCTGGTCGGCCTGGTCGTCGGCGTCGCCATTTCGCTGTTGCAGGCGCTCACGCAAATCCAGGAAACCACCCTCGTCTTCGTGCCGAAAATCCTCGCGATCTTCGTCGCCATGCTGGTCGCGCTGCCGTTCATGGCCGACGCTTTGCACAACAATTTCCTGCGGCTCGCCGCGCACATCACCAACGGCTAAGCGGGGTGTGAGCCGTGCACCTCGACGTGTCCTTTCTCCCGGCGATCGGGGCGGCCTTCCTCCTGATCTTCGCCCGCACCGGAACCATGGTGATGCTGCTGCCCGGTCTCGGCGAGCAGAACATTTCGCCGCGGCTGCGGCTCACCATCGCGCTCGTTCTCGCCGCGGTTCTGTTGCCGCTGCATCGCCCGGCCTATCACATCGACACCAGCGCGCTCGGGTCCGACGATCGTGCTGCTGGTCGAGGAAATCATGATCGGCGCCGTGCTCGGGCTGACGGCGCGGCTGACCATCTCGGCGCTGGAGGTGGCCGGCTCGGTGATCGCCCAGCAACTGGGCCTGGGCTTCGTCACCACCGTCGATCCGACCCAGGGCGAGCAGGGCGTGATCATCGGCAATTTCCTCACCATGCTCGGCATCACGCTGTTCTTCGCCACCGACATGCACTACCTCGTCATCGCCGCGCTCAACGCGAGCTACGACCTGTTCGAGCCGGGCGAGGTGCCCGCCGTCGGCGACGTCGCGGCGCTGGTCACCAAGACCGCCGCCGGCGCGTTTCGCATCGGCATCCAGCTGTCGGCGCCGTTCCTCGCCTTCGGGCTTCTGTTCAATATCGGGCTCGGCGTGCTGTCGCGGCTGATGCCGCAGATGCAGGTGTTCTTCGTCGCGCTGCCGCTGTCGATCCTGATCGGGCTGTTGTTCCTCCTCCTCGTGCTCGGCACCATGATGGGTTATTTCCTCGATTACGTCGGCGGCGTGCTGCACGAACTCGCCCCGCACGGTTAAGGCACGCCGGTGGCCGAAGAACGCGACGATACCGAACGCTCGGAAGACCCGACAGCGAAGCGGCTTGATGACGCCATCAAGCGCGGCGACGTGGTGCGCAGCGCCGAGGTCAACACCTGGTTCACGATCGCCGGCGGCGTGCTGGTGCTGATGGTGTTCGCAACGCCGATGGCGCAGACGCTGGAAATGACGTTCCGCGGCGTTTTGGCCAATTCCTATCAGATACCGACCGACGGGCCGGCGCTCGCCAATCTGGTCAAGAAAATCGCCATCGACGTGCTCGCCGCGCTCGGCATTCCGTTTTTGCTGCTGTCGCTTGCGGCGCTGCTCGGCACCGCGATCCAGCATCGCATCGTATTCTCGGTCGAGCCGCTGATCCCGCATCTGTCGAAAATTTCGCCGGCGGCAGGCTTCAAGCGGCTGTTCTCGCTGCAGGCGCTCGCCAATTTCGCCAAGGGCCTCGCCAAGCTCATGATCTTCGGCGCGGTGATCACGGCGCTGCTGTGGCCGCAGCGTCACCGCCTTGCCGGCCTCATCACCGCCGATCCGGCCTTGATCCTGCCCTTCACCAAATCGCTCACCATGCAGATGCTCGGCACGGTGGTCGCGATCCTCGCCATCGTCGCGGTGGCCGACTACTTGTTCCAGCACCGCCAGTGGTACGAGCGGCAGAAAATGTCGGTGCGCGAGATGAAGGAGGAGTTCCGCCAGAGCGAAGGCGATCCGATGGTCAAGGGCAAGATCCGCCAGTTGCGCCAGGCGCGCGCCCGCAAGCGCATGATGGCGGCGGTGCCCACGGCGTCGGTGGTCATCACCAACCCGACCCACTTTGCCATCGCGCTGCGCTACGAGCGCGGCATGAATGCGCCGGTCTGCGTCGCCAAGGGCGTCGACCTGATCGCCCGCAAGATCCGCGAAGTCGCCGAGGCCCACGGCATCCCGGTGGTCGAAAACCCGCCGCTGGCCCGCGCGCTGCACGGCACGGTGGAGATCGACCAGGAAATTCCGCAGGAGCACTACCGCGCTGTTGCCGAAATCATCGGCTACCTGATGCGGCTGCGGCGGCTGGTGGCGCGGTGAGAGCGGCGGCGAGGCACTAATTGCGCGGCATGGTGCAAATCCCCTTGCGCGATTCAGCGGGGCTTGGCACTGAAAGCGAGCCGGAATTGCGAGGCGGCGGATGACGGCACAGGACACGGTCAGCCGGGGCGAGGAGCCGATCGAGGCCAACCTCGCGCGCAAGGCGATCGACCGCAGCGCGGCGACCGAGCGCAGCGGCAGCGTCATGCTGGTGCTGCTGGTCGCCGGCATGCTGGTCGCCGCCGCAACCGCCATCGTCGTGCTCGGCCGCAGCAATGCCGAGCCCTATATCCTGGCGTTCCTCGCGGTGCTGGCCACCGTCGGCGTATTCTCCCTGTTCGCGCTCGCCTGCGGCATCCTGCGGCTGTCCGCGACCGGCGCCGTCAGCCCGCTGATCAAGTCGGTGGTCGACGGCGCCTTCGACGGCGTCGTCGTCACCGACGCCGACGGCCGCGTGGTCTATGCCAATGCCGCCTATCTCGACCTGATCGAGGCGTCGGACTTAAACGACATGCGGCCGGTCGAGCGCGTGTTCATCGGCGACGCGGACGCCTCCGAGGCGATCTACCGGCTGCTCAAGGCGGCCCGCGAAGGCAGCGCGCTCCCAGGAAGTGGTGCGCGTCGCCGGCATCGAGGGCCGGCCGCCGCGTTGGCTGCGCTTCAAGATCCGCCCGCTCGGCGACGGCCGCCGCGAGGCGCGCCTGACGGTGTGGTCGCTCACCGACGTGTCGCGCGAGCGCGACCAGCAGGAATATGCGTTTCAGGCGCTGCAGCACGCCATCGACTATCTCGATCACGCGCCGGCCGGCTTTTTCTCCGTCGATGCCAAGGGCGACATCGTCTATCTCAACAAGACGCTGGCCAACTGGCTCGACCAGGATTTGGCCCAGGTCGGCTCCGGCGGCCTCAAGCTCGCCGACCTGATCTGGGGCGATGGCGCCGCGCTGCTGACGACGCTGCAAGGCGCGCCGGGCGAGGTGAAGACCGAGGTGCTCGATCTCGATCTGCGCACCCGCAGCGGCCGCACGCTGCCGGTGCGGCTCTTTCACAAGCTCGCCTTCGGCGCCGACGACCGCGCCGGGCGCGTCGCGCACGCTGGTGCTCAATCGCGCCAGCGACGACGGCACCGATCCGCAGCGCGCCGCCGACATCCGCTTCATGCGGTTTTTCCACCACACGCCGATGGCGATCGCGACCATCGACAAGCAGGGCGGCGTCATCCGCACCAATCCGCTGTTCGCGCGGCTGTTCCACGGCACCCGCAGCGCCGAGGGCGAGGACCGCTCGATCCGCACCATCGTCGCCGAGCGCGACCGGCCGGCGCTCGAAGCCGCCATCCGCGCCGCCGCGGCCGGCAAGGCCGATATCGCGCCGGTCGATGCGATGCTGGCCGGGCCGGGCGAGCGCTTCGGCCGCTTCTATGTCACCGCGGTCGAGGAGGCGGAGCGCGACCAGGAAGCGGCCATCGTTTACGCGCTCGAGACCACGGCGCAGCGCGAGCTCGAGACCAAGGTCACGCAGACGCAGAAAATGGAGCTGGTCGGCCAGCTCGCCGGCGGCATCGCCCACGATTTCAACAATGTGCTGTCCGCCATCATGATGGCGACCGATTTCCTGCTCAACGCGCACAAGCCGACCGATCCGTCGTTCCAGGACATCATGCAGATCAAGCAGAATGCCAACCGGGCGGCGAGCCTGGTGCGGCATCTGCTCGCCTTCTCGCGCAAGCAGACGATGCGGCCGCAGGTGCTCGATCTCGGCGAGGTGCTGTCCGATCTCAACATGCTGCTGCGCCGGCTGATCGGCGAAAAGGTCACGCTGCAAGTGGTGCATGGCCGCGACCTGTGGCCGGTGCGGGTCGACATTTCGCAGTTCGAGCAGGTGATCGTGAATCTGGCGGTCAACGCCCGCGACGCCATGCCCGGCGGCGGCCAGCTCGAACTGCGCACCACCAATGTCACCGCCAAGGACTGCGAGCGCTTCCACGCCAAGGGCATGCCGGCCGCCGACTATGTGCTGGTCGAAGTCAGCGACAGCGGCACCGGCATTCCGGCGGCGATCGTCGACAAGATTTTCGAGCCGTTCTTTTCGACCAAGGAGGTCGGCAAGGGCACCGGCCTCGGTCTCTCCACGGTCTACGGCATCATCAAGCAGACCGGCGGCTTCGTTTACGTCGATTCGGTCGAGGGCAAAGGCACGACGTTCCGCATTTTCCTGCCGCGGCACGTTGCCAGCGCGCAAGACGCGGCGCCGGAACACGCCGCCGAGGCCGCAGGTGTCTTCGCTGATCGGCGTGCTTGCGGCAGCCGCGGAGGCCAAGCCGCCGGCCAACGCCGACCTCACCGGCGAAGGCACGATCCTTCTGGTCGAGGACGAGGAAGGGCTTGCGCGCGCTCAACGCCCGCGGCCTGACGTCGCGCGGCTATACCGTGCTCGAAGCCGGCAACGGCGTCGAGGCCATCGATGTGCTGGAGAAGATCGACGGCCGGGTCGATCTCGTGGTGTCCGACGTGGTGATGCCGGAAATGGACGGACCGACCTTGCTGCGGGAATTGCGCAGCCGCGATCCCAGCCTCAAGATCATCTTCGTCTCCGGCTATGCCGAAGATGCGTTCCAGAAGCATCTGCCCGCCGACGGCCAGCAATTCGCGTTCCTGGCAAAGCCCTTCACGCTCAAGCAGCTGGTCGCGGCGGTGAAGGAGACGATGGCGGCGTGATCGCCGTTCGCATCACGGATGCGTCCACCACGGCATCAGCGAGTAGATCACGTAAGGAATTGTCAGGATCGGAAAGATCCAGACCAGCGCCAGCGGCATTTTCCGGCTGATGCGCTCGGGCAGCATCATGGCGATGATGCCCAAACCGGCGGCGATAAGAATGGTCGTTACGGTCCAGCCGTACCACAGCATGTTCGGTCCTTCGCCGGGGCGCGCCGCCTCATAGCCCCACACCAGGCGATCGGTCGCCGGGTGGTAGGTGAACAGCGGCCAGTTGAAATACTGGGTCACGCAGTAGACGACCGGGCCCGCGATCGAGAACGTCGTGGCGAAAGCTCTTGAACTTGCGCGATGCCGCCAGCGACGACGGCGCGGTCCTGGAGTTTGTCGCCGTGGCCGTGCTCATGAGGCGAATCCGCGGGTGTTGTTCAGCACGTGGCCGACGATGAAGAGAAACCAGCACATCACGGCGAGCACGAGGGTGACGCCCTTGCGCGCATTGTCGTAGTCCGGGTTCTGGGCGTTCTTCCAAAAATACCAATAGGCCGGCAGCAGAGTGAGGCCGATCGAGGCGACGTGCTCCTTGAAATCGAAGAAGCCGCCGGTCTTGTAATGGCCGCGTCTGCTCGAGCGGGATGCGGATATAGATGCGATACTTGGTGTAGATGTATGAGCCGACCAGGAAGGTGAGCACCCACAGCACGCAGACCGCGGTGGCGTAGCCGGCGGCGGGCACCGCGCGAAAGCGCGTCACGATGCCGCCGGCCGGTTGGCGCACCGGCAGCGCGACCGCCATGGCCTGATGGGTGAGCGCGCCGAGGAGGCCGACCGCCAGGATCAGGTGCACGAACAGCCACAAGCGTCCAGAACGTATTGGTGGAGACAAGTCCGGCCATTGTGCTCCCTCCCTGTCGCTCCCGTCGTTTTTATGCCGTCGAAGTCTAGCGCGCCGGGAACCCTTGTCCAGCGCGCGCATCTTCTCAGCGCTGATCTGACGCGATAAATTGCCGTGCATGGGCACGCCGAAATTTCAGCGCGCCGCGGGGACAATTCGTCCGGGAAGGACCCGCATGACGTTCGATCGTGTGTGGCTGCGCGTTGCTCTTGTCGCCGCGTGCATTGGAACCGTTCCAACCTTGTCGCGCGCCGGCGGCGTCGGGCTTCGGCGAGGACGACGCCAATTCGGGGGACGACGGGCCGTCTTATTTCGGCTTCGTGCGCGAGGTCGACGGTCCGGGCGTCGCCGACGCCAAGGTCACGGCGGCGCTGAAGGATCGCGGCGCGCTGGTGACGCGCACCGACATCATGGGCGTCTACAAGATTCCCGGCTTCGGCAAGGACATCGATCCCGACGACGTCGCCATCACCTGCGCCAAGGACGGCTACGTCCAGGCCAACGTGCAGCGCCGGCCGCGCGACCCCAGCGACACCAAGGATCCGGTCGAGGTCGAGTGCTACCTCAAACGCAAGTGAAGCACCTTCTATTTGCCGCGGCGGCGGTTGCGCTCGCCTGCTGCCAAGCGAGCGCCGGCCGTGCGCAGACCCTGACCGGTTCGGTGACCTCGGCCGAGGAAGGCGCGATGGAGGGCGTGCTGGTCAGCGCGCAAGCGGCCGGCTCGCCCATCACCGTCACCGTGCGTCAGCGACGAGCACGGTCGCTTCCGCTTCCCCGATGGACGCCTCGCGCCCGGCCATTACGCGCTGCGCATTCGCGCCATCGGCTACGAGCTCGATGGGCCGCAGGCGGTCGAGCTCGGCGCCGCCGCGACCGATATCGCGCTCAAGCTGCGCAAGACCGTCCGACCTCGCGGCGCAACTGACCAATAGCGAATGGTTCATGAGCATGCCCGGCACGCCGGAGCAGAAGCGGCCGCTGATCGAATGCATGAGCTGTCACACGTTTGAGCGCATCGTGCGCTCGACCTATGACGCCGAGGCGTTCTTCCCCGTGCTCAAGCGCATGGCGCAATATGCCAACAACACGACGCAGGCGCGGGTGCAGCCGCGGCTCGCCGAGCGCGAGGTGCACGACGATCTGGTGCGCAAGCTTGCCGCCTATCTGGCCACGGTGAATCTGAGCAGCGGGCCGACCTGGCCTTACGAACTGCAAACCTTGCCGCGGCCCAAGGGCCGCGCCACCCACGTGGTCATCACCGAATACGATCTGCCGCGCCAGACGATTGCGCCGCACGACGTGCGCACCGATGCGCAGGGCCATGTCTGGTATTCGAACTTCGTCGAGAATTTTCTCGGCGAGCTGGATCCCAAAACCGGCGCGCACCGGGAATACGCCATACCGGTGCAAAAACCCGGCTCGCCGACCGGCGCGCTCGACCTCGAGGCCGATGGCGACGGCAATCTGTGGCTCGCCATGATGTTCCAGACCGGCGTCGCCAAGTTCGACATGACGACGAAGACGTTTCAGATGTTCCCGGTCCAGCCCGCTCTCGACAACGACGCCGCGCAGCAGTCGATGGTGATGCCGCGGGCCTCGCGCGTCGACGGCAAGGTGTGGAGCAACGAAGTCGCCAAGCAGTCGATCCTGCGGCTCGATCTGAAGACCGGACTGTACGAGTTGATCGATCCGTTCAAATTCCTGCCCAAGGGCCGCCAGCATGCGCCCTATGGCATGGCGGCGGACCGCGAGAACAATCTCTACTTCATGGATTTCGCCGACGAGAATATCGGCCGCATCGATGCCAAGACCGGCGCGACGACCATCTATCCGACGCCGACGCCGAAATCGCGGCCGCGCCGGACCATGCTCGACGATCAGGGCCGGCTCTGGTTCACCGAATTCGCCGCCAACAAGCTCGGCATGTTCGACACCAAGACCGAAGTCGTTCAAGGAGTGGGACGTGCCGACGCCGCACACTTATCCGTACGATGTCTTTATGGACAAGAACGGCGAGTTATGGAGCGGCGGCATGGCAAGCGATCGCGTGCTGCGGTTCGATCCGCAGAGCGGGCAGTCGATCGAATATCTTTTGCCGCGATCGACCAATATTCGCCGCGTCTTCGTCGACAATTCGACCAATCCGGTGACATTTTGGGCCGGCAACAATCACGGCGCGGAAATTTTGCGCGTCGAGCCGCTCGATTAGCATTTTGTTCTGCGAGCGCAGGATCGCGGAGCTGCTCTGTGCGGCACGCATGATGCGAAAACCGCATGTGGCGCCGCATCGCGGTGCGACACGTTTGCGTGCGACGCTTTGCGACAGGTCTGAACGCCTCGCCGTCGCGTACCAATTGAATGCGGATCGGAAGGACCAGAGTGCCTATGCAGTGGTTGCGATCGCTTGCGGCATTTGCCGCGCTGGCCGTTGCTCTGCTGCTGTGGGCGGAGGACGCCGACGCGCGCCTTGAAGGCGGACCGATCGTCGGCACGAGTGCCGAGGGAACTTTACTCGCACCGCCTGTTACTGCGCCAATTCTCTTGCGTGATGGCGGCGAACGATCACGTGACGGCCGCACAGCCGCCGTATCCGGGCGGTTCGCTCGGCGGTCTGTTCAACCGTCCGGGGCTGCTCGCCGGCTTTGCCGCGGGCTTTCTCGGCTCGGGCGTGCTCGGCCTGTTGTTCGGCCACGGCCTGGTGGGCGAACTTGGCAGCATGGCGTCGGTGCTCGGCCTGGTCTTTCAGCTCGCGCTGATCGCGCTATTGTGCCGGCTGATATGGACGTGGTGGAGCGGCCGCAACGCGCCGGCCTTTGCCGGCCTGTCGCCGCGGCAATTGGCCGATCCCTACTTGCGCTCGCGTCACGAATTTCTTCCCGACATCGAGGCGCCGCCCGGCGCGGACGATGTCGCCGCCGACAATCATCGGGTCGTCAGCAAGTAAATTTCGCGGTGTTATTGCGGCGCCGGTGAGTCGTGACACGCGACCGGCGCGTCGCCTGAGCTGCTGCGCTGCCAGTTCGGCACGTCGCATTTGGTGCAGGCGCCAAGCATCAGGGCGAAGCCGAGCAGGGCAAGAAGCCGCGCATGGTGCTGCCGGACCGGCGTAAGCCACGCGGCGCGGTCCATGACATAGTCCCTACATCGTCCGCCATGATCCCTCTCACCGCCCCCGCGATGATACCGCGCCTGGCCATCCACCGCGAGGGCGCCGGCGCGGCACCAATGCGGCGATAGCAAGAGTATCGCGCCGGGATTTCCATTATCTTACTGCGGCGCGACCCGCCGCCCTTCTTATGCAAGGGGAGGGGCGGGTCGCCATTGGAGGATAACGACCATGGACATTCATCCTTGTGGCTCCCGGCCGTCGCGCCGCGGGCCTGCGGAGTCTTTTACCGGCGTGGTTTGGCAAGACCCGGTCATCGAGGCACCGGCGCCGGCGCGCATCCGTTCCGGCCTGGTGCGCTTCGAGCCGGGGGCCCGCACCCATTGGCACACCCATCCGCTCGGCCAGACCTTGTGTGTCATGTCCGGCTGTGGCCGGGTCCAGACCTGGGGCGGCAAGGTGCGCGAGATCCGCGCCGGCGACGTGGTCTGGATTCCACCTGGCGAAAAACATTGGCACGGCGCCGGGCCGACCACGGTGATGATGCACGTGGCCATGCAGGAAGCGCTCGACGGCAAGCACGTCGAGTGGTTGGAGCCGGTCACCGACGAGCAGTACAAAGCGGCGGTCGGCTAGCGGGCGAGGCCAAAGCCATGCGCTACGAACTTTATTACTGGCCGAGCATCCAGGGCCGCGGCGAATTCGTCCGCCTCGCGCTCGAAGAGGCTGGCGCCGATTATGTCGACATCGCGCGCCGGCCGGGCCGGCGCGGCGTGCCGGCGATGATGAAGCTGCTCGAGAACAAGCGCAGCGCCCGGCCGCCCTACGCGCCGCCGTTTCTCAAAGCCGGCAAGCTCGTCCTCGCGCAGACGGCGAATATCCTGCTCTACCTCGGCGCGCGCCTCGATCTGGCGCCGCGCGACGAGGCGGGAAGACTGTGGGCGCATCAGTTGCAGCTCACTATCGCCGACCTCGTCACCCACATCCACGACACCCACCATCCGGTGTCGGGTTGGCTCTATTTCGAGGAGCAGCGCCCGGCGGCGCGGCGGCGCACGCAGGACTTCTGGCGCTACAGGGTGCCGAAGTTCCTGGGCTATTTCGAGCGCGTGCTGCACAACAACGGCGGCACCTACATGGTCGGCCGCCGGACGAGCTACGTCGATCTGTCGATGTTCGAGATCGTCGAGGGTCTGCGCTATGCCTTCCCCAAACGCATGAAGCGCTTCGAGAAGAAAGTGCCGGGCCTGGTCGCGCTGCGCGACCGCGTTGCCAAGCGGCCGCGGATCGCGGCTTACCTGGCGTCGAAGCGGCGCATTCCGTTCAGCCAATGGGGCATTTATCGTTACTTCAAGGAACTGGATTAATGAGACCCGCGCATCGAGCGCGCGCGGTCACAAAGCCAGCAAGCTTAAGGGTGCATGGATGAATGACACGGCCGGGACACGCCCGTTTTCGCCCAAGATCGATCGCACCTATCCCAAACCAAAACTGAAATTACCGCCGGGGGCATGCGATACGCATTTCCATTTCATCGGTCCGCAAAAACAGTTTCCATTGAAGCCCAGCCACGTCTTCAGCCATCTCGAATTCGAGGATACGCCGATCGAGGATTGGCTGACGATGCAGGACGCGCTGGGCCTCACGCGCGGACTGCACGTGCAGTCGATGATGTATGAGAACAATTACGAGATCGCGCTGCACGCCCAGTGTCGCTTTCCCGGTCGCCTGCGCGCAGTGGTGATTCCCTGGCAGGGCATCACCGACGGCGAGCTCGACATCCTCACCAAGGCCGGCGCCGTCGGCTACCGCATCACCAACCGGCTCGCGAAAGCCATCGACCAGCGCCTGGTGGCCCGCACCCACGAGCACGGCTGGTCCATGCACTACCTCGTTAAGCTGGACGAGAAGGACGACTGGAACACACAAATCCTGGCTTCACCCGGAAATTTTGTCATCGAGCATATGGGCGGCGTCAATCCGGCCAAGGGCGTAGACGGCGCCGGATTCAAATTCATGCTGCGCTGTCTCGATACCGGCCGCTGCTGGGTGAAACTGTCGCCGCGCATCTCGAACCAGGAAACGTTTCCGTTCTCCGACACCGATCCGCTGGTGCATAAACTCGTGGACTATGCGCCGACGCGGCTATTGTGGGGCTCCGACTGGCCGCACCCACAATATTTCAAGCCGATGCCGAACGATGTCGCCTTGCTCGACATGATGCTGGATTGGGTGCCAGACGAAAAAACCCGCAAGCTGATCTTCGTCGACAATCCGGCCGAATTGTTCGGATTTCCGCCGCTTCCCTCGTAGCGGGCGCGCCGCGGTCACTGGGGCTTGATATCGGCCGCCTTGATGACTGGCGCCCACTTGGCGGTCTCCGCCTTCTGCAGTTCAGCAAGCGTTTCGGGATTTTGTTGTTCGCGCGGCACACCCACGAAACCAAGATCGCCCAAACGGTCGCGTAGTGCCTGGTCGGCCAATGACTCGACGACGGCGGCATTGAGCCTGGCAACGACGTCCTTCGGCGTGCCTTTGGGCGCGTAAATCGAATACCAATTCTGCAAATGAATCCCGGAAACGCCGGCCTCGTCCGCGGTCGGCACTTCCGGCGCAATCGTCACGCGCTGGTCGCCCAGGATCGCGTAGGCCTTCAGCTTGCCGTCGCGGACGTAAGGCAGCGAGTTGATCGGCACATCGATCATCAGGTCGACGCGGCCGGCCACCAAATCCTGCATCGCCGGCCCGAGTCCGCGGTACGGGATGAACTGATAACTGGTGCCGGTGGCTTTCTGAAAAAGAATGCCGGCGAGGTGGCCGAGGCTGCCGACACCGGACGTGCCTTGCAGCGCCTTGTCCGGATTGGCTTTGAGCCACGCCACCAGGCCTTTGAGGTCGTCTGCCGGAACGTCTTTCTTGGACACCAGCATATTTGGCACGAAGCACAGCAACGCGACCGGCACGAAATCCGTCACCGTGTTGTAATCCAGGTTGTAGATGGCAGGGTTGATGACGTTGGTGCTCAATCCCGGGCCGATGAGCAGCGTGTAGCCGTCAGGTGTCGCGCGCGCGACGCGGCCGGCGCCGACGCTGCCCGCGGCGCCGGCGACGTTCTCGATGACGACGGACTGACCGAGCGACCGTTGCATGCGCTCGGCAATGATGCGGGCGAACACGTCGGCTGGGCCGCCCGCCGCGAACGGCACGATCATCGTGACCGGGCGCGTTGGAAAAGCTTGTGCGCGGGCAATTCCGGAGAGCGCAGGAAGGATGGCGCCGCTAGCCGCCAGACGCAGAAAACGACGTCGCGGAAGTCTCATTGTCTTTTCACTCGTGCGGGGTTGCGACCGGCGGCACTCGATGGTCGTACGGTAGCAGGCCGTTCGCGCCGGCGAGAAGCATCGACATTGTCGCAGCAACTCTCGATGTAAACTCAAAAGCGCGCTGCAAGGTCTTTGCAACTCTCGTGCCGCGAGCGCTAGCCCAAGCCAGGATACGACGAGAAAGAGCTTGCACGGAAAACGCGTGCTGCTGCTATTGTGTGCGGCAATAGCCCTTCGGGAGGATAGCGATGCGACGGTTTATGGCGCTGGCCGGCCTGGTGTTCGCCGCCTGCTTGCATGTCGCGGGCGCCGCTTCGGCACAACAGGCGTACCCGACCCGCACCGTCAAATTCATCATGCCATTCGGCGCCGCCAGCGCCAGCGACATCACCGCGCGGCTGTTCGCCGATCGCTTGTCGGCGCGCTGGGGCAAGCCGGTGGTGGTCGAGAATCGACCGGGCGGCGACGGCATCGTGTCGGTCCAGGCCTTTGTCAACGCCGCCGATGATCATTCGCTGTGGTTCGGGCCGGCCGGCATCTTGACGGTGGCGCCCTACGATCACGACACGCTGCCTTACGACGCCAAACGCGATCTGCTGCCGATCGTCAGCGTCTCCGCCGTCGTGCTCGCGATCTCGGTGCCGGCATCGATGAATATCAATACGGTCGATCAGCTGGTGGCGCTGGCGAAAGCACAGCCCGGCAAGCTCAATGCCGCCGCCGCCACCGGCCTCTCGGATTTTCTGCTGTTCGGCTGGATCAAGAACATGGACCTGCAGATCGTCAGGGTGCCGTATCGCGACATCATGCAGGCGCCGAACGATCTTGCCGAACAGCGCATTCAGGTGTTGTCGACCTCGCTTGCGGTGGTGCAGCCGCTGATGCAGGCGGGCAAGATCAAGGTTTTGGCCGTGAGCAGCACGCAACGCGCGCCGACCGCGCCCGATATCCCGACGGCAAAGGAGGCCGGTTACCCGGCGCTGTCGTTCGAAAGCATCGGCGGCATCTTCGGCCCGCGCGGCATGCCGGAGGCGATGCGCGAGGCCATTGCCGCCGATGTCCGTGCCGTCGCCGCCGATCCGGTCATCGCCAAGCGGCTCGGCGACATTGGCACGATCATGGACATTCGCGGCCCGGCCGAATTCGGCAAAGCCGTCGAAGAGCAGCGCGACCGGCTCGCCGGCATCGCCAAAGTTTTGGGATTGAAGGCGGCGCAATGAGTGCGGACGCGCCAGCCGGCAATATGGATATTCTGAAAGAGACCGACTTTACCTTCCTCGGGCCGAAGATTTCGGGGAAGGTGCGCGATATCTATGACCAGGGCGACAAGCTCGTCCTGATCACGACCGACCGCCACTCCTCGTTCGACCGCATCATCGCTCACGTCCCGTGGAAAGGGCAGGTGCTCAACCAGGTGAGCGCGCACTGGTTCGAAGCGACCAAGGACATTGTGCCGAACCACGTGCTGGCAATTCCCGATCCGAATGTGACGGTGGCGAAGAAGTGCACGATGGTGCCGGTCGAAGCCGTCGTGCGCGGTTACCTCACCGGCGTCACCGACACCGCGATCTGGACGCGCTACGGCAAAGGCGAGCGCAATTTCGGCGGCGTCGCGTTGCCGGGCGGCATGCGCAAGAACCAGCAGTTGCCGCAACCCATCTTCGATCCGACGACCAAGGAATCTGCGCACGACCGGGTGCTGACACCGGAGCAGATGATTGCCGAGGGTTTCGTCAGCAAAGAAATGTTCGAGCGCATCAGGCAGGCGGCGCTCGCTTTGTTCGCGCGCGGTCAAGAGCTTGCGGCGCGCAACGGGCTCATCCTGGTCGATACCAAATACGAGTTCGGCACCGACGCAAACGGCGCGCTGGTGCTAATCGACGAAATCCATACGCCGGATTCATCACGCTACTGGCAGCGCGAGTCCTATATTGCGCGCTTTGCCGCGGGCGAGGAGCCGCAATATTTCGACAAGGAGTTCTTGCGGCTGTGGTTCAGGGATCATTCCGACCCCTATGCCGATGCGGCACTGCCGGAGGCGCCGGCCGAGCTCGTGGCCGAACTGTCGCGCCGCTATATCCAGATGTACGAGCAGATCACCGGCAAAAAATTCGCATATGGTGAGACGCCGGTGCTGCCGCGCATCGAACGCAATCTAAAATCCTATCGTGTCTGAGAGTTATTGCGGCCACGCTGGCGGGTGCGTGCCGAGCGGAACGCTCGGCCGCGCCCAGTGCGGCGGCGTCTCCGACATGACGGCAGAATGGCGCACCGCGGTGAGCCGGCCGAAGCCTGACGCGGTGTCTTCGAGATAATCGCGGACCTGATCGAATTTGGGATCGGGACAGGACATGCCGTCGATGCGGCCGAGATGGCGGAACCAATGGCAAGTCTGCGCCAACGAGCAGCGCACATGCCAGGAGCCGCCTTCCCGGGCGCGGCGCGCCAGCGCCGCCATCGCCGCGAAGGCGAGCAGATAGCCGGTGGCGTGGTCGAGCTCTTGGGCGGGAAGGGCTTTTGGTTCGCTTTGCCCGAAAGCTTCGGCTTCCGCGGCGTTCAAGCCGCTTGCGGTTTGCACCAGCGAGTCGAAACCGCGCCGTTTTGCCCACGGGCCTTCGTGGCTATAGGCGCAAAGTGAGACATAGATGACCCCCGGCCGCAGCCGCGCGACGTCTTGCGGGCTGAAGCTATGCCCGGCGATGGCGCCGGGCCGATAGCCTTGCACGAAAATGTCGGCGTCCCGCACCAGCGCGGCGAGCGCGTCACGCGCGTCGGCTTGGCGCAAATCGAGCGAGGCCGACAATTTTCCCCGACCGGTATCGACCACCAGCGGAAACAGCGACGGCAGGTGCGGCGCGGTGACCAACATGACGTCGGCGCCGTGGGCGGCAAGCGTGCGTCCGCACACCGGCCCGGCAATGATGCGGGTCATATCGACCACCTTGATGCCGCTCAGCGGCCGCTCTGCCGCGCCAAGCGGTGCCGCCGGCGCGTCGCCGATTTTCTCGATGGTGAACAGCGGCAGGTTCGCAACTGCGCGGCCTTGCGGATGCCTGTCCCACTCGTCGAACGACCGGCAAGCGGTGACGACAAGGCCGGCCTCGGCGGCGGCAGTCTCCAGCGCTTCGGCTTGCCAGCCGTCAAGCGCGCGCTGCACGGCGGCTTTATCGTGCGGGCATTGCAGCAGCGTCAGGAGGCCGCTGCAATGATGCGGCAGATTGGTGTGCAGCCGCACCCAGCGGCCGTCGCCGCAGCGATAAAGGCCGGCGATGTCGTCGTGATATTCCTCGTACGGTGAGCCGTCGATGTGCAGATAACGCTCGCTGCGGAATTCGATGGCCGCATGGCGCATGTCGACGCTGACGTGCTGCCGCTTGCCGGTGCGCAGCCGCCAAAGCTCCGCAGCCGCCAGCGCGGAAGCGGCAACCGTTGCCTGCGCGGCAGTCCCGGTGGCGAAGGAGGAGGGCAGCACCGGCTCGCTGCCGCTGAGGCTGACGTCGCTCAGCGCCGCGTCGTCGAGGCCGGCGATGCGCAGCAGGCCGGCGAGAACGGTCTTGGTATCGGGAGCAGACATGGCGACCGGTCATTCCATTTTAATATTGGCTTCACGGATGACGCGACCATACTCCTCGTAGTCGTTGCGCAAAATGGCGGCGAAGTCGGCGCCGCAGGTGCCGTTGGGGAACAGCCCAAGCGCCGCGAGCTTGGCTTTGATGTCCGGCGGCTGCATCGCGGCCATGAACATGGCGC
Source organism: uncultured Alphaproteobacteria bacterium (assembly GCA_963821175.1). Lineage (GTDB taxonomy): Bacteria > Pseudomonadota > Alphaproteobacteria > Rhizobiales > Xanthobacteraceae > BOG-931. Next base: position 36,794 of record CAWGCU010000029.1, read on the forward strand.
CAATCTGGGACACCGTGTCCTTGGGCGTTTTTATCGGCGCGATCAGCCCGACGAAGAACTCGGCGACAAAATCCTTGTAACCGGATTCGGCAACTGTCGGGACATCCGGCATCTGGTCGATCCGCGCCGGCATGGTGGTGGCGAGCGCCCGCAGCTTGCCGGCCTTGATGTGCTCCACCAGGCTCGAATAATCGGCCAGCGCCGCCGTCACATGCGAACCCAACAGCGCCTCGATCCCTGGCGAATAACCGGGATAGGGCACGAAGATGATGTCGGCCTTGGCGCGAAGTTTCAGCCTCTCGACCGTGAGGTGCGATACCGTCGCCGGTCCAATGCTGGCGAGCGTCAGGATGCCGGGCTGGGCGCGGGCGGCAGCGATAAGATCGCTCAGCGTGTGATAAGGCGATTCACTGTTGACGACGATCAGCGGCGGGAAGTCGACGAGATCGCAGATCGGGGCGAAGTCCGTCAGCGGATCGTAATTCACCTTGCGGGTTTGCGGCAGCAACACGAATGAATTCGAGATGATGCCGAGCGTGTTGCCGTCGGGTGTGGCGGTTGCGACCAATTCGGTACCGATCGCGGTGCCGGCGCCGGGATGCGGCTCGACCACAATGGTCGGGCCGCCGGTGCTGGCGATCTGTTGGCCGAGAATGCGGATCGCATTGTAAGCGGGCCCGCCGGGCGCGAACGGCAGGATGATTTTTATCGTTCGGTTGCTTTGCGGCCACGCCGCAGTGCCCATCAGCGCCAATGCGATCGCAGCGATGAGGATCGCGGCCAAGCGCGCTCGACTGTCTCCTTGCATTTGGTTCCTCCCCACCGGTCCCAATGCAGATTTGGTCGCGCCGAAATCCTACACCGTTGGCCGCCGCTGGGGAATTGGTCGCTTTGCCGGCGCGTGGCACATGGCCGCGCCGGCTACCACCGGCGCCCCATTCCATCGACGCTGCGAAGGCGTAGTATTGCTGCCGTTTCGCGCAATTGGCCAAGAGGGAGGACTATTTCATGCGGACGCTCCGGTGTTTGCTCGTGCCCGCCGCAATAGTGATGCTGACCCTTCCGCTCGCCGTGAGCGCCTACGCGCAGCAGACCAAAGTCACCATCGGCAAAGTGATCGGCGGCGACGGTTTTCATGTGCCGACCTATGTCGCGCTCGACCAGGGTTTTTTCAAAGCCGAAGGTCTCGACGGCAGTCTTTTAGAGCTCGATCCGCGGTCGCAGGTCACCGGCGTTATTTCCGGCAATCTCGATTGTGCGCCGATCCCGTCAGGCGGCGCGCAAGCGGCGCTCAGCGGCGCCAAGATCATGTACATCGTCGGTGAATCGCTCAAATCGCAATGGACCATCACCTCGCGCCAGGAGATTAGCAAGCCGGAGGACCTCAGAGGCAAGGTGCTCGGCTATGGCCGCCAAGGCGGCGCCGATTACGACGAGGCGCAGGCGGTGCTGCACCGTTTCTTCCACATGGACGTCGGCAAGGACTACAAGGTCATTTCGTTCCAGGGCGAGCCGGAACGCATCGCCGCCATGTCCAACAATGATATCCAGGGTGCGTCGCTGTCGATCCCGCATGCTGCTGTCGCCGAGCAAGCGGGCCTGAAAGTGTTGTTGCGCACCGGCGACTACATCCCGCGCGCCGGCGGCACCATCTGGTGCTCGGCGGATTTCGTGCAAAAGAATCCGGAGACGGTGAAGAAGATCGTCCGCGCCATCGCCAAATCGGTGATGTATTTCCGTACCAACAAAGAAGGTTCCATCGCGGTGCTGCGGCACCACGTCGGCAGCATCAACACCGACGAGGAGGCCGGCCTGATCTGGGATCAGCTGCACAACACGTTTGGCGCCGAGGTGCCGAAGGATCTATTCCGCGAAATTTTCGAATCGCGCCGGCTCACCATGATCGCGGCGCGGCAATGGCCGGAGGACAAGCCGCTGCCCGATCCGGAAGGCTTTTTGGCCCGCGATCTGCTCGATCCGACGTTGAAGGAAATGGGCTACGTGCCGACCAATATCGAGGCGCCGGCGAAGGGCAATTGAGCGGATGCGCCAAACGGGGAGAGACATGTCTCAGCGCTTGCTCGCTTTCATTGTCTCGGCCGCATTGGCGGTTCCGTTCGCTGCGACCGCGAACGCGCAACACGTCACCATCGGCAAGGTGATCGGCGGCGACGGCTTTCACCTTCCGAGCTATGTGGCGATGGATCGCGGCTTCTTCAAAGCCGAGGGTCTCGACGCAAGTCTCGTCGAGCTCGACCCGAAAATCCAGGTGACCGCCGTTCTGTCCGGCAATCTCGACTGTGCGCCGATTCCTTCGGGCGGGGCGCAAGCGGCATTGAGCGGCGCGAAGATCACCTACATCGTCGGCCAATCGCTCAAGTCGCAATGGACCATCGTCACGCGCAGCGACGTTAACACAGTGGAGGACCTCAAAGGCTTGATGATCGGCTATGGCCACCCCGGCAGCTCTGACCACGACGAGATTCAAGCCGTGCTGCATCGCTTCTTTCACATGGAGGCCGGCAAGGACTACAAGGTGATCGCGTTCCAGGGTCAGCCCGAGCGTATCGCGGCGCTGGTCAATAACAATATCCAGGCCGCCGGTCTCACCGTGCCGCACGCGGCGGTCGCCGCGCAGGCTGGTTTGAAGGTGCTGTTGCGCACCGGCGACTACATCCCGCGCGCTGGTGGCACCATCTGGTGCTCGGCCGAGTTTGTGCAAAAGAATCCCGAGACGGTGAAGAAGGTCATCCGCGCCATCGCCAAGGCGGTGACGTATTTCCGCGACGACAAGCAAGGCTCGATTGCGGTGTTGCGGCACCATATCGGCAGCATCCAGTCGGACGCGGAGGCTGGCCTGATCTGGGACCAGGTGCACAACACGTTTGGCGCCGAAGTGCCCAAGGATCTGTTCCGCGAAATCTTCGAATCGCGCCGCCTCACTATGATCGCGGCGCGGCAGTGGCCGGAGGACAAGCGGTTGCCCGATCCGGAAGGCTTTTTAGCCCGCGATCTCCTCGACCCGACACTCAAGGAAATGGGCTACGTGCCGACCAATATCGAGGCGCCTGCGAAGGGCGATTGAAGGATTACATCCGCCCCCGCCACGGCGCGGCGTCACAAGTCGCTTCCAAGTCACGCCGAAGATCACTATGGTGCGCCGTCGACCGCGATCCGGCAAAACCCGGATAAAGCGGGCATAAACCGCCGCCGAGCGGCCGTCTGTCAGCAATCTAGCGGCCAAATGGGCATGGTTTGAGCCGTGCCGCGAGGGCTAATGCCGTCATCGTCTCCCTGCAACGTGCTGATGATCTACCCCCGCTTCAGCGCGGAAACGTTTTGGAACTTCGCGGCCGCTTGCGAGCTCTTCAACGCGCATTACCCGACGACGCCGCTCGGCCTCATCACCGTGGCGGCGCTCCTGCCACCGCAGTGGAACATCCGGCTGGTCGATCGCAATACCGAGGCGCTGGCCGACGGCGATCTTGACTGGGCCGACATGGTCATGACCGGCGGCATGCTGCCGCAATATTTCGACACCCTGGCAATCATCGATCTGTGCCGGGCGCGGGGCAAGCCGGTCGTGGTCGGCGGGCCGGGTGTGACCTCGGTGCCAGCCCTTTTCAGCAAAGCAAATTTCCAGGTGCTCGGCGAAGCCGAGGGCATCATCGACAAGTTCATCGAGGCGTGGGACGCGGGCGCCCGCGACGGCGTCTTCGAAGCCGAAAAGTTCACCATCGACGTCACCAAGACCCCGGTTCCGCGGTTCGATCTTTTGAAGGTCGAGAATTATCTCTACGTCGGCGTGCAATTCTCGCGCGGCTGCCCGTTCACCTGCGAGTTCTGCGACATCATCGAGCTTTACGGGCGGGTGCCCCGTGCCAAGACCAACGCCCAGATGCTGCACGAGCTGGAGACGCTCTATCATCTCGGCTATCGCGGTCACGTCGACTTCGTCGACGACAACCTCATCGGCAACAAGAAGGCGGTCAAGGCATTCCTGCCCGAGTTGAAGACCTGGCTCGAACAGCACGACTATCCTTTCGAGTTCACCACCGAGGCGTCGCTCAACCTGGCCGACGACGGGGAGCTGCTCCGGCTCTTGAACGCGGCCAACTTCATCGGCGTCTTCATCGGCATCGAGAGCCCGGACACTTCGACGTTGATTGCGATGCGCAAAAAGCAGAACACCCGGCGCGACATCGTCCAGAGCGTCCATAAGATCTACGCGGCCGGGCTCTATGTGACGGCGGGTTTCATCGTCGGCTTCGACAGCGAGCGCGGATCGGTCGCCGACGCCATCATCACGCTCATCGAGGACGCCGCCATTCCGGTCGCCATGGTCGGCCTGCTTTATGCCCTGCCGAACACCCAGTTGACGCGCCGGCTGGCGACCGAGGGTCGTCTGCACACGGAGCTTTTGTCCGACGGCGTCGTCGGCATGGATCAATGTACGCAAGGCTTGAATTTCGACACGCTGCGGCCGCGCAGCGAAATCCTGTCCGACTACAAGCGGGTCCTGGAAAAAGTCTATGAGCCCGCTACCTACGCCAAGCGCCTGCAACGGCTGTCGCGTCTCCTCGGCAGCTCCAACCCAAACCGCCAAAAGCGCGCCAACGATTCCAGGAGCAAGCTCGGCGGGCTGGAGGTCGTCTACCGAGTGGTGTCCAGGCTGCCGGGCGCACAGGACATTTTCAGACGCGCGATCCTTGAATGCGGATCGACCAATCCGGAATGGGCCCGGATTATCGTCCTGCTGACGGCGCTTTATCTGCATCTTGGGCCGTTCTCGCGGCACGTCATCGGCCAGATCGATCAGCGGTTGGACGAGCTGGAGAATAGTGCCGCCCAAAATGGTGCTGCCAATGTGGGCGCACCGGTAGAACAGCCCGGTGCCGCAATTACGGCCTGACGAAAATCTCCTTTGGATATCAGGCGGCGTTGCTGTGCTGCGGCCGCCATCGGGTCAAGCGGTCTTCGAGCAGCTTGACCAGCCCGGTCATGATCAACGAGAGCGCCGCAAATACGATCAGGCCGGCGAATACGATGTCGACCTTGAACTGGCTCGCAGCGCGCACCATGACCACGCCGAGGCCGTCCTGCGAGCCGAAGAACTCGGATACCACGACGCCGAGCACGGCGCGGCCGATCGCCAAGCGCAAGCCGACGATGATGAAGGGCAGCGAGTTGGGCACCACGACGAGGCGCGCAATGTCCCATTCGCCGGCGCCGAACGAGCGCACCACGTTGATCAGAATCTTGTCGGCGTTGCGCACGCCCTCATAGGTGTTGATCAAAAGCGGGAACACGGCGCCGAGGAACACCACCGCGACCTTCGACCAGATGCCGATGCCGAACCACAGCATCAACAGCGGCAGGAATACCAGCCGCGGCGTGGCGTTGAAGGCGGTGATGAACGGATCGATCATGGCGTTGAGCGTCGCCGAACGGCCGAGCAATACGCCGAGCGGCAGGCCGGCGACGATGGCCAGCAGAAGACCAATCGCAAAAGCCGATGCGCTCACCCCGAGCGGTTTCCATATCGAACCGGTGGCGAACATGGTCCATAGCGTGCCGGCGATATGGCTTGGCACCGTGAAGAACAGTTTTGTGCCGGCCTTCATCGGCACGAAATCCGGCAAAAATTGCCAGACCAGCAGCAGGAGAACGATCGTGCCGGTGCCGAGGATGGTTGGCTCGAAGCGCTGCCACAGACTCTTGCGTGGCGCGCCGGTATCGGCAGGAGACGCGGCGGCAATAATGAGATCGTCGGCTTGGATTTCGGTCATGGCCTAGCGTCCGCTGCGCCAGGGAAAGGCGGCGCGCTCCGCCCAACGAATGCCTTCGGTCAGCACCACGGCGATCACCATCACGGTGAGGATGCAGGCGAACATGCGGTCGAGCGAGAAAATGTCGCCGAACCTCGAGATCGCATAGCCGATGCCTTCGGAGGCGGCAAAAAATTCGCCGACCAGGACGCCGATCAAGGCGCGGCCGACGGCGATGCGGCTTGCGGCGACGATATAAGGCAGCACGCTCGGGAAGATGACCTTGCGATATAGGTCCCATTCGCCGCCGCCGAGCGAGCGCACCACACTGATCAGCAGCGGATCGACCGCGCGCACGCCGGCGCAGGCGTTGAAGACGAAGGGGAATACCGAGAGGAAAAAGATGATGACCGCCTTGCCGCCGACGCCGACGCCGAAAAAGATCACCACCAGCGGCGACAGCGCGACCAGCGGGCTGGCATAGAACACCGTCATGAGCGGATCGAGCGCATAGCCAACCCTTGGACGCCAGCCCATGACGATGCCGAGCGGCACGCCGACGACGACGGCGGCAACGAAGCCGTAGAGGAACGGCACGGCGCTGACGGCGAGGTCGTGAGCGAGATCACCGCTTTCGATCAGATCGATATAGCCGTCAAAGATCAGGCTCGGCTTGGAGATGAACAGCGGGTTGAACGGCACGACCAGGAAGATCGCCTGCCAGGCGGCGAAGAATATTGCTACGGCAAGCGCGCCGAGCAGTGGCTTGCGGTAACGGTCGGTGAAATTCTGGCGCGGTGCGACGTCCTCTGTCATCGGCTAGACCGTGATCTCGTCCTTGAGCGTATTCCAGATTTCGAGCTTGAGCTCGTTGAATTGCGGCGTTACTCGCATCTCGTATTCGCGCGGGCGGGGCAGGGGAATGGCGAAAATTTTCTTGGCCCGCCCCGGCCGCTTGCTCATGACCATGACCCTGTCGGAGAGATAGATCGCCTCGTCGATCTGATGGGTGACGAACAGCACAGTCTTGCGCGCTTCGCGCCAGACCCGCAGCAATTCGGCCTGCATCAGATCGCGGGTCTGGGCATCGAGCGCCGCGAACGGCTCGTCCATCAGCAGCACTTCCGGATCGGTCGCCAGCGCCCGCGCCAGCCCGACGCGCTGCTTCATGCCGCCCGAGAGCTCATGCGGGTAATGGCCTTCGAAGCCGGAGAGCCCGACGAGATCGATCAGCCGGCCGGCAACGGCGCGGCGCTTTTGGGCCGGCATTTTCTTCAACTCAAGCCCGAGCTCGATATTGTTCTGCGCGGTGCGCCACGGCAGCAAGCCGAATTCCTGGAACACCATGGCGCGGTCAGTGCCCGGCCCGCTGATCTTCTTGCCGTGGATCAATACGTCGCCTGAATCCGGCTTGATCAGACCGAGCAAAATGTTGAGGAACGTGCTCTTGCCGCAGCCCGATGGCCCGACGATCGACAGGAACTCGCCGTCCTCGACGTCGATGTCGAAATTCGCCAGCGCGCGCACCGGGCCGCGGTTCGGCGGCCGAAAGGTCAGGTTGACGTTGCGACCTTGGATATAGGCTGTCATGAGGCCAAATCTGCCGACTGCATTCCGCTGTCCGCCGCATTCATATCAAGCAAACTCGACGCGCATGATCGTTCAGACAGCGCCGGCCCGCACCGAGGTCGATTGCCGCACGACCGGATGCCCGCTCGTGCGTGGGTTCTTGCGGCCGCGGATTTCTACAGCCGGTCCGGGTACGGCATGATGAAGTTGTCGCGGTTCGGCATCTTCACCTTGGGCAGCGTATCGGCGTCCATCACGTCGTCCTGGCCGATGAAATTGTTCAGCGCCAGGATATAGGCGGTGAGCGCATACACCTCGTCGTCGGTCAGCGAGCGCGGCATGTTGTAGGGCATGGCGCGGCGCGTGTAGTCGAAGATGGTGGTCGGATAGGCATAATAGTTGGCGATCGTCTTCACCGTATCGATGCCGTTGGTGAGCGGTTGGCCGCCAACCAGCGCCGGGTAGAACGGCGCGACGCCGCCTTTGGCCGCGTCGCCGTGGCAGGCCGAGCATTTTTCCGCGAATATTTTTGCGCCTTTTGCCGGCGTGCCGCTGCCGGGCGGCAGATTGGTGCCGTCGGGCAGGACGGCGATGTCCCATTGCTTGATGTCGGTTTCCGTGAGCGGCTTGCCGAGACCGGGAGATTGCGCCAGCGCCGCGCCGGCGCCGAAGGCGAGCGCAAGGGCTGTGGCCGCGATCACATTACGCGTAGACATGCTTGATCTCCCCTTTGTTGTCGACGGCCCAGCTTGTGGTGCTGTTGTAATGCTGATTGGGGAAGGCGAGCGGCGTCGTGACCGGGTTCACGGCTTCGCCCCGGTTTGCCACAAATTCGGTGCGCAACGGCTGAACGTTGCCGCCGTCGTCGTAAGCGCGACTGAGCAGCGTCGCCGGCTGGCCGTCCCAGCGCCACGGCATGACGAAGCGGGTAAAGGCCTTTTCGTGGATCGGGCCTTGCAGTGCGGCTTCGCCCCAGCTCTTGCCGCCGTCGGCCGAGACCAGCACTTTTGAGATGCGCCCGGTGCCCGAATAGGCAACGCCGGAGATGGCGTAGAGACCCGGCTCCTTCAGGCTCAAGCCGAACGAGGGATGGGTGATGAAACTCTTGACCTCCATCACGAAGTGGAAGCGCCAGGTTTTACCGCCGGGCAGGATCTGCGAGTAATTCTTGGTCTCGAAGTAGCTGTAAGCGGGCTGATCGACCGCTTTGATGCGGTGGACGAATTTGACGTTCATGTTACCCTGGTAACCGGGCACCAAGAGCCGCATCGGGTAGCCGTTGCCGGGCATCAAACGCTCGCCGTTCTGGTAGATCGCGATCATCGCGTCGTCATAGGCTTTCTTGACCGGCACGCTGCGGTCCAGCAGCTGCGCGTCGGCGCCTTCGGCGATCAGCCATTTCGCGTTCGGATCGATGCCGGCTTCGTCGAGCAAGAGCGACAGTGGCACCCCGGTCCATTCCGAATTGGAAACCAGGCCGTGCAGCATCTGCACAGTGGTCTGCAACGGCACCTTGGAGAACATCGGCGCCGAATTGCCGGCGCATTCGACGAACGCCATGCGGCTGACCAGCGGATACCGCGACAGCGACTCCAGCGTGAATTCCAGCGGCTGGCGCACCATGCCGTGGACCACCAGCTTGTGCTGGGCCGGATCGATGTTGGGGATGCCGCCATGATTGATCGAGAAGTGCAGCCCGTTCGGCGTGACGGTGCCGTTGATCAGGTGATGCGGCGTGCGCGCGTGCGAGTTGCGGAACTCGCCCTTGGGATTGCTCAGCGCGCGCGTGACGTCCTTCTCGAACGGCGACGGCGTCTGCACCGGCGGCGTGATCTGGCCGAATTCGAGACTCCATGGCGCGTCCGTCAGCGGCTCGGCGCCGGCGGCGGTCACTGCGCCGGCGGTGCCCATGGCGCCGGCGATGGCAAATCCTTTTCCCAGCAATGCGCGACGATTGACCAGGCCGTTGCCGGCGACGTCATCGAGCGATGGCGCGCCCTGTCGGCGTCTCCACTTGCCCATGATTTCCTCCCTGATGGGTGGCGCCATATGCACCTTGCCCACACCGTCATCCTGCGGCACCGCCTGGGCGCTGTCCATACGGTCGAGCGCCGGCAAAACTTCGGTTATGCTCGGCAGATGGTCATTGGGGGAGTCCGTACTATCCGTCGCCGATGCGGAGTTGCGGCGTTATTTCACCGCGTCCGGCTTCGAAATTGTTCGCGACATCTGTCTGCAGCGCAAAAGCTGGAGCGGCGTCGCGAGGTCACGTCACGAAAGCGTTCGATGATCGCCCGCGCGGTGGCGGCTCGCACCGAGGTTGATTGCCGCATGATGCGCGATCCGCGGTAGCGGTTACGATGCTCCGGCGGCATCAATCTTGCACGCTAGATTATAACGGTCTGCGCGAAAGCATGGTGGATGCAACTCCGCCGGGCCACTAATGAGGACAACGATGCGTCGGCTTGATTGGCGTTTGCTCATTTCCGCGGCCTTTGCAACGATCTTGGCGACAGCGTTTGCTGCCGGGCCGGCGCGTGCCGATGAGTGGCCGACGCGTCCGGTCACGATCGTGGTGCCGTTCGGCGCCGGCGGCAATACCGACACGATGGCGCGGCTCGCCGCGCAGGACTTGTCGGAAAAATTCGGGCAGAATTTCATCGTCGAAAATCGTCCGAGCCCGGGCGGCGTGCTCGGCACGCGGGCGGTCGTCGAGGCGGCGCCGGACGGCTACACGCTGTTGTTCTGTGCATCGTCGATGATCACGCTGACGCCGCAACTGCAGAAGCTGGAATTCGACCCGGCAAAGCAGCTGGTGCCCATCACCAATGTTGGCACCGGTGCGCAAGTGATGGCGATCAAGCGCAGCCTGCCGGTGACCAACCTGCCGGAGTTCCTCAGCTATGCGAAAGCCAATCCCGGCAAGCTGAATTTCACCGTGGCCGGAACGCAAAACCTCAGCCATTTCTCGCCGGTGCGGGTTTTCGCCGCCACCGACGTCAATCTCGTCATGGTTCCGGCACGCAGCGAGCCGCAAGCGATTTCCGATCTGCTCGGCGGCGTCGCCGATCTTTATTTCGGCAACGCCTCGGCGCTGCTGCCACTGATCAATAATGACAACATCCGTCTGATCGCAGTCAGCACGGCTCATCGGTTGGCAGTGGTGCCCGATATTCCAACCGTCGGCGAAACCGTTCCCGGCTTCGAGGCGAGTTCCTGGAATGGCTTCCTGGCGCCGACCGGAACGCCGGCGCCGATTCTCGAAGCCATCGGCAAAGAAGTTACGGCGTTCGTCAAAAAACCCGAGATCGCGCAGCGGTTGACCAATCTGGGCATCGTTCCGGGCGGCTTGACCAGGGACGAGATCGAAGCCGCCTTCCAGAAGGAGCGCGAGGCCTACGCGGTCGCGATCAAGGCTGCGGGCATTCCGCCGCCCGACTGAGAGGACCTCTCGGACTTGTCCGCAACCTCAAGCGCGCTGTAGGAAGGGGCCGGATATCACAACCCGAGAGACGGTGCCGTGACGCCTGCGCAAAAACTCCGCGACCTCCTCGCCGAACCGGGCGTGCACGTCATGCCCGGCTGCTTCGATGCGCTGTCGGCGAAGCTCATTGCCGACGCCGGCTTCAAAGTGAGCTTCATGAGCGGCTTTGCGGTCTCAGCCGCGCGGCTCGGCTTGCCCGACACCGGTCTCATTTCTTTCGCCGAAATGCTCGATACGCTGCGCAATTGCTGCAGCGCCGCCGCGAAAATCCCGTTGATCGGCGACGGCGACACCGGTTATGGCAACGCACTCAACGTGCAGCGCACCGTCACCGAATATGCCCGCGCCGGCGCCGCCGCGGTGATGATCGAGGATCAGGTCAGTCCGAAGAAGTGCGGCCACACCCGCGGCAAGGACGTGATCTCGCGCGAGGAGGCGCGGCTGAAAATCCGCGCTGCGGTCGACGCCAAGGCCAATGCCGATATCCTGATAATGGCGCGCACCGATGCGCGCGCCGTGCACGGCTTCGACGCGGCGCTGGAACGCTGCCGCGATTTCGAAGCCGAAGGCGCGGATATCATCTTTCTCGAGGCGCCGGAAACCGAAGCCGAGATGCGGCAGTTCTGCCGGGCGATGAAGAAGCCCTGCATGGCGAACCTGGTGCCGGGCGGCAAGACGCCGATCCTGCCGCCTGCGCAATTGCAGGACATCGGCTACAAGCTCGCGCTTTATCCGGTGATGCTGATGTCGTCGGCGGTTGCGGCGATGCAAGCAACGCTTGCGGCGCTGCGTCCCGATGCAGCGGAAAAGCAGCCGCCCAGCATCTCTTTTGTCGACTTGCAGCGCGTCGTCGGCTTTTCCGATTATTGGGAGCGCGAGACGCAGTACAAGGCCAATACCTAAGCCGGCACCGCCTCGCGTAGCGCCGCGATAATCGCGCCGGCGTCCATCAGGTCGGCGTATTTCTGTTCCATGTCGAACAGGTTCGCCTCGTGCGCGGCAAGCGACCGGTCGCCGACGCAGTCGCGCGCCACGATAGTGCGAAAATCATGGCTCATGGCATCGACCACCGTGGCGCGCACGCAGCCCGACGTGGTGCAGCCGGCGACGATCACGGTGTCGACGCCAAGCTCAAGCAGGCGTTCGGCATAGCCGGTGCCGAAAAACGCCGAGGGCTGGGTTTTACGCAAGATCGGCTCATGCGGCCTGGGCGCAAGCGCGGCGACGATCTGGCTTGCCGGCGCATCTTCGGTCAGGTTCGACAAAGCCGGGACCTTGCGCACGAAAGCGCAGTCGTCGCTGCCGTCCGCGGCATAAACGACCCGGGAGAACGCCACGGGCAGGCAGCACTCGCGCGCCGCAGCGAGCAAGCCTACGGTTTGGGCCACGGCCTGCGCAATATCGCCGCCGCCGAAGATCGCCGGATCGACAAAGCCGTTGACGAAATCGACGATGCACAAGGCTGGCCGCGCGCCGATGCCGACCCGATGGCCAAAACCTTGGGCGCGATAGATGTCGGCGTCATCCCTTTTCACCGGCATGCCCTCTTGCTCATTCGATGTCCGCCGCGCGGCGCATGCTGGCGATCATCGACGATCTTAGCATGTATTGCCGTGCTAAGGCCTTGTCGGCGGCGACGCGGCGCATTTCGTCGAGCGCCTTTTGACGCACGGCAGGGTCGCGCTCGCTGAGGATCTGCTGATTGCGGTGGGTCTGCTGCTGTACCGCTTCGACGGCGACGGTGCGGCGCTGCCGGTCGTAGCGGTCGAGCGTGCGGTCGTCGCCGCCGGCCCAGATGTCCTTGAGCTTGTCGGCGAGATTGAAGGCGTCCTGAATGCCGCCATTCATGCCCATACCGCCGAGCGGATTGTTGATGTGCGCGGCATCTCCGGCCAACAGCGCGCGGCCATGCCGAAAGTTTTTCGCCACCTTTTGATGCACGTGATAGATCGAGCGGTGGGCGATGTTATATGGCTCGTCGCGGGCGACGACGCGATGCAGTACCGCTTGCAGTGCTTTATCGGAAAGCAGCGTCTCGCGATCGGAATGCTCCGGCGCCGGCACCAGCACGCGCCACAATCCAGGAACGCGCAACAGTACCAGCCATTCCTGCGGATCGGCGATGTAGTTCACATAGGCGATGTCGGTCAGCGCTTTTTCGAAGGGAAAATCGGTGGAGGCGATCCAGAACAATTCGGGATAGGTGAAGCCTTCGAACGCGATCCCGAGGAAGCGGCGGACCGCGCTGTGCGCTCCGTCGGCGGCGATGACATAGCGGCCGGCAACGGACACCGTGCCGGATTGGGTGCGAGCGGTGACGGTCACGCCGTCGTCGTCCTGGGAGAGCGCGGTGACTTCATGGCCGAAGCGGATGTCGGCGCCGGAGATTTTTCGCAATTCCTCTTCGAGGAAGCGCATCAGCTTCCACTGCTCGCATTGGACGCGATAAGGGTGATTGGTATCGCCGGCAAGCAGCGACAGATCGAAGGTCGCGACCGGCCCGGTCTCGCGGTCGCGGAATTGCCAGGTCGGGGCCTTGAGGCCGGCCGCGATCATCCGCGGCACGATGGCGAACTCGTCGAGCAGATCGAGCGTCGGCGGATGGAAGGTCGAGCCGCGCAGTTCCATCACCAGTTCGGTCTCGGCGGCGAGCAGGACCGTCGGGATGCCGCGGCGTGCCAGAGCGAGCGCCGCGGTCAAGCCGACCGGGCCCGCGCCGACAACTATGACGCGATTTTTTTCGTTTGCCATCGGCCGATATCGGTTGCGACCTGCATCCTATAATGGGAGCGCAAGAGCGCGGGAAGTCGAAACTTTGGCCCGCCCCTGCGCAACTTGACGCCTGCCGCCGCGGCCCGTCACACTGCGCATCTCGGGTCTCGCGTGCATTCACGGAGCGTTAGACGATGAGAGATGTGCTCGGCTGGCGGTGCAAATTCGGCGTCATCGGACCCTCCACCAACACCATCGTGCAGCCCGATTTCGAGATGATGCGCCCGCCCGGCGTCACCAATCACTATCGCGGCATCTTCACGCCGAACGCCAAGGCGGTCAGCAACGACACCTTCATGGCCGGCACCAAGCTCATTGGCGAGAACGTGCTGGACGCGGTGCGCAACGTCATGACTTGCGAGCCGGATTATCTGGTCATGGGCATGTCGGCGGTGACGTTCTACAACGGTGCTGCCGGCGCCGACGCGTTCCAGGCCAAGGTCGAGAAGGAGTCCGGCGTCGGCATCAGCATCGGCTCGCATTCCTCGACGGCGGCGCTGAAAGCCTACGGCGGCGTCAAGCGCATCGCCTTTCTCTCGCCCTACTACCCGGTCGCCAATGCCGAGGTGAAGCGGTACTTCACGGAGTTCTGGCTTCGAGGTGGCGCGCGACATTTATCTCGAATGCAAAAGCTGGACCGCGATTGCCGAGGTGCCACCCGACGTGCTGCGGGACAAGCTGATCGCGCTCAACGGCAATGGCCGCGACGTCGACGCCATCATCCAGGTCGGCACCAATCTCAGCATGGTGCGCCTCGCCGCCGAGGCCGAGCAGTGGCTGGGCAAGCCGGTGATCGCCATCAACACGGCGACCTATTGGCACGCGCTGCGCGCCAACGGGATTACCGACAAGGTTTACGGGCTTGGACGTTTGCTCGAAGAGTTTTGAATTTTAGCGCTTCACCCGTACGCCGACGCGCTCAAGCCGCGGCAGCACCTCGTCGCAGAAGTACGGCACCTCGTCGAGGTAATTGACGAAGGACAGCCCGATGCCGTGCATGCCGGCTTGGCTGATGGTGGCAAGCTCTTCGGCGACGCGGTCGGGAGTGCCGACATACGGGTAGCCGCCGACGGCGGTTGCCGCGAAATACCGACGTTTGGCGTCATACTCCTCGGGCGGCATGGTTTGCGGTGTCATGCTCTTATTCGCCAGCATGCCGTCGATAGCGCCCCAGTCGGCATTGTCGATGTTGACGTGCTGATAGTACTCGTCCGCTTCTTTCTGCGTGGGGCGGCAGATCACCTGTCCGACGGTGAAGATTTCAATGTCGCGGCCGAGATTCTTGGCGGCAGTCTTGACCTCGGTCACCTTGGAGGCGTTGCCGGCGAGCGACTGCCGCGTTCCGGCGCTGGCCACGAAGAACGCGTCGCAATTGCGCAAAGCGAAATCCTGCCCGACCCCGGACGAGCCGGCATTCATCATCAGCGGCCGCGTGCCGCCGAACGGCTTTGGCCAGGCGCGCGCCGCCTTGAGATGCAAAAATTCGCCGTCGAAATCGAACGTGTCCTCCCGCGTCCAGGCCTGCTTGACGACGTCGACCCATTCCTGCGCATAGGCGTAGCGCATGTCGTGCTCGCGCTGCTGTACGCCGAACATGTCGAACTCGCCTTCGTTCCAGCCGCACACGATGTTAACGCCGATCCGACCTTGCCCGATGTGGTCGGCGGTGACGAATTCCTTGGCCGCGATCAGCGGATGAAACAGCGGCGCGTGCACGGTGCCGAACACCGTCATCTGTTTAGTCGCGCACAACAGCCCCACCGCCCAGGTGATGGTCTCAAGCGAAGCGCCGTGGAAATCGGTCTCGCCGCCGTAGCCCTTCCAGCGCGCGATCGGCAGCATGAAATCGAGCCCGGCCTCGTCGGCGAGCTTGGCCAGCGCCAGGCAATCCTCCCAGCTCGCCGACCAGCGCTCCGGCACCATGGTGGCCGAACGGCCGGACGAGCAGTTGGCGCCGAACAGCCCGATCTTGAGCGCATTGTCATTATACATGGCGATGCGCGACTGCATGGACGCGGCGGCGGGCGCAAGCACGGTGCTATCCTCCCAAGAGAAAGTCGTCACTCATCATACAACAGGTTTTGGCCGGGGAGTGCCAACCTCTCCGTGTGGCTGCCATGACGGCGCCAACTATTTGACGCCCACGCGGGCGAGTAGCTCGTGCAGGTGATCCACCACCGCTTGCGGCGTCGCGGCGATGTCGTTGACGCGCTCCGCGAGCGCCTTGGCGCCGAGCCAATTGGTATCGAGGCCGATGCGTTGGGCTTCTTCGATGTATGCGGGATCCTGCATGGTCGCTGCGAACGCTGCCTGCAGCGCGCCGGTGCGCTCCGCCGGCACTTGCGGCGGAATGAGCAGCGGCCGCGCCATGGTGAATTTGAGGCCGTAGAAGCGCAGCATGGCTTTGTCGGCGTCGGACGAAGCCAATTCGATCGCGGTCGGCACGTCGGGCAATTGCGGCAGCCGCTCATTGCCGAACTGCAACAGGATGCGCACCTTGCCGTCGCGCAGCCAATCCGCCCTGTTGACGGTGAGATTGGACAGTCCGGTATTGTTGCCCTGCACCTCGCCGCGTTCCGCGGCGAGATTGATCTCGTTCTGGCCCTGGTAACCGGTCAGCACCTTCATCTTGGTGCCTATCAATTCGTCGACCAGCATCGGCAGGATGGCATTGTCGGCGGACGCCGTCGTCGCGCCCATCAGAATCGTATTGGTTTTGAGATCACCGACGCTCGCCGCCGGCGCGGTGTGCCAGACCCAGGTCACTTGCGGTTCCTGCAGCGGCGTGCCGATCCAGGAAAAATTCGCCAAGTCGAATTTGACATTGCTGCCGTCAGGCGACAGCAGCTTTAAGCGCGGCTCGATCGGCACGTTGCTGGTCGGCATGCCGATCACGGTGCCGTCGCGCTTGGCGACATTGTAGAGATAATTGGTGACGATCAGACCGGCGGCGCCCGGCATGTTCTTGACGATGACGGTGGGATTGCCGGGGATGTGTCGGCTGTAATGATTTGCCAATGTACGGGCGGCGACGTCGTAGCCGCCCGCAGGCGCGCCGGCGATTGCCATCTCGATGGTTTTGCCGCGATAAAAGTCCGCGACCGTTTCGGCGCGCGCCGCTGTCAGCTTCAGCAGCACGATGCAAAAGAGGGAAATGCCGAGATAGGCCGCACGCGTCATGCTGCGACATCCGCAAGCGAAGCCAGAAGCCGGCCATGGCCCTTGATCTGCTCCTTGATACCGAGCGCCTTGAAGGCGGCAAAAAAGCTCGCGTGGGAATATGAGATCGCCGGGATGCCGAGATCGCGCTCCAGCGCATCGACGGTCTGTGCCGCCTGCCATTGCGGGCAGGGCAGATAGACGGCGTCGCAAGCCGGCGCGCGGCGAACAACACCCTCGACGAAGACTTTTATATCCGCCGGCGGCACGGCCTGCAGCCGCTTGAACGGCACATCCAAGCCTTCGGCGCACACGATCTCAAAGCCGTGGGCGCTCAAATAGTCCGCCATGGCGCGGTCATGGCGCTCCGGATAGGGCGACGCCATCGCGACGCGCCGCGCGCCAAAATGGCGCAGCGCCTCCATGGCGGCGCGGATGCCCGTCGTCGCGCGCACGCCACTGGCCTTCTCGATGTCGTTGACGATGATCTCCTCGAACCCCTTGCCGCGCGCAACGATCAACGGGCCGCCGCCGTGAATGACGAAATCGACCGCGCGCGAGCCGAGATAGGCGGCCGCGGTGGTGACTTGCGCCAACGCCTGGTCGAAATAGTCCGCGCTCCAATCGTCGATATTGCAGGTGACGCCGACCAGGCCGACGCCGTCGGGCGCGAATTTGTAGAATTCGTAGGGCACGACCTCCATTACGGTCGGGCCGATATAACCGATGCGTTTGCGCCAGCCGAACATTTCCGCTTCTCGTGGTTTTGGCGATCATCCGAAATTGCGCGGCCGCCGGCAAATCCAATGCGGCCTTTCGGCTGTTGCGCGCGGCCCCGGGCGGTCTATGCTGGAACGCAAAGGCCGAAAAGAGCCGCAACATGTCCTGGGAGGCAACCATGCCCGATACGGTCGAAAAATCGACGGCAAGCAAAGTCTATTGGCGGCTCCTGCCGCTCGCCGTCCTGACCTATTTTCTCTGCTATCTCGACCGCATCAATGTGGGCTTCGCCGCCCTCACCATGAACAAGGATCTGGGCCTCGATGCCGCGACTTACGGCATGGCGGCCGGCGCCTTCTTCTGGGGCTATTTCCTGTTCGAAGTGCCGAGCAACCTCATTCTGGAAAAGGTCGGCGCGCGGATCTGGATCGCGCGCATCATGATCAGCTGGGGCATCTTGTCCGGCGCCACGGCGTTCGTCGTCGGGCCGTGGAGCTTTTTGACGATGCGCTTTCTGCTCGGCCTCGCCGAGGCCGGCTTGTTCCCCGGCATGATCCTGTTCTTCACCTACTGGTTCCCGGAATGGCACCGCGGCCGCATCATGGCGGGTTTCACCGTGGCGCTGCCGCTGGCGGTCGCGGCCGGCGCGCCGCTGTCGACGGCGCTGCTCGAGCTCAACGGGGTGTTGGGCATGGCCGGCTGGAAATGGATGTTCATCGCCGAATCTATCCCAACCGTCCTCGTCGGCATTTTCTTCCTGTGCTTCGTCACCGACCGGCCGCACCAGGCCCATTGGCTCACCGAACAGGAGCGCAGCTGGCTCATCGACACGCTCGAGGATGAGCGCAAGCTGATCGAAGCCAAGCGCAAAATCAGCCTTTGGCAATCGTTCTGGGAGCCCAAAGTTTTGATCCTGACTTTGAACTATTTCGGCATAGTCACTGCAAGTTTGGGGCTATTGCTGTTCCTGCCGCAAATGGTCAAGCAGCTCGGGCTGAGCAATATGCAGGTCGGCTGGGTCAGCATGATCCCATACGCATTCGGCGCGTTGAGCATGGTGGCTTGGGGCTGGGTCTCCGACCACATGGGCGAGAGGCGCTGGAATTTGTGCGTGGCTTGCATCGTCGCCGCGGTCGGTCTCGTCATCGCCGGTATGACGATCGGCACGGCCTGGGCCGTGGTCGGCATGACCATCGCCACCATCGGACTCTACGGCACCAAGGGGCCGTTCTGGACCTTGCCGTCGATGATCCTGACCGGCAGTGCGGCGGCATCCGGCATCGCCTGGATCAACGGCATCGGCAATCTCGGCGGCTTCTTCGGCCCGACTGCCGTCGGCTGGATCAAGACCTATACCGGAAGCTTCGCCTCCGGGCTCTATCTCCTCGCCGGCCTCGCTTTGGTGTCGGCCGTGAGCACGTTCTGGCTCAATTTCGAACGCACGGTCACGCGGCCGGGCGAGCTCGCGGGCGTGCCGGCGGAGTAAGCTTTATCGCCTTAACGAGCGCGCTTTAAGCGAGCGCGCTCACGCCGGCTTGCGCGATCTGCTCATCCTCGTGCGATTGCACGCCGGAGACGCCGATGGCGCCGACGCATTCGTTCTGGTGCATCACCGGCATGCCGCCTTGGATCAGAATGCCGGCAGGAAAGCCGGCAAAGGCCGGGCGCTCCTTGATGCGGTCCTCGAAGAATTTGCTCGGTCGCTTGGTCATGGCCGAAGTTTTGGCCTTGCCCATGGACACTTCGGCCGAGATCGCCGGCGCGCCGTCCATGCGCTGGAAGCCCAACAGGAAGCCGCCGTCGTCGACCACCGCGATCGCCACCGCCCATTTATTCTTGGCGGCCTCGGCCTCGCACGCGGCGATCATTGTCTTCACGTCGGCAAGCGTCAGGCAAGGTTTGGTACGCATGGTTCCTCCGGAAATGGACGGGGCATATGAATCGGCTTGATCACCGACTTGTAAGCGAAAATCGGATCGGAACGGTGAAATCCTGTTGCGCCTGCGACATGCTCGCCGGGAACGCCGGCAGCGGCTGGGCGCGCTCGACCATGGTGAGCACCTCGGCGTCGAGATCGGGATAGCCGGAGCCGGCCACGATCTGCCGCGACAGCACGTGGCCGTCGCGGTCGACGGTGAAGGTGAGCTTCACGACGCCTTGCTCGTTGCGCGCCCGCGCGCCGCTCGGATAGTTCTTGAACCGTTGCAACTGCTTGAACAGCAGCGTCTGCCACGACGGATCGATGTGCGGCGACGCGGCATCGACACGTGCCGTCGAGCGCGGCGTCGGATTGGTCGGCTCGACCTTCTCCGGCGGCTTCTCTTGCGGCAACGTGACGTCGGTCGTGGTCTCTTGCGGCGGCGGTGGCTGGTCGACTTTGGCCTGCTCCTGCTGCTCGATTTCCGGCACGGTCAGCTCGATGGCGATGGCGGAAGATTCATCGCCGAGGTCTTCGTCCAACTGCTGGTGCCAATAAAGATAACCCCCGATCGCCGCGGCATAAATCAAGACCACGACCGCCGTCGCCACCGCCCAGCGCAAAAGATCCTGCGGATCGTCGTCCTCGAACCAAGCGAGCGCACGCGTGTTCATTTCGCGTCCCGCGTTTCGAGCGCGACAAGCGCGATCTTGAGGTATCCGGCGGAGCGCAGATCGTTCATCACCTGCATCACGTCGCCGTAGTGTACGGCGCGGTCGGCGCGCAGGAAGATGCGGTCCTCCTTGTTGCCGCCGCTGAGCGCATCGAGCGTCGCCGTCAGCGCGCCGGGCGTCACCGCATCGTCGCCGATGGCGAGCGTGAGATCGGCCTTGATGGTGAGATAGATCGGCTTGTCGGGGCGCTGCTGCGGTTGCGTGTTCGACGACGGCAGATCGACCGGCACGTCGACGGTGGCAAGCGGCGCCGCCACCATGAAGATGATCAACAGCACCAGCATCACATCGATGAATGGCACGACGTTGATGTCATGCACCTCGGTCAGTTCGTCGGAGCCGTGATCGAGACGGATTGCCACGGCGGTTACTCGGCGGCTTGAGCGAGCGGCAGCTTGGCGCGGTCGAGGTCGCGGCTGACCAGCCCCATCACCAACGCGGAGGCGTCACCGAGGAGCGCGCGATAATGCGCCGTCTGCCGCGCCAGCACGTTGTAGATCATGACCGCAGGGATGGCGGCGGCGAGGCCGAGCGCGGTCGCGAGCAAAGCTTGCGCGATGCCGGGCGCCACCACGGCGAGATTGGTGGTGTGGGCGTTGGAAATGCCGATGAAGCTGTTCATGATGCCCCACACCGTGCCGAACAAGCCGACGAACGGGGCGGTCGAGCCGACGGTGGCGAGTACGCCGGTGCCGCGGGAGATTTTCCGGCTGGTCGCCATTTCGAGGCGCTCGAGCTGCCAGGCGATGCGCTCCTTCAAGCCGTCGCCGCGTGAATTGGCGGAGAGGCGAATTTCCTGCGCGGCGGCCTGCATGAGTTGCGCCACCGGCGTCGTGCCGTTGCGCAGTTGCTCGTGCGCCTGGGCGAGCGTCGCCGCCTTGGTCAGGATGCGAAGCCCGTCCCGCACTTCCCGGCGCGCGGTGCGCAGTTCGAATGTCTTGGCGATATAGACCGTCCAGGTCACCAGCGAAGCGAAAGCGAGCCCGATCAGGACGCCCTTCACCAGGCGATCGGCATCCTCGAACATGCCCCACGGCGACAGGTCTTGCGGCAGTTGCGTGCGGCTCACGGTGGTTTGGCCGACGGGCTGATCGGGGGCCACGGGCGCCGCCGCATTCGGCGGAACCGATGGCGCCTCAGCGGCCGGCGCAGGGGAGGCCGGTGCGGCTGACGGCGTGGTCGGCGCAGCCGCTGCAGGCGGAGCGACCGGCGTGGCCGTAGGTGCGGGAGGGGCAGCGGGGCTTTGCGCGCGCGCCGATTGGACGAACGGATTGGCGATCAGAAGCGCGCTGCCGAGGACAGCGAACACGGCAACGTGACGAAATCGCTTTGCGCGAGGAGTTTTTTGCATTTCAAACGGTCCGCTCTGCTGCACGCGCCCCGGCCCACGCCAATTCGGCACGCTGCCGAGCGAATGTGACGTTATAATGTTACATTCGCTTGAGCAGGTCCGATCGAAGAGAGGCGCGTCTGGGGTCACTTGTTTTACTTTGGAATAATGAAAAACTGCTGTCTTTTCAGCATCTTCCGCCGCTTTGGGCGGCGCGGTCAAGCGCTGAATCGCAAAGCCCGGCAAAAGCATCCGGATTGGTGCTCGAAGACAGGTGTCGCCCCGCTCGGCCGCCGCCACCGTCTACAACCAAGAGCCTATCGCCGTCCACGGCTGCGATGCCCCTTGTCGTCAAATGGGTGTCATTGCCGCGGTTTGGCGGGTCGCGCCGCTTCGCCCATAATATCGTGCGGCACGGGGGTGACGTGCGGATGCGATAGCCGGAGAAGTTTCCATGCACGACACCCCCGATGGCGCCCACTGGCACGAGCCCCAAGCAGGCGAAAACGCTGGCTTCGGAAAATTCAAGCGCCAGCCGCTGCCGTATGACCGCTTCATGGAGGCCGAAGGCGTGCCCTGCTATCGCGGCATCGGCGTGCGCCGGGTGCAGGATCTGCCGCTCGTGCCGTGGCCGCGGCTCGGCGGCCGCGGCTCGTTCATCCAGCTGTTCGGCACCGAAGGATTATGGGGCCTCTACGTCGTCGAAGTGCCCGGCGCCGGCGCGCTCAATGTCGAGCGGCATCTCTACGAAAAAGTCGTGCTGGTGGTCGAAGGCCGCGGCACCACCGAAGTGTGGCAGGAAGGCCAGACCAAGCGCCACGTCTTCGAATGGCAGAAGGGGTCGCTGTTCACTATTCCGCTCAACGCTTTTCACCGCATCATCAACGCGGCGAGTTCGCCGGCTTTGCTGTTGTGCGGCACCACGGCGCCGAACGTGATGAACGTGCTCGACAACAATGATTTCATTTTCAACTGCCCGTACACATTCAGCGAGCGTTTCTCCGGCGCCGAGGATTTCTTCAAGCCGAACGACGATGTCGAGCCCGATCCGATCCGGGGGCTCGCCATGCGGCGCACCAATCTCATTCCCGACATCGTCAATTGCGATCTGCCGCTCGATAACCGCCGCTCGCCCGGCTACCGGCGGGTCGAGCCGGCGATGGCCAAGAACCGCTTCTATCTGTGGATCGGCCAGCACGAGACCGGCCGCTATTCCAAGGCGCACAAGCACGCCTCCGCCGCCGTGCTCGTCTGCGTCAAAGGCAAAGGCTACACCTACACGTGGCCGGAAGCGCTCGGCACCACGCCGTGGCAGAACGGCAAGGCGGAAAAAGTTTTGCGCCAGGATTACGAGCCGGTCGGCCTGGTTTCCGCAGCGCCGATGAGCGGCGACTGGTACCACCAGCATTTCGGCATCGGCAAGGAAGGCTTGCGCATCACCGCCTGGCACGGCCCGAACAATCAGCGCGCGCGCAAGCCGGGCGTGCCCGGCGAGCAGCTGATGGATTACGGCGCCATCGATCTGGGCAAAGGCGGCAGCGCCATTCCCTATCACCAGGAGGATCCGGCGATCCGCCAGGAATTCGAGGCGATCCTCAAGCGCGAAGGGTTGCCGAGCCGGATGAATCCGGAATTCTATGAGCGGCCGCCGAGCGAGGGCGAAGTGGTGATGGGCGATGTGATGTGAGGTGATCATTCCGGGGCCGAGCGAAGCGAGGAGCCCGGAATCCGATAATCACCGTCGCGTGTATATGGCAGTGCCTTCGACAATCTCCCGGTTTCGTGGTTATGGATTCCGGGCCCGCGGGCTTTGCCAGCGTCCCGGAATGACGAGGACAACAAAATGCCGTTTGCCGACTTCCGCCAATTCCTCGATGTGCTGCGCCAGCATGGCGAGTTGATCGACATCAACCGTCCGGTGGCGTTGAACGACGTCGGCAAGGCGATGAAGCAGGCTTACGTCCGCAACGGCCCGGCCATCATGTTCAACAATAACGGCACCGCTTATCCGCTGGTCGCCGGCATCTATTCGACCCGAGAGAAGGCGCTGCTCGCCTTCGAGGCCGACGAGGATACGATTTTCGACAAAGTGCTGCACGGCCTCGACAACCCGATCCCGCCGGTCATGGCAGCGAACGGCGCACCGTGCCACGACGGTATCATCGAAGGTGACGCCATCGACATCCGCAATTTCCCGGTGCCGCAATACAGCCCCAAGGACGGCGGGCCGTATATCACGGCCGGGCATCGTCGTCTCCGAGGATCCGGAGACCGGCGTGCCGGACGTCGGCCATTACCGCTTTCTCATTCTCGGCAAGGACACGGTGTCGTTCTCGGCGCAGCCGTTCCATCGCTTCGGCAAGAATTTGGCGAAGTGCAAAAAGCTCGGCATCGTGCCGAAGGCGGCGCTGATCATCGGCGTCGATCCGATCATCGCCTATACCTGCCAGGTGCAGGTGCCCGACACCACCGACGACTGGGCGCTGGCCGGCGGCTTGCGCGGCGCGCCGGTCGAGCTGACGCAATGCAAGACCTGCGACGTGAAAGTGCCGGCGACGTCGGAAGTCGTGATCGAGTTCGAAGTCGATCTCAACACCACCGTGCTCGAAGGCCCGCTCGGCGAATATACCGGCTACTACACGCGGCCGTCGCAGAAGCCGGTGGCGCGCATCACCGCGATCACGCACCGACGAGAGCCGATCTTCCAGGGACTGCTCACCGGCAAGCCGGTGACCGAGAACCACATCCTCAAGCAAATTCCGTTCGAGGCGTCGTTCCTGCGCTCGCTCAAGCGCCAGTTCCCGACCATCAAGCAGGTCTCGGTGCGCGCTTCCGCCGGCGTGTCGTTCTATGTGGTGATATCGATGGAGCCGCGCTTCGCCGGCGAGGCGCGGCAGGTGATCCTCAACGCGATGTCGAGCAATATCCGGCCGAAATGGACCGTGATCGTCGATCCCGACATCGACGTGCATTCCTCGACCGAAGTCGAATGGGCGCTCGCCTTCCGCGTCCAGCCGGCGCGCGACGTCATCGTCATCGACAATGTGCCGGCGGGCCCGTCCGATCCGTCGGTCGATCTGACGCGCGACCGCACCATGCGGATTTCGTCGTCGATCGGCATCGACGCCACGCGGCCGTTCGGCGAAAAGTTCTACGAGGTCGCCGACGTGCCGGGCTGGGAGGATTTTGAGGTGCCGGAATTGAACGGGCGGCGGTAAGCTAAACCGGCTCGGCGTCGATCAACACGAACGCGACCACAGCCGGCTCATCGGTGCGGTTGCTCCAGGCGTGATTGGTGCCGCGTTGGATCAGCACGTCGCCGGCTTGCAGCAGCACTTCGCCATCGTCCATCATGGCGAAGATCTCGCCCGAGAGCACGATGGCGTAGTCGATCGTCGCGGTCTTGTGGAAGCCGGGATGGCGCGGATTGTTGCGGTCGGTCGCCGCGGCGCGCCCGGAGCCGTCGTCGGGCAGCTTTTCCTCGTGCGCAATGGCGGCAAGCCGCTCGCGATCCGGCGGATATTCGATGACGCGGAACACCGAACCGTCCTTCGGCGGCGGCAGGCGATGGCCGCGGGCGATGGCGTCGCTATTGCCGCGATTGTCGGCGGGCGTGCGCGTCGTCTCCCACAATTCGTGCACGATGGCGCTGCCTTTGCTGCGGCTGAAGACGTGCGGGGTAGGACCATCGATGAGAAACGTTGAACGGCCATCGACATCATGACCGGTCACCACGCGACGAACGGATTTTGCCATCTTTTGGTCTCGCTACCGGCAGCCCTTGAGCGTGCTCGCTTTGTTGATGAGGTCGAACGGTCCAAGCTCTTTGGCGACATCGGCGGCATAGCTCGGATCGACCAGCTTGTCCGCCGGCGAGGTTTTGTCGATCACGCCTTCGCGCTGGAAGAACGCCTGCATGTCAACGATGCTGGCGACATTGAATTCGCCGTTCGGATTGCGCGATTGCCAGGCCATGCGGTCGAGCAGGTCGCGGTCGGTGCCGATGCGGTATTTGAGGAAGATATCGATGATCTCGGCGCGGTTCGGGCCGTGATGATAGGCTTGGCAATAGTCGCGGCCGGCGCGCGCCAGCGCGACGAAAAGTTTTCTCGCGGTGTCGCGGTTGGCTCGCGCCCAATCGAGATTGACGATGTAGCCGACGCTGGTCATGGGCAGCGGGTGGATGTAGTCGTCGGGATCGATCCACGGCACGCCGATATTCTGCTCGATCATGCGCTCGGTGAACGGCGCGACTTCCATCGCCGCATCGAGCGCGCCGTTCGCCATCGCCGTCGCCATCTGCGCGAACGACAGGTTCTTGGCGTCGATGTCCTTGAGTGTGAGCTTGGCTGAAGCGAGCACGGAGGCGACCTCGTACATCGAGCTCGATCCGGCGGAGCTCAAGCCCACAGTGCGGCCTTTCAGATCCGCGGGCGTCTTGATCTGGTCCTTCAGATCTGTCCGCACGATGATCTGGTGATAGGTCGGCGACGAGCCGCTTTCCAGCGCCAGCGCCACCGGCAGGCCTTGCGCCACCGAATTGTAGAAGCCGGCATTGATGCCGCCTTGCGCCACCTGCACCTGATTGGTGGCGAGAAACGCGACCGCCTTGCCGAGCGAATCGATGCGCTCGATATCGACGTCGAGGCCGGCGTCACGGAAATAGCCCTTGTCGAGCGCCACATAGGTCGCGCCGCCGGGTACGCTCGGCACCACCGCGATGGTGATCTTTTGCGCTGACGCCGGCGCGGCCAGCGACAGCAGGAGAGCGAGAGCGAACGGCAAGCGCATGCGACCGCTTCTAACGCCCGGCCCGCATGCGCGCGAGCAGTTCCGCCGTCGGATAGGAATCCGCGGGCAGGCCGTATTTCTTCTGCATCTCCTTGACCGCCTGCCGGGTTTTCAGGCCGGCAAAGCCGTCGATTTTGCCGACGTCGTAACCGGCGCGCGCCAGCATGGTTTGCATCTCCTTCATGTCGGCGAAGGCGAGCGCCGGCGGCGGCGAGCCGCGATGCAGCGCCGGCGCGCCGGCGATGCGGGTGGCGAGATAGGCCGCCGTGGTCGAATAGACCAGCGAGTTGTTCCACTGCAGATAAATCTGAAAGTTCGAATAGACCAGGAACGCGGGTCCAAGCCGCCCCATCGGCAACAGCAGCGAAGCGGGCAGGGTGTCGGCCGGCAGCGCGCGGCCGTCGGCGAGCGTGACGCCGTATGACGCCCATTTCGACCGCGGCAATTGGATGGCGAGGTCGGCCTGGTCCCACGGCAGGTTCGCCGGCACGCGCACTTCGGTGAGCCACGGCTCGCCGCGCTTCCAGCCGAGCCCGAGCAGATAATTCGCCGTCGAGCCGAGCACGTCGGGCGCGCTGCGCAAGAGATTGCGCTTGCCGTCGCCGTCGTAATCGACGGCGTATTGGAAATATTCCGACGGCATCATCTGGGTCTGGCCGAGCTCGCCGGCCCAGGAGCCGATCATGTCTTCGGGCCGCAGATCGCCGCGCTCGATCAGCCGCAGCGCGTCGAGCAACTGGGCGCGAAACCGGTCGGCGCGCCGGCAGTCGTAAGCCAGCGAGGCGAGCGCGCTCAGCGTTTTCTCCTTGCCCATATTGGCGCCGAAATCGCTTTCCAGCGCCCAGAACGCGACGATGACCGGCGCCGGCACGCCGTATTGCTGGTCGATCCGCGCGAACACTGGCGCGTAAGTCTTGATCTTCGCCGCACCGGTTTGAATGCGATAGGCAGCCGCCATGCGATCGGAGAATTCCAGGAACGTCTGCGAGAACACGCGCTGGCCGCTGTCGATGTTGACGATGCGCTGGTCGTAGGTGAGGTAAGGCGCGACCTCGGCGACCGTGCGCTGCGACACGCCGCCCGCAATCGCCTCGCGCTCGAACGCGGCGAGCCAGGCCTCGTAAGGTCCGCCGGTGCGGCACGGCGCGGCAGCGCTCGCCGCACTGCTTACCAGCGTAGCCGCGAGCAGCAGCGCTGCGCTCGCTATTCGGCTTTTGATTGCAAATACCACTGCAAAATCTCCTCGCCGGTCCAGTACTCGACGCCGTCGAAGCGGCGGGCGTATTCGTAGATCGCTTCGAGATATTTGATGCGGTGCGGTTGGCCGCTGAGATACGGGTGAATGGCCAGCGCCAGAATTTTTGCGCGCTTCTCACCCTCGGCATAGAGCCGGTCGAACTGATCGATGGTGCGCTTGAGCAGATAATCGCTCTCGTGGTGCTGCACCGCCATCATCGGGATGTCGTTGAGCTCCATGGTGTAGGGCAGCGTCACCAGCGGGCCGTTCGTGGTGCGGATCGTCGTCGGCTCGTCGTCATAGACCCAGTCGCCGATATATTTGATGCCGGCCTGCGTCAGCAGATCCGGCGTCTCCAGCGTTTGCGTCAGGCCCGGCCCGAGCCAGCCGACCGGCCGCTTGCCGCAAAAGCGCTCGAGCACGTCGAGCGAGCGCGTGATCATCTTCTTCTGGTCGGGCTCGATGTGGATCGGGCCTTGCTGATAGGAGTGGCCCATGAATTCCCAGCGCGTCGCTTTTGGCTTCCTGCGCGACGCGCGCATAGTCCTCGCAAACGCGGGCATTGATCGCGAGCGTCGGCCGGATTTTCAGGCGCTTGAACAGATCGAAGAAGCGCCACACGCCGACCCGCATGCCGTATTCGTGCCAGCTCCAGTTCGGCACGTCGGGAAGGAGCGTCTGCCCGGTCGGCGGGGCCAGCACCTGGCGCGCCATCGGCTTGCCGATGTCCCAGACTTCGAGATTGACGATGGTCCAGAATACCAGCCGGCGCCGCCCGGCAGTTTGAGCGGCGGCCGGTCGACGATCGCCGAAAAGTCGGCGCGCTCGCGCGGCAGCATCGGCTTCCCGCGCTTACTGGTCATGCGTCTTTTCATTGGGCGCGTCCTCCCCCGGCCGGCGCCATATCAGGTGCAAAATCATACGTCGATAGCGGTATTTACGCCAACTCTGCCGTCATTTTACGCGATCGTCGTGGCGCGATCACATCCTCGTTAGCGGCCGCCGAATCGCATTGCAGTCTGCGGCGAATAGATCATGTATGGAACCAACCTATCGGGGGCCGATTATCTTCCCAGCCTTTGCGAATTTGTCATTAATCCCCGCCCTTTGCGGACCCTTGCAATGCCACGTGCCGCCGCTTCCAAGCGTGTTCGGATAGCCGATCCGGCGGGCGATTCCGTCGCCGGCGGCGCGGCCGTCGGACGATCCGCGCCACGTTTGGCTCAATGCCTTTCGGGCGGTGCGCGGCGAGACCGAGCGGCGCGCGGCGCTGCTGTCGCCCGAGGACCAGGTCATCCAGTCGATGCCCGACGCCAGCCCGACCAAATGGCATCGGGCGCACGTGACGTGGTTCTTCGAGCAATTTCTGCTGCGTCCGTTCGCGCCGGACTACAAATCGTTCGACGAGCGCTTCGCCTTTCTGTTCAATTCTTATTACGTCGCGGCCGGGCCGCGGCAGGCGCGCCCGCAACGCGGGCTCATCACCCGGCCCAACGCCGCCGAAGTCGCCGAATATCGCGCTCACGTCGATGCCGCGGTGGGCGCGCTGATCGAGTCGGCGGAAAATTTCGAGACGCTGGTCCCGATCATCGAGATCGGTCTCAATCACGAGCAGCAGCACCAGGAATTGTTGCTCACCGACATCCTGCACGCGTTTTCGTTCAACGAAACCCATCCGGCCTACGATCCGGATTGGCAATGGCCGCACGCGGCGAGCCAAGGGCCGGCCGCGGGCGCGCTGATTGCCGGCATCCATATGATCGGCCACGGCGACGGCGGTTTTTGTTTCGACAACGAACAGCCGGCGCATCAGGTCGTGTTGCGGCCGGTGCGGCTGGCGCCGTCGCTCGTCAGCAACGGCGAGTGGCTCGAATTCATGGCCGACGGCGGCTACACGACGCCGACCTTGTGGCTGTCGGACGGCTGGGACGCAGTCGAGGCGCAAGGCTGGGACGCGCCCGGCTATTGGCGCAAGATCGACGGCGCCTGGCATGCGATGACGCTCGGCGGCCTGCGCCGGGTCGATGCCACGAAGCCGGTGTGCCACGTCAGCTATTACGAGGCCGACGCTTTCGCGCGCTGGGCGGGCAAGGATCTGCCGACCGAGGGCGAATGGGAAGTCGCCGCCAAAAGCGGCGTGCTCAATGACGCTTTCGGCATCGTCTGGCAGTGGACACGCAGCGCTTACACCCCATATCCCGGCTACAAAGCTCCGCCCGGCGCGCTCGGCGAATACAACGGCAAGTTCATGGTCAACCAGATGGTGTTGCGCGGCTCGTCGCTGGCGACGCCGGCCGGCCATTCGCGCTCGAGCTATCGCAACTTTTTTTATCCGTCGGCACGCTGGCAGTTCAGCGGACTGCGCCTGGCGGAATACGAACACTGAGCAAAGCCATGACACAAGCTGTTCAAACCGCGCTGCGCGCGGCACCGGCTGTAACGAACGATCCGTTCGCGGCCGACGTCATCGCCGGGCTTGCCGCCAAACCGAAAAGCCTGCCGCCGAAATATTTCTACGATCTCGCCGGCTCGGCGCTGTTCGAGCGCATCACGCAGCTGCCGGAATATTATCCGACGCGCAGCGAGATCGGCATTCTGCAGGACAACGCGCCGGCGATCGCTTCGCTGTTTCCGCAAAACTGCGCCTGATCGAATTCGGCGGCGGCTCGAGCCGCAAGGCGCGCATCCTGCTCGGCGCCGCGGCGACGGTCGAGGCCTATGTGCCGGTCGATATTTCCGGCGATTTCTTGCAGCAGGACGCGGCCCAACTGCGCCGGGATTTCCCGCATCTCGGCGTGTATCCGCTGGTCGAGGATTTCACCAAAGCGTTCGCACTGCCGCCCGTGATCGCGGCGCTGCCGCGAGTCGGCTTCTTTCCCGGCTCGACCATCGGCAATTTCGAGCCGCACGAAGCGGCAAATTCTTGCGCCATGCCGGCGGCATGCTGGGCAAGGGCGCGCTGTTCGTCATCGGCGTCGATCTGGTGAAGGATACGAAAATTCTCTACGACGCCTACAACGATGCCGAAGGTGTCACGGCGAAATTCAATCTCAATCTCTTGGCGCGCATCAACCGCGAGCTCGGCGCCGATTTCAATCTCGGCGCCTTCGAGCATCATGCCTTCTACAACAGCGCCCACAACCGGATCGAGATGCATCTCGCCTCGACGCGGCGGCAGAAGGTGCACCTCAACGGCACGACCATCGATTTCCGCGCCGGCGAGACCATCCACACCGAGAACAGCTACAAATACACGATCGAGTCATTTCAGGCGCTGGCCCGCGGCAGCGGCTGGTCGCCGCTCAAGACGTGGAGCGATGGGCTGTTCGCCGTGCACGCGCTCTCCTGACGACGGGACGCGGCAGGACGGCTGCATCGCGGCCATGCCGATCTGCGAAGTCGATCCTTGGCGTTTGCAATATTTCGACCACGTCAAGACGGCCGCCAATATCCCGACCGAGGATTGCGACGCCTGGCAGTGGTATCCGGCGCACCGCTGGGTCTACGACAAGCTCGCGGTGGCGCTGAGCCAAAATCTTGACGCCGGCCCGCACGGCGTGACGCCGCCGCGCTTTCCCGTCTTCTCCAAGCCGATCTTCAATCTCAAAGGCATGGGCGTCGGCAGTCGCGTGCTGCACACGGCCGCCGACTACGAGCGGCATTACGCGCCCGGCCATTTCTGGATGACGCTGCTCGAGGGCCGCCATGTCTCTTCCGACTTCGCGGTCGTCGACGGCGAGCCGCGCTGGTGGCGCCATGCCACCGGCAAGCCGGCAGGCGAGGGCACGTTCGATTACTGGACCGTGCATGCCGAGCCGGACGCCGATATCGAGACGCGTTGCGGCGCCTGGATCGCAAAAAAATCTCGCCGGCTATACCGGCATGCTCAATCTCGAAACCATCGGCGGCACCATCATCGAGGCGCATCTGCGCTTCGCCGACCAATGGCCCGATCTCTACGGTCCCGGCTGGGTCGATGCGCTGGTCGGCCTCTATGAGAACGGCGACTGGGATTTTTACGACGACGACCGCAGCGAGGGTTACAGCGTCGTGCTGTTCGGACCGAACGGCCGCCGCTACCGGCATCCGCCGCAGGCGCTGGTCGACGAGATCAGGCGCACGCCCGGCGTCACCAGCGTGCAGATCACCTTCCACGAGGATCGCGCGCCGGAGCACCACGCCATGCCGCCCGGCGGTTTCCGCCTGGCCATCGTCAACGGTTTCGATCTCGGCAAAGCGCTCGCGGCGCGCGAGCGGCTCAGGGATTATTTTCTGTCGTAGCCCGGACGGAGCGAAGCGCAATCCGGGTGGCGGGAGGCGGCACGATCGTTCCCGGATTTCGCTTCGCTCCATCCGGGCTACGGACTATAGTCACGGCCCTCCAACGACGAGCAAAAGCTTTGCGCAGATTTGTGCTTGGGCTTGCGGCGTTCCGCTGTGCTCTTTGCGACAGCGGCGCCGGCGCGCGCGCAGGAGCAGGTCAAGATCGGCATCGGCTTTGGGCTGGCGTTTCTGCCGCTCTACATCTGCCAGGACCTGAAACTCGTCGAGAAGCGCGCCAAGGAGCTGCATCTCGACGTCAAGGCGAGCTATCAGCGTTTCGTCGGCGCAGGCCCGATGCAGGATGCGATCGCCTCGGGCGCGATCGACATGGGGCCGTACGGCACCGCGCCTTTGCTCGCCGCCTGGGACAAGGCCAGGGACACGCCGCAGCAAATCCTTGCCGTATCCGGCATCACCACCATGCCGCTGACGCTGGTCAGCAATCGGCCCAATGTCGCGACCATCGCCGACTTTCAGCCGACCGATCGCATCGCCATGCCGTCATTGACCGCGCCGCAGATGTATCTGTTGCAAATGCAATCGGAAAAGACTTTGAAAGCCTACGACAAATTGCAAGATCAGGTGGTGGCGATGTCGCCGTCCGAAGCAGTCGCCGCGTTGGTCGACGGTTCGGGCGTGGTGACGGCTTACTTCGCGTCGCCGCCGTACACGCAGCTGGCGTTGCGCGATGCAAAAGTTCACCGCGTGCTCAGCTCGGTCGATGTGATGAACGGCAAGGCGTCGTTCCTCATCATGGGCGCGACCGCGGGCCTATATCGAGGCGCATCCGCAAATGCCGGAAGCGATCGGCAAGGCGATGGAGGACGCCGCGCGCATCATCCGCAGCGATCCGCGCCGCGCCGCGCAAATCTATCTGACCCATGAGCCGTCGATGTCGCTCAGCGGCCCCCTCATCGAAGCGGTGCTGCGCGAGATCAAGGATGAGTTCGGCAGCGCGGTTTACGGCGTGCAGGTCTTTGCCGATTTCATGGGCCGGCACGGCGAGCTCAAATCACCGCCGAAGAGCTGGAAGGACATCGTCGCGCCGGCGCTGCAGAGCTCGCCGAGCACATAGCTGCCCCTTGCAGGGCCTGCTTGACGCTCGCTTGGCCGCAGGCGAGAATCGACCCAAGCAAAAATCCGCTGCTTTCCATTGACTTACTTTTCTTGGCTTAACAAGCCATCCCCTGGGAGGACGCCATGCCGAAACGCCGTCAGTCGCCTGACGCCAGCCGCCGCAATTTCCTCAAAGGTGCGGGCCTCGTCGGCGCCGCCGCCGCGGTGACTGCCGCCGGTTGCCGCCAATGCGATGCCGGCCGTGCCCGCGGAGAAGTTGAAGGCCGCGCTGCCCGGCCCGCGCCAGATCGCGGCCGAGACCATGCCGCCGGCCAACGATCCGGTGAATCAGACGACCAGCGGCGGCGATTTCATGACCGACGTGCTCAATTCGCTCGGCATCGAGTACATGGCGATCAATTGCGCCTCGAGCTATCGCGGCCTGCACGAGGCCATCGTCAATCACGCCAACAACAAGCCCGAGATCATCACCTGCGTGCACGAGGACATCGCCGTCCACATGGCGCAGGGCTACGCCAAGATCGAAGGCAAGCCGATGGCCATGGCCTGCCACGGCGTCGTCGGCCTGCAGCACGCCACCATGGCGATGTACAACGCCTGGTGCGACCGCGTGCCCGTCCTCGTCATGGGCGGCAATATCATGGAGGCCGACAAGCGCGCGCCCGGCGCCGAGTGGGTCCATGCCGGCGTCGATATCGGGCAGATCGTCCGCGACTTCACCAAGTGGGACGACCAGCCGGCCTCGTTGCAGCATTTCGCCGAGTCGGCGGTGCGCGCCTACAAGATCGCGACGACGCCGCCGATGGGGCCGGTCTTCCTCTCGCTCGATGCCGAGCTGCAGGAGAACCCGATCCCCGATGCGGAAAGTCCTGCGCATTCCCAAATTCGCGCCGGTGATGCCGCCGCAAGGCGATCCGGCGGCGATTGCGCGAAGCCGCCAAGATGCTGGTCGAGGCGCAAAACCCGGTCATCGTCTGCGATCGCGTGGCGCGCACGCCCGCCGGCATGGCCAACCTGGTCGCGCTTGCCGAGACGCTGCAATGCGCCGTCATCGACAATGCCGGCCGCATGAATTTCCCGTCGCGGCATCCGCTCAACCAGAGCTTCCGCCGCGCCATGATCGGTCAGGCCGACGTCATCCTCGCCATCGAGATGAACGACCTGTGGGGCACGCTCACCCATTTCAGCGACCGCATCGTGCGCAACTCGCGGCCGGCCTACAAATCCGACACCAAGATCATCACGCTCGGCGTGCGCGACCTTTATCTGAAATCCAACTATCAGGATTTCGGCCGCTGGCAGGACGTCGATCTCGACATCGCCGGCGACGGCGAGGCGTCGCTGCCGGCGCTGACCGAAGCGGTCAAGCGCCTGATCGACGACGGCCGCAAGGCGACGTTCGCCGAGCGCGGCAAGAAGCTTGCCGCCGCCCATCTCGCCATGGTCGAGCGCTCCAAGACCGATGCGACCATCGGCTGGGATGCCAGCCCGATCACCACGGCGCGGATGTGCGCCGAGGTCTATAACCAGATCAAGGACGAGGACTGGTCGGTGGTCGGCACCGCGATCCGCCTGTCCTGGCCGCACCGGCTGTGGGATTTCAAGAAGCCGTATCAATGGAACGGCGTCTCCGGCGGCGCCGGCGTCGGCTACAATCTGCCGGCCTCGCTCGGCGCGGCGCTGGCCAACAAGAAGCACGGCCGCTTCACCGTGGCGTTCGGCGGCGACGGCGACTTCATGTTCAATCCGGGCGCGCTGTGGACCGCGGCGCACCACCAGATCCCGATCCTCTACATCGTGCACAACAACCGCGCCTATCATCAGGAATACATGTATCTCGTCGCCATGGCGGCGCGGCATGGCCGCGGCGTCGACAAGATGGACATCGGCACCACGCATCAAGGATCCGAATATCGATTACGCCACCGTCGCGCGCGGCATGGGCGCCCACGGCGAGGGCCCGATCACCGATCCGAAAGATCTGGCGCCGGCGCTCACGCGCGCCATCGCCGCCGTAAAAGCCGGCGAGCCGGCCGTGGTCGACGTCGTAACCGATCCGCGCTGAGGAGAGCTGTGATGAAAACGTTCAAGCGTATCGCGCGTGACGGCCTTCGCCGTGGCCGCCCTCGGCGCGGCGCGTCTCGATCGCGCGCGGCGCAGGATGCCCCGCCAGGCGATGCCGCCAACGGCAAGCGCATCTTCCTCGCCGACGGCTGCTTCACCTGCCACGGCCGCTCGGGGCAGGGCGGCGCCTATAACGGCCCGGCGCCGATCCTCGCCCACACCGCGCTGCCGTTCGACGGCTTCAAGGGCCAGCTGCGCAATCCGTCCGACGACATGCCGGCCTATTCCGACGCCGTGCTGTCGGACAAGGACATCGCCGACATCTACGCCTTCGTGCAGACGCTGCCGGGGCCGAGCTCGCCGAAGGACATCGCCATCCTGAACAATTGAGCGTCATCGCCGCGTCGCGCTGCGTTCGCACCGCTCGCACGGCCGCGATAGCATGCGCTTGTGAGCGCAAATCCGGCCCACTACACTTTGACTTATTGCAACGGATAGAACCGAACGAGTAGGACCGACATGGCCGACAATACTCTCAACGTCATCACGATTTGCGGCAGCCTGCGCAAAGGCTCCTATAACGCCTCGCTGGCGCGCACCTTGCCGTCGCTCGCTCCGCCCGGAATGGCGATCACGCCGGCGCCGGCCTGGGACAAGATGCCGATCTACAATCACGACATTCAAGCCGGTACGGGTTTCCCGGCCGACGCCGAAGCCTGGGCTCACGCGATCCGCGCGGCCGACGGCGTCATCATCGTCTCGCCGGAATACAACTGGAGCATCCCGGGCGGATTGAAAAACGCCATCGACTGGGTCTCGCGCATGAAGGACGTGCCGTTCAAGGACAAACCTGTCGCGATCCAGTCCTGCGCCGGCGGCGTGCTCGGCGGCGCGCGCATGCAATACCACCTACGGCAGAGCCTGCTTTCGATCGACGCCTTCCTGTTCGGCAAGCCGGAAATTTTGGTGACGTTTGCCGCCAAGAAATTCGACGAGAAGACGCTCGAGCTCACCGATCAGCCGACCATCGACATCGTCAAGCAGCAGCTCGCCGGTTTTGAAAAATTCATCCGCGCGGCTGAGCGGAAAGAAATAGCCATGGCCCGTCTCGACGGCCGCGTCGCGCTCCTCACCGGCGGCGCCAAGGGCATCGGCCGGCATTACGCGCACCGGCTGGCCGCCGAAGGCTCGCGCCTGATGATCGCCGACATCGCCGACGGCAAGGAGCTTGCCGAAGAGATCGCGCAAAAACACGGCGCCAATTCGGTGGCGAGCTCGGTCGCCGACGTCAGCGACGAGGGCGCGGTGAAGGCGCTGGTGGCCAAGACCATGGAGCGTTTCGGCAAGATCGATATTTTGGTCAACAACGCCGCTTTGTTCGCGCCGCTGCCAGGAGCAGAAGGTCACCGAAATCGACGTCGGCGCTGTGGGATAAAGTCATGTCGATCAATATCCGCGGCGTCTTTCTGATGACCAAGCACGTCGCGCCGCACATGATCGCGCAAAAATACGGCAAGATCATCAATATCAGCTCCGGCACCGTCGCTCGCGGCATTCCCAATTTCGCCCACTACGTGACCTCGAAGGGCGCGGTGACCGCGTTCACCCGCTCGCGTGTCGCGCGAGCTTGGCGAGCACAATATCTGCGTCAACAACCTGGCGCCGGGATTTACGCTGAGCGACAGCGTGATCAACGAGAACCCAGGGCATCTCGCGCATTCGCAGGCGCCATCGCTGGCACGGCGCGCGCTCAAGCGCGACGAATACCCGGAAGACCTGCTCGGGCGCGCTGGTGTTCCTGGCCTCGGCCGACAGCGATTTCGTCACCGGCCAGACCATCGCGGTCGACGGCGGCGCGACCAATAATTAAGCAAGAGGCCGCTAAGGCTGCATGGCAGGCCCGTCAGGCCTCCATTTCCCGCTATTTCCGCTAGCCCCGGCTTTGACTATATTGCGGTCAAATCACCGGCTCTTGAACTCACTGGAGGACACCATGGCGGTTGCCACCGCGACGAAATCGGCCGACGGCGGCCCGGATACCAAGCACAATATCGAGGCCATTCGCCAAGGCTTCTACGACCGGATCGCCAAGAAGGACATGGCGCCGTTGTGGAAGGTCATGGGCTCGGTCGTCACCAAGGAGCCGGTGACGCGCTGCCAGCCCCATGTCTGGCACTATGACGACGTCAAATCGCTGGTCCTGGAATCCGGCGGCCTGATCACCGCCGAGGAGGCGCAACGCCGCGTCCTGGTCCTGGAAAACCCGGCACTGCACGGCGAATCGCAAGGCCACCAACACGCTGTTCGCCGGCATCCAGATGATCCTGCCCAACGAGGTCGCGCCGGCCCACCGCCACGTTTCCTCCGCCATCCGCTTCGTGCTCGACGGCGAGGGCGCCTACACCGCGGTCGAGGGCGAAAAGTCCTACATGTCGCGGGGCGATTTCGTCATCACCGCCAATTGGGCGCCGCACGATCACGGCAACACCTCGGACAAGCCGATGCTGTGGCTCGACGTGCTCGACTTTCCTGCGGTCAATTTCTACGAGGCGTCCTTCGCCGACCACGCCGACGAGGCCACCCAAAAGACCACGCGCGAGGACGGCGATTCCCTCAACTTCTACGGCTCCGGCGTGCTGCCCGATGGGGCGTGGAGCAAGAACTACACCCCGGTCATCAATTACACCTATGTGCGCACGCGGCCGATCATCGAACGCATGATGAAGGCGGGCGATGTCGACAAGCGCCATGGCGCGCGGGTGAACTACGCCAACCCGGTCACCGGCGGCCCGGTGCTGCCGACCATGGGCGCCTGGCTCGCCATGTTCCCCAAGGGTTTCAAGGGCGAGCCGTATCGCGCCACCGACGGCACCATCTTCGTCTGCGTCGAAGGTGAGGGCACCACCACGGTCGACGGCAAGGTGCTCAATTGGGCTCCGAACGACGTCTTCGTCGTGCCGCCGTGGAAGCGCTACCAGCACAACGCGCCCGATGGCGCCGTGCTGTTTTCGATCTCCGATCGTCCGGCGCAGAAGGCGCTTGGCATCTGGCGCGAGGAGCAGTGAAGGCTACAGCCTTCACCCACGACGTTCCGCCGCAACGTGTCGTTTTTGCCTCCGGTGCGCTCGGCCGCGTCGGCGATGAGGTGGCACGGCTGAAAATCGAGCGCGCGCTGGTCATCGCGACGCCTG
The DNA here is from genome assembly GCA_963821175.1 of uncultured Alphaproteobacteria bacterium. Lineage (GTDB taxonomy): Bacteria > Pseudomonadota > Alphaproteobacteria > Rhizobiales > Xanthobacteraceae > BOG-931. The sequence continues at coordinate 74,931 of CAWGCU010000029.1, forward strand.
GCAGCGGCGCGCGGCTTGGCAAGAAAGTCTGCGAACTTCTCAGTAGGCGCGCCGTCGGTTTGCACGCACAGGCGGTGATGCATGTGCCGAAGGCGGTCGCCGAAGCAGGGCTGAAAGCGGCGCGGGAGAACAATGCCGACGGTTTGATCGCGGTGGGCGGCGGTTCCGCCATTGGCCTCGCCAAAGCGATCGCGCTCGAGACCGGCTTGCCGATCCTCGCCTTGCCGACGACCTATTCCGGCTCGGAAGCAACGCCGATTTTCGGCATGACCGACGGCGAGCGCAAAATCACCGGCCGCGACGTCAAGGTCGTGCCGCGCACCATCATCTACGATCCCGATCTCACGCTGGGCCTGCCGGTCGCGGTCAGCGCCGCCAGCGGCATGAACGCCATCGCCCATTGCGTCGAGGCGCTGTGGGTCGATAGCCGCACGCCGGTGACGGTCGGGCTCGCCACCGAAGCGATGCGGCGGTTTGCGCAAAACCTGCCGGCGGTGGTCGCCGACGGCGCCAACGTCGCGGCGCGCGGCGAGTGCCTCATCGGCGCCTGGCTCGCCGGAACCGTGCTCAGCTCCGGCACCGCGCTGCATCACAAGCTGGCGCATGTGCTCGGCGGGCTCGGTCTGCCGCACGCCGAGACCCACGCGATCCTGCTGCCGCATGTCATGCGCTTTAATCTCGACGCGGCGCCCGAAGCCAAGGCGCGCTTGCGGGATGCGCTCAGCAGCAGCGATCCGGCGGCCGTAATCGCCGCGATGCTGAAGAAATTCCCGATCCCGCAACGGCTGCGCGAGGTCGGCTTCGATGCCGCCAAGGCCGATTTCGTCGCCACCGAGATTGCCGCCGCCAAGATTACCGCGCCGCGTCCGGCGTCGGCGAGCGACGTGCGTGCGTTGCTTACCACGGCGTATTGAGCAACTGGCTCAATTCAAAATCTTATCGGCAATACCGCTCTTGATCAGCTTGCCCCAGCGCACGCTCTCGCTGCGGATATAGGCATCGAGCTCTTCCGGCGTGCTCAACTCGGCGTTCAGCCCGGTCTTTTCCAGCCGCGCCGCCATCGCCGGATCGGCATAGATGGCGGCGATCTCGCGCTGGACCTTGCCGATGACCGACTTCGGCGTGCCGGCCGGCGCGACGATTCCGATCCAGGTCGAGCTCTCGGCGATGTCGGGCAGTCCGGCGGCGACGGAGAGGCTCGGCACGTCGGGCATGAGCGGCAGCGGACGATCGGAGTATTTCGCCAGCGCGCGGAATTTGCCGGCCTCGATTAGCGGGAGCGCATTGGAGACGCTGTCCTGGGCGAAATCGACGGCGCCGGTCAGCAGGCCCTGGGTGATGTCGGCGCTGCCCTTGTAGGGCACCAGCGTGACGTCGATACCGGCGGCCTGCGCAAAGGCCAGCGCGCCGAGCCGCGAGGTGATGGTGCCGGCGCCGACATTGAGCTTGCCGGGATTGGCTTTGGCCTTGGCGATCAGCTCGGCCATTGTCTTCGGCCCATCGCTGCGCGTGGTGATGATCGAAATGTTCTTGGTCAGCATGGTGACCGGCGCAAAATCCTTCTGCGGATCGTAGGGCAGGTTGGTCATCACCAAGGGATTCATCACCATGGTGACGTCCATGGCGACAAGCAGCGTGTAGCCGTCGGGCGCCGACTTCGCCACCAGCTCGGCGCCGATCGCGGTGTTGCCGCCGGCGCGGTTCTCGATCACCACCGGCTGACCCCAATGCTCGGACATTTTCGCACCCACGATGCGCGCGATGGTGTCGGCCGGCCCGCCGGGCGGAAACGGCACGATCATTCGGATGGTGTGGCTGGGATAGCTTTTCGCTTCGAACGCGTTCTGCGCCGATGCCGCAGACAGCGCGTCGGCGAAGAGCAGGACGGCCGCTATAGCGCGAGCGATGCCGGACATCCGTCACTCAAAGATGTAACTGGCGTTGTCGCGAATGACCTTGCCCCAGCGCTCGGTTTCGCTGCGCACGAACGTCTTGAGCTCTCCGGGCGTGCTCGACACCGCGATGATGCCGGCGTCTTGCAGCCGCTTGGCGACGGCGGGGTCGGCATAGATGGTGGCGATGAAATGCGACAGCTTGCCGGTGATTTCGCTCGACGTGCCGGCCGGCGCGTAGAACGCGATCCAGGTCGAGATGTCGCCGAGCTCCGGCACGCCCGCGGCCTCGGCGAGCGGCGGCAGGTCGGGCAGTTGGCGCAAGCGGCCGGTCGCTTAATTTCGCCAGCGCGCGGAATTTGCCGTCCTTGATGAGCGGATAGCTCGACGCCATGCCGTCGATGCCGAAATCGACGCTGCCGGTGAGCAGTCCCTCCACGGTCTCGGCGCTGCCCTTGTACGGAATGATCGCGAAATTCGTGCCGGTGAGTTTTGCGAACAACAGCGCGGCGAGCCGGCCGTTGGTGGTGCCGGTGCCGAAATTGAGCTTGCCGGGCCGCGCTTTGAGCGTGTCGATCAGGTCCTGCACGGTGTGCGCGGTGGAATCCCCGCGCACTTCCAGCACCGAGATATTTTTTGCGCCGAGCGAGATCGGCTCGAAATCCCTGGCCGGATCGTAAGGCAGGTCCTTCTTCACCAGCGGATTGAGCACCATGGTCGAGTCCATGGCGGCGAGCAGCGTGTAGCCGTCGGGATCGGCCTTCGCCACCACTTCGGCGCCGATGGTGGTGTCGGCGCCCGGGCGGTTTTCGATCACCACCGTCTGGCCCCACGACGCCGTCATCTCCTTGGCCGACGATGCGCGAGAGAATGTCGGTCGGGCCGCCGGCCGGGAACGGCACGATGATGTGGATCGGCCGGTTGGGATAATTGACGGCTTCGAGGTTCTGCGCGCGCGCTGCCGCACTCGCGCCGATCGCGAGTGCGATCAGCGCGGCGGCAGCGATCGTGCGGTGCGCGTGGGGCGTCATCTCACGCATCAAGGTCCTTCATCAGCCGTGCCGAGATTCGGCACCGGCTCGCCGTCGCCGAGCTTTTCCTTGAGCCGTTTCAGGCAGCCCCACAGCACCGCCTGGTTGCTGTTGACCACCGGCTTGCCCAGCGCCTCCTCGATCGCGGTCACCGCCTCGATCTGGGTGGTATTGGTGCAGCTCAGGAAAATACCGTCCGCTTCGGGCGTGTCGTTCTCACGCGCCAGTTCGAGCCAGCGCTGCGGCGTCACCGCTTCGAAGTCGGCGGCAGTGTCGCATTTGAGGGCGACGTCCTTCACCACGGCGAAGCCCGCGGCGTTCAGATAGGCGATGATGGGGGCGTTGGACATGTAGGGGCTCAGCAGCACGAGCTTCTTTAGCCCCAGCGCGCGCAGCGCATCTTTCACCAGGCTCGAGGTCGACAGCGCCTCGATGCCGGTGGTCTTCTCAATGAGGTTGATGATGCGCGCCTCGCCGTCGGCGCCTTCCTTCATCGATGTGTTGGTGCAGTGGAACACGATGAGGTCGGGCGCGGCGTCGGCCAGCGTGCCGGCGGCGTGGGCGATCTCGTCGGTCAGTTCCTCGACCGTCTTGCCCGGCTGGCCGGCGACCCGGCCGCGCGCCACGTGGATGCCAAGGCCCTCGGGCGCGTAGTGGTTGAATTGCGGCTCGGTCATGCGATTGACCGAGGGGATGATCAGGCCGATGCGCGCGCGCGGCTCGGCGAGCTCGGCGGCGAGGCTATCCTGCTCTGCGATGGCGTCCATGTTTCGCGCTCCTTCTACTGTACCGACAATCCGACGCTTTTGGCCAAGGCGCCCCAATAGGCCACTTCCCCGGCCAGGAAGGTGTTGAGGCCGGCGACGTCCACGTCCATCGCCAAGGCGGCCTGCCGCTCGAAATAATCGCGGACTTTTTGGGTCTTCACAATACGCCGCACCTCGCGATTGAGCTTCTCGACGATATCGGGCGGCAGGTTCTTCGGGCCGGTCAGCCAGAACCAGGTGTCGCCGTGCACCTCGGGATAGCCCTGTTCGGTGAAAGTTGGAATGTCCTTGTAGACCGGGTTGCGCTCGGTCGAGGTCACGGCGACCGCGGTGACCCCGCCGGCCTTGATCTGCTCGCCCGAGGTCAGAAGCCCGGTCATCGACAGCGCGATATGGTTGCCGAGCACCTCCATCAGGCCGGAATTGGGCGCCGGCACATGCACGAGCTCGATACCTGCCTTGCGTTTGAACTGCTCCATCATCAGCTGGCCGAGCGAGCCCGGGCCGGGCGACGAGAAGGTCAGCGGCGTCTGCCGGGCGCGGGCGGTCTTGACCAGGTCGGCGAGGTTGCCGATGCCGAGCGTCGGATTGGCGATCAGCACGAAGCCGTCGGCGCCGATCATGGCGATGTGGGAAAAATCCTTGATCGGGTCATAGCCGACATTGGGATTGATCGCTGGGCTGGTGATGTGCGGCCCGGAGCCGCCGATCATCAGCGTATAGCCGTCGGGCGCGGCGCGCGCGGTGAGCGCCGCGCCGATGGTGCCGCTAGAGCCCGGGTGATACTCGATATAAAATTGCTGGCCGAATGTTTCCGACAGCTCCTCCGCGATCAGCCGGCCGAACTGATCGGCGCTGCCGCCCGGCGAGAAGGCGACGATGATTTTGACTGAGCGCGTCGGCCAGTCTTGCGCGGATGTCGGGTTGGCGGCGGTGGCGATCAGAGCCGTCGCAGCCAAGGCGAGCGTCGCGAGTGTTCTCATAGGACTGTTCGTTCCGGCACCAAGAGCCGCATCAGGCCGTCGCAGGATATCGCCTTATCGAGCGCCATGACCGCGTCGACAATACGGTTTCGGCGACCTGGGGCGAGATGACGCTCGGTGACGCCGGCAAATTTGTCCAGCACCGTTTGCGTGTCGAGGCCGTTTGGCGAAAATCCCGGCGGTTGCAAAACTTCGACGTCGTAAGGCCGGCCGTCGTGGCCGGTGGCGTGGAGCGCGCACGGATAGGCCTCGGCGGCGCGGCGGGTCAGATCGGCATCGGTCGTGATGTCGAGGCGCGCCATCAGCGCGCGCACTTTTGGGTCGTTCCAGCGCGCGTTGTCGAATTGGCGCAGACCGAACGTGCCATCGTTGAGCGCAACGGCGATGAGGAAGTGCAGGCTGTGGTCAGCGGCCTCGCGCGATCGCGGTGCGATGCGGCCGGGATCGGCAAGCCAGCGGCGCACGATGGGCAGGTCGGCGAGCGCCACGCGGATGGTTTTGAGTTGATCGACGTTGCCGCCGACCAGACGATGCAGCGCGATGCCGGCCGCGACCGCGCTCTGGCCGCCGGCAAAGCACGGAAAAACTTTGATCGCGCTGCGCATGATGAAGCTGTCGTCCGGCAACGGCGCGTCGAAAATGTCGCCCGCGGGCCCGCGCGGGAACACCGCTTTGAGCCCACGCTCGGCTTCGAACAAGTCGAGCGGGCCGGTGACGCCTTGTTGCGCAAGCAGCGTCGCCTGCATGCCGTTCTGGGCGATCAGCGCATTGGCGATGTTTTTCGCCGCGGAAATGCCGCCCTCGCGCACCGCGACCGGCGTCGCCGCGCGCGCTGCGCTGAGCGCGATGGCATGTGCGACCTTGTCCTCGGGCAGCCGCAGCAGCCAGCCGGCGACGGCCGGCGCGACAACGCCGGAAATGGTGACGCCGTCCCATATCGAGTCCGCGTCCATCAGTGCTTTGCCGCGGCCGTAGATTTCGTAGGCGAGCACGATGGCGGCGAGGAGATCGCGTCCGTGCGAATGCGCCAGTTCGGCGGCGGCGAGCGCGACCGGAATATTGTCGCTCGGATGGCCGCCGCGGGCGCCGCTTTGCGGGTGGGCGCCGACCACATAGTCGTTGAGATCGAGGACGCGGATCAGCGTGCCGTTGGCAAGCACCGCGCTCGGCGCGCTCATGCCGCGCGGATGGCCGAGCACCGTGCATTGCGGTTTCTCGCCGAGCGCGTCGAGCGTCGCCAGCACCGCACGGGCGCCAGTCGTCATCCAGCGCCGCAAAGCCGCAGCCGAGCGTGTCGAGCAGCAAGAGCTTGGCCCGCTCGATGGCGCGTTGCGGAAAATCCTCGGCCACGCAATGCCGCGAGCCATGCCGCAAGCCGCTCGATGGCGCCTTGATCTGAATGCGACAAGTCTTCGACCTCGCGCCGCCGCTATATCAGTGGCTCGATGCGCGCGGTTGCTCCGGATGCAGGATCAGCTTCTGCACGCGCCAATTCAGGATCTCGGCGACGTAGAGCGTGTTCTCGTTCGGGCAGGCGATGGCGTGGATCCAGCCGAACTGCTTGAGCTGTTTGCCGGAGCGGCCGAGCATGCCCAAAACCTTGCCGTCCAGGCTGAGCTTGTAGATGCGGCCGGGGAAAGCGTCGGAGACATAGAGCACCTGGTTCGGCGGCGGCGTGATGCACAGCGTCCACGGCGCGCCCGGCGTCATGGTGCCGCCGTTCTGCAGGTAATTGGTCAGGTCCGGCTTGTTGCCGATCGCGGGCTGCGCGTCCGGCTCCGGCGGAATGTCGATGCTCATGATGCGCAACAGCTTGCCGTCGCTGTCGAACACCTGGATGCGGCGGTTGCCGCGGTCGGCGACATAGATCGTGCCTTTTGCGTCGGCGCCAATGTTGTGGACGGTGTTGAACTGGCCGTCGCCTTTGCCGGGCGTGCCCCAGGATGTGAGCCAGTCGCCGTCCTTGTTGAGCTTGGCGACGCGGGAATTGATGTAGCCGTCGCTGATGAAGATGTCGCCCGCCGGATCCCAGGTGACGTCGGTCGGCTGCCGGAAGCGGCCGTTCTGCGCCGGCAGCGGCGGATTGACGTGCTCATAGGGTTTTGTGTCGGCGTCGGAAGCCTCCTGTTTGCGCCCGATCACCATGGTGACGTGACCTTCCGGATTGAAGCGAACGATCATGTCGGAGCCCTTGTCGATCACCCAAATGTTGTCGTCCTTGTCGATGCGCACGGCGTGCGCAAACGACCAGGCGTAAAGGTTCTTGCCGACCTCGCGGACAAAGCGGCCGTCGGAATCGAACTCCCACAACTGGGCGGCGGTGTTGGCGAAAGCCGGCCCGTGGCTCGATCCGCCGCGGTGGAAGACGAAAATGTGGCCCTTGGAATTGACCGCGACGCCGGCCGCTTCGCCCATATTGAGATCGGTGGGCAGCTTGAGGAAATTGGGCACCGAGTCGTAGGGGATGAGCGGGGCCGTCTGCTGCGTCGCCTGCTGGGCGATGGCAGCCGTGCTAAGCAGCGCGAAAACGGCGAGCAGAAGGCGTTTCATCGGGTCCTCCCTTGACGGCTTTTCGTCAGTATATATTGCAAAGCGCGCGGGCGGGAACCGCGGGCAAAGCAACAAGGCACGAATGGCGATGGATGCACCGGCCAAAAAGTCAAAGCTGATCAAGGGCGCCACCGGCGATTGGGAAGTCGTGATCGGCTTGGAGGTGCATGCCCAGGTCACCTCGCAGGCCAAATTGTTCTCCGGCGCCTCGACCGCGTTCGGCGGCGAGCCCAATTCGCACGTCTCGCTGGTCGATGCGGCGATGCCAGGCATGCTGCCGGTGATCAACGAGGAATGCGTGCGCCAGGCGGTGCGCACCGGGCTTGGGCTCAAGGCCAAGATCAATCTGAAATCGGTGTTCGACCGCAAAAACTATTTTTATCCCGACCTGCCGCCGGGCTACCAGATCAGCCAGTACAAATCGCCGATCGTCGGCGAGGGCGAAGTCATGGTCGACATGCCCGACGGCGAGACCGTGCGCGTCGGCATCGAGCGGCTGCATCTGGAGCAGGACGCCGGCAAGTCGCTGCACGACCAGAATCCGTCGATGTCGCTGGTCGATCTCAACCGCGCCGGCGTGGCGCTGATGGAAATCGTGTCGAAGCCGGATCTGCGCTCGGCCGACGAAGCCAAGGCCTATGTCGCGAAACTGCGCGCCATCCTGCGGTACCTCGGCACCTGCGACGGCGACATGGAGAAGGGCAGTCTGCGCGCCGACGTCAACGTCTCGGTGCGCAAGCCCGGCGAACAAAAATACAACACGCGCTGCGAGATCAAGAACGTCAACTCGATCCGCTTCATCGGCCAGGCGGTCGAGCACGAGGCATGGCGGCAGATCGGCATCATCGAGGACGGCGGCACGATCGTGCAGGAGACGCGGCTGTTCGATCCGGACAAGGGCGAGACGCGCTCGATGCGCAGCAAGGAGGAGGCGCACGATTACCGCTACTTCCCCGATCCGGATTTGCTGCCGCTCGAGCTTGCGCCTTCGCTGGTCGAAGATTTGCGCAACAACCTGCCGGAATTGCCGGACGAGAAGAAGGCGCGGTTCATGCGCGACTATGCGCTGTCGGCTTACGACACCGACGTGCTGGTGGCCGAGCGCGACACCGCGGAGTATTTCGAAACGGTCGTCAAAGGCGGCGACAAGGGGCGCGATCCGAAACTCGCGGCTAATTGGGTGATCAACGAGTTGACCGGGCGCCTCAACAAGGAAGGCAAGGGCATTACGCTTGCGCCGATTTCCTCGGCGCAGCTCGGCTCGATCCTCGATTTGATCGCCGATGGAACCATCTCCGGCAAGATCGCCAAGGACGTGTTCGAGATCGTCTGGAACGAGGGTGGCGAGCCGCGAACAATCGTCGAACAACGCGGCTTGAAGCAGGTGACCGATCTCTCCGCGCTCGAAAAGATCGTCGACGACATCGTCGCGAAGAACCCCGACAAGGTCGCCGACGCCAAAGCGAACCCGAAAGCGATCGGCTGGTTCGTCGGCCAGGTGATGAAGGCGTCGGGCGGCAAGGCCAATCCGCAGGCGGTCAACGATCTGCTCAAGAAGAAGATCGGCACCTGAGGGCGGCGGTGTGTCGCCGCCGCCGGCGCGTGCGCTTCGCGCGCTCCTCGCAAGTCGAAACGGAACCGAAATCCGCCGCGCAATGTCGCCGCGCGCGGCCGGCAAATGTGCTGTCGGCGCGAATCACTTGGCACTGATTCGCTCGTTTTGCGCCGCGTAAGGCCCTTCAACACGTCGATAATCGCATTCGTTGCAAAATTTTTTTGCGTCGCGAAGTTTGACCGTGCCGGCGTCGTCGTGAGCGAAAAATTTTCCGCGAGATATCGCTGTTGCGTCGAATTTTATCGCCGTGACAAAAAATATGACAGCGCAGAAACCCTTAATTCATCGGCATTTCTGCATGACGACGATTTTTGCGCAGAAAATTGCGCGCGCGGAAAATTTTTCGCCACGGCATTGCGCCTGCGACGGAGTCGCGCGTCTGCTGCGAAAGCCGGATAGGGCAGTTACACACAAAATCTAGTGGAGTGACTGTTCTTTTTTCCCGGCTGTAGTAATCCGGTCGTAGTGTCCGTCGATTCGCGACGGCACTGAACTAGGTCGCCACCCACTCAAGCCAGGAGGGCAGCAATGGCGAAGAAGAGAAAAGCGAAAGCAAAAGCGAAACCGGCCAAGAAGCGTCGGAAGAAGAAGTAGTCTACGCCGTTATCGGTCTTCGACGACACTCGAAGATCGCGTCACACGGGCCGGCCAACGTCGACGGTGGATCGATATCAGCCCAAGACGGGCCGGCCAAGTGATCGACGGGGGGCGTCGGCGTGACGGGGGTTTAAGCTTCGCGAGCGTGCGCATCGCGCGGGAGCGAAGACGGGGACGGCAAAATCCGAACCCCACCTCGGCACAAGCCGATGGCTTGATCCTCAGGCCTCGCCGACGCCCTCGGTTAGTTGGCGGTGTCCTCTCATACTTATATCGGCGCCGTGGAGCAATTCCATGGCGCCGTTTTTCTTTCCAGTAGCGCCAACGCACCGCATGAAGCGCGCCGTCAAGCGAGGAACGAAACCGAGCCGTCGGCGCCGCGATGCGCCGATCGAACTCTATTACTGGCCGACGCCGAACGGCTGGAAAATTTCCATCATGCTCGAAGAGTGCGCACTGCCTTACGTCGTGCACGCGATCGACATTTCCAAGGGCGAGCAGTTCACGCCGCACTTTCTCGCGATCTCGCCGAACAACCGCATTCCCGCCATCGTCGATCCCAATGGCCCGGGTGGGCGGACGATCGCGGTGTTCGAGTCCGGCGCCATCTTGCAGTATCTCGGCCGCAAGACCGGAAAATTCTATCCGCGCGAAGAGCGCGCCCGCGTCGCGGTTGACGAGTGGCTGTTCTGGCAGATGGGCGGACTCGGCCCAATGGCGGGGCAGGCGGTTCACTTTCGCCGCTACGCGCCGGAGCAAATCCCTTACGCGCTGGCGCGCTACACTGACGAGGTCAACCGGCTCTACGGCGTCATGAACACGCGGCTGGCCAAGCGCGAATTTTTGGCCGGCCGCTATTCGATCGCCGACATCGCCTGCGTCGGCTGGGTCCGTCTCGCCGAGCGCCAGGGCCAAAACCTCGCGCAGTTTCCGCATCTCTTGCGCTGGTTCGAAACCATCCGCGCCCGGCCCGCGGTCAAGCGCGCCTTCGCCATCCGCGTCGAGGCGGCGTCGGCGGTCGACGTCAACGATCCGAAAGTGCGCGCGGTGTTGTTCAGTCAGCGCGCGCGATAGGGCGCGCGCCACCCGGCGTCGCGATCAATTCGCCCGCGTCCAGGTCTGCGTCTTGCAGATGACGCTCATCACGCAGCCTTTGAGCTCGGCGGTGTTCGGCCCCGTCAGGGTGAACGAGCCGGTATAGGTCTTGCCGTCGGAGGCATTGTAGACGTTGCCGCTCCATTGGTCGGGCGTGCCGCTCGGCTTCATGGCGAGCACGATCGGCACGCCAAGGAGCGGCCGGCTCTGCTTGCTGGCGTCGGCATTGTTCTTGTCGGTCTTCGGCCGGCCGGTGGCCGGATCGTTCGGCTCCTTGAGCCCGACCAGCGTGCCGCACAGCGCCCCGCCGCAATTGGTGATGCGCACCTGGCTGTCCTTGTCGGCCGTGTACCAGGTGCCGAGCGGATCGGCGGCGCGCGCCGGCCCGCTCGCGGTGAGCGCGATCGCCGACAGCACGATGGTCGAAAGCCAAAGCGCAGATGCCAAACGAAACGTTTTCATTACGAGCCTCTATTCCTGTGTGCCGCGCGGCCGGGACCATAGTCGAGGCGGCGCGAATTGCCTAGTTGGCGGGCTTTTCTCGATACTTCCGGCCGGCGGCGCGACGTTGCTTAACGCAAGCTTGCCGAAAACAACGCAAGCCCACGCCGCGCGGTTCAGATTCAATTCATCGCATTACTTAAACCACCATTCAAATCTTATGAGGATTATCGGCGTGTTGGCCCGGGGGAATAAGGGCAAACGAAAGCGGACAGGAACAAGGCGTAGACAGGGGATTGTTATGGCTCGTTTTGAAATTCTCGACAGTACCATGGCACCGCTCGGCGAAGGGCCGGCATCGGGGGACATGCTGTTCGAGCTCGGCATGATGTATTCGGTCGGCCGCGACGTGCCGGTCGATCTGGTCTCGGCGCACAAGTGGTTCAATCTCGCGGCGGTGAAGGGCAACGCCGAGGCGATCCGGCTGCGGCGCGAAATCGCCAACCAGATGTCGGATGCCGAGATCGCCGTGGCGCAACGCGCCGCGCGCGATTGGCTGCGCGGCAACGCCGCCGCAGCGCCGGCGCCTGCGCGCCGGCGATGGCGGCCTGTGGAGCATGATCTTTTCCGAAAACCGGTATCCACTTTTCGGGCTCAGGCTCTAAGGCTTGCGGACGAAGAACTGGTACATCTTGGCAAAGGTCGCGGGCGCGTCGCGTCTCGAAAGCGTGCCAGCGATCGAGATCAAGCATCGCCGCGGTTTCCGGAAAGCGCGCCGCAAACTGCTGCTGGGTCGCCGGATCCAGCACGAAGCCGGTGAATTGCAGGCCGTTGTCCGCCAGGAATGCCTTGATCTGCGGGCAACGTCATCTGGTGTTCCTGGACGTGAAAGATCAGGTCGCGGCATTCGTTGGTGGTGAAGAAATCGCTGAACGTGCTCGCCGACTTCAACAGCGAACCGTCTGCGGCCGCCAAAATCTCTTCGCGACAGCGCCGGATATCTTCCGGGATCGGCCGGTAGCCGCGCTCGGCGATCAGCGCGCGCGCGGCGACGACGTTCTGCCGCGCCAATTTGCTGTAGAGGCCGACCTGCATCACGCCGCCGGGCCGCAATAGCGTCAGCAGCGCGCGCCAGCCCTGCCACGGATCGCCAAGGTGGTGCAGCACGCCGGACACGTCGATGAAATCAAAGCTGCGGCTCGATCGCGGCCGCCTTGGTGATGTCGGCTTGGGCGAATTCGATATTGCCGAAGCCGAGCGAGCGCGACCATGCGCTTGGCATAGCCGAGGCTGGCAAGACTCAGATCGATGGCGAGGATGCGCGCGTCGGGCGCCTGTTGCGCAAAGGTGATAGCGGACAGCCCGGTGCCGCAGCCGGCAATCAGCACGTCGGGAATCTGCCCGGGCTGGCGGGCGGAAAGCAGCGTGTGTTGCTGCGGCAGCGCCGGCTTGGTCCAGCGCGGGTAGGGGTTCTCCTCATATTGCTGGCGGACCGAGCGCGACACCTCGTCGTCGATCTCCGTGAGCGCGGGTATGTCCTTTGCCGAGCCGGCGTTCTTCCGCCGGTTCTTCGATTTGCTGGACGAAGAGAGCGCTTAACGATGGCGGCCAGGAGCGCTGCGAGCAGCGCCTGCGCATCGGCCAGCGTGTGCAGCGGAAAATAGGCGCCGACCGCCACCGGCCACAGCGGCGGGCATTCCTGTCCCGATGCCAGCGCCTGTTCGAGCGATGCGCGCAGGCGCTGCGCTCGATCGGCTTCGCCGTCAGCCAACGCATAAACGTAATCGTTCTCGTAACACTGCCGGGCCACGGCGCAGTAGAAGCCGAGCAAACCTTCGTCACAGGCGCCGCCGGCCTCGGCGGCCGTCAGCATGGTGGAGCGTATATTTGCCAACAGCCGTTCGAAGCCGACCTCGGTGAGCGGCGCGCTTTCCAAGAGGCAGCGCAGCAGATCGTCCTGCACGAGCGCGTCGAGCCCCGATGCGCCGAACAATTCCGCCGCGGCAAGGCGTGCCGGCCACGCCTGGCTGGCGCGCGCAACGCACGCAACGATCGCGCCGTTGAGCGCGATCAGGCTGATGCACACCGCGACCAGCTCGCGCGGATGCGTCCAGCCTTCCGAAAGCGCGCGGAGCGCCAATTGCCGAAACCGGCCGTTGTCGGCCGTGAATCTGCCGTAGCGCAGGCATTGGGCGAAAAAGATCTTGCCCGCCACCGTGTCTCTGAGCTCGAGCGCACGGCCGGCGGCCAGGATCGCCGACCTGACGTCGCCGGTCGCCATATAGGCTTGGCCGAGATTTTCGTAGACCTCGAAAAAATCGGGCTTGAGCGCGACCGCCCGCTCGAAGTGGGATATCGCGTCGGCGGGACGGCCAAGCGCCATCAACGCGGTGCCGAGATTGCCGTGGGTCTCGGCATGGTTCGGATCGATCGCCAGGACCTGATTATACTGCGCGACCGCGGCGTCGGGCCGGCCTTGCTCGGACAGAACATTGGCAAGGTTGAAGCGGGCCACGGCCAGATTCGGGCTCACCGCAATCGCACGCTCGTAACACGCGACCGCGTCGGCCAAGCGGCCCTGCTCGCGGCGCACGTTGCCGAGATTGAGATGCGCGAGCGCGTGATCGGCGCGTAGCGCCACCGCGCGCTCCAGGTGCGTCGCCACGTGATCGTTGCGCTTGAGCGCGCGCCACGCCAACGCGATGTTGTAGTGATATTCGGCAACGGTGTTGTTGATCTGGATCGCCTTGTCGAACAACGCCACCGCGGCCGCTGCGTCACCGCGCTGGAGCGTGATGAGACCGAGATTGTGCAGGCTGTCGGCATGGTTCGGCACCAGCGTGAGGATGTGCCGGTACTGCCGCTCGGCTTCGATCAGCGCTCCGGTTTGATGATGGGCAACGGCGGCATTGAACAACGCCGCCGGCGAATTCGCCGCGCTGGCGGCGATGCCGAACGCCGGCTTGGCGCCGGGCGGTCCAAAACCTCGCCTTTGCTTGCGGCTCATGGTTTTAGTCGATGACTTTAATGGATGCCGGCCACCCTGCTAGCGAACCGGCCAAGGTGGGTCAATTCGGGTTCCGAGCCGTTCGGCGTCTTCATCCGGGCGTTTGACGTTGAAGTGCCGGAAGCATAGGTATTTCGCCATCCGGAGAGGTGGCCGAGTGGCTGAAGGCGGCGGTTTGCTAAACCGAAATAGCCTGTCCCACCGTGTCCCGCGTTAGTCGATCTTGTCTGATATTACCGGCTTTTTGCCGGCTGCCACCGAGGCCGAATCCCGCCATATCCCATCCTATACTTAGTCGTCCGGTTGCAATTTTGACCGTCCTTTTAGAATGGCGCTGACCGTCCGCAGCAATTGCCCGGGGCCGATGATCGGGCCGGCTGACCCGGACGAAACGGCTATGTGGGTCGTGTCCGCTTTACCTCATAAGATGGGGTAATCGGCCGGCGAGCTTGTGGATAGCTGGAGATTTTGGGTGCTGCGCTTCAGGCTGATGGTTCAACGAGGTCCGTGTGAACGGCCTCAAGCATCAGAAGGAGAAGCGCAGCATGGACCATTTTGCTGGACTGGACGTATCGGTCAAGGAGACCAGCGTCTGCATTGTGGATGACACGGGCAGGATCGTTCGGGAAGTGAAGGTGGCGAGCGAGCCGTCAGCTCTGCTGACGGTGTTCAAGAACCCAGCCTATCGCTTCAAGCGGATTGGCTTGGAAGCTGGACCGCTGTCGCAATGGCTGTTCAGTGCACTTGCCGAAGCAGGCTTGCCGGTGATCTGTGTCGAGACACGGCACATGCGGGCGGTGTTGAAGGCGCAGATCAACAAGACGGACCGCAACGATGCGCGCGGCATCGCGCAGATGATGCGGGTGGGGCTTTATCGCCCGGTACATGTGAAGACGCTGCGCAGCCAGAAACTGCGGATGCTGCTGACCCATCGCAAGCTGCTGCAGTCGAAGGCCATCGCCATCGAGAACGACCTGCGCGGTACCTTGCGCAACTTCGGCCTCAAGGTTGGAATGGTTGGCAAGGTGAAGTTCGAGGCCCGCATCAGGGAGCTTGTCGAGAACCTGCCCGACCTGGCGGTGCTGGTCGAACCGATGCTCATTGTCCGGCGGGTACTGCGCGAACAGATTGTCATCCTGCACCGACGCTTGTTGGCCATCGTCCGGGATGATGAGGTGTGCCGGCGGCTGATGACGACCCCCGGTGTCGGTCCGGTGGTGGCGCTGACCTATCGCGCCACCGTCGACGTACCCGCTCGGTTCCGGCACTCCAAGTCAGTCGGGGCGGTGTTTGGGCTGACGTGCGCCAAGTATCAATCGGGAGAGAGCGAACGCAGCGGCAGAATATCACGCTGCGGCGATGAGATGATGCGGGCCATGCTCTACGAAGCCGCTCAGAGCATATTGGTGCGTTCGACAAGGTGGTCCTGGCTCAAGGCCTGGGCCATGCAGATCGCCAGGCGCCGCGGCATGAAAAAGGCGATCGTGGCCCTGGCACGCCGCTTGGCGGTGATCATGCACCGCATCTGGGTTGACGGCACCGCGTTCCGTTGGACCCGGGACGTCGCAACGGCATGAGGGCCGTACAGCATCAATCGCAATAGGAGGAAACTCGAGATCCACCCAGCGGTGGAATGATGTCCCTCGCGGGACGATGGATGAGGTGAGTTCGCATGTCCGCTTGGACCTACCGTTGCTTCGACGGCAAGGCCGCCCATAAGATTGTTCCACCTCGTCCTCGAATCCCATAGTGGAAGGGCCTTGGTGCCGATTCCGAAGAGAAGCACGAGCCCGTGAGAGACATCAACGCTGCAGCGGCGGATAGTCTGAAAGCGCTTGACCCAGAACGGCCGATTAGAGAAGCGGACATCATGTGCAGCGCACTAGCCGATGTCCGCTAAGGGCCAACAACGGTCATCGCCCGCAGGCGATCAATTGGAGGGCCGAAATACGCGAGATTACATCATGGACCGTGCATTGGGTGCGGCAGAAAAAGACGTGGCGGGCGGTGGCGCTTGTAGGCTTTACGACGTGCGCCCCCACGCCTGTGCGTCGATCTTCCACCCCTCGCCGTGCTTTGAAAACGTATATGCGAGGGTGCCGGTCCGAACGGCGGTTTGACCCTTGATGGTTACCGCGAGCGTCCCCGCTATGACGGCGTATGCGTCGGAGCCCTCCACGTTCCAGAACCCCATCTTGTACGACAAGTGTTCGTGCGTTACCCCAAGGTCCTTGCGCCACTTTTCTACGTCAGCAAGCCAATTGGCCGGAGCATTCGGGTTCAACCAGCGATAAGGTGCGATGCCATCAATGATGATGGCGGTGTCCCCAAAAACTTCGTGGAAAAGCTCGATATTCTGGGTGTTGAAGCCGTTGATGTGATTATCGATAAGGGACTGGATTTCTTTCGGTGGGTCCTTTGTTTGGGCCGCTCCAGATTGAGAAAAACCTGAAGCAGCCATCATGCTGGTTGGGAACAATGCGATTGCTTTTCGTCTTGTGAGCGTCATGAAGCGAACTCCTGCATTGCAGTAACAGTAATTCCCCAGTAACCGGTTATTTCGCATGCGCGCCTTTTTGGTGAAGCCCATCGCTTATAGAACGCGAGCGTTTTTTTGTCGTCAGGACCTACGCTGAACCCGTTAATCGAACCCCACGCCGGACGGCGATTGTCGTGGCAAGCGTCGCAGTTACCGCGTGAAGGAGCAGCTTGGCGCTTTTCATGGCCTCGCTCCCTGTGGGGTCAAGTGGACAGGGTAGGCCGATGAGGTGGCGGGTCAATGTCGGCTTCGGGCATGCAAGGCACAAAGTCGACCTTTCATCGGCAGGATCTAACGCGGCTTCGACTTCCTTGGCTATCATTTCAGCCCCGCAGGACTGATCGTACCCGAGCAGACAGTGCAAACTTCATCGAGAAGCTTTTTCAGCTTAATGAGCAAAAGCGCAGCGCGGTTTTGGCCGCTACTGCGCTTGAGATGTACGCTAGGTGATGTGTCCGGTGGACGACGAGCGGACGTGTAATACCTCCTGGATCATCGTGAGATGCCATTAATGGTTTTTGCCTTCGCGTGAGAGCCCACGTTCCGCTATCCCCCTCACCGCCTACTGCAACCGCTTCTTGAATTGCAATCCTTATTGCAGTGATATGACTTCTGAATTGAGCTTTGTGGTGGATCTTGTGGATTTTGAGGACTTTTCATGCATGCCTTGAAGCAGGTACTGTATAGCGCTCCATCACACGCTACCAATGTAAAACACGATGACCCCGGGGCGCATGCGTGCTCTATGTCTATTGGAGATAGGGGGTGTGCGTGAGCGACCGCCGAAACCGCCAAAACTAACAATGCAGCGGTAAGCATGATGGCGCCTGTGGGTTTGATTATGGTGAGCAGAGGGGATCCTGCCATGAGATCTTCCTTAAAGCGCGGTGTAACGGTGTAACAGCTTTGCGCGCGACCACGAGGCGGCTCAAGGCGATTGATGGCCACGATCCGTCTCCATGGGCCTCGACCATCGAGACGCCGACGCCGGACCTCGGGCTGGCCGCAAGGCATGCTATCATGCACCCCGGCTCGGCGCTTCGATAATTTGCGCATATTTCCGCGCCTGTGGACGCACGAGGGTCGGGCCGTTTGTTGCGTCGCGCGTCGACGGGGTGATCGAATACTCCTTTCGCAATGCGGTAAATGATGGTGGCGAAACGACGCGATGGGTCATGAACCGCCGCGCCGATCATTGGCTGCCGTGGCCGGTCTTCACCCAATACCTGTCGCGCCTAGTCCTTGCCTGGGGCGGCGGTTAAGGGCCGATTTTGTTGCAGAAGTAAGTTTTGAAGGGCGCGTTTGGGGCCAAGGGTGTTTTTGGACCGAGCCCCGGCGATGGTTTTGCGCCCGCCCTGTCGGCTCGACGGCACTGACGCCTTCAAACCCCGACGCTGCACACTGAACGCTGTGCTCAGACAACGCAGGCGCCGGAGGTCACTGGCGGAGGACGCGCTACGAGCTTGGCTAGCCGCCTCAGGTTTTGCGCGATTGCCGCCAGCGTGAACTCGAACTGTGCTCCACTCGGGCCGCGAAGGCGCAATCGGTCAAGCCGCAGAATACGCTTGAGGTGCGCGAACAGCATCTCAACCTTCTTGCGATCACGGCGTGATTGCGCGAACGCCGGCGTTTTGGCGAGGGTCCGAGCGACATCGCGTGCGGCCTCATGGACGTCGCGTTTGACCCGTCGCGCTGGCATTTTGGGGCAACACTTCGCCTTGAGCGGGCAGGCACGACACTGCGGCACGGAGCCGAGATACTGGAGCGAGTGATCGGGGCTGACATGGCCCGTCGTCGTCAGCGTCTTGCCCGCCGGGCATGTATAGATGTCTTGCACCTCGTCGTAGATGAAGTCATCGCGCGAGAACGTGCCATCTTCGCGCTGCGATTTGTCGATGACCGGCACATGCGGCGCGATCCCCTGCTGGTTGACCAACCAATTGAGGTTGGGGGCCGAGCCATAGGCGGTGTCTCCTACCAGCCATGCGGGCTTGATGCCAAAGCAGGCTTCGGTCCGCTCGATCATGGTCTGCGAGGCGCCGACCTCGGCCTGCCGGATGGCGCGCGATGCCTCGACATCCATGATAATCCCAAACTTCACGTCGATAAGATAGTTGTCGGCGTAGGCGAAGAACGCCGACCCTCGCAGCGCGTTGGTCCATTGAGCGGCCGGATCGGACGGCGACACGAACTTCGGGGTGACGTCGCTCGCCGCACCAAAGGCCGCGTCATCAAGAGTTGCCAGATACTCCTGCATGGCTCGGCTCGCGGTCTGGCGATCACAGGTCTTTTGCCATTCTGAGCCCGGAATCGAGCGATGCTTGTTAGCGTCGGCCTCGATCAGGCTCGCATCCACGGCAAACCCTTCTCCGCCAACCAGCCCGGCCGCGATACAGGCCTCCACGACACGCTCGAATACCCGCCGGAAGATGCCGCTGTCCCGGAACCGCTCGTTGCGCGCTCGCGAAAATACCGAGTGATCGGGGATCTTGTGCTCTATGCCAAGCTTACAGAACCAGCGGTAGGCAAAGTTCACCTGCACCTCGCGACACAACAACCGCTCGGAGCGAAGGCCAAAAGCATAGCCGATGATCAGCATCCGCAGCATCAGCACAGGGTCGATCGACGGCCGACCGAGTGTCGGATAGTACGGCGCAAGTTCGCCGTATACCCACGATAAATCCAAAACGGTGGCGATCTTGCGCACAGGATGATCGTCGGGAACCGCCTCATCTAAGCGAAAATCGTAGAATAGATGGCCCTGATCGTCGGTCTGACGTCCCATCATCGCCGCCTCCAACGCAAAATGTCGCTAGAAAACGGGAATCACTGTTCGCCAAAATCTTCAAATCACTTCTGCAACAAAATCGGCCAAAAGCAGACGTTACCGGCCGTTAGAGCTACTGCCGTGAGCAGCGTTCTGTTTCCATTCCGGTTGAGTAAAAATGGAACGTTATTTCTCTTTGTGGCGCGTTGCTCGGCGCGCATTGCAATGGCATGATTTAGGGCCGGGTTCTCCGCTCAGGCGGAGTTATCACCAAATGTCCAGGCTCGCTTATCAGGGAGACCGATTATGTCCGCAGCATCTTCATCGCCCGCGCATTCCGCTGCAGCAACCGAAGGCAGCGCAATCCGTCCCTTCCGCGACAACGTACCGGAAGCGGAACTTGCCGAATTGCGCAAACGCATAAACGCGACAAAGTGGCCCGAACGAGAAACGGTCGCGGATGCATCGCAAGGAGTGCAGCTCGCGACGATGCAGGCGCTCGCGCGCTATTGGGCGACAGATTACGACTGGCGCAAGATCGAGGCGAAACTGAACGTCCTGCCGCAGTTCATCACCGAAATCGATGGGCTGGATATTCATTTCATTCATGTTCGTTCGAAACATGACAATGCGTTGCCGCTCATCGTCACGCACGGATGGCCCGGATCGATCATCGAGCAGATGAAGATTATCGACCCACTGACCAATCCCACCGCGCACGGCGGAACAGCATCCGATGCATTCCACTTGGTGATCCCGTCAATGCCGGGCTACGGATACTCAGGCAAACCGACCACCACCGGCTGGGATGTCGCCCACATTGCGCGTGCCTGGGTCGTGCTGATGAAGCGCCTCGGCTACACGAAATTCGTGGCGCAAGGCGGCGATTGGGGCGCGGTCATCACCGAACAAATGGGCGTGCAGGCGCCCCCGGAGTTGCTCGGCATCCACACCAACATGCCTGGCATCTTTCCAGGCGACATCGACAAGGCGGCTGCGTCCGGGGCGCCGGCGCCATCCGGTCTCTCGGCCGATGAGAAGGTCGCTTACGAGCATTTGCAGTTCGTATACCAAAAGGGCATCGCCTACGGCTACCAGATGGGGCTGCGCCCTCAGACGCTTTATGGAATCGCAGATTCCCCCGTCGGCCTTGCGGCTTATTTCCTTGATCACGACGCGCGCAGCTACGCGCTGATCTCACGCGTGTTTGAGGGAAAATCCGAAGGCCTGACGCGCGACGACATCCTCGACAACATCACGATCACCTGGTTGACGAACACGGCGCTTTCCGGCGCCCGCCTCTATTGGGAGATTTGGGGCAAGCTCGGGTATTTCAACGCCAAAGGCGTCTCCATTCCCGTTGCCGTGAGCGTCTTTCCCGACGAGCTCTATCAGGCCCCGCGCAGTTGGGCGGAGCGGGCGTTTCCCAAGCTCATCCATTACAACAAGGTCGAAAAAGGCGGGCACTTCGCCGCCTGGGAACAGCCGAAACTCTTCTCAGAAGAGGTTCGCGCGGGCTTTAGATCACTGCGACAGTAGGCACACGCGAGTGTCCGCTTTGGGTCATGAACCGCCGCGCCGACCATAGAGCCGCGCGGCTGCTTCACGTCCAACAACGGACACGAAGGCGAACAGCCGGCGCGACCGTCCGGGCCAATATCGGAAGTTGGGAGAGACGCCTTCGCGCAAAAATGTGGTAATCAACTCAACAACCCGCGTCCGTAATTTCCGAGGATCAGCCGGCATATGCCTTGTCTAGATCGGCGATGACGATCTTCTGCATCTTCATCATGGCCTGCATGGCGCGATCGGCCTTTTTGCGATCGGGATCGCTCAGGTAGCGGCCAAGGGCCTTGGGCACAACCTGCCAGGACAAGCCGAATTTGTCCTTGAGCCATCCGCATTTCGATTCCTCGCCGCCATCGGCGATCAGTCTGTTCCAGAAGTAGTCCACCTCTTCCTGGCTCTCGACGCTGATAAAGAACGAGATCGCCTCGTTAAACTTATATTTAGGGCCGCCATTGAGGGCGTTGAACCTTTGCCCTTCAAGTTCGAAGGTTGCCATGAAGTTATTGACAGTTTCGACCTTGGCATTAGGAAATACCGATTTGTAGAAGGCAACAGCCTCGGGGACGTTGTTATCGAACCAGAGGAACGGCGTGATGGAAGTCATGACGGTTGTCCTTGTTGGTTGGGTTCAGATGAGCCGGTATATGGCACGAGCCTATTGCGCCCTACGGGCTGTCTTTCCCAAGGTGATTTCAGGCCTGCGGAAACCCATCGCAATCCAGGCGGCGATCAGCTTCAACATAAACTTGCCGGAGTGACCACTATAATTAGGCAAGTCGTCGGCAAGCTCGACGCCGACGCGCCGCTCTTTTGTCATGATCCGCATTTCAAGTGGCGGCGCGCCTGTCGGAAAGTGGTTCCGGTATATCGACAGCCAGTGCCCTTTGGTGAAGTCGAGGAACATTCCCGAATTGCAACATGTGGCAATGACCCGCCGGGTCGGAGAATCAGGCTTGAGCCGGTGCTCTTCAAGATACTCATGCCCCGTCACACATTGCACTCGATCCTTTCGATATAGGACGTAGTCTGTTCCACCGTCGGGATTGAGGACGGGTGGCGCGGAAGGCAGTTGCTCGAAGCGACTTCCGGCTTCTTGGCAACTCGCGCAATAGCAGGAGGCGGTCAGAATCGGCCGGCCGACTGCCTCCAATTTCACCTTGCCGCATCGGCATATCTCGGAGAGGTGTTTTTGCTGTTTCTGGTTCACTGCGACCGCCCGTTCGTGGGTCCTGTCTATGAAGTTATTTTGGCGTTAGTGAGAAATGTCCGCAACGGGGTCATTAGCGGACCTCTGGTTATTCGTCGCACCGACAAAGCGGCGCGCAGTTTGTGTCCAACATCACTTACACGTAACGGCGGCTCAAGCTATTGTGAAGAATCTGGGATGGAGATTTTGTAGCATGGCGAAGCTCGTCTTCGGATTGAACCAGTCCCTGGACGGCTATGTCGACCACCAGGAATTTGCGCCTGGTCCCTCGCTCTTTCGTCACTTCACCGAGCAAGTGCGCGACCTGGCCGGCAGCGTGTACGGTCGCCGCATGTACGAGGTGATGCGTTATTGGGACGAAGACCGTCCTGAGTGGGACGCGGAGGAGCGCGACTTCGCGGCGGCGTGGCGGAGCCAACCGAAGTGGGTCGTGTCGCGCTCGTTGAAGTCAGTCGGCCCCAACGCCACACTTGTCGCGGATGACGTCGAGGCGGTGATACGCGGGCTGAAGGCCCAGCTCGTTGGGGAGATTGAAGTTGGCGGACCAGACCTGGCACGAAGCTTAACCGACCTTGGTCTTATTGATGAGTATCGACTTCTACTTCCGCCCCGTCGTGCTTGGTCGCGGCAAGCCATTCTTCGCCGGCCCCCGGCCGCCGCTCCGCCTTGTGGCCAGCGATTTAATCGGCGAGGACGCGATCAGGTTGACGTACGTTCCTGCCTAATCACGCAACTCGCCCGACGGATCGCGCCGACGCGTCAGGTCCGCTTTGGGTCTTGGTTGTGTAGAAACACCTGGAGAGAGGCGACACAAGGACGTCGCGGTTTGTGGGGCGCATTGATTATCCGGATTGATACTATGCCGTCATCGCCGCCATGAGCGGTCGGACACCCATGATGTTCATGACGCGGGTCAGATTGTAGGCCAGTACGTGCAGCGCCATCTCGGTGGCGACCTTTGGCAGCGTTTTCATCAGGAAGTGGGTTGCACCCATCCTGGCCTTGATCGTTCCGAAGGGGTGCTCAACCGTCTCGCGCCGCAGACGCATCTTTTCCGGATGTTCGTCGAGCCGGCGCTGCACTGCCTCGAGAACGTGCTCATGCTCCCATCGCGCGATCCGTCGCTCCTTGCCGGTAGTACAGCTTTGCTTGATGGCGCAGCTCTGACAGGCATTGGTCCAATAGCGTCGCAAGACCAATCCATTTTCCTCGGTCGTATAGCGGTAGGCGAGCTTCTCGCCGGCAGGACAGATGTAAACGTCCTCCTCAGCCAGATAGCGGAAGTCCTGCTTGCCGAAGCGCCCTTGTGCCTTTGAGTTCGAGGTCATCGGCTTGGGCAGGGTGACCGTGATGCCCGCATTCTCGCAGGCCAGGATCTCCTCGCTGTCGAAGTAGCCGCGGTCGGCGACGGCATCGAGCTGCTCGACGCCCAGCGTCGCCTTCGCCTCCTTGGCCACGGCTGAGAGCTGCGATCGGTCGGACCCGTCGTTGGTCACCTCATGCGTCACGATCAGATGATGTTCGGTCTCGGCGGCAATCTGGACGTTGTAGCCCACCACGCCGGAGCCACGGCCGCTGGTTGCCATCGAGCGGGCATCGGGGTCGGTCAGCGAGATCTGCTGGTCCGGCGCGGCGAGCATGTCCACTTTGAGAGCCGCGAGCCGCCGCATCTGTGCCTTGAGCTTCTCGATCTTCTCTTTGAGACCGCTCGTCTTGGTTTTGAGAGCCTCGGACGGCTCCTGTCGATCGGCAGTGTCGAGCTGCTGAAGATAGCGCGCCACGCTGTCCTCGATCTGCGCCATCCGCCGCTCCATCTTGGCCCGCGTGAAGTTCCTGTCGCGGTTGTTCACCGCCTTGAACTTGCTGCCGTCGATCGCCACGCTGGCTTGCGTCAGCAGCCCCATCGCACGGCACAGCGCAACGAAGCGCGCGCACACTTGGCGAATGGCAGTGCCATTGTCCTTGCGGAAATCGGCAATCGTCTTGTGATCGGGCACAAGCCGGCCCGAAAGCCACATCACCTCGACGTTGTGCCCAGCCTCACGCTCAAGCCGCCGGCTCGACTGAACCCGGTTGAGATAGCCGTAAATATAGAGCTTCAGCAGCACCGACGGATGATACGAAGGCCGGCCGGTGGCCTCGGGAGCGACCCCGCCAAACCCTAGCTCGGCCAGGTCGAGTTCCTCAACAAAGACGTCAATCACCCGAACCGGATTGTCCTCGCCGATCCAGTCTTCCAGGCATTCCGGAAACAGTGCGCTCTGCCCGCGATCCACCCCTTCAACGAAGCGCTTCATCGAATCCTCCGCAAATCGCGCAGGAATCATACCGCGAGAATCAAATGGGCAAGTGCGTTTCTACACAAGCTCGGTCAGGAACTGCCGCGCCAGTCACTCGCTGGCGCGGCGGCTGTTCCCCCGATAACGGACATAAAGGCAGACGGTCGGCGCGGCCGAAATGGGCCGATTTTGTTGCAGAAGTGATTTGAAGATTTTGGCGAACAGTGATTCCCGTTTTCTAGCGACATTTTGCGTTGGAGGCGGCGATGATGGGACGTCAGACCGACGATCAGGGCCATCTATTCTACGATTTTCGCTTAGATGAGGCGGTTCCCGACGATCATCCTGTGCGCAAGATCGCCACCGTTTTGGATTTATCGTGGGTATACGGCGAACTTGCGCCGTACTATCCGACACTCGGTCGGCCGTCGATCGACCCTGTGCTGATGCTGCGGATGCTGATCATCGGCTATGCTTTTGGCCTTCGCTCCGAGCGGTTGTTGTGTCGCGAGGTGCAGGTGAACTTTGCCTACCGCTGGTTCTGTAAGCTTGGCATAGAGCACAAGATCCCCGATCACTCGGTATTTTCGCGAGCGCGCAACGAGCGGTTCCGGGACAGCGGCATCTTCCGGCGGGTATTCGAGCGTGTCGTGGAGGCCTGTATCGCGGCCGGGCTGGTTGGCGGAGAAGGGTTTGCCGTGGATGCGAGCCTGATCGAGGCCGACGCTAACAAGCATCGCTCAATTCCGGGCTCAGAATGGCAAAAGACCTGTGATCGCCAGACCGCGAGCCGAGCCATGCAGGAGTATCTGGCAACTCTTGATGACGCGGCCTTTGGTGCGGCGAGCGACGTCACCCCGAAGTTCGTGTCGCCGTCCGATCCGGCCGCTCAATGGACCAACGCGCTGCGAGGGTCGGCGTTCTTCGCCTACGCCGACAACTATCTTATCGACGTGAAGTTTGGGATTATCATGGATGTCGAGGCATCGCGCGCCATCCGGCAGGCCGAGGTCGGCGCCTCGCAGACCATGATCGAGCGGACCGAAGCCTGCTTTGGCATCAAGCCCGCATGGCTGGTAGGAGACACCGCCTATGGCTCGGCCCCCAACCTCAATTGGTTGGTCAACCAGCAGGGGATCGCGCCGCATGTGCCGGTCATCGACAAATCGCAGCGCGAAGATGGCACGTTCTCGCGCGATGACTTCATCTACGACGAGGTGCAAGACATCTATACATGCCCGGCGGGCAAGACGCTGACGACGACGGGCCATGTCAGCCCCGATCACTCGCTCCAGTATCTCGGCTCCGTGCCGCAGTGTCGTGCCTGCCCGCTCAAGGCGAAGTGTTGCCCCAAAATGCCAGCGCGACGGGTCAAACGCGACGTCCATGAGGCCGCACGCGATGTCGCTCGGACCCTCGCCAAAACGCCGGCGTTCGCGCAATCACGCCGTGATCGCAAGAAGGTTGAGATGCTGTTCGCGCACCTCAAGCGTATTCTGCGGCTTGACCGATTGCGCCTTCGCGGCCCGAGTGGAGCACAGTTCGAGTTCACGCTGGCGGCAATCGCGCAAAACCTGAGGCGGCTAGCCAAGCTCGTAGCGCGTCCTCCGCCAGTGACCTCCGGCGCCTGCGTTGTCTGAGCGAAGACCAAGCACGGCCGTCGTGTCGTGGCCTTACCACCGATCGCGCTAGAGGCAGTACGGGCGCACCGGCGCCGGCAAATGGAGCTTCGGCTTGCGTTGGGGTTGGGCAAAGCTGAGCCTGACGCGCTGGTGTTTAGCCTGTATGACGGCAGCCCGATTCCACCGAATAACCTGAGCCGTGACTGGCGTCGCTTCGTGCTGGCGCGGAATCTCCCCGCAGTATCGTTTCATGCCTTGCGGCACAGCCACGCTTCCGCACTGATCGCAAGTGGTATCGACGCCTTGACGGTGAGCCGGCGCATCGGCCATGCCAGTCCCGTTGTCACGCTGAGCGTCTATGCCCACCTGTTTAACAATACGGATGCCGCTGCGGCGGATGCGATCGAAGCGGCGCTGCGAACAAGCAAGGAACGCTGACCGCGATATGCGGTGGCAATCCGGTGGCAATTATCGGTTTGCCTGACGCGGCAAGTCTGCTAAGTGCCTGAATTATCGATGCGGAGAGGTGGCCGAGTGGCTGAAGGCGGCGGTTTGCTAAACCGTTATACGGTCTAAAGCCGTATCATGGGTTCGAATCCCATCCTCTCCGCCAGCCTGCGCAGTTCAGGCTTCTGCAGGCGGACCAGCAATGAAGCTATTTCCACCACGGATCGGACTTGTCAGGTTATCGATTTTCGCTGTTATCGTTGGCAGCATCACCGGGATCGGAGCGGTTGCCTTCCGCGCCCTGATCGGGCTCATCCATAACGTCGCCTTTCTCGGCGTATTCTCCTTCAACTACGATGCCAACCTGTTCACGCCGCCGAGCCCGTGGGGCGCTTTGATCATCCTGGTGCCGATCGCCGGCGGCATGATCGTGACCTTCCTGGTGCAGAATTTCGCGCCGGAAGCGCGCGGACACGGCGTACCCGAGGTGATGGATGCGATCTATTACCGCGAGGGCAAGATCCGTCCGATCGTCGCCGCGGTGAAGTCGCTCGCGTCGGCGATCTCGATCGGCACCGGCGCGGCGGTCGGTCGCGAGGGACCGATCATCCAGATCGGCGCTTCGCTTGGCTCCTCGCTCGGTCAGTTCATCACCATGGCGCCCTGGCAGCGCATCACGCTGGTCGCCGCCGGTGCAGGCGCCGGCATCGCCGCGACCTTCAACACGCCGATCGGCGGCGTGATGTTCGCCATCGAGCTGATGCTGCCGGAAATTTCGGCGCGCACCTTCCTGCCGGTTGCGCTGGCGACGGGCACCGCGACCTTCATCGGCCGCATCTTCCTCGGCCTGCAGCCGGCCTTCGATGTGCCGGCAGCCTTGCTCAATTCGGACCGGCCTGCGTCGCTCGCGGCGCTGCTGCTTTATGCCCTGCTCGGCGCCCTGATGGGGCTCGCCGCCACCGCATTCATCAAAGGGCTCAGCCTTGCGGAAGACGTCTTCGAACGCATCCGCGACGGCTATGTGCGTCATGCCATCGGCATGCTGCTGATCGGCACGATGATGTACGCGCTGTTGCGCACGAGCGGACAATATTACGTCGACGGTGTTGGCTACGCGACGATCCAGGCCATTCTCGCCGGCAGCCTGGTGCTGCCCGGGCTGCTGGCGCTCTTGTTCGCCGCGAAATTGTGCGCGACCTCGATCAGCCTCGGCTCGGGCGCTTCGGGCGGCATCTTCTCGCCGTCGCTGTTCATGGGCGCGACCATCGGCGGCGCCTTCGGCGCCGCGATCAGCGCTGTTCGTCCCATCGAAGGTCTCGGCGTCACCACCTGCGCGATGATCGGCATGGCCGCCATGGTCGGCGGCGGTACCGGCGCGGCCATGACCGCAGTGACCATGATCTTCGAGATGACGCGCGATTACGACCTGGTAATGCCGATCATCGTCGCGGTGGCGCTGGCGATCGGCGTGCGGCGGTTATTGTCGCAGGAGAACATCTACACGGTGAAGCTCGTCGGGCGGCGGCACTTCGTCCCCAAGGCGCTGCACGCCAACATGTTCCTGGTGCGCCGTGCCGGCGAGGTGATGGAGCGCGACGTAACCCTGCTGCCGAAAGACACGCGGCTGGAAACGTTCCTGCGTCAGGCCTGGGCACGACGGCCGCATGAAGCATATCGTGGTCACGGACGGCGGACGTATCGTCGGCGTGCTGCGCGTCAACACGGCGCTGCGGCGAGGCCTGGAGAATGCCGACCAGGGCTTCACCCTGGGCGAGATCGCGCAGCGCAATTTCACGATCGCGCGCGCCGAGGACATCGTGTTCGACGTCGTCACCCGGATGAGTCGGCGTAGTGCCAGTATGGCCGTGGTGACCAAAGCTCGGCGTCGCCCTCGGGCTTCCGATGTGCTCGGAGTGATCACCAAGGAACACATCGCCGACTCGGTCGCCGACAGCATCAAGCCTTACGGCGAGTAACTAGCGTGCGGGCAACGCGACCAACATCAAACAGTGTTTAGCGATCGAAGTACTGGTTTTTGTCGCGTTTATCGTGGCGCGGCGGACTACAGCGGCACCGATGATTTTGAATTGGAAATCAGTTCGCCGAACGATCACAAGCGGCGCGAACGCGTCCATGTGACGGTGACGAAATCTTCAAGCGGCGGCGAAGGCATCTGATATCGAAGCTGCGTCGCGGTGCTTTCGTAGAAATTTTCTGTCGGAAGTTGCGCTCATACGAATATTTCGTGCGCACGCGATTCGCGCAGCAGATGGTTCGACGCTGCATTGAGTTCAGCGATTTATTGTCGGCGCAGCGGGAGAAAAAGCAGCGCAGAATCGCCGCGGCGAATCCCCACAAGGTGCAAAAGGCGGCTGCGATGTCGTCTTGCAGACTGATTGCGACGGTTCACCCGGCGAGAAGGCATTATGGTGGGCTTTCCCTCGGGGACTGCGATCGCAGCTCGCGGCGGCCACCTAAGCCATTGTTTTGCCGATATAATTACGAACGATCTGGCTGGCTCGCGCAATGCCGGCCGCACACTGCGCCGGCACCAATTGCGTGTTTTTTGCGCAACACCTTCCCGAAAACGGTACCTGGAGCCTGTGATTGGGGCTGTTCTTCATTGCATGTCGGAACTCGCCGGCTAAGGTGGCGGTGCGACGGAGGGGGGAACCCCAAGTCGTCCCAGCCGGAAGATCGGGGTTAGAAAATCCGGAGGGGCAAGGGGACTGAAGGGGACCTTCCAGGGGGCACAAGCACCCGGCGAGACGGAACCCTCCCACGGCAAACATTTGGAGGTTCAAATGAAGATGGTGAAAAGCCTCCTCCTCGGCTCCGCAGCCGGTTTGGTTGCGGTCACTGCGGGGCAAGCAGCTGATCTTCCCGTCAAGGCCAAGCCGGTCGAATACGTGAAGATTTGCAGCCTCTACGGGGCAGGATTCTACTATATGCCTGGTACTGATCTGTGCATTAAGATCGGTGGCTGGGTCCGCGCCGAAGCCGCCTACGGCAGCAACGGCAACATGACTTGGGGCCCATTCAACGGCAACCAGAACAGCCGCGTCACCAGCAACGAAACGCTGCGCGCCCGCGGTTACATCACGGCTGACGTTCGTAACCAGACCGAGTACGGTACGGTCCGCGGTTACCTTGCCGTCGGCATCAACACCAACGACACCGGCCTGCAAGTGGCCAGCCTTGTGGACAGCGCCAACCGCGCCTTCGTCCAGTGGGCGGGCATGACTGCTGGTCTGTCGCAGTCGTTCTTCGACTTCTACAGTGTGCCGGCGATGCAGTATCGCGGCGGCTATCTGCCCGCTTCCGACACCGGTGACGGTGGCTGGTGGGTATGGGCCTATACGGCACAGTTCGGTGGTGGCTTCTCCGGCACGATTTCTTCGGAAGCGCGCCGTACGACGCAGATCATCAACGAGAACTTCGCCAGCGGCGCTGTGAACGGCACTGTCACTCCGGGCGGTTTCGTCAGCGCGGTCACCGGTGGTGGCTGCGTTGTTCCCGGGTAACGGTGCTTACGGCGGCATGCAGACGACGGACTTCGTCGGCAACCTGCGTGTTGACCAGGCGTGGGGCGGTGCCCAGATCATGGGCGCTCTGCATCAGGTCAATGCCAACTACTACGGTACCCCTGCTTGGCACCATTGCTCCTTCTACTCCAGGCACTGGTCATCCTGGTGACGCGTGGGGTTGGGCTGCGGGCGTTGGCTTGAAGTTCAATACGCCCTTCTTCACCCAAGGCGACTGGTTCCAGGCGCAGTTCAACGTGACCGAAGGTGCGTTGCGCTATCTGTTCAACACCCCCAACACCAACTGGGGCAAGGTTGACGGTGCCAATGAAACCTTCGGCGTGCTGAGCGACTGCGTGTACGGTGGCACGGTTGTTGGCCACACCAACACCGACTGCCATCTGACCAGTGCTGTGGGCTTCAACGCCGGCTACGAGCATTACTGGACCCCAGCGTGGCATACCTCGTTGTATGGCGCCTGGTACGAAGTTAAGTATGACTCTGCAATGCCAACGCCATGCTTTGCCAGCTGGAAGGCAATGGTACCGGTGGCATACGGTGCCGGCTGGCGGGCTGGCTGTGGCTGGCAATGGCTGCAACAACAACTGGTCTACGTGGGGCGTCGGCTCCCGCACCCAGTGGGACGTGACGAAGACGTTCTACCTGGGCGTGGAAGTGCTGTACTCGCAGATGACAAGCGCCACCTTGACTTCGTCAGGCACTCTGATCAATGCCGCGGGAGTAGCTTCTCCGGTGGCGTTCGGCAGTGCGATCCACCAGGAAAACACTTCCAGCAACTGGGCTGGTCAGCGTTCGCGCTCACCGCGACTTCCTGCCCTGATCGCTTGATCGAGGTATGAAATCGGGAACCCTGGCAGCTCGTCTGCCGGGGTTCTTTTTTTGATCGACGGCGGCACTGTGAAAAAGCGGCGACGAAGAAAGTCCTCCTCAAGGCCCAGTGAGCCGGGGCGGTTGCTTTTCGCCGCCGAGGTCCGGGCGAGCAGGGCTTTGCTAGGCTGGAGCCAAACTGAACTCGGGAGGCGAGCCGGAATTACCCAACGCGGGGTCCATTGCATTGAGAACGGACTTACCAAGCCGCGAAATCGGACGCAGCAACAAATCGAAGCATCTTTCGCTGAGGTGGGCCTCGTCTTCAAGCCCACTTCCGAAGGTGGCTTCATGATGACGGTGCCGTCTGCCGCCATAAGTCGCTCTGGTTCCATCTTGTTTCTCGGAAGCGATTGGATCGTCGGCGCAAGGTAAAATGACCGCTCGAATCAGTTCGGCGGCGTCGGCCAAAGTGTCACTCGTCAAATGGGCGTAGCGCTGCGTCGCGCGAGCGTGGCTGTGCCCGAGCAAGCCTTGGACAACATACAGAGAAACACCTCGGTTCACGAGAAAGCTCGCGAACGAGTGGCGTAGGTCATGCAATCGCACGTCCAATAGTCCGCACCTCTTACGTATTCGCGACCACGGAAAGTGGAGTGATGCCGAAGGCCGACCGGTTACGGGGGAGGGGAAGACATATGGATTGCTTGGAAGCCGGGGTAGCGAACAAAGTAGCTCCAGTGCGGCCGTGTTCAATCGGATTAATCTGGCTTGGCCTGACTTCGCGATCGGGACCAGTAGGGTTCGCTGGTCCCAGTTCACATACTCCCATTTCGCTTGGGTGATTTCATTTCGCCGACCGCCCGTCAGCAGCAAAAGCTTGATGGCACAGGCGGCAACCTTGTTCTCGTCGGCAACTAGCGCCTGCAGCAGACGTTGGGTTTCCTCGTTTGTCAGAAATCGTTGACGGCATACATCAGGCGTAGTTTTCAACCCGGTCGTTGGATTGCTTCTGCAACCTGGTACTCCCCATTTCCGTCCAAGATTGAACATAAACCTCAGCAGCACCAGCACCCTGTTGGTCGTGCCGCTCGCATAACCTGCTTCGCGGAGCTGGCGAAGAAGCTCTGCTATATTTCGGTCTGAGACCTGGTCGAACGTGATATGCCCAAGCTCCGGCAGGATGTGTAGCCGGAGAACTGTTTCGTCCGTGCGCCAGCTTCGTTTGGCATTCTTCGCAAACGGCAGATACGACTCGCGAACGAACTGTGAGAGCGTCGGAATGCTCCGCAGCTCTTGTCGCTCTTTCTGTGGATCGCTTCCTAAAATGGCTGCGGCTACTATAGCGCGCGCTTTGCGGCGTGCCTGAGAGACGGTGAGGAAACGAGCCGACCCGATTTTGAATTGCCGTTCTCGTCCATAGGCGTCACGGTAACGCTGGTAAAAGGTCTTACCGCCGGATGCTCTGATTTCGAGCATGAAGCCTGGGAAACTTTCATCAAAGAAGTCGATCTGTCGTGCGCCTGCGGCAAAACTAGCTTTGGGCACCCAACCTCCAATTGTCATTATCGTATAGTACGATAATTCTGCCAGTCAAGCTCGGCTTCAGGATCGCTACGGAACCAACAACAGCCTAGTGTTACCGCGAGGATGAGCTGCTTCGGTACACTTTCCTGATGACACGTCCCCCGATTAGTTCAGCAGCCGCGCGGTTTACTCGGATGTTTTGGAATCTGGTGGCGGGCACGGTTTGTCGGTCGGGTGCGGCAATAGAGGACCCGTAGCGCATTGCGTCGTCCTCCGAAGTCGGGCTGCACACGTCACCGCGCGCGCTAAATCGCATCTTAAGCTGGTCACGCCAGCCATCGTAAAGCGAACAGTTACCCCTAGGCGGCTCCCCAACGCAGACCTTCGCACCCGCGAACACCTGAGGGAGGCCGAGGTCGAGCGACTGATCGGCGTGGTGAGGAAGAACCGCTGGGGGCATCGGGACGCCACCATGATCCTCATGGCCTATCGGCACGGCCTACGGGTTTCGGAGCTGGTGGACCTGCGCTGGGATCAGGCAGACTTCAGGACAGCCACGCTGCACGTCCGCAGGGTCAAGCAGGGCATTCCAAGTACCCATCCGATCATGGGGGACGAACTGCGGGCACTGCGGCGACTGCAGCGCGAGCAAGCGCCCAAGTCGGCCTTCGTGTTCACATCCGAACGTGGTGCGCCGTTCACGACCGCTGGTTTCGCCCGAATGATCGAGCGGGCGGGGGCCGACGCTAGGCTCGGGTTCAAGACGCACCCGCACATGCTCAGGCACGCCTGCGGCTACGCGCTGGCCAATAAGGGGCACGACACCCGCGCTTTGCAAGCCTACCTAGGGCACCGCAATATCCAACACACGGTGCGCTACACCGAACTGTCACCGACGCGGTTCAAGGATTTCTGGCGCGACTAGCAAAAAATAATAGCACATTTCCCCGCCGCGTTTTCTAACAGCTTGATGCCATTGGATTCATGGCCCGCCAGCCGGGAAAGGCTATCAAGCGTCTGCCGCAGTGAGTTGAGCCCGGAGATCGCAACCCATCGATTGACTCTATGCCGCCCGACTTGTCTTCGTAATAGCAGGTGCCGCCAAGGTTGTTCGCATCGGGTGTTTCTTGCCGCGCATCTGTCATGTTCGATCTAGATGGTGCCGCAGCAACTGGCTTGATCAGGTAATTCTGAATGCCCTGGTATCGCTGATGGGTGTCAACGATGTGGTAGGACTCGCGAATGGCGTCGGCATCATCCGCTAGATTATAGCCACCCCCGCTCGCTGAAAGCAGACAGATCGACACCAAGAGTGGCGTACCATCCGCCGGAGCCATAGCGGGCGCCAAGCTTCAGCGCGACCCCCTTGTTGCCATAAGGAATCCGCAGTGGCGTTCGAGCTACCGAATTTGGCTGCACGGGAGCCGGTGGAGCGGCAGCTGTGTCACCTTTGCGTTTCCGACCCCCCTTCGTCGGCGCCGTCGATTGAGGTGCAGCCAATCTCGTTGTCTTGAAGACGGTCTTGCGACTGCGCCCGCGGCGCTTGCTGCCTCGGTTCGAATCGATCCAAGGGGACATCGCGGTTTCAAGTACATGGCGTTGATGCTGGCCGCCAGGTGGTCATTCGTAGCCAGTTGAGGCGGAGCACGGCGACCGGCTCCCCGGTATTTTCCGGCGTCAGTTGCCACATCGATTTCCTCACGCTCAATCCTCTCGGCTGGCGGAATTTGGCGGCCTCGGAATGTCCTTCAATATCTGCCGTGGCACGTTCGGCAGCTTGGCAATGTTCACGGCCAAAAGGAATGCCTCGTCGCGCCATAGCCGCTTCATCGACATCTGTCGCTGCGGCTCATTCTCGAAATAGAGATAGGCAATCTGCTGACCGTTGGGACCCTTCACGACAAAGGATTTCTGACGTTCCTCGACTGACCACGACGGCGGGAAGCGACGGGGAGATCGCATGGCGCGATGTTATCGGATCGTGAAACCGCGAAGCTAAACGGCGGCGTGTTCGGCGGGAAGTAGCCGACATCGAACATCGCCCGCAGCAACTCAGGCTCGGACAGGACGGCTTGCGCCTTCGCAACCACGTCTGCAGGTACTTACCGCACTCGGCATGGTCATGCAGTAGGGCCTGCACCTCGGCCATGCGCTCGCAGATTTCCCACAGCGGATTGTCGAGCATCGGTAGCCCCCGACAGTTATTCAATCTTCAAAAGCGCCACGATCTCATTTTCAGTGAGCCACTCGTCCGAAGGCTTGATGATGTCGGCGCGATATGAGGGCAATCCGGGACCACCAATCCTTTGATAGGTTCGATTGTGTTTCACCAAAGGGCGCGATCTCTGTCCGCGTGACCATTCGCTGCCTCGCGACTAACAGCTGCCTTGATGCAATTTTCCTTGGTGGATGCGTTCCAACGTGCCGCCCCAGTTCCACAGTTCCAGCAGTCAGTCGAATGTGAGAAATCGAATGAAGGTGCTCGAATAGCGTTTGCAGGAAAACCGTGCATTTCAAAGAATTCACACGACAGTGGCGGAAATGCAACAGCTTGGGCCATCCGTTTGAGTTATGATTTTATTCGAGCGTGAGTCACATGTGCGTACCAATCGTAAGAGGGTCCCATGAAAACGACCGCATTAAACATTGCTGTGATCGCCGCACTGACTGGTGGGCATGCTTGGGCGGCCGATCTAGCCGTCAAAGCGCCGCCGGTACCTGCGCCAGCACCTGTGTTCTCTTGGACTGGCTTTTACGTCGGAGGCAATTTCGGAGCGAAATGGGCACGCGCGTCGGACTCTGTGAACGTCGCGCCGGCTACGGCGTTTGACGCAGCACTACCCTCCGGTGCCTCGCTCCCGCTTACCTCAACAACTCCGAGTTCGTTCATCGGCGGCGGTCAAGTCGGCTATAATTGGCAGACGGGGCGTGTCGTGTTCGGCATCGAGGGCGACATCGATCTCCAAGATTGGAGGACTACCCAAGTCCTCGGGAACTTCGCCTCCGGCACAGTATTCGTTCCCGGTGATTCGTTCACGGTAAACAGTCGATGGCAGGCTTCATTGCGCGGCCGGCTGGGCTATGCAGCGGATCGACTCCTCATCTACGCAACGGGCGGCTGGGCGTGGACCGACGTCAAGGCAGGGGCAAACTTCACTCCGTTCGAAGATGCTCCCGCAACCTCGGCGACCGAACGCGCGACCCTTACTGGTGGTACCATCGGTGGTGGGCTCGAATACGCGTTCTGGGACCATATGAGCCTCGGGGTCGAGGCCCGGTACACTCGGTACGGCAGCCATACATTTAATGGCGGCACGTTGGCGTTAGGCTTTGCTCCCTTCGTCTTCACGCCCGTGACGCAGGCAATTCAGCCGAACACCGTGGAGATACTCGAGAGGCTCAACTGGAGGTTCTGATCCTAGTTCGCTGCTAAAAAGGCTTCCGCAGAAAGCAGCATTCAACACTCTCGCTGAGGTGCGGGCATCGTGAGGTCAGAGTTGGTCTCGCCAATAACCCTGCGCGGCGGTGCACTCCAACAAAATATGAGCTTCTGAGCTTCCGCGCGGTCAGGCTCGCCGACGACACCAATCGCCAGGTAGCGGGCGAGCATCGCCTAGGCGTGCCGTGAACCTAATTCGGCAGCGGCGCGGAACCATTTTTGGGCCGGCCCCGATCCATGGCCCCGCGTACATCGCGACCGCATGGTCTTTGGCGGCCGCTTTCTCAAACAAAACAAGCACGTTGTGAGGAAGCGGTGGGCCTCCGCGACCATTGACCATCATTTCCGCGCCTAGTGTCATCGTCTGAGCGGTAACACAGGCGTGGGTTCGTTTTGCCAAAAAAACCTGCGATTTCGACGTGCGGTAAGCTCGTTCTACTAAAACTCACTTCTACGGTGTCCGAGGTCACAACCCCAAACGGCTGCGCTTTGCCATACCGCATCTAGTGCCATCGTCCCCTCGGTAATGCTTGGCGTGGGTTCGTTCCGCTAAAATGATCTCGACGTCCAGTGGTTCGTTCTGTGCCGGACACTTTTGGGCTGTCCGAGCTTATAACGCAAAATGGTTTCGCTTCGCTAAACTGCGCGTCTTGCCCGGCGCAACAGCGGGAAGGCGCCGTCCCGGTCCTGCTTGCCCTTCTTGCCCGCGTCGTAGCCTGAAGGATCGAGCCAAGACCCCCTTTTTGAGCGCCCTTCGCGGTTTGCGAGTCGATAATCGCTACTGTCGGACTTGCTTCACGTCCGACCTGTTCGCGTACCGCGACGTAGAGTGCATGGTGGATGCGTTCCAACGTGGCATCCCATTTCCATAGTTTCAGAGAGTCGTGCACCACCCAATAAATCACATCCGATTCATCAAACTCAAGAACTTCCCGGATCGAATCTCACACGTTGAGGCCGAAAACAATTGGGTAATAGGATATTCGTTGGTGCCGTTACCCAGACTGTCAATATGGCCGTCAGCGACAACGTGAGCGCAAACAACGCTGGATCCGGCATCGAGGCTTTTTCGGGCGGCGGAACGATGGAAAGCGTCATGGTGCGGAGCTCCACAATCGCCAATAATGCCAGTAATGGATTGGAGGCGGATTTTACTGGCGCGACCATTCGCGTTACGCGATCAACGATTGCGTGGGCAGTTTCATCGCCCGGGGCGGCTATGGTCCGATCACCACCGCCCAGGCCATCACCATCGAACGCCAAGGCTGGGTCAAGCGCATCGACTTCACCCCCGAGACTAGTCGCGTTCACTGCGGCTTGGAAATGCCGGCACGGCGCGGCGAAGCTACACGGATTGCTGTCACTGCCTGCTGCCGAGACGAAGGTGCGGGGAGCCTGAGCTTGTGCGGATGCGGCCGGAAGCATGACGGCAACCGCGAGCCCCGCCGCCATGACGATGGTGGTGCGTGTCATTGGAAAGACCCCGATCTGCGTATGGTTCGATGCCTGTGTCGCTGCTATAGCGGTTTCCGCACAGAGCAGCATTCACCACTCTCCCTGAGGTGCAGCCATCGTGAGGTCAGAGACCTCCTCGCCAATACCCTGCGCGGCGGCGCGCTCCAACCACATATGAGCTTCCGCGCGGTCTGGCTCGCCGATGACACCGATCGCTAGGTAGCGGGCGAGCATCACCTGAGCGTGGCCGTGGCCTAGTTCGGCAGCAGCGCGGAACCATTTTTGGGCCGTGACCCGATCCATGGCGAGACCGTATCCCCCGCCGTGCATCGCGCCCAGAGCAAACATCGCGCCCGCATGGTCTTTGGCGGCCGCCTTCTCAAATAGAATAAGCGCGTCGTCAGGAAACGATGGACCTCCGCGACCATTGACCATCATTTCTGCGAGTGCAACCTGGGCATCTGTCATGCCGGCATCGGCTGCTCGCTCGAACCAGGCTCGAGCGCCTTGGAGATCAGGCGCTACGCCCCGCCCATCGGCAAGCATTCGCCCATACATGAATTGCGCTTCCGGCACACCTTCTGCGGCGCGGCGCAACCATTCTGCCGCGCGCTGATCGTCCGGCTCGACTCCAACGCCCTTGACCAGACAGAGGCCGAGATTGAACGCCGCGCGAGGTCGCCGGACAAGGCGGCTTGCTCGAACCATTCTGCGACGCGCACTGGATCATCCGGAGCTGCAACGCCTTGCAGCACTAAATTGGCCAAGTCCAGCTGGGCGGCTCGATCACCAGCCTCGCCAGAAATTCGCAACCAGCGCATCGCCTCCACGTCGTCCCGCACGACACCGGCGCCTGTCAAGTAAAGCGAGCCGAGAGCGCGAGCACCCGCCGGGTCGCCTGCTTCGGCTGCCCGTCGATACCAGTTTGCCGCCTGGGCATAGTTCGGCGGCAGTGGGCCCTTTCATATAGAGATTGGCCACCAGGATTGCCGCCTCCGCATCGCCGGCGAGTGCCGCGCGCCGAAGCCACGATTCGCCTGCAATCAGATCTTGCGGGACATAGTGCCCCTCGATCAGCGCAAGGCCCCACTTGGCCTGAGCGGTACGGTGCCCTCTACTGGCGGCGATGGAATAGTGCTTGACCGCGGCTGCTGCGTCTTGCGGCACACCGACGCCATTCTCTGTTAAAACTCCCAATAGATAGATTGCCGTCGGCAACTCCGCTGCTGCAGCGAAGCACACTTCGTCGGCGATCTGTCGCCGGCTTTTCTCGTCCTTGGCATGCGCCGCCAGTGACAGCGCATAGCCTAGGTGCCCTTGCGGACATCCCCCCGCTGCCGAGCGCGCGTACCATTGATGTCCATCGTCTAAGTCCCGCATATGCTGTGGACCATATATGAGGATGTATCCGAGCAGCGCTTGACCCTCCGGTGAGCCGGCCTCTGCCGCCCGACGTGCCCATTTCAATGCGATCTCAAAGTCAGGATCGGACCGGCCGTTGCCGGCAAAAAGCCGATCTGCACCTGCATCACCGAGTCCTCCGGTGGATCCGCGCAGGCAAAGCGCTGCCAACTCTGTCTGCGCTGTCGTCCAGCCGTGCGAAGCGGCGCGCTCGAGCCAACACGCGGCTTCTGACTGGCTTGGCGGCAAACCCGCACCTTCGAGATAGCATCGCGCGATGCGGTACTCCGCCTCCGGCATGCCCGCCATGGCAGCGCGCGTCAGCAATGGAACAGCTATCGTAAACTTCTTCCGTTCAATGAGCCTGATTGCCCGGCGCAGAGCGGTCGCGGGCCAGATGAAGTTGATCAAGCGTTCAACAATCATGGCTTTTATTCTTTCGGGACCGCGTCGCAACTGGTAGTGCTACGGCTCGCGCAGTGCCTCGTGCGCAATCGGCAATACCAACTCGAGAAGATACTGCAGCACCGTTCGCTTTCCGACCATGATATCGACCGTTACGGGCATGCCCGGTTCAATCCGAAACCCATCTATGTTGTGCAATCCCACACGCTCGATCGAAATCCGACTTCGGTAGAACGGCTCGGACGTCGTTACCGGGACGGTACTTGTAGGATTGCGCGCCTCGGATTGCGCGCTGAAGCTATCGGGGCTGACGAATTCGTACCCTGCCATCGGCCATGCCGTATTGGGTATAAGGGAATGTGTCAAACTTGATTGCCACTCGATCCTTGACGTGCACGTAACCATTCTCGTGGCCGGAAATGTTGGCTTCTATCTCAAGCGGCGCATTGACCGGAACCAGCGTGATGAACTGCTGGCCTGGTTGCATTACCGAGCCAACCGACACCTTTGACACCGACTGCACGACGCCGTCCGCTTCGCTGCGCAACTCGACCAATTGTCGCCGCAGCTGTGCCTTGCTCAATTGCTCGCGAGCGTCATGTGCCTTTACGCTCTCGTCGGAAAGCTTTTGTGATATCTCTGCTTGGCGACCTCGGATATAGGCGGCGCGATCTGAGACGAGCGCATCCTGCTGGCGCTTTGCTGCCTCTTCCGTCTGCTTGGCGTTTGCGAGTGCACGCTCCATCTCCACGCGCGAGTTTGTTGCCAGGAGCGTATTGAGCCTACTGCCCGCTGCTTTCGCCTCAAGCTGTACCCGCATCCCCTCGATAATCTGCGCAACACCGAGGCGCTGCATGTAGGCCGCGGCATCGGAGCGAGATCGTTCTATCACCGCCGATAACTCTTCAATGCGGCGATCGTAATTCTCGACTTTCGCATCGAACTCCGCCGCGCGGTGGCCATAGATAGCTGCCTGCAACAGCCAATCGGGATCGACCCCTCCATAGGTGAATGGTTTGCCATCGGCCTCTGCGCGCAATCGCGCGACCTCAGCATCGAGGCTTTGGACCTGCGCCTCGAGCGTAGCAAGATCGGCGGCCGCGAAGGTTGGATCGAGCCGTGCCAACAACTGGCCTGCCCGCACCTCCTGTCCTTCATGAACATCGATCGTGCGCACGATGGCAGTTTCCAGCGGCTGCACGAGGATCGTCGGCGACCCCGACACCACAATACCGCGCGCGGTCACCACTTGGTCGATCGGAATGATGGCCATTGCTGCGATGAGCGCGAAGACCATGCTTGCCACGACCCAAACGATGCCCCGGGCCGAGCGCGGCACGGTGGCATTAACGATCGCTGTGGACGGCCACTGAAATTCAAGAATTACCGGTGAGATCGGGTCATTTCGCGCGGCGCGACGCCCGAAAATCGCCACTGCATTTGACTTCGCCTCGTTCATTTTCCCGCCCTCCCGCCCGCCGTAAGATGCGGGGTGACAGCCGGCCGCGGACCCCGGCCATCGAGATGGCGATTCTGCTGCGCCCAGAGCTGCCGATAAATTGCGCAACGCTCAACCAGCTGTGTGTGGGGGCCGATGTCCACGACCTTGCCCTGCTCCAGGACCATTATGTTGTCGCATTCGATCAACGATGTCAGACGGTGGGAGACGATGATCATCGTCCGCCCGTTCGCTATGCGCAGGAGATTGGAGGTCACCACCGCTTCGCTCTCGGGGTCGAGCGAACTAGTTGCCTCGTCCAATATCAGAATGCGCGGATTGCAGATCAGTGCCCGCGCAATCGCGAGTCGCTGACGTTGCCCGCCGGATATGTTTGCCGATCCCTCTTCGATATAGGTCTCGTAGCCGTGCGGCATTTGCTCAATAAATTCTTCAGCACCCGCAAGGCGAGCAGCCTGAACTGCGTCTTCCAATGTCAACCCAGGGCGGCCGGCAATCAGGTTGTCTCGGACCGAGCCGCGGAAGAGGAAATTGTCCTGGAGAACTACGCCGAGGCTTTGGCGTAGATGCCGCAGATCTATTTCTCGCAGATCTGATCCGTCGATCTTCACGAAACCGGTATAATCGCGATTAATTCCTTGCAGCAGACGAGTGACGGTTGATTTGCCCGAGCCGCTGCGCCCGACGATCCCCAGCATGGTGCCGGCGGGAGCCGAAAAGGTTACCCGATCGAGCGCCGGAACCCTGGAGCCGGAATAGGTGAAGGTCACCTCGTGAAAGTCAATGGCCCCAACAAATTTCGGGTGCAATCCGACGGATCGGTCTGCGCTCTCTAATGGACGGTTCAATACCGACCCGATCTGTCCGATCGCAGCCCCTACCTCCTCGTAATCCTCCACCAATCGCGCCAAGCCCACAAGCGGCTGCGCCACCCGTTGGCTCAGCATGAGAAACGCGAACAGCGACCCAGTCAGATAGCCCGCAGGATCATTCAAAACGATGTAGGCGCCAATCATCATCGTGCCGAGCGCCATCATGCGCTCGATCGGATTGACCAAAGTCTGTGGCCAGTTCGCCAACCGCGCAAAAGCAAGCCGCCATTTGCCGGCCTCGGCAATTCGCTCGTCCCACAGGGCCTTACGCTGGACCTCCAATGCCAGGGCTTTCACTGTTTTAATGCCGACGATCGTCTCGCCCAGCGTCGCCGACTTCCAGGTCTCAGCGGCCGACACGTGGCCATACATTTCCCTCAGCGGTTTGAGAAATGCGACGATGATCAACGTGATGGCGACCGCACAGGCGAGGACGATCCATGCCAGGACAACGTTGATATAGAACAGGAACGGCAGCAGCACGCAGAGGGTGGCGAGGTCGAGAAAAGTGGTGAGCAGCCGTCCGGTCAGAAACTCCCGAACCCTGTAAACCTGGGATATGAGGAACATTGTTTCGCCGGCCGGATGCCGCTCGAAGTAGTCGAGCGGCAGTCGGAGCAGGCGATTGAACACATGCAGATTGAGCTTGGCAT
Source organism: uncultured Alphaproteobacteria bacterium (assembly GCA_963821175.1). Taxonomy (GTDB): domain Bacteria; phylum Pseudomonadota; class Alphaproteobacteria; order Rhizobiales; family Xanthobacteraceae; genus BOG-931. Next base: position 116,902 of record CAWGCU010000029.1, read on the forward strand.
CGAGTTTTGCTCCGACGACCGCAATGATCAGTCGCCTCGCATACCCAAGAAACGTCTCGTAGGCGAATACGATCGCCATCATGACGGAGAGCAGCACCAGCGTCGAGAGGCTGTGGAACTGCAGCACCTTGTTCACCATCGCCATGACCAGGAGCGGGGGGAAGATTGTTAGAATGCTGATCGTCAATGAGGCAATCGCGATGTCCCTGAGCGATCGGCGCTCCTGAAGTACCAAGTCCAGGAGCCAGCGCAGGCTGAATGGCGCGTCCGCCGCCACACTGCCACGACTGGCTCGCAGAAGGATCGCCTCGCCCGCCCAGACCTGTGACAGTCGCAGTTCATCGACCGCGATGGGCGCCGTGTCGACCGGCGCCTCCGGATTTTTAACAAAAACCGCCATTTGGTTGGTATCGGCGCCAGTCAGCAGACCGGCACTGCCATCCTTGAACAGCAGCACGACCGGCCCGGCATCATTGAGCCGAAGCAGGTGCCGCCAGCGCAGTCGCACAGCACGGGCCCATAGTCCGCAATTTTGCGCCCAAAGGGACAGTGCTGTCGGCGACGGTACGGCCTCGCCTGGTGACGGTCTGAAGTCGTTCGCATCCAACTCGATTCCATGATAGCGGGCGGCTTGCACCATAGCCCGCAGTCGCGGTCCGAGACGACTCCCGGTCGAGGCAACCGCCCCGCCGGGATTCGTGTTGGTCGTATCCTCCTCGTGAATGCCGACAGCTCCCGCAATCAGGCTTGTGGGGTCGAGCGGCCCGGAATTTTCTCTCACCGGCTCATCCTCACCGCCCACGATCACTCCTTTAACAAGAAGCCCAGAGAAAATCGAAGTGACGGAGCGTTCGCGAATCTATCACCTTCGCAAATTCCCTGCCTTTTACGCACCGGACCCGTGTCTCCCTTGCAGTTGTGACGGGGTCGCTAGGCTTGAGGCTGAGTTATCCGGTTGGCCCAGGGCCACGTCCGCACCCGCGACCGGCGTCACTTGCGTCGCGACACCCGATGTAGGTTGACTGGAGCCGCTTGTGGAGATTCCGGCCAGCGAGCCAATTGTTGTCAGGTCGGTCATCAACTGCCCACCACTTAGCTGACTGGAAACATTGCCCGAACCACTATTGTCGGTCGGATCGACAAGCCCAACTGCCGAGGGCGAGTTGAGCGCTCCCGAACTGCTGAGGAAGGCAGCAGTGGTTCCACTAATTTGACCGAGCAGCGTCGAGTGCTGGATCGACGTCGTTAGTGGATCGCTGGCCACTGCCGCCATTGGCCCATGTCGGAAGTCATCCCCTCCCGTAGCGCCAGCCGGACCGGTTGCGCCGGTGTCACCCGTCGCACCGATCGAACCCGTTGCTCCAGTGGCACCTGTTGCTCCCGTCGCGCCTGTTGCTCCCGTCGCGCCTGTTGCGTCCGGTCGCGCCAGTGGCACCCGTTGCTCCGCTCGCGCCCGTTGCGCCAGTGGCACCTGTTGCTCCAGTGGCGCCCGTTGCGCCCGTCGCGCCCGTTGCTCCGGTCGCGCCCGTCGCGCCAGTGGCGCCCGTTGCTCCAGTCGCGCCCGTCGCACCAGTGGCACCGTTGCTCCGCTCGCGCCCGTCGCGCCAGTAGCGCCTGTTGCTCCCGTCGCGCCCGTTGCTCCCGTAGCGCCCGTTGCTCCCGTCGCGCCAGTTGCTCCCGTGGCGCCCGTTGCTCCGGTCGCGCCCGTCGCGCCAGTGGCGCCCGTTGCTCCGCGTCGCGCCCGTCGCACCAGTGGCACCAGTTGCTCCGGTCGCGCCTGTCGCACCGGTGGCACCTGTTGCTCCGCGTCGCGCCCGTCGCACCAGTGGCGCCCGTTGCTCCGGTCGCGCCCGTCGCGCCAGTGGCGCCCGTTGCTCCAGCTCGCGCCCGTCGCACCAGTGGCACCCGTTGCTCCGCTCGCGCCCGTCGCGCCAGTAGCGCCCGTTGCTCCGCGTCGCGCCCGATGCTCCCGTAGCGCCAGTTGCTCCCGTGGCGCCCGTTGCTCCGCTCGCGCCCGTCGCGCCTGTCGCACCAGTGGCACCTGTTGCTCCGGTCGCGCCTGTGCGCGCCCGTTGCTCCGCGTCGCGCCTGTTGCTCCAGTGGCGCCCGTTGCTCCGCTCGCGCCCGTCGCACCAGTGGCGCCCGTTGCTCCGCTCGCGCCCGTCGCGCCTGTTGCTCCCGTCGCGCCGTCGCTCCGGTTGCTCCGCGTCGCGCCCGTCGCACCAGTGGCGCCCGTTGCTCCGCTCGCGCCTGTCGCACCAGTGGCGCCCGTTGCTCCACTCGCGCCCGTCGCACCAGTGGCACCTGTTGCTCCGCTCGCGCCCGTCGCGCCAGTGGCGCCCGTTGCTCCGGTCGCGCCAGTTGCGCCAGTGGCGCCCGTTGCTCCGGTCGCGCCCGTCGCGCCTGTCGCACCAGTGGCACCTGTTGCTCCGGTCGCGCCTGTGGCGCCCGTTGCTCCGGTCGCGCCTGTTGCTCCAGTGGCGCCCGTTGCTCCGCTCGCGCCCGTCGCACCAGTGGCGCCCGTTGCTCCGGTCGCGCCCGTCGCGCCAGTTGCTCCGCTCGCGCCCGTCGCACCAGTCGGCGCCCGTTGCTCCGGTCGCGCCGTCGCACCAGTGGCGCCCGTTGCTCCGCTCGCGCCAGTCGCACCAGTCGCACCAGTGGCACCGTTGCTCCGCTCGCGCCTGTCGCACCAGTGGCACCTGTTGCTCCGCTCGCGCCCGTCGCGCCAGTGGCGCCCGTTGCTCCGCTCGCGCCCGTCGCTCCAGTGGCACCTGTTGCTCCGCTCGCGCCCGTCGCGCCAGTCGCGCCTGTTGCTCCTGTCGCGCCGGTCGCACCCGTCGCGCCGTTGCTCCCGTCGCGCCCGATGCTCCCGTCGCGCCAGTTGCTCCCGTGGCGCCCGTTGCTCCGGTCGCGCCCGTTGCTCCAGTGGCACCCGTTGCTCCGGTCGCGCCTGTTGCGCCCGTTGCTCCCGCTCGCGCCTGTTGCGCCCGTCGCGCCTGTTGCTCCAGTTGCTCCGGTCGCACCCGTCGCGCCAGTGGCACCTGTACCGCCCGTCGCACCAGTCGCACCTGTTGCGCCAGTGGCGCCCGTTGCTCCGGTCGCGCCCGTTGCTCCCGTCGCGCCCGATGCTCCCGTCGCGCCAGTTGCTCCCGTGGCACCCGTTGCTCCGCTCGCGCCCGTCGCGCCTGTTGCTCCGCTCGCGCCTGTTGCTCCAGTGGCACCTGTTGCTCCGGTCGCGCCTGTGGCGCCCGTTGCTCCGCGTCGCGCCCGTCGCGCCTGTTGCTCCGGTCGCGCCTGTTGCTCCAGTGGCACCTGTTGCTCCGGTCCCGCCTGTGGCGCCCGTTGCTCCGGTCGCGCCTGTTGCGCCCGTCGTGCCTGTTGCTCCAGTTGCTCCGCGTCGCACCCGTCGCGCCAGTGGCACCTGTTGCTCCGCTTGCGCCAGTGGCACCCGTAGCGCCCGTCGCACCAGTCGCACCTGTTGCGCCAGTGGCGCCCGATGCTCCCGTCGCGCCCGATGCTCCCGTGGCGCCAGTTGCTCCCGTGGCGCCCGTTGCTCCGGTCGCGCCTGTTGCGCCCGTTGCTCCGGTCGCGCCTGTTGCGCCCGTCGCGCCTGTTGCTCCAGTTGCTCCGCTCGCACCCGTCGCGCCAGTGGCACCTGTTGCTCCGCTTGCGCCAGTGGCACCTGTACTGCCCGTCGCACCAGTCGAACCTGTTGCGCCAGTGGCGCCCGTTGCTCCGCTCGCTCCAGTGGCACCTGTGCCACCCGTCGCACCGGTCGAACCTGTTGCGCCAGTGGCGCCTGATACTCCGGTCGCGCCCGTTGCTCCCGTCGCGCCTGTGGCTCCGCTCGTGCCAGTGGCACCTGTGCCACCCGTCGCACCAGTCGAACCTGTTGCGCCAGTGGCGCCTGATGCTCCCGTCGCGCCAGTCGCGCCCGTTGCTCCGCTCGCGCCCCTTGCTCCCGTCGCACCTGTGGCGCCAGTCGCCCCTGTGGGGCCCGCCACACCAGTGTCAGCGGGAATAGCTACGATGCTGCTGGTGACAGCGCCTGAAGTGCTGGTAAAGCCAGTGACGGCCGCGGGTACAAATGAATAAGTCGAACCATCTGAGGTCGTGAGACGTAGCGTCGCGGCCTCGGTACTGCTCATATTAACGTTTTTAAATACTTCGAATGCGTAGACCGTCCCGGGTGGGGGCGTTGGAACAAAGACCTGAAATGCAAAGGGATCGGCGTTCCCGCCCACCTGTTGCACCGCATCCGTGGAGCCGAGCAACGTCAAAGTGGGCACGCCGCCAGTGATCGACACCAGCGCAATCCACACCTCCCCGTTGCCGGAGGACACTTGGCCTGTGATAGTGACTTCGCCGAAGGTGGCCACTACTCGGGTACTCTACTGTTGCAGTCCCAGGTTTGATCTAAGAAAAAATCCGAGCGGCCGCTATCCCGCTCGTCACGCGGCGACAGATCGCGAACTTGGCCGCGCTCAAGCTTAAGCTCGCTAAAGGACTGCGATGAAAGCTGACCTATGGTCTCGACGCACAATTTCGGTGCGGCGCCGGTCGCCCTCTGAACAGCCACCAACGCGGCTCGCGGGTCGCTCTCGGCGGCGGCAAAGAGCCGGATCGGCTCCGAAGTCTCCCATCCGCGGATTCTGATCAGCCAACCGTTCATGACTTCGACCAACTCTCCAACTGCGCCTGCGGTCTCGACCATGGTATGCAGATTTTCTCCGCTCTCATCTCACCACCGTGAGCTGCGCGAGAGCAACATATTTTTAATGGTAAGATCGAGCACCACGGAAATGCAATGACATAGATCAATAATCGGCATTGATGTAATTCACATTACTGTGCTTTTGCAGGTTAATCTTAATTGGCGGAACTTACTATGCGTGGGGCCCCGATGGAGGAACTGTAAGATGACGTCGTGCTCTTCTCATCTCCCTGGCCGTGGCGGCCAAAATGCCAAATAGTCGAATATGAACAACGTGCTCTGCCTCAATATGATTGTGCGAAACGAGACAGCGAATCTCGAGCGCTGTCTCGGCGCCCTCACTGACTACATCGACTGCTGGGTCATCGGCGACACTGGCTCTACCGATGGCACCCAGGACTTTATCAAATCGTTCTTTGCCGCTCGTAAAAAACCGGGCGAATTGCATAGCTTCCCGTTCCGGAATTTCGAGCAGGCGCGTAACGCTGCGCTGGATTGCGCCTATACTTCACCGCTCGCGTATGACTATTTGCTGCTCGCCGATGCAGACATGGAGTTAGTGGTGGAGGACGGCAGCTTCCGTGACCGGCTGGAAGCACCGGGCTACCGTCTCCTGCAGCGGGCGGAATCCGGCTTCACCTATTGGAACACCCGCCTCGTGCAGAGGACAGCGGGCGCACGCTACCACGGCGTGACGCATGAATACCTTGATGTTCCAGGAGGCGTGAAGGAACTACCTGGGATCTGGTACAAGGACCACGCGAGCGGCTCAAATCGGGTGGACAAGTTCGAGCGCGACATCAAGCTCCTGCTGGAAGCGCTCGAGCAGGAGCCAGACAATCCTCGCCACTGGTTCTACTTGGCGCAGTCTTACCGCGATGCTGGGCGCACAGCGGAGGCAGCGCAAGCCTATGCCAAGCGAGCCGAGATGGGCGGCTGGGACGAGGAAGCCTGGAACTCCCGACTGCAGGAGGCGCGCTGCCGGCGAAAGCTCGGCGACGATGCCGGGTTTTTGCGATCGGCGTTGGCGGCTTTTAACCAGCGCCCGCGGCGCGCAGAACCGCTTTACGACCTCGCACTATTTTACCGCGAAAGGGGGATGAACGATGCCAGCGTGCTGTTCTCGGAGGCGGGGCTGGCCATAAAGTGGCCTGAGGATGACATCCTGTTTGTGGAAGAATTCATCTACAAGGCTGGGCTGCAGGAGGAGTATTCGATCGCGGCCAATTACGCCCGCGACCCTGTCCGCAAGGATCGCGGTTTTGCGGCGTGCAACTGGCTCGCAATGAATCGCGCTATCCCCGGCGGGACACGCGAACTCGCGAGGTCGAACCTGTTATTCTATCTCCAACCCGCCAAATCGACGATGCCCTCTTTCACTGCGCTTCAGGTCGCCTTCACCCCGCCTGACGACTACCGATCAACAAATCCTTCGGTCACGCGCGTGGACGAGCAGATTGTGATGGTACAGCGCACCGTCAACTACTCCGTGACAGAGGATGGTCTTCACTACAATACCAGTGACGGCGCGCCCATCCAGACGCGCAATTTCCTGGTGAGCTTGACCAATGAGCTAGACGTTCGATCGGCAACCGAAATCCTTCCGCCGGTCGATATGCCGGAGCCTCTTTACACGGGCGTGCTCGGTTTTGAGGACATGCGCCTATTTCACTGGCGCGGCGAACTCTGGTGCAGCGCATGCGTGCGCGAGTTGACACCGGAAGGATGGTGCGAACAGGTTTTGGCGCGCATTGACAACAGTGCATCCGGGGAGTGCCGCTTGACCGATTGGCGCGTGCTCCGTCCGAAGGGCCCCAAGGTCCACGAGAAGAACTGGATGCCGCAGATCGACGGCGGCAACCTGCAGTTTGTCTATCTTTGCGACCCGACCCGAGTGGTGGACGACCAAGGCCGTACGATCCACGAGAGCACGCCCGCCATCTCGGCCCATCAATTCAGGGGCAGCACGCAGCTAATCGCGTTTGAAGACGGATGGCTCGCCTTGATTCACGAAGTCCAGTGGAAACCAGACGCCAATCGGCGCTTTTATCAACATCGGTTCGTCTGGTTTGATGGGGCCAACAAGCTAGGCCGCGTGAGTCGCCCGTTCTTTTTCCACAAGAAGGGCCTCGAATTCGCAGCCGGCTTGGCTTGGCATCCAGACGGCACGCGTCTTCTGATTTCCTACGGCGTGGCCGACAGCCAAAGCTGGATCGCGACGGTCGCTGCTGCTGAGGTGAGGAGCGCGCTGGAGGATGTGGAGCGGTTGCCATCGGGCATTCTTGCGCGGGAGCCGGATGCGACAGCTTGTCTTTCGGCGTCGCAAGATACCGAAGGAACTATCACGGAGACAAAAATCGGCGGTGAGACGATCAGATTTTTCGTCACGAACCGCGAAGATTCGATCATGAATTTCCATTACCAAGGTGCTTTTTATGAGACGGAAGAGCTTGATCTCATCAAACAACATTACACCTACGGGGGAACTTTCGTTGATATCGGGGCGAACATTGGGAACCATGCGATCTACATTTCACGATTCACAAAATCACCGAAAATTATCGTCTTCGAGCCTAATCTAACAGCAATCTCAATCCTCAAGAAAAATCTTGCCCTAAACCACTGCAAGAATGTTGATACTCGCTTTCTTGGGATCGCGCTGGGAGCTGCGAAAAGCCGGTTGAGGCAAGAAACGTCCGATGCAAACAACCTTGGCGGCACGTGCTATTACGAAGACAAGTCCGGTGGCATAGAGGCAATTGATGGCGATTTTCTTCTTTTGAACGAGCCGATCTCATTCATCAAGATTGATGTCGAAGGAATGGAGGTCGACGTTCTTTCAGGGTTGTCTGAGACAATCAGGCGATGGCAACCAACGATCTTCATCGAAGTTTGGGACTCCAAGCTGCGCGCTTTTCTGGATTGGTGCGCAGGCGAGTCCTACCACGTCGTTGACACCTATCAGCGATACCAGGGCATTCAGAATTTCCTGATCAAGCCAGTTGAACAGGAACATTGACGCACGCAATGCCGGTTAGCGTGGGTCAGAGATGGACTACTACGGTCTCCGCGATTCCACTCGAAGGAATTACTCCTCGGTTCGAATAACCGACAACCAAGGGCGGGCGGTCGCTGATCAGCGACGTCAATCTCGCCTATGTCTCCAGGCACGCGATAGGCCGTCTGCACCAGCGTGATTGCGACCTGACTGAGATCGGGGCGACAGGGGTGTTTGCCTTCATCGGCGTGTTTGGGCACCTGACCCGCCGCGGCGCCAAGCACGTAAAGGGCGAGCTGTACCTGCATCTGGGCAACACGCGAATCGTCGGGTCGCTAGTGCATGCCGTCATGCACACCACCGACGGGCGCGATATCAATGGCACGCTCTACGACGTGCGCACAGCATTGTCTGCGGACGAAGTCAGCAACCAAGACATGCTTCGTCAGCGCCGCCTTGCCAGCGAGGTCGTCGACTACACTTTGCGTGCAGCCAAGGCGACGCCGGCGGGTTGAGCCTTGCCGAAACGCATTCGATCATTGCGCGGCGCGATTGCGATATTCCTTAGCTTGGTGCCGCGTGGTGCGTCCGTCGATGGCGCTCTCGCGGCGCCCAGCCGGCCAATGGCGCCGCCGCTCCTAACAGCGATGGCGCTGCCGCCGCTCCGCCGGTATCAGCACAGCTGTTCTGGGAGCACGCCAAGAAATTGACGTCGATCAAGCCCTGGGCCGCCGCTTTCAGAAAGCTCGGCGTTAATCTCGCCCTGGCGCAGGACAGCTATCGCACGATGAAATTGCCGCCGGGCGTCAACCCAGCCACGGCGGCAAAATTTCTCACGCTGTCGGCGACTGCTGGCTGAGCATCACCATGCCGATGACGCATGGGGAGCTGGCACGTTGCCTCGACGTGGGTGGCTCTGCCGGTGAGGGAAAGGACATCATCGTCGTTTGGAAGGCTTGCTCCACACGTTGGGCATCAGCCGCAATCAGCCTGTTCTTCTGTGGTAGGGACCGGTGCGCCCACAGCGCGGCGTCGTCCCCGGATGCGAGTACATTGATTTCGCTTAGCAGGCGATCGCGAAGCTCTGCCGAGGCATCAAGGTCGAACGCCGGCTCACGCGGAACCAAACGGGCCATTTCAGTCGAGCGCCCAGCCGGAGGGTAGGGCGCATGGATCTTGCCGCCATTGAGCGCACCGTTTCCTTTTTGCCTCTCAGGTCCCGGTGATTGCTGCTGCGGCGTCGCGAGGTCGGGCGCGTCGACATCGTCGTCGCCGGCAATCCCGACCAGGGTGAACAAGGCATAGCGGCGGGCATAGCTTAGCGCCGCTCCCATCCGACGTGGGGTGGCGATTTCAGCGATAGCGCAGACCGGCCAATCTGAGGCGATCCATTCTCCCGAGGCGTGCGCCAGCACGGTGGTCAGATTGACCGTACCAGTCGACTGGTCAATGGCGGTCGTCTGCACGGTCGCAATCTCGTGCTGGCCCAAAGTCTTACGCACAATATCTAGCCCGCTCGATAACGAGGCATAGCGGAACGAGCGCTCAGTCGCACCGGCGTCCCGAATGGTCCTGACCAGGGATTTCTCCGGATTGACCAGTTCGGCCTGCGCCTTGGCCAGGGCAGCCGCCAGGCTGGCGATGGATGGACTGGACCTATGCATGACCACCCTCCACGCTGAGGACATCAAAGCTCACCGCCCCCGACTTTGAGCGTTTGGCCCGGATGCCATGGCCGATCGCCTCCTTGGCATCCTCCGGCATCAGACCCTTCAGTTCCGCCTTGGCCTGTTCATGTTCGAGGTGCGCCGAACGGGTCCGCGAGAATGTGGCTGCGAACTCCGCCCAGGCATTGGACGTGCTCATGTCGACGATGCGGATCGCCTCAATCCGTGGCTTGGGCGGTTCGATGCCAAACAGCCGAGGCGGCTCGCCACTCTCGACACAGCGCCAGAACTTCCGTTCCGCGGTGACGATAAGGTGCTGATAGAGCGGATCGGCGAAGGCAGTGATCTCCACCCATTTGCCGCCCCCGGTGATGACCGAGAGCACCGCCGACTTTGCCGCCACCACCCACATATTGTGCTGCAGCTGCGGCATGTATTTTTCGGCGGCAGCTTCCTCCGAGAATGACCAGGGCAGCATGAACTTAGATTCGAAGACCGCCCCACTGGCCTCGACCCGTCCATCCAGCGTCGCCGCCATCCAGCGGACTGCCGGATGCCGGACCCGGCGCTGGATGTCGATGATCACCTGACCGGAATTGAGCTCATACCAGCGCCGGTTCAGATCCTCCGTAACCGATCCAAGCTGGACAATCAGATTCCCAGAGAGGTCCTCCGGCTCGACCTCACCGCGTTTCTCCCGCCACAACCGCACCAGGGCAACTTCATCATTGCCCATGACGATCCGAGCGTCGGAGCCGCCGATGAAGGAGCGCCGGTCCTGCCGCCCCTTTTTCCACATGGTATTTTTCATGCTTTCCCTCCTCGTCGAAATGACGTCTGCTGATGTGCTATGTACTGTATTAAACATATCATATGATCTTAAATGTGCATACCCTGAGGTGATGTCAAGATGTCCCCCAAGCCTTTGACCAGCGCTCAAATCAGGGCCGCCTGGGCGCTCATCCGCTGGAGCGCCTTACAGCTCGCCGAGAAGACTACAGTCGGAGTCACCACCATCCGGCGTGCCGAGCTCACCGCCAGCGAGACCAAGCTCACTCGGGTCAATGATCAGGCCATACGGCGCGTGCTCGAGGCCGCGGGCGTGGAATTCATCGATGCCGATGTGGGAGGGCCAGGCGTGCGTCTAAAACAGGGGACTAACTAAAAGGGCGATTAATTCGAGCGTGGCCTGCAAGCGCTGGGTTGCAGTGGGCGGCGAATTCATCCAAAGGGACTTGCAGTCAAACCGAGGCCTATGTCGCAGCCAGTTTCGAAAAATGAAATTAGGGGAATTCAAGACACCCAGCGAATCGTTCTATCGATCGTGACCCGCATTCAAAATCACTATCGAGAACGCCGATGGGTAGAAAAGCACGCGTTAACTTTCGCGCTCGAATTTCGCTTTCTGGGCTTCGAATACGAATCCGCTCTCAACCTGCTCGGAATTGGCCACCGTATCTCTTTTTTGCTTGGGAGACACTGAGCTCCGAACTTGGGCTGTCCGATAGAAAAGCCCGTTTCGTGATCTTGGAATCGGTTTTGGAAGCTCGACGATGTGTGACAGGGCAGAACAAACGATTAGCCGACATTGCAAGAATTCGGACTCATAGGCGAATTCGGACGGCTTGCAGTCGCATTCCAAAATGCATCAAGCGCGGTCCTAAAGCACTTAGTCGGGATCTCAATCAGGCGCTTCTTCCCTTGACCAAAGAGCGAATTGACGTCGAGGTCCTTGAGTCCATTTTGGAGACTGCCAGAAGGACCTTCGAAGCGTTTCCGGACAGTGAGCCCTCGCGCGCAGCTTTGGAGTCACTGAAGGGAGTTCATTTTTCGGGGCTCCCTGCGACATCGCAAGACAATGTGAGGAAGGCGGTAGCCCGCTTCAAAGCGGCAAAAAATGCAAACCGCACAGCAGAGCACCTTTTATCGCAATAGGTGCAGCCCTAGCGAGCGAGAATGGCGCCAAGACAAGCACTCAAATCAGCGACCTCATCGTGAGCTACGTTTCCGAACTAGCAGCAATATGGGGACGGGCAGGGCCGAACCTGAAAACAACCAGAGCTCGTCGGTATCTGGATCTAAATCCCACAATATATAGCTCGAAATTTCATCAGTTCGCCGAGCTCGTTTTGCTTGCAATGACCGGACATCGAGAAGGTCACAGCGGTAAGGCCCGCAGACACAATGCCGATACTGGAGCGCCGGACCCCGCCATGTCCAACGGTATTAGACCTTGGATCAAAGCGTCACGGAAGGGTGAAAAATACAAATGGCTCGTCAGTGACAACCATTTAAAAAGAGCGCTCGGGCACGGAATTCAAAATTAGGTTCGAATTTCACCGTAATCCATTCAATTCATTTTTTCTGCCGATAATCCGCGTAATTGCAGGCCGTACTTCCGTGAAGCACCGTCACAATGCGGCGCTTCTCACGAGGACGGATTTGCAGGGGATGGCGGGTTGAATGTCCACGCCAGGCATCAAGACCAGCCATCTTCAACACGCTGCACGGCAGACGCGCAACACCAGTCAGAGGTCCCCAGCGAAGCGGAGTTGCGGAAAAAGAGCGAGAGCACTGGCTGATCCCCGATGCAGTGCTTTCAAAGGGCAAATCTCAGGGTGCTCTGCAGAGCCCGGTGATGCCCTTAGAGCAAACCCGAGGCTCGTCAAAAAAATCGACGAGCGAACAAAAAGGAGCGCGATGGCAAGAAAATGCGAGCTTGCAGCGCGTGTTTCGGAATGGCCGACTTCGGCAGTACCTCCGCCGTGCAGTGAACTGATTGTGAGGCAGCTAACATGGAGCCTGGCGATGGCAGCGCTTTTAGTTAGCTCACCTTCCAGGTCATTGGGACGGGATCCGGATAAGTCGACGCCTGTCTCTTAAATGCTGATCGCCGACATGGGGTTTTGCCATCGGAAATTCTCATGCCAGCGACATCAAATCCACCAACCACACGCTCGGCCGAAAAATTCGGCGAGCCATGAAGAGGAAAAACCATGAAGTTTAAAGACATTGCTCCCTTGTCCGAGGCGGAACTGCTTCGCTTCGGGCCTCGATGGGGAAACCGCCGGTTCTGAGCAGCGAGGACCCGGGCATTTGAGGAGCTGTTCCGCTTGACGGCGGCGGCTGCAAACCACGGAACATGATCGACGTGATGAACGTGTGGTATTCCGTATGCGCCTCATGGTCCATCAACCGCTATTACCGCCATGCCACCGTGGCGATTGAGCGCCATACTCTGCAGATGCAAGCCAACGAGGCCGAACGTGCCCGGCTTCGTCAACTGCGCGCGTCAAACCGGGAACACATCGAAGCGCGAAAATTGACGGGTTCTCCGGCAGATGTCGCGGACGCGGTGCGTCTCCATGAAAACTTCGAAGACAGGATTGGGGATGCGGACGAAATCTTCGAGCGTAGCGACTTGGAACGCTTCACAACAAGTCGCTCCTGGCGATGCTCGATTCCCAGGAAAAGCTCAACCGGCTCGTCATCAGCCAGACCGCGATCAAAAACGAATCGTACCGACAGATCGAACTCTGTCGGATCGGCCTGGGCGAACTGGCCGACGAGGACACTCAGAACGTCATCGAGGGCGAGTGCAAGGCGATCACAGGTCCGCCTCGCGAGGCGGAGGCGTCCTCGATCGTTCCACGCAGACGATGCAGGCTCCCATGACGTCGAACCGCAAAATCGCAGCGAATCGGCGAAATAGCCGCAAGTCCTGCGGACCGCGTACTGCGGCTGGCAAGTCGATGCCAGCCGCAACGCGCTGCGGCACGGATTGGCGGCGATCACGCACCGCCAGCCCTTACCGTCGATCGAGATCGAAGAGTTCGCCCGCGCACTTTGTGGCGACGACACCGATCCAGCGGCGTTCGCGCAAGCGGTGAAAATCGCTGAAATGAGATGGCAGCTCCGCGCCATCCGCGCTCAGCAAGTGGCCGTTATCGAGCGGCTACGCGAACCTTACCTTGTGCCCTTTGTGAAGAAGGACAACTCGCTTCAGTTGGGGATGGCCAGGTACATGGAGGGCTGGCTGGCAGAATGGGAAAAAGAGGCGCGCCTTCCCAAACTTCTTGAAAAATACAAGGAGCAGTTGCTGCCGATACTCGAACACGACAACCCGAACTGTCTCAGCGACATAGAAGCCCTCTATACAATCTTGGAAGAACCCGACTACATCGACGAGCAAACACGCGAGCAGGCCCGAAAGCGGATCGAGAACCGCGAACTGGTCGAGCAGCGCGGCGAATACGAAGCTCTCAGGGCCGCCATCGACGACCTGATCCGGCTCGACCGCTATCAGCGTCGGGCATGGTCGCGGCAAAAGCGAGCAATCCGTGAGTTCATCACGCTGTGCTTCGACCGCAATAGCCGCAGCCCGGTAGCCTAATCGTCGGCAACGACATTGCTGCTTCGAGTGGGCTAAGCGGTTTCGGCATCGACATCGTGGAGTCGTACGTCGCGATCGTTGGGACGATGCAAGACGGCTACCCTTGGAGGCCATTTCCGACGCTGAGTGTGATTACCCTCTTTTCGGGAGCTCTCTAAAAGTTATCTCAACAGTTGTAGTTTGGCAGAACGAACCCACCGCTTGTTGAGGTATTGTGGGTGCTACCAGCTCTCGTATGGTTCAGTTCCCAAACGGAAGTGAGGTAATCGAAACGCGGTAACCCTTGAGCAGACCGCCTCGACGAGGGCGCACACATCCGTCGAACTCCATGGACACCTGGCGCATAGCCAAGGGAATGCGCAGCCGGCTTTCAGGAGCGGTCAAAAGGGTACAAGTTGAGTAGCTTTACGCAATGTCGGAAGCCGATATCCTTCCGTGCATTCTGGACGAGCTGGTAATCGAAACGAAGCCGGTCGACAAACAAATACTTGAACTAGCGCGCGGCAAATCGAAGCGGGCCAGCGCGATGAACACGAGGCCCTCAAAGCGGCAGATCGCGATCTCGTCCGCCTCGACCGCTACGAATGCCGGGCCTGGTCGCGGCAAAAACGGGCCATCCAAGAGTTCATGAGGATCAAGGCCAAGGTCAGAAGTGCCCAGCGCTTCCCGGCTGCGGAGCAAGGTCCAGTAGGCGACACGTAGGTCCTCTCCGGATAGGGTTTCGGCAAAACGAAGCCAAACGGAAAAAGGCCGCACCGGGATTTGGCAGAACGAAGCCAAGTGGGAGAGGCTAGATCGAAATTGGCAGAACGAACCCACCGATGAATTCGATGATCCCCGGCGGGCCTTCCGCCGGGGATTTTTCTTTCTGCAAGATCTATTGATGCGAAGTCTTCTATTGATGCGAAGCTTTGCCGTCGCAGGCGGCGACGAACTGCGCCACCGTGGCGGCGAGGTCGCCCTCGAGCGCCGGAACATGGCCCTGATCCGGCATAATGATCGACTGCATCCCGGGATGATGCGCGGCCATGGCCTCGACCGTTGCGGCCGACAGGATGTCGGAATTGGCGCCGCGGATGACCAGCATGGGCAGGCGAACAAGCGAATCGAACTCGTTCCACAGCGGCGGCAGCGGCCGCTCGATGTCGATGTCGGCGAGCGTCCGCGCCAGCCGGATGTCATAGGTCGGCGTCAACGCGCCATCCTTCATGAGCCAGGTGCGGTGCGCGGCCGCGAGCCATCCCTCCGCCGTGACCAAAGGAAATTGCGCGGCGAACAGCCGACGCAGGATCTCGGCGCCATCGGCAAAACTACGCGGTGTCGGCAGCTTGCCGACATAACTCTTGAGGCGGACCAGCCCCTTCAGCTCGATCACCGGGCCGATATCGTGCAATACAGCGCCGGCGATCGCGGTCGGATGCGCCACGCCCATGAGCATGGTCAAAAGGCCGCCCCGCGAACTGCCGATGAAGACCGCAGGCTGCACGCCGAGCGCGGTCAGAACCGTTGCCACATCGGCGAGCTCGACGGCGAGATTGTAGTTGTCAGGATTGCTGTCGTAGTCGGATTGGCCGCGGCCGCGCGAATCGATGGCGATGACGCGACGCGGCAGCGCCAAATCGTTCGCCAAAGCCGGTGCCAGCGCCGCGAAATCGCTCATGTTGCGCGTAAGTCCCGGCAGGCAGACGACCGGAACCCCGGGCGCGGTGCGGCTGCCGTATTCCTGCACATGCAGGCGCAGCCCGTCCTGCGCGGTGACAAAGATGCTCCTGCCATCGCGTCCGCCGCCAGTCATATCAAGCCCGCTCCACGACAGCCGCATTGGCCTTGGGAGGCGCCAATCTAGTTGCCGGGACCGGGCGCGGCAATTGTCCGACGGCGCCGGGTGGATTTCCTGCGCCTGCCACGGCACGTTATGATCGGTCGGCGGCTTGAGGAGCGCGATGACGAGCAAGCTTGAACATCCGGTCTCCGGTGGCGGCGCGAGCGGCGGCGATGAAGCGCTGCAGCGGGCCATGTTTGCTCTCAATAGCGGGCGGCCGGCCGACGCCGAGCGGATCGCCGCCGATGTCCTCAAATCCAATCGGCGCAACGTCACGGCGCTGCAGGTTTTGGCCAACGCGCTGTTGACGCAGAACAGGACCGCCGACGCCGTTGCGCCGCTCGAAGCGGCGACCCGCGGCAATCACGATCCGCAGATCGAAACCATGCTCGGCATCGTGCTGCGTCAGGTAGGCCGGATCGAGGACGCGTTGTCGTGGCTCAGCCGTGCGGTCAAGCGGCGGCCGCCGCATGCGCCGGCGTTCTACGAGTTCGGCAGCCTGCTGTCGTTCCTCAATCGCGATGACGAGGCGGTCGAGGCGTTCAATCGCGGCCTCGACATCGCGCCGGCGATGCCGCAGCTCTCGCTCCAGCTCGGATACGTGCTGCACCGGCACAAACGCTATGCGGAGGCCAAGACCGCGTTCGGCCGCGCGTTAGCCAATTCCGCGGGCTCTGCTGAGGCTCTGTTCGGCTTGGCCAAGGCCCATCAGGCGCTCAGCGACAACGCGGCGGCGGCCGGATATTTCCGGCAGTGCCTGATGAGCCGGCCAAACGACGCGGATATGTGGCTGCAGCTCGGATACTGTCTGTTGGAGCTCGGCGACCGCGAGGCCGGTGATGAGTGCTTCCGCGCCGCCACGCGTGGCGACCCGCAGAACTACGGCAATGCGCTTTCAGCCCTGGTGAAGTCTGGCCACGGCCGATTTTGGCTCAAGCCGAGCGGGGCCGCGCAATATTTTCAGGGGACAAGAAGCTAACGCCGCGATGGCCGGTATCGGCGGCGGTAGACGTTGCTTTCGCGCAAGAGCAGGCCGCGCATTTCGTTCAATCGTGCGACTTCGTCGGCCGACATCGCCGCGCACTCGCCGGTCCAGCTTTCGCGCTTTATCGGCAGGCACTGCACCACCGGCGTGCCCTTCGGCAGCACGCCGTTGAAATTCATGTCGTGCCAATAGGCCGGAAAATGCACCGGCGTGTCGAAAAACGTATCGCAAGCGACCAGGCCGGTCAGCGCCGTGAACGGCAGGTCGCTGCGATTGACCGGATGGGTGAACAGAAGCGAGTAACCTTGAGGCGCCTCGATGGTCCAGAAATTAGTGAACTTGATGATGAAGCGATCGCCATCGAACAGCGGCGTGCCCGTGGCCTGGTTCGGGTCGTGAAAATCGATCGGCGAGCGTGAAAATTCGCTGACGAAGCCTTCCGGCACGTCGAAGTCCCAGCTGAACTCGCCGTCCTGCACCTTCAGATCGACCGTAAGCGGGATGAGAAAGCCGTAGGTCATCGCATCGACGAACGGCGGACATTTTTTCAGCGTGAAGGTGTCCTGCCACGGGATCGGGCTGAACGCCTTTTGCGGCATGGTCTTGTACCAGTCAGGCAGGCCACGCACCGCGGGAATAGGCTGCGGTATCAGTCCCTCGTATTCCGGCGGACAGCGGAATTTCAGTTTCATCTGGACGGGCTGGTCCATTGCGCCGAGTCCTTTCGTCGTGCTCAGACCGCGCATTGCGCCGGTTGCCGCGCAATTTAGCTCAATCGCCGGTAAGCAACCAGACCCGCGCGCCGGCATCGGCGCGTCGGCGATACACGCGTATCGGGGCGATTAGGGAAGCTAGCTGCCGCGGCGCAGATCGGCGTCGATCAACAGCCGTGAGCCGTTGTCGAAGCGGGCGCGGTAGACCTGCATGTTCTCCAGCACACGCTGGACGTAAAAGCGCGTTTCCAGGATCGGAATGCGCTCGATCCAGTCGATCGGGTCGACTTTTGGATCGCGCGGATCGCCGTATTGCGCGATCCAGTCCCGGGCCCGGCCGCGGCCGGCATTGTAGGCGACAAACGCCAGAATGTAGGAACCGCGGAAGAATTCGAGGTCGTTGCCGAGCTCGGCCGAGCCGAGCTGGGCGTTGTAGGTGACGTCGTTGGCGAGGCGGCGTTGATCGAACGTGACGTTGAATCGCTTCGCCGTATCGCGGGCGGCGGGCGGCGTGACCTGCATCAGGCCGTAGGCATTGGCGCCGGAGACGACTTTGGGGTTGAAGGCGCTTTCTTGCCGCACGATCGAATAGACCACGTAGCGCTCGACGTCCGGCCCGATCGGCTGGAAATCCGGCACGCCGAAATCGGGGAATGCATATTGCTCCAACGGGAAGCCGCGGCCGAGCGCGGTTTTGCCGATGAGCAGCGTTGCGCGCGCATCGTTGTGCTGTTTTGCGATCTCGGCGAGCGTCGTTAGCGCCGCCGGATCGTTGGCTTTGTCGGCCAAGTCCGCCGCCATCGAAGCGACGACGTCGCGGGCGTCGACCGCATAGAGCATCTCGAACACGCGCGCGACTTCGAGGCTACGAAGATCCGCCGACTGTGCCGGCAAGGGGCGCAGCGTGACCTCGGTGAGATCGAGCCGCGCCCGCGCCAGCTGGCCGTAATAGGCGGTCGGAAACCGCGCTGCGCTATCATAATAGGTGCGGGCGTCGTGGTCGTGCCCGGCCGCTTCCGCGGCACGGCCCTGCCAATAGAACGCCCGCGCCAGCGTAATAGGATTGGAGACGCCTTCGGTGATGCGGGCGAAATGCGCAAGCGCGACGGCCGGCTCGTGCAGGAACGTCAGCGCGATCCAGCCTGCAGTGAACTGCTGATCGGCGCGGTAATTCTCGTTGATCGGCGCCGCGGCGCCGTTGGCGACCTCATAGGCCATTTTGTTGTTGGCGAGGTCGAGCAGCTTGCGCGCCAGGACCCGCCGCTCGATCCACCACTGATCGACATCGCGCAGCACCGCCGCATCGTGCGGCGCCGAAATCATCCAGCGGCCGGCCTCCTCGATCTTGTCGCCGCGGCGTAGCCACTGCGCGCGGCTGAAAATATAGCCGGGGTCGTGCTGGGCCGCCGCCGGCACGGCTTCGAGCAGCGCCTTGGCGTTGCCGGCCTTGTTGACGACCGCGGCGCGCGCCTTGGCGATCGCAAGCTGCGTGCCGTCGAGATGATGCGCGGCGCGCAAGCCGGCATCGTCGTCCTCGGCATAGAGGCGGGCGTCCATGCGCGCCTTGTCGTCTTCGGTGGTGATGAGGCCGGCGAACATGTCGCGGACCTGGGCTTCGAGATCGCCGGAGAAGGCGTCGCCGCGCCAGGCGTCGCTGACCGCCTGATGGGCGCCGGCGCTGTCGCCCTGCGAGAGCAGCGCGCGCGCCAGCGCGAACTTGCCCTTGGCAGTGCGCGGCGGGTCGGTCTTGAAGAAGGCGAGCACGGTCGTCGGGTCGCTGCGCTCTTGCCACAGCACCGCTTCCGCGCGCCGGCGCAAGGTGACGATACTCGGCCAGCTCGGATTGGCGGCGATGAAGGCTGAGTAGCGTGCGAAATTCGCGGTGGTGTCGTCGCTGCGCAGCACCAGCCACTCGATGAGCTTGCGGGCCAGCGGATCGGAAATCGAGTTTTCGAGATTGGCGGCTTCGTCGCTGCGGCTTTTGCCGACGAGATCCACCGCCTGTTTGAGCGCGTTGAGATCCAGCGGCGACGTCGCCGCGCTCGTCGCCATGGCCAAGGCCGGCGTCGATCGTAAAAGCGGCGGCGGCATGGCCGGGGCAGAGGGAGCGACGTTGGCGTGGCCGGTGGGATTGGGGACGGACGCGGTGGCCGCGCCGCGAAGCGTGCCGGGCGAAAGCGACAGCGGCGCGGGCGTGCCCTTATGAGCCTGATCCTTGCGTTCGGTTGCTTTGTGTTCGGTGGCCTTATGCGCGGCCGTATTGTGCTCGGCGCCTTTGTGCTCGGTGGCTTTATGCTCGGTCGCTTTGGCTTTCGGGGCAGGGGCGATCGCCGTCGGTTTGGCTTGCGGCAGCGGGACCTGCGTTTGCGCGGCGCAAATTCCTCCCCCCGCGACCAGGAGGGTCGCCACAAATAGCGAAAGCCGAATAAGGGTCACCGGCACCGATCCTCCGCGGCACTCACCGCCAGCGATTCTAAGGGAATCTCTTCGGCCGGTAAGATTGAGGAATTACTAAGCTTTTTGAAGGCGGCCGGACAATTGCCGTATTTCGCGGCAAAACCAGGGCATTATCCGCGCAAGGGCCTTTCAAGCCCGCTCCTGAACCGATATTTATGCCTTACGGTGGGCTCCGCTACCGCAAGCGTTCCGCTAGCCGCCGAGCCGCGCCAGGGATCCGTGTCATGACTGCCAAGACAAATTTCCGAGGCTCGTTCACCGCGCTCGTCACCCCGTTCAAGAACGGTGCCGTCGACGAGAAAGCGTTCCGGGCGCTCGTCGATTGGCAGATTGCCGAGGGCACCAACGGCCTTGTTCCGGTGGGCACGACCGGTGAAAGCCCAACGCTGTCTCACGAGGAGCATCACAACGTCGTCGGTTGGTGCATCGACCAGGCGCGCGGCCGGGTGCCGGTGGTGGCCGGCGCCGGCTCGAACTCGACCAAAGAAGCCATCGATCTCGCCCAGCACGCCGAGAAGGCCGGTGCCGACGCCGTGCTCGTGGTCACGCCGTATTACAACAAGCCGACCCAGGAAGGCCTCTATCAGCACTTCAAGGCGATCAACGACGCGATCGGCATTCCGATCATCATCTACAACATCCCGCCACGCTCGGTGATCGACATGTCGGTCGACACCATGAAGCGGCTGTTCGAGCTCAAGAACATTGCCGGCGTCAAGGACGCCACCGGCAACGTCGTTCGCGCCTCGCTTCAGCGCGGCGCCATGGGCCCCGACTTCAATCAGCTCTCGGGCGACGACGCGCTCGCTCTGGGCTACCTGGCTCATGGCGGGCACGGCTGCATTTCGGTGACATCAAACGTGGCGCCGCGGTTGTGTGCGGAATTCCAGGCCTGCTGCCTCAAAGATGATTATGCGGGCGCGCTCAAGCTGCAAGACAAGCTGATGCCGCTGCACACCGCGCTATTCATTGAGGCCAATCCGGCGCCGGCCAAATATGCGCTCTCGGTCCTCGGCAAGTGCGCCGAGACCGTGCGGCTGCCGATGGTGCCGGTTGCCGACACGACGCGCGTCGCGGTGCGCGAAGCCATGGTGCATGCCGGCCTGATCAACTGAGCTGGGCGCTCTTCGCAGACCAATTGTTACGCGGCGTCGGCGCTGCGGATGGCGTGTCGACTATCGGCAAGGGAGGGATCGATGCTTGAAGAATTCAAGAAATTCGCCATGCGCGGCAACGTCGTCGACCTTGCCGTCGGCGTCATCATTGGCGCTGCCTTCGGCGCGATCGTCAGTTCGCTGGTCGGTGACATCATCATGCCGCTTATCGGCTCGGTGAGCGGCGGCCTCGATTTCTCCAATTATTACCTGCCGTTATCGTCGAAAGTTACGGCAACGGCTTTGGCGGACGCGAAAAAGCAGGGCGCGGTGCTGGCTTGGGGCAACTTCCTCACACTCGTCATCAACTTCGTGATCATCGCCTGGGTGCTGTTTCTCTGCATCAAGGGCATTAACCGGCTGAAGAGCGCGGAACCGCCGCCGGCGCCGGCTGCGCCTTCAAAAGAAGTGCAGTTGCTGACCGAGATCCGCGACCTGCTCAAGAGCCGTTGAGATTAAGGGCGGCGGCAGGACACTGGTATGGCGCCAAAGCCCGAAAGGAAGTTCCGCGTCGTTGCCGACAATCGTAAAGCGCGCTTCAATTATTTCATCGACGAGACCATGGAGGCAGGCGTCGCGCTGACCGGCACCGAGGTGAAGTCGCTGCGCTTGGGCAAGGCGACGATCGGGGAATCCTACGCCGACGCTCGCGGCGGCGAGATCTGGCTGATCAATTCCAACATTCCGGAATATCTGCAGGCCAACCGCTTCAATCACGCGCCGAAGCGGCCGCGCAAGCTATTGCTGCACAAAAGTCAGATCAGCAAGCTGATCGGCGCGGTCGAGCGCGAGGGCATGACGCTGGTGCCGCTCAAACTCTATTTCAACGAAAAGGGCCGCGCCAAGGTCGAGCTGGCGCTGGCGCGGGGCAAAAAACTCTACGACAAACGCGAGACCGAGAAGAAGCGCTCATGGGAGCGCGAGCGCGGCCGGCTCATGCGGCAGAAGGGATGACCATGCTGCCCACCAAGCTCGATCACTGCGTCATCCACGTCACCGACTGGGAGCGCTCGAATGCGTTCTACACCACGGTGCTGGGCGCCGAGCTGGTGGCCCGGCCAACCGGTTACGCCTATCGCTTCGGCGACAAGCAGCTCAACGTGCATGGGCCCGGCGTAAAACCCGCCGAAGTGGCGCGGCTGCCGGTCGCGCCCGGCAACAGCGATCTGTGCTTCGAATGGATCGGGCCGATCGCCGACGCCATCGCCCATCTCGGCCGCTGCGGCGTGCGCATCGAAAGCGGTCCGATGCAGCGCTTCGGCGCCAAGGGCGCCGGCACCAGCGTTTACTTTCGCGATCCTGACGGCTCGTTAATGGAGTTCATGTCGTACGCGGGAGAGAAAAATGCTGAAGCGCCCGGCATGCACGATCCGACCTTCCTGCCGCCCGATATTCCCGCGCCGCAGGACGACGGCCGGGCGCGGCATCTGACCGGCGTGAAGCTGCCGGACATCGCGCTGCCGGCGACCGGCGGCGGCATGGTGAACCTGTCGAAGCTCAAAGGCCGCACGGTGGTTTACGTCTATCCGCGCACCGGCGTGCCGGGCGTCGACGCGCCGCCGGGCTGGGATCAAATCCCCGGCGCGCGTGGCTGTACGCCGCAGTCGTGCGGCTTTCGCGATCATTTCGCCGAACTCAAGGCACTCGGCGTCACCCAGGTCTTCGGCCTGTCCACCCAGGATATCGGCTACCAGCAGGAGGCGGCGGATCGCTTGCATCTGCCGTTTCCCATCCTGTCGGATGCCGGATTGAATTTGGCGACCAGCTTGCACCTGCCGATGTTCTTGACGTCGGGCATGACGTTGCTGGCGCGCATGGCGCTGGTCATCGAGGAAGGCACGATCGTCAAAGTGTTCTATCCGGTGTTTCCGCCGGACAAGAACGCCGAAGAGGTGATTGCCTGGTTGCGCAATCGCCCAGCATGATCCCGAAAGTGGGAACCGGTTTTCGGATAAGATCATGCGTACTTAGATGAGCTTCAGCGGAAAATCGTGCTGGTAGCGAAATGTTGCGCCATGAAATCGTTGAAGACCTTGATCTTGGCGGAAAGCTGCTGGCTCGCCGGATAGACCGCGTAGATCGTCGCCTCGGGCAAGTGATAGTCCGGCAACACCTGTTGCAGCCGGCCGGCGTCGATATCGGCACGGAAAAAAATGACCGGGCCGTAGGCGATGCCGAGGCCGCGCACCGCGGCCGTGTTCAACACCTGGCGGTGACTGGTGACGATCGGCCCGCTCACCTTCACTACGCGTTCGCCGTCTGATCCGATGAGGTGCCACTCGTCAGGTTCGGCGATGTAGCTGTAGCAAAGGCAATCGTGCTGGGTGAGGTCTTCAGGAATTTGCGGCGTGCCGCGCCGCGCCAGATAGTCCGGCGCGGCGCATAGGATCCGCCGTGCGGTGTTGAGCTTGCGCGCGATCAGGCTCGACGCGGTGCCGCGCGGCATGCCGACGCTGATGGCGATGTCGTAGCCGGCCTCGATCGGATCGGTGACATGGTCGTTGACCGTCAGGTTGACGCGCAGTTTCGGGTAGGCGACGACGAGGTCTGTGATCGCTGTTCCTAATTCGGTGAGGCCGAAATTGGTCGGCGCGATCACCCGCAATTCACCGCGCGGTTCGTTGTGCAATTCGCTCGCCGAGCGTTCGGCCTCGTCGAGCTCCGCGAGAATGCGCCGGCATTGTTCGTAAAACCGCCGCCCGGCGTCGGTGGCGCTGACCCGCCGCGTGGTGCGGTCGAGGAGGCGTGCGCCGAGCCGTTCCTCGAGCTGCATGACGTGCTTGCTGGTGGCCGCGCGCGACAGGCCGAGCCGCTCGGCCGCCGCGGTGAACCCGCCTGCTTCGATCACGGTCGCGAAAACTCTAGCATTTTCAAAGCGATCCATTGGCGCCCTAAAGATTGTCAACCAATGGTGGACAATCTATTTCGGGCCGCCCGGATTATCAATGCGATTTTCTCCGGTATGGCTTACGGGTCCGCCGCCACAAAATCGAGAAAGAGGAGGAACCCGATGTCGAAATTCGTCGTCGCGCCGCATTTCCGGCTGCACGAATGGGTCGCCGAGGAGAAAGGCTATTTCGCCGCCGAAGGTCTCGACTACGAGTTCCGCGAGACCATGGATTCGACTTCGGGCAGCGGCCATCACATCGGCAACAAGGTCGGCGCCTATCAGACGCTGGAAGCCGGCCGCACCTGCAATGTCAGCGGCGCCTGCCATTGGACCATGAACGTCGCCGCATCGAACGGCCACGGCAAGCTTTATGCCGACGCTTATTCGGTGTCGCCGGCAGGCGTGTTCGTGCCGGCGGAATCGCCGATCAAGACGCCGGCCGATCTTGCCGGCGTGCCGATCTCGGTCGGCTACCAGTCCGGCAGCCACTACGCGACCATCCAGGGCCTCGATCAGTATCTCAAGCCCGATCAGATCAATCTGTCGTTCAACGACGGGCTCCTGTTCAGCCGCATGGAGCTTCTGATCGACCGCAAGGTGCCGGCGGCGTCGCTGTTCTCGGGGCCGTATTATTTCCTCGAGCAGCTCGGCTTCCGCAAAGTCATCGACACCACCTTCATGATGGCGTCGATGGTCACCGGCACGCCGGACCCGGAAGACGTGCGCAAGTTTTTCCGGGCGCTGCGCCGCGCGCAACGCGACATCGACCTGCGGCCGGAACTGTTCACGCACTACTACAAGAGGGAATTCCCGGTGCGCTTCCACGCCCAGATGGATACGCGGCGCTGGGGTCCCGGCGAGCGGCTGGTGTTCGAGCCGTATTCGAAGCAGACCTTCGACGAGTCCTTCGAGTGGATCGAGCAGCACGGCATCTTCCCGCGCAGCGAAATGGGCTCGGGCAACTACGAAACCTCGATCTTCCACTAGAGCATGATCCGGAAAAGTGGGAACCGGTTTTCCGAAAAGATCATGCTCCCCTAAACAACCGTGTCGAGGTGTTCGCGCACCAGCGCGAACACCTCATGGAACATCTGCGGCGTCAGCACGCCGGTGTTCGTGTTGTAGCGCGAGCAGTGATAGCTATCGAATAATTTGAATTCGCCCATCGCATGCGCGCGGCCGTGCGTGAAAGGGTAGAGCGATTTGCGCAAATCCCGCGCCACGATCAATGTCTCGTGGGCGATCCTGCCGAGCGCGATGACGGCGCGCAGTCGCGGCATCTCGGCAATCGTCGCAGTGAGGAAGGGCCGGCAGGTCGCGATCTCCTGCGGCGTCGGCTTGTTCTCCGGCGGCACGCAGCGCACCGCATTGGTGATGCGGCAGTCGATCAGTTCGAGGCCGTCATCGGGGCGGGCTTGATAATGGCCGCGGGCAAAGCCGAATTGGAGCAACGTTCCGTAGAGCAAATCGCCGGCATAATCGCCGGTGAACGGCCGGCCGGTGCGGTTGGCGCCGCGCAATCCGGGCGCCAGCCCGACGATGAGAAGGCGGGCGTCGCGCGGCCCGAACGATTCGACCGGCGCGTTGAACCACTGCGGTTCCTGCCCGCGCCAAGTTTCGCGAAAAGCGACGAGGCGAGGGCAGCGCGGACAATCGCGGCCGGGCGTGGTTTCTGCCGGGCGCGCCTTCGCATCAATCTTGGCGGCACGGTCTTGGGCGGCGAGGGCATATGCCCCGACGTTAGTCGTCTTCGAATTCGTCGTCGGCTTCGACGTCGACCCGCGGCGCGGTGGCGGCGCTGCGCTGCAGGAATTGCGGGGTGTGGCGCTGCTCGCGTCCTTCGCGCGGTTCCCGAGGCTCACGCATCTCTCTGGGCTCGCGCATCGGGCGTTCCGACGGATCGCGTCCGACCTTGGCCTGCAGCTCTACGATGTCGACGAACTGATCGGCCTGGCGGCGCAGCTCGTCGGCGACCATCGGCGGCTGGGTCGAAATCGTCGATATCACGATGACGCGCACGCCGCGGCGCTGCACCGCTTCCACCAGCGAGCGGAAGTCGCCGTCGCCGGAGAACAGCACCATCTGGTCGATATGCGGCGCCAGCTCCATGGCGTCGACCGCGAGCTCGATATCCATGTTGCCCTTGACCTTGCGGCGGCCGGTCTGATCGACGAACTCCTTGGTCGCCTTGGTGACGACGGTGTAGCCGTTGTAGTCGAGCCAATCGATCAGCGGCCGGATCGAGGAATATTCCTGATCCTCGATCACGGCGGTGTAGTAGAAGGCGCGCACCAGATAGCCGCGCGACTGAAACTCGCGCAGGAGCTTCTTGTAGTCGATATCGAAGCCGAGCGATTTGGCGGTGGCGTAAAGATTGGCGCCGTCGATGAACAGCGCGATTTTTTCGACTTGTGCTGACATGATGTCTCTCTACCGTCTCTCGTGATGAAACCGGATCAGCCGCAATGCGTTCGACGTGTCCGGCGCGTATAAATCGTTTGTCGCCAGCGGAAACTTGGGACGTTCGAGCACTATCGCCCGGTGATGGCGCAATATTGCGGCAGAGGCAATATTGCCAGCGCAAAACGGCGCGGGCACCGTGGCGAGAGTACTGCGGCACGCCGTCGCGGCAACTCCGAAAGTATGATTCCGAGCGCCGCGACTTCGTTCCCGGTTTTTTGGGTAACAGAGCATTGCGCGGCAGCCAAGCTAAAAAATCGCCTGCGCAATTTCACACTTGAACTTCGGGGTCGGTGACTGTACGTAAACACCAGATTCATCCACAAGGCCCGGTTGCAGGGAACCCGCCCGGGACCCGTTAAGGAGTTGAAAACATGGCCCGCGTGACCGTCGAAGATTGCATCGACAAGGTCGAAAACCGGTTCGATCTGGTTCTGCTCGCCAGCCATCGCGCGCGCATGATCTCGTCCGGCACCCAGATCACCGTCGAGCGCGACAACGACAAGAACCCGGTCGTGGCGTTGCGTGAAATCGCCGACGAGGCGGTGTCGCCCGAGGACCTCAAGGAGGAACTCGTCCATTCGTTGCAGAAATACGTCGAAGTCGACGAGCCGGAGCCCGAGACGGTCCCCCTGATCGGCGCCCCCGGGACAGGCGTCGATGCCGACGACACCGACGTCACCACCGACCGGATGACCGAGGAAGAGCTGCTCAAGGGCCTGGAGGGCCTCACCCCGCCCGAAAACGTGCCCGAGCCCGACGTCGGCGACGACGAGGAATAAGCCCCTGCAGTTGCAGGCCTTATCCGCCGCAAGTCTTTAATGTAAATTTGCCTTTAACGGAAATTTCGCTTTGGGCGGCGACTTTGGTCGCCGACCTTAAGGATTTTGCGGCTTGGCTGCCGCCGCGCACGTCTTGTGGCGCCGGCGCAGCCCCATGATATCCTTGTGATCAGCTTTCGCCCGTTCTTGCAGCGGACGATCGCCCAAGGACCGTGATGCCGCGCTCGCCGACCGACGATCTGCCGCGGATGCAGAACCAGCCCCGTTCCCGGGTGACGGGGGCGCGCGCTCCGAACCTGGTGCCGAAGGCTAACGGTGCGGAGGTTTCGGCAAAGCCGCGCAAGCCGCGGATGATGCGGCAATACGAGCTGATCGACCGGGTCAAGCAGTACAATCCCTCAACTAACGAAGACCTGCTCAACCGCGCCTATGTCTACGCCATGAAGGCCCATGGCAAACAACAACGCGATTCAGGCGACCCGTATTTTTCGCATCCCTTGGAAGTCGCCGCGATCCTCACCGACCTCAAGCTCGATGACGCCACTATCGCTGCGGCGCTGCTGCACGACACCATCGAGGATACCGATGCCACCCGCGCCGAGATCGATCGCGTGTTCGGCCACGACATCGGCCGTCTGGTCGAGGGTCTGACCAAGCTGAAAAAACTCGACCTCGTCTCCAAGGAGGCCAAGCAAGCGGAGAATCTGCGCAAGCTCCTGCTCGCCATCGCCGCCGACGTGCGGGTGATGCTCATCAAGCTCGCCGACCGGCTGCATAACATGCGCACCTTGACCCACCGCCCGCCCGAAGCGCGCCGGCGCACGGCGGAAGAGACGCTCGACATTTATGCCCCGCTTGCCGGCCGTATCGGCATGCATGAGATGCGCGAGGAGCTCGAAGATCTGTCGTTTCGCGAGCTCAATCCCGAAGCGCACAGGGTCCTCACCGAGCGGCTTGAAGCGCTCGCCGCTAAATCAAGCGACTGGATCAGCGAGATCGAGCAGCAGCTCGCCAAAAAGCTCGGCGATCGCGGCATCAGCGCCGAGGTCGTCGGCAGGCGCAAGCGCGCCTATTCGATCTGGCGCAAAATGGAGCGCAAGGCGGTCGGCTTCGAGCAGCTTTCGGATATTTTCGGCTTCCGCGTCGTGGTGGGCAGCGTCACCGAATGCTACCAGGCGCTCGGCATCGTCCATATTTCCTGGCCGGTGGTGCCGGGGCGCTTCAAGGATTACATCTCGACGCCGAAGCAGAACGATTACCGCTCGATCCACACCACGGTGATCGGACCCGGCAAGCAGCGCGTCGAGCTGCAGATCCGCACCCGCGCCATGCAGCAGATCGCCGAATACGGCATTGCCGCGCACGCGCTCTACAAGGACGGCGTCGGTTCGCCGACCGAGATGCTGTCGCGCGAGTCGAACGCCTACGCCTGGCTGCGCCGCACCATCGAGCTGTTGGCCGAAGGCTCCAACCCGGAAGAGTTTTTGGAGCACACCAAGCTCGAATTGTTCCACGACCAGGTGTTCTGTTTCACGCCGAAGGGCAAACTGATCGCGCTGCCGCGCGGCGCCACGCCGATCGATTTCGCCTATGCGGTGCACACCGACGTCGGCAATATGGCGATCGGCGCCAAGATCAACGGCAAGATGGGGCCGCTGTCTTCGCCGCTGCAAAACGGCGACGAGGTGCAGATCTTGACCTCCAAGGCCCAGACCGCGCCGCCGGCCGCTTGGGAATCGATCGTGGTGACCGGCAAAGCCCGCGCCGCCATCCGCCGCGCCACCCGTGAGGCGGTGCGCAGCCAATATTCGGCGCTCGGCCGGCGCATCGTCGAGCGGCTGTGCCAGCGCGCCAAGATCGAGTATTCCGATGAGAAGCTCGAAGGCGCGCTGCCGCGCTTGGCGCGGGCCTCCATCGACGACGTGTTTTCCGCCGTCGGCCGCAGCGAGATGCGGGCCTCCGACGTCGTGCGCGCCATGTATCCCGACTACAAGGACGAACGCGTCACGCCGCTGGCGCCGAAGGCGGAGAGCGGCTGGTTCGGGCTGAAATGGACCAGGGCGGTAAAGTTCAAGCTTCCCGGCGGCGGTGAGGACGGTGCGTCCGTTCCGATCCGCGGCATCAATACCGATCTGCCGGTGAGCTTTGCGCCGAACGGCGGCGCGGTGCCGGGCGACCGCATCGTCGGCATCATGACGCCGGGCGAGGGCATCACCATCTACCCGATCCAATCGGGCGCGCTGAAGCAATTCGAGGACGAGCCGGAACGCTGGCTCGACGTGCGCTGGGACGTCGACGACAAGGTGCCGCAACGCTTCCCGGCGCGGCTCGCGGTGCAGTCGGTCAACGAGCCCGGGACGCTTGCGCAAATCACCCAGGTCATTGCCGAGCACGACGGCAATATCGACAACATAAAAATGTCGCGGCAATCACCCGATTTCACCGAGCTGACCATCGATCTCGAAGTCTATAACCTCAAGCACCTGACTTCGATCATCTCGCAATTGCGGGCGAAGAAGGTGGTCGCCAACGCCGAGCGCGTGAACGGCTAGCCGGTTCGGCGCGAGGAGCGACATAACTTGATGGCTGCGCACCCGCCCATTCGCCTCGGCGTCAACATCGACCACGTCGCCACCGTGCGCAATGCGCGCGGTGGGCGGCATCCCGATCCGGTCAAGGCCGCCGAGATCGCGATTGCGGCCGGCGCCGACGGCATCACCGCGCATCTGCGCGAGGATCGCCGTCACATCGTTGACGATGATATCGCCCGCCTCAAGGAGCGCATTACAAAGCCGCTCAATTTCGAAATGGCGGCGACGCCGGAGATGGTCGGCATCGCCTGCAAGGTTCGGCCGCATGCCGCCTGCATCGTCCCCGAGCGGCGGGCCGAGCGGACCACCGAAGGCGGGCTCGACGCCGCCGGCCAGCGCGACGTCTTGCGCGGCACGGTGGGAAAGCTCGCCGAAGCCGGCATCCGCGTTTCGCTGTTCATTGCCGCCGAACCGGCGCAGATCGAGGCCGCCGCCGCGATCGGCGCGCCGGTCATCGAGATTCATACCGGCGCCTGGTGCGATGCCGTGGCGGCAGGCGAACGCCGCGGCGAGCAAAGCCGAGTTCGAACGCATCGTGAGCGGCGCCAAGCGTGCCACGAGCGTGGGCCTTGAAGTCCATGCCGGCCACGGCCTCGATTTCGTCACCGCGGCGGCGATCGCGGCCTTGCCCGAGATCGCCGAGCTCAATATCGGGCATTTCCTGATCGGCGAGGCGATCTTCGACGGCCTCGACGCCGTGGTGCGCAAGATGCATGCGGTGATGAATCGCGGGCGACGCAGCGGCGGAGCCCGATGATGATCCTCGGCATCGGCTCCGACATTTCCGACGTGCGCCGCATCGCCAAGGTCATCGAGCGCCACGGCGATCGCTTTATCGACCGCATCTTCACGCCGGCCGAACGCGCCCTCGCCGAACGGCGGCGCAACCGGGTCGAAACCTATGCCAAGCGTTTCGCCGCCAAGGAAGCCTGCGCCAAGGCGCTCGGCACCGGCATCCGCGCCGGCGTGTGGTGGCGCGACATGGGCGTCGTCAACCTGCCGTCGGGGCGGCCGACCATGGAGCTCACCGGCGGCGCCAAGCGGCGCCTCGACGCGATCACGCCCAAAGGCTACGAAGCGCGCATCGATCTCACCATCACCGACGAGGGACCGACGGCCCACGCCTTCGTCATCATTTCGGCGGTCGCCGCTGCGGCAGTTTGAGCAGCTGCCGCAGGCTACGTTCGACTCGAGGCCTTTCGGAATATGAGGTAATCGATAGCTGCGATGAAAAAATCGTCATGTTTCGTCAGCATGGTCGCAAGCTCATGTAATCGTTACGATAAAATCGCATTGCGCGACCATGCGGCGAAACCTCGCGCGCAATTGCGCCTGTGGTATTGAGAGGCTACAAGATCGCGGGGCGGGGCGCGTGAACCGCAGGACGATGGACCGATGAGCGTGCAGACTGGAACCAAAAAGAAAGAGGGTGGCATCGCCGAGACGGTCCGCGTGCTCATCAATGCCCTCATCATCGCGCTCGTCATCCGCACCTTTCTGTTTCAGCCCTTCAACATCCCGTCCGGCTCGATGATCCCGACACTTCTGGTCGGCGATTACCTGTTCGTCTCGAAATATTCCTACGGCTATACCCATTACTCGTTTCCGTTCTCGCCGCGGATTTTCTCCGGCCGCTTCATGGGCGGCACGCCCAAGCGCGGCGATGTCGTCGTGTTCCGGCTGCCGCGAGACGATTCGATCGACTACATCAAGCGCGTCATCGGCTTTCCCGGCGACAAAATTCAGATGATCGACGGCGTGCTCAACATCAACGGCGAGCCGATCAAGCGCGAGCGCATCGAGGGGGATTGTGTCAGCGACGACGACGTCCAGCCGGTCCTGTGCTATCGCGAGACGCTGCCCAACGGCGTCAGCTTCACCACGCACTATTTCTCGAATCTCGGCTTCTTCGACAACACGCAGGTCTACACGGTGCCGCCCGGCGATTATTTCATGATGGGCGACAACCGCGACAACTCGACCGACAGCCGGGTGCTCAGCCAGGTCGGCTACGTTCCTTACGAAAACATCATCGGCAAGGCGCAGATCATCTTCTTCTCGATCAAGGGCGACACGCACGTGTGGGAAGTCTGGCGCTGGCCTTGGGACGTGCGCTGGAACCGGATGTTCACGCTGGTCAGATGAGCCGCCGCGGCAAAGGTTCGCCCACTCTTCCCTCCTCCGCGAGCGGGGGAGCGAAGAGTGGGGGCCGCCGAGAACCACCCGCCGGAGAGCTCGTCGCCGCCAAAGCCGCCGAGGCCGCGCCCGCCGACGGCCAGAAAGAACCGCGCCGCCGCCGCCGCGGCACCGTGCTCGAGGAGCGCATCGGCTACCGCTTCAAGGACGGCGCGCTGCTCGATTGCGCGCTCACCCACATTTCCGCGCTCAAGGGCGCGCGCAACCGCGCCGGCTCCTATCAGCGGCTCGAATTTCTCGGCGATCACGTGCTCGGCCTGGTGATTTCCGACGTGCTGTTCCGCGCCTTCCCCAAAGCCGACGAAGGCGAGCTGTCGCGCCGGCTCGCCGATCTGGTGCGCAAGGAGACCTGCGCCGAGATCGCCGTCACCATCGAGCTCGGCGCTGCGATCAAGCTCGGCTCGTCGGAGGCCAATGCCGGCGGCCGCAAGCGCCCGGCCATCCTTGCCGACGTCTGCGAGGCGCTGATCGGCGCCGTCTATCTCGACGGCGGCTATCCGGCGGCCGAGGGTCTGGTCGAGCGGCTGTGGCAGGTTCGCATGCAGGCGACGGCGCAGCCGGTGCGCGATTCCAAGACCGTGTTGCAGGAATGGGCGCAGGCGCGCGGCCTGCCGACGCCGGTCTATCGCGAAGTCGCGCGCACCGGTCCCGATCACAATCCGTATTTTGCGTTGCCGTGCAGCTGCCCAATTTCGCGCCGGCCGAAGGCTCCGGCCGCTCCAAGCGCGCCGCCGAGCAGGCCGCCGCCGCCGCCATGCTGGCGCGCGAGGGCGTCAAGCCCGAACGGCGCAATGGCTGAGGTGCGGGCCCAAGCCGCGCCCGCGGAGCCGACAACCCGTTGCGGCTTCGTCGCGCTGATCGGGGCGCCCAATGTCGGCAAATCGACGCTGGTCAATGCGCTGGTCGGCGCCAAAGTCTCGATCGTCACGCCGAAAGTGCAGACCACCCGCACGCTCGTGCGCGGCATCGCCATCGAGGGCACGGCGCAGCTCATCTTCGTCGATACGCCGGAATTTTTTCGCCGCGGCGGCGGCTCGACCGCGCCATGGTCGCGACCGCCTGGGGCTCGACCCACGACGCCGATATCGTCGCGCTGTTGATCGACGCGCACAAAGGCTTGCAGGACGACGACGAGGCGATCTTGCGCACGCTCGGCGATGTCCGCTCCGCCAAGGTGCTGGTGCTCAACAAGGTCGATCTGGTCGAAAAACCGGCGCTGCTGACGCTGACCCAAGCGCTCAACGAACGCATGGCGTTTGCCGCGACCTTCATGATCTCGGCGCTCTCCGGCAACGGCGTCGCCGATCTCAAAAGCTTCTTCGCCGCGCATGTGCCGGCAGGTCCGTGGCTCTATCCGGAGGACCAGATCTCCGACGCGCCGATGCGCCAGCTTGCCGCCGAGATCACCCGCGAAAAGCTTTTTCTGCGGCTGCATCAGGAATTGCCCTATCAGTCGACGGTCGAGACCGAAGTCTGGAAGGAGCTCCGCGACGGTTCCGTGCGCATCGAGCAGACGATCTATGTCGAGCGCGAAAGCCAGCGCAAAATCGTCCTCGGCAAGGGCGGCCAGGCGATCAGGGCGATCGGCGCCGCGGCGCGCAAGGACATCGCCGTGGCGATCGAGCAGCCGGTGCATCTGTTCCTGTTCGTCAAAGTGCGCGAAGGCTGGGGCGACGATCCGGAGCGCTATCGGGAAATGGGCCTGGAGTTCCCGAAGGAGTGATACAAATCGCCCGCGGGCGCGCTAAATAGCTGCCATGCAGTGGACCGACGAAGGCATCGTGCTCGGCGTCAAGCGCCACGGCGAGACGAGCGTCATTCTCGAATTGATGACGCTGGAGCACGGCCGCCATCTCGGCCTGGTGCGCGGCGGCGGCAACAGCACGCGGTTGCGCGGCGTGTTGCAGCCGGGCAATTCGTTGCGCGCGACCTGGCGGGCGCGGCTCGACGAGCATCTCGGCAATTACGTGGTCGAGGGCCTCAACCTGCGCGCCGCGGGCTATCTGTCGGCGGCGCATGCCGTGCACGGCGTCACCCATCTCGCGGCATTGTGCCGGCTGCTCGCCGAGCGCGAGCCGCATGCGGCGATCTACGGCACGCTCGATGCGATCCTCGATCACCTCGACGATCCCCTGATCGCCGCGGCGTCGATCGCGCGGTTCGAGCTCGCCTTTCTCGCCGAGCTTGGTTTCGGTCTCGATCTGAGTTCCTGCGCCGCCACTGGAACAACGACCGACCTGATCTATGTGTCGCCGCGCTCGGGCCGCGCCGTCTCGCGCTCCGGCGGCGACGAGTATCGCGACAAGCTCTTGGCGTTGCCGGCCTTTCTGCGTGACGATGCAGCGCCGGCATCCGGCAGCGATCTCGCCGACGCTTTTGCCATGACCGGATTTTTTCTCGATCGTCATGCGTTCGCGCCGCGCGGCCTAGCGATGCCGGAGGCGCGTGCGCATTTCGTCACCGCCATCGCGCACGCATTCGCCGCGGCCGAAAGCCGTTCTGCCTGAGCGCGCTAGTTATTGAGCAAACAGCCGCAATGGTGGTAGCCATACGGGTCCGGCCAGCAGGAATAGTGATAATGGGCCGGGCAGGCCGGGGTGAAATTGAAGCCGTAGCGCCATCCCCAGCCCGTGGTGTAGCTGCCGTAATAATCATAATTGTCTTGCACTAGTTGCGTCGGCGGCGTGGCATTCGGCAAGACGGCGATGCCAAGTGGGCGCCGCCCAAAGTGATACCGTCCCTAGACCGACGGCTGCCGCCGCTACCGACATCGTCAAAGCTGTGCGCATGGTGATTCCTCCCGCCGGAACCCGCTGCTGCGGAACGATTCTGTGCCGCAATGATCTTACCCCTCAGTCGCATCCCGTCCACGCTCCCGGACGCTCATTCATCCCTTGTTCAGGCGCCATAACCGCGTTAGCCCTTGCCTTCCATGAACAAGAAAGTGATTCCCCCCGATCCCGAGGGCGTGCAGGAGATCGCGCTGCGCGAGGCGCTCGAGGAGCGCTATCTCGCCTATGCGCTCTCCACCATCATGCACCGCGCGCTGCCGGACGCGCGCGACGGGCTCAAGCCCGTGCATCGCCGCATCCTCTACGGCATGCGGCGGCTGCGGCTCGATCCCGGCACCACGTTCAAGAAGTCGGCCAAGATCGTCGGCGACGTGATGGGCAATTTCCATCCGCACGGCGACCAGGCGATCTACGACGCGCTGGTGCGGCTGGCGCAGGATTTTTCCTCGCGCTATCCGCTGGTCGACGGCCAGGGCAATTTCGGCAATATCGACGGCGATAACCCGGCCGCCATGCGCTACACCGAGGCGCGGCTGACCGAGGTGGCGCGGCTTCTCCTCGACGGCATCGACGAGGACGCCGTCGATTTCCGCCCGACCTACGACGGCAGCGAGGAAGAGCCGGTGGTGCTGCCGGCGGCGTTTCCCAATCTGCTCGCCAACGGCTCGCAAGGCATCGCGGTCGGCATGGCGACCTCGATCCCGCCGCACAACATGGCCGAGCTGTGCGACGCCGCGCTGCACCTGATCGAGCAGCCGAACGCGCGCACCAAGACGCTGCTCAAATACGTGCCGGGTCCGGATTTTCCGACCGGCGGCATCGTCGTCGATCCGCCCGAGGCCATCGCCGAGGCCTACCCAACCGGCCGCGGCTCGTTCCGCGTGCGCGCGCGCTGGACCACGGAGGAGACCGGGCGCGGCACCTATCAGATCGTGGTCACGGAAATCCCGTGGCAGGTGCAGAAGATGCGGCTGGTCGAGCGCATCGCCGAGCTGATCAACGAAAAGAAGCTGCCGCTGCTTGCCGACATGCGCGACGAGTTGGCCGAGGACGTGCGCATCGTGTTCGAGCCGCGCTCGCGCGCGGTCGATCCGGCGCTGCTGATGGAGAGCCTGTTCAAGCTCACCGAGCTCGAGAGCCGCGTGCCGCTCAACATGAACGTGCTGGTCAACGGCCGCATTCCGAAGGTCGTCGGCCTCGCCGAGGCGCTGAGCGAATGGCTCGCGCACCGCCGCGACGTTCTGTTGCGCCGCTCGCGGCATCGGCTGGCGCAGATCGAGCATCGGCTCGAAGTGTTGGGCGGCTATCTGGTCGCCTATCTCAACCTCGACAAGGTCATCAAGATCATCCGCAACGAGGACGAGCCGAAGCCCGTCTTGATGAAGACGTTCAAGCTCTCCGAGGTCCAGGCCGACGCCATCCTCAACATGCGGCTGCGCAATCTGCGCCGGCTCGAGGAGATGGAGATCCGCCAGGAAGACAAAAACCTGCGCGCGGAGAAGAAATCGATCGAGGAGCTGCTGCGCTCGGAAAAGGCGCAGTGGAAGAAGATCGCCGAAGAGATCAGCGAGGTGCGCACCACCTTCGGCCCGAAGACGCCGCTCGGCAAGCGCCGCACCACCTTCGCCGAGGCGCCCGAGCATGACGAGGCCGCGATCGAGGAGGCCTTGGTCGAGCGCGAGCCGATCACCGTCGTGGTGTCGGAGAAGGGCTGGATCCGGGCGCTGCGCGGCCAGGTCGCCGATCTGTCCAGCCTCGCCTTCAAGGCCGACGACGGCCCGAACCTCGCGTTCTTCGCCGAGACCACGTCGAAGCTTCTGGTCTTCGCCACCAACGGCCGCTGCTACACCATCGAAGCGGCCAAGCTGCCGGGCGGCCGCGGCCACGGCGAGCCGGTCCGGCTCTACTGCGAGATCGAGCAGGAGGCCGATATCGTCTCGGTGTTCCGCTATCAGGGCGGCCGCAAGCTCCTGGTCGCGAGCAAAGCGGGCAGGGGATTCGTCGTGCCCGAGGACGAGTGCCTCGGCAATACCCGCAAGGGCAAGCAGGTGCTCAACGTCAAGCCGCCCGACGAGGCGCGCGCCATCGCGCCGGTCGAGGGCGAGCTCGTGGCCGCGGTCGGCGAGAACCGCAAGATGGTGATCTTCGCGCTCGACCAGGTGCCGGAGATGGACCGCGGCCGCGGCGTGCGGCTGCAGCGCTACAAGGACGGCGGGCTGTCCGACATCACGACCTTCAAGGCCGGCGACGGCCTGACCTGGATCGATTCCGCCGGCCGCAGCTTCAATCAATCGATCAAGGAGCTCGCCGCCTGGCGCGGCAATCGCGGCGATGCCGGCAGGGTCAAGCCGGAACGTTTCCTCACCAATCTGAAATTCGGCCGGCGCGTCGAGAACGGCAAGGAAAACGGCAAGGACACTAGGCGAGTTGTAGCGGTCTTTCGCAGCCTCGATCCGGTGCTAGAGTGCGGTCGAAACCGACGGAGCGCGCCATGCCGGGGACTGCTCTCACACGCCGCACCTTGTTGGCCGCAATGGCGGCCGCGCCGCTCGTCGGCCACGCGCGCGCGCAAGCCGCCTGGCCGAGCCGGCCGGTGCGGGTCATGGTGCCGTATCCGCCGGCCGGCGGCGCCGACACCACGGCGCGCATCATCTACGCAAAACTCGGCGAAGATCTCGGCCAGCCATTCGCCATCGAAAATCGCGGCGGCGCCGGCGGCACCATCGCCGAGGCCATGGTCGCCAAGGCCGATCCCGACGGCTACACCATCCTGCACGACGCCACCGCGTTCTCGGTGAACGGCGCGCTCTATCCGGACTTGTCGTTCGACTACCGCAAGGATTTCGATCCGGTTTTCCTGGTCGGGCTGGTGGCGAACATTTTGGTCTGCACGCCGTCGCTGCCGGTGAATACCGTGGCCGACGTGATCGCCTATGCCAAGGCGTCGCCGGACGGCATCGACATGGCGTCGTCCGGCAACGGCACGCTGCAACATCTGCTTGCTCGAATTGTTCAAGCGCACCGCCGGCATCAAGATCAATCACATCCCGTATCGCGGCGGCGGACTTGCGATCACCGACGTCATGGCGGGCCAGGTGAAATTTGTTTTCTCGAACGGTTCCGCGGTGGTCGGATTGGTCAAGTCCGGCAAGGTGAAAGCGATCGCGCAGACCGGCAAGGGGCGGCTGGCGAGCCTGCCGGACATTCCGGCCATGTCCGACACGCTGCCGGGATTCGAAGGGCTACGACTGGAACGGCGTGTTCGTGCCCCACGGCACGCCGGCGCCGATCGTGCAAAAACTCAATGCCGGCCTCAACAAGGCGCTGGCTTCGCCGCTGGTGAGCACGCGCTTCGCCGACCTCAACGTCGAATCGCGGCAGAACACGCCGGCGGAATTCGGCGCTTACATCGAGGCGCAGATGGCGCTGTGGAGCCGCGTCGTGAAAGACGCCAATATCAAATTGGGCTAAGGTTATTCGATCCGCGCCCAGCCGTCCGGCGTCAGGCGCTCCTGCGGCAGGAAGCGGCTCTTGTAGTCCATCTTGCGCGAGCCGCGCACCCAGTAGCCGAGATAGACGTAGGCGAGGCCCATGTTGCGGGCGCGCGCGATGTGGTCGAGCACCATCAGCGTGCCGAGCGAGCGCGCCGCTTCGTCGGGCTCGAAAAACGAATAGACCATGGACAGCCCGTCGCCGAGCACATCGGTCAGCGCCACGGCGAGGAGATCGCCGCGCTTGTCGGCCGCGTCCGGCCGGCGGCGGCGATATTCGATGATGCGGGTCTCGATGTGGCTGTCCTCGACCATCATGGCGTAGTCGAGCACGGTCATGTCGGCCATGCCGCCGTCGCGATGCCGGGAATCGAGATAGGCGCGGAACACGGAATATTGCTCGGAGGTCGGCACGGCGACGCGCATCTCGCCGACGATATCGTCGTTGCGCTTGCCGATGCGGCGCATGCCGCGGGTCGGGCGGAAATCGTCGGCGACGACGCGCACCGACACGCAGGCGCGGCAGCCCTCGCAAGCCGGCCGGTAGGCGATCGATTGGCTGCGGCGGAAGCCGCCGTGGGTAAGGATGTTGTTGAGGTCGCCGGCGCGCTCGCCGACGAGGTGGGTGAATACCTTGCGCTCCTCCTTGCCGCCGAGATAGGGGCACGGCGACGGAGCGGTCAGGTAGAACTGCGGCGTGTCACGCGAGTGCTGGGTCACGGGGCGGTTCGCCGTTGCGTCGCGGCCGGCCACGAATCCGGCCGCCGCCTAAGATCGCCCGGCAGCGCCCGCGCGTCAAAGGCGAAATCGGTGCGTCAGCGCCGCATCCGCGCGCGCAACGAGGCCGCCCGTGCCGGGTTGTTGATGAGCACCGTGCCGACCAGGATGTCGTGCAGCAGGCGCCGGCGGGCGTTGAACAAGCCGACCAGGAGGATGAGCGGCGTCAAAACGCTGACACTGACCCAGTAGACGACGGCATGTACGGCGCCGAGCAGGAAGTAGGCCGGCGCGCCGTACCAGGTGCGGATTTCCAAGCCCATGGCGCGCATCCCGATGGTGGCCGACGCCGCGCTTCCCATGGTCACGCCGTAATAGACCAGGGCCCAGATGACCGAAGCCGGCGACAACAGCCAGAACAGCATCCAGCCGAGGCCGAGCG
This sequence comes from uncultured Alphaproteobacteria bacterium, assembly GCA_963821175.1. GTDB lineage: Bacteria > Pseudomonadota > Alphaproteobacteria > Rhizobiales > Xanthobacteraceae > BOG-931. The sequence goes on from CAWGCU010000029.1 coordinate 156,166, forward strand.
TAAGGATGCCGAACAGGAAGATGAATATCGCCGCCGCCATGACGGGAACCGTGATGATGAGGACATCGATGAAGAAGGCCAACAGGCGCCGCGACAGGACGCCCTCGAACAGCTCCGGATTGGCGGCCGGATCATAGGCGTGCGGCTTGACGTCGAGCGAGATGCCGATCCGTGCCGGTCCAGAATCTGTCATGATGAGCCCTCGATCTCAGAGCATGATCCCGAAAAGTGGGAACCGGTTTTCGGATAAGATCATGCGCCATCCCAGATGGGGAAACACGGCCGCCGGTGCAAGGGGTTATTCCAGCGATGGTAACGCTTGCCGATATCGAGGCCGCCCGGCGCACGATTGCCGGCCATGTGCTGCGCACGCCGCTGTTGCCGTCGCCGCCGCTGTCGGCGCTCACCGGCGCCGAGGTTTTCGTCAAGTACGAGAATTTGCAGGTCACCAACTCGTTCAAGGAGCGCGGCGCCTGCGTCAAGCTTGCCGCGCTTAGCGCCGAGCAGCGCCGCCGCGGCGTCATCGCGATGTCCGCCGGCAACCATGCCCAGGCGGTCGCCTATCACGCCCGCCGCCTTGCCATACCGGCGACCATCGTCATGCCGGAGACGACGCCGTTCGTGAAAATCAAAGCGACCGAGGCGCTCGGCGCCATGGTCGTGCTGGACGGCGAGACGCTTGTGGAAGCGCAGGCGCGGGCCGAGGCGATCGCCGCCGAGCGCGATCTGGTCTGGGTGCATCCTTACGACGATCCGCATATCATCGCCGGCCAAGGCACTATCGCGCTGGAGATGCTGGAGGACGCGCCCGATCTCGAGACGCTCGTCATCCCGATCGGCGGCGGCGGCCTCATCGCCGGCAACGCCATCGCGGCGCGTGCGAAAAGGCCGTCGATCGAGATCGTCGGCGTCGAATGCGCGCTCTATCCGTCGATGTGGAACGCGATCCACGGCGGCAACCTGCCGTGCGGCGGCGCGACGCTGGCGGAAGGTATTGCGGTGAAGAATGTCGGCGCGCTGACGCTGCCGGTCGTGCGGGAATTGGTGAGCGACATCATTTTGGTCGATGAGCCGCTGATCGAGAGCGCGGTCAACGCGTTTTTGACTTTGCAAAAAGCCATGGCGGAAGGGGCAGGCGCCGCGGGCCTCGCCGCCATGCTGGCCGAGCCGGAGCGCTTCGCCGGCCGCAAGGTCGGCTTGATCCTGTGCGGCGGCAATATCGATCCGCGCATTCTCGCGTCCGTCATGGTGCGCGAGCTGGAACGCGAGGACCGCATCGTATCGTTCCGCCTGACCATTCCCGATCGGCCCGGAATTTTGGGCCAGATCGCAAGCCGCCTCGGCGAACTCGGCGCCAATATCCTCGCCGTCAATCACCACCGCCTGTTCCTCGACGTGCCGGCCAAGGGCGCCAAGCTCGACGTCACCATGGAGACGCGCGACGGCGTTCACGCCGAGGAAATTTTCCGCGCGCTGACCGACGACGGCTACCGGCCGATGCGCTTGGCCAGCGGCGCCGTGCTGGAGTGAAGTGCTGCTTCAGTTCTATTTAGTGCCCGATGCCGGGATCGTAGCCGGACGGCGGCGCGTCGGGCGTCTGGCTCGTCGGTTCGGGCGCGTCACCCGGACGGGCGCGCGGCAGCGGTATGTTGGTGTCCGCGAGCGCGCAGCACGCTTGGACGATGCCGCGGCAAAGGAACGGGACCGGTGATCGGGTCCGGCGGCGGCAAGGCGTCGGCCGCGGCATCATTTCCCGAGTCCTGCGCAGCCGGCGTTGACTGCGGTTGCGTGACGCGTGGCGGGTCAGGGAAAACGCTCGGCATGGGTGCGGGCGCTGCCTGCACTGTGACCGCGGCGGCCGCTGGAGCTGCGGGCGCGGCGGACGGTGCCGGGGAAATAGCGGCGGTAGAGGCGACTTGGACATTCGGCGCGGCATTATTGCCGGCGCTGTCGCGTATCCGATCGCCCCTGCCGTCATCCATTGCTCTGGCGTCGGTGACCGCCGGCGTGGGTTGAGACGGTGCAGGCGAGGACTGGCCGTTGCCGTGTCCGCGGCAGGGGTCGCCGGCACCGCGGTCGGCAGTCGCAAGCGGTCGGGGCGCCGATATGGTGGGCTGCGCAATATAGGTGTGCATGAAAGCGGTGATGGTCCACAGCATCACCGGAACCGCCGTGATCACGGCGACAAGAATGATGATCCGCCGCAACACCGGGGCATAGTGCTGGATATTGCTGTCGTCGTCGTATTCACGCATGACACCCGTCCCGCTATCGCCGCCCTCGGCGGCGGCGTTTCAGCTAGACTTCGCCTTTCTTCAATTTCTCCGCGACGCGCGCGGCGAAGTAAGTCAGCACGCCATCGGCGCCGGCGCGCTTGAAGGCGATAAGGCTTTCGGTCATGGCCTTGTCGCCGTCGAGCCAGCCGTTGCCCGCGGCGGCCATGATCATCGCATATTCACCCGACACTTGGTAGGCGAAGGTCGGCATGCCGAACGTCGCTTTGACGCGGCTCAGAATGTCCAGATAGGGCAGGCCGGGCTTGACCATGACCATGTCGGCGCCCTCGGCGATGTCGAGCTCGACTTCGCGCAACGCTTCGTCGGTGTTCGCCGGGTCCATCTGATAGGTGCGCTTGTCGCCGATCAGCGTGGCGCTCGAGCCGACCGCATCGCGGAACGGGCCGTAGAAGGCGGAGGCATATTTGGCCGCATAGGCCATGATCTGCACGTCGCCGAAGCCTGCGGCATCGAGGCCGGCGCGGATGGCGCCGACCCGGCCATCCATCATGTCGGACGGCGCGATGATGTCGCAGCCGGCTTCGGCCTCGACCAGCGCCTGGCGGACCAGGACGCCGACGGTCTCGTCGTTGAGGATGACACCGTCGCGCAGCAGGCCGTCATGGCCGTGGCTGGTATAGGGATCGAGCGCCACATCGCAGAGCACGCCGATCTCCGGCACTTCTTTCTTGATGGCGCGAATGGCGCGGCAGACCAGATTGTCGGGATTGAGCGCTTCGGAGCCGTCGTCGTCGCGCCGCGCCGGCTCGGTGTAGGGAAACAGCGCCAGGCAGGGGATCGTCAGCTTCGCCGCCCGTTCCGCGGCCCGCACCGCCTCATCGACCGAGAGGCGCTCGACATCGGGCATGGAATCGACCGGCGCGCGGACTTTGCTCCCATCGACCAGGAACAGCGGCCAGATCAGGTCGTCGGTGGTGAGCACGTTCTCGCGCACCATGCGCCGGGTCCACTCGGCGCGGCGGTTGCGGCGCGGCCGAATGGCCAGATCCAGCCGTTCCGCGGGCTTTTCCGCCTCGACGGGCGCCAGACGGTTCCTTTCGAGCGGCCGGCCGAATTTGATCGCCATAAATGCGCTCCGCGGGCGCCAAGCCATGCCGGCGCTGCCTTCTTTTACTCCGTCCACCCCGGCCCCGCCACTAGCCACAAATGGGCCACGGCAGGCCCTTTTCCGGTAGCGTTGACGGGTTACCAAGGCGTCTCTATCGGTCCTGCTGGAATGAGCGATCAAGCGCAGCAAAAACCGACCCGGCCGAGCGACATGCTCGAGCCCGTCCGCGCCGGCAAGGGTTTGAGCGTAGCCGGGTCGTGGACGGAGTACCTCGTCCTGTTCCTGCGCCTGATGGCGGCGGTGTCGCTGGTCAAAGGCCTGTATCACTGGGCCCAGGTGTGCGGCGTCGGCGCGGCCCCGGACGACGGCTTCATGGCGCATTCGGTGGCGTGGCGGTCGGCGACGGTATTTTTCGCCGTGCTCGATCTGGTCGCCGCGGTCGGGCTGTGGCTCGCGGCGGCCTGGGGCGCGGTGGTGTGGCTCAGCTCGGTCGTGTCGATGGCGGTGGTCGAAATCTTTTTTCCCAACGTCTTCGGCGGCAGCATTTTCATCGCGCTGGTCGAGATGACGCTGCTCGGCGTTTATTTGTGGCTGGCGATCGTTTCGGCGCGCGAGCATCCGGCGTGACGTAGCGCCGCCCGGATGCGCTGCGGCGTTGCCGGGATTTCGTCGATCGACACGCCGAACGGCGATAGCGCATCGTTGATGGCGTTGAGGATGGCGGCCGGGGCGCCGATGGCGCCGCCTTCGCCCAAGCCCTTGGCGCCGGTGATGGAAGACGCCGCCGGCGATTCGATGTGATGCAATTCGATCGGCGGAATTTCGCACGCGGTCGGCGGCATGTAGTCGGCGAGCGTCGCAGTCTGCGGATTGCCGGACTGCGTCGTAAACGATTTCTTCGAACAGCGCGTTGCCGATGCCTTGCGCGATGCCGCCGTGCACCTGGCCGTCGGCGATCATCGGATTGATGATGCGGCCGGCATCCTCCACCGCGAGAAATTTTTCGATTTTCGACGCGGCCGGTCTCGATATCGACCTCGACGATGGCGACGTGGCAGGCATTGGAGAAGGTGCCGGGCGGATCGTAATCGGCGCTTTCGCTCAAGCCCGGCGTGATCTCGCCTTTGAACTGGTGGGTTTGATGATAGGCGGCACGGGCCAGTGTCGCGATCGTCACGGTGCGATCGGTTCCCAAAACTTTGGCGTGGCCGTCTTCGAGCACGATGTCGTCGGTTGCAGCCTCCAGAACATGGCTGGCGATGGTGAGCAGTTTTTTGCGGATCTTTTGCGCCGCCAACAGTGACGCGCCGCCGGCAATGACCAGCGAGCGGCTGGCGAACGTGCCCCAGCCATAGGGCGTGCGATCGGTGTCGCCGTGCACGATGCGCACGCGCTCGCGGCGCGACGCCGACCTGGTCGGCGATGATTTGGGCGAGCGTGGTGCGCAGCCCTTGCCCGTGCGGGCTCGCGCCGATGCGCGCTTCGACGGCACCGGACGGGTCCATGGTGATCTCGACGGTCTCCCATCCCGGCGTGATCTCCATGCCGCGCGCGGCGAAGGCCGGGCTGCCGTAGCCGGTGCGCTCGGAAAAAGTCGCAAAGCCGATGCCGCGATAGCGGCCGCGCGTGCGCGCGTCGCGTTGCTGCGCGCGAAACTTTCCAAGGTCCACATGCGCGATCGCTTGTTCCAGCGTCTCGACATAGGTGCCCTCGTCGAACACGAGCCCGGTCGCCGACGTGTACGGAAATTTCCTGATCAGATTGCGCCGCCGGATTTCGTCGGGGCCGAGATCGAACGCGGCCGCCGCCTTGTCCATCAGCCGTTCGATGGCAAAGGTGATGACCGGGCGCGACACGCCGCGATAGGGCGCCATGGTGCAGGTGTGGGTGGCGACGCCGCGCGCCACGCAGGCATAGGCGCGAACGTCGTAAGGCCCCGGCAATTCGGCCATGGCCATCAGCGGCTCGACGCCGCAGGTGGTCGGAAAGCACGAATAGGCGCCGATATTGGCGACGACGTCGGCCGACAGCGCGATCAGCTTGCCGGCCGCATCGAAGGCGCCTTCGATCTGCACATGCTGATCGCGGCTGTGGAATGCCGCGATCAGGTTTTCCCGCCGGTCCTCGCTCCAGCCGACGGTGCCGCGCAGCTTTCGCGCCAACCAAACCAGGAAAACGTATTCGGTCGGCAGCGACATCTTCTGGCCGAAACCGCCGCCGACGTCGGGCGCCACGACGCGCAGATCGGATTCCGGAAATTGCAAGCTATCGGCAATCGCGGTGCGGGTCAGATGCGGCATCTGCGTCGTGCAGGTCAGCGTCAGGCGGCCCGACGCCGGATCGAACGCCGCATGCGCGGCGCGTGCTTCAAGCGGCGTCGCATTCTGGCGGTGGGAGCGGACGTCGACGCGGACGCGCCGGTGCGCCTTGGCGATCGTCGTATCGAAATCGGCGGTCTTGAAGCGGCCTTCGACCACGACATTGGCAGGGCAGTTGTCATGCACGCGCGGCGCGCCGGGTTTTTGCGCCTCTTGCGCGTCGACAACCGACGGCAAGTCCGCAATCTCGATCTCGACCGCTTCGGCGATGTCTTCGGCCTCCGCGGGCGATGACGCGACGACGGCCGCGATCGGCTCGCCGACGAAGCGCACTACGTCCTTCGCCAAAATCGGCTGCTCGATCGGCTGGTAGTTGAACTTGTGCAGCATCGGCCGGATCGGCCGCACGCCGTCGAGATCGGCGGCGCGATAAATGCGCGCTCCGTCAGGCGCGGTGATGCCGACGATGCGGCCGGAGGCGACGGGGCTGCGGATGAAACGCACCCAAAGGGCGGCGTTGAGATCGCCGGTGAAGCGGCCGCGGCCGGCCACCAGCGCCGGGTCTTCCAGCCGGCGGATGGCGCGGCCGACCCATTTCATTCCGGAGCCGGCGGTTGCGCCTGTCATGACTGGATACGTTTTCAGAATCGCGGCGGCTCGCCGAAATACGCCTGGCGAATGACTTCGGCGAGGTCGGCTTTCGAGACCGGCCGAGGATGCGAGATTTTGACGGCCGCGACAATGTCGACAGCCTTGCCGATGTCTTCCTCGCGCAGCCCTAGACCCTTCAATCCGGTCGGCAAGCCCAGCCGCACATTGAGATCGTAAAGGCCGCGCGCCGCGTCACTCGCGCCGAGCGCGCGCTTGATGCGCGCCATGGCCTCGGGTGCCGCGGCGCTGTTGAAGCCGATGGCGTAGGGTGTGGCGACGGCGTGGGTGTGGGCGTGGTCGAGATTGAACCATTGCCGCACCCGTTGCGCGATGGCGTGCTCGAGCCCGACCTCGGCGCGGAAATTTGCCGCGAGCCAGGCGCCGTAGAGCACGTCGGTGCGGGCATCGAGATCGCGCGGATTTTGCACCAGGCGCGGCAGGCTTGCTCCGAGCCTTCTGATCGCTTCCTCGGCCATCGCCTGCACGATCGGATTGGTGTCGATGCCGTAAAGGCTCTCCACCGCATGCGCTATGGCATTCATGCCGCTCGCAGCGGAAAACCGCGACGGCAGATCGAGCGTCAATTCGGGATCGTAGATCGCGGTCGCGGGCAGCGCAGCCGGGCCTTCGCCGCTGATGCGATCGTCGGCGATGCCGATGCGCCACCGCGCCGCCATTTCCGAACCCGAATAGGTGGTGACGACGGCGATGTAGGGAATCTTGGTCGTCGCCGCGGCCGCCTTGGCCAGTCCGATCGGCGAGCCGCCGCCGATCACGACGAAGCCGTCGAGTTTTTGCCGCTTGATGTCGTCGACGATGCGCTCGAACACTTCGCGCGGCATGTTCGGTTCCGAGGCGTCGCAGAACGTGACGCAGCGGTCGGCGATGGAGGCAGTGACGCGGCGAGCGAAATCGGCGCGCGATTTCGAGCACAGCACCATCAGCCGCGACATGTTGTGCAAACTCGGCTTCCGCCGGCAGCTCAGCGATAGCGCCGGCGCCGAATACGATGCGCACGGGGTCGGAGCGATAGGTGAAACGACCGGGGGTTGGCGACATGTGGCGCTTACTCGGCCTTCATGCCGGCTTTTTTGACCACCGGTCCCCACTTGGCGATTTCCGCCTCGATGAACTTGCCGAATTCGGCCGAGCTCATGCGCACGGGCGCGGCGCCTTCATTGTCGAGAAATTTCTTGGTGGTCTCCGAATTGAGCAGTTCGGCAATCGTATCGTGCAGCTTGTCGACGATCGGCTGCGGCGTGCCGGCCGGCGCGACGACGCCCCACCAGTTGGTCGCCACGTAGCCGGGCACGCCGGCCTCGGCGATGGTCGGCAAGTCGGGCAGGATCGGGCTGCGCTGCGCGCCGCCGGTGGCGAGCGCCCGCAACTGGCCGCCCTGGATGTTCGGCACCGTCTGCACGATCGAGGAGAACATCAGCTGGGTTTCGCCGGCGATCACGGCGAGCATGGCTGGTCCGCCGCCTTTATAGGGCACGTGCTGAATGTCGACTTCGGCCGTCAGCTTGAACAGTTCGCCGCTCAAGTGCTGAAAGCTGCCGATGCCGGCGGAGGCGTAGTTGAGCACGCCCGGCTTTTCCTTGGCGAGCGCGAGCAATTCCTTGACCGAATGCACCGGCACGCTCGGATTGACGGTCAGCACATTGGTGCCGGTGGCGATAATGCTCACCGGGACGAAGTCCTTCACCGGATCGAACGGCTCCTTGTAGAGCCAGGGATCGACGGCGTGGGCGATGGAAACGATCAAAAGCGTGTAGCCGTCGGGCGTCGCTTTTGCGGCGAGGTCGGAGCCGACCACACCGCCGGCGCCGCTGCGGTTATCGACGAAGACCTGCTTGCCGAGTTTTTCGCCGAGTTGGTTGGCGATGATGCGGCCGACCACGTCGTTGCTGCCGCCCGGCGGGAACGGGATGATCATGCGGATCGAGCGGCTCGGATAATCGTCGGCGGCGTCAGCCGGCGCGACGAGCATCGGCAGTGTGAGCGCAAACGCGAAGAAAACCGTGCCGATCGCAATCGGGCGAAATCTCGCCATCAATCGTCTCCCCAACCCTGTCCGCGTTCCTTATACCAATCCGCCGCAGCCGTCATTGCGACCGCCATGTCATTGTGAGGCCATGTCCTGCACTTCCTTCGCCTTGGCCGTACAGGCCGCAAGCAGGAAGCCCAAATCGGTGCCGGTCGAAACATAGCGCGCGCCCATGCGCACATATTTGGCCGCCAAGTCGGCGCGCGTGGCAAAGCCGCCGACGGCGAGATGCTTGCCGTGCTTTTTGCATGCGGCCAGCGTTTTGGTGTAGGCCTCGTGCACCCGCGGATGGTCGTATTGGCCGGGCAGCCCATAGTCGGCCAACAGATCGTTGGTGCCGATCAGCACCATATCGACGCCGTCGACCGCCATGATCGCGTCGGCGTTGTCGATCGCAGCCGCGCTTTCGAACTGCACGATGACCATGGTCGCGGCGTCGACCGCCGCATAGGCTTCCGCGGCGGGGAACGAACGATATTGCAGATGGGGCAGGTTGCCGGCATTGGAGCGGTCGCCGAGCGGCGGATATTTTGCCGCCTTGACGTATTCGCGCGCCTCCGCGGCCGAGCTGACATGCGGCGCAATGATGCCGAGCGCGCCGGCGTCGAGGATGCGCTGCACGTCGGCTGAGCCGGGCACCCGCACGAAGGGCGTGATGCCGACTTCGAGCCCGGCGATGCAGATCTGGCCCATGGATTCGAGCGAAAAGCTCGAATGCTCCATGTCGACATAAAGGCTGTCGAAACCCGCGCTCTTGGCGATGCGCGCGATCTCGATGCCGCGGACGAGCCGCACCGTCATCGAGGCCACGACCTCGCCGCGGGCGAGTTTTTCCTTCACATGGTTGCGCAGAACGTCACTGATCTTGGCTGACATGGTGGCTCAAATCCCCGACTGACATGGCTTGCTGACATGACTTGCTGACATGGCCCGCCCCAAGCGCTATCTTAGAGCGAACAGGAGAGGCGCCGTGAATTACTCGACCGACTTCAAATCAATCCGCAACGACGTGTCGGCGCAAGAGTGGCAGGCCAGAATTGATCTGGCTGCCTGCTACCGGCTGGTCGATCAATACGGCATGGCCGACCTGATCTACAACCATATCACGGCGCGCATTCCCGGCACCGAGCACCTTTTGATCAATCTCTACGGCCTGCTCTACAAGGAGATCACCGCGTCGAGCCTGGTCAAGATCGACGCTGAGGGCAAGATCATCGCCAAGCCGGATACCGATTACGGCATCAACGTCTCCGGCTATGTCATCCACGGCGCCATCCACAAGGCGCGGCCGGACGTCGCCTGCGTGCTACACACTCACACCCGGGCCGGCATGGCGGTGTCGGCGATGGAGTGTGGGCTGTTGCCGTTGTCGCAGACCTCGATCCGCTTCGTCGGCCACATCGGCTACCACGACTACGAGGGGCCGGCCATCGACAAGGACGAGCGCGAGCGCATCGTCGAGGACCTTGGGCCGCATGACGCGCTGGTGATGCGCAACCACGGCCTGCTCACTTGCGGCGCCACCGTCCAGCAGGCTTTCAACACGATGTATCAGCTCGAATTGTCGTGCCGCTCCCAGGTCGACGCCATGGCGGCGCGCACCGAGCTGACCATGCCGGGCGAGAACGTGCTGGCGCACACCGCGCATCTCTACCAGCCCGGCGCGCGGCGGCCCTACGGCGTGCTGGAATGGCCGGCCATGCTGCGGCTCCTCGCCGCGACCGAGAAGAGCTCAGGCTATCCGCCGTATTGGCATTGAGTGGAAATAGACGCTGCTAACGCCGGCGCGCCTGCGCTTCGGCCGGTTTCCCGGCGCGATCGTTGAGTGTGCTTTCCACCCGTTCGATAACGGCCGCCGCCGAGATATTTTTCATACAGTCGTGGTTATGCGGGCAGCGGCGCAGTTCGCGCAGATAGCACGGCGAGCAGGGCAGGTCGGCCCGCAGCACCGCGCCGTCGCACCGGTACGGTCCGGCCCAGACCGGATCGGTCGGGCCAAAAATGCTGACGACGGGGCGGCCGAGCGCGACGGCGAGATGCATCGGCCCGGAATCGTTGGTCACGCAGATCGTCGCTCGGGAAATCAGCGCCGCCAGTTCGCTGAGCGTCGTTTCGCCGGCGAGGTTGATGGCGCCGGGCGCGAGTTTCGCAACTTCGTCGCAAAGCGTGCGCTCGCGGTCCGAGCCGATCAGCGTCACGGCAAAGCTATTCTTCATAAAATGCCGCGCCACTTCGGCGAAGGCCTCGCGCCGCCACTGTTTGGTTTCCCAATTCGTGCCCGGCGCCATCACTAGGAGCTTTGCCTTGGCGATCTCGTAGTAGTCCACGAGCGCGTCGATGCGGGCGCGCGCTTCCTGCGGGATTGGAAATGAGAAATCCGCAGGCCCGTCGTCGAGACCGAGCACCGCCCCGACGCTGAGGTAACGCTCGACCGGATGGATATCGAGCGTCGGCAAGGCAATGAAATCGGTATAGGCCAGCCAGCTGCCTTCGCGCGCGCCTTGCCAGGCGTGCTTGCGCGCTTCGTCGGGGATTTTTCGTGCTAGGGTTTTCCAGATATCGGCGCGCGGCTTGTCGAAGCCGATGCGCACCGGGGCGCCCGAGGTGAAGGCAAAGAAGCCGCTGCGCAATTGGCCTTGCAGATCGATGACCAGATCATATTCGACGGCGCGCAGTTGCGCGACCAGCCGCGCCGCGGCGGCGAACGGCGCAAAGCGCCACGGTGCCGACCGCTCGTCGCGGGCAAATTCGATGACATTGCTGATCGCCGGATTGTGCTGCAACAGGTCAGCGATGCCCGGCGTCACCAGCCAATCCAATCGCGCCGCCGGATAGCGCCGCCGCAGCTTGTTCAAGACCGGCAGCGTGTGCACCACGTCGCCGACCGCCGACAGCTTGATCAGCAGGATCTTGCGAAAATCGCGACTGCGCAGATCGTCAGGCACCTTGGCCCCCTCGGCGTGCAGCTAGCACGCCCACGCCGGCTTTTGTTAGGCCGAAGTCTTAGGCCATGTGCGAATCGCTTGTAAATCAATGGGACTTTACGGCCTTCGCGTCCTGGATCGCCTGCCACACCTTCTGCGGCGTCGCCGGCATTTCGACGTGGCGTACGCCGAAATCCCACAGCGCATCGACGACGGCATTGATGACCACGGCCAGCGCCGGCACCGTGCCGCCCTCGCCGGCCGGGCGGATGCCGAGCGGGTGGGTGGAGGAGGGCACCTCGCTCAGCTCGGTAATGTAGGACGGCAAGTCGGAAGCACGCGGCATGGCGTAATCCATGAACGAGCCGGCGAGCATCTGGCCGCTCTCCGGATCGTAGTGCGCGTGTTCCAGCAACGCTTGCCCGATGCCTTGGGCGATGCCGCCATGGACCTGGCCATGAATAATGAGCGGGTTCACGGCGCGGCCGACGTCGTCGACCGCGACGTAGGTGATCACCTTGACCGCACCGGTATCGGGATCGACTTCGACTTCGCAGACATGGGCGCCGTAAGGATAGCTCGCCTCGGCGACGGTCTCGTCGCAAGCGGCATATAATGGCCCGCGCAAATCTTCGGGCAAATCGGTACGCTCCAGCGCGGCGCGCGCCACGTCGAACAGGCCGACGGCGTGGTTGGTGCCCTTCACGGCAAAGCGGCCGTCCTTGAACTCGATATCGGCGGCTGCGGTCTCGAGCAAATGCTCGGCGATGCGCAAGGCTTTCTCGATGATGCCGTCGGTGGATTTCTTGATGACGATCGAGCCAAGCCGCATGCCGCGGCCGGAATGGGCGCCGCCGCCGACGGTGACGCGATCGGTATCGCCGGTGACGAAGCGCACGCTTTCGATCGGCACGCCGAGCCATTCGACGATCAATTGCGCAAAGCTCGTCTCGTGGCCCTGGCCTTGCGAGGTGACGCCGATGATCAGTTCGACAAAACCCTCGGGCGATACGGTGATCTCGGCTTTCTCACGCGGCACGCCGGTCGAGATGTCGACGTAATTGCCGACGCCGATGCCGCGACACTTGCCGCGCTTTTTTGCTTCGGCGCGGCGGCGCCTGAAGCCCGCCCAGTCGCCGAGTTTCAGCGCCAGATCCATGCCGCCGATATAATCGCCGTTGTCGTATTCGACGCCGAACGGATTTTTGTACGGCAACTCCTTTTCGGTCACGAGATTGCGCCGGCGCAAGGAAACGCGATCATAGCCGCATTCGCGCGCGGCGAGATCGATCAGCCGCTCCATGACGAAGATCACTTCGGGGCGGCCGGCGCTGCGATAAGGCCGCGTCGGCGACGTGTGGCTCAAGGTGGCGCGGGCGCGAAAATACGCCGCGGGCATGCGGTAGATGCTCGACATCATCTGCACGCCCTTTTGCACCATGGCGAAATTGGTGGTGTGGGCGCCGAGATTGCCGAGATTGGAGCCGCGCATCGCTAGGAACTTTCCTTTGTCGTCGAGCGCCAGCTCGGCTTCGACGGCGAGATCGCGCGCCTGATAGTCGCTCAGGAACAACTCGTGGCGCTCGATGATCCATTTCACCGGCCGGCCGAGCTTTTTCGCGGCCCACGCCACCACCGCAAATTCGGCATAGATCATGCCGCGGGTGCCGAAATTGCCGCCGACGTCCTGCATCAACACGCGGACTTTTTCCGGCGGCACGTCGAGCATGGTGGCGAGATCATTCTTCAGCCGCACCGCGCCGCCATTGCCGGCATAGACGGTGTAGCGACCAGTCTCCGGATCGAAAGCGGCGAGCGCCGCGCGCGGCTCCATCGGCACGCCGGTGATGCGCTGCACCCAGGTCTCGAATCGGGTCACGTGGGCGGCGCGGGCGAAGGCGGCGTCGGTCGCCGCCGCGTCGCCAAGCTCGCCATCGAAGCAAACATTCGACTGTGCGCCGTCGTGCACGCGAGGCGCATCCTGGCGCGCGGCCGCAATAGTTTCGACCACGGCCGGCAAGATGTCGTAATCGATCACGATGCGCTCGGCGCCGTCTTTCGCCGCGTGCACGGTTTCGGCGACGACCATCGCCACGGCTTCGCCGACGAAACGCGCCTTGTCAGTCGGCAATGGATAATGCGGCGCTTCGAACGGCGGCTCGTCGCCTTTGAGGTGCAGCTGGGCCTCCTTCTGATGCGGCGACCACGGCTTGTGCGGAATCGGCTTGAGGCCGTCAGCGGCAAAGTCGACGCCGGTCAGCACCGCGAGCACGCTGGGTGCGGCCTTGGCTTCGGCGGTCGCGATCGAACGAATGCGCGCATGGGCATGCGGCGAGCGCACCATGACGGCATAGACCTGGCCCGGCAGGTTCTCGTCGGCGGTATAGCGGCCGCCGCCGCGCACCAGGCGCAAATCCTCGCGCCGCCGCACCGGTTGGCCGATGCCGGAGCCGTTTGCCGCCGAGCCTTTTGCCGACAAGTCCATCACGTCCTCTTCATCCGCTTTGGATTCATTTGCCGCGTCGCCTCAAGTGCGCCGGGCAAAGCGGTCGCGATCGTACGGCCGCGCATAGTCGACCGTGGGGCCGGCCGGGATGATGCCGTTCGAGCCGACCGGGCCAGCCTTGCTGAATACGCCGCGCTTCATGCCGTCGATGTCGCACACATCCGCGATCCCTGGCGTCTGATAAAGGTCGCGAAGGTAGTTCGACAGGTTTGGATACTCGTCAAGGCGACGGATGTTGCATTTGTAGCCGACATAGTAGCAGGGATCGAAACGCACCAGGCTCGGAAACAGGCGCCAGTCCGCCTCGGTCTCGGCTTCGCCGCACAGATAGCGCTGCCGCGCCAGCCGTTGCTCAAGGCCGTCCAGCGTCTCGAACAAAAGCTTGACGGAGCCGTCGTAAGCCTCCTGCGTGATCGAGTAGCCGCAACCGTTGACGGCGTCGTTCACGCCTTTGAGGACCAGCGCATTCGTTGCGTCAATTTCGGAACGCAGCGGCGCGGGATAGTAGTCGGGCGTCGGCTGCGCGATGCCTGAAAATGCCGTGTTGAAGATTCGAATGATCTCGGACAATTCATTGTTGACGACGCGGCGGGTCTTGGCGTCCCACAGCGTCGGCACCGTTACGCGGGTCGTGCAGGCCGGATCGGCGATCGTGTAGAGCTCATGCAGCCAGCGCACGCGAAGATCGGTCCCGGGCACGATGTGGCCGGCTTCACCGAACGACCAGCCCTGGCCGCCGGACTCCTGAAAGGTGTTGGTCAGCGTCACGAAGGATTCGAGTTTCTTCAGCGTGCGCATCAGCGTGGCGCGATGCGCCCACGGGCAGGCGACGGCGCAGTAGAGGTGATAGCGGCCAGGCTCGGCGGCAAATTCGGCGTCCGGCGCGTTGCCGATGTGATGACGGAAGACGGAGGGACGCTTGTAGTAGAGCCCTCTCTCGTCATGGTTGGACAGGATGTTTTGGTTGGTCCATTTTCCGTCGGCGAGATGTCCCATTCATCCTCTCCTGCACTCGACCGCAGACCTGTCCGGTGTTTGCATCGGCTGCATGAAAAACTGATCGTGCTGCCTTATTGCAACGGAATGTTAGCTTGCTTGATCACCTTGCCCCACAGCGCGCGCTCGTCGGCAAAGAATTTTGCCGCGTCGGCGCGGCTGCCGGGCGCCAGATCCATGCCGAGCGCCTTGGTCTTTTCGATGAACTCCGGCTGCTTGAGACAGTCGACGACGTCGCGATTGATCTTGTCGGCGAGCGCATCGGGCGTCTGCGGCGGCGCCACGATGCCGAAGAAGGTCACCGCGCGATAGCCGGGCACGCCGGCTTCGGCAATGGTCGGCACGTTGGGCAAATCCTTGACGCGCTCGGTGCTGCCGACGGCGATGATCTTTTCCTTTTGCGCGCGGTAGAGCGGCAGCGACGTCGCCAGCATGTCGAACATCATGTTGACATTGCCGGCCAGCACGTCGGCAACGGCCGGGCTCAGGCCTTTGTAGGGCACTTGCAGCAGTCTGATGTCGGCGAGCATTTCCAGCTCGATGGTCGCCAATTGCCCGACCGAGCCGACGCCGGGCGTCGCTGCGGTTAGGCTACCGGGATTGGCTTTGGCGTGGGTGAGCAAGAGCGGCAGGTTCGGCGAGTCAAAACCGTTACTGAGCACCAGCACATAGGGCGAGGTTGCCAGCACCGCGATCGGCACCCACTTCGCCGGGTCGTAGGACATGTCCTTATACATGTAGGCGTTGGTGGCGATCGGCCCGGGCGAGGCGAGCAAGAGCGTATAGCCGTCGGGGTCGGCGCGGAAAACTTCCGCAGCGCCGATATTGCCGCCAGCGCCGCCGATATTCTCGACGATCACTGCTTGCCCCCATTTGCGGCCGAGCTGGTCGGCGAGCACCCGCGCCAACAGATCGGTGCCGCCGCCGGGCGGGTAGGGCACGATCAGCTTGACGACGCGGCTGGGATAATTGGCTTGCGCAAGCGCTGCCGGAATCGCGGCAGCGACGGCGAGCATCGCCGTAAGCGCCATGATTGCAATCCTGATGCCTCGCAACGTTTCCTCCAGCGGTGCTTGCGGGCGCATGTTATGGGAGCCGCCAACCGCGCGCCAGCGGCCGGCCGCCGCGCCCCCGTGCTGACAAGCAACGGCTGCGGATGTAGACAAGGACAAGGTCAAGCGGAGGAACGCCGTGCTTGCACGGGATGATCGAAACACAGCGGTCGATTGGGTCGCGCGCGCCACGGCGCTGGTGCCGATGATCGAGGCCGCGAGCGACCGCATCGAGGCCGAGCGGCGTATCGTGCCGGAGGTCGTCGCGGCGCTGCATGAGGCCGGCCTGTTCCGCATGCTGCTGCCGGCATCGTTTGGCGGCGGCGCGGCCGATGTGCTTGCATTCAACCGGGTGATCGAGACCATCGCCACCGCCGACGCCTCTACCGCGTGGTGCCTGGCACAGCAGGTGGCAAGCACGCAGACGGCGAGTTATCTCGACCCAAAAGTAGCGCGCGAGATTTTTGCCGAACCCGACGGTGCCGTCGCCTGGGGCCCACCCTCGGGCGCCAAAGCGGTCGTCGTGGACGGCGGCTATATCGTCAACGGCAGGTGGCGATTTGGCAGCGGCAGCGAGCATTGCCCGTGGCTTGGCGGCCATTGCGCTGTGTTCGAGGCGGACGGCAAGCCGCGCTTGGATAAGCAAGGCCGTCCGGTGATGCGCACCATGCTGTTCCGTAAGGACAAGGCGACGTTCTACGACATCTGGCATGTGATCGGGTTGTGCGGCACCGGCAGCAATGCCTATGAGGTGACGGAACTGTTCGTGCCGGAGGCTTACTCGTATTGGCGCGATCTGCCGGCCGACCGCCGCGGCGACGATCCGCTCGGCAATATTCCGCTGCTGACGCTTTACGGCATGGGATTTTCCGGCGTGGCGCTCGGGCTGGCGCGCGCTTGCCTCGAAGCCTTCATGAAGCTTGCCGAAAAGAAAAAGCCGGCGCCCACCCATGGCGCGCCGGTTCTGTTGCGCGATAATGCGGTGATCCAATCGCGCGTCGCCAAGGCAACGGGCCGGCTGCAGTCGGGCCGCGCTTATCTGCACGACATGCTGCATGAATTCTGGCAAGCGGCGGCCGCCAACCGCGCGCAAACCCTCGAACAGCGAGCGCAATTGCGCGTCGCCATCACCGGCTCCATGGACCAGGCGCGCCGTGTCGTCGACTTCGCCTATCACGCCGCCGGTGCGGATGCGATCTTCAACGGCAGTCCGTTCGAGCGGCGCTTTCGCGATATGCATACTGTAACAGCGCAGGGCCAGGCGCATCTGTCCAATTTTGAAGGCGCCGGCCAGGCGCTGTTCGGCATTGAGCCGAGCCAACGGCTTTAGCGATGGCCGAACGCCCGGCAAAAATGCTCCGCAAGGAAGACCCGGCGCTGCTATCCGGCCGCGGCCGCTATGCCGACGATCTGCCGGTGCCGGTCGGCACCTTGCACGCCCACGTCATCCGCTCGCCCCATGCGCACGCCGACATCGTTGCGATCGACGCGAGCGCGGCGCTTGCGCACGACGGCGTCTGGGCCGTCATCACCGGCGAAGATATTCGCAAACTGTCGGAGCCGTTTCTCGCCGCGGTGAAAACGCCGGTGCAGCAATGGGCGCTGGCGGTGGAGCGGGTGCGTTATGTCGGCGAGCCGGTGGCGCTGGTCGTCGCCGAAAGCCGTTACATCGCCGAGGACGCCGCCGAGCTGGTGACGATCGAATACGCGCCGCTGGAAGCCGTCATCGATCCGCGCGCTGCGTGCGAGAAGACCGCGCCGCTCCTCCATCCGCAGGCCGAGACCAACGAAATCTCGGTGCGCAAATTCTCCTACGGCGATACCGCGGCCGCTTTCGCCCACGCGGATCGGCGTATCGCCATGACGACGGAATTTCCGCGGCTGTCGTTCACGCCGATTGAATGTTACGTCGTGGTCGCCGAGCACAATCCGGCCAAGCGCAGCTACGATGTGCTGGCGAATTTCCAGGGCCCGTTCAGCATGCACCCGGTGATGGCGCGCGCGTTGCGCGTCGCCGGGCCGAAATTGCGCCTGCGCATTCCCCCCGATTCCGGCGGCAGCTTTGGCATCAAGTTGTCGGTGTTTCCCTATGTGGTGCTGATCGCGCTCGCGGCAAAAATCACCGGCCGGCCGGTGAAATGGGTCGAGGACCGCATCGAGCATTTGGTCGCCGCAAGCTCAGGGCCGAACCGGGTCACCGAAATCGAGGCAGCGATTACAAACGACGGCCGCATCCTCGGCCTAAAGCTCGATCAGCTCGAGGATTACGGCGCATTTCTGCGCGCGCCGATGCCGGGGCCGCTCTACCGCATGCACGGCGCGGTGACCGGTGCCTACGACATCGCCAATGTCGAGGTGACCAACCGGGTCGTGCTCACCAACAAAATGCCGTCGAGCCTCATCCGCGGCTTTGGCGGGCCGCAGCTTTATCTGGCGCTGGAGCGGCTGATGCAGCGCATCGCGGTGGAGCTCAATCTCGATCCGCTCGATGTCATCCGGCGCAATCTCATTCCGACGGAGAAATTTCCCTACCATGCGGCAGCCGGCGCGCTTTACGATTCCGGCGATTATTTACGCGCGGTGGAAAAGGCCCTTGGCGGCGGCCGGCTCGACGCGCTCAAGCGCCGCCGCGACGAGGCCCGCGCCGCCGGGCGCAAATACGGCATCGGATTTGCGGCCATCGTCGAGCCGGCGATGTCGAACATGGGCTATCTCTCGACCTTGATGACCGCGCCCGCGCGCGAAAAGGCCGGACCCAAAAACGGGGCCGTGTCGATGGCGCGGGTCAATATCGATCCGCTCGGCGCGGTGTCGGTCACCGCCGATGTCACGGTGCAGGGCCAGAGCCACGAGACCGTGCTGGCGGAGATCGTGGCGCGCGAACTCGGGCTAAAATCCGACGACGTCGAAGTGGTGTTGGAAATCGACACCGCCAAGGATCAATGGTCGATCGCGGCCGGCACCTATTCGAGCCGCTTCGCCTCGGGCACGGCGGTGGCGGCGCACCTCGCCGCGGCGCAGATGCGCGACAAGCTCAAAGCCATCGCCGCCAAGCAACTCAACGTGCTGGCCGAGGACGTCGAGCTGGCGCAGGGAAAGATCCGCAGCCGCAGCAATCCCGACAACGCGCTGCCGTTCGGCCGCGTCGCCGCGACCTCGCACTGGTCGCCGGTGATGCTGCCCGAAAACATGGCGCCGGCGCTGAGCGAGACCGGCATCTGGTCGCCGCCGGAGCTTGAACCACCGACCAGCGACGACCGCATCAACACCTCGCTGACTTACGGATTCGTCTTCGACATGTGCGGCGTCGAGATCGACCCAAAAACCTATTCTGTCCGCGTCGACCGCTACGTGACGATGCACGATGCCGGCCGCATCCTCAATCCGACCATCGCCGAGGGCCAAATCCGCGGCGCCTTCGCCCAAGGAATTGCCGCCGCGCTCTACGAAGAGTTCACCTACAACGACGAAGGCGCGTTCCTCAGCGGCACCTTTGCCGATTATTTGGTGCCGACCGTGAGCGAAATCCCCGAAGTCGAGATTTTGCATTATTCCTCGCCGTCGCCGTTCACGCCGCTCGGCGCCAAGGGTCTTGCCGAGGGCAATTGCATGAGCACGCCGGCGTGCATCGCGAACGCGATCGCCGATGCGCTGGGTGTCGAGGACGTAGCGTTGCCGGCAACGCCACGGCGTATTCACGCCATATTGGCAGGCGGCAAACAATGAAGCCGCGCCCGTTCGACTACGTGCGGCCCGATACGGTCGAGGAGGCGCTGGCGCTGCTTGCCGCGTACGGCGACGACGCACGCATTCTCGCCGGCGGCCAGTCGCTCGTCCCGATGCTCAATCTGCGGCTGATCGATGCCAGCGTGCTGATCGATATTTCGCGCATTGCCGAGCTCGATGCCATCCGCGACCTCGGCCGGAACATTGAGATCGGCGCGAGCATCACCCAAAACAAGCTGATGGCCTGGCCGCAGCTCGGCGAAAAACTTCCACTGCTCGCGGCGGCGCTGCCTTTCGTCGGCCATTTCCAGACCCGCAACAAGGGCACCGTGTGCGGTTCCATTGCGCACGCCGATCCAAGCTCGGAAATTCCGTTGGCGCTTGCCGTGCTCGGCGGCGAGGTCGTGCTGCGCTCGAAAAAACGCGGCGAGCGCGTTCTTGGCGCGAACGAATTTCAGAAGGATATGCTCACGACGGCGCGCGACCCCGACGAGCTGATCGTCGCGGTGCGATTTCCGGTCATGGCAGGGCAGGGTACCGCCTTCCGTGAAGTGGCGCGGCGGCATGGCGACTTCGCCATCATCGCGATCGCGGCCGTGGTCGACAATCGCGGCGCGGCGCGGCTGGGCGTCGGCGGCATGGCCGGCCGGCCGCTGGTGCGCCGGATTTTCAGCGATCCTGCCGGGGCGGTCGCGGCCTGGGCGCAGGAATTGGAGGGTTTTGAAGATTTGCACGCATCGGCGGCGATGCGGCGCGATTTGTTCAAAAATCTCGCTCCCGACGTGATCGCGGAGGCGCAAAAATGCGCCGCGTGAACAAGAGCGAACGGCCGCGGATCGCGCTGACGCTCAACGGCCGCAAGCTCGCGGCCGAAGCCGAGCCGCGCATGCTGCTCAGCGATTTCCTCCGCCAAGGGCTCGGTGCCACCGGCACCCATGTCGGCTGCGAGCACGGCATCTGCGGCGCCTGCACCGTGCTGATCGACGGCGTCGCCACGCGCTCCTGCCTCACGCTTGCGGTGCAGGCGGAAGGCCGCGAGGTCCGCACCGTGGAATCGCTCGCCGCGGCCGACGGCACGCTCAACGCCTTGCAGCAGGCGTTCCGCAACAATCACGCGCTGCAATGCGGCTTCTGCACGCCGGGCATTTTAATGTCGTTCACCGATTTCCTGGCCCGCAATCCGCACCCATCCGAAGCCGAAATCCGCGAAGTTTTGAGCGGCCACCTCTGCCGCTGCACCGGCTACGCCGGCATCGTCGCGGCGATCAAAGAAGTCGCAGGCGGCGACGCCAACTAACACCTAAGCCCTCCCCCTTGTGGGGAGGGTAGGGTGGGGGTCGGGAGGTTGACCCTCGGCGAAGACGCGCTGCAAAACCCTCCACGATCTCGCGTCACCTCCCGACCCCCACCCCAACCCCTCCCCACAAGGGGGAGGGGCTAAAAGGCGGTGCCCGTGACGCTTGGCGCGGGCCTTGCTATGAAATCGCTGCAAGAGATATCCGGCCGGCCGGGCGCCGAGCGGAGCAGACCATGGCAGACATCATCGACAGGCTCGAAGAGCGCCGCGAAAGCGCCCGCGCGGGCGGCGGCCAGGCGCGGATCGACGCCCAGCATAAGCGCGGCAAGCTCACGGCGCGCGAGCGGGTCGAGCTGCTCATGGACCGCGACTCGTTCCAGGAGCTCGACATGTTCGTCGAGCACCGCTCCACCGATTTCGGCATGGAGAAGTCGCACATCGCCGGCGACGGCGTCGTCACCGGCTGGGGCACCGTGAACGGCCGCACCGTCTTCACCTTCGCCAAGGATTTCACCGTGTTCGGCGGCTCGCTGTCGGAGACGCACGCGCAGAAGATCATCAAAATCCAGGACATGGCGATGCGCGCCCGCGCGCCGATCATCGGCCTGTTCGATGCCGGCGGCGCCCGCATCCAGGAAGGCGTCGCGGCGCTCGGCGGCTACGGCGAGGTGTTCAAGAGGAACGTCATCGCCTCGGGCGTCATCCCGCAGATTTCGGTGATCATGGGCCCGTGCGCCGGCGGCGACGTCTATTCGCCGGCGATGACCGATTTCATCTTCATGGTGCGCGACACCAGCTACATGTTCGTCACCGGGCCCGACGTGGTCAAAACCGTGACCAACGAGATCGTCACCGCCGAAGAGCTCGGCGGCGCCTCCGTGCACGCCACCAAATCCTCGATCGCCGACGGCGCCTACGACAACGACGTGGAGTGCCTGTTGCAGATGCGCCGGCTGCTCGATTTCCTGCCGGCGAATTTTTCCGCCGGCGCCCCGGAATGGCCGTCGTTCGACGACACCGAGCGCGCCGACCCGTCGCTGGATACTCTCGTACCCGACAACCCAAACAAACCGTATGACATCAAGGAACTGATCCTCAAAGTTCTGGACGAGGGCGATTTCTTCGAGCTGTCCGAAGCCTTCGCCCGCAACATCGTCATCGGGCTCGGCCGCATCGCCGGCCGCACCGTGGGTGTCGTCGCCAACCAGCCGATGGTGCTGGCCGGCGTGCTCGACAGCGACGCCAGCCGCAAGGCGGCGCGCTTCGTGCGCTTCTGCGACGCCTTCAACATCCCGATCGTCACCTTCGTCGACGTGCCCGGCTTCCTGCCCGGCACCGCGCAGGAATACGGCGGCCTGATCAAGCACGGCGCCAAACTGCTGTTCGCCTATTCGCAGGCCACGGTGCCGCTGGTCACCGTGATCACGCGCAAAGGCGTTCGGCGGCGCCTACGACGTGATGGCGTCAAAGCACATCGGCGGCGACGTCAACTACGCCTGGCCGACCGCGCAGATCGCGGTGATGGGCGCCAAGGGCGCGGTCGAGATCATCTTCCGCGCCGACATCGGCGACGCCGAAAAAATCGCCGCGCGCACCAAGGAATACGAGGAGCGCTTTTTGTCGCCCTTCATCGCCGCCGAGCGCGGCTACATCGACGACGTGATCATGCCGCAGGCGACGCGCCCGCGGATCGCGCGGGCGCTGGCGATGCTGCGCGGGAAGACGGTGGAGATGCCGGGACGGAAGCACGATAATTTGCCGGTGTGACCGCCTCGGAATGGCAGAGGTGGCACTCATGTTCGATTCGGTATATATGGTGAGTCATGACCGATGAACTCAATGACCTCATTGAAGCGGCCAAGAAGGCTCAGCCGACCCCGGAACATCGGGAGCAGCAACGGCGCAGCTTTGCCTACGGCAATGGCGCATTTGAAAACGAGTTGATCACGCGCGAAATGATCGACCGCGAGGCGGAAAAGCTCTCGCGAGAGAGCGATGACAAGCGAAAAAAGCGAGAAACGGGATAGCCGCGCGTTAGAGCCGCAGCTCATCACTGACCGTCAGGCGCGTGCCGAGGCGGAGGCGAGAAACGTCCTTCGTCAATATGACGCTGGCATAGCGGCGATACAGACCGCAATAGAACGTGGCAGTTTCAAGCTCCGACCGTCGCTCTTTCTTGCGCTCCACCGCGAGGCTCTCGGAGGCATCAGCATGTTCGCCGGCAATTTTCGCCCCGCCGGAGTGAGATTGAGGGTAGTAAGCACGAACCGGTGGGTGCGCACCTTGTGCCGGAACTGGTCGAAGATTTGTGCGACTACGTCAACGAGCACTGGGCGGAGAGCACGCCGATCCATTTAGCGTCTTACGTGATGTGGCGCCTCAACTGGATACATCCGTTCGCCGACGGCAATGGTCGAACGTCGCGGATCGTATCCTATGTCGTTCTGTCAATTCGTGCCGGTACGATATTGCCGGGGACGCCGACGATATCCGACCAGATCGTGGATAATCGTAACCCATACTTCGACGCCTTGGACGCCGCGGACGCTGCCTGAAGCGAAGGACGCGTCGATGTGTCAAAGATGGAGGAACTGTTGGGTGCGCTGCTGGCGCGCCAGTTGACAAGTTTTTACCAAGCGGTCGGCGGAAAAATAGCCGGTTCGCTGTCATCTTAATGACGCCGAGCGCAGCCAAGTGGATCACGTGATCGGGTTACACGTCGCACACCCGCGGATTGGGCGGCCATCGGCGATGCTGCGAGAGGAACCCGGTAGAGATGCCGGGGCGCAAGCACGATAATTTGCCGGAGCGATGCCAAGGAGAGTTGAAAATGTCAGATGCAACCTAATTTGGCGCCAAAAGCGATAGCGCCAACCAACGACGACCTCTCCCGCCGCCGTCTCGTCACCGGCGCAGCCGTCGTCGCCGCCCTCGGCGGCGCGACCGCCGAGGCGCTGGCGCAAGGGGCGCCCAGCGGCGCGCCCGGAAACTTGCGCTTTCTCAATCCGCCGACCAGTTTCAAGAATCCGGGCTTCAATCACGCGGTCGAGGCGACCGGGCCGGGGCGCATCCTCTATATCGCCGGCCAGCAGGGCCGCGACATCGACAACAAGATCGTCGGCGCGCCGGGCGATTTCCGGGCGCAGGCGGAGCAGGCGTTCCTCAACATCAAGGGCGCGCTCGGCGCGGCCGGCGGCGGCTTCGAGCACGTCGTAAAACTCTGCCATTATTACATCGATCTGCAGGCGCACTACCGCATGATGCGCGATATACGGCTCAAATATTTCGATCCGTCGCGCATGCCGGCCTCGACCATGATCCAGGTCGGCGCGCTGACCGACGAGAAAGCGATTTACGAGGTCGATGTGGTGGCCGTGCTGCCGCCGGCGTGAGCGCGATGTTTTTGGATGCAGGCAGATCAGACGCGGTCCTCTCGTTTTGCGAATCTTTGCTTGTGAACGCGCGCGGTGTGCCCGCGGCCCTAAACAGCGAATTCGTAAACTCCTGATTTGTCGCCACAAATCCGCGCGCGCAACGAATCTTTTGACAGCAGCGACGCGCCTTGAATAGCTGTTCAACAATCCCGCTCGTCTTAAGGGACGTCAGCCGGTACTACCGGCTGACGGAGCGGGGTCGGCTCCTGCGGGTGGCGGCTCGTCACCGCCGCTCCCGGGCGGCTCCGGCAAACACGCCCGGCCGGCACTATGACCGGTCTGCGATAGTCGCTGCACTGGACGACGGCCGGGAGCGGGTAACGCCCGTTCCTACCTAGTACCGTCACAGGAAGCGCGTGGCTGGAGTTGAGCTGTGGCGTTCGTTCGCTGCAGCAAGCGCCGTGGTGGAACGCCGACAGGCGAGCGCGCTGCGATCAGCGCGCGCCGCGCCGAAGCGCGGATCGTGGACTACGCGTCTGCCGGCGTTCCGCCTTCCTCTTTCTTTTTTCTTGCTTGTTTCTTTCTTGTTTCATTTTTTGGCTTTGCGGGCTTGGATCGGGATGAAAGGCCGGACTCCACCGCCGGCTTCGCTTAACGATCGCTCGAAAGCAAACGTTTCGTGCCGTTTTCGTGCCGCTTGCCGCATGCCTCGGATGCCGGCCGCATCGCGAGAACGATGCCGCTTGGTCTTGCCGTCGGGCACTTTCGCACGCGGTGGCGGACATCCGTATCGCTTGAACGGATTCGCCTCTCTCTTCGGGGAAAGCTAGTGTGGTGGGAAGGAAGCCGAGATTGCGGTGTAGACATGTCACGATCGGGTCTCATCAGCACGCTCATTGTCATGACTATTTTGGTCATGGCTGTGTTGCTCGCTCCTCCGGCGCGCGCCCAGGACGCGGCGCGACCGCCGGTCGGTGGCGTCATGTCGCCTCCCGACGCCATGATTTTCTATCTGGCGCGCGGTCCGGGAAGGGGCTCTGCGGGCCGAATTGCTCGGAATGGATCGCGGCCGAAGGCGTCGTTGAATGGGATACGTTCAAACGGCTGTTTGCGTTCGCGGCGCGTCTTGGCGAACGCAAACTTCCCGTCGTCTTGGACGTCTGGGGCGAAAGCAATCTCAATGTTGCGATGTCGTTGGGCAAGATCATTCGCGATCGCGGGCTCGACGTGAGCGCGGGCAAGACGGTTGTTGCGGGCTGCGTCGACGCGACGGAAGCCGCTTGCATTGCGCTCAAGCGCGGCGGCAAATCGCTGGATGCCGCGATCGATATCTCAGCAGTCCGATGCGACATCGTTTGCGTGCTGATATTGGCGGGCGGCGTGCACCGCACGCTTCCGGCCGACGCCAAGGTCATCATCGGCCCGACGCACATCCGCGACCGGCTTGCCCCCTTTGTATCCGAGGAGCACCAGAAGGGATTGCAGGCGTTTTACGACGATCAATACCGGCTTTACCTGAAGCAAATGGGCGTGGCCACGGATGTCGTCGCCATTATCGAGCAGAATGCGGCGAGCGGCCACGCCACACAAATTTTGCCTGCCGACTGGCTGCGGCTCGGCATTGTCACCGTGCCCTCGCAATGAGCGCTGCGCGCGCCTTGGTGCCGCAGCTGGCCGCCGCGCCTCGGCCGCCTGCGCATCAGCCCGCATGTTTACAACGACGAGGCGGATGTCGATCGCTTTGTCGAGGCATTACGCGAGTGTACATCGACTGCCGGTTGAAAGCGGCTCAACTCGGTCTATGATCCATTGATAAATAACCGGGAGGGAACGCCATGCTCAAAAAATCCATCATCATTGCTATCGCCGCGCTCGCCGTCGGCGGTGTCGCATTCGCGCAGCAGATGGCGCCCCCCGGCGGGCAGATGGCACCGCCCGCGGCGGCGCCGGGCATCAAGCGGACCGTCATGCAAAAATTCGACGTGCCGGCTGGCGACCGCGAAACAGTCTTGGCACTCGTTGAGCTTGCGCCGAGCACGGATGCCGCCAAGCATACCCATCCCGGTCCTGAGACCGGCTACATCGTCGAGGGCGAAATCACCTTGAATGTCGATGGTCAGCCGCCCAAATTGCTCAAGGTCGGCGACAGCTATTACGTTCCCGCCGGTACGCCGCATTCGGCGCGCAGCGGGGCGAGCGGCGTGAAGTTCATCGGAGTTTACACCGTCGAGAAAGGCAAGCCGCTGGCATCGCCGGCGCCATAACAGAACATGCGAACATCAATCATCAGCCGTCGCGCTGGCGCCAATTGCGTTGTTCTTGGCCGCCAGCGCGCCCGTTCACGCGCAGGAAACTTTTCCATCGCGCCCCATCACGCTGATCGTGCCGTTCCCGCCGGGCGGCTCGACCGACGTCGCCGGGCGCATCGTCGCCGACAAGATGGGGGCGTTCCTCGGCCAGCCCGTCATTGTGGAAAATGTCGGCGGTGCCGGCGGCTCGATCGGCGTCGGGCGGCTCGCCCGCGCCAACCCGGACGGCTACACCATCGACATCGGCCAATGGGACACCCATGTCGGCAGCATCATCTACAATCTCAACTACGATTTGGAGAAGGATTTCGAGCCGATCGGGCTGATATCGAACAATCCGCAGCTTCTGGTCGCCACGAAGGCGCTGCCGGCGAACGACCTCAAGGCGCTCGTCGCCTGGATGAAGGCGCACCCCGGCGACGCCAAATTCGTCAACCAGAACGCGGCGGCGCAGGTGAGCGGGCTTTTGCTGCAAAAGCTCACGGACACAAAAGTACTTTTCATTCCCTATCGCGGCGCCGGCCCCGCCATGACCGATCTGCTCTCCGGCCAGGTCGACCTTCTGGTCGCGCAAGGCGCCGTGACGCTGCCGCAGATCCGCTCCGGCGCCATCAAGGCGATCGTGAACATGTCGCCGCAACGCTCCGGCGCGATCCCGGACATCCCGACCTCCGACGAAGCCGGCGTGCCGGGCCTCTACATGTCGGGATGGTTCGGCCTGTTCGCGCCCAAGGGCACGCCGCGGGCCATCATCGCCAGGCTCAACGACGCGATGGTGGAGGCGCTGGCCGATCCGAAAGTTCGCATGCGGTTCGCCGAGCTCGGGCTCGATATCGCCCCGCGCGCGCAGCAGACCCCGTCTGGGCTTGCGGCGTTCCACAAGGCGGAAATCGAGAAGTGGTGGCCGATCATCAAGGCCGCCGGTATCCGCGGCGAGTAGGGGGGACGATGCCCAAAGCCTATTTCATGGTCCGCTCGGTGGTCGAAGAGCCGCTGCGGCAGACATTCGACCATTGGTATTCGACGCATCACCTGCCGATGGCGCTTGCTGAATTCAAGGCGGAGAAGTGCTGGCGCTTCTGGAGCGTGGCGGACGCCAGCGTGCACTATGCGGCCTATCAGTTTCCCGACAAGGCGCGGCTCGACGCGGCGCTGAAGTCGGAAGGTTTTAAGGGCTTGGTCGCCGATTTCGACCAGGCTTGGCCGACGGGCGTCACGCGTACCCGCGATATGCTCGAACTGGCTGAGGAGAAAGCGTCGTCGTAGCGCTTCCCATCACCGCCAGCCGCCGCCGCCGTTCACATAGACCGTGTCCGCGGTCATGAACGAGCAGGCGTCGGAGCACATGAACAGCACCAGTTCGCCGATCTCTTCCGGCTCGCCGAAGCGTTTCATCGGCACGTCTTCCAAAAAGCGCTGCACCAGCTCGGGCGACGACTGCGCTGCGTCCTGGAACGGCGTCTGGATCGGCCCGGGCGAGATCGACAGCGCGCGGATGCCTTGGGTGGCGAATTCGCGCGCTACGCCCATGGTCATCGACACCACCGCGCCCTTGGCCGCGGCGTAGTGGATCGAGGAACCGGGGCCGCCGCGGCGGTGCGCCATGCTCGCCATATTGACGATGACGCCTTCCTTATTCTTGAGCATGTGCGGCAGCACCGCCTGCATGCCGTAGAGCGTGCCGTTGACGTTGAGTTCGAAGGTCTTTTGCAAGAGCGCGTCGTCGATCTCCAAAAACTTGGCGCGGCGGATCGCAGCCCCCGCCGAGTTGAACAGGAAATGCACGCGGCCGAAGGCCGAGATGGCGCGGGTCACCATGGCGTCGACCTGGGCGCGCGAGGTGACGTCGACCTTGAGCGCCAGCGCCTGGCTGCCCGCGCTGTTGACCCCTTCGGCGGTGGCGCGCGCCGCGTCTTCATTGATGTCGGCGCACACCACATTGGCGTGCTCGCGGGCGAAGATAAGCGCTGTGGCGCGGCCGATGCCGCTCCCGGCGCCGGTGATGACGATGGTCTTGCCGGCGAAATAGTCGGGTGTCTTCGGCATGGTCGCTCGCTCGGTTTGTTGCCGAACCGAGTGTGCCTTGTCGGCGCGCCGACTACAATCAGGGTCAGGCCCTCTCCCGCAAAACGCGGCAGGCCGTTACAGTGCCGCCGCTACGACAGGGGCAGCTAAAGCCGCCAAGAAAACTGCAAAGAAAGCCGCAAAGCCAAAATGCCACGCACGTTCGAAGATTTTGCCATCTTTTCGGCGCCCGCCGTCTTTGTCGTGTTGTGGGCGTCCGGATTCATCGGCGCCAAATTGGGATTGGCTTACGCGGAGCCGATGACGTTCTTGTCGCTGCGCATGATCGCGGCCGTGCTGCTGCTCGCCATCGTCACTTTTCTCACCAAGCCGAAGTGGCCGGGCCGCATCGGCCTCTTCCACAGCGCCGTGACCGGCACCCTGGTGCACGGCCTTTATCTCGGCGGTGTATTCGCTTCGATCGAGAATGGGCTGTCCGCCGGCCTGATCGCGCTGGTGGTCAGCCTGCAGCCGGTGCTGACCTCGACGCTGGCCAATCGTTGGCTCGGCGAACGGGTGTTGCCGCGGCAATGGCTCGGTCTTTTGCTGGGAATTGCCGGCGTTTACCTGATCGTGCACGAGAAGATCGCGACCGGCGAGACCACGCCGCTGGCTTGGCTGTTCGCCGTTGTGGCGCTCCTCGGCATCACCGTCGGCACGCTGTATCAGAAGCGGTTCGGCGGCGGCATCGACTGGCGTCCGGCTTTGAGCGTGCAATACGCGAGCGCCGGAGTCATGTTCATGTTGGCGGCGTTCGCCTTCGAGACGCGCGTGGTGCACTGGACGCCGCAGTTTTTGTTCGCGCTCGGCTGGCTCGTTCTCGTGCTGTCGTTCGGCGCCATATGGCTCTTGTATTTCCTGATCCGCCGTGCCGCGGCGACCCGCGTCGTCAGCCTGTTCTACCTGACCCCGCCGGTGACGGCGCTGATGGCGTGGCTCCTGTTCGACGAGCGCCTGGCGCCGTTGGCGCTTCTCGGCATGGCGATCTGCGTCGTCGGCGTGTTTTTGGTCAATTGGCGCGTCGGTGGCGCGAAGGCCTAAGCCCCGTTAACGTGCTTCAAGAATATAGTGAGGAGTCATAGTCATGAGCGCACCCGGCCCGATCGAATATCGCGACGCCATACCGGCAGTCCGCGCCGTGTTCGACGACATCAAGCGCACCCGCCGCGTCGAGGACGTGAATAATTTCTGGAAATATCTGGCGCACGATCCCGCTTCCCTCAAGCGCACCTGGGACAGCGTCAAGGAGATCATGACGCCGGGCGCGCTCGATGTGGTGACCAAGGAGATGATCTACCTCGCGGTCAGCGTGACCAATGGTTGTGGTTATTGCATCGCCAGCCACGGCGCCGCGGCGCGCAAGGCCGGCATGACCGAGGCGATGTTCGGCGAGCTGATGGCCGTGGTCGGCATGGCCAACGAGACCAACCGGCTCGCCAACGGCTACCGCGTGCCGATCGATCCGGCATTCGAGAAATAGCCCACCGCCAGAACCGGCACCCGACACATCGCCAATTTCAAGAAAATGCGAGGCAAATGCCAGCGAGCCTCTTAGCGGCGCTGCAATCGCCGCCTGTTACCTATTTCGCCCGAGGGTAGCCGGGGCTGTCGCCAAAGCTTGACGCGCGACCGCAACACAGAAGGCCGTGCGCATGAACGCGTTGAAGCCTAAAAGCTCGCCGTCCGTGGAG
The DNA here is from genome assembly GCA_963821175.1 of uncultured Alphaproteobacteria bacterium. Lineage (GTDB taxonomy): Bacteria > Pseudomonadota > Alphaproteobacteria > Rhizobiales > Xanthobacteraceae > BOG-931. The sequence goes on from CAWGCU010000029.1 coordinate 186,466, forward strand.
GAGCGCCGCCGGTCGCGGCGCCGCCATATCAACCGGGTGGCAAAAATGCAGTCCGGCAGCGGCACCCTGCCGCGCGATTGCCTGATCACCGATATTTCCGACGGCGGCGTGCGGCTGCATGTCGAGGGCTTCGATGTGCCCGACGATTTCATTCTGCTGCTGACCGGCGACGACATCGGCGCCAAGGAGCGCATCTACCGGGTTGTCTGGCGCCTCGGCTATGAAATCGGCGCCAAATTCGTCGGCCATGTGCGGCGCACCGGCATTGCCGCGATAGGCTGAGGGCCGGCTCGGGACTTAACTGTTGGCATCTTTGCCGCGTGTGCAGTAAAGCAGGGGCCCAACAGAGCCCACGTTTTACTCCGCATGCCGCATCCCCCCGTCCGCGACATCGTCGTCGTTCATAGCTCAGACCTGCACGTCGATCACGATTACACCGCGCGGCTGCACGGCGGCGACGGCACGGCGGGGCTTAGACTGCGTGCTCGAAGCGGCGCGGGATCTTTCGGCCGACGTGGTGCTGCTCGCCGGCGATACCTTCGACAGCCATCGCGTGCCGCAAAGCCTGATCGAGCAGGCGGCGGCGGTGATCAGCGCTTCAGCGCTGCGGGTCGTCATCCTGCCCGGCAATCACGACCCGGCTATCGCCAGCGCGATCTACCGCGACGGCGCGCTTGCAGCGGTGAAAAACCTGCACGTCATCGGCGTCACCCACGACGACGCCGTGGCTTTTCCGGATCTCGCGCTCGAAGTCTGGGGCCGGCCGCACCGCGACTATGACGACATGATTCCGTTCGAGGCGGTGCGCGCACGCCAAACCCGCTGGCTGATCGCCATGGCGCACGGCCATTACGAGCCGAACCCCGACCGCAGCATCGGCCCGCGGCCGTCCTGGCTGATCGGCGACGACGAGATCGCCGCAACCGGCGCCGATTACGTGGCGCTCGGCCATTGGAATCGCGCCGTGCGCGTCGGCAACGGCGTGGTGCCGGCCTTTTATTCCGGTTCGCCGGAATATGCCGGAACGGTCAATGTCGTGCGCTTGAGCGAAACCGGCGGCGTGACTGTGACGCGCGCGCCACTCGACATCGCGCGTGAGATTTCAGACTGACGCGAAACGGCCCCGGCAGCGAGCCGGGGCCGTCTCAGTTGGCAGCTTGGCGAAGCTCTTATTTTTGCTCTTATTTTTATTTTTACCGGGCAGCCGGCGAATTCGGCGTCGGCGTAACCGGCGCCGGTGTGGCTGCGGGCGGCGCTGGCGGCGTCATAGTGAGCGGCGGCGGTGCCATGCTTGTCGCAGCAGGCGGCGTCACATCATTGGACGCCGTGCGGGAGCCCGATTGGCCCGGCTCATGGCCGATGCCAAAGGCAACCGCCAACACCACGACAATGAACACCGCCGCAGCAATCCATCCCCACGTCGCATTCATGGCGCGTGCGTCGGGATCGTAGGCTGGGTCGCGCCGCATTGGATCGTTGCGGTAGTCGTAATCCGAGTTCCAATTGTCCGGCATGAAGGCCTCCGTTTATCGATCGTCCTCACTGACAACAGAAGGCTGATGGGTGCGGTTCCGGGCCGGCACGCGGGGCATGGCACCTAGGCGAGCAGGGCATAGCGGGAACCGACTGAGGTTCCTTCCGCCGCGATGTGTCGCAAGATTCTTGCTGCGGCGGGTCGATGTCGATGACAGAGTGTCAATCGCGACGGTTGCGCTAAGCATCCGCGTGCGGGGAGGAGAACACTGTGACCGATAAAACCACTGTTGTATCGCAACGTATTCTTGCGATCGGGACTGTGCTGCTCGCGGCCATGTGGAGCCTGAGTCTAATCGCCACGGTCAACGGGCAATCGCCGCCCGGCACGCCCCCCGGAACTTGGACAATGAAAGCCCCGCTGCCGGCGCCGCGCGCCGAAGTCGCCGCAGCCGCGTTCGATGGCAAACTGCACGCGATCGGCGGATCGGTGAGCGGAACGGCGGGGCCCTATCACGACGAATACGATCCGGCGACGGATTCATGGCGCCCCCGTGCACCGCTGCCCGAGGGGCGCGATCATCTCGGCGTCGCCGTGGCCGCCGATAAAATCTACGCCTTCGGCGGCTTCGTCGGCTCGGTGCACAAGGGCGCCGGCACCGGCGCCTTCGCATACGATCCGAAAGCCGACACCTGGCGCGTGCTGCCGCCGATGAAAGGGCCGCGCGGCTCGGTGGGCGCCGCCACCGTCGACGGCAAGATTCACGTCATCGGCGGCCGCGGCCTCGACGGCGTCGTGGTGGCGACCCACGAAGTTTTCGACCCCCAATCGGGCCAATGGAGCGAAGCAGCACCGCTACCGACGCCGCGCGACCATCTGGTCGTCATCGCGGTGGACGGAAAAATTCACGCCATCGGCGGCCGCTTCAAGGGGCCGGTCGACCGCACCGGGCTGCACGAAGTGTACGATCCGGCGACCGACAAATGGACCTCGGCGGCGCCGCTGCCGACGCCGCGCAGCGGGCTTGCCGGCGCCTATTACCACGGCATGATCCTGGTGCTCGGCGGCGAACTGCCGCCCGACCACACATTTCCGGAGAACGAAGGTTTTGATCCGAAAACCGATCGCTGGACGGCGCTGGCGCCGATGCCACACGGCCGGCACGGTTTTGGCGGCGGCACGATCGGCGACAACGCCTACTTCGTCGGCGGCTCGCTCGAGCCGGGCGGCGGCGGCATCACCGATCAACTGATCATGTTTCACCTGAACTGAAACTATAACGCATTGATATAATTGCAATTATTGCATTAAATCTTCCCAATAGATGGCGCCGGGAACCGTGTGGGAAGATTGCAACAGGGGCCGAAATCCAGGAGGGATTGGCAATGAGCAAATCGCTAAAGCCACAGACACCCGAATTGGAGCAGGCGTTCTATCAGGCCGTCATGGAGTGTAAGGGGTGGCAAGCGGGCTCCGAAGAACCCGAGGTCCACGTCTACGATCAAATTCATCGCATCAAAATAAGCTCGGTGTGCAAAGATGTGACTGCTTGCGAAAACAAGCCAATGCCTGCAGAGACTCTAGGTGCTCTGACACGCATTCCAGATCAGACGCGCACCGATCTAACAAAAAGGCTCGGTCAAGATGGGTCGTATCATGCGGGCGCGTATGTCTTGGCGGCATTGATTAGGAACAAAAAAAGGAAGCCCCGGATCACAGCCTGATATGCCCCGCCGCTTCCCGCCGCCCTGGTCGATCGAGGAACGTCAGGAATCGTTCGTCGTGCCGCACGAGCTTTCAGCGGGACGTTGGCAGCCGCACTCAATCAATGCGTCAAATTGCTATAGGCCAAGATGCCCCCTACGGCAGTCGCAACCACGAGGCAAAATAAAACGCTGAGGACGATTGACGAAAAATCGTTTGGCTCTGGTTCTTTCATAGGCCGAATATGCAAATTCTCGACCTGCGCGACTTGCGAATTTCAGTCAAAAGATTGTTCAAAGGGGTCAACTGTCGCGCAAACTTGCTCGCTATATCCCAGCGTACCGCGGCAGATCGGTAGAATTAACGGAATCCAAAAAATAAATGTTGCGCCACAGATTACCTTCAGTACAACCCGTCATCGAGCTACCGGTCCAGCCCTGACGCCCAATATGCTTGGCGCTGGGGCTGGCCGTTGTATTTCGGATCTGTGCAATCTGGAGGGAAAATACGTGGTGACTAATATGGCGACGATCAAATTCCGTGCACCTCGCCGCGGAATGGCGATCATGCTTGCGAGCATGCTCGCCGCCTGCGTTTCTGGCGTTGCGAAAGCGGATGTAATTTATACTCTAAACTTCAAAAATGGATCGGTCAGTGAGGGCACCGGGACGCTCGATCTCAATCTTGCCACTCTTGCGGCTGCGGACGGTCTGAACCAAAGCCTCCACTCAATTTTAGTTAGCATCACCACGACTAGCATCGACGGTCACGGTGGCTTTACAATTACGCCAGCGGATATGGTGACCAACAGCCAAACGAGTGCAGATTGGATTCAAACAGGAGACGTGGGGCAGATCTACACGCTGTCAGCGGAGGAGGTCGGCGCCGCTCCTATTTTGGATGTAGATCTCTTTACTAACACCTGGCAGATCCACGATGGGACCAATGGCGGAACAGTAGACCAGGGCACACTGGTCGTAACAGGTCCGACCCTAGCGGCTGCCGCGGTCCCCGGTCCCGTCGTCGGCGCCGGCCTTCCCGGTTTGATGTTGGCCGGCGGCGGCCTGCTCGGCTGGTGGCGCCGGAAGCGGAAGGCTGACGCAGCAGCCTGATCTCGCCCTCACCGACGCATACAGAAGCCCCGGCAAAACGCCGGGGATTTTGTTTATCGCGATGTCTCTCGCGGACGCTCGCCGGGGCCGTGCTTTTTGCGCTTGCCCGATGTGATGACTGCGCGGGGCGAGCATTCGGCCGGTCCCGTGCCGTTGCGCGATGTTCGATGTCGGCTACTTCCCGCCGAACACGCCGCCGGTCGATTAGGTCCCCGTCCGCCCCATGCGATAGACTTGCTCTCACGTGCAATCCGCACGCCTAAAGGGGGCTACCCAATGTCACGCTCGATCTTCATCGCGGCGGCGCTCGCGCTCGCCGTCACACTACCGGCCGTATCCGCACAAGCACAAGCTCCGCGCACATTCGTTTCGGCAGCGGGCAGCGACAGCAATCCGTGTAGCTTCGCCGCGCCGTGTCGGCATTTCCAAGCCGCAGTGAACGCGACCAGTGCCGGGGGCGAAGTCGACGCGCTCGACCCGGCCGGCTATGGCCCGATCACCATTAGCCAAGCCATCACCATCGAGGGTCAAGGCTGGTCCTACATCGCACCGCCAGCTGGCGGAAACGGAATCACCATCAATGCCGTCAGCGGCAACGTCTCTGTACATGGCGTATCGCTCAATGGGGTCGGTATCACCGGCACCACCAATGGCATCCAGTTTAACTCCGGCGGCAGTCTCGCTGTCGCCGACAGTGTGATCCAAAACTTCACGCAGAATGGCATCAACTTCGTGCCGTCCGTGACGGCTCTTCTTTCCGTGTCGAATACGGTCGTCTCCGACAACGCCGGACACGGCATCGTCATGCAACCGAGCGGGGCATTCATATACGACGGCGTTTTCACCGGCGTGAAGGCATTCCGCAACTCAACCAGTGGAATCGCTATTGTGGCCCCGGTGGGCGGCGGCACGTTAGGAAAAACCTTTGCTGCCGCGTTTGATTGTGTCGCAATGGGCACAGGGACGTTCAGTTCTAGTGGAGCTGGTTTTCTCAGCAGCGGCAACGACAATGCATTCCTTCGGGTGTTTCATTCCCTAGCCTCCGGCTACAGGACGGGGGTGCTGGCCGACCGAGGCAAGGTCGCGGTCTCCGAATCAAATCTGGAGGCCAATAGATTTCCGTGGGACGTCGGCCCCAACAGTGGTGTCCTCTTTAGCTACGGGGACAACGACACGACCGGGGTTGCAGCGCCCTCAGCCATAACGAAAAACTGAGCCACAGCTGCGTGCCGAATGGTCGGGCGTGCCGTCCGAACCCGAGCTGCTCCTGGCGATGTTCGATGTTGGCTACTTCCCGCCGAACACGCCGCCGGTCGATTAGGTCCCCGTTCGGCCCCATGCGATAGACTTGCCCTCACGTGCAATCCGCACGCCTAAAGGGGGCTACCCAATGTCACGCTCGATCTTCATCGCGGCGGCGCTCGCGCTCGCCGTCACGCTACCGGCCGTATCCGCACAAGCTCAGGCTCCCCGCACCTTCGTTTCGGCGGCGGGCAGCGACAGTAATCCGTGTAGCTTCGCCGCGCCGTGCCGGCATTTCCAAGCGGCAGTGAACGCGACCAGTGCCGGGGGTGAAGTCGATGCGCTCGACCCGGCCGGTTACGGCCCGATCACCATCACCCAGGCCATCACCATCGAGGGCCAAGGCTGGTCCTACATTGCACCGCCGGCCGACGGAAACGGAATCACGATCAATGCCGTCAGCGGCAATGTCGCTATACATGGCGTATCGCTCAATGGCGCCGGCATCACCGGGAATACCAATGGAATTGTCTTCAACTCGGGCGCCAGCCTCACCGTCACCGATTGTGTGGCGCAGAATTTTGCCGGTTTTGGGATTTTTATGCAGGTCCCCCTCTCCAAAGTGTCGATCCTCAACTCAATTTTTTCGGATAACGCGGGGGCGGGGGTCGGTACAGACCTGAACGTCAACTCAAGCGGAATGAGAATCACGCTCGACAAGGTGACGACCAACAACAACGGGTCGGGCGTCATTCTCAACAGCCATTCGTCTCAGAGCGGCATTTTTGTATCGGTCATTGAGAGTACGTCGTCCAACAATACCAATTTCGGCTACCAGATCGCGGCCCTGGGTTATCTATTGACCCTCGATCACGTCGCGATGTTAGGCAACTCTATCGGTGCGTCAGCCAGCCACGGTGTGATGGTTGTCGGCGATTCGAGAGCAAGAAATCAGAGCTTCGACCTCGAATGCGTCGGCGGCGGCAGCATCAACACTTTCGGAGACAATCGCCTAACGTCGGTAAATCCCGCTAGCTCGGTATGCACTACCAGTGTTTCCAGGTTTTAACCGGGTATAGCCTAGTCGCTGACTCGCGCAACGACAGCGGCCGGAAAAAAAGAAATCGCGGGTCGAGCATTCGGCCGGCCCCGCTGCGATGTTCGATGTCGGCTACTTCCCGCCGAACACGCCGCCGGTCGATTAGGTCCCCGTCCGCCCCATGCGATAGACTTGCTCTCACGTGCAATCCGCACGCCTAAAGGGGGCTACCCAATGTCACGCTCGATCTTCATCGCGGCGGCGCTCGCGCTCGCCGTCACACTACCGGCCGTATCCGCACAAGCTCAGGCTCCCCGCACCTTCGTTTCGGCGGCGGGCAGCGACAGCAATCCGTGCAGTTTCGCCGCGCCCTGCCGACACTTTCAGGCCGCAGTGAACGCAACGAGTGGCGGGGGTGAGGTCGATGCGCTTGACCCGGCTGGCTACGGCCCGATTGTCATCAGCCAGGCCATCACCATCGAAGGCCAAGGCTGGTCCTACATTGCACCGCCAGCTAACGGCAACGCAATCTTGATCAATGCCGTCAGCGGCAAAGTCACAATACGCGGCGTATCGCTCAATGGAGTCGGCATGGCCAACGCCATCGGCATCTTGTTCAATTCAGGCGCCAGCTTGAATGTTCAGAACAGCGTGATCGAAAATTTTTCACGGTATGGCATACTCTTCCAACCGAACGGTTCGAGCAAGATTTCGGTGTCGAACACGCAGGTCTCAGATAATAACTATGGAATCTACATTGGTCCCCTAGGTTCGGGAACTACGGACGGCGCTCTCGATCACGTTCACACTGACGACAATACCAACGATGGGATAACAGTCATTCGTGGTAATGGCCACATCGTCCTTGTAGTTGTCGGTGACAGCGTGAGCGCTAATAACGGAGGCGATGGCGTCATAGCCACTGCCGCAGACCTCGTCACGGTGCGGAACTCCACCATTACCGGTAATGGCAATGATGGGTTGCACTCGACGGGCGGCGCCACCATCGTCGTTACGCGATCAACGATCTCAGGAAATCACAACTGTGGCTGGTTCATGGAAGTCGCCTCGATGGTGCAAAGCTATGCCGACAATAACAACGATACCAATTTTGCGTGCGCCAGCGACGGTCAATTCATCGTCCCGTACCAATAACGATACAATAAAATCGGCAGGCGCCAACGCAACTGCGGAACGTCGGCGCCTGCCTGCTCCGCGCGATGTTCCACGTCGGCCACTTCCCGCCGAACATCCCGCCCGATTATAATTGCCCCCGCGTGCAGTCCGCACGCAGCCAAGCCCATGGGGGTATTCCAATGACACGTTTCGCCATCGCGGCGGCGCTCGCGCTTGCCGTCACGCTGCCAGCCGTATCCGCACACGCTCAGGCTCCCCGCACTTTCGTGTCGGCGGCGGGCAGTGACAGCAATCCGTGTAGCTTCGCCGCGCCGTGCCGGCATTTCCAAGCGGCAGTGAACGCGACCAGTCTCGGGGGTGAAGTCGATGCTCTTGACCCGGCCGGCTACGGCCCCATCATCATCACCCAATCCATCACCATCGAGGGCCAAAGCTGGTCCTACATCGCACCACCACCAGGCGGGAACGGAATCACGATCAATGCCGTCAACGGCATCGTCTACATACACGGCGTATCGCTCAATGGAGTCGGCATCACCGGCTTAACTATCGGCATCGTATTCAATTCTGGCAGCAGCTTGACTGTTCGCGATTGCGCGATCCGAAATTTCAGTAACGACGGCATCCTCTTTGCGCCGAACACTTCGAGCCAGATTAATGTGTCGAACACATTGGTTTCGGATAATGGTGTTAGCGGAGTCGCTATTACCGCCAATGCGGGTGTGACGCTTGGAGTTCTCAGCCATGTCGATTTGGAAAATAATCTAATAACGGGCCTAAACGTTTTTTCCGATAATAATATGGCCGCCGACGTCACTTTCAGCGACAGCGTGAGTACGACCAACGAGACTGGCATCAATTCCTCGGTCGGAATTGGGAAGGCGAACGTTTTGGTCCGTAATTCTACAATAGCCAATAACGCCGGCGATGGGTTGTCGGCGAGTGGCTCTGGCGCCTCAATTCGCCTTACGAGATCAACGCTCACAGGTAATGTCACCGGGTGGGAAAATAAATTCGGTGGGGCCGTGACCAGCTACGCCGACAACAACATCGAGGACAACGGCAATGTCAACGGCGCACCGACACAGATCACATACAAATAGGCGATGCTCGAAAATTCCGCCGGCTTGCGCTGTTTGCTCATGGCGGCGCGGCCTCGCGTGGTCGCCACCTCGCCGCCGCCGCCTTGCGGGCGAGGGACCGCGCCTTGCGTTTGCCGATAAATTTTCGGCTGTTGGCGCCGCCTGCAGCGCCGATCTTGCTCAGGAACCTACGCGACAGGTGAACCTGCACACCGGCGGTGCGCACGCTGCGTTCCTGGCGCGCCGGGATGCGCGAACCGTAACGCTCAAGCGCCGCGCAAATCCTCGACCATCAGCAACTTCACGCCGAGGACGCCAAGCACCGGACCAAGCGACGCGATGCCGATCCTCCTGACGTCCGCGCGCGACTTCGGCAGCGGCGATAAAATTTTCTGCAAATACCCGCGCGGCAGACCGGCGACCTCGGCCACGGCCTCTCCCGACAACGCGATCTGCCGTTCCGCAACCCGCGCCCGCATGGCGGCGAGCAGGCCGGCGTACCCGTTGGTGCAATTTATCTCGGCGAGCTCGCGTGCCAAAGCCACGCCTTTAGCTAGCGTTTGCGAGCAACAGCTTCGCGAACGCCGCGCGCCAATTCCGGCGTGAGCTTTTTCAGATCCAATCGCACATCGGGCGAGATCCGATCCTTGCCCTCGCCACGATCGACCGTGTGCGGATTGAGCGTCATCGGCGCGCCGAGGATGCCGGCCGGCGGCTCAGTGCCGGCCCGCGCGATATGGGTGATGCCCTTATCGATCGCGACGCGGTCGAGCGAGGCGCGGTTTTCGTTGTGGTCGGTCACGGTCGCTGATCCTCTCGTTAAATTTACGGGCGGCTGGCGCTGGACGTGTGGGTGAAAGTGGCGACGACGGTGTTCGGCACGCCGGCCGAGCTCACGCCCAAAACGTTTTGCGTGCCGGTCAATGTGCCTTGGCCGCGCTGCAGCGTAGCGGCGACCTCACCGAGCACGCGCGCGAGATAGGCGACCTCGCCGGACTTCTTCTCAAAAACCGGGTCAGCGATAGTGACGGTGAGGACGGCCATATTTTAACCTCGCGGATCCTTCCATGCGGGCATCGGCTGCGGAGTGTCGGCGCGAGGAAGCCGCCTGAATTTCTCTGCCGCTGTTTCCGGCCGCGGCACATTGGCACCGCCGCCGACCGGCGGCTGACCCTTGAGCCAGGCATCCACCTTGCGCGCGGCTTCTTCGATTTCGGGCGGCGGTTTATCTGCCATCGTCACGGTCCCCGCGTCAGCGTCGAGCCGGGCAAAAACTCAACGCCATGCCCGTCGCGGCGCGCGTCATCGGATTGCAAAAACGCCGGACGCAGTGACGGCGGCGTGGTGACCGCCGGATTGAGCGGAAGCCCACGGGCGGCGCGGGCTTTTTGTAGCGCACTGAACTGCGGCGCCCGAAAGCCGCGGCGTACATCTTCGTCGGGATCAAATTTCCACTGACGCTCTAAATCGGCAATGCGCGCCTCGCGATCGGCGAGATCCCACTCACGCCGGTCTTTGATGCTCTTCAGAGAGACTTCCCGATCGTCGAGCTCGCCCTCGCGCCGTTCCAGCTCACCACGCGTTGTGCGCTCGTAGTCGGCAAACGCGGCCCGATCGGCCGCAAGCCGCTTGGTGCCTTCGTCGGCCGAAACCATGGCGCGATGCAAACCTTGCAAACTTCGCTTGAACGCACGGCTATCGGCCAACAGCGCCAGCAAGTTGAAAAGCATCGTGAAAGGATCGGACGCGGCCGATCGCGTTACAGCCAGGCCAAGATTGGTGTCGTCGTTGTCGTCGTCAGTCATGCGTGAGCCCCTTCGCCGCCCTGCCGTTCAAGTTCCTTCGCCAGCGCAATCCGGGCAAAGCTGGCAACTGACCTGTCCGCGGCCTCCGCCGCCGACTTGATCCGCTCAAACATCGGCCGCGGCACCGGCACCGAAATCGCCGGCCCTTGCTCGCGCTTGTGCGCCATGTCGCTCATCGACAATCCTTCATGCCGCTGTGAACTGTTGCGGGGATTTAAAGCGGGCTAAAAACTTCTCGCAACGCACGGCGATGCACGGCGGCCGGTCCCGAAATATCCCGGCACCCTATTTTTCAGCGCGCCATGCACGCGCCCGGCGCCACCACCATCGCCCCCGCACAACATCGCAATGACGCCGGTATCGGAACCGCGCAGGTCCAGCATAATCAGCACCTTATTTTTTTGAATAACGTGTGCCTGATCATGTGCTCGAAAATTACGAGCGCCGCGGCAACGACAACTTTTCCCCTCGGGTGCCGCCGGTCGCGGCGCTGCCGATCGCGCGCGCACGCGCCGGCGCACGCTCGCGGCCGCGCGTTTAGATTTATCTCTAGACTCAGAAGTCTAAACCATCCGGGCGCGTAAAGCCTCGGCGACCGCTCGAGCCAACGCGCGCTTGCTTGTGCCGGTCGATCGATCGCCGGTGGCATCGCATTGCCTTAGCCGTGACCGCCTGTGCGCGTTTCGCGATGAGGGGCAGCCGAGCGCCTGCCGTCACTTGCGCGCACAGGCGCGCCCCGGCGCCGATCGATCGCAGCGCAGCCTATTGATTGATCGCACCAATAACATCGCGTTGACCTGCCGCGGGCGCTTTGCCATCGCTTGCGCGTAACGGGCATCTCCCCTCTCGGGCTCAACGAGAGGGTCTCGCGCGTTGTGCCGGTGGGCCTGACGTTGATATTGCTTTCATCGTTATCAACGTCACGCTTGATATGGACATGCGCGGGCCTTTGGTTTGCGCGGCCGCCGGCGCGCGTTTCAGCACGCCGGCGGACACTGTTCGATATACGATAGCTGGCGCGGGCCGGCGCACGTCGGTTTGTCTCACGCTTGCAATGCCATGAGAGGGCCGACTGTGCGAACAATGCCCCTTCTTCGAACAGTCGGCTAACACGCCGTGGGTCGCGAGCGGCGCGGCCGCAACCGGATACAACAGCTTGTCTAACAGTTGGTCTGCGGCCGTTTTCACAGCAATAGCGACGTTTTCAATGGCATTGGCGTCGGTTGGGAAGCACATGGGAAGCTTCGCACGGCAAAACCGCCCTTAATTGCCATCATTTCCGACCGCAAGCTTGTTGGCGTAGCGACGTCATCTCAGCGACCTGTGGGCCTGTGTTCGACCGCGACGATCGGCTCAGCGTCGATCGTCACCGGTATCGGCCGCGACGATGGCGCCGACGATATAATGATTGTCACACCGGGCAACTCGCTCTCGATGCGGCGATGCGTTGCCTCTGCCTCGTTGAGATCCTCAAGTGTTCGCACCGCACCAAGTGACGCCATCGCATTGGGGCTCTCATCGCGTAGCTTTTTCAGTGCGAGCTCATTGCCACAGCAAATACTGGCACGAAAAACTCGCCTCTCAGCGCGGATGAGCGTCTGCACCTCGCCGCGATTTAACCATTTCCTCATAATGCTTGGGTTCACGCCGGCAAGCTTGGCAGCCTCGACGAAATCAAGAGGCTTTGCATCTGCGTCGTCGGGCCGACCGTAAATCATTAACAGGCAGACTTGACGGATGCGGGACGGGACCGGCCTCGGCCTTTTCAATTCACGCGAACCGGATGCTCGAACGGGTGCAAGTGTCGGCATTTTCACGAACCTGGCGCAGGTTTGGACGCTTCAAATACGTCCCACATCCCATTTTTGTATGCAATGCTTACTGTGCATTTGCATTTTTGTGGACCAATCGAGCACGTCGCCGACGCGCACGCGGCTACGGCATGGATGACGATCGATATTAAGTTTGGCGGTCCGGTTGGAAGCATTGTTTTCCGGCGCCGCGTCATCGAGGCGGTGAGCTCAAGCGAACCCCCGATGGCGCGTCTTAGCCGGACTCACCGCTCGCGCGCGTGGGGGGGTATGGGGGGGTTGCTGTACGAGGGGTTTGTAGGGTTTGCATACCGTTTGCGGGGGGGGGTTGCTATACCGTTTGCAGGGGGTTTGCAACGTCGTCGAGGGGGTTTGAAGGGGGTTTGCAAGGCGCTAGGATGCAAATGAGCGTCGCCATGGCTGTTCGCCAATCAGTACCCCTTGGACTCTCCAATGCAGGCAGCGAGGCTCACCCCGAGATGTCTCCGCCATTGTGGAGTCGCAAATGAAAATCGTTCTACTAGTCGGCGCATCAATATTTGCCGCCAGTGTATGGACATGCGGTGCTTATGCGCAACTTGAGCCGCCTGCGCCACCTGTCGTCGTCCCAACACCCATAACAACACCCGTACCACCAAATGCGTGCGTTTGGGCCGGACTGATATACAGCAATGGGGCCCAATTTTGTGTTGCGACAAAACTGGTTATGAAGTGCAACCTTGGTTCGTGGTCAGTAGAGCCGTCTTCTGTATCACCTGACCCGTGTACACTTCCGCCAAGATGAGAAGCCGAGACCGCCTTACTTGGCGGTCTCGTTCTTCGAACGGCTCCAGCATGGGCGGACTCGTGCGGGCCGCGCCTGGCCTGGTCATCCCGCTGCCGCCGCTCGGTCGATGTAGTCGTGCCGGCGCTTCGGGTCCCACACTTCGCGGAGTTTGCCGGCTCTGAAAAGCCGGTCCATCGCGGCCGCGAAGGCCGACTTGGCAAAGCCGCCATTGTCGGGCGTGGTGGCAAAAACCTTCGGGGCGTACATGCCCGACGTTTTGCGGCCAACGTGGCTACCCTGGCCGTTGCGCTCATCGAGCAGGCGCAGGAAGGTTTCATCGCACTGCTGCTCCTTGGCGGCGCGGTGGTGCGACGATGGGGTGTGCTCGAGCTGCAAGCCGCCCTCGGCCCAAACGAGGTGGAGCGGGTTTCCGGGTTTGCCTTCGTTGATCTTGGTCGTCTCGAGGATGCGGATTCCGCGGTCGGCTTCGGCTTTGTCAGCCGGGGCGTACAGGTGCAATGCCGAGCGCGCCGCGTTGCGCCAATCCATGTTGCCGCCCCGGCCAGTGTTGTTGGTCAATCCCGACAGGCTCGGGTGGTCGAGCAGCAGCACGGCGGGCCTGCTCGGGCCTTCGGCAATATCGGCCCACAGGTTGACGAAAGACCGAACCTGGGCGCGGTCGTTTTGATTGCCGCCGTAAGTCGCGGCCACGTTGTCGGTGATGACCAGAACAGGTGCCAGCGCGACGATAGCGGCTGCAATTTCCTGCATGGTCCTGGTCGGTCGCATGGTGCCGGTATAGCGATCGGGGATCGCCAACACGGTGCCGCTCATTTTTGCCGGGAACCATAAATGCAGATTGGTGACTGCGGTCAGATCGTAACCGTCATGCTTGGCGTGGTGCCACAGGCGGCGCCTGACTTTGCGTTCGGGATCCTCGGCACTGATGAAAACAACAGGGCCGTTTGCGGTGAGGGTGAGTTCCAAGCCAAGCCACTCCGCCGCGGCGCGTGCAACGTTGGCGGCAAGGCGCAAGGCAATATCGGTTTTGCCTGCCCCGCCGTCGCCATGCAGCGTCGTTACGTCGCCACGTTGGATAAAGCCGGGAACAAGCCAATCGACAGGCGGTGGCGCCTCGGCCGGCCACACGGCCGGCGTGATGAACTTCGCCGGGACAATCGCGCTGGCGTTGTCGATGCCAAACTCATCAAAGTCGGTTACTGGCGGCGGTTCATCGAAGGTCGCGCGGCTTGTCGCGGCTTGTCGCGAGGCAAATGGCGTGTTGGGCAGTCCGGCATCGCGCAACGCTTCACTCACATAGTCGCGCGGTTGACGGCTCATGGCGACGTTTCCTTTTGCAACAAGGCCGCGATGGCCGCATTGATCTGCGCCCTGGCGCGTTCATCACAGCGCGCCAGGCGCTCAATATTGGCCCGCTCGTTGAGCGCCGACGGCCCGCGCTGTCGGACAGCAAACATGATTGCGTCGATCGTACTTTGCGGCGTGCCAAACCGGCGCACACTGTTGAGTTCGTCGTACAGCGCGGCGGCCGGCATGGTGTCCCAATTTTTAGGAAGCTCGGTCATGGCTCGACCCGATACCGCGCAAATGCGTCGGCCATGATTTGTTGAACGGCATCTTGGCCGATGCGTTCGATGAGGCCGTCGTGCTCGGCGTCGTGCTGCAACACGTCCACCGCTTCTTGCAAATCGAGTTCGCCGATCGACCACAGATAGGCGCGCGCCGCGGCGCGCTCGGTGAAAACGTCGAGCAGATCGACACGGCGTTCGGCGGCGGCGACAGCGGCGCTCATTAGCTGACGCGCGTTGACGCTTGACCAGTTGAGTTTCGACATGACGGTTCCCTTCCGCAGGAACCGCACTTGCGTAGGCCAGCACGATCGAATATGTGAGCGGTTGTCGAGGTTGTTCACAATTCACCTGCCGAGCCCCGCCTTGTGCGGGGTTTTCGGTATCAGGCGACCGTGACGGCGCCGCGCCGCCGCAGATATCCAAGTAGGACACCCTCGCGCCGTTCCGTCAGTCGGACCCGCGGGTAATTGCGGCGCACTGTCCGCTCAGAGACGCCGTCGTGTACGGCCACGACTGGCACCGGGATCACGGCGGTGTCCGGTAAAATGGAAATTTCCTGGAGCTTTTTGCGGATCTCTTCGCGTGTCATGAGGTGTTCCTCGGCGGCGCCTCATGTCCACTTATTGGGCGCGCATCGAAAGGTCACGCGCAAATCGGTCCAACTAATTCCTCTATTTGGCTGGACTGCGGCGGCCGCTTTTGCGCGGACTAAACTCACTCCAAATATCCATAAGCGTACTCCGCGAGATTCCAAATTTCTTCATCGTGGCTTCCTTTGCCCTCTTTTGGTTGCGCGCCTGTGCGACAGTGACCGCCGACCCCCGCGTTTGATTTTTCATTTTTTCTTGCATGAAAGCCGCGATCTCGGCTCGCCGCTGATCGTTGACCACAAGAGGGGTTCCTCGCGGCCGCTTGAATATAATTTTCTGCTGAATGAGCGCACTAGGGGGCAGCGGTTGTATCAATCTAGCTACTAGTCTCGTAAAATAGCCATTGGGGGCCTCCGACAGCATGACGCGTGCCAATGCGGCTCGCGCCTTCAACTCATATTCGCTGCCGGGCTTGAGATATATTTTTCTGCCCCTTGGACCTATGCCGAGCAGCAGCTCGCGTGCAAGTTGCTCATCCTCGCTTTCGGGGTCTTTCATCGCGCGTCATGCCCTTTTGAAGGACGTGACGTTGCTTTGCCGTTCTTCGACGATCGCCATCAGATGCTCGGCCCAGCGGTCGAGCCCGGTTCGCTTCTCGACCTCGTAACTGGATCGATCGTAGATTTTCGATACGCCGCCCGGCTTGTGGTTTAAAATAGCTTCGACGATGTGCGGTTGAATACCGAGCCCGGATGCCAATTTCTTGTCGTGGCCACTGAGTTGTTCCAGTTGGTGAGCAGGTACGCCGCCGCCGGCATAGGTTGAAAAGCTGCGCCGCAGATCGTGGACCGTCCAATGGGGCAGGGGATTGCCGATCATCTTAGCAATGTCGTCGTCTAGACGCTTCTTTGCTCGTGACCATCCGGTAAATCCTCGCTCACCGGTTCGCCCGAAGATATGATCGTTCGGCTCGCCGGACGGTTTTGTCCGGCGCAGTTGCTTTGCAATGATGTCTGCCGCCGGCGGCGCCAGCGGCACGACATGCGGGTGACGGTTCTTTGTGCGCTCGGCCGCGAGCACCATGGTGTCGGGATGTGGCAGTTCCGACCAGCGCAGGCCGGAGATTTCGCCCTCACGCTGTCCGGTGAGCGCGAGCAGTTTTATGATGCTGCCGAAGTGATCGTCGCCGAGCGCCTTCCAGATGGAGCGTAGCTCGGCAGGCTCAAGTACACGCTCGCGCGAGCGGGTGGCGCTGCGCTCTGTCCCGACAACTGGATTGCGATCCGCAAAACCTTTTCCCATTGCCCAGGCAAAGAAGCCCGACAATGACGCGCGCACGCTGTTGGCTGATCTCGCGCCATCCCCGGCGCGACGGCTGGTCATCTGCCGTGGCACCGCGGTGAGCACGCTAGCAATGTCGCGCAGCCCGATCTTGCCTAGTGGCATGGAATGGAGCGGCTTCGCACATGTTCTTAGATGCCGCTCGATGGAGGAAAAGTAGTTAAGGCTCAATTTGGACCGCTTGTCGTCTAAGTAGAGGGCCGCAATGGCTTTAAAGCTTTCTGCCGCTCCCCTTTTCGCATCTTCCTTGTCGCTCGCCGGGTCCTCGCCGAGCTTCACACGGGCATACAGCCGTTCCGCTGTCTTGCGTGCATTGCCGATAGTGAGCGCAGTTGTGGTGCCGAGCGCCATGCGGCGTTGTTTGGTGCCGAGCTTGTACTGAAATACGAATGTCCGCGATCCGTGCTCCCGCAATCGCAGCCCAAATCCCGGCACATCGTCGTCGAAAAAAATCTGCTCCGTCTTGCCGGCGGGCAATTGTTGCGCGCGCACTATGGTTGATGTCAGCTTCATGATGCCCGTCCTGTGTCGTCCAGACAGTTGATCCCGGGCTATCCGCGGGAAGATCATGGGAAGATGCCGTATGGCTTTTCCAGTCCCCACGTGTCCAGAATGACATTTGGTCTAGTCATGATTTCAACCACTTACAAGAGTTGTGTCCGCTCTTATCCACTGGTGTCCGGATATTCCAACTGATCATGTTTCACTTGCCGTAGCGCTGTGCCGCGATCCCCGGGACATGCTTTTTCCCGGATCATGCACTAATGTGCATCTGCCGCGCTCGTAGCTCAGCTGGATAGAGCACCAGACTTCGAATTTGGGGGTCGGGGGTTCGAATCCCTCCGAGCGCGCCAGTAAAATCAGTGGTAAGTGTTTCTGAAATTGGTAGCGCTTTGGCCGGCGGCGGCGTGGCCTACCATTCGCTATGCTCACGCTTGCTGGGTAGCAGGCTCAATCGTGTTGCCAAAAAAGTTCCTTCATCGTGAGGACGGCAACGCCGGCGATATTTTCGGAGTGCATAACAATGCAAGTATCGCAGGATTTTGAAGCGTCCACCGCAAGTGCAAAAATCACGGATCAAGGCGATGCGCTAGTGAGTTTCCTGACAGAAAAAGGCCACGTCGCAGTCTTAATGCGCCGCGTCGTTCTTGAACGGTTGTTTGAACAGACTAAGTCTGAACTGCAACGCGTTCCGCGTTTGTCGAGGCGGAGATAGCCAAGCCGCCAAGCGTGCCGCGGCAGATATCGAAGGACATTCCGTGGCCGCCAAACATGGCCGGCCGGGACGAGGACACTACAATGGCCGGCGGCGGTGACCACACCGGAATTTAGCTAGTAAGCGGTCTTAGCGATAACGCACGACACTTACCGAGAGATCGAATTGGTTGTCGCCTAATGAGTAAGAAATCCAAAAAATCGCCTGTCTACAGCGGCGACCATCAAGCGTGGGGACGAATATTTTGGGGTTTTGTCGCCCTGGTGCTGTTGAGTTTTGTTGTGACCTATCTCCGAAGGTATTTTGGGTAGGCGGTTGTGAACCCGGCCGTCATATGGTCCGCACAAGCCATGCGCAGCCCTTGATTGCCAAACTGGCAGCGGCGTCCTAGACCCGGGACGCGGGCGCGATGGACCTCGCGGAAAGCCACTAAGCGCGGTCAGGGGATGGACGAACTCACCGGCAAGACTCAGGCGGATGCGCGCGGCGCTTCGCTCGCCGCGCCGGCCACGCCCGCCGATCTCAAGCGCATGGTGGGCCGCACCGATGATGTGCCGCGCGGCATCGTGTTGATGATCGTCGCCACCATTCTGTTCGCGGGCGCGTCCGCCGCCAGCAAATGGCTGGTCGGCATCTATCCGGTCGGCGAAACGCTGTTCATCCGCTCGCTGGCCTCGCTGATCACCGGGGCTGCGATGATCCTGCCGATGTCCGGCCTCTCGGTGTACGCGACGCAACGGCCGCGCGATCACTTCCTGCGCGGCATGTCGCAGTCGGTCTCGCAGCTCTCGCTGCTGCTGGCGTTTAGCCTGATGCCGCTTGCCGGCGCCGTCGCCATCAATTTCTCCTCGCCGCTGTTTGCCGCTTTGGTGTCGATCGTGTGGCTCAGGGAGCGTGCGGGGCCCGCGCGCTGGGCCGCGTTGCTGATCGGCTTTGTCGGCGTGCTGATCGTGACCAACCCGGGCGCCAATTCGCTCACGCTGGGCGCGCTGTTCGCCCTGGTCAACGCCATCATGTACGGCAGCGTCACGGTCGCGGTGCGCGGCATGACGCGCACGGAATTGGCCAATACGCTGGTGATCTGGCAGCTGACCGTGCTGGCGTTCTTTCACAGTTTTTTGCTGTTTTTCGGCTGGCGCTGGCCGACGCCGTTCGATGCGGTCTTGCTGTTCGGCACCGGCTTTACCAATGCGATCGGGCAATGGTTCTGGACCAAGGCGCTGCATCTGGCACCGGCGGCAGCGGTGACGCCGTTCTATTATCTGATGCTGGTGTGGTCGCTGATCATCGGATTTCTGGTCTGGGGCGACGTTCCTACCGTGAGCCTTCTGATCGGCTCGGCGATCGTGGTGGTGACCGGGCTTTTTCTATTCTTGCGCGAAGCGCGGCTGCAGCGGCGGCCAAGTCGTCGCTAGACAGGTCCTCACTGAATCAATTTCGCGATCCGGTCGATGATCGGTTTGGGCGTGGCATAGGTCTTCTTGACCAGTGCCTCAAGCTGCGCGCCGTCAGACGGATCGAGGCTCAATTTGCGCAATTGCGTTTCGGCAATGAAGTCGGGATCCTTCATGGTCGCGGCGAAGGCGTCCTGCACCATCTTCAGCCGATCCGGCGGCAGGCCGGGCGGCGCTACAAAAGGTCGGCCGATGCCCTGGCCGGCATAGAGGAATTCGATCGCCTGCTTGTCTTCCGGCTTTTGCGCGAGATCGACGACGAACGGCACGTCCTTGAGCTCCGGATTGGGTTTTGTGCCGCCTTGGAACAATAGCGAGATGGTGCCGTTCGGAATCCAGGTAGGCTGTCGCAGTTTTATGCTGTCGATGCTTTCGCAAATGCCCTGCACCTCGCCGCGCTCCATGGCGAGAAACACCTCGGCCGACGACGGGTAGCCGCCGACGATACGGAATTTCATGCCGAGGATGTTGTTGAGCGCGATCGGGTAGGAGTGAGTGCCGGTGCCGGGCCCGTTGTCGCCGACGACGAGCTCTTTTTGCGTCAGATCCTGCGCGGTCTTCACCGGCGAGGTGCGATAGGCGATGCACACATTGGTCTCGATCGCCGGCGTGCCGAGCCAGGAGAATTTAGTGGCGTCGAATTGCGCGCCGGGCGCGCCGGTCAGCGGCCCGAGCACGGCGTCGCGCGCGATCAGCGCCATGGCGGTGCCGTCCTTGGGCGCCACGGTGTAGATGAAATTGGCGGCGCGGTAGCTGCCGGCGCCTTCCAGGTTTTGCGCGTTCACGGTCGGATTGCCCGGCAGGTGCGCGCCGATATGGCGGGCAACCACGCGCGCCCACAGGTCGTAACCGCCGCCGGGGCCGAAGCCGATATACATGGTCACGGTCTTGCCGGCGAACACCCCCGGTGTCTGCGTGGTGGCGGATAGGGTGAGGAAGGCGGCGATTAGCGCTATCGGCACAGTGGAGCGCAAGTATTGGGCGCGACAATTTCGCATGACATGGCCGCGCATTGTGATCCTCTCTGGACGGGGCGCTTCTGCTAGGAACGTCGCGACGCCGCCGGGTCGTTAATCTAGCCGGGATCGTGGAGACTTAAAGCCGTGACAGCGCCGCACCGCGTCCGATGGCATCTCGCCCTGGTTGTCCTCGCCATCGTCGCGGCAGCGTCGCTCGCCGCGGCCGAGCAATACCCCTCCCGCGCCATCCGCCTGATCGTGCCGTTCGCGCCGGGCGGCGCGCCCGACATCGTCGCGCGCATCATCGCCGGCGCGGTCGAAAAGCCGCTCGGCCAATCCGTGATCGTCGAGAACCGCACCGGCGCCAACGGCATCGTCGGCATGCAGGTGGTCGCGGCCGCGGACCCCGACGGCTACACGCTGTTGAACGTGCCGCCGGCCTTCGTCGTCAATCCGAGCGTCTACAAAACGCTGCCGTTCGATATTTTCCGCGACTTTGCGCCGGTCGCGAACATCGGCATCAGCGACGGCTATCTGGTGATGGTGCGTCCGGGCCTGCCGGTGCACTCCATCGCCGAGCTGATCGATTATGCCAAAACCCATCACCTGTTCTACGGCTCGGCCGGCGTGGGCAACACGCTGCATCTGGCGGCGGCATTGTTTTGCGCCAAGGCCGGCATCGAGATGGAGCACGTGCCGTTTCGCGGCGCGGCACCGATCATGACCGCGCTGCTGGCCGGCACGGTCGATCTGACGTTCGCTTCGCCGACGGCTGCGAATTTCGTCACCAGCGGCCAATTGCGCGCCATCGGGTTTACGGGGAAGAAGCCGCTGCCCGAGTTGCCGGACGTGCGTCCGATCCGGGACACCCTGCCGAGTTTTGACATCGAAGGCTCCTGGGAGGGTTGGCTCGCACCGGGCAAGACGCCGCCGGATATTATCGCCAAACTCAACGTCGCGATCCGCGCTGTCCTGAAAGACCCCGCTGTCGGCGACGCCATCGTGCGGGCCGGCTACGAGCCGGCCGACATGTCACCCACGGAGTTCGCGGCTTTTCTGCACGCCGAGGCCGACCGCTACGCGCAAGCGGTCAAAGCGGCAAAAATCGAGCCGCAATAGTCCGTATAAACGCCATTGCGGCGGTGACGCCCGCAACGACACATGATAATTGTTTGATAGGTTTGTTTGCAGGCATCGCGCAGATGGCATTCGACGCCTTCATCAGCTACTCGTCTCTGGACAAGCCGACCGCGGACGCCGCTTGCGCGATGCTCGAATCGCTCGGGATTCGCTGCTGGATCGCGCCCCGCGACGTCATGCCGGGGCGCGAATATGGCGCCGCGATCGTCGATGCAATCCATCAATCGCGCGTCCTGGTCCTGGTTTTTTCATCCCATGCCAACCAGTCGCCGCAGGTAGGGCGCGAGGTCGAGCGCGCGGTCAACAAGGGCATTCCGATCGTGCCGCTGCGGATCGAAAACATCTCGCCGACCCAGTCGCTGGAATATTTCATCGGCACGGTGCATTGGCTCGATGCGCTCACGCCTCCGGTCGAGAGCCATCTGCACCGGCTGGGCGAAGCGGTGCAGGCGCTGCTGCGGATCGAATCTCCATCCGCGGGCGCAGCCTCTTCGCGGCCCGCGCAAGCGTTCCCGATCGCCGCGGCTTCGATCCCGGCCGCAACACCGTGGTGGCGGCGCAACCCGATCGCGACCGGTGTCGCCGCCGCCTGCTGTATCGTCGTCGCCATAGCAGGCGCCTGGTATCTGAAATCCACCGGCACAGCGAAGGCCGAGGAATGCGAGCAGCTATGGGTCAAGAGAAATTCGTATTACAAATCGCACGGCTATTGCTTTCAAACCCAGCACGCCATCGAACATTTCGGCAATACCGGCTGCACCTACAACGATCAGGACTATGTCTATCAGCAGGTCTTTTCCAACGACGAGCGCACCCAGGTGCAAAACATCAAGAACGACGAGCGCACGCACGGCTGTCAATGACGTTGCCAATCGGGCGGCATGGCCGGCCTGTGCAATTTGACGCAAGCGCCGCTTTGCCGTTCCGCGCTGCCGGATAATTCCTGTAGCCTCGCTGGCGCCGGACGTGATTGGCCGCATCGACTTCACCGAAGAGGAACATCATGGAATTTCCACGCCGCCGCTTTTTGCAATTGACCGGTGCTGCCGCGTTTGCGCCTTTGGCAGGCACGGTGCGCGCGGATACCTATCCGTCCCGCGTCGTAAAGCTCATCGTCGGCTTTCCGCCCGGCGGCGGCGCGGATTTGGCGGCCCGCATCGTCGTCAATGGCTTGTCGGATATGTGGGGCCAACAGGTTATCGTCGAGAACCGGCCCGGTGCCGGAGCGAGGCTTGCGCTCGATGCCGTCGCCCATGCGCCGCCCGACGGCTATACGCTACTGCTCGCGCCGGGATCGCCCCAGGTGCAAGCCTTTCTGTTCTCGACGCTGACATTCAACCCGGCGACCGATTTCGCGCCGGTGTCGTTGATCGGGACTTATCCCGATATCATCGCCGTCGGGAATAATTCGAATTTCAAAACCCTTCAGGATTTCATCGCCTATGCCAAGGCCAATCCCGGCAAGGTCAGCTGGGCGTCGCCGGGCGTCGGCACGGTGCCGCATCTCGCCGGCGAATTGTTCAAGCACATGACCCATCTCGAGATGACTCACGTGCCTTATCGCGGCATGACCGATGGCCTGATGACCGACCTCATGACCGGCCGGCTCGACCTCATGTTCAATACCACCGGTTCGCTGTTGCAGCCGGTGCGTTCGAAACAGCTGCGTGGCCTTGCGGTGACGACCGCGCAACGTTTCCCCGACGAGCCGGAACTGCCGACGGTCGCGGAACAGGGCGTGCCCGGCTACGACGTGTCGTCCTGGTACGCACTCTACGTGCCGGCGAAAACGCCGCCCGACATCATCAAGAAAATAAACGCCGACATGATCACGATGCTGGGCCAACCGGCGGTCAAGGAAAAGTATGCGCCACTCGGCGTGCTGGCCCATGGCTCGACGCCGGCAGAGCTTGCCGCCATGAATGCCGCTGACGCCGTGCTGTGGGAGCCGATCATCAAGGAAGCCAATATCAAGGTGGAGTAGGGGCATGGTACTGCCACGCCGCAAATTTCTGCGTGTGGCCGCCGGCGCCATAGCCATGCCGGCGCTGGCGCGTGCGGAAACCTATCCGTCGCGGCCGGTGCACCTCGTCATCGGTTACCTGCCGGGCGGCTCCGCCGATATGACGGCGCGGCTGTTCGGGCAATGGCTGTCAGACCGGCTCGGCCAGCAAGTCGTCGTCGAGAGCCGCGCCGGCGCCAGCACCAATATCGCCACTGAAGCCGTGGTGCGCGCCGCGCCGGATGGCTACACGCTGCTGCTGGCGTCGCCGGCGAATGCGACCAATGCCGCCCTCTACGAAAAACTCAATTTCGACTTTCTCCACGATTTCGATCCGGTGGCGGGCCTGATCCGTTTTCCCGACGTCGTCGACGTCAATCTGGCGCTGCCGGTGCGGACGATTCCCGAATTGATCGCCTATGCCAAGGCCAATCCCGGCGCGCTCAATTTCGGCTCCTCGGGCGTCGGCTCGACGCTCCATGTCGCCGGCGAATTGTTCAAGATGATGGCCGGCGTGAACATCGTGCACGTGCCCTATCGCGGCGGCGCGCCGGCGATGATCGATCTGATCGGCGGCCGCGTGCAGGTGATGTTCGACAACGTGCCGACCTCGGTCGAATTCATCCGATCGGGCAAGATCAGGCCGCTGGCGGTGACCTCGACGGCGCGCATCGAGCTGCTTCCGGAATTGCCCACGGTGGCCGACTATGTGCCGGGCTACGAGGCGAGCGCCTGGTACGGCATCGTGGCGCCGAAAGGCACGCCGGCCGAGGTCGTCGAGCGGCTCAATCGCGAGGTCAACGCGATCCTCGCCGAGCCCGCGACCAAAGCGCGGCTCGCCGAACTCGGCGCCTCGTTGCTTCCCGGCTCGCCGGCCGACTTCGGCAAGCTCGTTGCCGACGAGACCGAAAAGTGGGGCAAGGTGATCCGCTTCGCCGGCATCAAAGCCGAATGATCGCGGCCGATAGTCGCGGAGTACGCTAGATGCCGCAATTCCAGAAATCGTAATAGCGCACGATATTCATCGGCAGGAAGTTTTTGTAGTTCGGCCACGCCGAATATTTCGGCAGCGAAATATCCTTGACCGCGTCGTCGTAGGATTTGCCTTGGGCGACCTCCTGCTTCACCGCGGCGGAGAGGTCCTGCAGATAAGCGAGCTGGTCGCGGGCATTGTCCTTGGTGCCGGTCTGCTTGCCGCCCGGGCCGGGATGGCCGGGGATGAGCGTTTCCCAATCCATCGCGATCACCTTTTTCAGGCCGTCCTCGATGTCGGGAATATAGGTGTCGGCCATTTCGCGGAACTGCACGCCCTGGATCGGAATCCAATCGACGGTGAAGATGATCTTCTCCTTGGGCAGCCGCATCACCAGCGTCGAGTCGGAATGGTTCTTGCCGAGATAGAGCAGTTCGAGCGTGGTGCCGCCGAGCGTGATGACTTTCTTGTCGTCGACCACCTGATCCGGCACCACGACGTCGGCGGGTTTGAGCGCCTGGATGCGCGCCTTGGCGTTGCGCTGCGCCACGAAGGTCGCGCCGAGATCCTTGAACGGCTGGCCGCCGGCGCTGTGGTCGAAATGGCTGTGGCTATAGATGACGTATTTGATCGGCGCCTTGGTCACGGCCTGGATGGCGTCGATATAGGGTTTTGCCGGCCGGCGCAGGCTGATCGGATCGGTGGCGATCACGCCCGCCGGCGTGACGATGAACATCGCCTGATGACCGACATAGCGGAAAATGTAGACGTTGTCGGTGACCTTGGTGGTTGCCGTCGGCGGCGGCGCGGGCGCTGCGGCCGGCGCGGGGGCAGGGGCTTGCGCCGGAGCGGGGGCTTGCTGTTGCGCCTGCGCAACGAACGCGCTGGCAATCAAGGCGGCAGCTACGCCGGCGTAATGAAGCCGCATCATGGTCGTTCTCCCTGCATGGTTGGATAAATTTCTCGCTGCGCCGTAGAACACCGGCCACCCGGTAAGTCTTCCGTGCGGCCCTCCAAAATCAACCGTACTTTGGCTCGCGCCGCAGTCGCTTGTGTCATCAGGCAGCCTTCGGCTCGGCATCAAGCCGCGCCACCCAGCCTTCAAGGCCGGGTTTTGCAGCCGGATAGCGCGTTAGCACCGCCGGGTCGTGACCGGGCACCACGTGGCGCGGCGCGCTCGCCAGCTTCTTCAACGTCTCATAGCCCTCGACGACTTCCTCGACATTGTAGACCAGCGGAAAGACCCGGCCGCCGTCGATATGGGTGTAGAGATGCGAAGCGTCGGCGGCGAGCACGATGTGGCCGAGTCGCGTTTTCACCCGCACCGACTGCAAGCCTTTGGAATGGCCGCCGATGTGGTGCACGGTGACGCCCGGCACGATCTGGTCCTCGCCGTCATGAAACGCGCAGCGGCCGGTGAAAACCTTGCGCACCATGGCAATGACGTCCTCGACCTCGAACGGCAGCCGCAGCGCCCGATGGCACATGCAGCGTCCGGTGGCGTAGGCCATTTCGCGGTCCTGCAAGTGATAACGCGCCTGCGGGAACAGATCGTAGTTGCCGCAATGGTCGTAATGCAGGTGGCTGATGATGACGTCTTTGACGCTGTCGGGCGCGATGCCAAGCGCGGCGAGCCCCTCGCGCACCGGCTTGATCATCTCGCGCTGGCGCTTTTTGCCCATCGCCTCGTCGAAGCCGGTATCGACCACGATGGTGCCTGACGGCCCAACGATCGCCCAGACGAAGAAGTCGAGCGGCTGCAGCACGTCATGCGGATCGCCGTCGATGTAATTCGCCGACGCCGGGCGGGAGTGGTGGCCGTAGCGGATGGCATAGACCTCGTGCACGTCGTCGCTCATGGCAATCCCTCCCGTTGGTCCTCGCCGGCAGCAATCCTTTCTTGCGGCTTTCGCCAAATCAAGCCCGTTGCGGCGTCGGGCATTGCGGTGCCCGCGCGTGACCGTGCCGAAGCTCAAGACCAAAGTCAGACCGCTCAAAAGAACCAAAAGCTCAAAAGAACAACGAATTTTTTGCGGCCGGTTAACCCAACACCTTAATCCGACGTTCGGGGTCCATCGGCCACAATGGCGCGAAGGTGTTGAGGGGCCGGCTTTGATGGGCCCTAATCCGATGTTTGGCAATTTTCGCCGCCATTCGCGCGGCATGACAGTACAGCAACGGTGTCCGAACCTGCGGCAGGGGCCGTCATTCAGACGATTCCGTTGCGTCGCCTTTGGTGGGCCGCGATCCTCCTGCTCGGTCTTTCGGCCAGTGCCGTCGTTTGGACGATCTGGCAGCTGCGTGCCGACGCCATCAGCGCTGCCGTCTCCGAAACGGGAAACATCGCGTCGGTCCTTGCCGACCAGCTGTCGCGCTCGCTCAAGTCGATCGACACTGTCCTGCTCGAGATCAAGCGATCGGTGGAGGCGCAGGACATCGATTCGCCCTCGGCATTTCAGGCCGTTATCGACCGCCGTGAATTTCCGGAAACGCTGGCAAATTATCTCGCCCAGCTGCCGCAAGTTTTCAGTATCGCGATTGCCGACAGGGAAGGGCAGATCGTCATCTCGACGGCCGGTTGGACGGCCACGCGTTTCAACGTCGCCGGCCGCGATTTCTTTTGGAAGGCGCGCGATCGGCGGGACGGCCAGCTGACGACCTCGATCCCGGCCGTTAACCGGGTCAACGACAAACAGACCATCGTCTTTGCCCGGCGCCTCGAGGACTCCAAGGGCAACTTTGTCGGTATCGTCCTTGCCGGCGTCAACACCAGGTATTTCGAGGATATCTATGGCGCCATCCAATCGGTCCATAGCCTGTTGTTCACGCTGCTCGATCCGGACGGAATCATACTATTCCGCCATCCGGACGGCGCTGACGCGGCGGGCAAGGCGCTTTCGAACAAAGCCATCTGGCACGACGCTTTGTCGAAAGGCGACGGAGGCTTTCGCGTTTTCGGCCAAGCCGACGGCAATATTCGCTACGTGTCGATCCGCAAGGTGCCGGAATATCCGCTGATCGTCGACATTTCGGTCACCGAGGCTACGACTCTCGCCATCTGGCGCCAGCGCGCGACGTCGATCGGGCTGGGCAGCGCAGTATTCCTGTTGTTCTCGATCTATCTGCTGCGAGCGATGACCAGGCAAGTTCGGCTGCTGAGCAATTCCGAGGCTTCGCTGGCGCAGAAGTCGCAGCAGCTCGATGCCGCGCTCAACAACATGTCCCAGGGCGTGGCGATGTTCGACGGCCGGCAGCGGCTGATCATCAGTAATACGCAACTCGCCAAAATATATCGCCTGACGCCCGAGCAGACCAAGCCCGGAACTTCATTTCGTACCATCCTCGAGGCGCGGGTAGCGGTGGGCAGCGTGCCGAGGGACGTGCCGAACTTCGTCACCGACAGTCTCGACCAAGTGTCCAGGGTGGGGCTGTCCCACTCGCTCTATGAATTGCGCGACGGGCGCACCGTTGCCGTCAGCCTTCAGGCGATGGACGGCGGCGGGTGGGTTTCGATTCACCAGGACATCACGGCGCAAAAACGCATCGAAGCCGAGCTCGAGCGTCTGGCGCGCCACGATGCCCTGACCGGGCTCGCCCAACGCTCGCTGTTTACGGAAAAAGCCAACGCGGCGCTGGCGCGGATGCGGCGCCATGGCGAGGCGTTCTCGATCCTGATGCTCGACCTCGACCGCTTCAAGACCGTCAACGACTCGTTCGGCCATCCGGCCGGCGACGCACTGTTGCGGGAAATCGCCCGGCGCTTGCTCAACACCACGCGCGAGGTCGATTGCGTGGCGCGGTTCGGCGGCGACGAGTTTGCCGTGCTGCAGGCGCCCTCCAAGGATCAGAAAGCCGGCGCAATCGCGCTGGCGGATCGTATCCTCGCGGCCGTCACCGAGCCCTACGACTTCAACGGCCGCAAGCTCATTCTGGAAACCAGCATCGGCATCGCGCTGGCGCCGCAGGATGGCGACGACGTCGATGCGCTGGTCAAGCACGCCGATCTCGCGCTCTACCGGGCGAAAACCGAGGGGCGCAACCGATACTGTTTCTTCACCGCCGCCATGGAAGCGGAGGCGCGCAACCGCCGCGAGCTCGAGGACGACATGCGCAAGGCGCTGTCGCGCCACGAGTTCGAGCTGCACTATCAAACCATCGTCGATCTCGAAAGCCGGCAGTGTTGCGGCGCCGAGGCGCTGGTGCGCTGGCGTCATCCGGAACGGGGTGTCGTGCTGCCCGATCGATTCATCCCGGTCGCCGAGGACAGCGGCCTGATCGTTCCGCTTGGCGCGTGGATCCTC
The DNA here is from genome assembly GCA_963821175.1 of uncultured Alphaproteobacteria bacterium. Lineage (GTDB taxonomy): Bacteria > Pseudomonadota > Alphaproteobacteria > Rhizobiales > Xanthobacteraceae > BOG-931. The sequence continues at coordinate 215,206 of CAWGCU010000029.1, forward strand.
AGGCAAGCCTGTGCCGACGCAGTCAAATGGCCGCCGCGCTTCAAGGTGGCGGTCAACCTGTCGCCGGCCCAGTTCAAGCACGGCGATCTGTTGGACGCTCTCAAGTCGGCGCTCGCCGACTCGGGTCTGCCGCCGGAGCGGCTGGAGCTTGAGATCACCGAGACGGTTCTCTTGGAGAACAACGCGGAAAATCTCGCCATTTTGCGCGCCATCAAGAACCTCGGCGTCGCCATCGTGCTCGACGATTTCGGCACCGGTTACTCGTCCATGACGTATTTGCAGATGTTCCCGTTCGATCGGATCAAGATCGATCAAAGCTTCATCCAAAACATGACGCATCATGCAGCCGATGCCGCGATCGTGTGTGCGGTCGCCGGCCTCGGGCGCAATCTCGGCATTGCCACGGTTGGCGAAGGCGTCGAGACGGAGGAGCAGCTCATCGCCTTGCGCGCCGCCGGCTGTCAATTGGCGCAAGGTTATCTGTTCAGCCGTCCGGTCCCGGCATCCGAGCTTACCTTCGATCGTCCCATCGTGCTCCGGCAAGACCCGCGGGCCGCCTGACCTGTGCATCCGCACCGGTCGCCGTCAGGCGACGCGATAACGGGCGATGATGCCTTCATCGACGTCGATGCCCAATCCGGGTCCTTGCGGCACCTTCATGTGGCCGTCGTTCGCCGCGATTGCATCAGCGCCAGCGGCGTCGCTTCGAGCTCGCAGTAGAACCGCTCGCACATGGCGTCGGGAAGGCGCGCGGCGATGACGTGGAGCGTCGCGATCAGTCCGGGCCCGAAATAGGGCGAATGCGGCATGACGCGAATGCCGTGCTGCTGCGCCACGTCGATCGCCTTGCCCATGGCGATGATGCCTCCGATCTTGGTGACGCTGGGCTGGAAAATATCGAGCGCGCCCAGCTCGATGGCAAAGCGCGCCTCGGCGGCGTGGCCGATATTTTCGCCGGCCGCGATGGTGACGCCGGTGTCGCGACGGATGCGCGCCATGGTGTCGTAATCGTCGACCGGATCGACCGGCTCTTCGAGCCAGGCGAGATCGAAAACTTTGAGCTTGCGCGCCATCTCGACGGCCTCGTCCGGCGCCCAGGCGCAATTGGTGTCGACCATAAGTGCGATGTCCGGTCCGGCGGCCTTGCGGGCAGGGGCCACGGTCTCGACCAGATGCTCGTGCAGCTTGATCGAAGTATAGCCGCGCCCGATCGCCTCCTCGGTGTAACGGGCGACCAGATCGGGTTTGCCGTAGCGCAACAGGCTCGCATAGGTCGGAATGCGATCCCGGGTCGCCCCGCCGAGCAGGCGATGGATCGGCACGCCTTGCGCCTTGCCGGCAATGTCCCACAGCGCGATGTCGATGCCGGCGAGCGCAAAACTGACCGGCCCATGCCGCCCCATGGCATGCAGCTTGCGCTGCAAGTCGGCCATGAACGCGGGCACGTCGGTGAATTCGCGGCCCTCGCACAGCGGCGCCACGACGCGCAAGACCGCGTCGCGCGTCAGCGCCGAAGCGGCAAAGCCGAACGCCTCGCCCCAGCCGGTAAGGCCCGCATCGGTGTCGACGCGCACGAACAATGTCTCCATGTGCGTCCACGGCCCGAATGGCCGCATCGGCTTCGGGCCGCCATGCTCGTAGGGCACGGCGATGAGGATGGGCTCGACGCGGGTGATCTTCACGCTTTCCTCCTGGCTTCTGGGCCTCAGGGACATTAGACAGCAAGCCGCCGCTCCGCACAGCGTGATTCTGCCATGGCTCCTTCACGACCCGCAGAACTGGCCCAAGTGGCCTCGTTGCTGACGCAAGGATTGGCGCTTCATCAAGCCGGACGATTGGCCGAGGCGGAAAAAATTTATAGCCAAATCCTTGCCATCGATCCGGATCAGTTCGACGCCCGACACCTGCTCGGCTTCATATTTCATCAACGCGGCGATTCCGCGCAAGCGGTCCATCACATGGACCTGGCGCTGCAGAAAAATCCCGACAACATCCTGGCGCTGAACAATCGCGGTATCGCGCTCAGTGCGCTCAAGCGGTTCGACGAGGCGCTGGCGAGTTACGACCAGGCCATCGCTACGCGGCCGGATTTTATCGAGGCGTTGCTCAATCGCGGCAATACGCTGCAGGAATTGCAGCGGTACGACGAGGCGCTGGCAAGCTTCGACCGCGCGATTGCGATGCGGCCCGATCACGCCGTAGCATATTACAATCGAGCCAATATGCTGCACGCGCTCGATCGGTTTGACGAAGCGCTGGCGAGCTACGACCGCGCGTTGGCGCTGCGGCCGGGCTATGCGGAGGCGCTGATCAATCGCGGCGTCACGCTCCATGCGCTCGATCGCTTTGTGGATGCGCTGGCGAGCTACGATGCCGCTGTCGTGCAGTGGCCGGGCAGTGACGCGGCATTCGCCAATCGCGGCATGGCGCTCCAAGCGCTCAAGCGGTTTGACGAGGCGCTGGCGAGCTACGACCGCGCGTTGGCGCTGCGCCCGGATAGTGCCGAGGCGCTCGGCAGCCGTGGCGTGACGCTTCATGCGCTGCGGCGGTACGACGAGGCGCTGGCGAGCTACGATCGCGCGCTGGCGTTGCGGCCGGATAATGCCGAGGTCCACGTCAACAGCAGCGTGACGCTTTTTGAATTGAAACGATTTACCGAGGCGCTGGCGAGCAGCGGCCGGGCGCTGGCGCTGCGGCCCGATTACCCCGAGGCGCATTCAAGCCGCGGCAACGCCCTGAGCATGCTCAAGCGCTTCGACGATGCAATGGCAGACTATGATCGTGCGCTGGCGTTGCGGCCCGACTATGCCGAAGCGCACACCAATCTCGGCGTTGCCCTGCATGCGCTCAAGCGGTTCGACGACGCGCTGCAATACCACGAGCGCGCCGTTGCGGCGCGGCCGGATTTCGCCGAGGCGCACTACAATGAAGGTTTGTGCCGGCTCCTGACCGGCGATTTCGAGCGCGGCTGGGCCAAGCACGAATGGTGGAGGGACATTGAGCATTTCAAGCACACCAAGCGGAATTTCGTGCAGCCGCGATTGACCGAATCGCAGGAGATCGCCGGCAAGACTATTCTGCTTCATGCCGAGCAAGGGTTTGGCGACACCATTCAATTCTGCCGTTACCTACCACGGATCGCAGCGTTGGGCGGGCGCGTGATCCTCGAGGTGCAAAGGCCGCTGCGCGATCTGATGCAGACGCTTCCCGGCGCGGCGCATATCTTATCGAAAGGCGATCCTTTGCCGGATTTCGATATGCACTGTCCCATGCTCAGCCTGCCGCTGGTGTTCGGCACGGAGCTCGCGACCATACCGCGAGAGACGCCCTATCTGCGAGCATCCGCGCAAACGGCGGCGGACTGGAGCGCGCGGCTGCCGTCAAAAACACGTCCGCGCATAGGCCTGGCCTGGTCCGGCCGGCCGGAGCACAACAACGATCAAAATCGTTCGATCGATCTCGCCTCGTTTTTGTCGCCGCTGGAGGGGATCGACGCGACACTCGTCAGCCTGCAACGCGACGTTCGCGCCGCGGATGCATTCGTTTTGAAGGAACGGAGCGATGTCATTCATTTCGGCGAAGAGCTGAAAGATTTCTCCGACACCGCGGCGCTGGCCGCGAACCTGGATCTGGTCATCGCGGTCGATACCAGCGTCGCCCATCTTGCCGGCGCGCTGGCGAAACCGGTCTGGGTGCTGCTGCCGTTCATCCCCGACTGGCGTTGGCTGCTCGATCGCAACGACAGCCCGTGGTACCCGACAGCGCGGCTGTTTCGGCAGGACGGCAGCCGTCAGTGGGATAGCGTTTTTGGCCGCCTGCGCGCCGCTTTGGACGACTTTTTGCACCGGCGCTGACCGCAGCACCCCTTAGAAAACATAATATACTCAATGGCTTAGGGTAAAAGCACGTATTTGTGCTTGGGGTCACATCCCAAAGCCCAGGAAGCGCGTTGTCTTTGGTCAAAGAACACTTGGGAGAGCGTGATGAATCATTCAATTTACAGTGCCGACCGCCGGACCCATCTGAAGATTGTCGTGGTCGGCCTTTTGTGCGCGATTTTGGTCGCCGCCGTCGGTACGTTTGCTCACGTCAGCGACGTCGATCTCGGCACGACGCAACTCGTCAAGGCCGGCCAGCCCACGACCGTGACCGGACAGTTGCCCGCCATCCGTTAACAACAGTTTGTCAACGTCAGAGAGGGAGGCACGAGTCATGCCCCCACATGTCACCGAGCGTTCAAATTCCTCACGTTATGACGGTATCGAAATCATGACGATCGGTCTCGGCGTTTTGCTGATCGTCACCATCGCCTGCGTGTTTGGAATTTGATTTTGCGGCACGGCGCCAACCGTCGTGTCGCAATCCGTCGGCCCTAATACACCACGACGCTGCGGATGCTTTTGCCCTCGTGCATCAGGTCGAACGCCTTGTTGATGTCGGCAAGCGGCATGGTGTGAGTGATCATCGGGTCGATCTCGATTTTCTTGCGCATGTACCAATCGACGATCTTGGGCACGTCGGAGCGGCCGCGGGCGCCGCCGAAGGCAGTGCCGCGCCACACGCGGCCGGTGACGAGCTGGAACGGCCGGGTGGCGATCTCCTGTCCCGAGCCGGCGACGCCGATGACGATGCTCTGGCCCCAGCCGCGATGACAGCTCTCCAGCGCCATACGCATCAGGTGGATATTGCCGACGCATTCGAAGGTGTAGTCGGCACCGCCGATCTGATCGGCGCCGCTCTTGGTCATGTTGACCAGGTGGGCGACGAGGTCGCCGCCGACCTCCTTCGGATTGACGAAGTGGGTCATGCCGAAGCGTTCGCCCCAGGCTTTCTTGTCCGGATTGAGATCGACGCCGATGATCATGTCGGCGCCGGCGAGCCGCAGCCCCTGGATGACGTTCAGCCCGATGCCGCCGAGCCCGAACACGATCGCTTTTGCACCTGGCTCGACCTTGGCGGTGTTGATCACCGCGCCGATGCCGGTGGTGACGCCGCAGCCGATGTAGCAGACCTTGTCAAACGGCGCGTCGTCGCGGATTTTTGCCACCGCGATTTCCGGCAACACGGTAAAGTTGGCGAAGGTCGAGCAGCCCATATAGTGGTGCAGCGGCTTGCCATCCAGCGAAAACCGCGACGTGCCGTCGGGCATCACGCCTTGGCCTTGGGTGGTGCGGATCGCGGTGCACAGGTTGGTCTTGCGTGACAGGCACGACGGACAGTTGCGGCATTCCGGGATGTAGAGCGGAATAACGTGGTCGCCCTTTTTCACGCTCGTCACGCCCGCGCCGACATCGACGACGATGCCGGCGCCCTCGTGGCCGAGGATCGCCGGAAACAGCCCCTCGGGGTCGGCGCCCGACAGGGTGAACTCGTCGGTGTGGCATATGCCGGTCGCTTTGATCTCGACCAAAACCTCGCCGGCACGCGGGCCGTCGAGCTTGACGGTGGTCACTTCAAGCGGTTTGCCGGGGCCGAAGGCTACGGCGGCGCGAACATCCATGGCGTTCCTCGCGTGCTTTGCAAAAGCGTGGCTTGGTGATTGACTGCGTGTGGCGGCGATTATCGGGAATTTCGTCCCCACAATGCAATCGGTTCGGGAGCCGACCATGGAGGATAAGGTGTCGCCCGCGCCGCGGCTGGAGTTTATCTTCGCGGCCGATGTCTCGGTCGGCCCGCCGCTCGATTGCGGCGACGTCGGTAAGGGCAGGCGCCGCATTGTCTCGATCACCGGCGGCGAATTTTCCGGGCCAAACATCCGCGGCAAGGTGCTGCCGGGTGGCGCTGATTGGCAGATTTTGCGCGGTGACGGCGTGTCGGAGCTCGAGGCGCGCTACACCCTGCAAACCGACGACGGCGCGCTGATCAATGTCCGCAACCTTGCGCTCCGTCACGGTCCGCCCGACGTCATGGCGGCACTCGCCGCCGGCCGCCCGGTCGAACCTGGCAGCTATTACTTCCGCGGCGCGACCTTCTTCGAAACCGGCGACGCGCGTTATGGCTGGATCACCAAGTGCATCGTCGTCTGCACCGGCGAGCGTGAACCTGCCGGCGTCAAGCTCAAGTTTTACAAGGTGCTGTGATTTGATCGAGCATTTGCGCCGCTTGTCGCCCGGCATCCTGCTCTGCATCGCGATAACGGTCGTCGCGATCCTGCTGCAGACGGTCGAGGTTCATTTCGCCGGGCAAGCTTATCTCGAAGCGCTGGTACTCGCGATCCTGCTCGGCGTCGCCATCCGAACGGCGTGGAAGCCCGCGAAGCGCTTCGTTCCTGGCATCGCGTTCAGCGCGAAATTCCTGCTCGAGGTCGCGGTCGTCATGCTTGGCGCGTCGGTGAGCGTCGCGATCGTTTTGGCGCTGGGGCCGATCCTCCTCGTCGGCATCGCCTCCGTCGTCGCCATGGCGCTCGGCTCGAGCTTTATCATTTGCCGTATGCTCGGCTTGCCATTGCGCATGGCGATCCTGATCGCCTGCGGCAATTCGATCTGCGGCAATTCGGCGATTGCCGCCGTGGCGCCGGTGATCGGCGCCGATGGCGACGACATCGCCGCATCGATCTCCTTTACCGCGGTGCTGGGCGTCGTCGTCGTCCTGACGCTGCCGTTGCTGGTTCCGATCCTGCAACTGTCACTGACGCAGTACGGCGTATTGGCTGGCCTGACCGTCTACGCAGTGCCGCAAGTGTTGGCGGCGACCTTGCCGATCGGCGCGTTGAGCAATCAGGTCGGAACGGTGATCAAGCTGGTGCGGGTGTTGATGCTGGGCCCGGTGATGCTCGGACTGTCGCTGCTCGCGCGCGACCTGCGCACCGATCCGCGGCTCGATCGCGCCAACCGTCGCAAGCCGGATCTGCACGAGCTGGTGCCGTGGTTCATCACCGGCTTCCTCATAGTCCTGATCGTCCGCTCGCTCGGGCTGATCCCGCAAAGCGTCTTGCCCACCATCACCCACGTCGCAGCGATTTTGACGACCATCTCGATGGCGGCGCTCGGCTTAGGCGTCGATGTTCGCGTCGTGGCGAAGAGCGGCGTGCGGGTGACGCTCGCCGTGACGGGGTCGCTGATCATTCTCGGCCTGATCAGCTACGGGCTCATCCGCCTCGTCGGGGTATCCTAGCGATCAAGCTATTTCGCCCGCTCCAGCCAGCGCTTCAACGCAACGGCGTTGTTATGGGCCTCATCGCGCGCCGCATAGAGCAGCGTCACTGGCTGGCTGCGCGGCAGCTTGCGCAAATCCGCAAGCGCCGTTCGCGCCGGGTCCTGTTTGAGCTCGCGGCCGTAGGCCTGGACGAACTCGGCCCATTTCGTCGGGTCGGCATGCACCATGCGGCGCAGCTCATCGCTCGGCGACAGGTCTCGCAGCCACAGATCGATGTGCGCCTTTTTCTTCGCGATGCCGCGCGGCCACAGCCGGTCGACCAGCACGCGCAAGCCATCGTCCTTGCTGGCGGGCTCGTAGATCCGCTTGATGCGAAAGCGGCCGGCCGTCTTGCTCGACCGGGTGGTCTTTCTTGGTGATTTGGTTGCGGGCATCTGGCTGCGGCGTAGCGCACAACGCGTGTCCGGCGCAATCACGATGTGCGTCTGCGTCACCAACGCGCAAAGCCAGCCATCGTTGCGTATGATCGGCTCAAGCGCTCGAACAGCCGCCGGGCCGGCTCGGCGCCGGCCCGGCGGAATCTGTCGGTCAGCGCGTCACCGTCACGACCGGCTGCATGAAGTTTTTCACCACATAGTCGCCGATCTTGTAGCCCATGTCCTGGCCGACCTTGGTCGAGAAGCGGTAGTGAAAGCCGGCCCAGATGCGCGCTTCAGAAACTTCGTTGGAGTAGTCGCGCACATTGGTCCAATGGTGGATGACGTCGGGCGCGGTCGGACTGGTCATCGACACTTCCGAAATTTCCGGCGTGCCGAATACGGCCTGCACCACGCCGGCGAGGCTGCCGCTGCTGATGCAATGCGCACACGGATATTCCGGATGCATCGGTGTGGCGTCGATCGGCTGCCAGGCGGCGTCGCGCTCGGTCGCCGGATTGCCGTCGATGTCGCCGTTGCGGATGGCGGTGACCGGACGCCAGAATTCGTAAGCGTATTTGGCGTCGAACACGGCGATCAGCGCATCGGCACGCGCCACCGCAATGAGCGCGAACAGCCGGGCGCTATCGATGACGCTGAGCTCCTTGTCCGCCACCAAGGTGCGGATGACGGGATAATGGACTCTGCCGTCGGTTGCCAGCCAGAAGCGGGCACTCTCGGTCTGCTGTGCCGAGCGTTTGGTGCTGTTGCGGCCGCCGAGTTCCTTGATCTCGTTGTAGTCGACCGCCCATTCCGCGCTGGTGAGGGTGGGCGGCGGCGCCGGCCGGAACTGCGATGCGCTGGTCAAGGCGAAGGGCTTCACATTCGGCCATTGCGGCGTTGCGGTGGGCACCGTCGGCACGTAGACGCCGGGCGCGGTCCGCGGCCGGTAGGTGTCCGGCGCGTTGGCGCCGTCGTTGGCACGCGCCTCCAGGATCTTTGCCGCTACCGTTTCGCCGAGCTTGATGCCTTCGGCCTTGGCGGCGCTGTCGGGAATGGCGGCGAGATAGGCTGCAAGCGCGGCCTTTACCTGGTCCTGGGTCTGCGGATCTATTCCGGCGAGCACTGTCGCCGCGGCCGCCGCCGCCGCGGCCTCTTTGGAGGCAGTCGGCGCCGCCGCAAGCTGCACGAGATAGGGCCGGTACTTGCGATCGATCGAATTGACGGCGTCGAACATGGCGAGCTGTGTCATGGCCACGATCCGCTCGGCGGGCGGCGGTAACATTTTGTGGCTGACGACAAAATCGAGGGCCTTGGCGTTCCAGTCCCCGATGACGTCGGCGGATGCCGGCCGGGCCAGGCCAAGGAGCGCGACGGCGACTAAAGCATTGCGATAACTGGAGTTCATGCGAGGCCTCCTGCTGATTGCGGCCATTGCGGCCGCGTGCGAGAACGTCGCAGCGACAGCCCAGGAAGTACTGGCTGAATTCCGGGAAATTTCCGGGAAATTCGGAGGCGAGCTGGCGCGTGCTTGCACATCGGCAATTTGCATTTGCCTCGTTTCGTTTCGACCCGCGAACCGGGCAGCTTTGGCGCGACGGCAGCGAGGTCAAGCTCGCGCCGCGGGCGGCCGCGGTGCTGCATATGCTGGCCGAGCGGGCCCAAGAACTCGTCACCAAGCAGGACCTGCTTGAGCGCGTCTGGGGCGGCATGGCGGTCGGCGACGACGCGCTCACCTCTTGTATTCAGGAACTGCGCGGTGTGCTCGGCGATGACGCCCGACGCCCGCATTACATCGAGACCCGGCACCGGCGCGGCTACCGCCTCATGGTGCCGGCCACGGTCGACGAACAAAGCGGTGCTGCCACACCAACGCAGGTCACGTCACCTGAACCGTCGCGATTGGTCGGGCGGATCGCAGAATTCGGCGAGCTTGCGCATGCCTTCGATCAGGCGCGGTCAAACGCGCGTCAGATCGTTTTCATCAGCGGCGAGCCGGGCATCGGCAAGAGTTCACTCGTGGACGCGTTTTTAGAGCAGTTATCGACCAGCCAGACGGTCAGGATCGCGCACGGCCAATGTCTCGACCATCACGGCGTTGGTGAACCCTATCTGCCCTTGATCGAGGCATTGACGCGCGTGGCCGGCGGCGTGAACGGCGCCGCGGTGAAAGAGATTCTTTCGGTTCAGGCACCGAGCTGGCTCGCGCAAATGCCAGCGTTGTGGACTCGGTCTGAGCGCAGCGCATTGGAGGCGCGCGGCCGCGCCACGCGCGAGCGCATGATGCGCGAGCTGACACTGGCGATTGAGGCGATCGCTGCCGACGTGCCGCTCCTGCTCAAGCTCGAAGACATCCACTGGAGCGATACGTCGACGCTCGACTGGCTTGCCCATGTGGCGCGCCGCCCCGAGCCGGCCCGACTCATGGTGATCGCAACGTTCCGGCCGGCTGATGTGGCGGCTGCCAAAGCGGGCCTCGGCGGACTGGTGACGGAACTTGGGCTGCATGGCCGGTGCCGGGAAATAGCGCTCGCGCCGCTCGGTCTTGCGGCCATCGAAAGCTACCTGGAGGCTCGGCTCGGAGATGACGGCGGCGCCGTGACGTTGCGCGAGATGGCGCCGCTCTTGCTGGAGCGGACCGGTGGCAATCCGCTGTTCATGACCAGTATCGTCAATCAGCTGGCGCTTCAGGAAGGCCGAACGCCGAGTGCAATCGTCGCGATCCCCCACGACGTGCGCCGCTTCATCGATCGCCAAATCGACGAGTTGACCGAGAGCGACCGCCACCTGCTGACCGCGGCCAGCGTCATCCGCCGTGAATTTGCCACCGCTGCCGTTGCCGCCGCGCTCGAGATCGACGTCGATCAGGTCGAGATCGCCTGCGCGCGTCTGACGCGGCAGGGCGTGTTCGTCGTCAAGTCCGGATCGACCGCTTGGCCGGACGGCACGCGCGCAGAGCTTTATGCCTTCCGGCATGATCTTTACCGCGAGCTGTTATACGACCGCCTGCCGGCGACACGCCGCGCCCTCTGTCATACACGGGTCGGCCGACGGCTCGAAGCCGTGTGGGCCGGCAGGCTGGACGCAATCGCTTCCGAGCTCGCAGAGCATTTCGAGCGTGGCAGTGAGCCGGTGCGTGCGATCCCGCACCACCAGCGCGCCGCGGACAAGGCCATGCGCCGCGGCGCCAATGAGGAGGCGATCGGTCATCTGCGGCAGGCACTCGACGCCATTGGGCATATTGCCGGCGAGGTCGAGCGCACCAGGGTCGAAGTCGGATTGCTCGTCGCGCTGGGGGCGGCCTTCATCGCGACCCGAGGATTTGGCGCTTTGGAAGTCCTGGAGGCCTATTCCAGGGCCGAAGAACTTTGCGAACGGTTGGGCGAACGCGCCGATATTTTCCCGGCGCTCTGGGGTCAATGGCTGTTTCGGGCGGGGCGAAGTGAAATGCGCAACGCGTGGCGGCTTTGCGAGAGACTGTTGGCGCTTGCGGAAAAGTCTGGCGACGCGGGGCTCAAGCTTCAGGCTCACCACGCCGCGTGGGCGACTTCGTTCGTTTGCGGGGAGTTGGCCGACGCGCGCGCCCATGCGCAGTCGGGGCTTGCGCTCTTCAATGCCGAGATTCACCAGTCGATGGCGTCCAGTTATGGCAATCACGATGCCGCCTGCTGCGCTCGCAATTTCAGTGCAATGTCACTGGCGCTTGCGGGCGACGGCGAAGGCGCGCGCGCGATGATCGACCAATCCCTCGCCGCGGCGCGGAGTCTCGACGATCCGTTCTCGCTGGCGCTGACACTCTATTTCACGTCGGCCTCCGCCCAGATGCTCGGTGACCTGGCGCTGGCCACCGCAAATTCCGAACTCAGCGTGCAGATGGCGACAGAGCATGGTCTTGTGCAGCCGAAGGCATGGAGCATGGGCGTGGCCGGTTGGTCCGTTGCCCACAACGGCGATCTGGACCGCGGGCTCCAACTGGCGACGCAAGCCATTGCCGCGATGCAAGCGATTCAATCGCGTCATTTCTTGCCATATATGTTCGGCTTGCTGGCGGATGCGCACCTCAAGGCTGGGCACCATGTCGAGGCTATGAAAGCCGTGGAGGAGGGGCTCGCGATGGCCGATGCCACGGGCGAGCATTTCTACAGTGCCGAACTCCATCGGCTGCATGGCGAACTGTTGGCGCATCCATCGCACGGCCAACTGCGCAAGGCCGAAGCCGCGTTCCGCACCGCCATCAAGATCGCCAAGGAGCAAGGAGCCAGGACCTTGGAGCACAAGGCCGATGCAAGCCTGCGGCGCTGGTCCGCGTAGCGGCGCGTGCCGCTGCACTAAGATTTTTCCGGTTGAATGACGATCTGCGTCTGGGTCACCAACGCGCACAGCCTGCCATCGTTTCGCGTGATGCGCGTCTGCCAGACCATGGTGGTGCGGCCACGGTGCAGCGGCGTGCATTCGGCGCGCGCCGTGTCGCCGACCGGGATAGGTGCGAAGAAATTGGTCTTGCTCTCGATAGTCGCGGTGCGGCCGCCTTCGGGCAGGTTGGCAAAGGTCGCGGTGCCGCCGAGATTGTCGGCGAGCGCCATGATCGCGCCGCCATGCATTGCCCCGAACCTATTGTTGAGCTCTTCGCGCACGAAAATCTCGGCCTCGACCTTGTCCTTGGAAAGATGCGTGACTTTCATCCCCATAAAATTGGCAAACGGCGGTTGCAATTCGGCGTCTCGCTTCATGTCATGGCTCGTTGTTGCTCGCGGATTGCTAGTCTCGGCCGGCTGCATAGAGCGGGCGAAGCGGCAAAAAATCCGAGACGCGCGATCCCGGATAGTAAGTGGCTTGGAATGCCGGCCGCGCCTTGAGGCGCTCGTACCATTCACCGACGCGGGGATATTTGCTGTCCCAGATATGTGAAAGCCCTAAATCGGCCATCCGGTCGACGCTCGGCATGACCAGGACGTCGGCAAGGGTGAATTGCCGGCCCATGAGCCAGGGGCCTTGTTTTGCGATGGCCTCGTCCATGCGCCGGCAGGTTTCGGCGAGTTGCTCGAGCGAACGATCGATCTCCTGTTTGCCAAAACCCTTCGGCGAGCCCATGCGCTGAAACAATTCCCGGCGCACCGGACGCGGATTGATCTCTTCGCTCTCGAACTGCTTTTGGTCGAGTTTTTCGAAGCGATAAAGGAACGCGCGATTGAACGAGGGCACGCGAATGGCGCCGACGGCGACTTCTTCGATGTAATGCGTCCAGGCGCGCATGCGCGCCCGCTCGACGATGTCGGTCGGAACGAGCGGGTTCTCGGGATACTTCTCGTCGAGATATTCGCAGATCACGCTGGATTCGATGATCGGCACGCCGTCATCCACCAAGGTCGGCACCACGGCGTTCGGGTTGATGGCAAGATAGTCCGGCTTGAGCTGTTCCTTCTTGCCGAGATCGATCCGCACTTCGCCGAATTGAAGCGCCTTCTCGTGCAGCACCATGCGGACCTTCTGGCTGCATGTCGAATGAGCGGCGTGGTAGAGCACGAGCTTTGCGGTCTTTGCCATATTGGCCTCAAGCTTCACCGCGCCGCCGCTACGCCGTGGCGCATCGCTCAGTATGCCAGCGCCGGTGCCGGACATGCAAAGAGCGCGGCCGAAGCCGCGCTCTCGTATCCGGGGCGGGGTTTTGGCGCTTTTACTTCGGCGCCGGCACGACGCGGATGTAAGGTTTTGGCGTCTTCCAGCCCTGCGGGTAGAGCTTCTTCGCCTCGTCATCGGTGACGGCGCCGGTGATGATGACGTCTTCACCTTGCTTCCAGTTGGCCGGCGTCGCGACGCGGTGCTTGGCGGTGAGCTGCAGCGAGTCGATCACGCGCAGCACCTCGTCGAAATTACGACCCGTGGTCATCGGATAGACCAGGACCAGTTTGACCTTCTTGTCCGGCCCGATGACGAAAACGTTGCGCACGGTCATGTTATCCGCCGGCGTGCGACCTTCCGACGTGCCGCCGGTCGATGCCGGCAGCATGCCGTAGAGCTTTGAAACGTTCAGGTCGGTGTCGCCGATCATCGGGTAATTCGGGCGAAGCCGACCACGTCCTTGATGTCGGCCGCCCACTTCTTGTGGTTGTCGACCGGGTCGACGGACAGCCCGATGATCTTGACGCCGCGTTTGTCGAATTCGGGCTTCAGCCGCGCCATGGTGCCGAGCTCGGTGGTGCACACCGGGGTGAAATCCTTCGGGTGCGAGAACAGCACCACCCAGTTGTTGCCGATCCAGTCGTGGAAGTGGATTTTGCCTTCGGTCGTTTCGGCTTCGAAATCCGGGGCGGTGTCGCCAATCGCTAGAGCCATGGGAAAACCTCCGTCTGGGCTGATCATTATTCGCTGAACATTGTTCTTGGGCTGATCCGATTTTCGGAAATGTAATGCGCCACTGACATGTACGGTTCAACGGCCGCTAATGCTAGCCCTTCGGGTTGAGCATCATTCGGTCAAAACTTGCCGCGGCTTGCGGGAATCTGCTGCATTCACAACGGATTGTGAAATATTTTTGCCAAGCGTCGTGAAGCATTCCGAGCGCGCAACCTTTGGCGGCGCCATCGCCATAGGCCAACGTCAGATACGCGCGCGATCACCGAGCGGTGAGTGGAACGCCGCGAGATTGCCCAAGTGCGGCCCTTGGCCGGCCACCCTGCCATATCAGTTTTGAACCGTAACCCCGACTCAGCCGACTAAAGGTCAAGGGCAGGGGTCAATCACTGCTCCAGTACCGTGCGCGTTGCTGTTTTGCGACCGCCCGGGAGGCTCCGATGAAGATGGCAGGTTCGTACGTAGGAACGCTTGCTGACGTCGAAACGCTCGCCGCGGTGATTGCGCATTCGCAAATCGTCGTTGTGGCTCAGCGCAAGCGTCTGCCCGCCGGTTTCGACGAAGCCGATATCGCCATCCTCGACTGGATCATCTCCGAAAGCCGCCACCTCAGCCGCAGCTACCTGATGTGACCTGTCACTGGGTGGCGCTGGGCAGCGCCACGGTTGACAGGCCGACCGTCCGGCCCGGGAAGCCTGCTGCGTCGAAATAGCGCGTATCGCCGACCATCTGCATGTTGATCACCGTGACGAGGCCGTTCGACGCCGTCTCCGACGTCACGACGCGGCTCGAGACATCGGGCAGCGCGCCATTCGGCAGCGTTTCGGCGAGCACGCGGCCGATCAGCTTGCCATTGTCGTGCATATCGAGCTGCATCAATTGCGCGATGGTGCGGCCGATATCGGCGTTGCTGGCCGGCGCCGGATCGACGAATCCCGATTTGAAATCCGGCCCCTGCATCGCCATGAAATTCCAGGTGTCGGCGCGGCTGAACGAGCCGTGCATGCCCTGGCCTTGCTGCAAAACGGTATCGGCAATCTCCACCGTGCACCGCACCGGCTCGCCGCACACGGTGTCGAAGGAGCGGAAATTGACCGCAATCGCCGGGTGCGGGGTGATGGCGCTGCCTTCGAGCGCGATGTCGTCGAGCGACAAGGTGCCGGGGAATTTGCCGAGTTTTGTATCGACGAACAGGCCGCTGACGTAATCTTGCGTGAGCAAGAAATCGACGATGCGCTTGGCCAATGTCTTGTCGCCGTCGGGCAGGTAGATCAGATCCGATCCGCCGTTGGCGGCCACCACCACTTTCGGCTTGTTGGCGTCGCCGCCGATGAGCCCGTTGCCGAACTTGGTGTGCTGGCCGTCGCCGATGGTCTTGTAGCCGTCGTCGGGATCGAGCAACGGCATGTCGAGCGCATGCGCCAGATCGAGCGCAATGAAGCCGAGCGGCAGGCGGCCAGTGGGTGTGTCGGCGAATTTCATTTTTACCGTGGCGCTGGTCTGGCTTTCCTTACCGATGGTCGAGAAGCCATGGTCGGCCGTGGTGATGATATCGGTTGAATCGAGAAGGCCGAGATCGCGCAGCACCGCGCGGATGCGCGCCAGGTCGTCGTCGGCATTGCGGATCGCGGCCAGCGAGGTCGGGCCGTTGATGCCGGGAACCAGCGCGTTCAAGCTGTCGCCTTGATTGTGCTGTGAGCCGTCGGGGTCGCGCGACCAGAACACCAGGACGAACGGCTTGTTGCGCTCCTTGAACAGCGGCAGCACGACGCGCGTCGTCACTGCGGCAAAATAATCCTGCTGCACCACATTGGCGGTGAGCGTGCCAGGCGTGGTCATGTTGCCGGCGGTGCCGTTGGCGCCGCGCGATGGCGTCGCGAGCGGAAGGCTCTCCGCTTGGAACCGTTGCGTGACGTCGGCGGACAATGGAATGCCCTTCGGCGTACCGGTGGCGTCGTCGACCAGGATGGTTTGCGTGCCGGAGCGCTCCGTCGGATCGAAAATCAACGCCGGGCCGATCTTGCCGATCGAGGCGGTGCTGTAGCCCTTGTCGCGGGCGAGTTTTAGGATCGTCGCCTCGTCGAGGTAATTGCCGGAAAAATGCTCGTCGACGTCGCCGAGCACCACGTCGCTTTCCAGAAACGGCGTGAGCGTATTGCCGGCGCCCGGCACCTGGAAGCCGGCGTAGATGGTGTTGGAGAAGTCGCCGGTGTCGCCAAGCATATGGCCGGTCGCCATGCCCGACGCGTTCGCCGTGGTGAAGGTCGGAAACAGCGCGTGGCTGTTGCGCAGGCTCACCCCTTCGCGGGCGATCGCCGCCATGGTCGGCGCGGTTGAGTCGTCGACCATGCGAAAGCGCAAACCGTCGGCGACGAACAGAACGACATTGTGCGGCTGCGGCGCCGGCGCCTGGGCGAAAGCCGCGGACGCGAGCGTCGCCGACAGCACCGTCGTGCCGATAATAAGCAGCCGCATGGGGCAACTCCCGAGCTTTGAGGGAAAGCGACGTTTTGAAGAGATCGTATGACGCGGGTGTGACGGCGGCGAGGGGATTGCCACCTATCCCATTTGAATCTTATGGCACGGTTTGCCGGCCGCTAAGTCAAACAAATCGGCCGATTTCCTGCATTTGGCGCGTGGCAAATCAATAAAAAAGGCGGCCCCCCTGCAGCAGAGTGGGAGCCGCCAAAGGTCCGCGTGACAGGAGTTGAAACACGGACCGTAACTTGCGGGCGGCCATCATGCCCGCAAGGAAGCAAGAGCCGGTGGACTTTGAAGTCCACCGGCTTGGGCTGATTACTCGCCCTCCGTACCGATCGCGTAGGCGGTTTCGCCGTGCACCGCGTCGTCGCCGACCTTTAGGGTCGCCTCATCCATGCGCAGCGGCACGATGAAACCGATCACCTTGAGGATGATGTAGGTAGCGATGATGTTGTACACGATGATGAAGGCCGCGCCGTACACTTGCAGCAGAAGCTGCGACGCGTTGCCGTAGAGCAAGCCCGTGATGTTGACGCCGGGCGCCTCTTTGTCGGTGCCGATATACTGCAGCATGTCAGGGTTGGCGAGGATACCAACCAACAGACCGCCCAGGAGGCCGGCCACGCCGTGCGTCGAGAAGACGCTGAGCGTGTCGTCCACTTTCATCATCAAGCTACTCTTTTGGAACTTGTTCATGCTGAGCCACGGGATGATGCCCGCGCAGACGCCGATGATGATCGCACCCCAGCCGTCGACATAACCGGCGCCGGGAGTGATGGCGACCAGACCGGCGATCATGCCGTTGACCGCGCCGATGACCGACGGCTTGCCGTAGGCCATCTTGTCCATGATCGTCCAGACCAGCAGCGCCACCGCGGTGGCAGTGTTGGTGTTGAGAACCGCGGCACCGGCGTCGGCGTTGGCGAAGTACGGGTCGCCGCCGTTGAAGCCGTTCCAGCCGATCCACAGGATGCCGGCGCCGACCAGGGTCACCAGCAAGCTATTGGGCGGGAAGTTGTCGCGGTCGGCTTGCAGCCGCGGGCCGATGACCCATGCGGCAACGAAGCCCGACGTACCGGCGGCGAGATGGATGACGTAGCCGCCCGAGAAGTCCGCTACGCCCAATCCGGCGAGCCAGCCGCCACCCCAGAGGCTGAACGCGCCGACGGTATAAACCAGCGTCATCCACACCGGGCAGAAGATCATCCATGCCGTGAAGTTCATGCGGCCTAGCACTGAACCGGCAAGAATGATGACCGTGATGGCTGCGAACACGAACTGGAAGTAAACCAGCGTCGCCATCGGGAATGCGAGCGGGGGCATGCCCGATGCTGCTTCCGGAACTATGGCTTGACCGGTCGTAAACGCGGCCGAGGTCGCGAGTTGCGGCATTCCGAGGAAGGTTTGTCCGGCGATCGAGAGCCAAGCATGCCCGAACGCCATGTTGTAATCGAACAGAACCCAGACGACGAGAACCGAAGCGAAAGCGTACATCGCCATGAAGGCGGAGTTGATCGCCCACTTCTTCTTGACGACGCCGCCGTAGAGAACGACGAGGCCGGGTATACTTTGCAGACCGACGAATGTTGCGGCTGCCAACTGCCAGGCGTTATCGCCTGTGTCGAGCCATTGTGGTGACGGTACGAGTGCCATTTGTTGCCTTCCCCCAGTAAAATGCGGCCTGCGCGCCGGAAGGCACACAGCCGAATGCCAGCGGACTTCGCAAAAACTATGCCAGCCAATCGAGCATTGACTGGACATATATTCTGATGAAGGTTGTGGCTCAGTCTAAGCAACGGTGACTATAAAATCCGCAGCGTGATTACAAAGTAGGCAGGCAAATGGAAGGATTAGTCCGTCCAACTAGGTCAGTGACAAAGCGAACTCGGCCATTGGCGGTATTCGCTGCCGCGTTGGTGATCGGCATTGCCGCTCCCGCGGTCAGTGCCGAAGCCCAGCATGGCGAACGAGCCATCACGTGCATGAACAAGTCGAGCGGTACGACCTGGCAAATCAAGGTCGACTACGACCACAGCACGGTGGATACGAACCCGGCAAGTATCAGCGACGCTAAAATCGCCTGGCGCGATGCCAACGACGGCTGGCGCTATACGCTTGATCTCAAGTCCGGCGATCTTACGGTGATCCTCGCGTCCTCCATGGGCGGTAATAGTTACTTCCATCGCTGCCTGCTCGACCACTGACGTCACGAGCGCGCAATTGAACTCACCCCGTCATCTCCCGGGCTAAGCAGCGCCGCACGGACCAGGACCAGGGCCAGGATCAGGGCGATGGCTGAGCGGGTTTCCGGCGTCAAGGCAAGCGTGGGGTTCGCCTCAGAGACTGGGCCGCGCGAACGCAACGAAGATTTCGGCGGCGCCGTGTTCGGCTGGGAGCTGCCGAAACCGCGCCGCGACGTCGTCGCGGCCATCGCCGACGGCATTGGCGGCGCCAAGGGCGGCCGCGTCGCCGCCGAAACCGCGGTGCGCGGCTTCCTCGACGGGTTTTGTGACCTGCCGGAGACCATGGAAGTCCGCCGCGCCGCGGCGACCGTCATCAGCTCGCTCAACGGCTGGATCTATTCCCAAGGCAAGCGTGACCCAAAACTCGCCGGCATGGGATGCACTTTCACCGCGATCGTGCTGCGCGGGCGCATCGCGCATGTGCTGCATGTCGGCGACACCCGCGCCTATCGGTTCGGCGGCGACCGCCTGGCGCTGCTCACCACGGACCATGTGCGCGAGGGCACGACCGGCTCCGGCCGCTCCAACATTCTGTTCCGCGCGCTCGGCGTTGAGACCGAAGTGCGGCTGGACTACGCCACCCAGCCGGTGGCGCTGCACGACCGCTTCTTGATGTGCAGCGACGGCGTGCACGGCTATCTGGCGCCCGAGGCCATCGCCGACATCATGCGCGAACGCTCGGCGTCAGAAGACACCGCGCGTGCCCTGGTCGCCGCCGCGCTTGATGCCGGCTCGACCGACAACTGCACCGCCATGGTGATGGACGTGGTCGAGCTGCCGACGGCGGAATCGGCCGAGGTCGTCGGCTCCACAATCATGCAACTGCCGCTGATCCCGACGCCGATCATGGGCGAGGCGGTCGACGGCTTTTTGTTGAAGGTGCTGGTGTCTGACGGCCGTTATAGCCGCTTGTTCGGCGCTATCGACGAGATCGAAGGCGGCGAGGTGGTGCTGAAATTTCCAAAGCCGCAAGTCGCCGCCGTCGCCACCTATCATGCGGCCTTTGTCCGCGAAGCGTGGGTCGGCGCGCGCGTCAACAGTCCGTGGATCGGCCGTATCATCGAACTCCCGCCCGGCCGGCAGACCTGCCTCTACACCGTGATGCCGCTCTATCAGGGCGAGCTGTTGTCGACGCGGTTGGCGCGCCGGCCGTCGATGGGCCTGGAGGAGGGCCGCAACATCGCGATCAAGCTGGCGCGCGGAGCTTCGGCGTTGCACCGCGCCGGCATCATCCATCGCGATATCAAGCCCGACAACGTGATCCTGGAAGGCGGCGGATCGCTCAAGCTGATCGACCTCGGCGTGGTGCGCGTTCCGGGCCTCGAGGATTTCCCGCCCGAGGATATTCCCGGCACGCTCGGCTATATGGCGCCGGAAATGCTGGGCGGCGAACCCGGCAACGAGGCGACCGACATTTACGCGCTCGGCGTCACCATGTTCCGCGCCTTCGCCGGCGAATTTCCGTACGGCAATCTCGATGCGGTCAGTCCGCCGCGCCGTACCCGGCCGATACCGCTCGGCGAGCTGCGCCCGGATCTGCCGGCCTGGCTGCAGGCCACATTGGCGCGCGCCGTCGCCACCGATCCGAACGAGCGGTTTCGCGACATGAACGAATTTGCCGTGGAGATGGAGCAGGGGCCGGTGCGCGCGCCGCTCGCGGTGCGCCGGCCGCTGACGCTGTACGAGCGCTCGCCGCTGCGCTTCTGGCAGGGCGTTTCGGCGCTGCTGGCGCTAGCGCTGGCAGCGTCGTTGCTGCTGCGGCATTAAGCGATCAAGCCCATAACGTGGAAACCAAAATGAGCAGAAGACACTTTTCTCTGGCGCGGACACTCGGCCTGGTCGCCGCGGTCATTACGCTTGGCACGGCGCCAGTGCGCGCCGACGATTATCCGACGCGCCCGATCCAAATCCTGGTGCCCTATGCGCCCGGCGGCATTGCCGACATCGCCGCGCGCATGGTCGGCGCCAAGCTTACGGAAGCGTGGGGTCAGCAGGTGGCGGTCGAGAACCGGCCGGGCGGCAACGGCTTCATCGCCATGGAGCTGACGGCGCGATCTAACCCCGATGGCTATACGCTGGTGATGTGCACCGTGGGCGACGTTGCGATCAATCCGGGGCTGTTCAAGGAAATGCCGTACAACGTCGAGCGCGATTTTGCGCCGATCGCCTCGGTGAGCGATGCGCCGGTCGTGCTCGCCACCCACGGCGCCAGTCCTTACAAGACGGTCAAAGACGTCATTGCCGCCGCCAAGGCCCAGCCGGGCACGCTCAATGTCGGCACGCCTGGCTACGGCAGCATCAATCAGCTCATTCTGGAATCGATGGCGCTCAATACCGCCACCAAATTCGTCCACGTGCCGTACAAAGGCGGCGCGCCGGCGGCGCAGGCGCTGGTCGCGGGCGACATCCCGCTTGCGGTTTTGGCAAGCTCGACGGTGGCGCCGCATGTGCCGAGCGGCAATATCCGGGTGCTGGCGGTGACCTCGACCAAGCGTTCGCCGCTCAATCCGGAATGGCCAACCATGCAGGAGGAGGGCGCCGGCGACGTCAACGCCTCGAACTGGACGGCGTTGCTGGCGCCCAAGGCGACGCCACAGCCGATCCTCGACAAGCTCAATGCCGAGGTGGTGAAAATCCTCAACATGCCCGACGTCAAGGAGCGCTTCGCCGGCGGCGGCGTGGCGACGATCCCGTCGAGTGCGGCCGAACTCGACGCCCGCATCAAGCGCGAGGCGGCGGTCTATCGCGCCATCATCGAGAAGGCCAATGTGCACGTCGACTGAGCGGCGTCATTGACATTTTCCCGATGGCGCCGCAAAGCCAGACGGCCGGCCCGCGGGATTGCGTAGCGCGATGTTCAAGCAAATCCTGATTGCCAATCGCGGCGAGATCGCCTGCCGCATCATCAAGACCGCCCGCCGCATGGGCATCGCGACCGTCGCGGTCTATTCCGAAGCCGACCGCAACGCGCTCCATGTCGAGATGGCCGACGCGGCGGTGTTGATCGGCCCGCCGCCCGCGGCGCAGAGCTATCTGGTCATCGATAAGATCGTCGCCGCCTGCAAGGACAGCGGGGCGGAAGCTGTGCATCCGGGCTATGGCTTTCTCTCCGAGCGCCAAGCCTTCGCCGAGGCGCTGGCCAAAGCCGGCATCGTCTTCATCGGGCCCAATCCCAAGGCGATCGGCGCCATGGGCGACAAGATCGAGAGCAAGCGCGCGGCGGCTGCCGCCAAGGTGGCAACCGTGCCGGGCCATCTCGGCGTCATCGAGGACGACGTCCAGGCGGAAAAGATCGCCGACGAGATCGGCTATCCGGTGATGATCAAGGCCTCCGCCGGCGGCGGCGGCAAGGGCATGCGCATCGCCCACAGCCGCGCCGAGCTGAAGGAAGGTTTTGTCCGCGCCCGCTCCGAAGCAAAATCGAGTTTCGGCGACGACCGCGTCTTCATTGAGAAATTCATCACCGATCCGCGCCATGTCGAGATCCAGGTGCTGGGCGACAAGCACGGCCATGTCATCTATCTCGGCGAGCGCGAATGCTCGATCCAGCGCCGCAACCAGAAAGTCATCGAGGAATCGCCGAGCCCACTGCTCGACGAAGCAACCCGCAAAAAAATGGGCGAGCAATCGGTCGCGCTGGCCAAGGCCGTCGGTTACGACAGCGCCGGCACGGTCGAGTTCGTCGCCGCACAGGATCGCAGCTTCTATTTCCTCGAAATGAACACGCGGCTGCAGGTCGAGCATCCGGTGACCGAGCTGGTCACCGGCATCGATCTGGTCGAGCAGATGATCCGCGTCGCCTCGGGCGAACCGCTTAAGCTCAAACAGAGCGACATCAAGCTCAACGGCTGGGCGGTCGAGAGCCGCGTCTATGCCGAGGACCCTTATCGCAACTTTGCGCCATCGATCGGCCGATTGGTACGCTATCGGCCGCCGGCCGAAGGCGAGCATGACGGCGTGACGGTGCGTAACGACACCGGCGTCTTCGAAGGCGGCGAGATTTCACTCTACTACGATCCGATGATCGCCAAGCTCGTCACCCACGCCAAGACGCGAATCGCTGCGATCGACGCCCAGGCCGATGCGCTCGACGCCTTCACCATCGAGGGCATCCGCCACAACATCCCGTTTCTCTCGGCCAT
The DNA here is from genome assembly GCA_963821175.1 of uncultured Alphaproteobacteria bacterium. GTDB lineage: Bacteria > Pseudomonadota > Alphaproteobacteria > Rhizobiales > Xanthobacteraceae > BOG-931. The sequence goes on from CAWGCU010000029.1 coordinate 237,934, forward strand.
CATGGCGCATCCGCGCTGGCGTGACGGCAAGCTCTCGACCGGCTTCATCGCCGAGGAATTTCCGCGCGGTTTCGAGCACACGCCGCCGACCGGCGCCATGGCGCGCGCCATGGCCGGCGTCGCGGTGGCGATCGACCATGTGCTCGGCGAGCGCAAACGCCGGATTTCGGGCCAATTGAACGCCACGCTGACGCGGGAGCGCCGTCGCGCTGTATTGCTCGGCAAGGAGGAAATTCTGGTCGACGTCGAGCGCGACGGCGACGCTATTGCAGTTACCTTCGAAGACCGTGCGATCCACAAGTTGTCCTCGCCATGGATTCCAGGCTTGCCGCTGTGGCAGGGCGTGATCGACGGCGTGCCGGTGGCGATGCATGTGCGCATGATCCCCAACGGTTTCGAGCTTGCCTATCGCGGCGTTGAGGCCAAGGCTTTCGTCTATACCGAGCGCGAGGCACGTTACGCCCGGCTGATGCCCGTAAAGGTGCTCTCCGACAGCGGCAAGGCGGTGCGCTGCCCGATGCCGGGCCTCGTGGTGTCGATTGCGGTCACCGAGGGCCAGGAGGTCAAGGCCGGCGAGACGCTGGCCGTAGTCGAGGCGATGAAGATGGAAAACATCCTGCGCGCCGAACGCGACGGCACCATCAAGAAGATCCGTGTCAAGCCGGGCGACAGCGTCGCGGTCGACGCGGTGATCATGGAATTCGCCTAAAGCGCGGGCGCCGAATCTGGCATCATGCCGGCTTAGCCGGGGCCAACCATCATGCAGGCGCTGCGCTTTCTGTTCTCGCCGTCCGGACGGTTGGGGCCGCAAGCCTTCGCTGTTGCGGTGATCGTCGTCTATGCGGCGGGCGCAGCATCGCAATGGCTTACGGTGCCGGGCGTGGTTGCGCGAAACGGACTGTGGCCGTTCGTGCTCGCGCAAGCGATGCTGATCTGGGTATGGTTCGTGCTTCACGCCAAGCGGCTGCGTGATGCTGATCGCTCAGTTGGCCTCGCGGTCGGCGCCGGTCTGCTTTACGCGCTCGCGGTCGTGCTGCTGTTGATCGTGGCGACGGCGTTCTTCAGCACCTCTCCCAGTGCCATGACGGGCGCGAACGCGACAGGCGCGCTTGGGCTCATTCTGCTGCTCTCGATCATGGCGACCTTGGCGGATTCGTCGAGCTACGATGTCGGCTGGTTCGTCGTCGCGATCCTGATGGCGCTGGCGTTCTTGCCGATTGTGGTGGCGGTCGCCGTTACGCTCTGGGCAGTGAGGCGGCCAAGCGCGGGTGAGCGCCGATCGTGATGTTTCACTTCGCTTACGGTGCCAACATGCATCGCGACGTCATGCGCCGGCATGCTGCGGCGGCGCGGCCCATCGGCGCCGCCGCGCTCGCCGATTATCGCTTCATCATCACCGCCGATGGTTATGCTTCGGTCGCGCCGGCGCTGGCGCACACGGTTCACGGCGTGTTGTGGCGGATCGCGCCGCGCGATCGCGTCACGCTCGATGCCTGGGAGAACGTTGCCGGAAAGCTCTATCGCGCGGAAATTTTGCCGGTTCGTCACGCGGACGGGCTGCGGTCGGCGCTGGTCTATATCGCCCGGCCGCGGCGCACGGGCCAGCCGAAGGCTGGCTATATGGAGCTTGTGGTCGCAGCGGCGCAGGCTTGGCACTTGCCGAGCGACTATATTGCCTCGTTGCAGCATTGGCTGCCGCGGCGCCCGGCGGGCGCCGGCTCCCGCAAGCTCGGAGATATCGCGTGGACGTGATGCGCCATGTAGTGATCCGCGGCCGGGTGCAGGGCATCGGCTTTCGGGCCTGGACCGAATACACCGCGCTGGAGCGCGGCCTGCAGGGCTGGGTGCGCAACCGCCGCGATGGCTCGGTTGAGGCGCTGTTCGTTGGACCGCCGGACGCCGTCGCCGCGATGATCGCGGCCTGCCACCAAGGCCCGCGCGGTTCACGCGTCGACGGCATCGATCAGCGCGACGGCACGGCGGAAGAGCTGAGACTGCGCCGGCGCGGCGAATTGTTCTCGGTGCTGCCGACGGTTTGATCGTCGATCGTCGCGCCGAACAGCGGCGCAAACGTGCTGCGCAAAACCATGTCGACCTCCGGCATCGAAACAGTCACGCCGAGATCGGCCAGCGAGGTGACGCCGTAGCGCGGATCGGACACGCCGCACGGCACGATGCCGGAAAAATGCGAAAGCTCCGGCTCGATGTTGAGCGCAAAGCCGTGCAACGTCACCCAGCGCTGGATGCGGATGCCGATGGCCGCGATCTTGTCCTCGTATCCGTCGCCCTTGTCCGGCCGCCGCACCCACACCCCGATGCGGTCGTCGCGCCGCTCGCCGCGCACGTTGAAAACGGCCAGCGTGCGGATGATCCATTCCTCGACGGTGGCGACGAAGCGGCGCACGTCCGGCGCGCGGCGCTTGAGATCGAGCATGACATAGCCGACGCGCTGGCCGGGGCCGTGATAGGTGAACTGGCCGCCGCGGCCGGCGTTGTGAACCGGGAAGCGCGCTTCGATCAATTGCTGCGGTTGCGACGAGGTGCCGGCGGTGTAAAGCGGCGGGTGCTCAATGAACCAGACCAGCTCGCGCGCTTCGCCGCGCGCGATTGCTTCGACGCGCGCCTCCATGGCGGCAAGTGCTGCGTCGTAGCCGACGCGTTCATCGCTCACGCGCCATTCAACCGGCGGCGCGCCGGCTTGAGGCAAAAGCCCGATCGTCAGGTCGTCGCGCGTGTTAACCACCTGCTAACCATAGGATGGCCATAGAATATAGCAGCGAAACCAAGCGACAAAGTACACCCGGGGGCCCCTTGGCGACACTCGACAATGTCTCGGTCAACATCGCGGTGGTGCTCGGCACGACCTCCATGCCGATCCATCAGGTGCTCCGCCTCGGCCGCGGCGCCATCATCGAGCTCGACGCCTCCGAGGAAGACGAAGTCCGTATCCTCGCCAACAATCTGCCGGTGGCCAAGGGCACGGTGATCGTCAGCGGCAACAAGATCGCCGTCGAGGTCAAGGAGCTGTTGCCACGGTCGCCCGAGGCGACCTAGCGCTTCGCCGGCCCTTTTTCCGGCTTATCCCCCAGGATCGCCGGCCCTTGTCCCGCTATAATCGACCTGTTACATCCGCGCCGGCGCGCCGATCGGGCGCGCGTTCCACCCACATGCGGCCGTGGCGGAATTGGTAGACGCACTAGCTTGAGGTGCTAGCGGGGCAACCCGTGGAGGTTCGAGTCCTCTCGGCCGCACCAAGGTCCCCAAAACCTCCGGCGGATCAATAAGGTACTGAGACAACAGAACATTTGGCCAGCCCTAAGTACAAAAGGGTGGTACAAATGCCGTTCCGCATGAGCACTCTTCGACGTTCAAAATCTGGCTCCTACGCCGCTCGCAAAGGCATCCCCAAAGACGTGCGAGGGGAGTACCAGCGCCTCTACGGTCCAGGTTGGGAGGCCAAGCTCTCTCTGCCCGCCAAGACGTCGGTGCAGCAGGCCAAGGCCCAGCACCAGGATTGGTCGGCCGAGGTTGAAACCCGGATCGCGGCGATACGCGCAGCAGCGAAAGGCGAGGGGCAGCCGCTCACTCAGCGACAAGCGCACGCCCTGGCAGGCGAGTGGTACAAGTGGTTCGTCGCGCGTCACGAGGAGAACCCCGGCACTCCCGAGCATTGGCAGGAGTTGTCGGAAGTCCTGGTAGACCTGCTTGAGGATTACGCATCCGATTGGGTCGAGGGAGACATCCGTACGCAGTTGGCGGACGAGGCGAAGACTGCGCAGTTCCTCGTATCGAAGGGCGTGGTCCTAAACCACGAGGCGATGGCGCTATTTCTCGACTGCGTGCTGCACGACTTCATGGCGGCACTCAGGCGGTTGAAGCGTCTGGCAAGTGGCGACTACCGGCCGGACGAGCGGCCCACAACATTTCCCCCATTCACCGCAGCGCCCAAGCACCACAAACAGAGCGGCTTGACACCGTGGGCGCTATTCGAGGCCTACGTGGACGCGAAGAAACCTGGGAACGCGACGATCAACCGTTGGCGCGCCGTGTTCAAGGACCTCGAGAAACATTTCGCGGAGCGAGAAGTCGGCTCAATCGACGCCGATGAAGCTCACGCCTGGGCCGAGGGATTGTTCAATGAGAAACGCGCCCCAGAAACAGTCAATGACATTTGGTGCAACGCAGCCCGTTCAGTTTTTAGCTGGGCGGTCAAGACGCGCAAGATCAGCAACAATCCCTTCAAGGGCGTCTCAGTCACCCAGCCACGTAAGGCGCGAACGAGACCCAAGCACTTCTTGCCGCACGAAATCACATTGATCCTGAGATCAGCCTCCTCATTCGATGACAAGCCGAAGCGTCCCTTCGATGCTGCAAGGCGCTGGGTGCCGTGGCTCTGTGCTTATACAGGTGCGAGATCAGGCGAGATGACCCAACTCCGCGCGGCGGATGTGATGATGCAGGAGGGCGTATGGACCGTTCAGATTACGCCGGAAGCTGGCACTGTAAAAACAATGGAGCTGCGAACGGTGCCAATCCACGAGCATCTAATCGAGCAGGGGTTCATCGAGTTTGCGAAGAGCCGTGGTGATGGCCCGCTGTTCTATAATATAGAGTCTCCGTTACGGGCGACCACAAATGATCCTACGAACCCACCACGGGCACGATCAGTCAAGACGCGTGAGCGGATTGCTGGATGGGTCCGACAGATCGGGGTTACTGACAAGGCTGTCCGACCAAATCACGCTTGGCGACACACGTTCAAAGGGCGAGCGGCCAGGGCGGGTATTGAGCCGGGTATGCGTGATGCGATCTGTGGCCATAGGCCGCGTACCGTAGCTGATGAGTACGAGACGCCTACTGTCGAGGATATGGCCGTCGCGTTGGCAAAGTTTCCCCGGTATGAAATTGGCGAAAAGTGAAAGCAGGCCTTCACTCGCTAGGGCAGCATCAAGTAACCGAGGATACCCGTCCGGTGTTATAGCAGCGCTGGCTGGGAAACTACACTCGGAAATCTGAGACTATTTCGATCCGGCCTGTACTTGTGGGAGCATTGTGGAGCGGGTCAAGGTCGCTCTTTAAGACGATCTGTATGACCGCCAGGAACCTAGCCCACGGCGCCTGAGGCGGCCCGCGCCAACCGAGTGTGTATGCGGGACGGGGCAGCGAGCTAAGCCCACGAACGTTCCGATGACTTCAGTGACTTTAGGAAGCCCGTGGACTCGTTTCCAGCCCGTGGCGGAACGTGTCAACGACTTTGAGACAGGTTTTGGCTTAGTTGCCGGCCAGCGGGGCACAGTTCGAGCGCTTGCTCCTCCAGCTTGTTCGCCAGCACCGCCAGTACCGGGTCGCGCCGCAGTTCGTCGTGGTCGTTCAGGTCCTCATAGCCCAGGGCGATGCCAACGACGCGCTGCATCACTATGGTCTCGACCAGGTGCTCCACCAGTTCCGGGGTGCGCGTGTCGGTGAAGCAGTCGGCAAACCGCTCGGTCAGCCGGATCGCCCGGTCGGTCTGGCCCAGCAGCAGGGCACCGGCATCCGAGGTGATGGCCCCACCGTCGAACGAAGCGATCACTTGGCGGCCATCGACGTATAAAGTAAGATCATGCGGCGCGCGCTGGTCTGTCAGCTCCGGCTTGAGCGTTACGTTCGATGCACCGACGTGTGCGAAGGAACGTCACCAGGGGAGGAAAAGATGGCAATTCCACACGTCGTGCTGTTCTCCGGCACGAACTGCACAGGCGGCCATTTCCATGTGTTCGAAGCAAAATCAAACCTCGCTAGTGTCTTCAGTGACGTGACGTCGTCTTTCGTCATTCTTGAAGGCAATTGGCAATTCTTCGTTGACGCGAACTTCGAAAGCCAAATGGGCCCCGGTCAAGGCCGGACTCTCGGCCCAGGGATCTACGATTCGATCGAGGCCAATACGGCGCTCGGCCCTGGCACAAACGACAAACTGTCCTCGCTAAAGCCTGTCTGAAAACTAGCCCAGATCTCTCGGCTGGTCTTTGCTTCGGGCACCCTGCGCCGCCCGTGGTCCCAGAGCGCTCATTGCCCGCCGTAGTCAAGCAGCGGCGGCTTTACTGGAGCTTCTGCGAAGTAGGGGACCGGGGGACATTTCTGAGCACTAGGTCGGCACAAGGGACCCGTAGCGCGCTGTCGTCGTCGCCAGCGACCGCGTGTTGCTTACCGCATCGCGTGGGTCATGGTGCCGGTTAGTATAAGCCCACGCGAGCCTGGAGGTGTCTCAAGAAACATGCCGACCGCGTAGGGTATATGGGGCCACGTAAGCGGTTCGTCAGAGCGCGCAAATGGACCGCGAGATTATCATTCGGGACATCCCGCCCACGAGCGTCCCGGTGACTTCAGTGACTCCAGGAAGCCCGTGGATTCGTTTCCAGCCCGTGGCCGCTAGAGGGGTAGCCGAGAGGGACAAAACGCACCAGTGGACTCGCCAGAGTCACTGCGGGGCTATGAGGGGCGAAGGGCGCTCAGTTCGGACAGTCTTTTTGCGGTCTCAGTGACCATGTCTATTCGTCGCTGCATTTTACTTTGTAGATCCGGGATGTTCACCTTGTCCGTGACGCGATAAGCGTTGCCGACACGCTCCACATAGCCGTGCTTCACCAACTCTTGCAGGCGCCGCAGAACCGCCACCCGAGGCAGCTTGAGCGCGTGCGCAATTTGGCTTGCGCGAACGGGCGAACATGTAACCGTGCGCAGAAATACGTAAATGCCAATGGTTCGATAGGTAACACTATCGCTATGGGCTGCAAACTCCGCGTCATAGTCATCTGTTATGGTCTGCAAAAGGCCCAGATATAGGCGAGAGATGAGCATCCGCTCGCGTGCCAGCGCGATACGGGGCGGTGGTTTGCTCTCTGCGACCAAGACAAAATCCGAGCTCTGGCCCACCCAAGCGTCCGCAGAATTGTGCGGCTCGTTTGGTGACCACGATGATCTCTGATTATCGTTTTGAACTGACATGGACCTTGCACTCCGGCCCCGGCCCCAAACCCATACTACGTCCGCCGATCCACTAACGCTACATTATACGGTCCGAACTCGGCTGGCTGCGATGGCTTCCTGTCGCTGCATCTGGCGGCTCCAATTCCTGCGGTGTAGGCTGAAAGACGTTGCAGGAGAGACGAGGGGTTGCAAGGAGGAGGTAGCCAAACCGGACCTGCACCTATGGGGGGCGTGAGGACTGCGGAATCACGGTCGTCGATCCGTCGCAGTAGAAAATCATCGAGGCAATCCGAAAAGCGAAGCGGCCGTCGAATAGATAGGCGTCGCGACGAGCTAATCGTCCGAGTGCATTTGACCCATGAGCCTGATCAAGTCAAAGAAACGCGTCGCCGATCATGGGGAGGTGTTCACTCCTCCCTGGATGGTCGAGACAATGCTCAACCTCGTCAAGGACGAGACCGAGCGCATTGACTCGCGTTTCTTGGAGCCAGCATGCGGCAGCGGGAACTTCCTGGTCCGGGTTTTACAGCGGAAGCTCGGCGCCGTCGAAATCAAGTTCGGAAAGTCCGAGTTTGAAAAGCGGCACTACGCTCTTCTCGCGCTGATGTGCATCTACGGCATCGAGCTATTGGCGGACAACATCGCCGAGTGTCGCGCGAACCTGCTTGAAATTTTCTCCGATTATCTGAATCTGAATGAATCGGACGACCTGTACCGTGCCGCGTCCCACGTGCTGTCGCAGAACCTCGTGTACGGCGACGCGCTGACGATGCGCACGCATGACGGTCAGCCCATCACTTTTGCCGAGTGGGGCTACCTCGGGAAGGGCAAATTCCAGCGGCGCGACTTCCGCTTCGATGTTCTCACTGGCTCATCGGCTTTCAGCGCGGAGGGGTCGCTCTTTGCCCATCTGGGCAAGCACGAGATTTTCACGCCGACCAAGACCTGTCCGCCGATGACGGTCAGCGAACTGGCCATCGCAGCGCTCGAAGGCACACCAAAGGAGGCGGCATGAGCACGCAGGCTGATTTTATGCTGCGTGGGCGCAACCCGGATGTGCTGACGTGCATCGCGAACCTCTCGAATGACGAGGTGTTCACGCCCCCCGAGTTTGCGAACCGGATGCTAGACACGGTGGCCGAGGCGTGGGCGGCAGACAGTAATGGCGCGAATCTCTGGGCGGACAAGACGGTGAAGTTCCTCGACCCGTGCACGAAGTCGGGCGTGTTCCTGCGCGAGATCACGAGCCGGCTCACGAAAGGATTGGCAGCCGAGATTCCAAGCCTCGATGAGCGTGTCAATCACATACTGACCAAACAGGTGTTCGGCATCGGCATCACGTATCTCACCAGCCTGCTGGCGCGGCGGAGCGCGTATTGCTCGAAGGACGCCCAGGGCAAGTACTCGATTGCTAAGAGCTTCGACAGCGACAGTGGCAATATCTGGTTCGATCGCACCGAGCACACCTGGGTAAACGGCAGGTGCAAGTACTGCGGAGCCAATCAGGGAAGCTATGACCGTGGTGAGGAGCGAGAGACGCACGCCTATGCGTTTATTCACACCAACGATATTGAGGCTCGGATCGGCGAGCTATTCGGAGGCGATATGCAATCGACGTCATTGTGGGGAACCCCCCGTACCAGCTTGGCTCTGACGGGGGAACCCGTGATATGCCGATCTATCAACACTTCGTTGAGCAAGCGAAGAAGCTCCAACCGCGATACCTTACGATGGTCATTCCTTCGCGGTGGATGGCCTCTGGCCTCGGCCTCGGCCAGTTCCGACAGACAATGCTTGGGGACCGTCGCATACGCACACTTGTAGATTATCCGGCGGCAAACGAGGTATTTCCTGGCGTCGATGTCAAAGCAGGGGTTTGCTACTTCCTCTGGGATGAGGCCCACGACGGCGATTGCATGGTAACAACGGTTCGTAGCGGGGAGGTCATTGGGCCAATTTCGCGAAAGCTCGGCGAATATGACGTTTTCGTACGGGATGCGCGCGCCGTGTCGATTCTGCACAAAGTGCTTAATCGTGGCGAACCCCCTATCAACACGATACTCGCACGGGACAAGGAGTTTGGTTGGACTTCGAACTTCGATGGCTTCCACGAAACGGAGCGTTCGGGGGACGTGCCACTCTTCTACACCCGAAAAATGAAGCATGGTGTCGGTTACATCGCACGCAAGGCGGTGACCAAGAGTGATCATCTCATCGTTCCGATCCGTTCTTCTCCAGCGTGCGGGACCTGATCATCGGATTCGCATCAGATCATGCGATCCGGGCGATGTACTACGATCGCGCCTACGTCGATCTTGGTGGCCTAATGAGTTGCGGCACAGACCTCAAAGAAATGTATCGCCAAGCAGGCATCTATACAGCCCACGTTCTTAAGGGCGAAAAGCCAGCCGATCTTCCGGTGATCCAGCCGAGCAAGTTTGAGTTCGCCATCAATCTTAAGACAGCCAAGGCGCAGGGCATCGAAGTGCCTGCTCAGGTTCAACAGATCGCCGACATCATTGTCGAATAGCGTGTTGCGATCTCAATATTAGCGATCTTCCCCGCTTCATCGACGAGGTTTACAACACTTGTAGAACTCCATTCCGCGCTCGCCTATCTGAGCCCGGCTCAGTTCGAGGACGACCACGCCCGGCAGACGGTCAAAACTGCCGGCTAATCCTGTCCGGCTCTAGGGGCGCACTCTAGCATTCGCGCAACTGCGCAAACTCAGATCAACCCCTCGACCACCGTTCCGGCTTCCCGTCTGGTCGCAGCCATCTGCATCTCCCATCGGGCTTGAAGAAAGGTTGGAAAAGTGCAAACATTCAATTTAGTACATAGCGGGGAAGCCCGAGTTTACGGACAGGTGCCGACCCGTAGGTGAGCGACGACTGTGGTTACTGAACGTGAGCCACTGAGTTTGCCTTGGCAACCGGACGGTGTGGTTTTGCACCGGGTAGAAGTCTTGGCGCGCGTGCATCGCGCGGCCGTTTACCAGATCCTTGAGTTTGTGGTTGCCACTTGGCATCCGACGTTTCGCGAATATGCCTCCGCGGAGTTCGACAAGATGGTCGAACTGAGCACGAAGATGACATTGGTGGGCCACGCCTGCGCCGAGGTGGTAGGCGCACCCTTCGAGGCGCGGCACCAGCGCATCGCCGCGCTTTACGGGGGCTGCTGCTTCCTCGCCGATAGTTTCATCGACAATTTTGGCGAAGCGGCGACACGCGAGTATCTGCAACGATTCACCGATCTCTTCACATCCGGATGGTTCGAGATACGCAATGAACGTGAACGGTTGTTCTACATCCTGGCAGCGCGATTGTTCGCCGAGCGCAATGTGCTCGATCCGATGGTGCGACAGGCCGTCCTGAAGCTGCATTCGGCACAAGAGCTAGACGCACTGCTGCGCATCGAACCGTCCCGCACCGAGGCGTTGACAAAAGCGCAGCGCCGGGCGCTGTTCAAGCGTGTCGCGCGCGACCGCGGCGGCCACACGATCATCCTGCTGACAGTGCTGCTGGTCCCGGAGCTGCCGCTCGCGTTGCTTGCCGGACTGTTTTCAGCCGGATCGTTGTTCATGTACATCGACGACCACGGCGACTGCTTCACCGACCGGCGCGATGGGCGCGTCACGTATATGAACCAGATGCGCGATCCGGAACGGACGCTGCACTGCATCGTCACCGGCCATTTCCTATACGTGCTTGCCCGCCTGCCCAGCAACCCCGGCCGCGATATGCTGCTTGGCATCTTGGCACGGTACTACCTCACCCGCATCGACAAGCATCAGGCCCAGCGCAGCCGGGAGGGGACGGCGTGGGATGTTTATGAATGACGCAAGCCCAGCCCATGGCCCCGCGCTCCGTTGCGGACGAGGTCGCCCTGGCGGTACAGGGCCTGCGGCGCGCCGCGGCCGGAGGGTTCGATGCGCTGGTGCGGATCGACAACCGGACGGCGGAGGCCAACGCACCTTTCCAGTTCGACGCCGCGCGCGGTCTATTGCATCGCCGCGGTTGTCGTGCGATTCCGCCGAACGCACCGCTGTTCGGGCTGACGAGCATCGGCGGCGACGTTTTGAGCCGCGTATGCAGACGGTGCAAACCAGTGCCTGAAGCATCGCAGGACACAAAAGCCACCGACCGTGCCGACATGCTGTTCGGCCTGGTTTCCCTGGTCGACCAGTTCGCTGGAGTGCTGAAGGAGCGCGGCAAGGACTACCGGCAGACGGCAGAGGGTCAGCATCTCGGCACCCAGCTTGGGGCGGTGTACCAAAGTCTCGGCGCGCGCGAGAAAGATGTCCTGGACGTAGTGCTGACCACGCTCGACCAGGTCGTCACGCGCCTGCGCGCGCTCGATGGCGCGCTAAACCAGAACGGAACGAAAGGGAACGACTGATGTCCCCCCCTCGCATCAATCTGTCTATTCGGATCGGGCCGATGGTGCACGTCACAGTGCAGGGCGAAAGCGCCAAGCAGCTCGCGGACGCGTTGCAGGGGTTCGAAGGGCTCAACGATATCGTCGACAGAATGTTCAGCGACCTCGCGAGCCGCGTATATCCAGATGGGGATATCCCCCCGCCGCAGGAGGAGTCGCCGGCATGAATTTCAAGTCCCGCCTGAACGTCGCCATGAACCCGGACCTCAAGGTGAACGCGCGTATCCGGCCGTTCGAGTTCTCCGTGCGCGGCGGGGGGAAGCTGGATGTGACAACCGGTCCGATCCACGCCGAAGTTGGCGTAGTGCCGGTGCGGGTCGCCTTGCCGTTCATGCGGGGCCGCCGCGTAGTTCTGGCCTCGTTCGGACCGTTCGATTTCACGATGAAGCCGATCACGTTTTCGGTGCATTCGGCCGAGGTGCGCGTCGACGGCAAGATTGGCGGCGAAGAAGAGATCGATGCGCGTCTGGACCTTCAGGGGAAATGCCGCTCGGAGATTGAGATTGATGCTGAAGCGCCGGTGAAGTCCCTGAAGACAACGTTCGAGGGAGTGTTCGAGGAATGATCCGGTCCGCCCAAGTCGTCGAGCAGTGCCGCCGTCACCGGCCGCCCATTGTCGTCATGGCCGAGCCGATGCCGGCGATGACATCGTGGCGAGGTCGGAGTTGGCCGAGTTCTCCGTTTGCAGGGTCGCGACGATGACCTCCTCGCCCGCGCGCGTCATGCATCATGCCGTGTGGCGCCACCGGGTGGAGGTCGCAGTTTCGCCGCCGCGCGCGGAGTTGTATTTCCACGACGAGCGCTGGATCGAACTCGGTCAACACCCAGCTTCGCTTCGAGGCGACGGTATTCAACTCGGACCGCGGCTCGACCTGGGAGGTGGCTTCGCCGTCCGGCGGCCCCGGCGCCGGAACGATAAGCGCGACCGGCCTCTATCAGGCTCCCAACAAGGGTGCGCTCGCCAGCGGCACCACCGACATCGTGGTGGCGACCGCGCGCGACGACCCGCTGCGCAAGGCCTATGCCTGGGTCACGCTTCTCGGCCTCGGCCCGCTGCCAGCACCGGAGCCGCGCATCGAGATCTGGCCGAAGCACGTGACGCTGTATTGCTGGTCGCCGCCCTTCGATAATGCGTACATCGACGACAGCAACAAGCTGCAGGTCTTCCGTGCCTTCCCGCGTCACGCGGCGAACCCGGCCGTCGCCTGGTCCGTGGACGTCGGCACGGTCATACCCTACGCCACCGACACCACGTGGTGCACCTTTCTTGCCCCCAACACTGTTGCATCACCAAACTCCGGCGGTGCGACGGTCGCTACCGTTACCGCGAAACTAGCTGCGGTGCCAGCGCTGACGCCAGGATCGTGCTGCTGAATTACGTCTGGCCGAATCCCCCGACACCGCCTCCTTATTACTGAATTACTGAAGGAAGGAACCGACACGATGGGAGATATATCTGTCAAAATCACGGAGGTCGACAATATATCGACAGTCCCGGTCGACATCACCGGTATTCCACCAATCGAGATCAGCAGTATCGACAAGGTCGCGCCGGTCGCGGTGCATATCAAGGAACTCAACCAGATTGATCCGCTGCTGATCGAATTGTTGCGCATCGACCGCTTAACGAACATTGATCCACTGTCGGTCGACCGGCTGAACGTCACGCGTCTTCCGGTGGTGAACATTTCGGTCAACCAGGTGCCGGAGGTCGCGATCAGCGTCAATCGCCTGCCGCCCGTGGCGGTGGCGCTGACCCAGTCGTTCGACCTGCCGAGCGACTACACCGCGCGTGCACGGTTCCTGGGAGTAGAGGTCCTGCGGGTGCATCTGACCGGATGCACCCGCCTGCTCCCACGCGACTGCGCGCGGCGCGAGCAGGCGCACACGCACGAACGCAGCTTTCCGGAGGTGGCGGTCGCCGGCAATCCCGCGATTCCCAGCCGGATGGAGGAGGGCTGCGCTGTGTCGCTGCCGGCGTTGAACTGCGGACCGCCCTGTTTCGCCTATCCTGCCGTCCGATACGGAGTCTGAGCCATGCGTCCCACCACTGCCGACGCTGCCGCCATGCTGCTCGCCGCCGCAGTGCGGGCGCCCTTCGCGCTGTTCTGGGGGCCGCACTGCGTGGCCCGTCGCTCGCTACATAGTTTCGTCTGGGGACCGGAGCCGACGCCCTGCCACTGCTCGCCGCCGGCGCATGTCTGGCACGTGTCCTGCGCGCCACCGTGCTACGGCTGCCAATCCTGCGGGTACCGTCATGGCTAGGCATGGTAACGGCGCGACCGCGAAGCCGTCGCCGGCATCGGAGCCGACGGCATCGGCATCGGCCTCGACCGACGCGCTCGACCTGAAGGCGCGGCTTGACCGGTATGGCGAAATTCTTGCCAAGGGCCTCGATCTGGCAGAAGCCGGCCTGTCCCTCGGGCTGAGGGTGATCACCACGGTGGGCGACGCGGCACAGCAGAAGATCCTCGACCGTCTGGCGGAGGCTGCCGCGTCGGAACTAACCCCCGCGGCGCCCACGGCCGGGCCATCGGCGCCTAGCCCGCCGCCAACGGAGACGGCGAAGGCGCCGGCCTACGGCATCACCAACCGGCTGCCGCTCGTGCCGGGCGCGCCTTTCCGCGTCTCGTTCTCGATCAATAACGACAACCCGCTGGCTGCCAAGCAGGTATTGCTCGCGGTAGAGGCGTTCGCCGGAGAGCGTACCGGCGCGCTGTTGTCGCCAAGCACACTGGCCGTTTCGCCGAACGCGGCCGCCATCGCGCCGATGGATTTCGAAAAATTCGTGCTGCATGGCGCAATACCGCCGGAAACGCCGCCGGATGTCTACGACGGCGCGGTCACCGTCGGCGCGGAGGGCGGGATGCGCATCCCGGTGCGACTCGTCGTCGAACCCAGGGGAGCCGCCTGATGCACGATGTGATCGTTGTCGGCGCCGGGCCGGGCGGCAGCACCGCGGCGAGCTTCCTCGCCCGCGCCGGCGCCGATGTGTTGCTGCTCGACCGGTCGGACTTCCCGCGCGAGAAGGTATGCGGCGACGGCCTTGCACCGCAGGCCATCTACTGGTGCGACCGGCTCGGCTGTGCCGATGAAGTGCTGCAGCAGACGAGCGGCGTCATTCGCGACTGCGATCTCTACATCAACGGCCGCAAGACCCTGACCGGCGGGTTCACGGCTGATACGATCTATCCCGACTTCGCGGTCCTGCTCGACCGCAGGCGGTTCGACGACACCGTTCGGCGCAACGCATTGGCGCATGGCGCGCGGTTCCGACCGAACTGCGTGGTGCGCGGCTTTCAGCGCGACGCCACTGGCGTCACGGTGCGGGCGCGCACTCCGGCTGGAGATGAAAATTTCCGTGCCCGCATCGTCATCGGCGCGGACGGGGTTTCCTCGACGGTATCGCGCGCAATCGGCAATGTGCTGAAGGATGGGGTCATGGCGATCTCAGTCCGCACCTACTTCAGCGGCGTGCGCGCCAGCGGCGCACCGCTGCGCATCTATTTCGACAAAGCCTACTTTCCCGGTTATGCTTGGCTGTTTGTCGATGACAATGGCATTGCCAATGTCGGCCTTGGCTATGCGGCCGACCAAAACTTTCCAATGCCCGGCAACCTGCGTGCCTGGTTCGACCAATTCCTGGCAAGGGAACTCGCCGTCGAACTCGGCGGGGCGACACGCTGCGGCGCAGTTTCGGGCGGTTCGGCTGCATTCTATCGGCTGCATCGCGTCTTCGACGACCGCGTGATGCTGATCGGCGACGCCGCAAATCAGGCTGATCCGCTCAATGGCGGCGGCATCCACAAGGCAATGGAAGGCGCGTGGTTCGCCGCGGAGGCTGCATTGCATGCCTTGCGCACTGGCGATTGTTCGCGCGCCGGCCTGGCACGCTACGACCAGCTTTGGCGCCGGCATGCAGAGTGCGATTGGCAAACTGCCGAAATGTTCCTGACTATAGCGAAAAATCCACATCTCCGCGATTTTTGTCTGTTTGCTATGGAGCAGCTCGCCGCGCTCACCGCCACCGATCAACGGTTCAAGAACTTCTGCGCCGGCGTGTTTAGCGGCGTCGTGTCGCAGAGCATGTGCCTGTCGCCCCGCGCGTTGTACCACGCGTTTCCCAAGGACTGGGGCGCATGGGCAGCGTTCCTGGCGGCCAATGGCGGCGCACGCGCGCCGGCGAAACTGGTGGGTGGGACGATGACGACCCTGGCGACGGCCGGAGCCGGTGCCGCGCGGAATCCTCTGCCCAACCTCGACTGGAGTTTCGAAGTCATGACCAAGGCGTTGCGTCTCGCCGACCGCCATGTGGCGGCGTGGGGCGAGGCGGCGATGCAATAACGGAGGCGATCGCAATGGCATCCATCTTCACTCCCTTCACCGGCGCGGTACACGACACTGCGAAAGCGCTGCATGACGGGAAAATCGCGTCTAAGCTTGCAGGGCTAGTCAACGGCGCAGTCACGTCCAGTTTTGGCATTGTCGACGACATGCTTGAAATCGTGGTCGATCTTACCGCTCCAACTCCAGCCCCAACGCCAACGCCAACGCCAACTCCAACTCCAACCCCTGGCTCATGAGAGAAAAATGATGAACCATATGATGACAGGCGCCCCCTGGTGCGACCCGCACTGGGGCTGGCCGCAATGGAGCGGCTCGACCGGCTTTGTGCTTGTGCACGAATTGGAGGCCGATCCTTCCAGCACCAGCGCCAGCGCTTTCGCCGGCGCACACGGCGGTAAAAACGCGGTGGTGGAATATCTGGTGGACGCGGGCGCCAGCGCGCCCATTGTGGAGGTAACCGTGAACACCGGCGCCGCTACCGCCGACTGGAAGGACACCGCCATCAAGCCGGGCTTCTACGTGCACCAACTCGGCCATCTTGCGCCCGGCGCGAAGGTGACGCTGACCGTCGCGGCGGCCATGGCGCACGTGCGCTGGTGCGAGACGGTCTGTTGCTGAAAGGACAGGTCATGCAACAAGGATTTGAAGCGTACCGAGGTAGGCGCCCGGTTCCATGGGGCGCCGCGCCAGCGGGCTGTTGCCACAAGTGCGGGCAACCGAGCGGCGGCTGCGGCTGCCGCGACTGCCGCAAGGAGGCGAAGTCGCTGCTGGTACCCAATCAACAGCAGACTGAAATCCGCGGCGACCAATTGACCAAAATGTTCGACTTCGTGAAGCCGACCATTGGCGCCGCTGCGACGCAGATCGCAGACGCCAGCACCGGAGCCGTCGGAACCGACTTCATCGGCGGCGAATGTTGCGTGACACTTTCGGTGGAGTACGCCGCGACGGTCGCAACCGCGCCTTTTCTGGTCGCGGTCTTCGCCGTCGACAGCGAAGGCACGATGCTCTTATGGGCACGGGCCGAGCCGGCCGGCACGAGCTACCGCGTGCACGAATGCATCATCACTGCCAAGCCGGGCGCGCGACTCACCGCGGTCGCGGTGAACTGCACCCTGCGCGTGCGCTGGTGCGAAGTGTTCAGTTGCTAGGAGACACGATCATGAGCAACGCCAAGCCAACGAAACCGGCCGCCTCCGCGGGCAAGCCGGCTGCAGCCGCGGCCACGAACCCGGCTGCGGCTCCCGCCCCAAACCCTGCTGCACCTCCGCCTCCGAACCCGGCACAGGCGGCGTTCGGCAAATATCGCACGCGGATTGCCGCCCGTCCGATGGAGATGCCTTGGGATTCTGCGGGCTGGCCCATGCCGCCCTCAGCCATGATGCCCGGCGCAAGCCCGCGAGCCGCGCCCCACCCGCTGGGCTCGCTCAGCATGCGTCTCGGCAGCACGGTGCGGCTCAGCGTCGATTTGCTGAACGCAACCCTCGTCAGTGCCGCGAACGCGCTTGGCGGCATGGCCTCGCTGGAACGCCGCGAATGCGGGTGCGAGGATGGCTGCGGGCACCACGACCGCTGCTGCGGCCATGACTGCTGTTATCAGATGGAGCTAGAGTGTTGTCGCCCTAGCGTGCGTGGCTGCGGCTGCGGCTGCTGAACTAGCGTCTGTCGTCCATCGTCGCCGATGTTCATGGACGTCGGTACAAAACGCGAGTACAAAACCGCAAAGGGTGGTCGCGAAAAGTTCTGTAGTTTCAGATGCCTGCGAGAGACTCCTTCGAGTCCTCTCGGCCGCACCATCAACAAAAATCACCGTTGGTTTTATTGGTCTTTCGCCGCTGGTGCCCGCACCTTACGGGTAGGTGCGGGCATAGAAGTTGCCAAATCGTTCGCCCCTGCCGCGGCGTCCACCTGGCCTTCGAGCTTATGCATCGCACCTAGCGCCAAGCGCCGACGGTCGGCTTCGCGAGTGTAGAGCGACGCCATTGTGCCGCCGCGCCAGCCGAAGATCGCCTCGAGCTCTGCCACCGTCGCGCCCCTGTTGGCCGCACGGGTCGCTGCGATCTTGCGCACGCCATGGGCCGACCCTCTGACGCCCGCCGCATCGCAGGCCTCGCGGAAAGCATTGCCGAACGACTCCTTGCTCATCGGGCGATCATGGCCGCCGACAATGAAACTGAGGTCGCCACACGGACCCGCCGCTAAGGTCTCGGCCAAAACCTGCAAAACGGGCAGAGTCACCGTCATGCCACCTTGAGACTTTTCCGTCGTCAATACAGCGACGCCACCCCGTACATGCTGGCGACCCAGCCGAACCGCATCGCCCCGTCGCAGGCCTGTGTAAAGCAGGACATCGAGCCAGACCCGTTGCCGCGTCCCCAGGGGCCATCGCCGCTCATATGCAATCACGTCGTCCTCGGTCCACGCCCGGAACCCGGGTCCAGCCTTTCGCTTCGGGTTCGTTACCCCGGCGGTCGGATCGGTTGCCACATGACCGGCCTCGCGGGCCCAACGAAACAGGCCGCGTAGCGCGTCGAGAAAATTGCGGGCCTGCGCCGGTGTTTGCACGGCACGGCGGTCGCGTCCGGCCGTGATTGTCGCCTGGGTGATTTTGGCCACCGGCTGATCGCCGGCCGACTCGATCACATGCAAAAAGATGTTCTCGCGCTGGCGGCGGGTCGCCGCCGATAGGTTTTGCTGCCAGACCACGGTGTCTCGATAGCGCGCGATCAACCAAGCGAGCGTGCCGGGGGTGGGCCGCTTCGCTCCTGCCGCCTCTGCGGGCAGTTTCGCAGTGAGTGCCGCCTGATACTGGACTAGAAATTCCGGTGTACCGAAGTCGGCGCGCAACCGGATGCGCAGACCGCGGGTGCCGTTGGACCCGCGGCGTACATACCAAACGACCTTCCCATGGCGGGTGGTTTGCAGCAACGTGCGTGGCCTCTTCGACGCGTTATTACACAACTTGAAAACTCCGCCGGTCGGCAAAGACGGCAGCGGCGGAGCGGCCAGTGAGTGTCTGGTCGTCGGTGCTCACTGTGGGACGCAGCCAAAGCACAACCCGGCCTAAAGCGTGAGGGTGGCTGCCGGCGACGTGGAAGATCGCCGCAAGTAGACGTGACCGATGCGCGACCACGGGCAGCATCGGGTCCAATGCGACGGGGGCCTGGCTCCGCCGGCATGCGATCGCTGAGGACATGGGAAGGACCTCGCGCGCAAGTGCGAGGACTCCTCGCCTATGTCCTTGCTCCGGAGAACCTTCACCACCAGCATGCTACGTGTCTATACAACGCGCTCTAACGATACCCGCTTTGTCCCCAATAGGTGAGGCGCCTGGAGAAATCGAAGACGCCCGCCAAATCGGGCATAAAGGGTAGGGGGGATTAAATGTTTGGCCGAGTTACCTTATAACCGGTGGGGAATGAGCCTCACATTTCCGCGTAATTGGCAAACTTTTTTGGCCTCCGGCTGAGATGAGCTGGTTCCGATAACGGACATTATCGAAAGCGATCGGGGCTGAGGGATCGTTCGACTAGGAAGTGGAGTAGTCACCCATCTTCCTCCATTTCCGTCTGTCCCGATTGGGCCGTGATCGCGGACCGAGTTCGTCGATTGGATGGAATTGTGGAGTGAGTGGCTCTCTTTTCATCTATGAAACCCTGCCAAATCGCTTTGGCAACTTGTTCCTTTGTGGCGTCTTTCTTGGTCGTACTGAGCAAGAATGAGAAGGCGTCCGTCTGGCTTTCCGATAAAATTCTACCCTCGACGCGTCTGTTGCCGTGCTCCACCGTGGCCATAAACGCCCCGGAAAACTGAGTTGGCCGCTGGCGGCTTTATGAAAATTATAGAATTCAAGTCCGCTATGGCCGATTGCGGGGCCTCCACTCGGATTTGCCTCCTGTCCAATGTATTGGTACATCACTCCGCGCTGATCGACCATCGTTTGCGTAACGTCGCTAGTGAATTTCCCTTTCTCTTTGTTTAAGTTGCTGACGTCAGACGTATGCCCTCGAACCTTGAACCCCCCACCAACGGTGCTCGTAATCTCAATAATGGAAGTCTGTTCGGGTTCTGTATCGGACGCTTTCCAGATCACGTCGATCCATGTACCGTCAACAATTCCAATATCTCCGGCCAACTGAATTTTCTGTTGGTCTCGCCATCTTTTGTGTGCAATTTCGCCATTGTACCAGACTCTGTTCAACAATCCCTATCAGGGCAAAGGCCAAGGCGAATCCTGCGACGACAATCAGAATCCAGATGCCGCTGAAAGTCGCTAGCAGATCCGGTCGACCATAAGCGTGGTTCAGCAAATCGGCGGTCAGCAGCACCGCCATTACTAACCCGCCGATTACGGCGTGACGAACTATTTCCTTTCCGCCTTCTGTCATTTGTAGTTTTTCCCCCTGTGACCAGATACGGAGTCGCCTTTCAATATATCAAGAAGCATTTCCTTCCATCGTCCAACCTCTATCTTCCAGTAAATTTGCCTTTTCGGAGCGGCGATGACGTCCAACCACTCAGATCGATTTTCTTCTGTTGCTGCTCGGTCGTAAAGATCGACCACGGTCATTCCTCGCGTGAGCTCCGAAGATGTTTCGATTTTGACGTGGTGCTTACTCGATGTGATGCCTATCGATGGCTCTATCGCTAGCGCCATCGCGATGGCGTCCGGCAACGGTATTCCTGGAAGTCCGCTTTCGCGCAAATAGGCAGAACCATTCGGGGATCGTTACCGTGCAGGTGCCGGTAATCCGCAGCGTCAACAGCGCGTGCGGATCAAGCTGCCGCAGCGAGACGTGCCGCGTAATTTCCAACTCGCGCTTATTATTGTCGTGATAGGCCATCTCCATGCGTTTGACGTCGAGGAACAGCGCCTCGCCGGACGTGAGGCCCTTGTGGCCAGAGTCCCAGTAGTTGAATTGAATGAACTGCGTCTGATCCAGCTCCGGGCGCATCAACTCCTGTTTCATCGTCTGCTCCGCCCGGCGCGCGGTGTCGCAGGCGAAGCGATAGGACTGGTAGTAGAGGCCGGCAATCTCTCCTTGCATCCAGGCGTAGAACTGCGCGTTGCTGAATTTGTTTTGCAGGAAGGATTGCACGTCCTGCGCTTGCTGCACCTGCGTCTTGACGTTTTGATAGTCGTGGTACGCGATCTGCTCGGCTATCAACGAGGCAATAATCTGTCGGCCGATCGACATCAATTCGCGCGCGGCGAGGTTGGCCTGAAGCATCCAATCGTCGGCGCGGCGCTGGTAGCTCCCCGCGCGACGCCGCGATGCCGGCTTGGTCGGTTTCGTATGCCGCTGTGACCTCGGCAACCTCGGCCCCAAGCTTGACGACCATCGCCAGTTTTTCCCCACTAGTTAACTTCGAGCTCCCGCCAAGACCCCAGTAGTGCACGCGGACGTCGACACCTGGAACCGGCCAGAGGCCGGAGGCGATGGCGTTCGCCACGTTCGCCGCGATACGGGCATCTCTGGCGGCCGGCAAGTGATTATTGAGCTCCGCGTCTTCGTTGGTATTGAGATGAAAGCTGGCCCGTCCCGCTCGCGCCCGAACTACTCGACGGCGACGAGCCCTGCGCCAGTTGCAGGGCGCTATAACCCTGCAGTGCGACCGAAAGGTCGAATTTGGCGACGAGTGCGCTGTAAGCGTCGTCGAAATTCGCCTCGGTCAGTTCGCACGCCGATCCGGGTTGAAATCTTTCGGCGCGGTCGTTCCGTCCGGCGCGAGGCCGAGCAGCCGCAAATAGTAGGTATAGCGCTCCAGCGCGCTGGCGCGAGATTTCAGCAGGCCATTGGTGGTTTCCTGAGCATGTCGCCACTGCAGGAAGCGCACATTTTGTGCCAATTGCTGGAAGTTCCGATCTCGTGAGTTTCGCGCAGCACCGCCAAGCGTTCGGCGTCGCCTTTTTCCAGGGCCGAAAGCAGCGCATTGCCGAGCGAGCGTACTTCGCCGGCAAGCTCCTGCGCCTTTTGGATCAGAAAAAGGCTTCGCATCGGACCGATCGGCTGGTTGAGGCCGCTGACGACACTGCCGATATCGATGCCCGCCGCCGCCGCCTTGACCAGCATGCCGGGATCGAGCGGTGGGTCGAACAGCGGCAATTGTTGCACGACCCCTTGAATGTTTTCGCTGTTGCGGATCTTGAACAGACGATCGGCGACGGTGTCCCAATAGGCCAGCAGCGTTTGGTTCTGCGGAACGCAGAAAAAAAGTGATCGGCCGATGCCGAACAAGGCTCCGCTATGACCGGACGATGCGCCGCCGCCCTGGTTCGGTGGCGGCGCCAGGTTGAACGGAAACTGCGCTTCCAAGTTGACGAGTGCGTTCGACATCGCGTCGAGGCCGGCCTGCTTCAATTGGCGAAAGTTGCGCGGACTGCTTGCGTCGGGCTGCGGCATCGACTGCGGCTTCGGCCCGAGAATATTTGCAGCAAGCACGTAGCAAAGAGTCGCCTCGTTGATCGTCTCGATCGTATCCTGCAGGAATAGGCTGTCGCCCCAGGCGATCAGATTGTCGAGATATTTCATCACGACATACCATTGGAATGCGCTGGGTCGAGAGCGCGCGACGACGAAGGGGTCGAACGGATTGGCCATCACGCCGTCGTACCCCGAGAGGACGTGGGCCTTGGCGCTCGCTTGGCTCGGGTCGGTGGAGTCGAGCAATTGCAAAAGTGAGTTGAGGTCCCGGACTATGCCGCCATCGCTGAACACGAAGGATTTCCAGAAGCGCTTTGGCGTCGCGACGGTGGTGTCGGCGTTGGTCGGATCGAAGACGAGATGGAACCATTTCTGCGCTTCGGGGAAGCGTTGGTTGTTGCTGAGATTGACCGCGACGGTTACCGGGATGTGATAGAGAAGCTCCCAATTGTAATTGGCGTAGGGGCCGCCGATCCCGACGTCGATTGCGCGACGCTCCAGTGTGGGCGTGATGCTCGTTTTTTTGTTCGGATTTTTCGAATATTCGGTCTTGTCGTAGGGCGACGCGCACCCGGTGAGAAACCCGGGATCGAGCATGCCTGCGACGGAGGTCGAGTTGAGCCTCGCGATCAGTTTGCCGACAAAGGGGTGAAAGAAGTTCTCGAACTCGTAGTTGAATGTTTCGACGCCGCTCTTGCTATGGCCGACGACGGATGCGCGGCTTCCGGCATCGTGGAACTTCGTAGGCATGTCTTTCGTCCCTTTGATCCGCTTCGGCTTGAACGACGACGCCGCGATCTTCTCGCTCAAGCTAGATCTTGGCAGTCTGATCCCGGTCGCCGCGATGCTCGATGTTTGGAAGGCGCGAAACAGTGCGTAATAGAATTCAGGACGCAGGCTGATCGTTGCGGGCGCGGTGGCGGACGAGGACGAAGTTGGCGGCGGGGACGAGGAGGAAGCGGCCGCGACCGAGGACGACGACGAAGTTGCCGGCGAAGTGGTCGCCAGCCGGTTGAGGGCGAGGATAAGGGACGCGGATACGAGTATTCCAAGGGCGCCTATATCGAGGTCGATGACGACGAGCTCGACGCTGTTGCGGTCGAGAGCAACCACACCATCGAAATCAATTCCTTCGTGCCGCGCTCGCAAATTGACGAGCGATATTCGGACAGTCCCTATTACATCATCCCGAACGACCAGGTCGGCCAGGAAGCGTTCGCCGTGATCCGCGACGCAATGCGCGGCAAGGGCATGGTCGCGTCGGCCCGCGTCGTGCTTGCTAAGCGTGAGCGCGTCATCATGCTTCAGCCTTGGGACAAAGGTCTGATGGGTACGACGCTTCGATACCCATACGAACTTCGCGATTCGACAGAATATTTCGACGATCTGCCGAGCGTAAAAGTTGCGCCGGACATGTTGAAGCTCGCCCAACACATCCTCGAAACAAAAGAGGCAGATTTCGATCCCTCGCTGTTCGTCGACCACTACGAGGAGGCGGTGGTCGAGATGCTAAAGAAGAAACAGGCCGGGGTTGCCACGCCGAAAGGCAACGCAAGCGAGCCGCCCCGCAACGTGATCAATCTGATGGATGCCCTGAAGAAGAGCATCGCCGACAAGGGCGCGAGACCGCAGGCAAAGAAGGGCAAGAAGCGGATCGAGGGGCAGCGCGAAATGCTCCTGCCGATCACCGGCAAGAAGGGCAAGGAAGCCGCAAAGCCGGAGGTACGACCGTCGGCACGACGGAAGGCAGGCTAGCGCGAGCGGCTGATCATCATGTTGTTGCGTAGGCGTCCCGATTGGTCGCGGCGATTGCCGCAGGCCATCACCATTGCCGAGGTCATGGACCTCCGAACGCTCGCCGACGTGCGCGAGCTACTCACCCATTTGCCTGAGCGATGTCGGGACAAGTCGACATGGCAACATGTGATCGCCTGCTTGGAGGAAGCCGCGCTCGACGGCGACACGCAGAACGTCGCGGTGCCGTTGAAGATGGTTCTATCCCTGGAAGGCGTCGAATATCGGTGACGAGCTTAGCGGGAAGCGGGGCAATTCGCGCCCCGCCGCCGATGCCGGCCGGTATATCCACACGATTTACTCGGTTCCATGCAAAAGCCACGATTGCCCATGAGGCTGCGGTTGTCGTGGGATTATCGGGGAATTTGCCAAGTCAGCGAAAAATGAAGCGTGGTGCCGTTGGCGCCGCAAACTAGGTGCGGCCGACTCTAAGGAAAGAGCCGGCCGCGGAAGATGCTAACCCGGTCGGGTACCTGTCGGGGGACATGGGGATCGGGTCAGCTACTTTCTCATATAGGCTCTCCAGGACAAGCTGTCTTTAGACCCGCCGGCTCCTCACGATTATTTGCTTAATTTGCCAGCCGCTGCCCTACGCCCCGCCGCCCTGATCGATCCATGCCTTAGGCTATTGGGCGCTCTGATATGCGGCGAACTGCGGCGCAGGGTTCGACACCTGAAGGTGGGTTTTCGCCATGGCCGCGGCGCAAAAGGTGAACGCGCAACCAACAACAAGGAATGCGAAATACCTAGCCATTGCCATTCCCTCTCTTACCTCGAGATGAAACGCGGGAAGGCTGGCGTGCCGCATGAAATTCCGATGTCCTCAAGCCCCTATCATCCAGGCCTTCCAAATGCCGCCAACCGGTGAGCTGCCGCTTGACGTCGGTCCAGCGCAAGCCGCTGTGGGTCTGAACGGCCAGGTTTAGCAAGTCCCAGTTGATGATGGCGGCGCCGATCGTCGGCGAGAACAGCATCGGCATCCGCTTGGCTTGGCGCTCGTTCCAGGCGGTCACAAGCCGCTCGGCATCCTCAAGAACCTGCCGATCGGTCGCACGGCGCGCAGCGGCTTCCTGCTCGGCAGCCTGCCGACGCCGGGCCTCGATCTGCGCTTGTCGAATCCGATAGCGGCGCCATGATGAGCGCGAGCCGAACAGGGACGAAGGGGCCCGAGCGCTGACGAGTTCTGGATCGATTTTGGAGTTCGTTCTGAATGGCCATGTTCACAAGTAAATACCGGGCGTGCGTTTTCCTCACAGCAAGAGCGCAGTGTCGCTGGTCAGCAGGCTAAGACCTACGCGAATCTGGCCCCTGGCGAGCGATATCCATCTTCCTGCCGGCCACATTCCTGATCGCCGTGAAGATCGGCCAAGCCGCCGAGCGTGCCGCGGCACATATTGAAGGACATTCCGCGGCCGCCGAACTCGGCCAACCGCGACGACTGAGCGCGAGCGTCGACGTCCGCTTCGCTCGAAAGCCGCCGCTACAATCGCCAACTGCGGCGGCAGCTTCGGGCCATGTACGGACCGCCAGCGCAGGCCGACGCAACGCGCCGTCACGTTTGCTCAGCGCCGACGGCCGGGGCGTACGTCCGTGTTCTGCATGGCAACGGTTCGCCACTGCCGATCGATCCTGCATACAACGCGCGCACCGATGCGAGTGCGCTCGGGCTCGTCAATGTCGCGGTAAACGTGGAATCGAGATGCATCATCGTCACGTCCGGCAGCAAGAACGGATTTCATCACAGGCGTTCTGCGGGTGCTGATCGGATGGCCGACTGGCGCCGTGCAAGCGTGTCATCAACTCGATATATTCGGCGCGGGTCTTGGTCCAGGCATCGTTGACCGTTACGAAGTGGGCATCGTCGGCCATCGATTTGACCATGCCGTGGGCATCGTGTCTGGCTCACGCCTCGTTGAATTGAAGCTCAATCTGACGAATCGCTTCTCATCTGCTTGTTCATGGCTGCCCCTTTATGCCTACCGCGCGGAGCGCGTGGCACGCCAGCATCGTATAATGGCCACGATTCATCACGGCAGGATGGGGACGATTCATTCATTGTCGCAAATCATAGCGGACACGTTCGGCGTCGATATTGACGACGTTGCCATGATAGGCGGTGACAGTGCGATCTCAACCTATGGCGGCGGTGCCTGGGCCTCTCGCGGCATCGCCATCGGTGGCGAGGCCGCACTGAGGCAGCGCGCGATCTTGCGCAAAATGTTCTGCGCGTGGCGGCGTCCATTACCCAGACCCAGCCGGAGAATTTCGGATTGTCCACGGACAAATTCACAACAAACAATCCAACGCACCGGTGATCACAGTCGCTGAGGTCGCGAAGATCGGATATTTCCGTCAGGATACGCTACCGCCCGATCTTGATGTTCAGTTCACTGTGACGCGAAGCCACGTTGCCAATAACGCGAGCTACTACATGGGGCACGGCGCTCATGGGGCCTATCTGGATGTCGACCCCTGTACCGGCCTAATTAAGCTCCTTAACTATTGGGCAATTACGGACTGCGGACGCGTGATCAATCCATTGATCGTCGACGATCAGGTGCGTGGTGCGATCGTGCAGGGAATTGGCTCGGTACTCTATGAAGAATGCATCTACGACGAGCATGGTTCACTCGTTAATGGCACCCTGGCGGACTATCTCGCCCCCATGGCTTATGAAATGCCCGAAATTTATGTAGAGCAAATTGAGACGCCGGAACGCTCGACCGAACTCGGCGCGAAAGGCGTCGGCGAGCTTGGCCTCACCGGCGCCATGGGTGCACTTTGGGTCGCCGCCAATGACGCTTTGAGGGGCCTGAGCGCGACTATCGCAGACCAACCTTTCACACCCGAGCGTATCCTTGACGCCATTACATCTGGGCGAGCTGGTGTAGCCTGATCTGAGCGGCTGAACCGCGCAGCGTAACCAGCCGCCATGCAAACCGGGTGCAAGCGGACTTGAATTGCGTGTCAGGCGACAGATTGCACCGTACTCTCCGAAGCCCGCCCAACGTTGAGGAGCCTTAGGCTGCGTGTTCAGAGATTTGCAATGCCCGCTTTCGCCCAGAAAGCGACCTACGAAGTGACGCTTAGGGCCAGAAGCAGTCTCGCACCGCAAACATCAGAAACATTTTTCGCAGCCAACTAGTGCGCTCTTTGCGCAGCTGAAGTGACGACCTTATAGGCTTCACTGAGCTGCGGTTTCGTCTTCGACACATCGTCGCCGACGCTGGCGAGCGTCTTGAGCATCAATGCTTGCTCTTCAGGCGGCAGGCTGATCAATTCGCCGCCGCTCGCGGTCCAATCGTTTCGCGCCTTCTCAAACATTTCAAGGGCATGAGGTTTGACGGCCTTCGATTCCGTGGCGCCGTCGGCATCGATGATCTGCTGCAGGTCTTTAGGCAGCGAATCGTACCACGTTTTGCTGACCTCAATAATGGAGAAGATGGTCGGCTGGTTGATCTCGGTAATGAACTTCGCTGCATCGCCATAATGCATGCTGGTGTAAATGGTCATGCCATTGAGCGCGGCGTCGATCGTGCCCTGCTGAAGGGCCGGCAACACGTCTCCCAGGCTCATCGCGATCGTTGTGGCGCCGAGCCGCTGGAACGCCGCGGCTTGAAACGGCGAGGCTATGACCCTGAGCTTCTTGCCGCGGAGGTCGCTCAGGTGGCGAATTGGCGCTCGCGCAATAATCGATGACGGCTGTATGGCGTACAATCCGACACCGTGCAGCCCCTTGTCCGAGCCGAGGCCGAGCAACATTTTGAGCGCCTCCGGATCCGCAGTGAGACGCTGAGCTTGCTCCAGGGAATCGACAAGCCCGGGAGCCGCCATGACTTCGAAGCGTTCGTCCACGCCGACCAAGATATTCAGGCGGCATGATCGCACATTGAATGGCGTTGAACTGGGTACCTTCGATCTGTCGCGGGATGGAGCCCAATTGGTTGGCCGGATAGATCTCCGCTTTGATGCGGCCGCCTGAGTCCTTTTCCACGGCCGCGGCGTAGTCTTTCGCGAACAGATGCTGGCTCTCGTTGATCGTCGGCAGCGTAATCTTCATGACGTAGGTCTTGTCTTGCGCCTGCGCCTCACCCGCCAATAGCGCCAAGCCAAACAGCGTTACGGCAAGCGCCATGTGTGCACGCGTTTCCCACTTCGACTCGCACATCGCTCAACCTTCCTTTGCCCGGCCGCAATTGTCCGTCGGCATAGCCGCCGTACTTTCCAGACTTCGTTGCTCCGGGTGAGACCCAGAGGGAGCAAGAATATCCATCTTGGTCCATGACCGCTATGAGTTCAATCGCGACCATTTTCGGGTGTTGGCGCGATGTCCGCTTCTCCCCCAAAAGCGACCGTGAGAATGCCATGATTGGAGTATTCGGCAAAGACAGACCCTGTTGGCATGAGCACTTGGCTTCCTCTCGGGTCTCTCCCATCAAATTCCACGCCAGGAGAAACCAAAATCGCATACTCCTTGTATGACGCGGCTATCACAGCCTGCGCCCAGCAGCTTGGCGCACTGGCTGGCATTATCGACAAGGCTGCCGCGCATTGTGCCGCCAATAAGATTGAGGAATCGGCGCTGCTGCAGGATCGGTTGTATCCCGACATGTTCTGCCTCGCCCGCCAGATCCGTCAGTCGGCGGATTTCGCCATGAATACCGGCGGCCGCCTAGCTGGCGTTACTCCCCCTGCAATGCCGGCCGTGGACGACGCCAGCTTTGCCGCCGCTAAGAGCCGCGTCGAACTGCGCTCGGCTTCGTGAAGTCCCTGTCGCGCGCACAGCTCGACGGCGCGGAGGACAAGGTCATCGCCTGGACCGGCGGCGGCAACGACCGGAAAATGAAGGGCAACGATTATCTGCAACAGTTCGCCCTGCCGAATTTCTTCTTCTTTGTAACGACGGCGTACAACGTCCTGCGTCATCGCGGTGTGCCGATCGGAAAGCGGGATTTCCTTGGCCCGAGTCAGACTGGCGCTAGGCACCTCGAAGTTTTGCGCCACATTGGCAGCTCTCTGGGGCTTGCCAACAAAGCGGTAAGCAATGGCGCGATCTGTGAGCTTAGGGGACGACAAACTCTGACCGCGATGATCCGCAGCCCCCGCAAAAATGCGTCGCAAGCAACCATTGTGGATGCAGCTTTGGGTGTGGGTGCTGATCGCCATGGCGCTTGGCATAGCGCTTGGCATCGCGGCGCCCGATCTTGCCAGCCAGGTGGCTGTCAGCGAGCGACTCGGCGACGCATTCATCGAACTCATTCGCATGCTGATTGCGCCGATCATTTTCTGCACGGTGGTGACCGGCATCGCCCACATGGCGGACATGACGCGCGTCGGACGGGTGGCGATCAAGGCGATCATCTATTTTGACGGTGATGACGACCGTCGCGCTCATCGTCGGACTGCTGGCGGTCAATATTTTGCAGCCGGGCGCGCGGCCTGGACGCAGATGTCAGCGAACTTCAATCCGAGCGTAGTCGAGCGCTACGTCAAGCTGACCCATGAAGTGGGTTTCGTATCCTTTCCTGGTGAACGTCATTCCGAGCTCGTTCGTCGGCGCCTTTACAGAAGGCAATATCCTCCAGGTGCTGTTCATTGCCGTCTTGTCGGGCTTTGCGCTGGTTTGGCTCGGCGAACGGGCGAAGCCCCTGGTGGACGTTATCGACGTCGCGTCGTAGAAGATGCTGTTCGTCATCGTCAGCACCATGGTGATGCGGACGGCGATCTCGATCGGGGCGTTTCGGTGCGATCGCCTTTGCAGTCGGCAAGTTCGGCGCAGGCGTCGGCTCGCTTGCTTCGCTGGGTAAGCTCATTCTCTTCGGCTTCTATCTTGACTTGCGTCGTCTTCATCGCCGTCGCATTTGCGCCAATGGCGCGCTTATGCGGCTTCAGCCTGCTGAAAATTGATCCGCTATATCAAAGGAGAACTGCTTATCTGCGTCGCCACCACGTCGTCCGAGACGGTGCTGCCGCGCATCATGGACAAGCTCGAGCATCTTGGCTGCGAGAAAGCGTGGTCGGCCTGGGTGGTGCCCACGGGCTATTCATTCAATCTCGACGGCACCTGCCTCTACCTTGCGACCGCGGCTGTGTTTCTCGCTCAGGCCACCAATACGCCGCTCGATGTCTGCGCATCAGATTGGACTGCTTCTCAGTCTTCTCCTCACATCGAAGGGGGCGGCAGGCGTTGCCGGCGACGCCTTCGTGGTCCTTGCCGCAACGCTTGGAGCCGAAAGCGGCATACCGGTCGCGAGCGTGGCTTTGGTGCTGGGCATCCACCGCCTGATGTCCCAGGGACTGACGCCCACCAATCTCCTCGGCAATGCGAGTGGCGGCCGTCGCGATGGCCAAGTGGGAAGGCGCGCTCGACGAGAAGCGCCTTCATCGCGTTGTCGAGGAGGAAGCCGGTTAAGACTCGCAACGGCGGCGTGGCGGTCCCTACAGAGCGAACGGCAGGGGTAGCAGGTGGCTGATTACTTCTGATAATGGGGTTTATCGGAACCAAATATCCGATCGCGATTCTGGGCGTGCCGGTCGAGAATCGCAATTCTTGTCACCGCCGGCACGCCCTAGTGACATCATGGCCGAACGCATGTCGCTGGGCCATGCGGTCGGTGTATGAATGCCGACCCGGTGGGCTCCGAACGGGTTCGCCGCCATCCCCACCACCGCGCTTGATCCGCCCCACGTGCGGCTTCTCCTGCGGTCCCCGCGCTTATCGGGTCCGGGTCCCCATCAGCAGCCGATGTCGATGCGCTGCAGTGTGCAGCGGCGGATCAGGCCGCAGCCGCTTCGATGTCGGCGAGCTTCTGGAACTCGGTCAGAATTTCGCGATGATGCTGCGCGAGGTAGCGCACCACCCGCGCATTGCCGAGCAGCTTGCCGAGGTAGCCATTGGCGAGCACGAGATCGAGATGGTCGGTGCCGTAGGATTTCTCGGCGATCCTGAACTCGCGTTCGAGACTGACCGATTCGCGTTCCATCAGCGCCACTTGCTCGTCGGTCAGCCCTCTTGACGCGCTTGGGCTTGCTGGATTCGACCAGTTGCGCTTGCGGCGTCGCGGCCAGCAGCGATTTCGCGTAGCTGATGGTGTACTTGTTCATCGCGACCATCAGTTCTGCGGCCTCGATCTGTCGCAGCGGCACCATTTTCCTGAGTTCGGCGAACGTATTGATTGCGACATGCTTATCCTTGAGGATTTCGGCGACCTCCGGGCAGATCCCGTCCAGAAGCCGTCGCTTTCGCGCAATGCTCTGAACGTCGACGTTGAGGGCCTTTGCAATTCGCTCCTCGGAGACGCCGCGCTCGACCGCCTTGAGGATCATCCTGTGCTCTTGGATCATCGCGAAGCGATTGACGCGCTTGTTGTAGGTGAAGGCTTCGTCGTCCGTCGATACCAGGCAAATGACGTCGGTCTGCGCCCATGTCCTTCAGAACATCGATGCGCAAATGGCCGTCGAGCAGGAGGTACTTCCCGGGCTCGCTGCGGTCGCGCGCTACGACTGGCGGCTCAACAATGCCGACTTCACGGATCGAGGCGGCGATCTGGGCGTATTTCGGAGTTTTCTTGACGGCATCGGAGACGAGCTTGAGCGGTTGGATGTCGGCGATCGCGATGCGCAGCTCGGCTTCCTCAAAAGCCATCTTCACCGTTGATGTTGCGGCTCTGCGCGGCATGTTCAGGCCTGCGCTCCGGCCTCGATGCGTGCGGCGAGATTTCGGGGAAGCGTGTCGAGGCCCTCGGCCCGCAACAGCGTCACGAAATTCTCGTCGACGAAGAGCTTGCGAAGGGCCTCGGTCACGAAGACCAGTCGATTTCGGGTGGTCTCGGCCTTTCGGATCAATAGGCGTTTACGGTCGACGTCCTCCCGATAGGCGCGCATGAGCGCGTTCGATGATAGAGGGCGTTCGCGACGCTTCGACTCTGATTCCCGTTTAGCTTGCAGGCCCTTTCCTCGGCGTCGCCGTCTGTTCGATCAGCCGCTTGGCGGCGATCAGCTTGTGGCCGCGCAAAAGCTTCTTCTCGTAGGCTTGTTGGAGGACGGTCTGCGTCTCGGCGTCAGTGGCCGCTGCGATGTCGACCGCGATGCTGACTGGGATCTGACCGGCCTCGACGGCGCGCAAGCAGCCGATGCTCGCCATTCTCCAGCAGTCGAAGAACGCCTTTGACATATTCGATGGTGAGGCCAGTTTTTCGGGCGATCGCTGTGTCGTTATAGCCACGTCGCTTCAAACCCTCGATGTCATGAAGCAGATCGATGGCGCGATGCTGACGACGGGCGAGGTTCTCGACCAGGCTCATGACCAGGCAGTCTTCGGTGTCGGCGTCGACGACGAGGGCAGGAATCTCGCGCTGGCCAAGTGCCTGATAGGCTTCCAGCCGACCTTGACCGCAGACCAGGTCGTAGCGCGGACCATCTGCATCGTCCCGACGGTGACCGTGATCGGCCGCTTCAGACCGAGTTCGGCGATGTTTGATACGATTTCCTTGAAGATCTTTTTGTTTCGGACCCGCGGATTGATCACGGTGATGCGTTCAATCGGGAATCAGTCTCGACCGTTCGAGCCTCTGTACGAGTTCGTTCATGCGACCTCCAGAAGCTTGGCTCGCGCCGCCAAGCCAAAAAGGGCTTCAAGGGTCTCGAACCGATAGGCGTCGAGCGAAACCCCGTTGTCTTCGGCGAGCCGCAGGCGGGGTCCGGTCATGTCGATCCGAGGCAGAAGGTAGTAGTCGAGAGCACTCTGGTTCAGCTCGTCCATCCGGACCGCGACGGTGATGTCTGGCCACAAGCCGACGTCAAAACGGATTTGCCAACGGAGCGAACCTGCAGGCGTCGTCCGACATCGCACCACCACGATGGATGCCGTGAACTCGTCGTTGATGGTCAGGAGATCGGTCGCGGGATTCTGCTCGACCCAGCCTCCCGCTTGCTCGATCCCCGCAATTGCGTCGGCGACGATTTGCGGATGCATGCGGCGCAGTGCGCGATTGATCTCGATGTAGCGGTAGTCGCGATCCGGCGTGAAGCCGACCAGCTCATAGGCGCGCAGCAGGCTGCCAAAGCGGCTCTGATAGGCGCTGCTGGACGGCAGACGTTCGGTCTCGTCGATGATCAAGCCCGGAGAGATATCCGCGGTCCTGCAGCAATCGCTGGAGGGCCTCCAGCATCTCCTCATTCGAGAGCTTGTGCGATCGCTCGCGGATGATCGCCTGGGCGGCATCGAACAGCGATCGATCGACGATCGGCTCGAACGCTCCCTCGGCGCGAATCCACATGTCAGGGTTGTTGCGGACTCGCTTCCTCTTGAGCTTGAAGGACCCGCGGTTCCAGACATTGTTGCCGATGTATTTCTCGTTGATCAGCACCTGATGAACGGTGCCGCGGGTCCAGGCCGTCCAAGATCGGTCGTGATGCCGCGTTCATTCAGAATGTTGGCGATCTCGCGCTCGGGCTTTCCCTGCTTCACGAACGACCGATACATCCAGCGGACGGTGTCGATCTCTTCGGCCGGGCCGGGCACCAGAACCACGCGGTCGGTCTGGATGCTCTTGTGCTCACCCCGGGTGAGCTCGCCTTTGGCGGCGCCGGCCTGGTCGACCAGGCTGCGGCGCAATCCGTATCCGGCGGGCCGCCCTGGCGGTAACCGAGCTCGATCAGCCGGCACTGCCCCGTGAACACCTTGACCGATAGCTCCCGGCTGTATTCGCCGGCCATCGCACGTTTGACGCCTTTGACGATGGTGGAGACCGGGCTGCCGTCATTCTCGAACTGCTCGGCGCAATACTGGACGCTGATGCCGGCGCGCTTGCAGATGTATTCGTAATAGGCGCTTTCGTCGGCGTCCTGAAACCGGCCCCAGCGGCTAACGTCGTAGACGAGGATGGTCGTAGAAATCGGCTTTTCCGGTCTGAACGTCTTCGATCAGCTGCTTGAGCGCATCGCGTCCATCGAGGCTAAGGCCGCTCTTTCCCGCGTCGGCATAGGTGCGGACGATCTCGATGCCGCGCCGTGCGGCGTATTGCTGCATCGCCTCGGCTTGGTTTTCGGTCGAGTATTTCTGATGCTCGGTGGACATCCGGACATACTGCGCGGCGCGCACCGACTTGCCGCTCGATCTCGCCACTGCGGCCCGCACCGAACGCGTGTCCCACTGCTGACGATCCCGATTGCTTCGAGCCTGCGGCCGAGCGTGAAAGGGACAGTCATGCGCCAACGCAACGGTTGAGCACCGATCGTCACCTTCCGATCAACTCCGTATCGCAAACCAATATAGCTGCGGAGGGTCGGCAGAATGTTGCCGAAAAAGGGCATAGTTTTTCCAAACGGCGAGAATCTTGGACCGTACCCCGAGGCCGTCGCCTATGCTTTGAAATGCGAGCTGGGCACGACCCACCAGGCCGTCAAAATCATCAGGCGATGGACTGGCGCAGGGGAACGGACGGTCAAGAACTGGCTCGCGGGACTAGTGGCCCGAGCGGTCAGCACCTGGTCGATCTGATCCGGAATTCGGACGACGTGCTGGAGGTCTTGCTGATCCTGGCCGGACGTCAGCAGGTAGTGCGCCGGCTCAAAAACTCGTCGACGTAAGGAACAAGCTCGCGGAAACGGTCGAGCAGGTCGACGCAATGATGAACGAGGGGTAATCCGAGCCAGTGATCTCGCGGCCGCCGCGACGCTGGGCAGGTGGCAACGGCAACCCACTAGTGTTGCGAGTTGGCTCACCGGCCCGACTACTCCGCTTGAGGCGCGACAAGGTGCGGGCGTTGTCGAAAATTCCATTGGAGCATCAATGAGACTTTATTGCCCGCACCGCACGGTGCCGGATTGATTTTGCAGCATTATGACACAACTCTCGGCCGCACCAGCCTAAACTCCGCGAACGTCGGCAAGCCAAAATGCGCTTGGCCGCCCGCGTTCAATGCGAGGACATCAGCGCATTGCCGTCCGCGCCGCGTGAGCGGCCGCGTGCTGCCCGGCGGCCCGGCGCGCGACCGCGTGGCGATGGACGCTGAGATGGGCGTGCCGCGGGCGGCTGTGGTTCGGCTCACTCTGATCGTTGGCGCTGGCCGTTGCCGCGCTTGGTCGCGGCTCAAGCGCCGCGTCGGCGATCTCCCGTTCCTGCACCGGCCAACCGATGTCGAGCAGGCTCGGTGCCGGGAGCTGTGCTTTGGAAGAGGGCATCTCGACCAGGGCCTGATAAGGCCACGGGGAAGTTGCGGTGCCGGCTTCGATCGATGGCGAGTCAACTTCGATGTCCGCCGTGCTCGCCACGCGACTGAGCACGTAGTGCGGATCGAATGCGCCTTCATCGGGCGCCGGCAAGTCCGCCGTTTCGGCAATCGGGCTGTCGCTGAGTTTCGGCCACGCCGGCGCGTTGCCGCTGTCATCCATGACGGCTTGGCCGGCCATCGACCACGCCACTGTCCATACCGACCGTCCGGCAATCGGCCCGGGCGCCACCGTCGCCGATGGCACCACCTGCACGATGTGGAATCCTTTGTCCTTTAACGCCTTGAGCAGGCCGGGCAGCGCCGCCACCGTCCACGGATGGATGTCGTGGAGCAGCAACATGCCCTTGCCCTTGGCTTCGAGCCGGCTCATGGCGCGGATAATGATCTGCGACGGCGAGATGCGGCGATGCCAGTCGTCAGCCACGGTGTCGGTCGAGAACACCACCAGCGAACGCGCGGCAAGCTCGCTCTCGACGACGTCGGTGCGGCCAAACCCCGGGATACGGAAGAACGGCGCCAGCCCGCCGCCATCGCCGAGCGCCGCGCTCACATTATCGATGCCCGCATCGATCTCCCAGCGCACCTTCTCGTCCGATATGCGGTCGAAGCGGAGCGGATGATCCTGACTGTGCGTGCCGATCGTGTGGCCCTCGTCGCGGATGCGGCGCACCACGGCGGGATAGGCTTTCGCCATTTCGCCGACCAGGAAATACGTCGCTTTCACGCACTGCGAACCGAGGATATCGAGGATCTGGTTGGAATAGGGCGCGATCGGGCCGTCATCGAAGGTCAGCACGACCTCATGATCGTCGAGCGGCAACGTTCGCGGATATTGCAGGGTGCCGAGGCGCTGGTATTCGTTCGGGTCGATGGTGATGACGCGGCTGGTGCCGATGGCGTCGGGATGTCCCGGGCAGTCTTGCGCGCGCGCAGCCGTCGCAGCGCCAAATGCGACGCCGACCAATGCGCTCAAAACCGCAGCGCTCAGAATTGCCCTTGGCTTATCCATTTCCTCAGTCCCGGCCTGTTGGATAGCCGTAAACCGCTAGTCCCTCAAAGGCGACCTTACCCACTTCGTCCCTGAACCTCACATTAACGGCCTGGGGCGCCGCCAGGGCCTGTTGACAAGGCCTGTTGATAAGTCAGGTAGTTAGCCGGACTTTTCCTTACCCTTAACCATACGTCCCTAATCTGCCGCGTCAGGAATTCCAGGACGGGGCGTGGGTATGAAGGCCGCTGCGGCAGCCCGGGTATGGTGGGCGGCACTCCGGCGGCGCACGCCCGAGTCGAGGGCCGCGGCGGCGCTGCGCGCGGCAGCCTCGCACCTGTCCTCCTATGTGCTGATGGCGCTTGCAGTGGCGATGCTGGCCTGTGCCGTGGCCGGCTTTGCCGTCACGGTGCGGGAGGATCAGCGGCTTGCCGCCGAGCGTCATGCCGCTCTCGAGCTGGCACTCGACGAGGTGCGCGGCGTATTCGGCGACAGCGACGGTTTCGACGACAGCAGGCTGCCGCTGGTCGCGCGGCTCGCGGGCCTGAAGGATTTGCGCTTCGACACCGACGAGGACTCGACCGCCGGCCGCGAAGCGCAGTCGTTGCATGACGAGCGTGGGCGAATTGTCGGTTGGTTCAGCTGGGCGGCCGACCGGGCGCTGATCCGCGCCGAGATTTGGCTGTGGGCTCTGATCGGCGCGGTCGGCGCCGCGCTCGGTGTCTGCGCCTTTCTCGCCGCCGGCCTGATCCAGCGGCTGGCACGCTTGCTGGCGTCCAGCCTCAAAACGATCCGCAAGCTGACCCGCGAGGACGCGTTGACCGGCTTGCCCAATCACCGGGTGATGCTGGAAGCCCTCGACCGGGCGCTGGCGCGGCGCAGTTCGGGCGTCGTCGTGCTGGCGCTTGTCGATATCGACGGGTTTCGCGAGGTTAACGACACCCACGGCCGCTCAGGCGGCGATGCGCTGTTGAAAAACATTGCCGAACGCCTTCACGCGAGCCTGCCGGCTGGCGCGCAATTCGGCCGCTTCGACGACGACGAATTCGCCGTCATCATGAGCAGCGAAGATACGCAGACTGCAAGCGTGCTCGCCGAGGCATTGCGGACGTCGCTGCAACGGCCGATTTTCATGGAGCAGAACTGGCAAATCAGCGCCGGCATCGGCATTGCGCAAGCGCCGGACGACGGCAACACCGCCGACGAACTCAGCCGCCGCGCCGACCTGGCGCTGCGGGCCGCCAAGCGCGAAGGCCGCGGCATGATGCGGCGCTTCGAGCCCTCAATCGAGATGGAATATTCCGAAGAGCGCTTCATTCGGCGCGAGCTTGAATCGGCGCTCTCCGCGGGCGGCCTCGACGTGCATTACCAGCCCGTGGTCGCCGCGGCCGGCGGCGCCATGATCGGGGTCGAAGCGCTGTTGCGCTGGACCCATCCGACACGTGGCGCCATTGGGCCTGCGGTCTTCATCCCGCTCGCCGAGCAGAGCGGCCTGATGCCCCAGCTCGGCGAATTCGTGTTGCGCCGCGCGCTGGCCGATGGCACGCGCTGGCCGAACCTGACCGTGGCGGTGAACCTCTCGCCGGTACAAATCCGCGACCGCAAGCTGGTCGATCTTGTCGCCGCCGTCATTGCCGAGAGCGGCATTGCGCCGTCGCGCGTCATCTTCGAAGTGACCGAAGGGGTTTTGATCGACGACCCGCAGGAGACCTTGCAGCGGCTGGAAGCGTTACGTGCGCTCGGCGTCAGCATCGCGCTCGACGATTTCGGCACCGGCTATTCGAGCTTGAGCTACCTGCAAAAATTTCCGTTCAGCCAGATCAAGATCGACCGCGCCTTCGTCGGTTCGCTGGGCACCACCGGCCATGCCGGCGCCATCATCCAATCGATCGTCGCGCTCGGCCATGCGCTCGGCATGAAGGTGCTGGCCGAAGGTGTCGAGACCGACGAGCAGCGCGTATTGCTGCGGCTCGCCGGCTGCGACGAGATGCAAGGTTTCCTGTTCGCGAAACCGCGGCCGGCAGAGGCGATCGACAAGGTCGCGGTGCGGCCCGCCAATGGACGCGCCGCCCCCAAGCTCGCGGCCGGTTCGGCACGCTGACACGCCGGCCGCCAGCGGCTACCTTATCGCCCTTCGCCTCGTGTGGCCGAAGCCGCGGAGCGCCCGATGGTCCAGAACAGCTTTCCCGGTCTCGATTTCGGCCTCGGCAGCGATATCGACATGCTGCGCGATACAGTGCGGGCCTTTGCCCAGAACAAGATCGCGCCGTACGCGGCCGAGATAGATCGTTCCAACAGCTTTCCCCGCGAACTGTGGCCGCAGCTCGGCGAGCTCGGGCTGCTCGGCGTCACGGTGGAGGAGGAGTGGGGCGGGGCAGGGCTCGGCTACCTCGCCCATTGCGTCGCCATGGAGGAGATTTCGCGCGCTTGTGCTGCGGTCGGATTGTCCTACGGCGCCCATTCGAACCTGTGCGTCAACCAGATCCGCCGCAACGGCAGCGACGACCAACGGCGCCGTTACTTGCCCAAACTGATTTCAGGCGAGCATGTCGGCGCGCTGGCGATGTCGGAGTCTGGTTCGGGCTCCGACGTGGTGTCGATGCGTACCCGCGCCGACCGCAAGGGCGACCGTTACATCCTCAACGGCTCGAAAATGTGGATCACCAACGGCCCGGTCGCCGACACGCTGGTGGTCTATGCCAAGACCGACCGCACCGCAGGCGCCCGCGGCATCACTGCGTTCCTGGTCGAGAAGACGTTTGCCGGTTTTTCGACGGGCCAAAAACTCGACAAGCTCGGCATGCGCGGCTCCGATACCAGCGAGATCGTGTTTCAGGACTGCGAGGTGCCGGAAGGAAACGTGCTCGGCGTCGTCGGCAACGGCGTCAACATTTTGATGTCGGGCCTCGATTACGAGCGCGCGGTGCTGGCGGCAGGCCCGGTCGGCGTGATGCAGGCCTGCCTCGACCTGGTCATTCCCTATGTCCACCAGCGCAGCCAGTTCGGCCAGCCGATCGGCCGCTTCCAGCTCATCCAGGCCAAGCTCGCCGACATGTATGTGACGCTCAACGCCTCGAAGTCTTACGTCTACGCCGTGGCGCGCGCCTGCGATCGCGGCGAGACCACGCGCGAAGACGCCGCCGGCGCCATTCTCTATGCCGCCGAGCGCGCGACCTGGATGGCGCTCGAGACCATCCAGTGTCTCGGCGGTAACGGCTACATCAACGATTTTCCGGCCGGCCGGCTGCTGCGTGACGCAAAGCTTTACGAAATCGGCGCGGGCACCAGCGAAATCCGCCGCATGCTGATCGGCCGGGAGATTTTTGAGAAGACGCGGTAGTTCTCTCAGCTCAATCGGCGATCGAACTCCAGCACCGCATTGAGCAGAACCTGCGCGCCGGCCGCGCATTCGTCGAAACTCGTCGCTTCCGCTTCGTTGTGCGAAATGCCGCCGGCGCAGGGCACGAAGATCATGGTCGTCGGCGCCACGCGGGCCACATAGGCGGCGTCGTGGCCGGCGCCGGAGATCATGTCGCGCGATTGGAAGCCGGCTTTTTCGGCGCCGATGCGCACGCATTCGATCAGTTCGGGTGCGAATTTTACGGGAGGTGACTGCCAAATCCGCGTCTCGGTGTAAGTCAGTTGCAGCGGCGGCATCACCTCGGCCAGCGCGGCGCGGAATTTCGCCTCCATGGCGTCGAGAGTTTCTTCCGCCGGATGGCGGAAATCGACGCTGAAGAAAACCTCGCCGGGGATGACATTACGGCTGTTCGGCTTGTTCTCGATCAGGCCGACGGCGCCGACCGCGTCGGGCGCGTGTTCGCGGGCGATGGCGTCGATGCGCTCGATTATGCGCGCGGCGCCGATCAGCGCATTTTTGCGCAACGGCATCGGCGTCGTTCCGGTGTGTGACTCCTGTCCGGTGACGGTGACTTCGTACCAGCGCATACCCTGCACGCCCTGCACCGCGCCGATCATACGGCCTCGGCTTCGAGGATCGGACCCTGCTCGATGTGCAATTCGAACATCGCGGAAAATTTGCGCGCGCCGGCTTTTTCCTTGCCCTTGTAGCCGATGCGCGCCAACTCATCGCCGAAGGTTTTGCCGTCGCGATCGGCGCGCGCGTAGGCATAGTCAGGCGAAAACACGCCGGCAAACACGCCCGACGCCAGCATGGCCGGCGCAAACCGCGCGCCCTCTTCGTTGGTCCAGTTGACGATCTCGATCGGCGCATTGGTCTCGTAACCGGCTTGGTGGAGCGTGCGCATGGCTTCCAACGCGCCGAGGACGCCGAGCACGCCATCGAACTTGCCGCCGGTCGGCTGGGTGTCGAGATGCGAGCCCATGGCGATCGGGGGAAGATTTGGGTTTTTGCCCGCTCGGCGCGCGAACATGGTGCCTACTTCATCGACCGCGACGGCGCAGCCGAGCGCTTCGCATTGCGCCTTGAACCAGTCGCGCACCTGGCGATCGAGGTCGGTGAGCGTCAGGCGGCAAATGCCGCCCTTCGCCGTCGCGCCGATCTGCGCGGTGTGCATCAGCGTGTCCCAAAGCCGCTGGCTGTCGATTTGCAGGTTCTGCACGTCCGAAAACTCCGGCCGCCGATGGGCGGGGCAGTGGACCCATCTTCCTCACTTCACGCAATAAGCAAATGATAGCCAAGCGGCATCAGGGGTGCCTCATTGACGGAACCAGACGAAACGGCAACCATTCGTCGCTGGGTAGGGGACGAAACCACAAGTCATTGCGCAAGATCGCGAGGGCAGGCTCATTATGATGCCGCGAATAGTCGTGCCGATAGTTGCCGCCTTGTTGGCCGCCGCGCTTTCGCCGGCGTGGGCGGACTGCGACTCCTCGCTCTCCGAGGCACGCCGCATTGCCGCTGGCATCTCGGTCACAATCGCTCCAGCGGACGCGCCGCGTGCCGGCGTTCCAATCAAAATATCGTGGACCAAGCGCACCGCGGCGCGGCCGGACATGCCGACATATGTCGTGCTCGCAGCGCCGCCGCAGGTTCTTTGCGGGAAGCGGCTTCATGGCGCTTGCAGCCAATGCGGTCGGACCCAATCAAATGCAGTTTGGCAAGGCGCAAAGTCGCGCCTTGATTGCGATTTACCGCGATAATGACACGGCCGACAAAGGCGAGTTCGCCGTCACGCCATACGCCGTCGGTGCACAGGTTTACGGCTGGGCTGTCGTCACCGTCGGCGCCTGCGGCGAACAGGTTCTGGCACGCGGCGAGCGCACGGTTACGGTCGATCCGGGCGCCGCGAAGCTCGTGGTGCAAAATCGGTTCGTCATCGACAACCCCACGCAGCGCATCCGCTCGCGTAGCGGAGCGTACGACATTGCCGTCTTCAAAGGCCGCTTCGAAATTCGCGACGCCGCGACCAATTCAGTGCTGCTGAGCGAAGCCGGCAGCAATGCAAACTTTTCGCCGACCGGGCGTTTCGTTGCCTGGCAGCAGGCGGACCAGTTCTATTCGATCGCCGATCTGGTCAGCGGCACGGTCGTCGCAACCGATATCGTCAACGGCTTTTTGGCTTGGGCAAAGGCAGACAGCTATGTCATCGCCGGCGGAGACGGATGGGGCGCGGTTCGAATCAAGAACGTGCTGGTCGATGCCAGCAATCTTCTCAACGCGAATGCGGACTGCCATGCCTGTGTGGCCTGGTCGTCGGTGCAGGTGGCAATCGACGCGGATCGCGGCTTTGCCCTGGTCAAGGGAGGGTTCGGCTGGAAAATCGGCGACCTCTTTGTCACGACCTCATCGGATGACCTTGATTTCGAGGAATCAGAAACGAACGATGCCTTGAGTCATATTCGCAAGGTCTATGACGCCGGCTATCCGGCATTGCCCGCGATCTGGAGCTTGGGCGAGCGCTTGGCGCTTTCACATATCGAACCGCTGTCCAGCGACGCCAAGGCGCAAGCAAAGTTTCTGGTGCAGCACAATCGTCTGGCGGCACCGATCGCGGTCGCGACCCGCGCGGCGGACCAGGAGCTGATCGGTCGCGCGATTGCCGGCGGCAGAACCGGGAATATCGAGGAAATCAAAAACAGGACGCAAACCGATCTTGCGTTCTATAGCCTCGGACGATTTGGCATCAAGACTCTTCCACTTGCCGCGCTGGAGCACTCCACCTCCTCCTATGGCGCCAACCACCAGAGAAACGACAATCTGAGCGCGCGCATCGATGGGATCCGGGCGCGATTACCGGCGGCCCGCACACTGTTTGTGAAACCCGCCGATTTTGATTCCAGATGCGACTTGAGTACGGCGCCCGACAAGAAATTCAATATCGACCCCGCCGAGGTCGGCGACATATGGCACTGGCGGGGCGCGGACGGTGATCGCTGGATCGTTCTGTCGGAATTTTCCGAAGGTTCCGGCGCGTTTCCCCAGGCTTGCGTGGTGTTGATGCGCGAGTCGTCTCGCCAAGCCGTCACGCTGTTGAATCCCGACCTGCTTGGTATTCAGAGCGCCGGCGGCCAGGGGATCGACCTTACGGTCTTCCGGGTCACAGATTCGGTCGTCGCCATCGCGTCCCAGGTCACCGATCGAATTAACGGGATCAGGCTTGTGGATGCCGAATCCGGAAGCGTTTTGGGACAGCTCATCGCGATCGTCGATGGGACGATGCTGTCCGAGCTGCGTCTGACGAAAGACGCAAAACACCTCGTGCAGCTGAACAAGGATGGCCGGCTCTTTATCTATCGTGTCGCCGACGGGAAGCCTGAACTGCAAGGAGCCTATATTGACAACGAAATCGTCGTGATGGCCGACGATGGACGATACGATACCAGCTACGAAGGCGCTGAATCGGTCCAGCTGCGATTTGCCGGCATTCCCGGGCTGTTTACGGTCAATCAATTCGAAGCCGTGCTTCGGCGCAGCGGGATTGCGAAAGACGTTCTGGAGAACAATAACACCGCATCGCGGTCGGCTGCTTTGCTCTCGCCGCCCACCATACAGTTGACGCTCTCTGCCAAAGTCAGTGCCGGCCAGCGCAGCGGAAAAATCATCGCAAATTCCAGCCGTGGGCTTTCGGCCATTCACTTGCATGTCGACGGCCGGCTCGTCAGCACCATACCGGTGCAAGGGCAGCACGTTGAAACGCCGATCAATCTGCCGGATCCCGGCGGCGCCCGATGGGTTTCCGCGATCGCGGTCGACGACCAAGGCCTCGTCAGCCTGCCGAGCACGATCCAACTGCCCGGGCCGGTGCGTCCGCGAGGTGTCGCTCGTGTCATTGCGATCGGCGTCGACGCCTATGTCGATCCGACCATCCCGAAATTGGACTCGACAAAAATCGATGCCCGCCATTTCGCGCAGGCCATCGCGACCACGCAGGGCCATGCCTTTTCCTCGGTGCAGACCGCCATGCTGCTCGATACCGACGTTACGCGTGACAGCGTCATGAATGCGGTGCAGTCAGCTGTCAGCCAAACTGGCGAGGACGACACGTTGATATTCTTTTTTGCCGGTCACGGTGTCGACGGCTTGCAGCTCGATCAGCCCAAGGCGGGATTCGTCCTGGCCACCAACCGCACCGTTGTGTCCGACCTAGCCAATACGTCCGTGCCGTGGACGGCGCTCGCAAGCCTGCTGAATACGTCGAAAGGAACCGTGGTCGTGATCCTGGATGCTTGCCAAGCGGGGATCGCCGGCCGCGAAGCTTTTGCCACCAACGATGACGTGGTCTCCGCACTGTTCACAAAGTCCGGCGCGCCACTCGTCGTGCTTGCAGCGTCCAAGGGACGCCAACTCAGCCAGGAGATTGCCAATGGCGGGGGAGGACGCTTTACCAATGCAATCGTTGCCGCGATCACGAACGAGCGTGCAAGCTACGACAGCGATCACAGCGGGCTTGTCGACCTTGGAGAGCTCTATGCGGG
The DNA here is from genome assembly GCA_963821175.1 of uncultured Alphaproteobacteria bacterium. Lineage (GTDB taxonomy): Bacteria > Pseudomonadota > Alphaproteobacteria > Rhizobiales > Xanthobacteraceae > BOG-931. The sequence continues at coordinate 282,024 of CAWGCU010000029.1, forward strand.
AGTGAAAACGCGCGTGGGGCGGGAGACCCAAAATAGCCAAACGCCCTGGCTCGCCAGAAATCGTCTCGTGGGTGAAATCTCGTTATTTTGAGGAAAACAGCGCGCGGCCCAAATTTTTTCGGCGATCGCGTCAGGCCAAAGGCCGAGTAAGCCATTGGGCTGGTCGTTCATTGAGGTAGCGGCGGAGGCCTGCGGCGTACTAACTCATTGAATCTACGACGAATCAGCTATGATGCGGGCTGCCGGCAAACCCGGAGCGAGCGCCATGCTGCGCGTGCGACTGAAAGCCGACGGACGCTTGGTCGAAGTCCTGCCCGATGGCAGCGAGCGGGCCATTCCGTCCGACCCGCGTTCCATCGCAACGGCTGCGCATCAGGCGGCGCGCTCGGTGGATGCGCGTTCGCTCGACGCCACCTACGCCCGCAATGTGCGCGGACAGACCGGGCTGACCCAGGCCGCCTTCGCCGCCCGCATCGGCGTGCCGGTCGAGACCGTGCGCAATTGGGAGCAAGGCAAGCGCTCGCCGCGCGGTCCCGCCCGCGCGCTGCTCAAAGTCATCGAGCAGGCCCCGGACGCGGCCTTTGCGGTGCTCGCCAAGGCGAATTCCCGCTAGCTGCGAGACGTCCCTGCGTCGCCCGCATTGGGCTGGCGTTCATGCCGGCAATAGCCGATCCTTGGTCCGGGAGCGAAGCCGCGCGAGTTCGGGAGTGGCGGATGGACGTGGTCGAAAGTCATGGCGCCAAAATCCCGGTCATCGGGTTCGGCACCATGACGTTGAAGGACAATCTGTGTGTCGAGCTGGTCGAGGCGGCGCTGCATCTCGGCTATCGGCACCTCGACACCGCGCAGAATTACGGCAATGAGCGCGAAGTCGGCGAAGGCTTCCGCGCCTCCGGCGTGCCGCGCGAGGACGTCTTCATCACCACAAAAGTTTGGTTCAACCGCCTGGCGCCGGGCGATCTTGAGCGCTCGGTCGATGAGAGCCTGGAGCGGCTGAAGCTGCCATGGGTCGATCTGTTGCTGATCCACTGGCCCAACGCGCAGATCCCGCTGGCGGGGTCGATCGACGCCCTATGCAGGGTCAAGCGCGCCGGCCTCGCCAAACATATCGGGGTCGCCAACTTCACCGTCGCCATGCTCGATGAGGCGACGAGCGTGGCGAGCGAGCCACTCGCGGCATTGCAGATCGAAACCCACCCCTATCTCGATCAGACCAAGGTGCTCGCTGCGGCGCACCGGCTCGGCTTGGCGGTGGTCGGTTATTGTCCGCTGGCGCGCGGCAAGGTGCCGGCCGACGCGGTGCTGCAACACATCGGCCGCGCCCACAATAAATCGCCAGCGCAAGTGTCGCTGCGCTTCCTTGAGCAGGAAAAGATCATTCCGATTCCGCGCACATCGAAGCGCGAGCGGCTCGCGGAAAATCTCGGCAGCCTGGAATTCAAGCTGACGGACGCTGAGATGGCGGAGATCTCCATGCTGGCGCGGCCGGGCTCGCGCATCGTCAGTCCGCCGCAGGCGCCGCGACGGGATAGCTAGGTAGGGGATGAGCGCGGGCGCAGCCATACCAAGCATCGAGGCCAATGGGGCGCGGATTCCGCTGCTCGGGCTCGGCACCTGGGAATTGCGCGGCCGCACCTGCGCCCGCGTCGTCGAGCAAGCACTGCGGCTCGGCTATCGCCATATCGATACCGCGGAGCTCTACGAAAACGAGCGCGAGGTCGGTGAAGGCTTTCGCGCCTCGGGCGCCAAACGCAACGACGTGTTCGTGACCACGAAAATCTGGCCGAACCATTTCGCCCCGCGCGAGTTGGAGCGCGCGGCGCGCGATTGCCTGGTGCGGCTGCGGCTGAGCGAGGTCGATCTGTTGTTGCTGCATTGGCCCAATCCGCAAATCCCGTTGCCCGACACCATCGGCGCGCTGTGCAAGGTCAAGCGCGACGGGCTGGCGCGCCATATCGGCGTGTCCAACTTCACCGTGGCGCTCATCGACGAGGCGCTGGCGGCGGCGAGCGAGCCTTTGGTGTGCGATCAGATCGAGTGCCATCCGTTCCTCGACCAGTCGAAAGTGCTCAAAGCCTGCCGCGGCCACGGCATGGCGGTCGTCGCCTATAGCCCGATCGCGCGCGGCGATGCGCGCGTCAACGCCGTGCTCACCCGCATCGGCTCAGCGCACAAGAAGACCGCCGTGCAGGTCTGCCTGCGCTTTCTGGTGCAACAGGACATCGTCGTCATCCCACGCACCAGCAAAGTGGAGCGGCTGTCGGAAAACGCCGCGATCTTTGATTTCGAATTGAGCCGACAGGAGATGACGGAGATCGCCGGCCTCGGCAGCCGCGACGGCAGGCTCGTCGACTGGGCGTTTTCCGGCAGGCCGAAGTGGGACTGAGCCAAAACCCCTCCCCCTTGTGGGGAGGGGCAGGGGTGGGGGTCGAGAGGAATTGCACCAGCGTCGACGGCATTCGCGCGCGCGTCCACGAAGGAAACTTCCCTCCCGACCCCCCTCCCCACCCTCCCCCACAAGGGGGGAGGGAGTCCTAGTCAGAACTCGACGTCGAGCTCCTCCAGCTCATCCGGCTCGACCTTGGCAGCGGCGATCCACTCCTGCATCTGCGGCAGCGCCATGATGGTGCGGCAGTATTGCGCCGAGACCGGATCGATGGCGACGTCGTAGGTGAGGAAACGCGCGCAGACCGGCGCGTACATGGCGTCGGCGGCGCACGGCTTTGCCCCGAACAGATAAGGGCCTTTGTACTTGGCGATGCAGTCCTGCCAGATCGCGGTAACGCGATCGATGTCGGCCCGCGCGCCGGCCCACGATTTGAAGCCGGGAAAATGCGCCTTCAGATTCATCGGCAGCGCCGAGCGCAGATTGCTGAAGCCGGAGTGCATCTCGCCGCAGATGGCGCGGCAATGGGCGCGCTGTGCCTGATCGGCCGGCAGCAGAGCGGCCTCCGGGTGAAGCTCATGCAGGTACTCGGCGATCGCCAGCGTGTCCCAGACCTTGAGCCCGTCGTGGGTCAGGCCCGGCACCAGGAACGACGGCGACAGCAGCAGCAATTCGGCCCGGGTCGAGGGGTCGTCGGTGCCGACATGCTTTTCGTCGAAATCGAGGTTCGCCATTTTGCATAGCAACCAACCGCGCAATGACCACGAGCCGTAATTCTTGCTGGCGATGGTGAGAGTGGCCTTCGACATTCCGCGTTCTCGTTTTCAAAGGTGATGAGAATTCAATGTCTTACAACGCCGTGCCGCTACGGCGGATAATGCTGCGCGCGGCCCCGACGGCCGAATTTCGCGCCCCATTCGCCGCATGTGCAGGATGTTCATATTCTTGTCGCAGTGCAACAAAAAATGCACTAGCTTTCCACGTGTTGGGGAGTTGGGGTGTGCCGCCGCCAGGCGGCCCGCGGCGCCCCGTGGGCAACGGGATGTTATACCTCGCCTATCAGTTGCAAACTGACATCATGGAGCCGATCCGGAGCTGGGCCGGCAGGGCGGCCAATTCCGGCGGCGCGCCGTTGCTCTCCAACCACCCGGCGATGCGCAATCTCACCGCGGTCTATGAGCTGATCGCGCGCGCCGGCCTGACCCACACACGCCCGCCGTTCGGCATCGACCGCGTCACCGTCGGTAATCGCGAGGTCGACGTGCGCGAGGAGGCGGCGCATGTGACGCCGTTCGGCACGCTGCTCCACTTCAAGAAGGATATCGCGACGGCGCAGCCGCGCGTGTTGATGGTGGCGCCGCTGTCCGGCCATTTCTCGACGCTGCTGCGGGCGACCGTGCGCACCATGCTGCCCGAGCACGATGTCTACATCACCGATTGGCACAATGCGCGCGACGTGCCGCTGACCGCCGGCCGGTTCGGCTTCGACGAATATATCGATCATCTGATCAAGTTCCTCGACGTGATGGGGCCGGGCACCCACGTGGTGGCAGTGTGCCAGCCCTGCGTCGCGGTGCTCGCCGCCGCCGCCGTGATGGCGCAGGCCGGCAACAAGGCGCAGCCGCGCAGCATGACCTTGATGGCCGGACCAATCGACGTGCGCGTCAATTCGACCACCGTCGACGAACTCGCCAAGAAGCATTCCATCGAATGGTTCGAGCGCACGCTGACCGCCTCGGTGCCGCTGCGCTATCCGGGCGCGTTCCGCCGCGTCTATCCGGGCTTCGTGCAGCTCGCGGCATTCATGAGCATGAACGTCGAGCGCCACGTCAAAGCGCACCGCGAGCTATACGAGAACATTGCCAACGGCGAGCTTGAGAAAGCGGCGATAACGAAAGCGTTCTATGACGAGTATTTCGCCGTGCTCGACCTCACCGCCGAGTTCTATCTGGAGACGGTGCGGATCATCTTCCAGGAATACGCGCTGCCGCTCGGTAAGCTGCAATGGCACGGCAACAAGGTCGACCCGACCGCGATCCGGCGCACCATGCTGCTCACCGTCGAGGGCGAGCGCGACGACATCTGCGCCGTCGGCCAGACGGTGGCCGCGCACGATCTGTGCAGCAAGCTGCGCCCGTATCTCAAGCGCCACCACATGCAGGCCGGCGTCGGGCACTATGGCGTCTTTTCCGGCAAGCGCTGGGAGAATCAGATTTATCCGATTTTGAAGAACGTGATTTTGTCGAGCGATTAGAGTCGGCTTGCGGCCGGCCAAGGCCTACTTGCTACATCAATCGCCGTTAGCAAGTTCTTGTTCAATTGCGGTGCGGAGTACCGGCAAATCTTCTTGCAACGTCTTCCATACGCGTTCCGGCAAGACGTTTTCGTATTTATGGCGATAGAAGTTTCCAGCGGCCGCCATTTCGGCCCATGGAATCTGACCGTGACGTAGCTTTATTTCTTCCGACAATCGGCGCGAGGCTTCGGAGATGATCTCGAGGCAGCGGACAATAGCATATAGCGGCATCGCGTCTTCGCGTATGTCCTGGACGCTACGCCCATGCCCAAACTTCTTGGCCAGCTCAATGTGATGGAGCATTTCGCGCAGGATAGCGCCGTCTTTCTCAGAAGGCATATACGGCATCACGCGCCGCAGGCGCCCGCAGATAAGGTTTCAGTGCCGCGCGGTCGATGACATCGACCGGGCCATCGAACAGCCCGGCGACGTATTTCTTGAAGCGCACATAATCATATATCGAGCCTTCGAAGCCCGGCTCGAATTCTACTAAGATGTCGATGTCGCTATTGGGACGGTTGTCGCCCCGCGCCACGGAGCCGAATACGGCCGCATGCGCCACCCCGCGTGCGCGGAGCGCCTGCTCGTGGCGCCGAAGCGTGGCGACTGCGGTATTGGCATTCATGCGAAAAACATATCACAATCCTGGTTTCCGAACCATGAGGACTATCCAGGATCACCGGGAGCAGCGAAATGGCTACAAGCGTCAAGCAAATGATGGAAGCCGCCAATGCCGCGGTGCCGAAGATTACGCCTGCGCAGGCGAAGGAGATGATCGCCAAGGGCAATACGCTGGTGGTCGACGTGCGCGATGGCACGGAGGTGGCGGCGAGCGGCAAGGTGGCCGGCGCTGTGCACGTGTCGCGCGGCATGCTGGAATTCCGTGCCGACCCTGAATCGCCCTACCACGACAAGAATTTCGCCAAGGACAAAAGCGTCGTGGTGTATTGCGCCTCCGGTGGACGCTCGGCGCTGGCCGGCAAAGTGCTCAAAGACCTTGGTTACGATCAGGTCTATAACCTCGGCGGTTTCAAGGATTGGGCTGAGAGCGGCGGCGCAGTCGAGAAGTAACAGCGCAGTTTATCGCAGAAATTTTTTCTCGATCTCGCGCATCCGCGCATCGCCTTGCAGGGCGAATACGTCCGCGACCGAGGCGATCTCTTTTTCGACGCCGGCGATGCCGCCTTCGGCCAGGATGCGGCGGAAGACGTTTTGCATGGCGGCGACGGCGGCGCGGATGGCGTGATTGCCGCAGATGATCAGCCCGACCTTGCCGAGCGCCGCGACGTCGGCGAATGCAAGCTGCGGATAACTGGTCGGCACCAGAACCAGCGGCACGCGTCCCGGCCATGCCCGGCAAAATGCCAAAATCTCGTCCGGCGTTTTCTCTTTGCTGTGGATCAACACCGCGTCCGCGCCGGCCTCGGCATAGGCCGCGCCGCGGCGTAGCGCTTCCTCCTGACCGCGTCCGGCAATCAGCGCTTCGGTGCGCGCGATGGCGAGGACACCGTCGGACGCTTTCGCCGCCGCGATCTTGCCTTGAAACTCACCGATCGGAACGAGCTCCTGCCGGCCGCCCGGACGTAGGCTCGTGTCCTTGGGAAATGTTTTGTCCTCGATGACGACGGCCGCGACGCCCGCTGCCGCGTATTGCGGCACGACGTAGGCGACGTTCACCGCATTGCCAAAACCGGTGTCGAGGTCGGCGATCACCGGCGCGTCCTGCACTTGGCCGATGGCGCGCATCATTTCCAGGTGCGTGCCCATCGACAGAATATTGGCGTCGGGCACGGCATAGGACGCCGACAATTCGAAACCGCTGCCCCAAATGGCGTCAAAACCCGCGTTCGCGGCGAGTTTTGCGGCGAGCGGATTGTGCGCCGCCATCGCGATCGCCGGGCGATGCACGTCGAGTTTGGCGCGTAATGCGTCGACGCTTGCAGTGTTCTGTGCCATGAGGGTGGGGCTCACCGCATCGCGGCAGCGATATTGCCGCCGTCTACGGTGGTGACGTCGGCCGTCGTCTTCAGCGCCAGCGCCTGGTGCAAGAACGCCTGCGCGACGTCGTCGGCGGTGACCTCGCGGCCGAGCAGGTTGCCGCTCATGTAATCCTTCTCGCTCAAGCCGCGCGCATTCGAGCGCGAGGCGATCATGTCGGCGGTGAGGAGGCCGGAGCGGATGCGGTCGGCGTTCACCGCGTTGGCGCGGATGCCGTCCGAGCCGTAGTCGAGCGCGTATTGGCGCATCAGTGCGAGTTCCGCGGCTTTCGGAATGCCGTAGGGGCCGAAATTTGGGCCTGGATTGACCGCTTGTTTGGAGACATTGAACAACAGGCAGCCGCCGGTGCCCTGCGCCAGCATGATCTTCACCGCGGCTTGCGCCACGCGCTGATGGCCATAAAAATTCAACTCAAAACTTTTGCGCATCACGTCTTCGTCGACTTCGCCGATGCGCCCCTGCCAGGCGGCGCCGGCATTGGAGACGACGATGTCGACGCCGCCGAAGGCCGCGGCCATGGCGTCGAACGCTGCGCGCACCGAGGCCGCGCTGGTTACATCGCAGACGACGGGTAACGCCGACGGTCCGATGGCCTTTGCCTGTTCGCTCGCCGCGGCGAAATTGACGTCGAGGAGCGCGACTTCGGCGCCGGCCGCCGCAAATGCCTTCGCGGTTGCGGCGCCGATGGCGCCGCCGGCGCCGGTGACGGCGGCGATCTGGCCGGTGAGCGGCGGTTCCTTGCGGGTGCCGAGCTTGGCTTGTTCGAGCGGCCAATATTCGCAATCGAACATGTCGGCTTCGGAGATCGACTCGAAGCGGCCGATCGCCTCGGCATCGCTCACGCCTTCGACCCAGGCTTCGGCAATGTCGGCGGCAATCTCGGCATCGCGCTTGGTGCGGCCGAGGCCGAACAGGCCGAGCCCCGGCACCAGCACGACACGGGGCAGGGGATCGAGCTCATGTTTGATATGGCCGACGCGGGCATTGTGCTGCTCGAAATAGCGATGATAGCGCGCGGCGAATTGGCCAGCTGCCTCGTGCGCCACCCGCGCGAACGCGGCAAGTTTTCCGGGGTCGGGCGGCGGCAGCACCAGCGGCCAGTTCTTGGTGCGGATGGTGTGGTCCGGCGTCACCACGCCAGCCTGGCTGGTGCGCGCCAAATCCTTGGCATTGATGAAATTGAGCACCGCATCGGTGGCGCGGAATTCGACCACCAGCCGGCGCCAGGCACCTTCGATTGTCTTGTCCTTTTCGCTGCAGGCGCCGCGCACGATCGGCGCGATCAGCGTCACGTCGGCGCTGCCGCGCCGCGCCGGCGCCGTTGCGGCAACGGATTTGCGGCGGCGCGCGATAAATTCCTCGGCGCGCGACACCATCTCGATCATACGCTCATAGGCTTCGCGCGCGCTCTCGCCGTAGGTGACGATGCCGTGTTTCGACAGGATGAGGCCGTCGCTCGGTTTCGTCCGCTCGAAAACATCGATCGCCTTTTTGGCCAAACCAAAACCCGGCATGACGTAAGGCACGAAGGCGAGCCGGCCGCCGAAAACCTCCGCGCATTTCTTTTCGCCGTCGGGCTGATCGATGACGCTGAGCACGGCGGTGGCGTGGGTGTGATCGACGAATTTGTGCGGCAGGAACGCGTGCAGCATGATTTCGACCGACGGATTGGCCGCCGCCGGATCGATAAGGCTCGCGCGCTCGATGCCGACGAGCTCGTCGTCGCCGATTTCGCTGAGCGCGCCCAGCTTGCGCAACGGCGCAAGCCGTACCGCCGGCAGCCCGGCCAGGTCGATCATCGCCATGTCGGCGCCGGTGGCCTTGACGCGCAGCACCTCGACGTCGGCGCCGAGGCGGTCGCGCATCACTTCCTTCAGCGAGGTGTTGCCGCCACCGTGCAGGACGAGTTTCGGGTCGCGGCCGAGCAGCCGCGTCGTGTAGATGCGCAGCGCCAGATCACGGTCGATGCCCGATTTGGCGCCTTCGGCGACGATGGCCTCGGCGTCACGGTCGACCCAGCCGCTTTTCATGGCGCCCGCCCATCGCGTGTTGCATCAACCGCCGGCGAAACGACGCGACCACCATCCGGTCTTGCGCGGCCGGTCGGTGCCCTCGGTCTCGGCCACTTCGGCGACGACCGGTTCGGGGGCAGGGGTGGGTGCCGCCGCGGGTGCAGTCGGAGCCGGCGGCGGCGCATCGTCGCTGCCGCTAATCGGCGCCCGCTCACGCACGGTGGATCGCCGGCGCGGCGGCTCGGCTTGTTGCTCCGCATGTGTTGGCTCCGCACTGACTGGCGCAGGCGGCGCGGACGGCGGCGCGGCGTCGGCAACGGCGTCCTTGAGCTCAGGCTCGGCAGCGGCCGGCGCATCGAGCTCGTCCCCCGGGCCGAAACTGTGCTGCGGTTCCGGGGTGCTGGGGTCGTTCATGCCAGGCGCTGCTTCACCATTGCGATCGCGATCTTGGCGATTGCGCCGGCCGCCGCGGCGTCCGCGCCGCCGCCGTCCGCGCCGTTCGCCATCGCGATTCTGGTCCGGGCGCTCGCTGCGCTCCGCCTGGGCGGGCTCGCCATGTTGGTCGGTGACCTCGTCGCCGGCGAAGGGTTCATCGTCGCCTTCGGCAACATGCTCGCTCGCGTGCTCAGCTGGATGTTCGGACGACCCTTCATGGATCGGGATGTGCTCGCGGTTTTCGCCGCCGTCGCGCCCATCGCGACCGCCGCGGCCGCCGCGGCCACGGCGCCGTCGCCGCCGGCGTGGTTCGCCTTCGCCATGCTCGGGTACGGTGGTGGGTGCTGCCGCTTCGACATCCTCCGCTTCCGCCTGCTGCTCCTCCTCCTCCACCTCGACGATGCTTTCGTCTTCGAGGTCGTCCTCGTCCTCCAACGGCGCGGTGACGGCTCGTTGTTGGTTCTGCTCGGCGAGCGCGCGTGCCGCCTCGGCCGTATGCACCAGTTCGCCGCGGTCGATCACGAAGGCCTGCGGCGCCATCACCGTTGCATCGGCGACGACCGTCAGCGTGATGGCAAAGCGTTCCTCCAGGCTGCGCAGATGCGCGCGCTTCTGGTTGAGCACATAGAGCGCAACATCGGGCCGGGTGCGGGCGATGAGATTGTGGGTGGCGCCGCGCATCAATTGCTCTTCCAGCGCGCGGAGCACCTGCAGCGCCAGCGACGACACCGAGCGGACGTGGCCGCTGCCGCCGCAATACGGGCATTTCTCCGTCGAGCTTTCCAGCACGCTGGTGCGGATGCGCTGCCGCGACATTTCGAGGAGGCCGAAATGCGAGATGCGGCCGACTTGGATGCGGGCGCGGTCGTGCTTGAGGCACTCTTTGAGCCGGCGCTCGACCGCACGGTTGTTGCGGTTCTCGTCCATGTCGATGAAATCGATGACGATCAGGCCGGCAAGATCGCGCAGCCGCAGCTGGCGGGCGATTTCGTCCGACGCCTCAAGATTGGTCTTGAGCGCGGTGTCCTCGATGTGATGCTCGCGCGTGGCGCGGCCGGAATTGACGTCGATGGCGACCAGCGCCTCGGCCTGGTTGAGCACGATGTAGCCGCCGGAGCGCAACTGCACGACCGGCGAGAACATGGCGTCGAGCTGGCTCTCGACGCCGTAGCGCGACAACAGCGGCTGGGTGTCGGCGTAGGGCTTCACGCTCTTGGCGGAGCTCGGCATGAGCATGCGCATAAAATCCTTGGCCTCGTGGTAGGCCTCGGAGCCGGCAACGACGACTTCGTCGATGTCCTTGCCATAGAGATCGCGGATCGAGCGCTTGACCAGCGAGCCTTCCTCGTAAACCAATTTCGGCGCCGTGGATTTGAGCGTCAGGTCGCGCACGGTCTCCCACAGCCGTAAGAGATATTCGAAATCGCGCTTGATCTCGATCTTGGTGCGGCTCGCTCCCGCGGTGCGCAGGATGACGCCCATGCCCTCGGGGACTTCGAGGTCGGCCGCGGCCTCCTTGAGGCGGGCGCGATCTTCCGAGTTGGTGATCTTGCGGCTGATGCCGCCGCCGCGGGCGGTATTGGGCATCAGCACCGAATAGCGGCCGGCGAGCGACAGGTAGGTCGTCAGCGCGGCGCCCTTGGTGCCGCGTTCCTCCTTGACCACCTGCACCAGCATGACCTGGCGACGCTTGATCACCTCTTGAATCTTGTACTGACGGCGATAACGCGGCGCGCGGTCGGGCACTTCCTCCATCGCGTCGGCGCCGCCGACCGATTCGACGACCTCGGCTTCCTCGTCGCCGCCGTTTTCGTGGCCGTTCTCGCCACCATTGTCGCCTTCGGCGTCGGCATGGACGCCGTTGTTCTGTTCGTCTGAATCCGGTGCGGTGTGCGTAATTTCCGTTATTTCGGCTTCGCCTGAATCGGCAGCGGGCGTATCGCCAGATGTCGGCTCGTCTGCGGCGGGCTCGTGCTGCTCCGCCTCGGTCATGCCGGGTTCGGTTTCGGGCGAGACCGGTGGCAGGAGGTCCGCGGCTGCCGTGCCGACCTCGGCAACGTCATGCGATTCGGCCGCCTCTGAGGATTCGTCCGCATGGCCATCAGCAGCCGCTTCGCTGCCTGACGTTTCGGCGAGCTCACCGCGCAAAACCTCGTCGTCGCGGTGTGCGGCCGCATGGCGGCCGCGGCCGCGGCCGCGACGCGAGCGCCGGTCGACTTCGTCGTCGGCGGCGCGCTGGGCGCGCTCCTCCTCGTCGATCAATGCCTGCCGGTCGGCGACCGGAATTTGATAATAGTCCGGGTGGATTTCGCTGAAGGCGAGGAAGCCGTGGCGATTGCCGCCGTAATCGACGAAAGCGGCCTGCAGCGACGGCTCGACGCGCGTCACCTTCGCCAGATAGATGTTGCCGCGGAGCTGCTTACGGTGTGCGGACTCGAAGTCGAATTCCTCGACGCGATTGCCGCGCAGAACGACTACCCGGGTCTCCTCGGGATGGGTCGCGTCGATGAGCATTTTGTTGGCCATTTTGTAATCTCACGACGGGCGGCGTGCCGTCTCGTCCGCGCCGCAGCGGCGACGGGAAACGGGGGCCTGCCCGATTATCGGTGAATGGGACGGATCGGGGACTACGAGCGCGGCGGTCGGTGTCGACCGAACAGCCGGCGAACGTGGGAACGTCGCCGTGCCAACCGGATCGAACCTTGGCTTCCGTTGGGAACGCTTTTCCCTGGAAGACTTGCGCCTCGAACATGAACTCCAAACCGTGGCGGGCAGCAGCGCCCGGCGCTGCCGCGATTTCTTTCGCTTGCTCACGGCATCGGCGCGACACTGTTCCGGTAGCGGTATTCGCCACTGGCACGCGCGTCGCGCGCGAGGCTCCGGCTGTCCTTTTTCTCGAGGGTATCGGCGTCGCTTGCCCGTTTCACCGTCTTTGGCGCGATTTGGCGCCGCAAGAGCTCGAAACAGGAGTTCAAAAGCGGCGTCCGCCTTGGTTCCCGGTTTCGGGGAGCCATTTTGGCGGACGTGCCGGATGCCCTAACGCGACACAACCGGAACCTGTCACCGTCAGCACGTTCTTCATAAGGCCCCGCATGGGGAATTGGCAAGTCGCCTGTGCGCTTTGGCGCGAATTCAGCAAGTTCTGGCCGCCCCGGCGCCACTTTTGCCGCGAATTAAAATTCCATTAACCACGCGTGCCTAATGAAGTAACACGGGCGCGAAGGGGTCGAACCGATGGCTGTCCGGGCGGCAAGCTGGGGTTTCCTCGGCATAGTCCTTTCGGGCGTCGCCTGGGCCGCCGGACCGCCGGCCACGACGCCGGGCGCCGACTCGTTTCCGGTCGCGACCGACGTCCGGCTCGGCGGCGACGAAGCGGCGACCCGTTTCGTCATGGATTTGAGCCGCAAGATCGATGTGCGCGCCTTTACGCTCTCCGACCCCTACCGCGTCGTCCTCGACATCCCGCAAGTGACGTTTCAATTGCCGTCCAAGGCCGGCGAGAGCGGCCGCGGCCTGATCAAGGCGTTTCGCTTCGGCCTGATGATGCCCGGCGGTTCGCGCATGGTGCTCGATCTGGCCAAGCCCGCGCGCATCGAGAAAGCTTTTGTCGTCGACGCGACGGTGGATGCGCCGGCCCGCCTCGTGCTCGATCTGGCGCCGACCGACCGCGAGAGTTTTTTGCGCAAAGTCGCGCTCGACGGCAAAACGGCCGGCACCGAATCGCCGCAGCGCAGCGGGCCGCCGGCCGACAGCGCCGACAAAAGGCCCCTGGTGGTGCTCGACCCCGGCCATGGCGGCATCGACACCGGCACCAAGGGGCCGGGCGGGGAAATCATGGAGAAGAATATCGTGCTCGATTTCGCCGGGCGCCTGCGCGAGCGGATCGAGAAAACCGGCAAATACCGCGTGCTGATGACGCGCACCGACGACACTTTCATTCCGCTCGGCGAGCGCGTGCACATGGCGCGCAACGCCGGCGCCGCCCTGTTCGTCTCGATCCACGCCGATGCCTTGCCGAAGAAGGAGGGCGATGCCCAGGGCGCCACCGTCTACACCTTGTCGGAAACCGCCACCGATTTCGGAAGCCGCCCGGCTCGCCGAGCAGGAAAACCGCGCCGACGTCATTGCCGGCGTCGATCTCAAGGACGAGCCCGATGACGTGGCCGGCATCCTGCTCGACCTGGCGCAGCGCGAGACCAAGACGTTCTCTGTGCAATTCGCCCACCGGCTGGTGAACGAATTGAAGGCCGCGACGCGGCTGCACAAAAACCCGCTGAAATCGGCGGGCTTCAAGGTCCTGCGTGCGCCCGACGTGCCGTCGGTCTTGGTGGAACTGGGTTATGTGTCGAACAAGGACGACCTGCAGTTGTTGCTCTCCGACACGTGGCGCGACCGCACCGCGGCGTCGGTGGCCCATGCCATCGATACGTATTTCGCCGGGCATGTCGTTGGCACCCGCGCCGGGGCCAATTAATCGAGGCCGGTATGGCGATACTGACGCAGCCCCAAAGTCTTAGTTTGAACATGGCCTCAGTTTGAACAAGAAGCGGAGCGACCACAGCCGATGAGGACAGGGGTCTCTAGCGATTTCATGGCAATACTGCCAAACTGCGCCTTCTCCCGGCGGAGACTGAATCGGCGTGGCGCCTGCGCCCGCCGAGACGCGGCGGAACCCTTGCCCGGCGGAACTTAGACAATGAAAATCCTGTTGCGCTTCCTGGGCTTTCTGTTCGCGGCGGGAACCATCGTGTTCATCGTCGGCGTGGCGGGCGTTGCCGGCCTGCTGTGGCACTACTCCAAGGATTTGCCGGACTATTCGCAGCTCCAGGACTACGAGCCGCCGGTGATGACGCGGGTCCATGCCGCCGACGGCTCGCTCTTGGCCGAATACGCCAATCAGCGCCGCCTCTATTTGCCGATCCAGGCGATCCCAAAGCTCGTCACCAACGCTTTCATCGCCGCCGAAGACAAGAACTTCTACCAGCATCCCGGCATCGACATTTACGGCATCGGCCGCGCCGGATTGCTCTACGTTCAGAATTACGGCTCCAGCCGCCGGCCGCAGGGCGCTTCGACCATCACGCAACAGGTCGCCAAGAACTTCCTGTTGACCAACGAGGTGTCGTTCGAGCGCAAGATCAAGGAAGCGCTGTTGGCGCTGCGCATCGAGCGCACTTACTCGAAAGAAAAAATCCTCGAGCTTTATCTCAACGAAATCTATCTCGGCTTCGGCGCCTACGGTGTCGCCGCGGCGTCGCTGCTCTATTTCGACAAGTCGGTGCACGAGCTTTCGATCGCCGAAGCCGCCTACCTCGCCGCCTTGCCGAAGGGGCCGAACAACTACAATCCGTTCCGCAAGCGCGATGAAGCGATCGCGCGGCGCAATTACGTCATCGATCGTATGGCCGAAGATGGCTACATCCCCGCCGATGTCGCCGACAAGGCGAAGAAACAGCCGCTCGACATCACGGTGCGGCCGACCGGCGCCCACGTTTTCGCCGCCGAATATTTCACCGAAGAGGTGCGGCGCTACATCTACGACAATTACGGCGAGAAGAAACTCTACGAAGGCGGCCTGTCGGTGCGCACCACGCTCGATCCGAAAATCCAGGTGATGGCGCGCCAGTCGATGATCAACGGGCTGGTCAATTTCGACGAGAGCCAGGGCGGCTATCGTGGGCCGGTCACCAAGATCGACATTTCGGGCGATTGGGGTACCAAGCTTGCCGAGGTGAAATCGCTGGCCGATGTCGCGCCGTGGCGAATGGCGGTGGTGCTCGACGTCACCAACGATTCTGCGCGCATCGGCTTGCAGCCGGCGCGCGATCCGGGCGGCAATGTGCTCAAAGCCCGCGATACCGGCATCATCGCGCTCGACGGCGTGAAATGGGCGAAGCCGGGATCGCCAAACGGCCCGACCGGAAAGCCGATTCAAAGCGTCAGCCAGGTGCTGGCCGCGGGCGACGTCGTCTATGTCGAGCCGCTGCAAGATCAGGGCAAACACCGGCTGCGGCAAATCCCCGAAATCTCCGGCGCCATGGTGGTGATGGATCCGCGCACCGGCCGCGTGCTCGCCATGGTCGGCGGCTTCTCCTTCGACCAGAGCCAGTTCAACCGCGCGACGCAGGCGCTGCGGCAGCCGGGCTCGTCGTTCAAGCCGCTCGTGTACGCGGCGGCGCTGGACAACGGCTACACGCCGTCGAGCATCGTTATGGATGCGCCCATCGAAATCGACATGGGGCAGGGCGGCGGCATCTGGCGGCCGGAAAACTACGGCGGCAAGTTCTATGGCCCTTCGACGTTGCGTTTCGGCCTCGAGCAGTCGCGCAACGTGATGACGGTGCGGCTCGCCCAGGACATCGGCATGCCGCTGATCGCCGAATATGCCAAGCGCTTTGGCGTCTATGACGAATTGCCGCCCTATCTGTCCTACGCGCTCGGCGCCGGCGAGACCACCGTGCTGCGCATGGTCACCGCCTATTCGATGTTCGACAATGGCGGACGCCGCGTGAAGCCGACGCTGGTCGACCGCATTCAGGACCGCTACGGCCACACCATCTACAAGCACGACGAACGCGAATGCGTCGGCTGCGATGCCGCCAAATGGGACAATCAGTCCGAGCCGACCTTGCTCGATCGCCGCGAGCAGGTGATCGATCCGATGACCGCCTATCAGATCACCTCGATGATGGAAGGCGTCGTGCAGCGCGGCACGGCGACCGTCGTCAGGGACGTCGGCAAGCCGATCGCCGGCAAGACCGGCACCACCAACGACGAGAAGGATGTGTGGTTCATCGGCTTCTCGCCGGACATCGTCTGCGGCGTCTATATGGGCTTCGACAAGCCGCGCCATATCGCCCGCCTCGCCACCGGCGGCCACCTGGCGGCGCCGATTGTCAGGGATTTCCTCAAGCTCGCGCTTGTCGAAAAGCCGCCGATTCCGTTCCGCGTGCCGCCCGGCATCAAGCTTATTCGCGTCAATCCGAAGACCGGCATGCGCGCCGGGCCGGGCGACGACAAGGTCATCCTCGAAGCCTTCAAGCCAGGCACCGCGCCGCCCGACAATTACTCGGTCGTCGGCGCCGAGACCGCCAATGGCGGTCTGCTTCCGGCGGTGTCGCCCGATGCCGATCGCGCCGTGCGCAGCACCGGCACCGGCGGCCTGTATTAGGACGCGATATCTGCAAGCCTGAAGTGCGGACCGAGCAAGCGCCGGACACGGGCCAGTTCCGCGCGGGCGGCGAAGGCGTCGACGGCGACGCGGACCAGCGACAAGAGTTGCGATGGCTGCGCGACCACATCACGCAATACCGCCCAGGCATTGGCGCCACCGTCCGGCCTCATGCCGAGAAGCGCGGCGGAAGGCAGAGCGCGTTCGGCCGGATCGATGATGACTCGTGCCGCAGCAAAGGCGAGGCCGTGCGCGGCTGCTAAACGTCCCATAACATGGGATTCCATGTCGACGGCACAGGCGCCCGTCGTTTTGTGCAGCTCTCGTTTCATGGCTGGCTCGGCGACCGGAGCGTCCACGCCGAGAATTGGAGCGTAGGTTGCGCCGGGAATGGTCGCGACCAGACTGCTCGACCACGCCGCATCGGTCGCATGGGGGACATGTGAATCGAGGACGGCAGATGCGACGACCCAATCCCCAGTGCGAAGATGGGCGGCGAGCCCGCCGGCTACGCCGAAGCTGATGACGCCGCGGTAGCCTTGGCGGACGGCGCGTTCAATGATGATTGCCAAGTCGCGCCTGGAATCGCGGCAAACGACCAGCACGCCGGGTCCGGCGGCGATCTTGGCTTCAAAGCCCATGCCGACAAACGCAATGACGATGCGGAGATGTTGTTCGAGCGGGAGATCGGCGACCGGGCCGAGGCCGTTGCCCGCAGTCACGAGTTGTTTGGTGAGAGTTGCCCCGGCGCATTGAGCTTGGCCGGTGAATTGAGCTTGGCCGGCGAATTGAGTTTCTCCGGCGAATTGAGTTTGGCCGGCAAATCGAGCTTGGAATGTCATGAAGCCATTGCCCCGCGTCAGCGATCCAGATTGAATCACGCTCCCGCCGAAATTCAGGCAGACAAACCTCCCTAGCCCGACCTCCTTCTTGAACTCGGTCTTTTGCCGAGCGCAGC
Organism: uncultured Alphaproteobacteria bacterium; assembly: GCA_963821175.1. Classification (GTDB taxonomy): domain Bacteria; phylum Pseudomonadota; class Alphaproteobacteria; order Rhizobiales; family Xanthobacteraceae; genus BOG-931. Next base: position 299,280 of record CAWGCU010000029.1, read on the forward strand.
TTCATTGCCGTCAAAGCCAAGATTTCCGTCAAAACAAAGTCGACGATCCCGGCGTAACTTTGGCGTAAACTTGAGCAGGACTTGAACATGCTCATTGCATGGTCAAGATGCTCAATTCTGAGTTCAGGTGCAATCGGAAAGCGAAAACGCGTGAGCGCCGCGACAGCAGTCTTGATCACCGGAGCCAGCGGCTTTGTCGGATCTGCGGTGGCAAGAACTTTGCTCCAAGCTGGTTTCCCGGTGCGCGCGTTAGTCCGCCAAGCCAGTCCCCGTTTTCACCTCGACGGGCTCGATTTGGAGTTCATCATCGGCGATCTGCGCGACGCGGACTCTGTGCGCAGCGCGATGAGCGGCATCCGTTACGTTTTTCATGTCGCGGCCGACTATCGCCTCTGGGCGCGCGATCCCGGCGCGATTTATGCCGCCAACGTCGACGGCACACGCAATGTGATGCAGGAGGCGCTGCGCGCCGGCGTCGAGCGCGTGGTCTATACCTCTAGCGTCGCCACGCTCGGCTGGCCGTACCACGGCGCGTCGGGCGACGAAACCATCCCGCTCTCGGAAGCAGAGGGTATCGGTACCTACAAGCGCAGCAAGATCGCCGCTGAAAGACTGGTCGAGGCGATGGTGGCCCGCGACGGATTACCGGCCGTCATCGTCAATCCCTCGACACCGATCGGTCCCCGCGACGTGCGCCCGACGCCCACCGGCCGCATCATCGTCGAGGCGGCGCGCGGCCGCATGCCGGGCTTCGTCGACACCGGGCTCAATCTTGCTCATGTCGACGACGTTGCCGACGGCCACCTCGCGGCGCTGCGGCGCGGCACCATCGGCGAGCGCTACATTCTTGGCGGCGAGAATGTGCTGCTTGCCGACATGCTCGGCGACATCGCACGCCTGGTCGGCCGGCGCGCGCCGCGGCTGCGCGTTCCCCACGCCGTCGCCATGCCGGTCGCTTATGCCGCCGAAATCATGGCGCGCTTCACCGGGCGCGAACCCTTTGCGACGGTCGACGGACTGCGGATGGCCAAGCATCACATGTTTTTCACCTCGGTCAAAGCCGAGCGCGACCTCGGCTTTCGTGCGCGGCCCTATGGCGAGGCGCTTGCCGACGCGATCGATTGGTTCCGTGCGGCAGGGTATTTGGACGGGACGCGGCGGCACTAGACCGCGCGGCGGCGGGACTAAAAGTGCGGGCAATTTTCTACGCGGATCGTTATACGCAGCTCCCAGTCATACGTCGCGGCCGAAATCGAAATACTCCACTTGTCGGTCTGCGGATGGTTCGCCGGATAGGGGGTTGCGTTCCGATCGGGAATGACGTGAATGTTGCCGGCGTCGTCGGCGCTTTGAACCTGCGGCTGATGGTGCCCACGTGGGATCGGAATTTGCTTCAGTGGCTTGAGGAATGCGGGCGATGACTGCAGCCGAAATCCGCGGGACGGCGCCCAGACGTGCCGGCGCTGACTGGCTTGCGCTTCCTGGCCGCCTTCTCCGTACTCCTGGCGCACGGCTTGTCTGCGACCGTCGCCAACAATGAGCCGCCCACAGGCGTCGTTCTCTGGCTCATGCAGGCGTCAGGATTCGGCATGACGCTGTTCTTCGTGCTCAGCGGTTTTGTGATCCATTACAACTACGCCCGGCTGGTGACCGACGGCCGGCTGCGCGGCGTCGCCGCCTTCTTCTGGGCGCGCTTCGCCCGCCTCTACCCACTCTTTCTGCTGATGATGCTTGTCTACGTGCTGGTGAGCCAGAGACACGTCGCGTATTGGACCGGACGTTCTGAGGAAATCAACGCGATTTTTCAGGCGCTGCCGTATTTTCTTTTGTCGATACAAAGCTGGATTTACAAGTTGATCGATGGCAGCGCGCTCATCGACGCTATTCGCGGCGGCTCGCCGCCGACGTGGTCGATCTCCACCGAATGGTTTTTCTACTTGGCCTATCCGCTCATCGCCTGGCTCATTTTGCGCGCCCGCGCGCCCGCAATTATTCTGCTCGTCGTCGGCACATGGTGCGTGTTGTGGACCTCGTTTTCGACGGGTCTCTACGATCACAGTCCGCAGATTGACGCCTGGGCGGTAGGCCGTTTCGGCCCGGTTGCCGGGGTGCAAAACCACGAGGATTCGTTCGTGCGATGGCTATTGTATGTGTCGCCCTATCTGCGTATCGGCGAGTTCGTGCTTGGTGCCATGACCGCTCAGCTCTACATCGCAATGCAAACGCGCGACGTTACGCGGCGGGAAAATACGCTCGGCGGCGCCATGTTTTGGGCGGCGGCATTGAGCGTCCTCCTGGTTACATATCTGGAATACAGTCCCGACGTTCCGATGACGATCTTCCGCAAAATGAACATGAACTTCGCTTTGGCGCCATCGGCGGCGCTGCTCGTCTTCTGCGCCGCCCGCTATCAAAGCGCGGCGTCGCGGCTCTTGACGTCGCGTCCCGCCATCGCGCTCGGCGAGGCGAGCTACTCGATATACCTCGTGCACTCGATCGTGCTGATCAGCGCCGTGAAGCTGACCGGAAGCGTCGTGCACGGCGTCGCCTACAATGTGTTGAAGCTTATCGTTCTGATGACCATTGTTGTCGCGATTTCGCTGTTGCTCTACACCTTTTATGAGGCGCCGGCGCGTCGATGGCTCCGCCAGCGCGGGAGCAAGCGACCCGCGCCTGCCGCATTTGCCGACGCGGCGCAGTCGTCGGCGTCATGATGGCGCGCGGCGCGGCCCGGTGCTTCTAGTTGCCGGCATTGCGTTCCACTTTTCGGGATCATGCTCTAATGGAGATAATCAGAACGGCGGTAGGAAGCCATGACGGACGGTAAGGATCTTACTTCGCCTCAAATTCCGTATTGGCTGGTCTGTCTTGGATTGGTTGTTATCGGCATCGCGGCGACGATTTGGGGCGGCCCCTGGGAACCAGTTCGCGATATCGCCAAGGTATTGGGACCCGGAATCTTCACTGCGGGGATTCTTGGGTCGCTTGTGGCGTTGTTCTTTCAGCGTGAATTTGTACGTGACCGCAGTCATGGCCCATCGCCGAACCCGCCTCAGCCTGCTGCCAGCGCCGCGCTGCCACCGCACGACCGCGCGGCGCAGGTTGCAGCGATGATCAGCCGTGAATTTCCAGCTTTTACCTCCAGCGATATGAACACGCCGTTCGCGCGTTTGGGTATCGATAGCATCAGCATGTTGACGATTCGCGCGCAAGCGGAGACGCTCGCAGGCAAGGGCCTCGACCAAGATCAATGGGATGACATTGACACGCCCGCCGATCTGGCCCGGGCGCTCGGCCCGATTTCGCCGCAGCTTCGATCCGTAGATGCACCACCTACACCCAGCGAGCGACGGACATATCTTTTGAACATGCCGCAGATGGCGGTCGGTGGGCTGTCCGAGGCGTGGCTGTTCAAGGAGCTCGGCGATATCCATTGGAACATGCTGGCCAAGGCGCTCGGGCAGCCGACGCGTCTACTATGCGACAGCGCCGGCGATCGCATTTATGCGACTTTCACCCGCATCCAATTGCGATCGTCCTGTGCGCTTGGCCTCTATAAGGAGAATGAGCGCATTGACATCGACTCCGGCATGTCCCGTTACGGCGCGGGACTTTACTTCAGCGATGCCATGGTGAACGGCGCCACGGGCTCGATCCAGGCGCGCCTGATGTCGAGCTTTTCGAAATTCGGGGCGACTGGATCAAACACGTCGCTGTTCAAAGGGCTGCCTGACCTGCCGCCCGACTGCGTCATTCCGGCGCTTGCTGAAGTGCCCGAATTTGGGCGCGACTACCAGGGGCGCCGCGCGGACGCGCTCGCAGCGCCGATTTTCGAATGCGAATATGAGATCATGCCAAGCCACGACATCAACGGCGTCGGCCTGCTTTATTTTGCCGCTTACCCGATGATCGACGACATCTGCGCAGCGCGACACGCCGGTCGTACGTATGCGACACGCCTGAGTACGCGCTCCCGAGATATTTTCTACTTCGGCAACAGCGATGCCGGCGACAAGCTGATCTACCGCCTGCACCGTAGCGCCGGTGACGACGACTCCGTCGAGATAGAGAGTTCGATCAGCCGCAAGAGCGATGGCGGCTTGATGGCGCGAATTTTTACCCGAAAAGTCCGCCCCGTTCGCGAGGTGGCGTGACCGCTAAGGCCGACAAATTCCAAGCCGACCCGATCGGTGCCTGGAAATTGCGACCAAAGTCGGGGATATTGCCCGCCTCCAGCGTTCCCGCGAGCGAACCCATTCAGCAGATATGAGCTACGACACGCTCTATTTCGCCCTGTTCCTGGCGGTGACGTGGGCGGCATTCGAGATATTGCCGTGGCGCGGCCCGGTCCTTCTGGTTGCCAGCATCGTGTTCTATGCGGCCGCCGGCTGGCGCGACAGCCTGGTCGCCGCGACCGTCATCCTCGTCAATTTCGGCTTCCAGTTCCCGATTCTGCGCGACCGCCGCTGGCTCTACGCGGCGCTGGTGTTCAATATCGGCTGCCTTGCCTATTTCAAATATCGCGTGTTTCTTGCGACAGCGGCCGGCCTCGATTTGTTCAGCCAACACATCATTATCCCACTCGGAATTTCGTTCTACATCTTCCAGCTTACGGCTTTTCAGATCGATCTGACGCGCGGCCGCGCAAAGCCGTTCTATTCGCTGCCGCGCTTTGCGCTGTTCAAGCTGTTCTTCGGCCAGCTCGTGGCCGGGCCGATCATGCGCTGGCGGCAATTCGGCCCGCAGATCAATCGTCTGTTCGATGGCACGCTGCCGCGCCGCCGGTTGCTCGGGATTGCGCTCGGACTTTGCCTCATTGGATTAATCAAGAAGGTCGTCTTCGCCGATGCGCTCGCGCCCTTTGTCGAAACGATCTTTCACAACGGGCCGGCCAGCGCCGCCGCCGCTTGGCTCGGTATCTTTCTGTTCAGCTCGCAAGTGTATTTCGATTTTTCCGGCTACTCCGACATCGCGCTGGGGCTCGGCTATCTGTTCGGGCTGCGGCTTGCCGTGAATTTTCGCCAGCCGTTCACGGCGCTGACGCCGCAGGACTTTTGGCGCCGCTGGCACATCACGCTCAGCTTTTGGATTCGCGATTACATCTTTATTCCGCTTGCGCTTCTCAAAAATACGCGCGCGTGGCTGGCCGCCTCGCTCATCATCGCCATGGCGTTGGCCGGACTCTGGCACGGTGCGAACTGGACGTTCATCGTCTGGGGCGTGGGCTGGGCGCTGGCCATGCTGGGTTGGCATTTGGCCAACCGTTACCTGATCCGCCTCGGCGCGGCGCAGTGGGTTCTGACCTTCGGTATTTGGCTTGTCCTGCTCGTGTTCTTTCGCTCTAGCGGCGTCGGCGCGGCGCTGAAATATATCGCCGTGATGTTCGGCGGCGGCAGCGCGGGCACGGCGCCGCTGCCAAACGACGGCGCAGGCGGCGCATTGATCGCGCTCGGTTGTGCCGGCTTGCTCGCGCTGCATTGGTCCGAGGGATATCTTCACACCCGGCGCACGGTGCTGCTGATGCGTCGCCTCGACGGTCCGCTGCTGCGGGCATTCTTCGTCGGTCTCGCGTTCTGGCTGCTGCTGTTGCCGAAAGTGCAAGACAATCCATTCATCTATTTCCGGTTCTGATCATGGTGCCTATGTTGCGCAGAATAAGTCGCACGGTCGCCGCGGTCCTGGCCGGACTGGTCTTAGCGGCACTCGTGACCGAGCTGTTCTTTCGGCTCATCGTCGCGACCCCGCTGCGCTGGGTGATGGTGGAGCCACAGGTCGCGCTTTTCGGACCGGATTTCGCCACCGGGTACCGCCACCGGGTCGACGTCAGCGGCATGTGGCTGACAGAGCATCGCAACTTCATTCGGACCTCCAATCTCGGGCTGCGTGATCGCGACCGGCCGCTGGCCCACGGCGCCGGACCGCGGGCGGTCATCGTCGGCAATTCCATCATCGAAGCAGTGCAAGTCGAGGAGTCGCAGACCAGTTCGGCGGTGGCCGAGCGGATATTGTCGCGCCAACGTCCGGGTGCCGAAGTGGTCAATCTCGGGCTTTCCGGAGCCAAGCCCGCCGTGCTGGTGGCGCGCCTGCAAACCCAGGGGCTGGCGCTTTCACCCGACCTCGCCATCGTTGTCGTCGACGTCGGTGACTTAATCAATCCAGCCACGACCGATGACCGGGAATTCACCGGCTACCGGCCGGACGCAGCGGGCGAGTTCCATGTGTCATATGGTTTCAGGAACACGTCCGGCTATCGCTTTCGCACTTCGCGGGCGGGTCGCGCGTTCTATTGGCTATTGGACCACAGCGAAGTCGCGCGCATCATCAATGACCGCAAGAACGTCGGTATATTTGCCGAGCTCCCGCTGTCGGCCGCAGCGCAAGCGAACGAGCAAACCACGATGTATCCTGCTGATAGCCTCGATCCGTATGTTGCTCTGTGGATCAAAGGCGAGCCGGCCGGGGCGCGTGCCGTTTTCGATGCCTTCATTCGCGACCTCGCCGCCATTCATCGCGATAACAAGCTCCCCATCATTGTCGCGACGCGCAACATCAAGGCAGGCCGCCCCGGCTTCGCCGACAAACGTGCCGCCCTCATCGGTGTGATCCGTGCTCAGATAGAGGGTGCCGGTCTGCGTTTCATCGATCTCGATGCGCGGGAAGTGGCCGCGGTCGGCGCCGACCGCGATGCCGAACTTTACGGTTTTGGCGCCAATCTGGGGATCGGCCACCTCAACGCAGCGGGCAACCGCATCTACGGTGAAATCTTCGCCGATGTGATCGCACCCGCGCTGCCGCGCTAATGAAGGCAAATCCCGCGTTTGACGCCGATCCAGGACGACCTCGCGCTCGCCGCGCTTATTTTAGACCGAGGAATTTTTCTGCTTCAGACCGAGGAATCCCTTCGCCCGGGTCGCAAGAAATCCGTTCGGAGAAAACAAGACATTCAAACTATAGCGCAGCCAGCCGCTCAAGCCCTGCAATGTCGGGGCGGCATGGCGGACGAAGCGAAACTCGCACGCGGTGCGGACCGCGTCGGCGGAGCCGGCGTTCTGGGTGCGATGCAGGACGAACTGATCGAAAATCAGTGCGTCGCCGACGTCAAGCTGCGGCGTCGACGGCACGCCGATGGTGTCGACAAAGGCATCGTCGCGGTACTTATCCTTGCCGGCCAGCAAAGGCACGTTTCGCATGACCGTGTGCGAGCGCGGCACGAAATCGAGCGACGGCAGATCCGTGCCGACCGGATCAAGCGGCATCCAGACATTGATGGCAGCTCCGGCGACCCGGTAGATCGAGGCGGCATCGGCGTCGATGTGCCAGGGCACTTTCCTGACCAGGCCGAAGTGGCGGCGGAAATAGGATCGCTTGGGAAAAAACCGCCAGCCGGGCCCGAAAGCGCGCGCGACTTGCGCTTCGACTGCGCGCAGCGATTGCTCGTAGCGCTGTTGCAGGTCGGGGCGCGCTTTGCGCAGGAATGCCGGCAACGGCCGCAACCACACGCCATGCCAAAGGTGGAAGTGATAGTCGAGCAAGCGGTCCGAGATATGCCCGCAGGAACCGAGAAAGGCGTAAATCTCGTCGACGGTGCGGCGCAAATTCGCCGCGTCCTCGGGCGACAGAAATCCCCGAACGACTGCGGCGCCGTCCGCCGCCAAGTCTGCGGTCGCCAAGTCTGCAGCCGCCAGGTCTTCAGCCGCAAGGTCTTCAGGCGCGAGGTCTTGAGCAAACTGTGTCATTCCCGTCCGTCCGCGGCCTCCTTGAGCCTACAGTCAGCATACCACCGTCGGATTGGCAATTGAGGGGTGCGCCGGCCGGGTGGCGCGTTGCGCACCGCGCCGCAACCGATTACATAACCGGCCGGAGCACGACCATGCGCGCGGAAATCGAGACCATCGTCGAGGAGATCAAGCAGTCCGCCGGGCTGCTGAGGAGGCATCTTTGACGTCGACAAAGCGCGCGTCCGGCTGGCCGAGCTGAACCGGCAGGCCGAAGACCCCAATCTGTGGAACGATCCGCCGCGGGCGAGCCGGGTGATGCAGGAGCGCACCGCGCTCGACGAGCAGCTTACCGCGCTCGCTCGCATCGACCAGGAGCTCGACGACCAGATCACCTTGATCGAGCTCGGCGACGCCGAGAAAGATCAGACAGTCATCGCCGAGGCGGAAGCGAGCTTGCGCAACCTCAAAACCGAGGTGACGCGCCGCGAGCTCGAGGCGCTATTGTCCGGCGAGGCCGACCCCAACAACTCCTATCTCGAAGTCCATGCCGGCGCCGGCGGTACCGAGAGCCAGGACTGGGCCGGCATGCTGCTGCGCATGTATGTGCGCTGGGCCGAGCAGCACGGCTACAAGGTCGATTACATCGAAGAGACCCAAGGCGAGGAGGCCGGCCTCAAGTCGGCGACCATCGAGATCAAGGGCCACAACGCCTATGGCTGGCTGAAGACCGAGAACGGCGTGCACCGCCTGGTGCGCATCTCGCCGTTCGATTCCAATGCGCGGCGGCATACGTCGTTTGCCAGCGTCAACGTCTATCCGGTGGTCGATGACCGCATCAATATCGACATCAAAGAGGCAGACGTCCGCGTCGATACCATGCGCGCCGGCGGCGCCGGCGGCCAGCACGTCAACAAGACTGAATCAGCCATTCGCCTCACGCACATTCCGACCAACATCGCGGTGGTGTGCCAGAACGACCGCTCGCAGCACCGCAATCGTGCGCAAGCCTGGCAGATGTTGCGGGCAAAACTCTACGAGCTGGAATTGAAGAAGCGCGAGGAAAAGGCCGTGGCCGATCAGGCCGCCAAGACCGATATCGGCTGGGGCCACCAGATCCGCTCCTACGTATTGCAGCCCTATCAGATGGTGAAAGACCTGCGCACCGGCGTTTCGACGTCCAACACCGGTGCCGTGCTCGACGGCGACATCGATCAGTTCACCGCCGCGGCGCTGGCGCAAAAAGCTTTCGGCACCACGCCGGGCGAAGTTGAGGATGTTGAGTAGAGATCAGCCGCCGAACAGCGTGGCGCCGGCTTTCAAAAATTTCTGCGGGTCGACCGCTTCGCCGTCGACGCGGGTCTCGTAATGCAGATGCGGGCCGGTCGAGCGCCCGGTCGAGCCGATCCGGCCGACCACTTGGCCGATGCGAACGCTCTGACCGACGCGAACGTCGATCTCCGACAGATGACCGTATCGGGTGGCAAGGCCATTGCCGTGATCAATCTCGACCATCTGGCCGTAGCCGCCGTTCCAGCCGGCCGACGTCACTGTTCCCGCCGCCGTGGCGTGGGCCGGCTCGCCATAGGTGCCGCGGAAATCAATCCCGGTATGCATCGCCGGCACATGCAGGAACGGATCGACGCGCACGCCATACGGCGAAGAAAAATCGATCTCGCCGGTGACGGGCTCGCGCACCGGCACGGAAACGAGCGTGGCGCTGAGCTTGTCGGCATAGGCGCGCGCAATGTTGACGCGGGTCAGCGCCCGCTCAAAACTTTGGCTCTCCGACGGCAGCGCCACCGGCACGAACGGGCCGCCCATGCCGGGCGGCGGATTGGCGTTCAGTTTCAGGCCAAGCTGGGCGAGGACGGACTGCATTTTGCGGGCCTTGCCCTCGTAGCGCGCCTGCAATTGGGCCAGTAGCGCGCCCTCGCGGCGGTCGACGCGATCAAGCGACGCTTCGATGCGGCCGAGTTTTGTGCCGATGTCGGCTTCCTTGCCGGGCTTCTTGTTGATCGGCGCGCGATCGGGCTCCAGCGAAGTGCCGCGGTCGAGCGGGTGCGGCGTCAATAGTGAATCGCTGATCGGCGAGGGTTTTGGCTCGTTGCTGCCGGTAGAGGAGCGCAGCGAGCCGGTCGTGGCCGGATCGGAAATGCCGCTCAAAGCCGTGGCGCGCGATTCCAGCGCTGTCTGCCGGCGCAACAAATCGTTGAGCTTCTGCTCGAACTGCTCCTGATCGAGCAGTTGCCGGCTGGTGGTGCGGTCGATCTGGGCGCGCAGTTCGGCGATGCGGTCTTCGTAGGCGTATTGCTGCTCGGCCTGGCGCGCGATCAAGCCCTTCAGCACGTCGTCGCTGAAGGCGAAATAGGTGGCGGTGGTGACCGACCAGCCGCCCAGGATCACGACGGTGCCGACGGCGATCCAGAATGCCACCGGTCCGAACCGGATTTGCCGCCCGGCGTGCGCGATGGTGTAGCCGGAAGTTTTTGCGGCGGTGGCGGCCGGCGGCTTTGCGGCGTGCTGGCGCGGCTCGGCTTTGCGCACGACGTCACGGGCCTGCTGCGGCGCACGACTTGTCCGAGGCGATTGATGCGCCGACCACTGCGACATTGACGCTCCCACCCGGTCCGGCCATGGCGAGGCCGGCTACCCGGGCGGGGAATGTGGGCCGTTTATGGTTAACATTCCGCAAATCGGCGCAGCGATTTTACGTCCTTGGGTAAATGTTTCCGCAACGATCAGAACGCTTTGGCGGCAGCCAGAACCTCAGCCGCGTGGCCATCGACCGACACCTTGGGCCACACCTTGGCGATGCGGCCGTCGGGGCCGATCAGGAAGGTGGTGCGCACGATCCCTAGGAACTTGCGGCCGTACAGTGATTTCTCCTGCCACACGCCATAGGCCTCAAGCATGCGGTGCTTCTCGTCAGAGGCGAGCGCGATGGAGAGTTTATGCTTGGCCTTGAACTTGGCGAGCGCCGGTACCGGGTCGGCGGAGACGCCGACGATATCGGTATCGGCGCGGCCGAAATCGCCGCGCAGGCGGGAGAAGTCGATCGCCTCCTTGGTGCAGCCGGTGGTGTCGGCTCGGGGATAGAAATAGAGCACGAGCTTGCGCCCGGCGAAGTCGGCCAGGGACATAGTCCCACCGCCGTCGTGGGACAGGCTGAAGGCCGGCGCCTTGGCACCTGGGGAAGGGCTTGTCCCGGCGTTCCGCGATTTCTTGCCGGCCGACGGCTTTTGGGCCGGTTGCTTTGCGGCAGGTTTTTTGCCGGCCGATTGCTTCCGCACCTGCTGTTTGCGAGCCATACGCCTTCCTTTCGACGCTTTCCCGGGCACACTCTGCGCGGTCAGAATACCCGCGCCGGCAAGGGGGATCGATCACCGATCGATCTGGGGCCTCGACGGTGCGCTTGTCAAAGCTGCGATATCGTTCTGACGGCACCACGGACGAGGGGACGCCCGAGGGGGCATGACCAACCAGGACAGGCAGAACGCTGCGCTTGCGCGACGGGAAACGGTCGCCGCCCCGCGCCGGACGGGTAGCCGTCCCGTGGACCCCCGCGCGCCACGCGCGGGCGCCAACCCATATCTTTTGGCATACCGGCGGCTCTTTGCCCGGCATCAGCGCCTGATCCGCCGGGTCGGCATCGGCAGCGCCATCGTCGTCGGCGTCCTTGCCTTGGGCTTTGTCACGCTGTGGTGGCGGCTCGCCAACGGACCCATTCAATTCGACGTCGCCACGCCTTGGCTCGCTGCCGCGATCGAGGAGAATTTCGGCAGTCAGCACAAAGTCCAGGTCGGCGGCACGCAAATCGAGCGCACCGGCAACGGCGGCGCCGCGGTGCGCATCCGCGACATCGTGGTGCGCGATGCCGACGGCATCGTGGTGGCGAGCGCGCCGAAAGCGGAAGTTCGCGTCTCCGGCATGAGCCTGCTCAGCGGCCGTATGCGCGCCGAAAGCCTCAATCTGGTCGGCGCCGAACTGTCGGTGCGCATCGAGCAGAACGGCGATGTCACCGTTTTCGCCGGCGCCAATAAGCATCCGATCGCGACGGCTCCGGCGTCGGTTGCCGCCGCCGTTGCCAACGGCACGGCGGCGCCCGCGCCGCCGCCGGTGGCCGGGCATCCGGCGCTCGCAGGCGCCGCGGCCACGCCTCAACGCAAGACCAGCGAAATCCTTGCCGCGCTATTGACGTGGATCGACGGCATCGGCGAGACCGGACTCGACGGCCACGATTTGCGCGAGTTAGGCCTCAAAGACGGCAATCTCAACGTCGACGACGCGCGCACCGGCAAGCACTGGAACTTCCAGGACATCACGCTCAGCCTGGAGCGGCCGCATGGCGGCGGTGTCGTCGTGACCGTCGGTTCGAGCAATGCCGAGCGGCCGTGGGGACTGACGGCGTCGATCAAGCCGACGCGCGACGGCGCGCGCAGCATCGAGCTCGAGGCCCGCCATGTCGCGGCGAGCGACCTTCTGCTCGCGGCGCGCCTCGACGACGGGAATCTCGAAGCGAACCTGCCGCTGTCGGCGAGCTTGCGCGGCGAGTTCGGCGCCGATGGCGTGCCCCACGGCCTGGTGGGCCGGATCGTTGCCGAAACCGGCTTCATCAGCGAGGCCGGCGGCGCCGACGGCCGCATCGATATCGATCATGCCGAGATCAAGCTGAATTGGGACGCGGCGAACCGCGTCCTGGTGGCGCCGCTGCAAATTATTTCCGGCGGCAACCGGATCACGCTGTTGAGCGAAGTCCGTGCCCCCGCGCAGGCCGGCGGCATCTGGCTGTACAAGATCGGCAATGGCACGATCGTGCTCAATTCGCCCAACCTCGGCGGCGACGCTCTGGTGCTCAACCGCATCGCCTTCGGCGGTCAATTCGATCCGGCCAGCAAGCGCTTCGTGGTCGAAGGCGGCGACATCGGCAATGCCGAGATCGGCGTCGCCATGTCCGGCAAGGCGGAATTTACCGGCGGCGACCTGCGCCTGGCGGCGGGATTTGCCGGCACGCGGATGTCGGTCGATTCCTTGAAGCGCATGTGGCCGGTTTTCGTCGCGCCGAAAGTGCGCGACTGGTTTCTGACGCATCTCAACAGCGGCACCGTGGAGCGCCTCGTCGTTGCGGTGAACGCGCCGCTGAACACGCTCAAGGCCTCCGGCCCGCCGGTGCCCGACGACGGGCTGTCGATCGACGCCCAGGCGACCAATTGCGTGGTCCAGCCGGTGCAGGGCCTGCCGGCGCTGCACGATGCCGACCTCAACGTGCACATCGTCGGCCGCAATGCGGTGATCACGCTGAACAAGGCGATCGCCGACGTGCCATCGGGCAAGAAGCTCGTCATGTCGGCCGGCGCGTTCGAAGTGCCCGACACCGCGCCGCACGAGCCGCCGGCACGGGTGCGCTTCAAGCTCGACGGGCCGGTGCCCGCGGCTGCCGAGCTTTTGACCATGGACCGGCTGCGCGATGCCGCCGCCGGCGCGCCGTTCGATCCGGCGACGACGCGCGGCACCATGAGCGCCAACGTGACCTTGGGCATGCCGCTCAAGGCCGATCTGCCGCCGGGCTCGACCAATTACGCCATCACTGTCGATGCGACGAATTTTTCCGCCGACCACATGATCATGGGCCAGAAGGTCGAGGCGGCGGCGCTGAAAGTGGTTGCCAACAATCAGGGCTTTGCGCTCAAGGGCGACGTCAAGATCGGCGGCACGCCGGCCAGCCTCGAATACCGCAAGGCGCGCGCCGACAGCGACGCCGAAATCAGCCTTCAAGGCATGCTCGACGAGACCGCGCGAACCAATTTCGGCCTCGATCCGGCGAATACGATCAGCGGCGCCATTCCGCTGCGCCTGACCGGTCGCGTCGGCTCCGGGCCGGAGCGCGACGGCCGCTTCGCCATCGAGGCGGATCTGACACCGGTGCAGCTTGACGGCTTCCTGCCCGGCTGGGTCAAGCCGTCCGGCAAGCCGGCGCGGGCGACGTTCACGCTCACCACCAAGCCGCAATCGACCCGCATCGACGATCTTCTGATCGAGGGTGCCGGCGGCGGCGTCAAAGGCGCCATCGAGCTCGACGGTTCGGGCGAATTGCAAACGGCGACTTTCCCGTCCTACGGTTTCGCCGACGGCGACCGCACCAATCTGAAAGTCGACCGCGCCCAGGACGGTGCGCTGCGCGTGGTCATGCGCGGCGACGTCTATGACGGCCGCGGCTTCATCAAGACCATGACCGGCAGCCCGGCCGGCAGCGCGCCGGGCAAGCGTCCGGTCGATATCGATCTCGACATGAAGCTCGGTGCCGTCGTCGGCTATAACGGCGAGGCGCTGCGCAGCCTCGACCTGAAAATGTCGCGCCGCGCCGGCGAAATCCGCAGTTTTGGGCTCACCGCCAAGATCGGCCGCGACGCGCCGCTGACCGGCGACCTGCGCAGCCGCGCCGGCGGACGCCAGACGATCGCGCTGACGACCGGCGATGGCGGCGCCTTATTCCGCTTCACCGACGTCTATGCGCGCATGACCGGCGGAGCAGATGGTGATCGCGATGGACGCGCCGTCCTCCGACAATCCGCTGCAACAGGGCTCGATCACGGTGCGCCAATTCGCCATTCATGACGAAGCCCAATTGCAGCACGCCGTCAACACCGGCGATCCCCAAGTCCAGCGCAACGTCATGGAATTCTCGAGCATGCGCGTCAACTTCGACAAGTCGCCGGGGCGCGTGGTGCTGCGCGACGGCGTCGTGCGCGGTCCAGTGCTCGGCGCGACCATCGACGGCATGATCGACTACAGCCGCGATGAGCTGCATCTGCGCGGCACGCTGGTGCCGCTGTACGGCCCGAACAATCTGCTCGGCCAGTTGCCGATCGTGGGGTTGTTCTTGGGCGGCGAGAAGGAAGGCCTTGTCGGCATTACCTACGAAGTCGTCGGCAAGCCAGGCAATCCGGTGCTGCGCATCAATCCGATTTCGGCGCTGGCGCCGGGGTTGTTGCGCAAGGTGTTCGAGTTTCCGATGAACAACGGCACGTATGAAGAGAACAACAGCTACAACAACAATTACAACAGCAACACCAACAATTCCAATTACGGCACGCCCCCCACCTACAATTCCAACTACAACGGCAATTACAACGCCAGCAAGCCTTGAGCCGCGCTAGACGGGCTTGAGCAGAACGTGCCGCTTCCTGCCGAGTGAAAGCTTTACGACGCCTTCCGCGGTGACCTCGGCTTCGCCGATGGTCGCCTTGTCGTTAGTGACGCGCGCATCGTTGACCAGGATCGCGTTGTTGGCGATGGCGCGGCGCACTTCGCCGTTCGAGCTGGCGAGGCCGGCTTTGACGAATGCCGCCAGCACGCCGATGCCGGCTTTGAGCTCGGCACGCAGCACCTCGACCGTCGGCAGGCTTGCACCAAGACCGCCTTCCTCGAACGTTGTGCGCGCGGTGGCGGCGGCTTCGTCGGCGGCGGTATCGCCGTGCACCAAAGCGGTCGCGGCAGTGGCGAGGACTTTTTTCGCTTCGTTGATCTCGGCGCCTTTGAGCGCCGCAAGGCGCTCGATCTCGTCGAGCGGCAGCACGGTGAACAGTTTCAAGAAACGAGCGACGTCGGCGTCCTCGGTGTTGCGCCAATATTGCCAATAGTCGTACGGGCTCACCTGATCGGCATTGAGCCACACCGCGCCGGCCGCGGTCTTGCCCATCTTGGCGCCCGACGACGTGGTGATCAGCGGCGAAGTCAGCGCGAACAGTTGCGCACTGTGCAGCCGGCGGCCGAGATCGATGCCGTTGACGATATTGCCCCACTGGTCCGAGCCGCCCATCTGCAGCACGCAGCCGTTACGGCGGTAGAGCTCGACGAAGTCGTAGGCCTGCAGGATCATGTAGTTGAATTCGAGGAACGACAGCTCCTGCTGGCGCTCGAGGCGAAGCTTGACCGAATCGAAAGCGAGCATGCGGTTGATGGAGAAGTGGCGGCCGATGTCGCGCAGGAAATCGATGTAGTTGAGCCCATTGAGCCAGTCGGCATTGTTGGCCATCACCGCATCGGTCTTGCCATCGCCGAAGCGCAGGAAGCGCCCGAAGATTTCGCGGATGCTCCGCAGGTTCGCCGCGATAATCTCGTCGGTCAGGAGCCGGCGGCTTTCGTCCTTGCCGGACGGATCGCCGACCCGGGTGGTGCCGCCACCCATCAGCGGGATCGGCTTATGGCCGGTCTGCTGCAGCCAGTGCAGCATCATGATCGGCAGCAACGAGCCGACATGGAGCGACGGCGCCGTGCAGTCGAAACCGATATAGGCCGTGATGGTCGACGTGCGGGCGAGCGCATCCAAAGCCTCAGGTTCCGAGACCTGGTGGATGAAGCCCCGGCTAGCCAGGACGTTGAGGAAGTCGGACTTGTAGGCGCTCATCGCGATCCAGCGGCTAAAGCCGCGGCGCGCCGCGGCGGCGCCGCTGGTGTAACAGGTCCGCCGTGCGATTCAACCGGCGGACCGCGGCTATCGGATGGCTACTTCGCCGCCGCTTCCTTCAGCGGGTCCTTCACCGCTTCGAAGGTCGCGAATTCGACGGCCCAAGGCTGGCCGTCTTTCTTCTCCACTTTACGGATATAGACATTCTGGATGATGTCGCGGGTGTTCGGATCGATCGAGATCGGTCCGCGCGGGCTCTCCCAGCTCATGCCCTTCATCGCCGCGATCACCGCGTCGGCATCGGTGTTGCCGCCCGTCTTCTTCAGCGCTTCGTAGATCAGGTTCATGCCGTCATAGCCGCCGACCGAGATGAAATTCGCCCGGTGCCCGGTGGCCTTCTGATAGGCCGCGACGTAGTCCTTGTTGAGCTGCGAGGGATGCGCCGCCGAATAGATGCCGGCGGTGACGACGCCGAGGAGCGTGTCGCCGGTGTTCGGCAAATCGTCGTCGTCGGTGATGTCGCCCGGACCAATGAGCTTGATGCCGGATTTGTCGAGGCCGCGTTCGGCGAATTGCCGCGCGAAAGTGCCGGCCTGTCCGGCCGGCACGAAGACGAACAGCGTATCGGGATGCAGGTCGGCGGCGCGTTGCAGGAACGGCGCGAAATCTGGGTTAGCGAGCGGCACTTTCAAGGTTTCCAAAACCTGGCCGCCGCCCTTGGTGAAACTGGCCTCGAAAACCTTGCCGGCCTCGGCGCCCGGCGCCCAGTCGGACAGCACGGCGACTGCTTTCTTGCTGCCGTTCTTGATTGCCCAGTCGGCGATGATGCCGGACTGCTGGCCGAGCGTAAAACTCGTGCGCACATAATAGGGCGAGCGCTCGGTGACGACCGAGGTGCCCGATACCATGACCACGGTGGGGACTTTGCCTTCAGTGGCCATCGGCGCCATCGACATGGCGCTCGGCGTCAGGCAGGCGCCGAGGAAACTGACTTTGTCGTTGACGATCATTTCCTGGGCGAGGCGTTTGGCGTTATCGGGAACGCTGGCGTCGTCGCGGATGATCAGCTCGATCTTCTTGCCGGCAACCATGTTGCCGTGCTGCGCCATATAGAGGTTGGCGCCGGCGGAGATTTCGCGGCCCACCGCGGCCGAGGTTCCGGTCATCGGCGCCACGATGCCGATCTTGATCGTATCCTGCGCCGCGGCGCTGCCGGCGCCGAGGGCGGCGGCTGCGATGGCGAGGCAGCCGGCGACGAAATGCTTCATGCTCATGGAGTTTCCCTTGTTTGATGTTAGTTACTTTGCTGCTTGGTGCAGCGGATCTTTGACCGCCTCGAAGGTGGCGAACTCGATCGCCCACGGCTCGCCGTCCTTCTTCTCCACTTTACGGATATAGACGTTCTGGATGATGTCGCGGGTGTCCGGATCGATCGATATCGGCCCGCGCGGGCTTTCCCAGCTCATGCCTTTCATGGCGGCGAGCAGTGCATCGGGGTCGGTGCTGCCTTTGGTCTTTTTCAGCGCCTCGTAGATCAAGTGCATGCCGTCATAGCCGCCGACCGAGATGAAATTGGCGCGCTTGCCGCCGGTGGCTTTGGCATAGGCCGCAACGTAGTCCTTGTTAAGCGCGGACGGATGCGCCGCCGAATAGAAGCCGGCAGTGACGACACCGAGCAGGGCGTCGCCGGTCGCGGCGAGATCATTGTCGTCGACGATGTCGCCGGGGCCGACCAGTTTTATGCCGGATTTGTCGAGGCCGCGCTCGGCGAATTGCCGCGCGAAAGTGCCCGCCTGGCCTGCCGGCACGAACACGAACAGCGTGTCGGGCGCCAAATCGCGCGCCCGCTGCAGGAACGGCGCGAAGTCGGCATTGGCCAGCGGCACTTTCAACGTCTCGAGGATTTGGCCGCCGCCTTGGCTGAAATGCTGCTCGAAAGCCTTGCCGGCTTCGGCGCCGGGCGCCCAGTCGGACAGCACGGAGACCGCTTTCCTGCTGCCGTTCTTGATCGCCCAATCGGCGATGATGCCGGACTGCTGGCCAAGCGTGAAACACGTGCGCACGTAATAGGGCGAGCGCTCGGTCACCACCGAGGTGCCCGAGATCATCACCACGGTCGGGATTTTCGCTTCGGTGGCGATCGGCGCCATCGACATGGCGCTCGGCGTGGTGCCGGCGCCGAGGATGGCCACCTTGTCGTTGACCGCGAGTTCTTGCGCAAGCCGCTTGGCATTATCGGGGATGCTGCCATCGTCCCTGATGATGAGCTCGATCTTCTTGCCGGCCACGGTGTCGCCATGCTGCGCCATGTAGAGCTTGACGGCGGCGACGACTTCCTGGCCCGCGGCGCCGACCGTGCCGGTCATCGGCATGACGAGGCCGATCTTGACCGTGTCCTGGGCGGCGGCGTGGCCCAATCCCAACGCCGCGATCGTCAGGCAAGCGGCAGCCAAATGTTTAAGACGCATGATGCTCCCCGGAAGGTACGTTCTTGCCTGCATTGAACGACCGGGGGCCGGCCATTGCAAGCGCGGCGCGGGCTTGCGCCGGTTTCACAGCTGCGGCGAAAGGCTGCGCACGCGGCGGCATACCGCTGCGTGCGTCATGTGACCTGATCGAACATCTGCAACCAAGCGGAATTTGCCGGCGAACCGTAAAATGTCTCCAGCCGGCCGCGCGAGCCGTTGGCGCGGTCGCTCGGCAGCAGACCCAGGAACCGTGCGGCGTTGCGATAGAAGATATTGTCCAATTGGCCCTGCGAACTATAGCCGGCGTCGGCCAGGAATTCGGCGACCATATCCGGCAGCGGCTGCGGCCTGGTGCCGAAATTCGGGTCGTGCCCGAGCATCGACCAGTCGGTGCCATACATGAGAAGCCGATCGCTGTTTGGAAATTCCTTCAAAAACTGCCGCATCGCCAGCAGCGTTTGTTGCCGCTGCTTCGATTTCGGCTCGAGCACTTCACTGAAATAGCTGATGTCGGAAAAGATCATTGCGTTGGGATTGGCGGCAAACATCCGCCCGATTTTCCATTCCCACGTTTGGGGGAGCGCGCTGGCATCGAGGCTTCCTGTTTTGAACGCTTCATTGAAGCCGCCGAAATGCGCCATGTTGATACGAAGCTTGCCGAATTGCTGCTTTTGCAGGACGAGAGTCCAGTAATCGGGGCTCGCACGCGTCCCGTAACCTGGGCCTGCTTCATTCGAGTTGTTGGTGTGCGCCATGATTGGAACATTGTTGGCGACACACCAGGCATAAAGCCTGTCGAGGACGTCATCCAATATCTGGCCGGGAGCATTTCCAAGGCCGTCCGCCGTGTTCTTAGGATTGACGCATTTCTCGCCGTATCCCGGCGAACCTGAGCCGAAGCGGACCCAGCAGGGAAAGTCGTCTCCGGCGGCGGCGTTGCTCGTCGCCCGAAATCCCATCGGCGGGTAAAGCTTGACCCCGATAAATCCGCCTTGCGTGATCGCTTTGTCGATTATCGCCAGCGGCGAGGCGTCCGGCGCGCCACCGAGTTTGTCATGGATCGCCTGCCGCAACGGGTCGAAGGCGACGAAGCCGTGGATATGGGGCTGGCCCTGCCGGATCTCACGCGAAAGCCGCCCCATGAGAGCGACTTGATCGGCCATTGCGGTCACTTTATTCGACGAAGCATCGAGCCATTTCGTGAAATCCACCAAGGCCGGGGTGACAAGCACCGCCCGGTTATGGTTCACGCGATTGAGCTCTTCGGCAAGCTCGCGCCGATATCGCGTGAAGATGACGGCCCACTTGATCGAATACGAAATATTGCCTTTCGGTACCGCCGGATCGTAGAGCTGATTGGCCAGATAATCCGGGTCGAACTCCGGCCCCAACGTAAAAGCGTCGTCGGAATTGTCGAGCGCATTGCCGATGCTGAAATTCTTTGGGCCGGTAAACGTTCCGGGGATCAATTCACGCCGGAGCAATCCAAAGGCGATTATCGGAAAATATGAACCGATGACTTCCAGAGTAAGTTTTATCTGTCCGAACGGCAGTGCACCGTGACCATTCCACTGCCTGAACAAACGAGTTACGAACTGGAGTTCGCTTTTCTCGATGTCGCTTTCCGATCTCGCCTTGTGCCCCAGGACGTCGATCGAATCCAAATATTTGTTTTCGTCGCCCGTGCTGTCGCGCAGGCGGGTCGCTATGTCCTTCAGCATGGCGTCGATCAAAGGCACGTATGGCGAAATTTTTGCCTCGTTGGGCGCATTGCGAACGAGCGACTTGTCTATGAAGTCGACCATCGGCAAGTCCTGCGAATTGAAGATATGGCAATGCACGTCGACAATTTTTTGCGGCAGCGGCGACGCCATCGCGGGTTTGCAACACGCGAGCGCAGCCGCGGCCGGACAGGCCATCCCCCCGACAACAAAATCGCGTCTTCGCATGGCACTCTCGACGGTTGACGCAGCCATCGACGAAAAGTCAGTTCGCAAAAAGTTTTCGCCGATCGGCAGCCGCAGTCAGGCGAGGCGATGAAAATATTCGCGCGAGCTTACAGCAATCCAAGATGCATAACTACCGGCGATTGATCAATCTAATGTAGACAATCGCCGCGTTGCCGCGAACGTGCAGCCTAGGCGGCGCTGGTCGCCCGTCCGCCCTTGCCCAGCCGCTTGTCGAGATAACCCCCGATGGCGGTCATCAGCGGCTCGACCTTGCCGTCGAAGAAATGGTTGGCGCCGGGAACGACCTTCTGCTCGATGACGATGCCTTTTTGCGTCTTGAGCTTTTCGACGAGGTTGGTGACGTCGCGCGGCGGCACCACCGCGTCCTTATCGCCGTGGATGATCAGGCCGGAAGACGGGCAGGGCGCCAGGAACGAGAAGTCGTAAAGGTTGGCCGGCGGCGCGATCGAGATGAAACCCTCGATCTCCGGCCGGCGCATCAAAAGCTGCATGCCGATCCAGGCGCCGAACGAGAAGCCGGCGATCCAGCAGCTGCGTGCCTCGGTGTTGACGGTCTGCGCCCAGTCGAGCGCGGCGGCGGCATCCGACAATTCGCCGATGCCGTGATCGAAGCCGCCTTGGCTGCGCCCAACGCCGCGGAAGTTGAAGCGCAGCGCGGAAAAGCCGCGATGCACGAAGGCGTAGTAGATCTGATAGACGATCGCATGGTTCATCGTGCCGCCGAATTGCGGGTGCGGGTGGAGCACGATGCCGATCGGCGCGTTTTTTTGCCGCGCCGGGTGGTAACGGCCTTCGATGCGGCCTCCAGGTCCCGTGAAAATGACCTCGGGCATATGTTTGAACCTCGATAGCTGTGGCCGGTTAACCGGCGGATTCGGGCGCGCTTGACGCTGCCGGAGCGCACACGTAAGTGTCTAAAACCATTTCAGATTTTAAAACCGGCAAGGTGCGTTGGGCGGCGCAAGCATTGGGTCGCGACTTCTAGCACAGGCCGGGGGTCAAAAAGCAAGCTTAACCAGCATGGTCGAGCGCAGCTATTTCGATTGGAACGCTACCGCGCCCATGCGGCCGCAAGCCGCCGAGGCATTGCGCGAGGCGCTTTCGGTTCCCGGCAATCCGTCCTCGGTGCACGCCGAGGGGCGGGCGGCGCGACGGCTGGTCGAAGAGGCGCGCGAGGCAGTGGCGGCGCTGGTCGCGGCGCGGCCGGGCGACGTTGTCTTCGCGTCGAGCGGAACCGAAGCCAACATGCTGGCGCTGACGCAGGCGATCCAGACCGCGGACGAGCGGCGGCCGCGGGAAACGCTCCTGATCTCGGCGATCGAGCATTCCTCGGTGCGAACGGGCGGGCGGTTTCCGCGTGGCGCGGTGGTAGATGTTGCGGTCGAGGCGGACGGCCGCGTCGATCTTGCGGCGCTCGCCGACGCCTTGGCCAAAGCATCGCGGCCGCTGGTCTCGATCATGCTCGCCAACAACGAGACCGGCGTGGTGCAGCCGATCGCGCAAGCCGCCGCCATCGTGCACGCCGCGGGCGGCCTGCTGCATGTCGATGCGGTGCAGGCGGCCGGTCGCATCGCCTGCGATATCAATGCGCTCGGCGCCGATCTGCTGACGCTCTCGGCCCATAAGATCGGCGGGCCGAAGGGCGTCGGCGCACTCATCCGGTCGCGTGAGGACATTCATTTCCCCGAGCCGCTGATCCGCGGCGGCGGCCAGGAGCGCGGCTTGCGCGCCGGCACGGAAAATGTCGCCGGCATCGCCGCATTCGGTGCCGCCGCAGCCGCGGTGCGCCGCCAGTGTGCAGCGGAGGCGGACCATATGCTCGCCTTGCGCCAAAAGCTGGAAACCGGCCTCAAGGCGATCACGCCCGCGGCAGTGATCTTCGGCGCTCAAGCCGAGCGGCTGCCGAATACGACCCTTTTTGCCGCCGAAGGCATGAAGGCTGAGACCGCGGTTATTTCTTTTGACCTCGAAGGCATCGCAGTGTCCTCAGGCGCCGCCTGCTCCTCCGGCAAGGTCCAACCCTCCCATGTCCTTGCAGCAATGGGGGTTTCGCCCGCGCTCACGCGCGGCGCGGTGCGCTTGAGCCTGGGCTGGGCCACCACCGAAACCGATATCGAAAGGCTCCTCGACGCTTGGAGAAAGCTCGCAACTGCATTATCTAAGGGCCACGCAGGCATGGCAGCCTAACTGGCTGCATAACCGAACGAATTCCTGGGTGATTTGAACCGTTCAAACGCCCGCAGATGGGGTGACCAGAGACAGGACACCGACCATATCCGACAAATCCAACCCGCGGTCCTTGAAACCGTGAGCGGAGGGACGAATGCCGGCAGTACAAGAGACCGTCGATCAGGTCCGGCGCATCGACGTCGATCAATACAAGTATGGCTTTGAGACGCTGATCGAATCCGACAAGGCCCCGAAAGGCCTGTCGGAGGACACGGTGCGTTTCATCTCGGCCAAGAAGAGCGAGCCGGACTGGATGCTGGCCTGGCGGCTCGACGCCTATAAGCGCTGGCTGACCATGCAAGAGCCGAAATGGGCCAAGGTCGAGTACGGCCCGATCGACTATCAGGACCTCTATTATTACTCGGCGCCAAAGAAGAAGGACGGGCCGAAATCGCTCGACGAGATCGATCCCGAGATTCTGCGCACATACGAGAAACTCGGAATTCCGCTGCGCGAGCGCGAGGCGCTGCTCGGCATCCAGAAGACGGATGACGAAGTCGGGGAGGATGGTAACGCCAGCCCGTTGCGACGCGTCGCGGTCGACGCCGTGTTCGATTCGGTTTCGGTCGCCACCACGTTCCAGGCCGAACTGGCCAAGGCCGGCGTGCTGTTCATGCCGATCTCGGAAGCGATCCAAAAACATCCCGAACTGGTGAAGAAATATCTCGGCACCGTGGTGCCGATCAGCGACAACTTTTTCGCCACGCTCAATACGGCGGTGTTTTCCGACGGCTCATTCGTCTACGTGCCGCCGGGCGTGCGCTGCCCGATGGAGCTGTCGACCTATTTTCGCATCAACGAGCGCAATACCGGCCAGTTCGAGCGCACGCTGATCATTGCCGACCGCGGCTCCTATGTCAGCTACCTCGAAGGCTGCACCGCGCCGATGCGCGACGAGAACCAGCTCCACGCCGCCGTAGTCGAGTTGGTCGCGCTCGACGACGCCGAGATTAAATATTCGACCATCCAGAACTGGTATCCGGGCGACGCCAAGGGCAAGGGCGGCGTCTACAATTTCGTCACCAAGCGCGGCGATTGCCGCGGCAAGAACGCCAAGATTTCCTGGACCCAGCTCGAGACCGGCTCGGCGATCACCTGGAAATATCCAAGCTGCATCCTGCGCGGCGACAATTCGCGCGGCGAGTTCTACTCGATCGCGATCTCCAACGGCTATCAGCAGGTCGATTCCGGTACAAAGATGCTGCATCTCGGCAAGAATACGACGAGCCGCATCATCAGTAAGGGCATCGCCGCCGGCCACTCCAACAACACCTATCGTGGGCTGGTCACCGCGCATCGCCGCGCCACCGGCGCGCGCAACTTCACCAATTGCGATTCGCTCCTGATCGGCAACAAATGCGGCGCCCATACCGTGCCCTATATCGAGGCCAAGAATTCCTCGACCGTGTTCGAGCACGAAGCGACGACGTCGAAGATTTCCGAGGAGATGCTGTTCTATTGCCGGCAGCGCGGTCTGTCGGCCGAGGAGGCGACGGCGCTGGTGGTCAACGGCTTCGTCAAGGACGTGCTGCAACAGTTGCCGATGGAATTCGCAGTCGAGGCGCAGAAGCTGATCTCGGTCTCACTGGAAGGCAGCGTCGGATGACGGTTTATGAGTGACGATTTGTTGGGCGGCGACAATGGCGACCTGGCTTGAAATGCCGGAACTTGAAGCACTGGTGGAATTGGCGGCCGCGCGGGAGCCCGGCCTCGACGTGCTGCATGAAAGCGTCGAGGCCATCATGACGACGCTCGAGCGGCAAGTGCGCCGGCAGGGCCATCCGCCGATCGTGACGTACCACAATCACAAGGGCGCCTATTACAATGTCAGCGTCCGCCAAAGCGAGTACTGGATCATCTACGAGCATTCGGTATCGCAGCTCGAATTCGGCCTCGCGCGCACCGACCAATTGGCGTGGCGCATTTGCGGCTACCGCTGCACGCCCGTCGAAATGCGGGCGGCCCGGGAGCGCGCCCGGCGCGACGGTTTCACTGGCACTATTCTGCCCAACAAATACTTCTCGCCGCCCCATACGGCGGCGGACGACGAGGATTGAGCAACTGCATTTGCTGAGCGCATATGAGCGCGGCAATCGGAAAGAGGACAATGTCGCTTCTGGAAATTAAAAATCTGCACGTCGAAATCGACGGCAAAGAGATCCTCAAGGGTCTCGACCTCACCGTGAATGCCGGCGAGGTGCACGCCATCATGGGCCCGAACGGGTCCGGCAAATCGACGCTCGCTTATGTGCTCGCCGGCAAGGCCGACTACACGCCGACCGCGGGCGAGGTGCGCTTCGACGGCAGGAACATCTTCGACATGACGCCCGACGAGCGTGCCGCCGCTGGCTTGTTCCTCGCTTTCCAATATCCGCTGGAAATCCCCGGTGTCGCCACCATGACGTTCCTGCGCACCGCGCTCAACGCGCAACGCAAAAAGCGCGGCCAGGCCGAGCTGTCCACGCCGGAGTTTCTCAAGAAGGTGCGTGAGGTATCAGGCAAGCTCGACATCGAGCAGGAGATGCTGCGCCGCGCCGTCAATGTCGGCTTTTCCGGCGGCGAGAAGAAGCGCAACGAGATTTTGCAGATGACGCTGCTCGAGCCGCGGCTCGGCGTGCTCGACGAGACCGATTCCGGCCTCGACATCGATGCGCTCCGCATCGTCTCCGAAGGCGTCAACCGGCTGCGCTCGAAGGAGCGCGCCTTCGTCGTCATCACCCATTATCAGCGGCTGCTCGACTACATCGTGCCCGACGTGGTGCACGTGCTGTCGAAGGGCCGTATCGTCAAGACCGGCGGCAAGGAATTGGCGCACGAGCTCGAAGCGCGCGGCTATGCCGAATATCAGGAAGAGGTCCCGGCGTGAACGCCGAAGTCGCCATCATCAAGACCGCGGCGGAGACCGCGCTGGCGCAGGCCTTTTCGCAGGCGCGCGGGCGGCTGCCCGGCGACGGCGCGATCACGGCGCAGCGCGCGGCGGCGTTCGATGTGTTCGCCAAGAATGGCCTGCCGCATCGCCGCATCGAGGACTGGAAATACACCGACCTGCGCGCGCTGATGCGCGAGGCAAAACCGCTCGCCGCGCCGCCCGATGCCGCGGCCAAGGCGCGGGCCAAGACGGCCGGCGCCTTGCTCGGCGACGTCGAGACCCGCCGGCTGGTGTTTGTCGACGGCGCTTTCGTGGTCGAACTGTCCGACGTTGCCGGCCTGGAGCCGGGGCTTGCGGTCGGCTCGCTCGCCGATGCGCTGTCCAATGGCGATCCGACGCTCAGTTCTCATCTCGGCAAGCTCGCGCCGGCAAGCGACGCCGCGGTCGCGCTCAATACCGCGCTGATGGGCGACGGCGCCGTGATCCGCATCGCCGCCGGCTCGACCATCGAGCGGCCGATTCATCTACTCTTCGTCGCCTCGGATAAACCCGCCGCCACCTTCACGCGCTCGCTGGTGGTGGTGGAGCAGGGCGCCCGCGCCATGCTGATCGAGAGCCATGAGGGCCCGGCTGGCAGCGACTATCAGGTCAATGCGGCGCTCGAGATTTTTATCGGCGACGAGGCCCATGTCGATCACGTGAAAATCATCGGCGAGGGCGCCGACGCGCTGCACGTCTCGACGCTGGCGGCTGCGATCGGCGCGCGGGCGCGCTTCAACGCATTCACTTTCACCGCCGGCGGCGCCGTGGTGCGCAACCAGCTGTTCTTGAAATTCGACGGCGAGGACACCGTCGCCGGCATCCGCGGCGCCACCTTGATCAAAGGCCGGCAGCATGCCGATACGACGTTGATCGCCGACCACGCCGCCCGCGGCTGCCAGAGCCGGGAAATGTTCAAGACGGTGCTCGACGACGAGGCTCATGGCGTGTTCCAGGGCCGCATCATCGTGCGGCCGCATGCGCAAAAAACCGACGCCAAGATGATGACGCGGGCGCTGCTGCTTTCGGAGCGCGCCGAGGCGGACAATAAGCCGGAGCTCGAGATTTTTGCCGACGACGTGCAGTGTGGTCATGGCGCGACGGCCGGCGCGCTCGACGACGACCTGAAATTCTATCTGATGGCGCGCGGCATTCCGCAGCCCGAAGCCGAGGCGCTACTGATCCGGGCCTTTCTCGGCGAGGCCATCGAAGGCATCGAACATGCCGGCCTGCGCGAGGCGCTGATGGATGCTGTCGTGGCTTGGCTCGAGGCGCGCTGACATGAATATCGCTCAGCCCATAGGCGCCTATGACGTCAACCGCATCCGCGCGGACTTCCCGATCCTTGGCATGCAGGTCTACGGCAAGCCGCTCGTGTATCTCGACAACGCCGCTTCGGCGCAAAAACCGCAAGCCGTGCTTGATCGCCTCAACCAGGCCTACACCTCGCAATACGCCAATGTGCATCGTGGCCTGCATTACCTCGCCAACGAGGCGACCGAGGCCTACGAGGGCGCGCGCGAAAAAGTTGCGGCGTTCCTCAACGCCAAGCGCAAGGAAGAGGTCATCTTCACCCGCAACGCCACCGAGGCGATCAACCTCGTCGCCTACACCTTCGGCCGCGAGCGCATAAAGCCGGGCGACGAGATCGTGCTCTCGATCATGGAGCACCATTCCAACATCGTGCCCTGGCATTTCCTGCGCGAGCGCCAGGGCGCGGTGCTCAAATGGGCGCCGGTCGACGACGAGGGCCATTTCCTCATCGACGAGTTCGAGAAGCTTTTGACGCCGCGGACGAAGCTGGTTGCCATTACTCACATGTCGAACATGCTTGGCACTTTGGTGCCGGCGAAGGAAGTCGTGCGCATTGCGCATGCCCGCGGCATTCCGGTGTTGCTCGACGGGGCGCAAGCAGCGGTGCATCTCGACGTCGACGTCCAGGACATCGATTGCGATTTCTACGCCTTTACCGGCCACAAGCTTTACGGCCCGACCGGCATCGGCGTGCTCTACGGCAAATACCAGCACCTCGACGCCATGCCGCCTTTCAACGGCGGCGGCGAGATGATCCGCGAGGTGTTCCAGGACCGCGTCACCTATGGCGAACCGCCGCACAAATTCGAGGCCGGCACACCGTCGATCGTGCAAGCGATCGGGCTCGGCGCCGCGATCGACTATGTGGCAAGCGTCGGCAAGGCGCGCATCCGCGAGCACGAGGCGGGCCTGCTGCGCTACGCTCACGACCGGCTGCGCGAGATCAATTCGCTGCGCATCATCGGCAACACCAAGAACAAGGGTCCGATCGTCTCCTTCGAGATCAAGGGCGCCCATCCGCACGACGTCGCGACCATCATCGACCGCTCCGGCGTCGCGGTGCGCGCCGGCACCCACTGCGTCATGCCGCTATTGGCGCGCTTCGGCGTCTCGGCCACCTGCCGCGCCTCATTTGCCATGTACAATACGCGCGAGGAGATCGATTGCCTTGCGCAGGCGCTTGTCAAAGCGCAAGAGTTTTTTGCGTGAAGGATGTCTTCACATGACCGATGAACCGAAAATCGACACGGAAAATACCGCAGCCGCTCCGGTCTCCGCCGATGCCGGGGAACGGCCTTCGACGATTCCAGCCGACGAAATGTCGCGGCTGACCGACGAGATCGTCGGCGCGATCAAAACCGTCTACGATCCCGAAATCCCCTCGGACATTTACGAGCTGGGCCTGATCTACAAGGTCGACATCGACGACGACCGCGTGGTCAAGATCGACATGACGCTGACCACGCCAAACTGCCCGTCGGCTGCCGAACTACCGGCGCAGGTGGAGAACGCGGTCGCGGGCGTGCCCGGTGTGCGCGAGGCCAAGGTCACCATCGTCTGGGATCCGCCGTGGGACCCCAGCCGCATGTCGGACGAGGCGCGCACGGAGCTCAATATGTGGTGAGTTGCGCAATGCGCGCGGCCGCACTACATCAAGCTAGGTAAGGCGTTAGTATTTTTGAGTTATTCCAGGTCGTAACGGGCGTGCGCTAAGTCAGCACGCGAGGAGCTAGAAGATGGCGACAGCCCGGCCAAGACCTCAAGTGATGCGGCTCACCGATGCCGCAGCCGAGCGCATCAAGGCGGTGATGGCGAGAGCCGAACGCCCGATCGCGGCGGTGCGCGTCGGCGTCAAGAACGGCGGCTGCGCCGGCATGAGCTACTTCATGGAATATGCCGAGGCCGTCAATCCGCTCGACGAGGTGATCGAGGACAAGGGCGTGCGCATCCTGATCGACCCCAAGGCGGTGCTGTTCCTGCTCGGCACCGAGATGGACTACAAGGTCGCGAAATTGTCGGCGCAATTCGTGTTCAACAATCCGAACCAGACCGCGGCCTGCGGCTGCGGCGAATCGGTGCAGATCGAGCCGGCAGTAGACACCGCGCAACCGCACGCGCAGTAATCACTCCGGCTTCGGCTTCCGTACACTTTCGATTAGCGAGGCGCGCAGCAAATAGGCGCGGTGCGCTGCCGGATCGGCTGCGGTCGCCCGCAACGCTGCATTGCTGCGAGCCCGCGCCGCCGGATCCTTTTCCTCGAGCCGCTTCTTGTTGGCGATGGTCTGCTGTTGGACGTATTCGACGTTCAACGGCCGGCGCCGCTGGTCGTAGCTGTCGAGACGATCGGCAGGCGCTTCGCCGCGCATGACTTGGCCGAGCAGTCCGGCAAGCTCGACCGCGTCGTGAATGCCGAAATTCAAGCCGAGCCCGCCCAGCGGATTGTTGACGTGGGCGGAGTCTCCGGCAAGGAAGACGCGGCCTTTACGGAACGTCGCCGCCACCCGCTGGTGGACATTGTAGATGTTGCGGTGAAAAACCGGATAGTCGCCCGCTTTCGGGAAGAAATTCTGCAGCCGCTGCTGCACCGTGTGCTCGTCGAAAGCCTGCTCGTCGGTTTCGCCGAGGCGTGTCGGGAACAACAGGCGCCACAACCCCTTGCCGTCGTCGCCGGTGACTTTGAACAGCGCGCACCATTCCTGCGCATCGGAGAAGTAATTGCGCGAGCATTGGGCATAGAGAGTGTCGAACGAAAACGGCGTGGTCAGGATCAAAAACCGCTCCGGATGCGTAAAACCTTCGAAGTCGATGCCGAGCGTTTTGCGCACCGTCGAGCGGCCGCCATCGCAGCCGATCAGATAGCTGCCCGTGACGCAGCGGACGCCGGAAGGCGTCTCGACCTCGGCTTCGACCCGGTCGTCGAATTGCTCGAAATTTACGATGCGCGACGAGAACGCGACTGAAGCATGGGCGAGCCGGCCAAGACGCTCGATGGTCATATTGGCGAGCTTGTGCTGCTCGCACTGCACGACGAAAGGGTAGCGCGTATCGTCCTTCAGGACGCCGAAATCGAACTCGGCGATCACTTCGCGGGCGGCGCGATCCCAGACCCGGAAGTTGGGCTCGATCAGACCGCGCGCCATGACGTCGTCGACGAGGCCCAAAGCTTCGAGGATTTCAAGCGTCGCCGCATGGGTGGTTGCGGCGCGCGGATTGTCGTTGACCCGCTGCTCGGCCTCGAAGACCTCGACCGCAAAACCCTGGCGCGCCAACGCCAGCGCCGTAATGACGCCGACCGGGCCGCCGCCGGCGATGAGAATGGGACGTTGGGGAGGCATCTTCCGGCGTTCTACGCCGAGCGCAGCGTAGCGGCAATATGCGGTGTAAATTGACAGCCGCCGCGAAGACCGCTGTGGATCATCAAGTGCCACAGCGCGGTCAGAGCGGACGTTACCGTATGCCCTCCTCGGCAATAGTTTCCTCGGTCACTTTGGCGACCTCTTTGTCTTCCTCGGTCAGCCGGGTCTTTTTCCATCCGCCTTGCGCGAACCAGCATGCTGATATGAGAGCCGACGCAATATTTGCGACCGGAAAAGACCACCATAAGCCGGTCGCCTGAAGTCCGGTGTGCCCGGATAGGATGTAAGCGAGAGGAAATTGGAACATAAACTGCGAAATGATTGCGATCACCATCGCGACGAGCAAGTTTCCGGAGGCGCGGAATGCCGACACGATGCAAAGCTGCACGCCGATGGCCCCCCATGCGAGGCACATCACGCGGATGAAGTGGGCGCCCTCGGCAATGACAGCGGAATCGCCAGGGACAAAGAAGGCGACCAAAGCGGGCGCGAAAAGGTAGGCGATCAGGCCGACGACGGTGAGAATGACGAAACCCCACGCCGAGCCTAGCAGCGTCACGTGGGAGGCTCGCTGGATATTCCCGGCTCCGATGTTTTGGCTGACTAACGTGGACACCGCCATCGACAGGCCCATCGCCGGAATTGTGATGAATTGCAGGATGTTCGATCCGATGCCGTAGGCGGCTAGGGTGACGGTTCCAAAGCCCGTGACCAAAAAGGTCATCAGCAATGGCCCGAGCCCGCGTGTCGAAAGCTCGATTGAGCCCGGCAGGCCCAGGAAAAAAGCGCGTTTGATGTATTGCGGATCGGGCCGGAAATCGCGCCATCCAAGCTGAATACCGTGGCGGCCTCGCAGGAAAATGATCATGCCGAGCAGCGCGGCGAGCCCTTGTGTCGCCAAGGTTGCCAGCGCGGCACCCATCACGCCCTGGCCAGGGAGCCATCGCCAGCCGAAAATAAAGAGCGGATCAAACAGAAAATTCAAAACCACAGTTCCAAGGACGATGATCAGAGGCATTCTTGTTTCGCCAACGCCACGCATCAGCGCTTGGAACATCCCGTATAGAAAAACAAAGATAATGCCGATGAAGGACACTCGCATAAAGCCGAGCGCCCCGTAGTAGACATCCGGCGCCACGCCGATGAGTTCGAGCAGGTATGGCGACAGTACATAGCCTGCCGCACCCATGACGACTGACGTGATGGCAACCATCAGCATTGTCTGAGCGGCAACGTGATTGACCATGTCTTGCCGGCCGGCGCCCATGTACTGCGCCGACAAAGTTGCCCCGGCGATCGCAAGGCCGGCACCTAACGCAATAGCCAGGAATGTTATTGGGAAGCTTACCGCAACGGCGGCGACCGCCGCTCCGCCCAAACGCCCGACCCAGAACGCGTCAGTCAGTTGATATCCTGTCTGCAATATGTTGCCGAGGATATCGGAACCGCAAGCCTTAGAAGCGCAGAGCCGATCGGCCCTTCCAGAAATAGCTTCCGACGGTCACTCGGCATGCTGCACATCCGTTGCCTGGTTATCGAAGTTCCGAATCATGTCGTGAAAGGAAGTCACGCTTGATACATGTCCGCAAAGGCCGAAGCGAAGCTCACGCCTCGAGCCGGATAGGATCGCTATCGTCGATTAAGGCGCGAAATTGTAAAGCCGCGCCGGACACGCGGTAAGTAATCGCAGCGCGAAGGCGGCGCTCCGCGCGCTTTGCGAACGGCTTACGCCACCCGCGCCGGCGCGGCTTGCGGGCGCGCTTCGGGATCGGCCTCGCAGATGACGCGATTGCGGCCGTTGCGCTTGGCGGCATAGAGGCACATGTCGGCGCGTTCGATCAAAGACTGCGCGGTATCGTGCGGGCGTAAGACAGCGGCGCCGATCGAGATCGTCACCCGGCCGAGCCGTTCGCCGCTGGAGCGTTTCATCAATTCCTTGGTCATGACGGCGCGGCGGATATGGTCGGCCACCGTGATCGCCGATTGCAGCGCGGTGTTCGGCAGCGCGACGACGAATTCCTCGCCGCCGTAGCGCGCGGCGACGTCCAGGCCTTTGACGTTCTGTTTCATCGACAGCGCCACCAGACGCAGCACCTGGTCGCCGGTGAGATGGCCGAATTTGTCGTTGAAGCTCTTGAAGTGGTCGATGTCGGCCATCAACAGCGCCAATGGCTGATTGCTTTCTTTCGCTTCGGTCATGGCTTTGGCCAAAGCCTGATCGAAGAACTTACGGTTCGACAGCGTGGTCAGCGGATCGGTCAGGCTCTCGGTGCGCACCGCCTGGAGGTTTTCCTGAAGCTGCTCGATCTCCTGCTTCGACGCCGACAGCCGTGCTTCGAGCTTCTTGTTGTTGTGCTCCATGTCCTTGGCGCCCTGGACCAGGCGCTCGATCACGGCGCGCAAGCCTTCGCCGTCGTTGGCGCCCTTGAGGCTCGCGGTCGCGGCGGCGAGGCTGGCCGAGTAGTTGGTCGCCGTGCCGCTGGCGGCGTCGATGGTGTCCAAAACCTGTTTGATCTCGCCGAGCATGCGCGAGTTGACGGTGTCGATGCGGTCGGTCGCCTGGCTGGCCGCGATATATGTGGCGTAGATCTCTTCGAGATCGGCCTCGCCGAGCGCGCCCTTCTGCTCGAGCGTTTGATTGATCAGCTGGTTGAGCGCCGGGTTATAGCCGGTGGCGTAGTTGTACCAGATTTCGAAATTGCGCGGTGTCGCGGCCTGGGCGAGCGCCTTGATCTGCCCCAATGCGATGTCGGCGAATGCGAGCGTCCGTTCGTGCTCGTCGCGGGGCACTCCCATAAAATGTCTCCGATCGCGGTGGGAAGGCCGGAAGTGACAGCCCGGACTGTGTAATCACGTTGCAACTTAGGGGATGGCCGTGAATGAGCGGTAAATAACCGCTTCGTCGGGGAAAGCCTGACATAACAACGGCGTCGCTGAGGACGCCGGAATTTTCGTTGTTGCTAGGCTTTGACCGTCACCGGGCGCAGCAGGAAGGCCGGCAGGTGCGAGGCATCGCCGTCGTCCATGGGCTTGTGCACGGGCTGTGGGGCGCGGCGCGATCTCGCCTCTTCGATGCGCGCGACCGGGGCCGGCGGCTGCTGCTGCTGCGATGGCTGCTGGCGCTCCGGCTGCTGGGGTCGCTGCTGGTGCTCGTGCCGTCCGCGCTGCGGTCGCCCCGTTTGCCGTGGTTTGTGTCTTTGTTCGTGTCGTGGTTCGCGTCTCGGCTCGTGCTGCGGCTCGGCAGGTGTGCCGGGGATATTGTCCATGAAGGGAATTGTCTGGCCGATAAGCTTTTCGATCGCGGCGACGGCTTTGGCATCGTTCGATCCGGCGACAATGGTGATGGCGGTGCCGCTTCGTCCGGCGCGGCCGGTGCGGCCGATGCGGTGCACGTAGTCGTCGGCATGGATCGGCACGTCGAAATTATAGATGTGGCTGACGTCCGGAATATCGAGGCCGCGCGCGGCGACGTCGGAGGCGACCAACAGCGTGACTTCGTTCTTGCGAAATTGCTCGAGCGCCGCGGTGCGCGCCGACTGGTCCATGTCGCCGTGCAGCGCCTGCACCGAAAAGCCGTGGCGCAAGAGCGAGCGATGCAGCGTGGCGACGTCGCGTTTGCGGTTGCAGAAGATGATGCCGTTCTTCATGCCCTCGGCGGAGCGGATCAGGCGGCGCAGCGTGTCGCGCTTCTCAAAGCCGTCGCGGCCGGATCGCGCCAGGAGCTGGGTCGTGGTGGCGACGGTGGTGGCGGGTCTTGAGACTTCAACGCGCACCGGATTGCTGAGGAACTGCTCGGTGATGCGCCGGATTTCCGGCGGCATGGTGGCCGTGAAGAACAGCGTCTGGCGGGTGAACGGCACCAGCTTGCAGATGCGCTCGATGTCCGGGATGAAGCCCATATCCAGCATGCGATCGGCCTCGTCGATGACGAGGAGCTCGACGCCGCTGAGCAGAAGCCGTCCGCGCTCGTTATGGTCGAGCAGACGGCCGGGCGTCGCGATCAACACGTCGACGCCGCGCATCAGCTTGGCGTCCTGGTCGTCGAACGACACGCCGCCGATGATCAGCGCGACGTTGAGCTTATTGTGGTTGACGCCGTATTTGATGAAGCTCTCTTCGACCTGCGCCGCGAGCTCGCGGGTCGGCTCCAGAATCAGCGTGCGCGGCATGCGCGCTCGCGCCCGGCCCGTTTCCAGCATCGTCAGCATCGGCAGCACGAAGGCGGCCGTCTTGCCGGTGCCGGTCTGGGCGATGCCCAACACGTCGCGCCGGGCGAGCACGTGGGGGATGGCCTGATCTTGGATGGGGGTCGGAGTTTTGTAACCAGTCGCCGCAACGGCAGCGAGTACTTTTTCGGACAAGCCGAGATGTGAAAACGACATAAACCCTCGTATTGGACCGCCTGCGATGAGGAAAATCGAACTGGGGGAAGGCGCAGGGCGGCCGAATCTGCCTCAGTTGCGCCGAAACATAGGGTCGAATGGCCGAAAGTCAACCTGTAACGGGCGGCCGGGGCGAGTTAAGTTAAACGGATTGCTTCCCTCGGACGCGGCCTCTTCCAAGCCATTGATGCTGACACGGTATTTTTTTGACCCCCAAGAAATACCGATGGAATGCGGTTTTCGTTTGACGTAAAAAGTATTTCGTTGGATACCGTTTGCGGTAAAGTGATCTCGCGGTACTGACAGATCGCT
>CAWGCU010000030.1:0-73382 GCA_963821175.1 uncultured Alphaproteobacteria bacterium
TTTATGGGTAGCTTTTCGCGGGAGTTGGGGATTTCCGAAGAGGGGGACGGCGCCGGGCCTGAGAATTATTCGACGTCGAGCGGCTCGGTGCCGGTCGGTTTGCCTTGCGCGTCGAGCGTGATCTTTTCGACGCGCGCCTCGGCTTGGCGCAACAAATCCTCGCAACGGCGTTTGAGCGCCTCGCCGCGCTCATAGATGGCGACCGATTCCTCAAGCGGCACCTTGCCTTCTTCGAGCCGCTTTACGATCGATTCCAATTCCTCGATCGCGCGCTCGAACGGCAGTTGCGCAATATCGCTGTTGGCTTTTTGCGCCATTCCCGGCTCTCCTAGTCGCAATGTTCCGATACTAGCGTGTTTGCCGCGGCGCCGTCGCTATCCTTGCATCAGCGTCGTGACGTGGGCGGCGACCGAATTGCCGAGCGCGCGGAGATCATAGCCGCCCTCGAGCAGCGATACGACGCGGCCCTCGGCGCAATGATCGGCAACGTCCATGATCTTTTGCGTCACCCAGACGAAATTCGTCTTCGGTGAGGTTGATGCTGGCGAGCCGGTCGCGCATATGGGCGTCGAAGCCGGCTGAGATAATGACCAGCTCCGGCCGGAACTCGCGCAGCCGCGGCAGGATTTTGATCTTCGAAGGCTGAGCGGAACGCTTCGCCGCCGTCGCCGGGGCGCAGCGGCGCGTTGACCACGGTGTTGTGCGTTACCGGGACTCTATGACCGCGCCAGAGCCGGGAAACAGCGGCATCTGGTGGGTCGAGCAATACATCACCGATTTGTCGGCCCAGAAAATCTCCTGCGAGCCGTTGCCGTGATGCACGTCGAAATCGACGATCGTGGCACGGGCGATGCCGCGATGCTTTCGCGCGTAACGCGCGGCGATGGCGGCGTTGTCGAACAGGCAAAAGCCCATCGGCCGCGCGGTCTCGGCGTGGTGGCCGGGCGGTCGCGTGGCGACGAAGGCGTTGGTCGTCCTCTTGGCCAGCACCTCGTCGACCGCGAGGACGGCACCGCCGGCCGCGCGCAAGGCCGCTTCGAATGTGCCGGGCGACATCGAAGTATCGGCCGAGCCGCACCATGCCTTCCTTGGGCGAGGCTTCGCGGCAGCTCGACGATGTAGTCCATCGGATGGCACAGCGCGATGGTTTCGATGGCCGCCATCGGCGCCTGCTCGCGGGCAAGCGGCTGGAACTTTTCCGCTTCCAGCGCCTGCTCGATGGCACGCAGCCGGTCGGGCCGCTCGGGGTGGCCGGCCGGAGTGAGATGTTCGAGGAAGGCGGGGTGGCTGATCAGGAGTGTGGACATCGGACAAATGTAGGGTGGGTTGAGCGTCAGCGAAACCCATCATCTTTTGGCTCGCTTACGCCAGCGCCGCGTCGGCACCGAGCAGCCCGGGCGCGCCTTCGACGACGGGGCGTTCGAGCCCGCCGGCTTGAACGGCAAAATTCTCGGCAAAAAACCGCGCCAGCGCCAGGCGGTGCTGGGCCGTTTCGCCGAGCCTGATCGCGGCGAGCGCCTGTTGCGCCAGGTACAGCTGCTGGTGGTGATGCCGAACAGCCGCAGATAGGCTGGCGCCGGCCAGTGCCGCATCGGCATCCTTGCCGTTTTGGCCTTGGAACCATTGCGTCGCGCGGGTGAGGCTGTCGAGCGCTTCACCGAGCCGCGTTGACGTCCAGCCGAATGCCGGATCGTTGCTGGCGCTACGGCATCGACGATGCCACGCAAATCCTTGAGATGCGCCGAGACGGCGTCGCCGCCGCCGAGCGGTAGCTTGCGCGTCACTAGGTCGATGGCCTGTATGCCGTTGGTACCTTCATAGATCGCGGCAATCCGCGCATCGCGAAACAGCTGCGCCGCGCCGGTCTCTTCGACAAAGCCCATGCCGCCGTGCACCTGGATGCTGAGCGAGGTGACCTCGTTGGCGATGTCGGTGGAGAACGCCTTGGCGACCGGCGTGAGCAGCGACAGGCGGTCATGGGCGGCTTTTCGCGCGGCCTCATCGGCCGAGCGTTGGAAGTTTATCGAGCGCCATCGCGGTCGAATAGCAAATGGCGCGCGCGGCGCCGGTGAGCGCGCGCATGGTGAGCAGCATGCGCTTGACGTCGGGATAGGCGATCAGGGCTGCGGATTCCGTCGCCTTCATGCCAGGCGTGCGGCCGCTCGCGCTCGCGGGCATAAGCCAGCGCCTGCTGGGTGGCCGCCTCGGCGATGCCGACGCCTTGCACGCCGATCGCCAGCCGTGCGCGGTTCATCATGGTGAACATGCATGCCATGCCGGCATTCTCTTCGCCGATCAGGAAGCCTACGGCGCCGCCTTCGTCGCCGAGAATCATGGTGCAGGTTGGCGAACCGTGGATGCCGAGCTTGTGCTCGACCGAATGGGCGCGCACGTCATTGCGCTGGCCCGGCGAGGCGTCGGCATTGGGCAAGAATTTCGGCACCAGGAACAGCGAAGTGCCCCGCGTGCCGGGCGGCGCGTCGGGCAGGCGCGCCAGCACGAAGTGGATGATGTTTTCGGTGAGGTCGTGCTCGCCATAGGTGATGAAGATTTTCTGGCCTTTGATGCGGATAGCTGCCGTCGGCGGCGCGTTCGGCGCGGGTGCGCAACGCGCCGACGTCGGAGCCGGCCTGCGGCTCGGTGAGCTGCATGGTGCCGGTCCATTCGCCGGTCACCATTTTCTCCAGGTAGATGCGCTTGAGTTCGTCGCTGCCGTGGGCGTGTAGCGCGTCGATTGCCGCGATGGTCAACAGCGGGCCGACGGCAAACGCCATGGCTGCGGCATTCCACATTTCGATGCAGGCGATGTTGATCGACTGCGGCAACGCCTGGCCGCCCCATTCCACCGGCGCCGCCAGCCCGTTCCAGCCGCCGTCGCGCCAGGTTTTGTAGGCTTCCTTCCAGCCCGGCGCGGTGGTGACGACACCGTCCTTGAACGGCGTCCCGAAGGTGTCGCCGACCCGATTAAGCGGGGCGATGACTTCGCCAGCGAGGCGGCCGGCTTCGGCCAGCACCGCCTCGACCACGTCCATGGTGAGATCGCCGAACAGCCCTTCGTCGAGTGCGGCTGAAAACGCGGCGCCGTGTTTGAGCGCGAAGCCGATGTCGGCGAGCGGAGCCCGATAGGTCACCGGCGGTCTCCATAAGTTTCAACGGTTGCTACGCCTGGCGGCGGCGGGATGTCG
This sequence comes from uncultured Alphaproteobacteria bacterium, assembly GCA_963821175.1. Taxonomy (GTDB): domain Bacteria; phylum Pseudomonadota; class Alphaproteobacteria; order Rhizobiales; family Xanthobacteraceae; genus BOG-931. The sequence continues at coordinate 3,186 of CAWGCU010000030.1, forward strand.
TCCGGCAAAAAAAAGTCTTGCGCCAGAGGTTCTCCCGGGTCGACGCGATAGCGATCGAAGTCGGTAACGCCGCGTTCGGCGAGAAAATTGTCGTCGATGAGAAAGCGGCCGGTCAGTTCGCGCGACGGGCTTGTGAAAATGGCATGAGCCGCGTCCGCCATGATGTCTGGCTTGCGGGCCTGACGCATCCGCGCCTCGCCGCCGAGCAGGTTTTTGATCGCGGCGGTGGCGATGATGGTGCGCGGCCATAGCGCGTTCACGGCGATGCCCTGGTTACGCAGCTCGCCGGCCAAGCCCAGCACGACCAGACTTATGCCGAACTTCGCCGTGCTGTAGGCGGTGTGCGGCGCGAACCATTTCTCCTTCATATCGAGCGGCGGCGAGATCATGAGGATGTGCGGATTGGCCGCCTTCGCCAGATGGGGGATAGCCCATTTCGAGACGACGAAGGTGCCGCGCGCGTTGATCTGGTGCATGAGGTCGAACCGCTTCATGTCGGTGTCGACGACCGGTGTGAGCTGGATGGCGCTGGCATTGTTGACGACGATATCGATGCCGCCGAATTTTTGTGCCGTCCGGTCGAGCGCGTCTCGCACGACCGCTTCGTCGCGCACATCGACCACCAGCGGAAGTGCCTTGCCGCCGGTGCGTTCGATCTCGTCGGCCGCGGTATAGATCGTACCTTGCAGCTTCGGATGCGGCTCGGCGGTTTTCGCGGCGATGGCGATATTGGCGCCGTCGCGCGCGGCGCGTAGCGCGATCGCAAGCCCTATGCCGCGCGAGGCGCCGGTGATGAACAGGGTTTTGCCGGCAAGCGACATCGCCGCCTCACTTCTTGCGCGCCAGGAACGCGGAAAACGCGGCGCGCGCTTCGTCCGACTGCAGACGGTCCTTGAAATGCATCACTTCGGTATCGATCTGCCGGACCACAGCGTCAAGATGGCCGCGTAAGAGCCGCCGCGACACCGCGACGGCGCCGGCCGGAAGCGCCGCGATCTCCCGCGCCGCCTGCAACGCAACGGCATCGACCGCGGCGGCTTCGACCACCTTATTGACGATGCCGGCTTCCCGCGCCTGCTCGGCCGAAAGCGGGTGCCCCATCACCAGCATCTCGAAGGCGCGCGCATAGCCCATGCGCATCGGCGCCAACAGGCTCGACGCCGCTTCCGGGATCAGCGCCAGCTTCAGGAATGGCGTAGTGAAGGTGGCATCGGTCGCGGCGACGACGTGATCGCAGTGGAACAGCAGGGTGGTGCCGATGCCGACGGGGCAAGCCCGCCGACGGCCGCGACCAACGGCTTCTGGTTGCTGGCCAGCGCCTTGAGAAAGTCCAGCGTATGCGGCCGTAAGCCGCCGCTTTGCGCCGATTTGAGAAACTCGCCGATATCGGCGCCGGCGCAGAACGCGCCTTGGCCGCCGGCGAGCACGAGGCAGCGGATCGCCTCGTTCGCCTCCGCCTCGCGCATGGCGCGGGTCATCGCCGCATACATCGGCTGGGTCAGCGCGTTCTTCTTTTCCGGGCGATTCATCCGGATGACGCGAACGGCGCCGTCGTCGGTCACGACGATGGAATCGGACATGGGGTCGTCCTCAATGCGCAATGCCGGCCGCTGAACGCGCCGGCGGCCAAGCCGGACATTATTACGGGACATTATTATATGGCGCTTGGCGGGCGAGGATAGCGTGTCGGGGCCGAACATTGCTTGGCGCAGGCCCCGTCGCTATGTTGCGGCGGCCGGCTTAAATGGCCGGCGCCAATCCGACGGTATTGGGGCGTAGCCAAGTGGTAAGGCAGCGGATTTTGATTTCGCCATCCCCTGGTTCGAATCCAGGCGCCCCAGCCAGCCAGTCCCGTCTCCATGTCGAACTTCCATATGTCGAAAATGTTCGCGGTATTTCCGGACGTTAGGGCTTAAAAATCAGTCTCTGAGCGGCGAAAATTCTGCTGAGTGCGCCCTTGTTGGCGTTTTTTGGCGCGCTGTCTCCAGTGACGAATCCTCAATATCCGAAAGAAGTTCGCCGAGACACGGTTAGCATGTAGCGGAGACCGGTTCGGATGTCCGCTTTCGGACTGATTGTGTTGCAAAAGTCGAAAGTTGCAGGGCTTCGAATTTTTGCGAAAACTCCGAAACGGGAAGCGATCGCCGATTCGTATAACCTCAATCGCGCTGCCGAAGTCGCCTATGAGTTTAACGTGCGGCGATGAGGCCCTCACATCTTTACGCGAAATACGCGCCAATAGCCCTTAGAATTTTTGAGCACCTGTGCAAAACGACTTTTGCAACACAATCGGACTGATAGCCGAGATGAATGGTTAGCCGCTGAATGTCCCAACGGCCCAAGTAACATCCGGTGCTGCCACACGGCGAGCCCGAGATCGAACGCCACGCGGGAGATGAACCCGAGACCCGAGGATCGAAGGCTGGCCCCGGGTCTGCAATTGCGCAAACGGTTGCTTTGGCTTTCCCTCCGACTTATCCGCTTTCTCGAAAGTGGGGTCCAGATCTTCAGCTCTTGACACGGTTTGGTTCGGTTCCCAGCATTAAGAGCCTTGTTCCAATTCGGTTCGGCTTGATGTCGAAACCGATGCGATGGATCCGCGCAAGGTGCCGTGGCCTTATCTAACCTCGCTTAGTCACAACCGGCTTCCTAACGGCAGCGTGTGTTGGAAGACGATAGCGCGGCCAGTTGCACGTCGAGGCAACGTTTCCATGGGAATGCGTCAAGCCGGAGGGCGGCGCACGATCAGCGGTTTGATTAGAAGATGCCATTATGCCGTTACCGGTGAACCGCCAATATGCACCGCCCCAGAGCTGGGAAGAATTTGAGAACCTATGCGCTGACCTGTACGAGCGTATCTGGAAGGATCCGGGTACCCAGAAGCATGGTCGCCAAGGTCAGCCTCAAGGCGGCGTCGACGTCTATGGACGACCTGATGGCAAGAACTATACGGGCGTGCAATGCAAAAACAAAAGCATTTGGCCGCCGACTAAACTAACAAAAAAGGATGTCGACGAAGAGGTAAGGAACTCGGTTGCTTCCGATCAAATCACCTTCCGTACGACCTTCCGTGAGACTTCTCAGCTCACGACAGATCGCCTTGATCGACTTGCCCTGTACAAAAAAAGCGCGGCGGATCTTCGCAATCGTCTCCACAATCAGCATCCCAACCTCGGCTTCCATAATCATGGAAGCCAGTGTGGACCCTCAGCCCCGGGGTCCCGATTGGATGCCGATCACCCCGAAAACGGGGTCCTTATTCCACGCCGAAACACAGCACCGACGGATGATACGAAGGTCGCCCGGTCGCCTCGGGATCGACCCCGTCAAATCCCAGCTCGGCCAGGTCGAGTTCCTCGACAAATGCGTCGATCACCCGGACCGGATTGTCCTCGCCGATCCAGTCTTCCAGGCACTCCCGAAATAACGTCGTCTGCCCGCGATCAACCCCCTCAACGAAGCGCCTCATTCGATCCTCCCGCATATCGCGCAAGGAATACCGCGAGAATCAAAACAGGCGATGCGTTTTTACACAGGCTGGGTCAAGAACTGCCTCGACTACAATGAGCCAGGCGCGGCCGCTATGCCTCCGCTAACGGACACCAAGACGCACGGCCGGTGCGTCCGCTAAGCGCCAGCAACGAACTCATGCAGCGCAGCAAAACGTGTGCTGCGACGTTACCGGTTCATCCCGGGGCTTTCATAAAAGGACGTTCCCGCGTTCTCATCATTGACGATGCCTGGGAACCAATCGGCGCCAAGCCATTCGGATTCTGTCCACTGCGGGGGCACGACTGTTCCTGCTGATAACAAGAACCATGCGAGGAAAATGTACCATGTCGGGTTGCCGGTCAGGCCAGGGATGGGCAGCGAAATCGGCATCGCCGCCAGTACTCCGAGCATGGCCAGACAGCCGGAGATAACAAACAGAGCGATATTTGGTGCGTGCAGTTTCATGGAAACCTTATGGAGAGTCCGCACAGTTTGTATTTTGGCCTTAAAGGGCTCTTTTAATTCGTTCGCCCCATTTGACGAAAGTTCGAACGAGTCGTGCGGCCCCGGAACCGGGGTTAGGGCGGTTTGTGTGATGATTGTCTTATCGTGGTCGGCTTGTAAGTGCCGCTCTAGTAATGCGGCTTGTGTCCAGGTCCCAGCAAGATTAAGCAGGCCGCGCCTTTCATCTTCGGTTTCGGCGCACGAGGCGGAAAAGATCGCCTCTTTGGCGTATAGCCAGAACTCGTCCGTTTTCGACATGGCACCCTCACAGTGCACCGACATATCCCGGGGTTAGGCTGCCCCCTACGGGTTCTATGGCTACAACTTTCTGTGTAATTATTTGCTGGGTTATGCCCTCAAACTTAAGCTAACTGTGCCTATTTCTTCTTCGGCTGCGGTTGCTGCTGTTGCTGTGCGGGCTGCTGCGACGGTGTTTCCGGATATGGGACAAAGCGCCGTCCCATATCCGCCGCCTGATCGAATGCCTCGGAAGCTAATTGCGTCAGTTCGTCGGCATACGTTCGAGAAACCTGGACTGCTTGAGAAAGATCTTGTGATCGAGGTCGTCGGCCAGGAAGGAAATAAATTTCTGGGGCAACCAAACTATTATGGGCAATGGCGAGAGAACCGAAGAACCAATGATAGGAGAATTGACCGGCGAAAATAACAAGACAGTCGTCATCGTCGACAAAGATGGTTATATCAATGGCCAACTCATCGGCAACGATACGCTTTCATTCTGCTACATGCAGGCCGGCGGGAAACCGAGTCCAGCGTTGTCAGTTGCACCGAGGTCAAACGAGCGCACTGAGCAGCCGTCCTATTGCCGCGTTGCACCGAAGTCTCGTTACAAACGGTCGTTCAGGGCCAATAGCGACATTTTGCACTGCGGAAGTACGGCAAGGCTTCTCGCTGTCTTCAAGGCCTGCCTATTCGTGGTCCAATTTTCCGGAGTGCGATGGACTAGGCGCAGGCGAATTCGCGCCATGGCTAGGCGACACAAACCAAATTGCCGGTTGGCGCCTCAGTGGTCGTAGTGCAATTGGACCTCGGCCTCGCCACCCGATACCTTGCAGGTGATCCGATCCGCGCTCCGGCGCAACAGGTAGCCGGCGAGCAACCGCTCGCCGTCCTCGCTTGCGACGATCTCCCGCGGGGTTGGCCTCCGCTCGGGAATCGCCAAAGGCGCGCCCTGGTATCGCACGCGGATGTCGAGGTTAAACTCGTCGAAGCTTGCTTCGACCTCGGTCCCTTCCGCAACGTCGCCGACGACTTCGAGCAGCTGCACGACGCCGAAAATGGCCCGGCCGATGATATCGCGCCGTGCCCCCCATCGCCCGCCCTGTTCGGTCAGAAACTGCTCGATCGTATCTCGATTGACGTGGCCGGCATCGAGCTTCATCGTCACGCACTGGCGGACGCCGATGCGCATGATCAGGTTCAGCAGCACGGCGCAAACCGTCCCAAGCACCAATGAGTTACCGAATATCGGTTGCAGCACGGCGGGCAGGTTAGCGAATACGTCGCGATAGACGTCCGCCATGACCGCCATCGCGAACGAGAACCCGATCACCAAGACTTTGCGAGCATCGAGCAGGCGGGTCGTAATCATCTGCAACCCGCTGGTGAATACGAAAGCCGACGTGAAAAACAATGATGCGCCCATCACTGGCACCGGCATTGCCGCGAAACCGATCGACGCAATTGGAACTATTGAGAAAAGTACGAATGCGATGCCAGTGGCAAAGCCGACACTGCAACTCGTGATGCCCATGGCGCTGGACAATCCGACCGAGGAACTGTTGCTGTTGAGGCCGGAGCTGCCCATCAACCCCGAGAGCAGGGTGGCCAAGCCGTTGGCGGCCACGCCGCCGGTGAGCGAGCCGAAGTCGGGGCGTATCCAATCCTTGTCGTTGAGACGCTGAGCGTTCGAGACGTCGCCCATGGTTCGCAAGGTTGTGGCAAGAGCCGCGACCGCAAACGGCGCCAGCAAGGTGACGTCGAATCGCCAGCCAAAATTCGCGATATTGGGCAGGTGCAAAATCGCCAGCCCGCCTTCCGGAATCACCCCCGATATGTCGAGCACGCCTGCAAATGCGCTGGCCGCATATCCCGCCACGACCCCGATCAAGACGCTGAACAATTTGGTGTAGCCCTTCGTCCAGATGTTCAGGACGACCATGGTCGTAAGCGTAAATCCCGATATGACAAGGTAGACTGGCCGGACCTCATGCTGGCTTGTTACGCCGAGCATGAATTGCATCCCATAAATGGCAAGCGACAGTCCGACGATGGCGATGACGAGACCAGCAATTTCCGTGGGCAGCAGAGCCCGCAATCTGTGCAGCGATGGCGCAATCGCACACTGCAGGATTCCGGCCACGGCGGTCATACCGAATGCCAGTGGCAGGCCCCCGAGATGAACGGCGAACAGCGCAGGACCTACATAAATCTGCGAAAAGCCGGCCGGGCAGAGATAGCCGCATCCAGCGAATCGCCAGCAGGCGCACAGCAGAATTGTCGATATCCCCATGGCCAGCATGGAAAGGGACACGAATTCGACAAGCTGGCCGAGCGGAAGCCCCGCCTCGCGCGCGATGATCAGCGGGAAAACCAGGGTAACGGAGTTTACGGCGACGTGCTGCAGCGCAGAGATCACCATGATGGTCCGCGGCGGGGTCTCGTCGACGGAGTAGAGTAGTCCGCTCGGGCGCGACATTTGATGCGACCTCAGGTCGTCACAGGCTGGCCAGCGCGTCTTCGCGCGAACCGTGAACCGTGAACCGTACGTAAAGGCCTCAAGCGCGGACCGCCCATTTCGAATAACTCTCGTAACTGGCCCGCGACGCCGCGCAACACCACGCGAGCCGCGCTATAAGGGAAGGCCGATACTTCGCCGGGTGTCACCGACATCGGCTTCAATGAACATAGTACAGCTGCACCTCGGCCATGGTGCCGGACATCTTGCAATTGATCCGATCCGCGCTTTGGCGCAACAAGTAGCCGGCGAGCAGCCGCTCGCCCTCCTCGCCGGCGATGATTTCCCGCGGCGTTGGCTTGCGCTCGGGAATCATCAAAGGCGCGCCCTCGTATTTTACTCTGATATCGAGGTTGAATTCGTCGAAGCTTGCCTCGATCTCGCTTCCTTCCGGCACATCTCCCACGACCTCGAGTAGTTGCACGACACCGAAGATGGCCCGGTTGATGATGTCGCGCCGTGCCCCCCATCGTCCGCCCTGTTCGGTCAGAAACCGCTCGACCGTATCCCGGTTGACGTGACCGGCATCGAGCTTCATCGTCACGCGCTGCCGGACACCGATACGCATGAACAAGTTGAGGAGCACGGCAGAAAACGTGCCGAGCACCAGCGCGTTGTCCAGAATCGGGTGAAGCAGGAGCGGAGCCTGCGACAGCAGATCATGGCTAACGTCAGCAATCACTGCCATTGCAAATGAGAACCCAATGACGATGATCTTGCGGGAGTCCAAGAGACGTGCAGTTATCATCTGCAAGCCGCTAGTGAAGACGAAGGCGGCGGTGAAGAACATCGCTGCGCCAATAACAGGAGCAGGAATCGTTGTAAACACAACCGCCGCCGGTGGCACCAGCGAAAGCAAAGCAAAAGCAATACTGATAATATAGGCGATAGAGCGGCTCGTGATTCCGGTCGCTACCGACAGACCGATGCTGGAACTGTAACTGTTAATTCCCAGGCTTCCGATCATCGCGGAAATAATGGAGGCGATGCCGTTGCCAAACAGCCCCCTACTCAGTGACGCGAAATTTGGACGCACCCAGTCTGCATCATTGATGCGTTGCGCGGTCGATATGTTGCCCATCAGATGCAGCGTTCCGGCGATAGCAACGATCGCGAACGGCGCAATCAGGCTCGCGTCAAAACGCCATTGCAAGAGATATAGGCTGGGAAAACGCAGCAGGGGCAGTCCGCCGCTTCGGATTCGCAGTGGAAAAATCCAGTATGCCCAGCGCGGCGCTGGCGCCGTAACCTACCGCCATGCCAAATAGAACGCAGAACATCCGCAAATAGCCTTTCGTCCAGACGTTCAGGATCACCATCGTCATCAGGGAAACGACGGCAATCGCAAGATACTCAGACGTCGTCGCGCCATTCGCGGCGCCAATCAGGCTGTAGCGTACGCCGAGCACTGCGATGGACAGGCCAACCACCGCGATGACAAGCCCCGCTATCTCAGGCGGAAGCAGAAAGCGAACCCGCCGCAACACGGGAGCTATAGCGGTTTGCAGGATGCCGGCGATGAGGGTCATCCCAAATACCAGCGGCAAGCCTCCAATCTGTGCTGCCGACAGCGAGGGACCCAGGTAGATTTGCGTATAAGCCGCAGGACACAGATATCCGGAGCCGATAAAGCGGCTTCTCGCACAGAGCAGCAGTGTGCCTACCCCCAATGCTAGCATCGAAACTGAAACAAAATCGAGGAGCCGATCCGCAGACAGATGCGCTTCTCGGCCGAGGATTATGGGATAGATCAACGAATTCGACATCAGGGCTACCTGTTGGAGCCCTGCTACGATGAACACCGCCCGCGGCGGCGTTTCATCAACCGAGTAGAGCAGTCCCGGCGGGCGCGCCATTTTCGAGGGGATCCCCGCCCGTCAAAGCCTAGTCAGCGCATCTTCGCGCGAACCGTGAACCGTAAAGGCCTCAAGCAGACCGCCCATTTCGAACAACTCCCGCACCTGGCCCGCGAGACCGCACAGTACCATGCGTGCGGCGTTTCGTTCCGCCTCGTCGCTGGCGACGAGCAGCACGCGGAACGCCGCGCTGGTGAGATAAAGCACTTCCTTCAAGTCGAGCAGAATCGTCTTTTCTCCCGACGAAAGCAATCCGTTCAGCCGGTCCAGGAGGTCCGCGGCGTTGCCACTGTCGATACGGCCACCAACCGACAAAATGCACACCGGACCGGCGTGGCTGTCTTGCATCCTGAGGGCGGTATTGTTCACGTTTTTTTCCTCCCCGAGACCGCGGAACGCAAGGCGCAGAGTTTCGTCAACGTGGTGTGGTTGCGGTTACCTATTCTTGCATAATCGATGCGGTCAACAAGCTGCTTGGTCATTTGCACTCCCACGCCGCCCGGCTGTGGTCTCTGGCCGGGTAGCGGTTTGTTGCGTTCAGGCGCCTCGCGCGGGTCGAACATCCGCCCGTCGTCGATGATCTCGACTTCGATATCTTCGTCTCGTGCCGTGATGCGGAATCTCGATGTCGTGGGCGCCGCCTTCAGGCCACGCGTACTTTATGACGTTACTGACGATCTCATCGAGCGCGACCTGCAGCTGAAACATCGACTGTTCCTGCATCCCGTGCTCGGCGCCCACGCGCTCCATTGCCGTGGTCAAAACTGCGAGGTCCGCCATGTTGTTGCGAATGACGATGTGCGTGGTTGGTGGCAGGGGCATCGGCTATTTCGCTACAAAGTGTCGGATCCCGTTAGACTTCGCCCATTTGCAGCCGCGCCCCCGCAGGCTGCCAGCGCAACGCAAGCATCGTCACGTCGTCGAACTTCGGCGCGTCGCCCGTAAAGAGATCGACCTTGGCCTTGATCGCGCGCACCATTTCGTCCGGTCTAAATGCGGACGCGACGCACAAATCGGCGTGCAGCCGAGCGTTGCCGTAGAGCTCATCCGCGGCATTCATCGCCTCGGTCACGCCGTCGCTGAAGACGAATAAGGTATCGCCCGGTATCACAGTCACGGTTCGCTCCTGGTACGCAGCTCCAGCGCGAACGGCGAGCGGCATTGCCGGTTTGTCGTTGATGGGTTCGATGCTGCCGGAGGCATGCAGCACGCACGGCGGGAGATGACCCGCGTTGACGTAGGTAAGCACGCCGGTTTTGGTGTCCAGCACGCCGAGGAACAGGGTCACAAACATGCGGTCGCGATTGTTTTGGCAAAGCTCGTGATTGACTGCCTCAATGATCCGCAACGGAGTGATCTGATCTCCGCTCGTTTTCCGCCAAAGCTGTACCGCCATCCGGACAAGACTGCGGGTGCGCGCCATGAACATCGCGGCCGCGGCTCCTTTTCCAGACACGTCGCCGACGAGAAAGCAAAACAGGTGTTCCGAAGCATAAAAGAAGTCGTAGAGGTCGCCACCAACCTCGCGCGCGGGCTCCATCAAGGCATGGATCTCGACCGGCTGCTCCGGCGTGCATGCCGGAAAAACCAGCGGCAGCATGCCGAGTTGCAGCTTGCGGGCCGCATCCATCTCCTGCTCCAGCCGCGCCAGGCTTGCCTTTACCGCATCGCGCAAACGCTTCTTTTCCAGGCTGGCGCCGACCCGCGCGCGCAACAGCGTCGGATTGAACGGCTTCGGTAGGTAGTCCTCGGCGCCGAGCTCGATGCACCGGATCACGCTCTCGATCTCGCTGAGCGCCGAAATCATGATGACCGGAATGTCACGCAACCCGGCACCGGCCTTCATGCACTCCAGCACCTCATACCCGTTCATGTCGGGCATCATGATGTCGAGCAGAATGAGATCAAACGGCTTCGCTTGAAGGAGATCGAGTGCTTCACGCCCGTTGGCCGCGGTCGTCAGATTTGTGTAGCCCTCGCGCGTCAGTCGGCGCGTCAGGGTGTAGCGATTGTCCTCATTGTCATCGACCACGAGCAGCGCAGGACCGGCGACGCTCACGATCCAGTCCTCTCGCGCGAGCTGTTTGATCTTTCCGAGGAGGCGCGGCAGCTCGACGGGCTTCGTGTCGTAGTCGTCACAGCCCGCAGCTAGGGCCTTTTCCCGGTCGCCGGCCATGGCATTGGCGGTAAGGGCGATCACCGGAATATGCCTGGTGTCGGGGGCGGCCTTGATTCGGCGCGTCGCCTCCCAGCCGTCGAGCACCGGCAGGCTCAAATCCATCAGGATCATGTCGGGCCGCTCGCTCGACGCCATTGCGACGCCTTGCGCGCCATCGGTGGCGATAATGATCGTGAAGCCCGCCCGGGTCAGACGGTTCTTCAGCATGAAGATATTGTCTTCGTTGTCTTCGACGTACAGGATTTTCATTTATGTCTCTGCGGGCAGCACGCTGCGTTGCCGCTCCACGCATTTTATCAGCACGCTGCGCACCTCACGCAGCATGTCGTCACGGTCGGTTTTCTGAATGATGCGCTCGACGCCGCCGTTGAGGCGGTTGCGGTCCGCGTCGGTGAGGTCCCTGGCGGTGACCACCACCACGGGGATATCGCGCCATTCGCGCGTTGCGACGCATCTCCTCCAGGAACTCGAAGCCGTCCATCTCGGGCATCATCAAGTCGAGGATGATCACGTCAGGCCGGGCTTCGTTCAATCTCGCCAGTGCGATCGAGGCCGTCACGCGCCTCGGTCACCGTCCAGCCCTGTTGTTCGAGGGCCGCCCGCATCTGCCGGCGTCCAAGATCGTCGTCATCCACCACGAGGAGACGGCGGCCGGCCGAACCGCATAGTGCGTGCAGCACATCGACAAGCTTTTGCCGATCGACCGGTTTGATGAGGTAATCGGTGGCGCCAAGCGCATAGCCGCGGTTCTTTTCATCCACGATGGTCATGAGAACGACCGGCAGATCGACCAGATCCGGATCGCCCTTGATCGCGGCGAGTACGGTCCAGCCGTCGAGATCGGGCATCATGATATCCAGCGTCACCGCGGCCGGATGGAGCTCGCGCGCCATGCGCAATCCCTCTTTGCCGCCGTCGGCTTTCGCGACCGAGAACCCTTCGCGCTCCAGGAAGCGGCCAACCACCTCGCGCACCGTTGCGTCGTCATCGATGATCAAGATCAGGGGCGCATTGTCCGGCCCGGTCTTGACGCTTGGTGCCGGAAAAGTTTGATGAATGGCAGTCGGCGCCTCGCCTGCGACCGATGCCGGCAGGCGGATCGTGAAGGTCGAGCCCCGGCCAAGCTCGCTTTCGACCGTGATATCGCCACCCATCATCTGGCAGAAACGGCGGCTGATCGCCAGCCCGAGGCCGGTGCCGCCATATTTGCGCGTCGTCGAGGAATCGGCCTGAGAAAAATCCTGGAAAAGCTTGCTCATCTGCTCCGGCGTCATGCCGATGCCGGTGTCGCTTACCGCCATTGTGATCCAATCGCGTCCTGATTCCCTATGGCGCTCTGCCCGTACTGTAACGGTGCCGCGCTCGGTGAACTTGTTGGCGTTGCTCAGCAGGTTGAGCAGTGCTTGTCTCACCCGCGTCTGGTCGGCCTGCATGGCTCCAATTTCCGGCTTGCAATCGACCACCAGTTGGTTGTTGTTCTTGGCCGCTAGCGTTTCGACGGTTTTGACGGCATCGTCGATCAAAGGGGCGACCGCGAACTCGTCGATGATGGACTTCCATCTTGCCGGCTTCGATTTTCGACAGATCGAGAATGTCGTTGATCAATCCGAGAAGATGCCGCCCGGCGTTCATGACGCGGTTGAGCGGCTCGATTTCATCCTCTCGCTTGAGGTCGCGCGCGTCCTCCTGCAGCATCTCGGTCACGCCGATGATCGCATTGAGCGGCGTGCGCAATTCGTGGCTCATATTGGCGAGAAACTGCGACTTGTGCTGGCTTGCATCTTCGAGCTGTCGGCCTCTTTTCCTCGATCTCGCTGAACAGCCGGGCGTTCTGGATGGCGAGGACCGATTGCGCCGCGAAGGTCTGCAGCAGCTGGATAGTATTCTTCGGGAATTCTCCCGGCGCCTGCCGCCGCACCACCAGCGCACCCACGATGCGGTCGGACAGCGAGCAGCGGCACAACGAGGCGCGCGCGATAGCCGGCCTGCAGCATGATATCGCGGGCCACCGAAGTCGGCTCGGCGCCCAAGTCGGGCGTCTGCATCGGCTGGCGCTGCTCGATGGCGAGCGCGACGGCTTTGGAGATTTCGGCGTGCTGATCTTTGACCGCCTCGATCAATGATTCCGTCATGCCGTAGGTGGCACGCAGCTGATATTCGCGCTTCGCTTCGTCGAACACGTAGATGGTGCCCGCCTCGGTGCCGGAAAGCTGGGTCGCCTTGCTGACAATCGCGCTCAGCACCGTTTCCAGATCGAGTGTCGAGTTGACGGTTTGACTGACCTCGCCGAGCGCGCGTAGCTCCTCATGTCTTTCAATGATGTTTCTTCGAAAAATTTCGATGGCATCGACCATTCGCCCGATCTCGTCGCGACGGTCGCGATAGCCGATCTCAACGTTGGTCTCACCGGACGAAAGGCGTTGCATCACATTGGTAATGGACTTTACCGGACTGACGATCGATTGTCCGACCACTACGGCGACAAATGTACTGATCACGAAGCCGACCAGCGTTATCAAAATGATGATGTTCTCATTCCAATCGGCATCGGAATAAAGCTGAGTCCCCATATTGCTTGCGGTGTACGAAATTGCGGCGGACAGATCCTGGAGATCGGTGTCGACGGCCTTGAAGGTGTCGTCCGTTTGGCCGAGCATCATCGTCGCCATGGGCGCGTCGGTTTGACCGACGTCGATCGTGTCCTTCGCCTGATTTTTACAAATCTGCCACTTGGCCAGCAGGCCCTGCATGGCTGGGCGTTCCAGGCTGGACAAATCTGGCCGTTGGGCAAGTGCGACGATGCGGTTGGATACAGTATCGAGATCCGAATTGATTTCGGCGTACAGCGGCTTGAGCAATGTATCGCTCACGCCATTACTGGCCCACGAAACGTAACGAAAGATTTTCAGGTGCGTAGCTACGACAGCCTCGCTGACTTGAGAAAACGACCTCTGCTTCGGGATGAGTTCGTTCGTAAGGACCCGCAGTCCGGCAGCCGATCGCGTCGAGGTCAAATAGGCGTTCGTTCCCAAACCCAACAGACAAATCAGCAGCAGCACCGATGCCACTGACGCTTTGATTTGGACAGACAGATTATTGAAGATGCCAATAAGTGACTGGATCCCGGACGATGTCTTCGGACTCATCGGGCGTTCAGGCGGTGTGACGGCCCCTCCGACACTCGTCATTGCCGATAAACTCCGACACCTACAAAATAATCTCCCATCTTTTCGACGTAGCTCGACTTGTCTTCGATCTTGTTGTTGACCGGGTTAGGCCACTTGTAATCGACCCAGCCGCTTCCAGGCCCATTGGCAACATCGGCTAGCGCTTGAATGAGATATTTCCCGTCCTGATCTTTAAGACCGAGCAAATTCTTGCCAATTAACGCGGGCCGCGCGCCGTGAGCGACACAAAGTCCCTTTTTGTCTCCGTCCCTGAAATAAATGAACGGATAGAGGTCGCGATCGTGGAACTCTTTTGTGGAGGGGTCCGAGACGGCCTTAAAGGTGGCATCGGCGCCGTCCGTCTTGAACATTTCTTGGACACGTTTGACCATCGCTACTGCCTCGTCCTTCGTACCGAATTCGGCTGCGGCAACGGGCAGGGAAATGCTCGATAGGACGGTACAAAGCAGCAATGCAGTAAATCGCATAGGTTTGGCCTCCCAAGGCTTTGATTTTTTCGGACTGAGAATAGTACGGTGTGGGCCAAAATGCTAATAAAAACAATCATTTATTTCAAGCGCAAATTGGCGTTGCGCCACAGATTGAGACGCGGCGTCATTGAATTGATCTCCGCTGTCAATTCACTTCGACCGTGCTAGGAATTCTTGTGGTGGCGGAGAGCGACGTTATGGCTGAGGACGGTGCCAAGGACGGTCAAGCCGACGTACCCGCGGAGGCGTCTGTGACGGGCGGGGGAGGTAGCGGCTTGTCGCCCAAGCTGCGAGGATTGGATAGCAATCCGCAAGGTGCTTTCGGCCCGCGGTTCTGGCAGGCCTTTCGCGATACGGTTGTGCACCTTTACGACACGGTGGCGCTGCCGGACCCGTGTGAGGAAGCACGCTTCACCCTCTCCACCCGTACCTATCCGACGCCCCGCGCGATCCTGATGCGGTGTCAAGGCACGGCATTCATCATGACGCGGGGGCCCGCACTGGCCGCGCGCGGTCCCGACCAGCTGCTCATCCTGCTCCAGCGCGAAGGCCGGTGTGACACCGAGTGCGGCGAACGGCGCGGGCGTATCGAGGCGGGTTCTGTCGCGATCTTCGATTATGCCCGGCCGTTCCGCAGTGCGGTGACCGATTACGGGAATCTGATGGTTATCCTTGCGCGCGAGAGCGTGCCGGCGGCACTCCTGGCGCTCGAGCCGCACGGCCTCATCTTTCCGCACGAAAGCGGCGCGGCGGGTCTGATCGGCGCAGCGATGCAGGAGTTTTATGCGCGGGCCGACGATCTGACAGTGAGCGAAGCCGAGGCAGCGATCGAGGGTATTGTGGCGCTGACGATCGCTTGCGCGCGCGCAAGGCTGGCGGGCGATGAAGCGGATCACGTGAAGTCGAAGAGAAAGGCCGCGCTGGATTACATCGACGCGCATCTTGGCAACGCCCAACTCGGACCCGACGAGATTGCCGAGGCGGCTCGCGTCTCGCGCGCATCGCTTTACCGGCTGTTGGCGACGGAAGGCGGCATTCGCGCCGTGTTGCTAAAGCGCCGGCTCGACGAGGCCCTGCGGCTCTTGCTGGCGGACAATAGGGACGAGCGCTCGCTGACGGAAGTCGCCAGGCGCTGTGGTTTCGGCGGCACGAGCCAGTTCAGCCGGGCATTCCGCGCGCAATTCGGCGCACCACCGCGACATTATTGCGCGCTCATCCGTCAACAGGACCTCGACTGGCACGAAGCACGGCTGATGGGCGACGGCTTCAACCGAGATTCCTTCTTATGGCGGCAACAGGGGTTGAGCAAATCTGCAGCATATGGAACGTGGCATGCGCCAGTTCGTGCATCGAAACGATCCAGTGGTCCGGGTTGAACGCAGCGAAATCCCGAGCCCCTATCCACGGATGCAGTACCCGGATGTGGCTTCCCTGCATCCGGACCACGATCATACGCCGATCGGCGCGATCATGGGTGGAACGAGCGGATCAAGACCCTATCGGGCGCGGAAGGGCTTCGCCGTCTATTGGTGTTGGCGCGCAGCTGTTTTGTGCATCACAGCAAATTCAGGCTGCTGATGTCGCCTTCGGGTCAGACTCGGCCGCGCGGGTCACCGGTTGCCGTGACCGCTATACCTCCAACACCGGACTCGAATGCGGCCAGCCATGGCGACCGTTTAGGGCCGATTTTGTTGCAGAAGTAAGTTTTGAAGGGCGCGTTTGGGCCGAGGGTGTTTTTGGACCGAGCCCCGGCGATGGTTTTGCGCCCGCCCTGTCGGCTCGACACGGCACTGACACCTTCAAACCCCGACGCTGCACACTGAACGCTGTGCTCAGACAACGCAGGCGCCGGAGGTCACTGGCGGAGGACGCGCTACGAGCTTGGCTAGCCGCCTCAGGTTTTGCGCGATTGCCGCCAGCGTGAACTCGAACTGTGCTCCACTCGGGCCGCGAAGGCGCAATCGGTCAAGCCGCGAATACGCTTGAGGTGCGCGAACAGCATCTCAACCTTCTTGCGATCACGGCGTGATTGCGCGAACGCCGGCGTTTTGGCGAGGGTCCGAGCGACATCGCGTGCGGCCTCATGGACGTCGCGTTTGACCCGTCGCGCTGGCATTTTGGGGCAACACTTCGCCTTGAGCGGGCAGGCACGACACTGCGGCACGGAGCCGAGATACTGGAGCGAGTGATCGGGGCTGACATGGCCCGTCGTCGTCAGCGTCTTGCCCGCCGGGCATGTATCGATGTTCTTGCACCTCGTCGTAGATGAAGTCATCGCGCGAGAACGTGCCGATCTTCGCGCTGCGATTTGTCGATGACCGGCACATGCGGCGCGATCCCCTGCTGGTTGACCAACCAATTGAGGTTGGGGGCCGAGCGCCATAGGCGGTGTCTCCTACCAGCCATGCGGGCTTGATGCCAAAGCAGGCTTCGGTCCGCTCGATCATGGTCTGCGAGGCGCCGACCTCGGCCTGCCGGATGGCGCGCGATGCCTCGACATCCATGATAATCCCAAACTTCACGTCGATAAGATAGTTGTCGGCGTAGGCGAAGAACGCCGAGCCTCGCAGCGCGTTGGTCCATTGAGCGGCCGGATCGGACGGCGACACGAACTTCGGGGTGACGTCGCTCGCCGCACAGAAGGCCGCGTCATCAAGAGTTGCCAGATACTCCTGCATGGCTCGGCTCGCGGTCTGGCGATCACAGGTCTTTTGCCATTCTGAGCCCGGAATCGAGCGATGCTTGTTAGCGTCGGCCTCGATCAGGCTCGCATCCACGGCAAACCCTTCTCCGCCAACCAGCCCGGCCGCGATACAGGCCTCCACGACACGCTCGAATACCCGCCGGAAGATGCCGCTGTCCCGGAACCGCTCGTTGCGCGCTCGCGAAAATACCGAGTGATCGGGGATCTTGTGCTCTATGCCAAGCTTACAGAACCAGCGGTAGGCAAAGTTCACCTGCACCTCGCGACACAACAACCGCTCGGAGCGAAGGCCAAAAGCATAGCCGATGATCAGCATCCGCAGCATCAGCACAGGGTCGATCGACGGCCGACGCCGAGTGTCGGATAGTACGGCGCAAGTTCGCCGTATACCCACGATAAATCCAAAACGGTGGCGATCTTGCGCACAGGATGATCGTCGGGAACCGCCTCATCTAAGCGAAAATCGTAGAATAGATGGCCCTGATCGTCGGTCTGACGTCCCGATCATCGCCGCCTCCAACGCAAAATGTCGCTAGAAAACGGGAATCACTGTTCGCCAAAATCTTCAAAACTTACTTCTGCAACAAAATCGGCCAATATCGGACATTCGACCGCTGGGTCCGTAGCGTTGACATTGACAATTTCTAAACTTTAAATCGTGCTTTCAACTTGCCCCCACGAGGGCGGGCAATTGGGTCAGCGAACCAATCTGTCGATCAGGAGACCCCGGCAGACGTTCGGGACGTTGGCCGTACCGGTTGCACCACACAACTTGCATCCCAAATGCCGAAGCTGCGTAGGCATCCCAGGCATTGGAGGACTGGTAACAGATTGCCGACGCAGGAACGGCAAGACGATCTACCGCCAGCTGGTACACCTTCGGGTGCGGTTTGTAGACGCCAACCTCCTCGACCGAAAGGACCGCATCCAGCAACGGTTCCAGCTTGGCTGCCTTGACCGCGGCGTCGAGCATCGCTGGTGAACCATTTGATAAAATCGCGGTGCGCATGCCGGCCGTTTTCAATTTCCTGAGAACGTTGGGCACCTCAGGAAACGGATCAAGCGTAAGAAAGAGCGACATCAACCGGTCACGGTCGGATTTTTTGAGACCGAGGGTTGTCTCCAGCGAAAAATCGAGCGCGTCGCCGGTGACCTGCCAGAAGTCTGCATGTCGCTCCTGGGCCGTGCGAAGCCACGTATATTGCAGCTGCTTGTCTCGCCAGAGGGTGATGAAACTGGTGTCGTCGCCCAGCACTTTTCTTGCTGCCGACGCAAAATCGAACAACGTGCCGTAGGCGTCGAATACACAGGCTTGCACACCGCAAAGTGGGGAAAAGTCTGCCATTGGTCTAGACCGTAAAGTGATGTCAGTTCGCCATCATGGTGGGGATTGAGCGACGGCAAATGTCTCAACCCGATTGTCGAAGCCTCAAGGCTCCGGACCATGCTGCTATGAGTTGACAATTACAGCATGGATTTGCGACCGGCGGAATGGGGGTCCGATCATCATTTTGCGTGGCAACAATCCTCAGCAGCGAATATCCGCTTTGGGTCACTTTCGACCAATTCCGATTATCCGCGCCATGTCGGCTTTGCGCCCGAAAGCGACCGCGAAAGCGGACATGCGTGCTGTTGGGGATGCGCAGTTGCTCCGCCTCCGGTCTCTACCATGTCGGCTTTTGCGGACGCTATCAGGGTAGTAACGGACATCGGGCCAAGTCAGCGAAAATGTCGAGAATGACCCATAGCGTCATTTCGCCAGCGCCAATTGCCGCATTGCGAAAAGTTCATTTGGCCTTGATGATTCAGGCCCAGTCTGCCGCGGCACGTTGTTCAGCTTAGAGAGCGTTTCGTTCGGCACTCAAGAGCTTAACCGGTCGTTAACCATTGAGCCGTCACGCTGTGTGCGTCGAGAAAAGCAGTGACTCCCAGACCTATGGCTCTCGCCGGCAAGAAAGCACCGCGGCACGGCTGGCGGCATCAGGCAGAACGGCTCGCCCTGAATCACACGGGAGTGGCGACGGCGGCGTGGGCAGCGACTGAACGCCGACCATTAGCGGACCGCAATTCCTGCCACTTTTCGGTAGCCGGCGCAAAGTCTGAACGTGATCAAGAAACGAGCCCTAATGAGACTTCGAGTGACGCCAAGCAAGCTGAACAGCAGATGGCGCGAGAGGCTGCGGCTGCATGGATATTGAAAGCGCGTAAGGAGACGCTCGCCGCGCGGGCCGCAAAGGCCAAGGCTGCAGACGAACGGATCGCAGAATTGGAGGCTAAGTTCGACACCGCGCTTGAGCGGATTGCTTTCCAGGACAACGAGAGCCAGTCACTTCAGGCGTCACTCGATTTGACTGCCAGTGAGAACTTGCGCCTGTCCAACCGCCTTTCGGAGAGTGATGCCATACTGGAAAAATTAAGCTCTGAGCTCGAACAGTTGAAGACGAGCGAGGCCGAACGCAATAAGCTGTCCTCCGTGGTCGATAAGAAAATCGAGCTTCTGCAGAACTTGCTCCAGGTAAAGGAACGCAGGATTGAGAAACTTGAGCAGGCGCGTTCGAAACTGACGGATGACACCACAAAATTGCTTAGAACTTGCGCGAAGCGGGATCGGGCTCTCGTCCTCGCTGAAGAGAGAATTAGCTCACTGACCGAGCTGTTTGCTCAACTTGAGACCAAAGTTGAACTTGCCACCGATAAGGAAAAGCTCGTGGAAGGTCATTCCCGACTCCAACGCGAGCAGAGGGAGAGCGCCTCCGCTGAGGGCTCCGGCAAAATGACGCTTCCGAAAATCAATTTGTGGAAACGCGAATTGGACTGTGACGAGTGGTTGCTCGGACGTGGACGAGGGTGATTTGCGCTGCATGAGGCCGGTGGTTGGCCCATGCGTCAATTGATGCAACGCAGCGATCTGGTCGCTATTGGGAGAGAAGCGGACAAGCAGCCAAGACCGCAAATCGGTCGCTCCTGACCCTAAGCGGCGTTTCAAGGCCATAATTTGCCGCGCCGCGAAAGGATCATTTAACTGTGGTAGACTGACGTCCGTGGCCTGAGAGAAGGCAAGCAAATGAGACGACGCGAATTTATATCACTGCTCGGCGGCGCCGCGGCAGCGTGGCCGTTCGTAGCAAATGCGCAGTCGCCGCCGATGCCGGTAATCGGGTATCTCAGTGTGAGGTCGCCCGAGGACACAGCAAATTTATTGGCTGCGTTCAGGAGTGGCATAGCCCAAAGTGGGTTCGTTGAGGGCCAGAATACGGCGATCGAGTACCGCTGGGCACGCGGCCAATACGATCAACTGCCGGCTATGGCGGCAGAGCTTGTTGGCCGCCCGGTATCGCTCCTGGCAACGACGGGAGGCGAGCCGGCGGCGTTGGCGGCTTCTGCGGCCACCTCGATTATTCCAATTGTATTCACGATCGGCGGCGACCCAGTGAAGGAGGGTTTGGTTGCAAGCTTTAGTCGGCCGGGTGGAAATGCCACCGGAATTACCTTGCTGACCAATTTGTTGGAGTCGAAACGGTTTGGTTTGTTGCGAGAGCTTGTGCCGCCCGCATCGACGATCGCTGTGCTGTACAATCCGAAATATTCACAATCGGCCCAGATGCTCAGCGATGTGCGGATAGCGGCCGACGCGATCGACATGAAAATAGAGGTTTTACAGGCGAGCGCAGACGGCGAGCTCGACACTGCATTCGAGGCAATCTCTCGGGGGCACTTTGCCGCGCTCGCGACGATCGCCGATCCTTTCTTCGATACCAGGAGTAAAAAGATTACAGCTCTCGCAGCGCGTTGCGCGGTGCCCGCGATGTACCATGCGCGTGAATACGTGGTGGCGGGTGGCCTAATGAGTTATGGGATCGACTTTTCCGAGGCGTATCGACAGACAGGAATATATGCTGGACTAATTCTTAAAGGCGCCAAGCCGGCAGACTTACCGATCATGCAGGCCACAAAGTTCTTAATGGTGATCAACATGAAAACCGCGAGAGCGCTGGGCGTGAAAATCTCCGATAACCTGCTGTCGCTCGCCGACGAGGTGATCGAATAGTTCGGTATGCGGTCGATTTTGCTGCGATGCAATCTCACTTTTCGCTCGCCAGATATGGTAGGGTAATGCTCGACCTGATGGGTGAAGTTCATGAGGCGACGGGACTTCCTCACGCTTGTTGGCAGTACAGCCGCTATATGGCCGCTGGCCGCGCGCGCGCAGCAGTCGATGCCGGTGATCGGTTATCTTGGTCTCACCTCGCCCGAGGCCTTTGCTGCCCTGACCGCCGCATTCCGGCGCGGCCTCGGCGAGACGGGATTTGTCGAAGGCCAGAACGTCGAGATCAAATATCGCTGGGCCCATGGCCAGTTCGATCAATTGCCGGCGCTGGCAGCCGATCTGGTCGCCCAACAGGTGAGCGTGATTGCCGCCTTGGGCACACCCGCTTCCGCCACAGCAGCCAAAGCCGCGACAAGCACTATACCGATCGTCTTCGTGACCGGCGGCGATCCGGTCGACCTCGGCCTTGTCAAAAGCCTGAACCGGCCGGCCGGCAATGCCACCGGCGTATACATGCTGACCGTGGCACTCGAGCCGAAGCGTCTTGAGCTGATCCACGAACTGGTCCCGGACGCCGCAGACATCGGCATTATCGCCGATCCGAATTCGCCGGACACCGTTGAGCAGATGAAAAGTCTGTCCACGGCGGCATCGTCGTTGGGTCGGCGGCTTAAAACCATGAACGTCAGCGGCGAGAACGGTATCGAGCCCGCATTTGCCGCAATGGCCGAACAGCGCGTTGCCGCAGCAGTCGTGACCTCCTCGCCTGCCTATCTGCCACAGCGGCAAACGTTCGTTGCGCTGGCCGCACGCTATGCCATTCCGACGGCGTATTACGTGCGCGACTTTGCCGATGCCGGCGGACTGATAAGCTACGGTACAAGCTTTCCCGATGCGTATCGCCGCGCCGGCGTCTATACCGGCCGCATTCTCAAGGGCGATAGGCCTGCCGACCTGCCGATCGAGCAGTCGGTCAAGGTCGAGTTGGTCGTCAATCTCAAGACTGCCAATGCGCTCGGCATCACCATGCCGTTGTCGCTACTCGGCCGCGCAGACGAGGTCATCGAGTAGGCATCCTTTTGTTGCAGTGCATGAGGCACCTTATGGCCCATAGCGTCATTTCGCGGCAACGCAGCAATCGGTCGCTCTCGGGGGTAAAGCGGACATTCGACGATTAGTTCAGGCAGCCTTGGCTTTGAATGCGTCGACTATTTGAGTGACGTGAGCGCCCCATCGATTCAGGGCCTCTTCGCGCTCGGCCAGGAATTCGTGGCGTTGGTAGACTGCCGCTACCCCAGAAATCGTCCCAGATTGGTGGTTGAGGATTTTGTCCGCGACATGAGGTGGGACGCCTAGGCGTGCCATCCCAGAGACAACGGTTCGCCTCAAATCGTGCAGTCGCCAATTTCTAACTCCACAGAGACGGTCGAGTATCCGTTTAGCCTCGTTGAAGGATTGAAAGTTCTTTCCTCGCGAGGTCGCAAAGACATATCCCTCGGGTTCGCCGAGATGTTCTGAGATCACCGCCCTGGCTGGCTCCGACAAATGGATGATATGGGCCTTTCCGTTCTTGGTCCGCTCGGCCGGCATGCACCATGTCCGTGCTTGTGCGTCGATCTCATGCCACTTGAGCTGGGCGACCTCCTCGCGTCGTTGACCGGTCAACGCCAAGAACTGGACAATTCCGGCATAGGGCCATAGCATTTTTCGCGCGGCCACCATGATTGCCGAAAGCTCCTGGTCGGTCAGTACACGATCTCGGCTGACCTCTCGCCAGTTCGACTGGACGCCTTCTGCGGGCGAGAAATCGATGACGGCCCGCCCGACGCACCACCGAAAGAAGGTTCTTAGGGTTTTGAGCAGCCGATAGCTGGCGTGCGCATTACGCTGCGAGACCTCAGTGACAAGATCAATAACGTCACGTTTCTTGATCTCGTGAATGCTCTTTGCGCCCCAATGCGCGATGACGTCACGGCGGAACAGGTTCGTTATGCGTCTTGCGGTCCGGATCTGCGACACACGTTCTCGGATGAAGGTTTCGACCAGGTCATCGATGCGATCGACCACCAGACGGCGTCGGGACTGCTTTTTCTCCTCAGCTGGATCTCGTCCATCAAGCCTCGCGGCGAAAATCTTTTGGGCCTGCGCTCGCGCCATCGCCAACGTGACGCGCCCATACGGGCCAATCGTATATTTGCGTAGCCGCGAGCCAGCGCCGGCCACGCGATACATAACCAGAAAGACCTTTCGGCCCTTAGGCGTCACCTTCACGCCAAAGCCCGGCAGGCCCGCGTCCCAGTAAAGCGTGTCTTTCGACGGGACCGGCAGGCCATCGATGGCGGACTTGGTCAGACGAAGGCGGGGAATGGCGCGCTCCCGGTCTAGCTACCTCGACCTCATATAGGTAGCACCGAGCGGGCAACAACGGAACAACCGGTACATCACAATCAATAAGAGCGCCTATGTTTCCGCACTATAATCAATCATTGGCTATCAGCAGGAACGCCCAGGATACCTAACCCCGGGTCCGCCCGGGTGCGGAGTGTGTCGTTCCGCCCGCGGGGACCGCTCTCGCTCCACTTTCGAAAGCACCCTCGCGAAGGTGTCCCTAAAGAGCGAGATGTCGCTCATCTATCAAAACAGCAACGCGTGTGAAAGTGACTGCGCTTTGTTGCTGATATTGCTGGGCTAATTCGCGCCCCTCCAATCCGAGGCGCGGCTCGTGGCGTACGAATCTTTGCGGAAAAGATTCGCACGCCACGATACCGATCGTCATGGCCGGGCATAGCCGTTCGAAGAACGGCGTCGCTTCCGCTCGCCTATGCCCGGCCATCCACGTCTTTTGTTTTCATGGGTCCGTGATCTTAAACTCCCGTAGCCCGGATGGAGCGGAGCGTAATCCGGGATTAGCTGGAGACGTCGATGCCGCCCCGGATTTCGCGCCGCTCCATCCGGGCTACGCTCGCTGGGTAAACGCCATGCCCGTGCCGAAACGCATTCTCATCCTAGGGCCGAGCGGCGCCGGCAAGTCGACGCTGGCGCGGTGCATCGGCGCGCGGCTTGGCCTATCGGTCGTGCATCTGGACGTCTTCAACTGGAACCCCGGCTGGGTACAGACAGAGGTCGGGCTGTTTCGCGAGCACGTCGCGGCAGCAGCGGCCGGCGATGCGTGGGTGATGGACGGCAATTATTTGGCTCATCTCGATCTTCGGTTGCCCAGGGCGGAAGCCGTGATCTGGCTCGACCTGCCGCGCTACATTTATTTTCCCCGCGCGGTGTGGCGCTCGATCCGCAACTATGGGCGCGACCGGGACGATGTTGGTCCCGGCTGCCCCGAGCCGGGCGATCCGTGGTTCCTCACCGATTGGGTGTGGAACTACCCAACGCGCGACCACGCCCGGCATGCGCAGTTGATGGCCGAACTGCCCGCGACAGTCCGCGGCGTCATCTTGAAGTCGCCGCGCGAGGTGGCGCGATTTGAGGATGGGCTGCCTCGCTCGCTTGACGGCCCGTAGCCCGACCGCCGCTATTGCCATTACAATCGTCACCAACCAGCAAGTTTGAGCCAAAAGAACATCCAGCCGCATCGAGGGGTCCCACCATGAAGCTGCATCGCCGTCGCGTTCTGCAACTGGCAGCGGCCGCTGCCGCCGCCCCGATCCTGCCGCGCGCCGCGTTGGCGCTGGATTATCCGACGCGGCCGGTGCGCCTCATCGTCGGCTACGCGGCGGGCAGTGCGCCCGACATTGCCGCGCGCCTGTTAGCGCAATCGCTGTCGGACCGACTAGGCCAGCAGTTCGTCACCGAGAACAAGCCCGGCGCCGGCACCAATCTCTCGACCGAGGCCGTGGTTCGCGCCGCGCCGGACGGCTACACGCTGCTTGAGATCGCGACGCCGAACACGCTCGGCAACCTGCTGCACGACAATCTCAACTTCGACTTCGTCCGCGATATCGCGCCGGTCGGCTATATCGGCGCGACGCCGTTCGTCATGGTGGTGGCGCCTTCATTCCCGGCGCAGACCGTCGCCGAGTTCATCGCTTATGCCAAGGCCAATCCGGGCAAGGTCAACATGGGCTCGAACGGCACCGGCAACCTCACCCATATTTCCGGCGAGCTGTTCAAGATGATGACCGGCGTCGACCTGTTCCATGTGCCGTACCACAGCGAACTGGAGGCCCAGACCGATCTGCTCGCCGGCCGCGCCCACGTCATATTCAATCCGATCATCTCGTGCCTGGGCCAGATCAAGGCCGGCAACCTCCGGGCGCTCGCGGTGACAACGCCGAAGCGTATCGATTCGCTGCCCGGCGTGCCGACCGTAAGCGAGACCGTGCCGGGCTACGAGGTCACCGGCGGCTTGGGCATCGGCGCGCCGCGCGATACGCCGGGCGAGATCATCGACAAGCTCAATGCCGCGATCAAAGCCGGGCTGAACGACGATGCAGTGAAAAGCCATCTCGTCGAGCTCGGCAGCATCCCGATGGCGATGAGCCCTGCCGACTATCGCAAGCTGATCGCCGACGAGAACGCGAAGTGGAGCAAGGTGATCAAGTTCGCCGGGATTAAGCTCGGGTAGAGCGGCACCTCACCCCTTGCCATAAAACACCGGCACCGGCACACCCTGCGTGATCGCCTCGATGCGCGTGTCCTCGTCTTTCTTTTTCTTCTCGCACAGCTCCAGCACCCGCATGATATCGGCGCGCGGGATGAAGCAGACGCCGGTGTCGTCGGCGACGACGAGGTCGCCGGCATTCACCCGCACCTCGCCCATCTGGATCTCGCCGTTGATCTCGACGGTTTCGAGCCTCCATTTGCCGGTCGCCGGCGTGATCTCGCTGGCCCAGATCGGATAGCCGATCGAACGTGAATGCCGCACATCGCGCACGCCGCCCATGACGATGGCGCCGCGCTCGCCCTGGCGCTGGCCCGTGTAAGACGAGATGCCACCCATATTGGACATCCCTCCGACGCCGGCGATCACCAGCACGTCGCCGTCTTCGGCGAGATTATGCGCCTCGAACTCGGCCATGCGGTTGACGTGGGTCTTTGCGGCCAGCGGATCGGAGCGCTGGCGGATGTTGCGCACGGTGAGCGCCGGGCCGACGATCAGCTTGCCGGGCAAGGTCGGCTTGAGCGTGGTGGCGCCGATCACGCCTTCGGGCACGCCGAGCTCGTCCATCACGTCGGAGATCAGGCTGGTGCATTCGCCGAGCGTCAGAAACCGCTCCACCGCGCCCGCGGGCGGCTTCGGCGTTGATTGCAATTTGATGCGCTCGGCCGCGATCCGGCCGGTGAGTTTCTTGTCGGGCATGGTTTCCTCTGAGGTGCTGTAGCCCGGATTGAGCGTAGCGAAATCCGGGAGAGAATGCCCGGCCCAAATGCCGTTCCCGGGTTTCGCAGCCGCTCAACCCGGGCTACGATGAGGCGCCACAGGTGCGACCATGATGAAACTCGGCTTGTTCGTCGAAGGCACCGGCCACCATGTCGCGGCCTGGCGCGATCCCGACGTCGATCCGCACGGCCGGCAGACCCTCAAGCATTATGTCGACATCGCGCGGCTGGCCGAACGCGGCAAGTTCGACCTGTTGTTCATGGCCGACACCAACGCCACCTTCGGCCCCGACGACGTCGAGACCTGGACGCGCACCACGCAGGCGTCGCGGCTCGAGCCGATCACGCTGTTGGGCGCGCTGGCCGCCGTCACCGAGCGCATCGGGCTCGTGGCGACCGCGACCACCACCTATTTCGAGCCGTTCCATGTCGCGCGTTTCTTTGCTTCGCTCGACCAGATCAGCGGCGGGCGCGCCGGGTGGAATCTGGTGACGTCGCTCGCCGTGGCGGAAGCTTACAATTTCGGCCGTGAGAGCCATCCGCATCACGGCGACCGCTACGCCCGCGCCCGCGAATTCGCCAAAGTGGTGCTCGGGCTGTGGGACAGTTTTGAAGACGGTGCCGTCATCGCCGACAAGGAGAGCGGCATCTATTTCGATGCGGCAAAGCTGCATTTTCTCAACCACAAGGGCAAGCACTTTGCGGTGCGCGGGCCGTTGACCGTGCATCGCTCGCCGCAGGGCCATCCGGTCATCGTGCAGGCCGGCCAGTCCGACGACGGCCGCGATCTGGCCGGCGAAACCGCGGAGATCACGTTTACGGTGCAGCAGGATTTCGAAGCCGGCCGGGCGTTCTACGCCGACATCAAGCGCCGCGCCGCGGCTTACGGCCGGCATCCCGATTCGATCAAGGTGATGCCCGGCGTGATGACGGTGATCGGCCACACCCGCGCCGAGGCGCAGGACAAATACGAGCGGCTCCAGGCGCTGCTGTCGCCCGAATTGGCGATCAAGGATTTGTCGTCGCATTTCGGTTTCGACATGTCACGCTTGCCGCTCGACGGCCCGGTGCCCGATCCGGCGCCCGACGTCGAGCAGAAAGGCCGCGTCAAGGTCATGGTCGAACTGGCGCGCCGCGACAACCTGACCATCCGCCAGCTCTACAAGCGCGTCTACGGCCAGCGCGGCCACCGCGTGGTCATCGGCACCGCGGCCGAAGTCGCCGACGCGCTCGAACAATGGTTCCGCGGCGGCGCAGCGGACGGCTTCAACATCTTGCCGCTGACGTTTCCGCGCGGGCTCGAAGACATCGTCGATATGCTGATTCCCGAACTACAGCGCCGCGGCCTGTTCCGCACCGAATACGAAGGCAAGACCTTGCGCGAAAATCTCGGCCTGCCGTTTCCGCATAATCGCTGGGCGGTCGAGCGCGAGCAGAAGAGCGCCGGGTGAGCGTGCAGGACAGCGTACAGCTGCCGTTACTCGATCACGTCGTCCGCGCGAGCGGACAATGTCGGTGAGATTTCGAGCCCAAGCGCTTTCGCGGTCTTGAGGTTGATGACAAATTGGAAGTTCGTGGGCTGCACCACGGGAAGATCCCCCGGTTTTTCGCCATCAAGGATGCGGCCGGCATAGCGACCGGCTTGACTATAAGCGTCTGTCAGCACCGTCCCATAGCTCATCAGGCCACCATCGACAGCGAACTGACGCCATTCGTAGATCGCCGGCAGCCGATGCTGCGCGGCCAGTGCGATCAGGCGCGCGCGGCGGCTGTTGAAGAACGGATCAGCCCCGACGAGCAAGCCGGCCGCCTGTCGCTGCGCCATCGTGGCGAAAATAGCCTCGAACTCGTCTTCGGCTTTGGTGCTGAAAATGATGATTTCGACGCCGATGCGCGGAGCCGCGTCGCGCACATCGCGCAACTGCAATTCCACGGCCGGGTTCGCCGGATTGAATAGGACGGCGATGGTTTTGGCGGCGGGCGCCGCCTCGTGCAACAGGCCGAGGCGCTTGGATTCCATTTCATAGGAAAAAACAGTGGCGCCGGTGATGTTACCGCCCGGCCGATTGAGGCTGGCGACGAGACCTTCCTTGACCGGATCGCTGCCCCCGACCATCACGATGGGAATGGTCGAGGTCGCAGCCTTGGCCGCAAAAGCCGCCGGCTCGCCACCGCCGGTGACGATCAATGTTACCGGCCGAGCGACCAAATCGGCCGCCATTGCCGGCAGTCGATCGTAGTTTCCGTCCGCCCAACGATATTCGATCTGAACGTTGCGGCCCTCGACATAGCCGGCATCGCCCAGCGCTTTGCGGAATGCGGCAAGAGTCGGTTGCCCCGCTTCGGATGAAATGCCGAACAGCCATCCGATCACCGGCATCGGCTGTTGCGCGCGCGCGGCTAGCGGCCAGGAGATTGCTGCGCCTCCGATTGCGGATATGAATTGCCGCCTGCCGATATCAACTGCCATTTCTTTGTTCGCTTCGCTCAGCCCGGCTACGATGGTGCGGCCACCGCCACCTTCTCGTTGGTCCCCGATTCCGGCATCAACGCCGCGGCCTTCAGGCCAGCCTGCACCTTCGGCACCGTCGTCTTCACGTCGGTGATCGGCAGGCCGTGAGTCGGGCCGATGATCTTGACGTCGAGGCGGGCGATCAAATGATCCAGCCGGTCGCAATAGACGTTCATGTCGGCGAATTTGGTCCAGAACAGCGCCAGGTCGGCAAACGTCGACGACACGTCGGGCAGGTCGAGCGACACCGCTTCTTCGGCGATGAGGCCGCAATGGCCGTCCTCGTGATAGTGGCTGTAGGCAAAGCCGTCGCCGGGGAACAGCACGCGCTCTTTGGTGTCAAAGCCCCACCAGGTGGTGCGCAGGTCGCGGATCACCGGCTCGACCGCCATCAGGGTGCGGCCGCCGAGCTCGATCTCGTCGCCTTCCTGCATCGAACGCATGCGGTGTTCGTATTGCGGGAAGGCGAGGTGATAGTCGCTGACGTCGCCGACCAAGAGCGCATCGGGAAAGTTTTTCAGGATGCGGCCCAGCCCGCCGCAATGCGGCGTTTCCTGGTGGGTGACGAACAGATATTTGAGCGGCGCCACGCCGCGCGCGAACAGCTCGTTCATGTGCCGCTCGATGACCGGGAAATCCTTCGGGTGCCCGGTCTCGACCAGGATCGAGGCGTCGGTGCCGGCGACCAGGTACGCGGCGTTGTAGCCGTGATAGCTCTTGCCCTTGTGGCGCTGCGCCAGGCAGTCGCCGATCCAGAACACGCCGGGCGCGATCTCGCGCGGCATGCGCTGCGCCACCGGCGTGTCGAGCATGGATTTAACTTGAGGCTTGTCCAGCATGGTCAGCGCTCCTCGTCGCGGGTGACATAGCGCGACACCGCCACGCTCTTGTCGCAGGCTTTCAAAAATTCATCGAGCATCGCGTAGTGCCGCGCCACCACGTTGCGGCCGCGCAGGATGCAGCCATAGCCGGGCGCGATGCATTCGATGTCGTATTTGTCGAACACGTTGCCGATGCCGCGGCGGATAGTGTCGGTCGGCGCGCCTTCCAGCCACCAATAGCGCGTGTTGAGCATGAACGAGCGTACGTCGCGCAGCGACGTGGAGTCGTTGTCGGTTTCGTCCACGATCCACGGCCCGGTCGCGGTGTCGCGCCAGACATGGGTGAACATGTCGGAGGAGAACAAGGTGCGGGTCGCGCGATCGTAGAGCCAGCGCGTGGCAATCAGCCGGATCGGCGCTTGCATGACGTCGATGGCGCGGCCTTCCTTGCCGAGCTCGATCGTGTCGGCGCGAGTCACCGCGGTGACCTTCATGGACTTCAAGATGTCGCGGCCTTCGGCCTTGGCGCCGAAATCGAACCACAGCGCGGCATCGATATTGGAGGTGTAGCAGGTCTCGACGTTGAAATGGCCGGCGAAGCTCTCGACGTTGTTGATCGACATGAATTCGTTGAGCCGCAGCGGGAACATCGACAGCGGCAGGCCCGGCGCGATCAGGGATTCGACCTGCGCCCGGATCACCGGCTCGTCCTTGCCGAAGCCGGTATCGATCAGCATCGCGGCGTCGGGCTGCGTCAGCATATAGCTGTTCGCCACCGCAAAGCCCCGCGCGCTCGCCGGGTACGAGCTGACCCGGCCGTCGAGCGCGAACGGGTTTTGCAGGGCGTAGAGCTTATCGTCGGCGAGCGAGGCGATGCCACCGGCGAAGGCCGATTGGCGCGTTCGCTCGGGCGCGTATTGGGTCGATAGGGACATGCTGGTTGGACCTTATCATTTGGGATGGCGGCTGTATCGGCCCTCAGGCGTTCTCATAAAGCGCCGCGGCGCGCACGTCATCCTCGATCATCCGCCAGATGCGGTCGACCAGCGCGACGAATTCCGGCGTGCGCTTGATGTCCAGGGTGCGCGGGCGCGGCAGCGGTATTTTAATTTCAGCCTGCACGCGGCCGGGCCGGCGCGCGAACACCAGCACGCGGTCGGACAGGAACACCGCTTCGTCGATCTGGTGGGTGACGAACAGTACGGTCTTTTGGCCGCGCTCCCAGATGCGCAGCAATTCGGTCTGCATGATCTCGCGGGTCTGGGCATCGAGCGCGGCGAACGGCTCGTCCATCAGCAGGATTTCCGGATCGATGGCGAGCGCGCGGGCGAGATTGACGCGCTGGCGCATGCCGCCGGAGAGTTGCCGCGGATGATAGTGCTCGAAGCCTTCGAGGCCGACGAGTTTCAACAGCTCCATGGTGCGCTTGCGGTCGGCTGGGCCGAGAGAGCCTGCGACTTCGCGGCCGATGATGGCGTTGGCGAGCACCGTGCGCCACGGCAGGAGGCTGTCGTTCTGGAACACAAAGCCGCGGTCGCTGCCGGGTTCGCGCACGGCGCGGCCGTCGAGCAGCACCTCACCCGAAGAAGCGTGTTCGAGGCCGGCGACGATGCGCAAGAACGTGGTCTTGCCGCATCCGCTCGGCCCGACCACGGAAATGAATTCGCCGCGCTCGACGTCAAGGCTGATGCCGCGCAGCGCTTCGAGGTCGCCGAACGATTTCGACAAGCGCGTGACGGCAAGTTTGGCGGTCATGCTAGTCCTTTGTCCACGGCACCAGCCGCTTTTCCAGCCAGCCGAACCCCGCCGTCATGACGATGCCGGCGATCGCGAGCACGATGACGCCGGCGAACAGCTCCGGCATGTTGAAGGCGTCGGCCGACTGGCTGATCAGCCGGCCTAGCCCGGCACGCGAGCCGAACAGCTCCGCCACCACGACGCCGATCAGGCCGCGGCCGATGCCCAGCTTGAGCCCGGCAAGGATGAACGGCACCGCCGACGGCAGCGACACCTTGAAGAAGATCTGCTGACGTGTGGCGCCGAACGAGCGCAGCATCTCGATCAGCCGCTCGCTCGTCGTGCGCAATCCGGCTTCGGTGTTGATCGCCACCGGAAACAGCACCAGCGTGATCACCACGATTACTTTCGACCAGATGCCGATGCCGAACCAGAGAATGAACAGCGGCGCCAGCGCGATGGTCGGCGTCGCGTAGAGCCCCGACACCCACGGCTGCAGCGCCCGTTTCATCGTCGCGCTCGACGCCATGGCGAGCCCGAGCGCGATGCCGAGGACGCTGGCGATGACATAGCCGAGCGCGAATTCGGCGGCGCTGACGCCGACGTGGTGCCAGAGCTGGCCGGTGACCGCGAGATTGTAGATGGCGACGGCGATCTGCGACGGCGCGGCCAGAAACAACGCATTGTCGACAAGGAAGCGGCTGATCAACTCCCACAACAGGAGCCCGCCGGCGACCGACAGGATTCCCGCAAAATATCTGGGGTGCAGCGCGCCGCCGCGCTGAGGCCTGGCAGCAGATTCCGCCGGCCGGGATTCCGCCGGGCTCACCGTCTTGACGCCTTCACTCGTTACGCTCATGGCGATCAGTTATGCGCTAATCGGAAATCTGCGTCACGCCCGGCAGCAGCAGGCGGTCGACCGTGAAATCGGCGGGAAGATCGCCCAGCGCGCGCAGCGCCTCGATCACGTTGCCGACTTTGCGCTTGGAGACTTTGCCGGTCGGCTCGAACAGGTTCTTGTCGCGGAGAAAGCTGTAGGATTTTTCCACGTCGTCCTGACCGATCTTGCTCACCTCCATCTGCAGCTTGACCGCGGCCTCGTGATTGGCCGGATCGTCGAACCAGGTGACACCCTTGTTGTAGCAGTCGAGAAAGCGCTTGAGCACATCGCCATTCGCCGCAGCCCAATCGCGGTTCACCGCCATGCCGGCGAACGGCATGTCGGGCAGATAATCGAAGGTAAAGCCGAGATTGGTGTAGCCCGCGGTCTCGGCGTAAAAATTGAACGGCACCGTGAGCAGCGCAGCGTCGACCGCGCCGGATTTCAGCGCCGCGAACCGCGCGCTGGTGGCACCGGCAAACACGTAGTCGTAATCGCCCGTATGCAACCCGTGCGGCTCGAGCATGCGCTCGGTGAAGATGCGGGTGATGTCTTTGGCGCCGCCGATGATGAGGGTCTTGCCCTTCAAATCTTCGATCTTCTTGATCTCGGGCTTGGCCAGCAACGCATAAGGCGGCGACTGGATGACGATGCGTACCAGCGCCACCGACGCGCCTTTGTCGATGGCGCGGATCGGGTCGACCATGCCGGCGGTGGGCGCAACCGCATAGGAACCGGCGGCGAGCTGCTGGATCACGGAAGCGTTCGACTGCGCGAAGATGAGGTCGATCTTGATGTTGGCGGCGTCGAAATAGCCGTTCTTGACGGCGATATGGAACGGCCAGAGATTGGCCGAGGTGGCATCGACGGAACCCACCGCGACGATATCGGCAGCGCCTGCATACAGCGGCGCCAGCGCGACAGCTGCGGCTACGACTACTCCTTTCAACACCGAATTGCGCATAACGGCGCGTCTCAATCCGTCATCTGGGTCACGCCCGGCAGGACGAGTTTGTCGACGTCGAGCGCGCCGGGCAGATCGCCAAGGCTCTCCATCGCTTTGGCGAGCGCATTCAGTTTCGATCGCGAGACCTTGCCGGTCGGCTCGAAGAAATGCCCGTCGCGGAAGAACGTATAGGCCTTCTCGACGTCGTCTTGGCTCAAGCTCGAGGCGGCCTTGAGGATACGCAACGTGTCTGCGCGATTTTGCTCATCCTCGAACCAGGCGATGCTCTTGCTTTTGACCCGCAGCAATTTCTCCAGCGTCGCCTTGTTGGCGTTAGCCCACGCCACATTGACCGCGGTTCCGGAGAACGGCAGGTCCTTCACATAATCCACCGTCAGGCCAAGACTGTTGAATCCCTTCGCCACCGCCTGAAAGTTGAACGGCGGCAAGCAGAATCGCCGCGTCGACCGCGCCGGCGAGCAGCGCCGATGCGCGCGCGGTCGTGGCGCCGGCGAACACCATGTCGAAGTCGCCAGGCTTGACGCCGTTCGGCGCCAGCATGCGCTCGACATAGATGCGGGTGATGTCCTTCGGCCCGCCGAGCGATATGACCTTGCCCTTGAGTTCCTTCATGCTGGTGATGTTCGGCTTGGCGACGAGCGCATAGGGCGGCGCCTGCACCTCGATCCGCACGATCGCGATCGGCGCGCCCATGCCGACGGCGCGTATCGGATCGACAAGCCCGGTCTGCGTGGCGATGCCGAGCGAGCCGGCCGCGAGCTGCTGCACCAGTGCGGCGCTCGACTGGACGTAGACGATATCGACCTGCAAACCCTCGGCGGCAAAGAAGCCTTTGTCCAAGGCGATGAGCTCAGGCCACATGTTGGCCGAAGCCTGGCCGACGCTGCCGATCGTCACCGTTTCCGCCGCGCGCGCAGCCTGAGCGGCGAGGCACGCCAGCACGACGGCGGATAACGCAGCACGACGCAACTGACACAACATGGTCGCCTCCGATCAGGTCTTCTTCCAATCAGGCTTTGCCGGCCTGCGCGCGGTAATGGCGTGCAATCTCCGCGCCGGTCGTCTTCCACACCCGGTCGTGCTCGCAGATGTAGCGCAGCGCCGCGTCGAAGGCGTCGATGCGGTGCGGCACGCCGGTGAGATAGGGATGGATCGCAATCGCCATGACGCGGCCCGATTGCGCGCCCTCGCGATAGAGCACGTCGAACTGCCGGCAGATCATGTCGCGGAATTCGTCGGCCGTGCGGTGAAACTTCTCGAACGCCGACTTGTCGTTGATCTCGTGGCTGTAGGGCACGCTGACCAGCGTCTTCCCGTCGTCGAGCGTCATGATGTAGGGCTGATCGTCGTTGCACCAGTCGCAGACATACTCGCAGCCGTCGGCGGCGAGGTGGTCGAGCGTGTCCCAGGTCTCCTGCAGGCCGGAGCCGAGCCAGCCGCGCGGACGCGTGCCGGTCGCCTGTTCGATGGTCGCAAGCGTGTTCTTGATGATGCGCGCCTCCTCGCCCGGCGCCGCCTCGTTGAGGCGGCGGGTGTTGCTCTCGCAATGGCCCATCCATTCCCAGCTTGCCGCTTGTTGCCCTCCTCGATGATCGCGCGGATGCTCGGCGCAAAGGTCGCTGTTGAGCGCGACGGTGCCGCGGATGCCGTGCCGGTCGAGCACCTCCATCAGGCGGAACACGCCGACCCGGTTGCCGTAGTCGCGCGACGACCACATCGGCACGTCGGGCACCGGCACGCCGGTGCCGCCGTAGCCGGCCGGCACTTTCTCGTCGAGGCGAGAAGAACTCGATGTTGGGAATGACCCACAGCGCGACATGGGCGCCGTTCGGCCATTCCAGCGGCGGGCGGTGGATGATCGGCGAATAGGGAAACGGACCGTAGGCGCGCGGCTTCATGTCAGCTCGCCTTCTTCACGGCGAGATTCTTGCGGCGAGATGCGCGACCACCTCGTCGACATGCATCACGTCGGCGTATTTGTGGTGCAGGTCGAACAGGTTGACCTTGTGCGACAGCATGCTGCGGTCGAAGCAGCATTCCTCGACCAGCACGACGTGGATAGCCGTGCGAATAGGCATCGACCGCGCTGGCGCGCACGCAGCCCGAGGTGCTCTCGCCGCAGACGATCACCGTCTGGATGCCGAGCTGGGTGAGATGCGCGATGAGCGGCGTGCCGTAGAACGCGCTGGCGCGCTGCTTGGTGATGACGACGTCGCCCTGCTGCGGCTTGAACTCCGGCCTGATGACGTAAGTCGGACGGATCGACCGACGAATTCTGCGCGCTTGGTCGCGCGTCGACGCAATGCGGGACGGCTTTCGCTGCGCGTGTCGCCGGTCGAGTAGAAGATCGGCAGGCCGGCGGCGCGCGCCGCGGCGAACAGGCGCTTGGTCGGCTCGATCGCCGCATAGGCGTACTCGCCGCAGGCGCTGGGATAGGTCTTGGCGAGCTCCGCCGGCGGCTTCGGGCCGCCCTGATAGACCAGCTCGTAGAGATCGATGGCGAGCAGCGCCGGCGCCGGTCCGACGAAGGTCTTGCGCCGGTAATGCGTATAGATGTCGAGAACGTCCGGCGTGACGATGTCCTTCCAGCAATGGTCTTCGAAATCGTCGCTCATGTCCTGATTTCCCATCGGCATCCCGCCGGACGGCCCAAGCTCCGGTGGCGCAAGGTCCTGTAGGCAAGTTCCGGCTGCCCAATCGGGCGGCATAAACACCGAGGTTATTGGAGAATTCCCGGTGTGGCCAGTTCCCCGCTCGCGATTTTGCGATTCGCATTCGAATTGGAACAGGGTAAACTTGCAGCCAAGGGTGGGCGCCGAATCTCAGTCCCATATGGGGACGCGTACCATGCAACCGGGAGGACAGTATGATTGCCCTTTCCATCAACGGAAAGTCTTATAGCGTCGACGTTGAATCCGACACGCCATTGCTCTGGGTCATCCGCGACACAGTTGGATTGACCGGCACCAAATACGGTTGCGGCATCGCCCAATGCGGCGCCTGTACCGTGCACATCAACGGCGTCGCCACGCGCTCGTGCCAAGTCCCCGTCGGCACCGTCGGCGGCAAGCAGATCACCACCATCGAGTCGCTCGCCCAGAACGGCAAGTTGCACCCGGTGCAGCAGGCCTGGCTCGATCTCGACGTGCCGCAATGCGGCTATTGCCAGAGCGGCATGATGATGGCGGCGGCTTCCCTCCTCAAGGACAAGCCGAAGCCGACCGATGCCGATATCGACGCGGCGATGACAAACATCTGCCGTTGCGGAACCTACCAACGCATTCGCGCCGCGATCCACGCGGCCGCGGGCGCGGCTTAAGGGAGGACGCAGCCATGACATACATGCCGAAATTCAATCGCCGTTCCTTCATCGTCGGTTCGTCCGCGGCCGGCGCCGGGCTTGCGCTCGGCTTCAACCTGCCGCTCGGCGCCGACGTGGCGCGCGCCGCAGACATCCCGCCCGAAGTCGATGCCTGGGTGGTGATCAAGCCCGACGACACCATCGTCATCCGCATCGCGCGCTCGGAAATGGGCCAGGGCACGCTGACCGGCTTGGCGCAACTCGTCGCCGAGGAGCTCAACGCCGACTGGTCGAAGGTCACGACCGAATTCCCGACGCCCGGCCAGAACGTGGCGCGTAAACGCGTGTGGGGTGATTTCTCCACCGGCGGCAGCCGTGGCATTCGTGATTCGAACGAATACGTCCGCAAGGGCGGCGCAATGGCGCGGATGATGCTCATTCAGGCGGCCGCCAATGCCTGGAACGTGCCGGCGTCGGAGTGCAGCGCCGCCAACAGCGTCATCACCCACAAGGCGTCGAACCGCACGGTGACCTACGGCAAGGTGGCGGAAGCCGCCGGCAAGCTCGATCAGCCCAAGGACGTGCCGCTGAAGGACCCGAAGGACTGGACGATCGCCGGCAAGCCGCTCAAGCGGCTCGACACCGCGGACAAGATCGTCGGCAAGATGATCTACGGCATCGACATCCGGCAGCCCAACATGCTGTACGCCGCGATCGCCGCCTGCCCGGTGTTCGGCGGCAAGCTGCAAAGCGTCGACGACGCCAAAGTGACCGACATGCCCGGCGTCAAGAAAGTCGTGAAGGTTGGCGACAACGCGGTCGCCGTGGTCGCGGACAACTGGTGGCGCGCCAAGAAGGCGCTCGACGCGCTTCCTATCAGTTGGGACAACGGCGACAACGCCAAGGTCTCCAGTGCGACGATCGCGGACTTCCTCAAGGAAGGCCTCACTGCGGAGCAGGCCTTTGTCGGCAACCAGTCGGGCGACGTGAAAGCCGCACTGGCCGGCGCCGCCAAGGTGGTGGAAGCGACTTATTCCTACCCGTACCAGAACCACGCGCCGCTCGAGCCGATGAACGCCACCGCGCTCTACACCGCGGACCGTTGCGAGGTGTGGTGCTCGACGCAGAACGGCGAAGCCGCCTTGGCCGCGACCGCGGAAGCGTCAGGTCTGCCAGTCGCGCAATGCGACGTGCACAAAACCTTCCTCGGCGGCGGTTTCGGCCGGCGCGGCCAGACCGATTACGTCCGTCAGGCCGTCGCGGTCGCCAAGGAAATGCCGGGCACGCCGGTGAAGCTTCTGTGGTCGCGTGAAGAAGACATGACGCATTGCTATTATCACCCGATCACGCAGTGCAAGATGACGGCCGGTTTCGACGCCAACAAGAACCTGATCGCGCTGCATATGCGCATTTCGGG
Organism: uncultured Alphaproteobacteria bacterium; assembly: GCA_963821175.1. Taxonomy (GTDB): domain Bacteria; phylum Pseudomonadota; class Alphaproteobacteria; order Rhizobiales; family Xanthobacteraceae; genus BOG-931. The sequence goes on from CAWGCU010000030.1 coordinate 41,354, forward strand.
TCAGTCGATCCTGGCCACGGTGTTCCCGGCACGGATGGACAAGGACGGCAGGGACCCGGTCACCTTCCAGGGCCTCAACCCTGGCGGCGCGGAAGGCGCGTTCGGCTACAACGTGCCGAACATCCTGATCGACCACGCCATGCGCAATCCGTCCGTACCGGCCGGCTTCTGGCGCGGCGTCAACACCAACCACAACGCGATCTATGTCGAGACCTTCATCGACCAGCTCGCTCAAGAGGCCGGCGAAGATCCGCTGGCGTTCCGACTCAAATATCTCAAGCCGAAACACGCCGCCGTGCTCAAGGCGGTGGCGGACAAAGCGGGCTACGGCACGCCGGCGCCGAAGGGCGTCTATCGCGGGCTGTCGCAGATCATGGGCTTCGGCAGCTATGTGGCGGCCTGCGCGGAAGTCTCGGTCACCGACGGCCAGGTCAAGGTCCACCGCATTGTCGGCGGCACCAATTCCGGCCACGCCGTCAATCCGGAGCAGATTGCGCGGCAGATCGAAGGCTCGTTCGTCTACGGTCTCTCCGCCATGCTCTATGGCGAATGCACCGTGCGCGGCGGCCACATCGAGCAGAAGAACTTCGATACGTATCAGGTGATGCGGATCGACGAGATGCCGAAAGTCGAGGCCATCGTGATGCCGGACGGCGAGTTCTGGGGCGGCGTCGGCGAGCCGACCATCGCGGTGGCCGCGCCTGCCGTGCTCAACGCCATCGCGGCGGCGACCGGCAAGCGCATCCACAACTTCCCGCTCAAGAACAACGACCTTAGATCGGCTTAAGCCCAAAGCGGCGGGCGTAAAAACCCGCCGCGTCTTCTTTGTAATGGCGAGACAACGCACGGCTAAAACCCGTCGGCAAATCCTGCACGGTGCGGCAAGCGCCGCAGCCGGCGCGGCGCTGTGGCCGCGGGCGTTGCGCGCGCAAGCGGCGCCGCGCGTCGTCATCGTCGGCGGCGGCTTCGCCGGTGCGGCTTGCGCCCGCGCGCTGCGCTCAGCCGACACCAAGCTGGCGATCACCCTGGTCGAGGCGCGGCCCACCTATACGGCGCCGCCGCTGAGCAACGGCGTGCTCGGCGGCGTCCGCACGCTGGCGCAGCAGCAGTTCGGCTACGACAAGATCGCCGCCACCGGCATCAAGGTCGCCATCGCGACCGCAACCGCCATCGATGCGCAGGCGCGCAGCGTCACGCTGTCGAGCGGCGACACGCTGTCCTACGACCGCCTCGTGCTCGCGCCCGGCATCGAATTGCGTTTCGACGCGATCAAAGGTTACAGCGAAGCCGCCGCACGGCAGGCGCCGCACGCCTGGACCACAGACGCGGCGCAATTCGAATTGCTCCGCCAACAAATTGTCGCCATGCCCGATGACGGCGTGGTGGCGATCGTCGCGCCGGCCAATCCGTCGCGCTGTCCGCCCGGCCCTTACGAGCGCGCCAGCATGATCGCGCACTATCTGAAAACCAATAAGCCGAAAGCCAAGATCGTCATTCTCGACGCCAAAGACACCTTCACCATGCAGCAATTGTTTCTCGATGCATGGCAGAAGTTTTATCCCGACATGATCGCGTGGAAGTCGCTGTCGAACGGCGGCAATGTCGCCTCGATCGACGTGACGAAGAAATCGATCGAGACCGATTTCGACACTTACGAATACGCCATCGCCAACGTGATCCCACCGCAAAAGGCCGGCAAGATCGCGGCGCTGGCCGGCGTCGTCGACCGCACCGGCTGGTGCCCGGTCGATGCGGTGACGTTCGAATCGCTCAAAGCGAAGAACATCCACATCGTCGGCGATTCCTCCTTTGCCGGCTCCATGCCGAAGTCGGCGTTCTCCGGCGTCATCGAAGGCAGGCTGTGCGCCGCGGCGATCGTCCGCCTCTTCGGCGGCGCCGCGCCGGAGGCGGCACCGATGTCGAGCAATTGCTACAGCGTCGTCGCGCCGGGCTATGCCATTTCGATCACCGGCGAATTCCGCCCGGTCAACGGCGAATTCACCGAGGTCGATAACTCGATTCACTCCAGCCCGCTCGATGCGCCGCCGACGCTGCGCGCCGAGGACGCCAAGAATGCCGATGCCTGGTTTCGCACCGCGACCACAGAGATTTTCGGCTAGCGCCGCCATGGCTGCGCTCGCGCTGCTCGCCGCGTCAGCCGCGCCGGGCCATGCGGAGCTCGTTCCCTACAAGATCGTCGGCGACGCCATTCCGGCGTCGCTGACCGGCGGCCAAGGCGATGCCGCGCGCGGGCGGACGATCGTGGCCAATCACAATACGGGACTGTGCCTGCTGTGCCACTCCGGGCCGTTCCCGCAGGACAAGTTTCAGGGCACCATGGCGCCGGATCTCGGCGGCGCCGGCGCGCGGTGGAGCGAAGGGCAATTGCGGTTACGCATCGTCGATGCCAGCAAGTTCAATGCGGCGACCATCATGCCGCCGTTCTATCGCGTCGATCATTTGACCCGGGTGGCGCCGGCATTTCGCGACAAGCCGGTGCTCACGGCGGTGGAAGTCGAGGACGTGGTTGCCTATCTGATGACCTTGAAGTGAAGTTTTGATATGGACCGAGATCGCTCACGTCGCGAAATCATCAAAGCCGCCGGTGCGCTGGCCGGCTGCGGCGCGCTGTTGCGGCTTTCGGTCGGGCCTGCCGCCGCCACTCCTGAGATGATGAAGGATGCGGTGCGCGCCGTCATCGGCGAAGCGCCGGTCACGAAGGGCAAGGTCAAGCTCGACTTGCCGCCGCTCGTCGAGAACGGCAATTCGGTGCCCTGCACGGTTTCGGTCGAGAGCCCGATGACGGCAGCCGACTACGTCAAGGCGATTCACATTTTCAATGAAAAGAATCCGCAGCCGAACGTAATCAGCGTCAAGCTCGGACCGCGCGCCGGGCGCGCCAGTTTTTCGACGCGCATCCGGCTCGCCGATTCGCAGACTGTGACGGCGATCGCGGAACTGTCCGACGGCTCGTTCTGGTCCGACGATATCGATGTCATCGTCACGCTCGCCGCCTGCATCGAGGACCCGAAACCCTGATGGCCCGCGCCCTGATCCATGTTCCGGCAAGCGCCAAGAAAGGCGACGTCATCGAGATCAAGACGCTGATCTCGCACGTGATGGAGACCGGCTATCGCATCGGCATCACCGGCACGCCGATCCCGCGCGACATCATCGACGACTTCGTCTGCACCTATAACGGCGAGGAAGTGTTCCGCGCCAAGCTTTATCCCGCCATCGCCGCCAATCCCTTCATCACGTTCTTCACCGTCGCCACCGCAAGCGGCACGCTGGCGTTCGCCTGGACCGACCAGCACGGCGCGACGCAAGTGCAAACCGCCGCGATCACCGTGGAATGAGCCGGGCGGCATTTGTCATTGCTGTAATCATCGCCGCGACGACCGTCGCGCGCGCGGCCGACATTCCCTTGGATCAGCGGCGCTCTGACAGCGACTTCATGAGCGCCGACACGCGCGCGATGCAGAGCGACGACACCGCCAATCCCGCCATGCTGACGGTGCTCGACGGCGAGACGCTGTGGAACACCAAGGCGGGCGAACACAAATCAATCCTGCGCCGACTGCCACGGCGACGCGGCAAAAAGCATGAAGGGCGTCGCCGCGCGCTATCCGGCCATGGTGGCGGAACAGGATCGCCCGGTCGATCTCGAACAGCGCATCAATATGAGCCGCGCTCGCCGACCAGAAGGCGGCCGCGCTGCCGTTCGAGAGCAAGGAATTGCTCGCGCTCACCGCCTATATCGCGCGGCAATCGCGCGGCATGCCGGTCGCGGTCAAGGACGATGCGCAAGCGAAGCCGTTCATCGACGCCGGCCGTGCCATTTTCGAACTGCGCCAGGGCCAGCTCGATCTGTCCTGCGCGCAATGCCACGACGACAATTGGGGCAAGAAGCTTGCCGGCAACCTGGTGCCGCAGGCGATGCCGACGGGTTACCCGATCTATCGCCTGGAATGGCAGGAGGTCGGCTCGCTGCAGCGGCGGCTGCGCAATTGCATGAGCGGCATGCGCGCCGAGCCGTACGATTTTGGCGCGCCGGAGCTGGTCGACCTCGAATATTTCCTGATGTGGCGCGCCCGCGGTATGGCGATGGAATCGCCGGCGGTGCGGCCGTAGCCGTCATTCCGGGGCGCGGGCTTCAGCCCGCGAACCCGGAATCCGATAACCACGATTCGCGCAAGTCCTGCACCGACTGTGATTATGGATTCCGGATAGCCGCTGCGCGGCTTCCGGAATGACGCATTGCTCGCGTTCGGCTCGCCGCTTATGGTTTGCCCGCAAAAATCAAGGACCTGCCCGATGAACGACGTCACCAAATCCAACGCGCCCGTCAGCTACGCCGAGAAGGCGTGGCAATCCGACGTCATCGTCGATCTGATCAAGCATTTCGGCTTTCCCTACATCGCGCTCAATCCGGGCGCGAGCTATCGCGGCCTGCACGACTCGCTGGTCAATTACGGCGGCAACCAGCCGCCGATCCTGCTGTGCCAGCACGAGAAGATCGCGGTGCAGATCGCCCACGGCTACGCCAAGGCGACCGGCAAGCCGATGGTCGCGATCGTGCACGACGTGGTCGGCATGCTGCACGCCACCATGGGCATCTATTACGCCTATATCGACCGCTGCCCGGTCTTCGTCATCGGCGCCACCGGGCCGATGGACGAAAGCCGGCGCCGGCCGTTCATCGACTGGATCCACACCGCCAACGTCAACGGCGAGCAGCTGCGCCATTACGTGAAATGGGACTACCAGCCCGGCGAGCATCGAGGGCGTGCCGGATTCGTTTTCGCGCGCGCCTACGCGGCGATGATGACCGAGCCGCAGGGCCCGATCTACATGTGCTACGACGCCTGGCTGCAGGAGCAGCCGCTGTCGCAAAGACGTGGCGCTGCCGAAATCGTCCGACAACAAGGTGCCGGTGCCGATGGCGGCCGACGTCAAGGCGCTGCGAAGCCGTCGCCGACCGCCTGCTGGCGGCGAAATATCCGGTGCTGATGGCCGAATATGTCGGCGCGCAGCGAAGGCGGCTTCGACAATCTCGTGGCGCTCGCCGAAACCGTCGGCGCCGCGGTGTTCGACGTCCATGCGCGGCTGAATTTCCCCAACCGCCATCCGCTCAATCTGAGCTGCGAGAAGGAAATTTTCCGCGACGCCGATCTGATCCTGTCGCTCGACACCCGCGACTGGGAGAAGTCGACCCACTTCAACGACCGCACCAAGCGCCAGGTGGTGCCGCACTATCCGCCGAACTGCGAGATGATCGAGATCGGCTTCGGCGAGATCAACTTGAGCAAATGGTCGATGGACTATGCGCGCATGCCGACCTGCAGCCTGCGCGTGCTCGGCGACACGCTCGACCGCCATTCCCGAGCTGACGCGCATCTGCCGCGAGCGCATCGCCAAGAACCCGGCGCTGGCCAAGACGCATCGCCGAGCGCAGCCAAGATCGTCGCGCAAAAGCACGACGCCATGTTCAAGAAATGGGCCGAGGAGGCGAAGAAGGATTGGGACGGCCTGCCGATCACGCTGCCGCGGCTCGCCAGCGAAATCTGGGACGCGATCAAGACCGAGGACTGGGTGCTCACCGGCGCCAATCTCCAGGACTGGTGCTACAAGCTGTGGGATTTCGACAAGGCCTACCGCCACTGCGGCCAGGCGCTCGGCACCGGCACGCAGATCGGCATCTCGCTCGGCGTCGCGCTGGCGCATCGCGACAAGGGCCGCCTGGTCGTCGACATCCAGCCCGACGGCGATCTGATGTTCGACGCCGGCGCGCTGTGGAGCGCGGCCAAGAACAACATCCCGATGCTGATCGTGATGTACAACAACCGCGCCTATTACAACGACTGGGAGCACCAGATCCGCGTCGCCAATTTCCGCGGCACGCCGGTCGAGCGCGCCTATATCGCCCAGGACATCAGCGGCCCCGAGCCCGACTTCGCCACCATGGCGAAAAGCATGGGCTGGTACGCCGAAGGCCCGATCGAAAAGCCCGCCGACATCGCCGCGCGCGCTGCGCCGCGCCATCGCGCAAGTGAAGGCCGGCAAGCCGGCGCTGGTCGATACGGTGGTGCGGCCGCGGTGAGGCGCGTTACCGCGCGGTGGCAGCGGCGCGCTCGGAGCGGCGCGCTTCGATATTGGGCAAGAATGCCGTGAGCAGCCCGATCAGCGGCAGGAACGCACAGACCCGGTAGACGAACTCGATACTGGTCAGATCGGCAAGCACGCCCAAGGCCGCGGCGCCAATGCCCGCCATGCCGAACGCCACGCCGAAGAACAGGCCGGACACCATGCCGACGCGTCCCGGCATCAGTTCCTGCGCATAAACGACGATCGCCGAGAATGCCGAGGACAGGATGAGACCGATCAGCACGCTCAAAACCACGGTCGCCGCGAGCCCGACATAGGGCAACACCAGCGTAAAGGGCAGCACGCCGAGGATCGAAACCCAGATCACGACTTTGCGGCCGAAGCGGTCGCCGATCGGGCCGCCGATGAATGTGCCCGCGGCAGCCGCTGCCAGAAACACGAACAAATAAATCTGCGCCGTCGCCGTGGGCAGCGCGAAGCGGTGCATCAAGTAGAAGATGTAGTAGCTGGTGATGCTCGACAGATAGAAATACTTCGAGAAGATGAGCGCAATCAGCACCGCGATCGCGCGCCGCACCTGCGATTGCGGCAGCACGGCAGCCGGGATGGTCGCGCTGCGCGCCTTCGGCGCGGCGTGACCGCCGTTGCGGTACCAGTTGCCGAGCATGATCAAAATGACCATCGCCCCGAGCGCCACGAAGGCGAACCACGCGAGGCTGCTTTGGCCGTGCGGCAGAACGATAAAGGCTGCCAGCACCGGGCCGACCGCGCTGCCGAAGCTGCCGCCGAGCTGGAACAAAGATTGCGCCATGCCATGGGCGCCGCCCGAGGCGAGCCGCGCCAGCCGGGATGCTTCCGGATGGAAGATCGATGCGCCCAGCCCGAGCAGGGACGCTCCGGCCAGCAGCGCGAGGTAATTCGGCGCATAGGCGAGCAGACAGATGCCGAGCAGCGTGCAGCCCATGCCATAAGCCAGAGAATAAGGCTGCGGCTTGCGATCGGTGTAGAGACCGACCAGCGGCTGCAACAGCGAGGCGATGCCTTGCAGGACCAGCGTGATGAGCCCGATCTGACTGAAGCTCAGATCGAACGCGCTCTTGAGGATCGGATAGATCGCCGGCAACAGCGACACGACGAGGTCGTTCAGCAGATGGCAAAAGCTGATCGCCGCCAGGACGACAAATGCAGCGTTGCCGGCCTGTTGTCGGCTCACGATGGCCTGAGTCACGGGAGAAAACCCTTCCTTCGCGCAAATAAACTCGGCGCGGGCATTTTTTGATTCGTCGCGCGTTACCTATCGCCCTCGGACGGACCCGGCTACCCCGATCCGGGCATCCGACCTATGCAGGATTGGCGCGCCGGCTCAATATCGTCATCCGGTGCATGCGGGTGCGGGGAGAGGTGAACATTATTCTTTGACGCTCTTCACCGGCGTCTCCGGCGTCAGGCCGCCGCGCCGCTGCGCGAAGGTTTCCTTGCCGGTTTCTTCCCATTGGCCCGCGACCGCGCGGCTGGCGTAGACGTCCCAGGCCGCGTCCCAGTCGCCGAGCGAATAGCCGTGCCACGGCGGCTGCGGCGTGAGCGCCGGCAGGCCGAGTTCGTCCCAGATTTTTCGCGCGCGTTCCATGTACTCGCGCTTCGGCAGAGCCAGCGGCGGCGCAATGTCCTTCAGCGTGGCGTCGATCAGCATGGTGAATTCTTCGCCGCGCGGCCCCGACTTCGGGCCGTGGCCGGCGGCGCGATGCGGCACGATCTGCACGTCCTCGACCGGGTTGGCGCGATAGGCCAGCGACCAGAACACCGCGTCGGGATTTTCCGGATCGATGTCCTCGCTCACCGCGATGACGTATTTGCCGATATCGGCCTGCAAGCTCGCGGCGCCGTGCAGCGCGCGCCAGACTTCGGTGCGCGGCACGCCGGGCGCGAACTGCACGAAGATCACCTTGCGCAGATTGGTCAGCGGCTCGTGCATGACGACACGGCGCACGCCCTTGATCGCCAGCGCGTCGCGCAGATGCGCCAGATAACGCGGCTCGTAGGCGACGCGCTTCATCACGCTGGATTCGCTCGGCGTCACCTCGCTCAGGATCGAGACGAAGACCGGCGCGCGCTTGTGGGTGATCGCGGTGACCTGCATCGACATGTTGAAGTCTTCGAGCGCGACGTGGCCGTGGCTTTCGCCGAACGGCCCTTCCGGCTCGAGCAGCTCGGGATCGATCAAACCTTCGACCACGATCTCGGCGTCGGCCGGCACGTCGAGATCGACGGTGACGGCCTTGACGACGCGGATCGGCGCGCCGGCGAGCCCGCCGGCGACCGCCATCTCGTCGAGATCGATCGGCAGCTTTTGCGGGCCGGTGAACATCACCACCGGCGCGCAGCCGACCACGATGGCGATCGGCATCGGCTTTTTCAGCTTGCGGTATTTCTGCCAGTGCAGATAACCGCCGGCGCCGCCGATGCGCGCCGCCATGCGCACGCCGAGCCGGTCGGTGGCCTTCAGCTGCGCGCGGTAGGTGCCCATGTTGCGGACGCCGGTTTCGGGATCCGCCGTGATGCACAAGGTCGCGGTGAGATACGGCGCCGCGTCGATAGCCCGGCGTCGAGATCGGCACCGGCAGAGCTTTCAGGCCGCCGTTCGGCCCGCGCAGCTCATCGCCCTTGATGACGACCTCCTGGCACGGCGCCGACGTCACTCTCGACCGGCGCAATCGGATGGGCGATGGCCCGCATCCAGGCATCGCCGATCTCCTCGACCGCGCAGCCCATGCCGACCGCGTAGATGTGCGCCGATGACGGCGAGCGCGCCGATCGCGACCGGCATGTCGTAGCGGCGCCCTGTCGAGTCGACCACGTTGGTGAACAAGAACGCGCGCCGCTCGTCTTCCTCGAGCCCGCCCTGGAATTGCCAGCGCACCAGCGGATGCAGCTCGGTGTCCTTGTTGACCGCCCGCTCGATGCGCCGCAGCAGCCCTTCGCGCTTCGAGCCGCGCAAGGTGCTCCTGGAAATCGAGCGCGCGCTTGCGGGCTGTCGAGCATCGCATTACTTCTTGTTCTTCTCGTGCTCGGCGATGATCGGCCGCGCGCACGCGGAAGCAATCGACGCCGGTCGGGGCGCCGCAATAGATCGTGACTCTGCGTCAGCGCGGCGCGGATTTCGTTCGGCGTGAGCCCGTTGTTGAGCGCGCCGCGCACGTGGGTGTGCGAATTCCTCCATCTTGCCGAGCGCGCCGATCATGCCGAGGTTGAGGATCGAGCGCTCGCGCGGTTTGCAGCGTCTCGTCGCCCCAGGTCTCGCCCCAGCAATATTCGGTGAGCAGCGCTGAAAATCGCGATTGAAGTCGTCGACGTTTTGCCAGCGCGCGGTCGACGTAAGCGTCGCCCAAAACCTGTTTGCGCTCTTGGCAAGGCCGAGATCGTAGCGTTTCTGGTCCATGGTAGTTTCCTCACTCCGGTTGCTTGACTTTAAGTCTTCCGCCGGGCCGCCCTTCCAGCGTTTGACCATGCCGGTGTCGATGCCGAACAGGTCGAGCAGCCGGCCGCAGGTGTGATTGATGATGTCGTCGACCGATTTCGGCCGGTTGTAGAACGCCGGCACGATCGGCGCGATCACGGCGCCGATATCGGCGAGCGTGGTCATGGTGCGCAGATGGCCGCCGTGCAGCGGCGTCTCGCGCACCGCCAGCACCAGCCGGCGCTTTTCCTTGAGCACGACGTCGGCGGCGCGCGACAACAGCGTCGCGGTGACGCCGGTCGCGATCTCGCTCATGGTGCGGATCGAGCACGGCGCGATGATCATGCCCATGGTCGGGAACGAGCCCGACGAGATCGCGGCGCCGATGTCGGTGACCGGATAGGATTTGGTGGCGAGCTCGCGCACGTCCTTGGCCTTGAGATCGGTCTCGTAGGCCAGCGTCATCTCCGCCGACTTGCTCATGACCAGATGGGTCTCGATGTCGGTCTTGCGCAGCATTTCCAGCAGCCGCACGCCGTAGATCGTGCCCGACGCTCCCGATATGCCGACAATGAGCCGCGCAGCGGTTTTGGCCATTCCTGCCCTCGTTTCTTATGGCGCCGTGTTGTGCCACGCGGCGGGGCGCGGTTCCAGTAGGGGTCAGCGCCCGGTCAGGCCGTCGAACGCGTCGACCAGAACGTCGACCGACGCCTTGGGAAAGCTTGCGCCCATCGCGCGCTCGAAAGCCGCGACATTGCCGCGCGCCGCGGCCGGCGGCTCGGACGGCTTGCCGAGCGGGCCGGACTGGGTGAAGGCGTAGAGCGCTTCCTGCTGCAGCTTCTCGGCCTCGAGCTCGACCGCCTTGACCTTGTCGCGCAAGCGCTTCCTGCTTGGCCGGATCGACGAAGGTCTTGGCGCCTTTGAGCTTGCGGCGCGTATCGCGGATCGGAATGATGGTGAGCTCGCGCCAGCTCTTGATCGTGGCATCGAGCTTTTTCACTTCGTCGGCCGAGAGCAGCTGCCGCTCGCGACGCCAGCCAGAACAAAAACAGCAGCAGATTGACGTCGATGCCGCAGCCGTCCTGCAAGGCGATGCAGGCGTCGGAGACGCCGGGCTGGCCGTAAAATTTCAGCGAGAACCGCCAGAACGGCGTCGTTGCGGTTGGCGTATCGTTCATGGCGGCGGCCTCATGCAGCGAATAATTTTTCGTAAGCGCCCGCCGCGCGCAGCGCCGCGACGATGCGCTCCGGCGTCAGCGGCGTCTCGGCGAAATGCACGTCGAACGGCGACAGCGCGTCTTCGATCGCGCCGATGATCGCCGCCGCCGCCGGAATGGTGCCGCCCTCGCCCGCGCCCTTGACGCCGAGCGGATTGAGCGGATTGACGGTCTCGACATGGGCGATGGCGCAGGTCGGCACGTCGGTCGCCATCGGCAATGAGATAATCGGCGAACGACGTGGTCAGCGGCTGCGCGTTCTCGTCGTATTGCATCCATTCGAACAGCGCGTTGCCGATGCCGTGGGCGACGCCGCCCTGCACCTGGCCGTCGACGATCAGCGGATTGATGACGCGGCCGGAATCGTGGGCGACGGTGTAGCGCAAGATCTTCACGCCGCCGGTCATGGCATCGACCTCGACCTCGGCGACGTGGGTGCCGGAGCAATAGGCGGCCTGTTGCGGCGTGTAATAGGCGGTGTGTTCGAGGCCCGCCGCCTGGCCGGCCGGCAGCGACACGCCGGGAATGCCCTGCGCCAGCCGCGCCAATTCGCCGAAGCCGATGATCGGCTTGTTGCCGGTCTCGGCAATGGCCTGGCCGTTGTCGAGATCGATGTCGCTCTCCTTGACGCCGAGCACGCGCGCGGCAAGCGGCGATCAAGCTGCGTGCGCACCGATTGGCCGGCGAGGAGCGCCGAGCAGCCGGCATTGACCGCCTGGCGGCTGGCGAAGGCGCCGACGCCTTGGGCGATCGCGCCGGTGTCGCCGATGGTCATGACGATGTCCTCGATGCGGCAGCCGACTTGTTCGGCGACGATCTGCGACAGCGTGGTGCGCGTGCCCTGGCCCTGGTTGGTGGCGCCGGTCGCGACCGCGACTTTGCCGCTCGGCAGCACCCGCACCGTGACGCCCTCGAACGGGCCCAGGCCGGTGCCCTCGACGTAATTGCCGAGCCCGATGCCGATGAAGCGGCCTTCGTCGAGCGCCGCGCGTTGCCGCTCGCGGAAGCTTTCGTAGTCGGCGTCGACGAGCGCGGTCGCCTGCCCTTTCGGATAATCGCCGCTGTCATAGATCAGCGGCTTGCCGTCGCGGAAAAGCAGCCCGACCTCGTAGGGCATCTGCTCCGGCTGGATGAAATTGCGCCGCCGCACCTCGGCGCGATCGAGCTGCAATTCGCGCGCGACGCGGTCGAGCAATCGCTCCATGGCGAACACCGCCTGCGGCCGGCCGGCGCCGCGCACCGGCGTGGTCGGCACCTTGTTGGTGAGCACCACCATGGTGTCGAGCTGATAGGCCGGGATCACGTAAGGGCCCGGCACTGTCGCCGCGGCGATGTAAGGCATGATGATGCCCCACGGCACGAAGGCGCCGGAATCGTGCAGCATGCGGCCGCGCACGCCGAGAATTTTTGCCTCCGCATCGACCGCGATGGCGACGTTCCAGTATTGGTCGCGCTCCTGGGTGGCGCACAAAAAATGCTCGCGGCGGTCCTCGATCCATTTCACCGGCCGGCCAAGCTTCAGCGCCGCCGCCGGGATCACGGCCTCCTCGGGATAGAAGATCGCCTTCGGCCCGAAGCCGCCGCCGACGTCGGGCGCGATCATGCGGATCGATTCGAGCTCGCGGCCGAGCAGGTCGGCGAGCATGCGGCGGCCGATATGCGGCGTCTGCGTGCCCGACCACACCGTCAACATATCGGTCGCGGCGTCGTGGCTGGCGAGCACCGCGCGCGTCTCGATCGCCATGCCGCCGCCGCGGTGCTGCCAGAGCTCGTCCTCGAAAATATGCGGGGCGTTGGCGAAGGCGGCATCGACGTCGCCGTAAGCGAGCTGGAACGTGGAGAGCACATTGGAGCCGAGCGCGGCGTGGGCCCGCGGCGCGCCGTCCTCGACCGCGTCGCGGCAGTCGCCGACCGCCGGCAGCGCGTCGTAATGCACGGCGACCGCGGCGGCGGCGTCCTCGGCGATGTAGCGAGTGTCGGCGATCACCACCGCGACCGGCTGGCCGACATAATAGACTTCGGCGCGCGCCAGCACATGCTGGGTGCACAGCGCCGAGATCGACGGATTGGGCAGCAGCATCGGCATCGCTTCGCTGCGCATCGGATCCGGCAGATCGTTGGCGGCGATGACGGCGTGGACGCCGGGTATCGCCAGCGCCGCCTTGGCGTCGATGCCGTGCACCCGCGCATGCGCATAAGGCGAGCGGACGAAGCAGGCGTGCAGCACGCCGGACAGTTTCACGTCGTCGACGAAACGGCCGCGGCCGGACAGCAGCGCCGGATCTTCGAGCCGCGTCACGCGCGCGCCGAAATGTTTTGCGCCCATCGCGTCAGCCCCCTGCCGCGCCGCGCAAACGCTGCGCCGCATCGAGCGCCGCTTTGACGATGCCGGCATAGCCGGTGCAGCGGCAGAGATTGCCGGTCAGCGCCTCGCGCACCTCGTGCTCGCTCGGCGCAGGATTTTCGCGCAACAGCTCGGTGAGCGTGACCAGCATGCCCGGCGTGCAGAAGCCGCATTGCAGGCCGTGATTGTCGACGAAGGCTTGCTGCAGCACCGACAGCCCGCCCTCGGGCGTGAGCCCCTCGACCGTCGTCACCTCGCAGCCGTTGGCCTGCACCGCGAACATCAGGCACGCGCGCGTCGAATGGCCGTCGACCAGCACCGTGCAGGCGCCGCAGACGCCGTGCTCGCAGCCGAGATGGGTGCCGGTGAGCCCAAGCTCGTGGCGCAGGAAATCGGCCAGCGTCAGCCGCGACTCGACGATGCGCGCATGCGCCTTGCCGTTGACCGTCACCCGCGTTGGCTGCTTACTCATACGCTCCACACAACCAGGTTACACAACGACACTACACAACATTCGGCACATCGACGCCGGCGCGACGCGCCGCGTCGGTGAGCGCGCGCGCGCTCAAGACCTGCGCGAGATGGCGGCGATACTCGGCGCCGGCGTGAATATCCGAAATCGGCTCGATCAGCCATGCCGCGGCGGCCGCGGAGCGGATAAGCGCTCGAGTCGAGCGGCTGGCCGACCAGCCGCGCTTCGGCGGCTTCGACCCGGACCGGCGACGCGGCAACGCCGCACAGCGAAAGCGCCGCGCGGCGCACCACATTGCCGGCGCCGACATCGAGCAGCGCCGCGGCGCCGGCCAGCGCAAAATCGCCGTGCCGGCGGGCGAATTCGTGGAAGCCATAGCCATGACCCTGGCGCCAGACCGGCAGGTCGATGGCCGCGATCATCTCGTCGGGCTCGAGCGCGGTCGCCATGAAGCCGGTCGAGAAATCCTGAAACGCCACCTGCCGGATGCCGCGGATGCTGGCGACATGGATGACGGCGTCGTAGGCCGCGCACACCGCCGGCAGTTCGGCGGCCGGATCGGCGTGCGCCAGACTGCCGCCGATGGTGCCGCGGTTGCGCGTCTGGCGATGCCCGACATGGCGCAACGCCTCCGCCAGCAGCGGACAATATTGCGCGATCTCGGGCGCGGTTTCGAGCTCGCGCTGGCGCATCATGGCGCCGATGCGCAGCCAGCCGTCGACCACGGCGATGCCGCGCAGGTCGGCGATGCCGCCGAGATCGACCAGATGATCGGCGACGACGTAGCGAAAATTCATCATCGGCACCAACGACTGCCCGCCCGCCAGAATCTTGGCGTTGGGCAGCGTGGCCAACAACTCGGCGGCCTCTTTGAGCTGCCGCGGCGCATGATAGTCGAACGGGGCTGGCTTCATTTATCCCGGGCGTAATTTTGCCGACGGTGGCGCAGGCTAAAGTGCCGAAATCCCAGTCAAATCCTTGTGCTCGGCATCACAGGACCCGGGTATCGAAGCATGCTAGTTTAGCTCGCGCAAGGAAGGCGATCACCTACGCGGGGCATCGTGATTTCCAACATCGGCAGGCGCAAATTCCTGACCACGCTCGGCGGCGCGGCGGCGGCATCGTCGCTGCTTCGCCCGCGCGCCGTAAGCGCGCAGCAGCCGGCGCTGCCGGTGGTCGCGTTTATCCATGCCGGGTCGCCCACTGACTCCACCTCCCGTGCGGCCGCATTCGGCAAAGGCCTCTCCGAAACCGGCTATGTCGAGGGCCAAAACGTGACGGTCGAGTACCATTGGCTGGAAGGCCACTATGATCGCGTGTCCGCGGTGGTGGCCGATGTGGTTCGTCGCCAAGTGGCCGTCATCGCCACGCCTGCCAGTTCGCTCGCGACGCTGACGGCCAAAAATGCAACGGCGACGATACCAATCGTCTTCGGCGCCGCCGAAGACCCTGTCAAACTTGGCTTTGTCGCCAGCCTTGCCCGGCCGGGCGGCAACGTGACCGGCATCAATTTTTTTACCACGGAGGTGACGGCCAAGGAGCTGCGGTTGCTGCATGATTTCGTGCCCAAGGCGGTTCGCATTGCCGTGCTGGTCAACCCGGCCAATGCCGCGACAGCCGGGACCACATTGCGGGAGGTGCAGGAAGCCGCACCCACCATCGGGCTACAAATCCAGATTCTCAACGCCTCGACGATCGCTGAGATCGATGCGGCCTTTGCCAGTCTTGCGCGCGAGCGTCCGGACGCCCTGTTCGTGGTTCCGGACGCATTCTTCGGCAGTCGCCGCGTGCAATTTGTCACTTTGACAGCGGCCAACAAGATTCCTGCGACATTTTGGGATCGGGATATTGTCGCAGCCGGCGGGCTGATGAGCTACGGCACCGACCTCGCGGACGCATTTCGTCAAGTCGGCATCTGCACCGGCACCATCCTCAAGGGCGTCAAGCCCGCCGACCTGCCGGTGCAGCAGCTGACCAAATTCGTGTTCGCCATCAATCTGCAAACGGCGCGCGCGCTCGGCATCGAGGTGCCGCCCGGGGTGCTCTCGATTGCCGACGAGGTGATCGAATGAGGCGGCGCGAGGTCATCATGCTGACCGGCAGCGCGGCGGCAACATCGCTGTTTTTCCCGCTTGCCGCGCGCGCGCAGCAGCCCGAGCAGATGCGGCGGATCGGTGTGCTCATGAACGCGGCCGCGAACGATCCGGAAGGTCAGGCCAGCATCGCGGCGTTCCAGCACGTCCTGCAACAATTGGGCTGGAGCGACGGCCGCAATGTGCGGATCGACATCCGCTGGGGCGAGAACGATGTCGACCGCGATCGCCGATACGCGGCGGAATTGGTCGCGCTCGCGCCGGACGTCATCCTGGCCAGCGGCACCCTGAGCGTGACGGCGTTGCAACATATCACCCGCACCTTGCCGATCGTGTTCGTGCGCGTCTCCGATCCGGTCGGCGCCGGCTTCGTCGATAGCCTCGCCCGGCCGGGCGGCAACACCACTGGCTTTATGCTGTTCGAATATAGTTTGAGCGGGAAATGGCTGGAACTTCTCAAGCAGATCGTGCCGAGCCTGACGCGAGCGGCAGTCCTTCGGGATCCTGCCAATCCTGCCGGCATCGCTCAGTTCGGCGCCATCCAGGCCGCAGCGCAGCCGCTCGGGGTGGAGGTGAGCCCCATCAGCGTGCGCGACGCCGAGGAGATCGAACGCGCCGTCGCGGCCTTCGCCCGCTCCGCGAATGGCGGCCTGATCGTGACGCCGAGCGCCGGCGTGTCGGTTCATCACGATCTGATCATCGCGCTTGCGGCCCGGCACAAGCTGCCCGCGGTCTATGCCCACCGGGCCAACGTCACCGCCGGCGGCTTGATCTCCTACGCGCCTGATGAGGTCGACCAGTTCCGGCGCGCGGCCGGCTACGTCGATCGCATCCTCAAGGGCGAGAAGCCGGCCGATCTTCCGGTGCAGGCGCCGACCAAGTACGAACTGGTGATCAACCTCAAGACCGCCAAGGCGCTCGGCCTCGACATGCCGGCGGCACTGCTCGCGCGCGCCGACCAGGTGATCGAATGAGGCGGCGGCAATTCATCACGCTTCTCGGCGGCGGTGCCGCGGCAGCGTGGCCGTGCGCCGCACGCGCGCAACAAGCGGCGATACCGGTGGTTGGGTTCCTCAACAGCCGATCAGCAACCGAGGCTGCGTATCTTGTAGCTGCGTTTCGCCAGGGTCTTCGCGAAGCCGGATATAACGAGGGCCGCGACCTTACAATTGAATATCGCTGGGCTGACGGTCAATACGACCGGTTGCCAACACTCGCCGCAGAACTCGTGAATGACCATGTGGCGGTAATCGCTGCGACCGGCGGCGCTGCTTCAGGGTTGGCGGCCAGGAGGGTCACGACGGCGATACCGATCGTCTTCATCAGTGGCGATGACCCCATCACAGCCGGTCTCGTCAGCAGCCTCAACCGGCCCGGCGGCAACGTCACGGGAATTGGAGTGTTGTCGAATCAACTGGGCGCAAAGCGGCTGGAATTACTGCATCAACTCGTACCCAGTGCTCCGGCAATCGCCTTTCTGTTAAATCCGACCTATTCGTCCTCGCAAGCGCAGTTGGACGACGCGGCGGGCGCGGCACGCTCGCTAGGCATTGAGTTGCAGTTATTGAAGGCCAGCAGTCCAGGCGAAATCGATACCGCCTTTGCAAATCTCGTCGATGGGCCGGCCAAGGCTCTGCTTGTCGGTGTCGATCCCTTCTTCACTAGTCGACGCGAGCAGATCATAGCTCTGGTGGCTCGTCACGCGATTCCGGCGATCTATTACTATCGGGAGTTCGCCGCCGCCGGCGGCCTGATGAGCTACGCGCCGAGCCTGGTGGACGGATATCGGCTGACCGGAGTCTATTGCGGCCGCATTCTCAAAGGTGAGAAACCTGGCGACATCCCGGTGGTACTGCCGACAAAATTCGAGTTCGTCATCAACCTCAAGACCACAAAAGCGCTTGGGCTCACATTTCCGCCCGGTCTCCTCGCCATCGCCGATGAGGTGATCGAATGAGACGGCGCGACCTCATAACTCTCGCCAGTGGCGCGGCGGCAGCAGCGCTGCTGCGGCCGCGCGCGGCGCCCGCGCAGCAGCCGGCGATGCCGGTGGTCGGATTCCTCAACGCCGAATTCGGCCGACGGGTACCGGCCCATGGCGGACGCATTCCTTCAGGCCCTGCAAGAAGCCGGCTATGTCGAGGGCCACAACGTGGCAATCGAGTACCGCTGGGCGGAGGGCCACATTGATCGGCTGCCGGCGATGGCGGCCGATCTGGTTCATCGTCAAGTGACGGTGATTGCCGCGACCACCACCCCGGCGGCGCTTGCGGCAAAGGCAGCAACCACGACCATTCCGATCGTCTTCGAAACGGCCTCCGACCCGGTTCGGCTCGGCCTCGTCGCCAGCCTTAACCGGCCGGGCGGCAACGTCACCGGCGTCAGCCAATTGAACGTGGAGGTAGCGCCGAAGCGGCTGGAACTGCTGCACGAGCTGCTGCCGACGGCGAGCGTCTTGGCTCTGCTGGTCAACCCGGCAAGTCCCGCTCTTGCCGAGACCCAATCGAGTGATTTTCTGGCGGCGGCCCATACCCTCGGGCTGGAACTCCATGTGCTCAATGCCAGCACCGAAGGTGACTTCGATGGTGTCTTCGAAAACCTGATCCAATCGCGGGCAGGCGGGCTCGTGATCAGCACTGATCCATTCTTCACGAGCCGGAGCGAACAGCTTGCCGCACTGGCGGCACGCCACGCGGTGCCCGCGATCTACAAAGGACGCGAGTTCGCTGTGGCCGGAGGTCTGCTGAGCTACGGAGCTGACGTTACGAGCACATTCCGTTTGGCGGGCACCTATACCGGCCGGATTCTCAAGGGCGACAAGCCTGCCGACTTGCCGATCCAGCAGTCCACGAAAGTGGAGCTGATCATCAACCTCAAGACCGCCAAGGCGCTCGGCATCACGTTCCCCCTCTCGCTGCTCGGCCGCGCCGACGAGGTGATCGAATGAGGCGGCGCGAGGTCATTTCGCTCTTCGCCGGCGCGGCAGCGGTCGCGCTGGTTCGGCAACGTACGGCGCGCGCACAGCAGCCGGCACTGCCGGTGATCGGATTCCTGCATTCCAGTTCGCCGGAGCCGATGAACAACTTCGTAGCCGCATTCCGTAAGGGCCTGAGCGAAGCGGGCTTCGTCGAGGGCCAGAACGTCGCAATCGAATTCCGATGGGCGGCTGGACAGGTTGATCGGCTACCGGAATTGGCGGCCGATCTCGTTCGCCGAGGCGTGACCGTGATCGCGACCCCGGGCAGTACGCCGGCTGCCATTGCGGCCAAAGCCGCGACCACGACCATTCCGGTCGTATTTGCCATCGGCGCCAATCCGGTCGCGCTTGGCCTCGTTGCCAGCTTTAACAATCCAGGTGGCAACGTGACCGGAGTGAGCGTCCAAAATACCGAACTTCAAGCAAAAGCGCTCGAGTTACTGCGCGAGCTGGCGCCGCGAGCCGTGCGCATCGTCGCCCTTGTCAATCCTCAATCCGCGTTCACCGAGGCAGTTGTCAAAAACTTGCAGGCCGGTGCTGCCAGTCTCGGGGTACCGATCGAAATCCTTAACGCCAGCACCGAGGGCGAGATCGAGACCGCCTTTGCGACCATCTCGCAGCGGCCCGGCAGTGCGTTGCTGGTCGGCCCAGATCCGTTTTTCACGTTCCGCCGGGCGCAAATCATCGCGTTGGCGACGCGCCAAGCGCTGCCCACGATGTATGCCTTGCGCGAATTTGCCGAAGCCGGAGGACTGATCGCATACGGACCAAATCTCACCAGTGCTTATCGAGAGGCCGGCACCTATACGGGCCGCGTCCTCAAAGGCGAAAAGCCAGCAAATATACCGGTCGAGCAACCGACGAAGTTCGAAATGGTCATCAATCTCAAGACCGCCAAGGTGCTGGGCCTGGCAATTCCAGACAAATTGCTCGCGCTCGCCGACGAGGTGATCGAATGAGGCGGCGCGAGGTCATTGCGCTCTTCGGCGGCGCGGCGGCGTCGTCACTGCTGCTGCCGCCACTGACGGCGCGCGCGCAGCGGCCGGCGCTGCCGGTGGTCGGATTTCTTCGCATCGGGTCGGCCGAAGCGAACGCGCGCAGTCTGGCCGCGTTCCGCAAAGGCCTCAACGAAACCGGCTATGTCGAAGGCCAGAACGTGACGGTCGAGTACCACTGGCTGGAGGACCATTACGATCGTATGCCGGCGGTGTTGGCCGATCTGGTTCGCCGCCAAGTGGCCGTGATCGCCTTGCCCGGCAACACGCCGGCGGCACTCGCGGCCAAGGCCGCGACTGCGACGATACCGATCGTCTTCGGCGTCACCGAAGACCCGGTCCGGCTTGGTCTTGTCACGAGCCTCGCCCAGCCCGGCGGCAACGCCACCGGCATCAATTTTTTCGTCAATGAGGTGGTGGGGAAGCGACTGCAGCTTCTGCATGAGCTGGTGCCCAAGGC
Source organism: uncultured Alphaproteobacteria bacterium (assembly GCA_963821175.1). Classification (GTDB taxonomy): domain Bacteria; phylum Pseudomonadota; class Alphaproteobacteria; order Rhizobiales; family Xanthobacteraceae; genus BOG-931. Next base: position 61,474 of record CAWGCU010000030.1, read on the forward strand.
CGTTCAAATCGCCGTGCTCGTCAATCCGGCCAATCCCGCAAACACCGAGGCCACGTTGCGGGACGTGCGGGAAGCGGCTCCCGCCATCGGGCTGCAAATCGAGGTCCTCAACGCCGGCACGACCGGCGAGATCGACGCGGCCTTTGCCAGCTTTGCCGGCAAACGCCCCGATGCCCTGTTCGTCGGTGGCAACGCATTCTTCACTGACCGCCGCGTGCAATTTGCCACCTTGACGGCGCGCTACGGCATCCCGGCGACTTATGCGCAGAGTGATTTTGTCTCAGCCGGCGGATTGATGAGCTACGGAACCGACCTCGCGGACACATTTCATCAGGTCGGGGTCTATACCGGCCAAATCCTCAAGGGCGCCAAGCCCGCCGATCTCCCGGTGCTGCAATCGACCAAATTCGCGTTCGCCCTCAACCTGCAAACGGCGCGCGCGCTGGGCATCGCGGTGCCGCCAGGGCTGCTCTCGATCGCCGACGAGGTGATCGAATGAGGCGGTGCGAGATTCTCCCTCCCCCTTATGGCGAAGGAGAAGACGCTACGCCGTCTTGACGCCCAGCTCCGCCTCTTCCTTGGCGTAGGCCGCATCCATGCGTGAGGCGATGTTGTGCTTGGCGAGCTCGCTCGCAAACAGCCGGCGGATTTCCGGCTTCTCGTCGAGATAGTCGATCTGATCGCCGCCGACGCGGCGGCTGATCCAGGCCTTCGGCACGCCTTGGGCGTTACGGATGGCGACGCCCTCGTGCTTGAAGGCGAGGTAGCGCGCCGGCGTCGTGCCGGAATTGAAGTGTTGGTGGAACCACATATTGGGCGGCACGATCATGGTGCCGACTTCCCATTTGTATTGTTGCGGCTCCTCGCCTTCGGGCCACATCAGCGAAAAACCGTCGCCGGAGAGCACGATCACATGCGCGCCCGGGCCGTGCGCATGACCCTTCTTGTAGGTGCCGATCGGGAATTGCGAGATGTGCGAGTTCATCGAGCCCTTGGCCATGTTGAAGCGGATATGGCCGCCGCCGGCGCCGCGCTCGGTCGCGGTGATCAGCGGGATGTTGACCGCATCCGGCACGAAATTCGTCGCCAGCAAAAAGCCCTTTTGCTCGCCCTTGGAGCTGAAATAATCCGGCTCGCCGGCGAAGCGATCCTTGAAGTCGTATTTGGTGTTGAAGATGAAATCGATGTCCTCGTAGAGATTGATCACCGGCGGCGCATTGGTGACGGCGACGTAGCGCGCCGGCTCCTTGCCGGAGCCGTTGAAGTGCTGGTGGTGGCAATTCAAGGGAATCGCGAACAGCGCGCCGTCCTTCCACTCGAAGGTGATGCGGGCGCCGGCGTCGTTCCACACCGTGGTCGAGCCACGGCCGCTCAGCACCAGGATCATCTCTTCGTAGAGCTGGCGGTGCGGGAGGAGACTCTTGCCCGGCGGAATTTCCATCACGTAGCAGTCGTTCGAGGTGCGCGAGGCGTCGTGGTTGAGGAACACCGCATTGCCGCCGCGGCGCGCCCAGGGTTTTAGCTCGACGGTGCGCAGGTTTTGCACATAGAACGACGGGATAATGTCGAGGCCTTCGGCCTTCACCCAGCGGGTATACGGCGTTTCCTTCTCGGTCTTGAACTTGCTTGCCAGTTCCTCGGAAACGACGGCATTCTTGGCCATAAGGCACTCCTTCTTGAATTTCTAAGCCGCGACCCGCGAAGCCACTGGCTCCGCAAGCGCCACGCATTTCTCCGCCCGCATGCGCACGTGGATGGGCTGACCGACCGGCGTCCGCAGCGAAGGATGGACGCGGGCCAATAGCACAGAGTCGCCCACTTTGACCTGGAAATCCAGATAGTCGCCAAGGAAGACTTTAGCCTCGACGACACCGGTGCAGACATTGTCGCCGTCTTCGCGCGGCGGCGCGGCCTCGAAAAGCTCAACGTCCTCGGGGCGTACCGAAATGACCACCGGCACATCCTTGGCCAGCGGCTCGACGCATTGGACGTTGAGCTCGCCGAGCGCGGTCGCGACCCCGCAGCGGCCGTTTCCGGCAGCGGCGGATGCTACCCTGCCGCCGATGAAATTGGTGCTGCCGACGAAATCGGCGACGAATTTGTTGCGCGGGCGTTCATAAATATCGCGCGGCGAGCCGATCTGGACGATGCGGCCCTGGTTCATCACCGCGATCTCGTGCGACAGCGCCAAAGCCTCACTCTGGTCGTGGGTGACGTAGATCGTGGTCAGGCCGAGATCGCGCTGCATGCGCTTGAGCTCGAAACGCATCGCCTCGCGCAGCTTGGCATCGAGGTTCGACAGCGGCTCGTCGAGCAGCAAGAGCTGCGGCTCCATGACCAGGGCGCGGGCCAGCGCCAGCCGCTGCTGCTGGCCGCCGGAGAGTTTTGTCGCATCGCGGTCGACTAGGTCGGCGAGCTGCACGGTTGCCAGCACCCGCATGACCTTCTGCTCGATCTCCTTGCGGCTCGGCCGCACTTTGCGCACTTCGAGCGGAAACGCCACGTTCTTGAACACGTTCATGTGCGGCCAGATGGCGTAGGACTGGAACACCATGCCGAAATTACGCCGGTTGGGCGCGACGAAAATACCTGCGTCCGAGGAATAGACCACGCGGCCATCGAGCGCGATCGAGCCGGAGCGCGGCCGCTCCAGTCCGGCGATGGAGCGTAACGTCGTGGTCTTGCCGCAGCCGCTCGGGCCTAACAGCGTGAACAGCTCGCCGTCGGGCACGTCGAAGGACACGTCCTGCACGGCGTTGACCACGGCGCCGCCCGCGGCCGCATAGTCGGTATGGAGCGATTTCACGCTGAGCACGCACTTCCTCCCTTACGCGTCGACCACGCCGAACCGCCGGCCGAAAAACTCGGCCAGCATGACGAAGCAAAATAGCACCAGGATCATCATGACGCCGAGCGCCGATAATTCAACGTATTGGCCATTCTGCCACAATTCCCAGATCGTGACCGAGACCACTTCGGTGCCGGGGCTATAGAGCAGGATCGAGCTGGCCAGTTCCCGGATCGAGACGATGACGATGTAGATCCAGCCGGCGATCAGGCCGGGTTTCAACAGCGGCAGCACGATACGGCCGAACGTGGTGGCGAGCGACGCCCCGCTCATGGCGGCGGATTCCTCGAGCTCCTTGTGCACCTGCAGGAGCGACGCCGTGTTGTAGCGCATGCCGTAAGGCAAAAACCGCGTCACATAGGCGATCAGCATGATCCAGATCGTGCCGTAGACGCCGATGGGCAATGCCAAGTAGCAGACCATGATCGCCAAGCCGAGCACCAAGCCGGGAAACACCAGCGGCAGCGAGGCGAGATTGTCGAGAAGTGCGCGCCCCGGCAGCTTGGTGCGCACCACGATCCAGCACAGGGTCGACGTCGCCAGCATGATCAGCGTGGCGCTGCCGAGCGCCAGCACGATACTGTTCCAGACCGCGGTGCCGATCGCCGGATAGGCCAGCACCGTGCGATAGGAATCGAGCGTCAGGTTTTTGAGCGCCCCCAGCGTCGGCACGCTGTAGAAGCGCTGCAACGACGACCACAGCAGCACCAAAAACGGCAGCACCACGACCAGAGCAATGTAGATCAGGAACACCGCCGCCGTGACGTAGCGCCAGCGGCCGATCCGTATGACGCGCGGGCGAAAACCCTTGCCGGTCACCGTGGCGTAGCGGCTACCGCGGCCGATGATGCGCAGATTGAGGAAGACGCACAGCGAGGTGATGACGAGCAGCGCCACGCCGTAGGCGGAAGCCAGCCCGATTTCGCTCGGATAGGCGTGGATCGCATCGTAGATCGCCGACGTATAGACCTCGATGCCGACCGGTAGGCCGAGCAGCGCCGGCACTTCGAAGGATTCCAGCGCGCGCACGAACAGGATCAGCAGTGCGGCGGCGGTCGCGGGTGAAGCCAAGCGAATGGTGATGCGCCACAGGATGAGCGGCAGCGTCGCGCCGCTCATCAGGGCGGATTCCTCCAGCGCCGGATCCATGGCGCGGAACGCCGCCGTCATGAGCAGGAACGCCATCGGCGAATAGTGCAAGCCGTCGACCCAGATCATGCCCGGGATCGAGTAGATGTTGATGAACACGGTGTCGGTGGCGAAGACGCGCTGCAGCACGAGATTGACGATGCCGATCTTCGGGCTGCCGAGGAAAATCCACGACACCGTGAACAAGATTCCCGGAATGATCAGCGGCACCAGCGTCAGCGCGAAGAACAGCGCCTTGAACGGCGTATCGGTGCGCTCGTTGATCCAGGCCAGCAAAGTGCCGAGCGAGAAGGCGAGTAGCGCGCTACCAATGGCAAATTGCAGCGAGTTGGCCAGCAACCGCGCGGTGTCGGCGCCGGCATAGGCAGTGCGATAATTATCCAGAGTGAACCGCGCCGCCGACGACGCAGTTTCCGGCGACAACACGCTTTGCCACAGCATGAAGCCAAGCGGCACCAGCGCCAGCCACGCGACCAGAGCGACGGCTAGGGCAATCAATAGCAAGGTCCACAGCGCGCTCCCTTCCCCCTTGTGGGGAAGGGTTGGGGATGGGGGTCGGGAGGGAGCTCGCATATGGGGACGTTAGCGCATTACCTCACGACCCCCACCCCTGCCCCTCCCCACAAGGGAGAGGGGAAAATTCACCCCTTGTGATCGTGGTGATGGTGCGAATGATCGTGATCATGATGATGATCATGATCGTGGTGGTGATGATCATGGCTGTGCGAATGACCGTGCGCACGGTCATGGTCGTGGTCGTGATCATGGTCATCATCGTGATGATGCAAACGCTGGCGCGGCCGCGGGCCGCGCGGGTCTTCGCTGAACACCAGCGATTTGATGGTGACCGGCACGGTATAGGACGGCATGCGGATGCGGCCGAGATCGATATAGTCGAAATCCCACAACACCACGCCGTCGATCACCAGCATTTCGCTCTCGACGTGCAATTCGTCGCGCAGAATATGGCCCAGCGTCTGCGCGACGTCGCCGTCGAGCATGATGAACAGCGGCTGTTTCCTGGCAACGCGTTCGGCGAGGCCGCGCTTGATGCCCTCTGCAAAGGCGGCGAGCCGCTCGTAGGACGGCATGCCGGTCCAGCGCAGCGCCAGCGCGATCTCACGATCGGGGTCGACGTCGAACGCCGTCATGTGACTGCGGATCGCGGCCGCAAGCTTTGCCGCATCGATGGTGTCTTCGCAGGCAAACGGCGGCAACAAAACTTGCAGGTTGCGGCGCGGCAGCAGCACGCCAGGCGCCGAGATATAACTGGTATTGCCGGAGAGCTGCACGCTGTATTCGGAGGCGCCGAGCGCGGTGGCGCGGATGCATTCGCCGGCCGGCAGCACCGGCCAGGGAAACGCGCCTTGCGCGATGCGCTCGCGGATGGCGCGACCGAGCCGCGGGCCCATGTCGCCGAAATCGCGCGCTTCGCGCTCATAGACGTATTCGGAAACGCCGCCGGAAAACATGATGCCGTCGATGCGGCCGAGTTCGGCGATCGGATCGGTCAAATAGAGATGCTCGATGTCGTGCGGCAGCGGCCGCGCCGTGACGGCGGCGACCAGCGCGTCGGCCATGCCGTCGGCGACCTTCTCCATGTCGGCGAGCGCGATGGTGTCGCCGCGATTCCAGGCAAAGCCGGCGCGCTTGGCGTGATGCTTTCCGGCCGGATCGAGGCGCACGATCTTGCCGTCCTCGACCACCTGCAGGCGGCCGCCGATATGCACGGCCGCGGTGGCGATCACCTTGCCGTTCTCGACCAGGCCGAGTTTTGTGGTGCCGCCGCCGATATCGATGTTGAGGATGCGCTTGCCCTGGTCGCTGGAGACGCGCGCGGCGCCGGAGCCATAGGCCGCCAGCATCGATTCCATGTGATGGCCGGCGGTGGCGGTGACGAATTCGCCGCCCTGTTCGGACAGTATCTTGGCGATGCCCTGCGCGTTCTCGCGGCGCAGCGCCTCGCCGGTCAGGATCACCACGCCGGTGTCGATCTTGTCGGGATGCAGGTTGGCGGCGTTATAGGCGTCGTCGATGATGGCGCCGAGCTTTTCGTCGTCGATGCGCTCTTCGCTCTGATACGGCGTCAGCGCCACCGGCGACTGGAACAAGGTCTCGCGCGAGACGACGTAATAGCGGCTGGTCAAATCCTCGGCCAGCCGGCGCAGATTGACCCGCGAGAAGATCACCTGCGTGCCCGACGAGCCGATGTCGATGCCGACCGTCATCAGCGAGACGTTGTCCTGGCGCCAGAGCGGATTGTCCTCGCAGCGGAACGTCGTCGTTCTCGAAATCGTAGTCGTGGTCGTGATCGTGGTCGGAATCCTCGCCGTGCTCGTGCACGATGTTCTGGCCGTAGAGGTGGTCGGCGAGCGTGTGGCCCCCTGTTTTCTTTTCTTCGGGGTCGGACATTCCTCAGTTCTCCTGGCGTCGCCGGAGACTTCTTCCCGCGCGCTGGAGCACAGGTCAATGCTCCTTCACCTCCCCCGCGAGCGGGGAAAGGCAGAAGCGAGCTTTCTCAATGAGTTAAGCGGCGGCAGGCGCGACGGCGGCGCCGGCAGGACGATCGTCAGCTCAAACCGCTCCAGAGCGCCGGGTCGAATTGTCGCAACGAAGTTACAAACGCCACCCGTGATTACTCAGAGTTGTGCTCGTCCGAATGCGGGATGGCGCTGCCGGCGGCCAGCAGGAACCAGGCGAGGAAGATGTACCACGCCGAGTTTCCGGTCAGCGCCGGGATCGGCAGTTCGATCGGGAATGCGGCCAGCACGCCGAGCATGGCCAGACAGCCGGCAATAACGAACAAAGCGACGTTGGGTGCGTACAGTTTCATAAAACCCCCGGATCTCGGACTTCTTCTGAGAGCAGTTCGGTTCGCGGGCAGGATGGCGCGATAAATCTTAAAAATCGGGAACGAGTTCCATTCCAGTTGACAACGAACGCCACAACCGGCGCGGTACGTCGTGTGACGGTAAAAGCTCTCTTAAATTTGTACCCTTCTGCCCCATAAGCGGTTTTAAGGCCGCGATAAGACTTCAATTATAAGGATAAACCGATCTGCACGGAGCATCGTGAATGCGTCTCATCGTCAAGTTCTGGAAAGACGAAAGCGCTGCCACAGCCATCGAGTACGGCCTGATCGCGACAGGAATCGCGGTCGCGGTCATCCCGGTGATCACCGGTCTCGGCACCAAGCTGAAGACCACGTTCTCGACGGTTTCGACAGCGATCAAATAAGCCCCGATCGCCGCGACGGCGCAGAAGCGCGTCGGCGGCGATCTTCTCCTTCATCATCCCGAAATCGGACAGCGCGACGTGCGGCCGCGACGCGGCTCACACGCGAATGACGATTTTGCCGAAGTGGGCGCCTGAGGCCATGTGCTGATAGGCCGCCTGCGCGTCGTCGAAGCCGAACACCTTGTCGATCACCGGCTTGATGGCGTTGGCGGCGATCGCCGCGTTCATCGCCTCGAACATTTCCGTCGAGCCGACCGAGATGCCCTGCACGTTGGCGCGCCGGCCGAGGATCAGTCCCGGATTGAGCTCGGTCGCAGCCCCGCTCAGGCCGCCGATCATCGAGATCTTGCCGCCGATGCGGATGGCGCCGAACGAGCGCGCCAAGGTGCCGGCGCCGCCGACCTCGACGACCTGATCGACGCCGCGGCCGCCGGTGAACGCGACCGCCGCCTTCTCCCAATCCGGCGTGGTCTTGTAGTTGATGGTGTGGGCGGCGCCGAGCGTTTTGGCGCGCTTGAGCTTGTCGTCGCTCGACGAGGTGATGATCGGCACGATGCCCATGGCGTGGGCGAATTGCAGGCCGAAGATCGAGACGCCGCCGGTGCCTTGCAGCAGCACGGTCTGGCCGGCGATCAGCTTGGCGTGCACCATCATGGCGTGCCACGCGGTCACTGCGGCGCAAGGCAGCGTCGCGCCCTCCTCGAGCGACAGATGCGCGGGAAGTTTGACGACGCCGTCCTCCTCCAGCACGGCATATTCGGCGAGCATGCCGTCGATCGAGCCGCCGAGCGCGCTCGCCTGCACGGTCTGGCTCGGCTCGCCGCCCGGCCAGCGCTGGAAGAAGCAGCCCGCGACCTTGTCGCCGACTTTTACGCGGGTGACGCCCGCGCCGATCGCGACCACCTCGCCGGCGCCGTCGGACAGCGGCACGATGTTGTCGCGCACCGACATGCGGTAGGTGCCGCGCACGATGCCGAGGTCGCGGAAATTGAGCGAGCAGGCGGCAACCTTGACCAGCACCTGGCGGTGCTGCGGTTTCGGCTCCGGCAGATCGACGCGGGTGACCAATTCAATACCGGCGCCGCCCTTCGGCAGTTGATAGGCACGCATGCGTAATCCTCCCGAGAGTTTTTTGATTGCAGCTAGCGCAAGCTGAAGCTTATTGCACCGGCGTCACGTTCACCGACACGCCCATGCGCTGCCGGCCCGATCCCAGAATAACACCGTCCACCGGCGCCACATCGGTATAGTCGCGGCCGATCGCCAAGGTGACGTGGTCCTCGGCGGCGAGAATCCCGTTGGTGGGATCAAGCCCAACCCAACCGGCGCCGCCGCCGCACCATAGCAGCACCCAGGCATGCATGGCCTCGCTGCCCTGCAAGCGCGCGGCGTCGCTGGCCGGCGCCGAGCGCAGATAGCCGCTGACATAGGCCGCCGGCAGACCGAGGCCGCGCAGGCCGGAAATCATGATATGCGCAAAATCCTGGCAGACGCCGCGGCGCAGCGCGAACGACATCGGCGGCATGGTGGTGACCGTGGTGGCGCCGATCTCGTAGACGATGTCGGCCTTGAGGCGGCTGTTCAGCTCGATCGCGGCATCGAGCACGGAGCGGCCGGGCGCAAAGCTCTCTCGCGTGTAATCGCGGATCTCGGGATCGAGCGACACCATGCGGCTCGGGAACAGAAAATGCGCCGGCGACATCGGCCCGATATCGCTGGTGGCGAAGGCTTCTTCGCGCACCGTTTCCCAGGCCGGCGTCGCCAGCGGCTCGACCGGCGCATCGACGGCGACCCGCGCCTGCAGCTTCACCGTGAGCGTGTCGTGCGGCTCGGCGATTTCGATCCAGGTCAAGACGTTGCCGAAGAAATCCTTGCTCTCGCGCCGGCGCACCGGCTCGGGCACGATCTGCAGCGAGGCGACATGCACCCGCTCGCCATCGCGCGACACCGGCGTCAGGCGCAGCACGTGGCGCGCGTGCGCGACCGGCGACGCATAGGCACACGTGGTGATTTGCCGGACGTCGTAGATCACGCCAGCGCCTCCCAGATGGAATCGGAGCGCTCGTTGTTGGTCAGGTAAGCCGCGCTGATCGCATCCGACAGCTTCATCAGCGACAGCTCGATGTCCATGATCAGCGCGTCATCGATCTTGGCGGCGTCCGCCGTGCGCAGCCGCGTCGCGATCGAGGCGGCGATCTGCTGCACCGGCGACAGGCGGCCGGTGGTATTTCTTCGCGGCAAAGCGCCGAGATGGACCTCGATGCGGTCGAGCTGAAAGATCACCGAACGCGGATTGTTGGGATCGAGCATGACCAGGTCGATCACCGGCGCCAGCGCCGCGATCATCACATAGCGCTGCCGGTAGCTGATCTGGCTGTCGGCGAGCTCGAGCAGCACGTCGAGACCGCCGTCCGGCGCGCCGGATTCGGCGAAGCAACGCACCAGCCGGCAGGTCAACAGCGCCCGCTCGATGCGGCGGCCGAGCTCGAGAAAGCGCCAGCCGGCGAGCTGGGTCATGTTCTCCTGGGCGAGGCCGGACAGCGATGCGATGATGCGCAACGCCGCTTCGACCCGGTCGTTGATGGCGCTTTCGGCGGGCCCCATCGGCAGCGGCGTGCCGATCATGATGGCGAGATCGCTGATCGCCCGCCAGGCGTCGGGCGAAAACCGGTCGCGGATCATCGAGGCCGACGAACGCGCTGAGCCGGCGAGGTAGGGCAGCGATCCTTCGAGATCGCTTCGCGTCAGCACCGCGCGCGCGGTCGGCGCGGTCAGCGCCTGGTTCATGTCGTCCGGGATCGCGTCCCAGGCGGCGAGCAGCGCGCCGATGCTGCCGATCACGGGAGCTGCGGCATCGTCGGCCTCGGCGCTGCGATTGATCATGGCGCGAACGAGCCGCAGCGTCGCCTCGGCGCGTTCCACATAGCGGCCGACCCAGAACAGATTGTCGGCGGCGCGGCTCGGCAATAGCCCGGAGGCGCGCTGCACCTGCATGCGCTCCGGCGTCGGCAGCAGCGTCGTCTCGCCGACCGGGCCATGGCTCAGCACCCAGGCGTCGGCGGTGGCGGCGCCGCGCTGCAGGCTCACCGCCCGCGCATCGGCGCTGTCGGCGATGCGCACGAAGCCGCCGGGCATGACCTGCCAGCGCTCGCCGACTTTGGCCAGGAACAGCCGCAAGGTGAACGGCCGCGGCTGCAAGCGGTTGTCGCGCCAGACCGGCATGCTCGACAGCGTCACCGCTTCCTGCGCGACGTAGTCGATGCCACGGTCGCGGATCGATTGAATGAGCTTTTTGCGCTGCGCGGCGTCGAGCTTGGCGACCAGAATTTCGTTGCCCGGCCGGCCGTCGGCGAACGATTCGGTGAAAGCGGAAGCGACGACCATGCTGTCGAGCTTTTCGATCATCGCCTCGCGCATGTCGGCGCGGCCGAGCCACCAGGTCGCGACATTCGACACTTTCAGTTCGGCGCCGAGCACGGTCGGCGCCAGCGCCGGCAGGAAGGCCAGCATGGCGCGGGCCTCGACCAGGCCGGCGCCGAGCGAATTGACGATGACGATCTTGCCGTCGCGCACGGCTTGCAGGAGGCCGGCAACGCCGAGGCGCGAGGCGGCGTTGAGCTCCAGCGGATCGGCGAAATCGGCATCGACCCTGCGCAAGATCACCTCGGTGCGGCGCAGCCCCGACACCGTGCGGATGAAGACGCCGTCGTCGCGCACGATGAGGTCTTCGCCGTCGACCAGCAGCAGGCCGAGATAGCGCGCCAGATAGGCGTGCTCGAAATAGGTCTCGTTCATCGGCCCCGGCGTCAGCAGGCAGGTGCGCGCATCGTCCTGGCGATTGAGCGAGACCAGCTCGGCTTGAAACGCCTGAAAGAACGGCGCGACGCGCTCGACGCGGGCGGTGCGATAGATGTCGGGAATGGCACGCGACAGCGCCAGGCGGTTTTCGATGGCATAGCCGGCGCCCGACGGCGCTTGCGCGCGATCGTTGAGCACCCACCAGTGGCCGTCGGAGCCGCGGCCGACGTCGACGGCGTAGAAACGCAGATGCGCGCCGCCGGGCGGCGCAACGCCGACCAGCGGCCGCAAGAATTCCGGATTGCCGCCGATCAAGGCCGCCGGCAGGCGGCCCTCGGCGGTCAGCGTCGCCGGCCCGTAGGAATCCGCCAGCACCGCTTCGAGCAGTTCGGCGCGCTGGATCAGGCCTTCTTCCAGCTGCGTCCACTCGCCAGGCTCGATGATCAGCGGCACATGGCTGAGCGGCCACGGCCGCTCGATGCCCGCCGCATCCTCGTAGACGCGATAGAACACGCCGGAATTGCGCAAGTATCGATCCGCGGCGGCGAAGCGGCGGTTGATCTCGTCGCTGCCGAGGCCGGCGAGCATCGACAACAGCGGCTGCCAGTGCGCGCGCACCCGGCCGTCGCCGTCCATCATCTCGTCGAAAACGCCGGGCAGCCGCCGGTAGCCGGCAACGAATTGCTGCAGCGCGGCTTGTTGTTGATCGGCTGCGGTGTCGAGCTGCGCTGACATGGCGGGATCTTTCAGACCGGACGCCGCAGATCGAGGGTGAGCGGATATTCGAGCGAAGATTCGCGCGGCGGAATGTCGATCAAGCCGCCGGTGTGGCCGTGATCCTGGAAGCGGGCGCGGCGGCGCGCTTCGGCTTCGTAGG
>CAWGCU010000031.1:0-35328 GCA_963821175.1 uncultured Alphaproteobacteria bacterium
CCCTTCGGCTTGGTCAGCGCCACGGCGCGGTCGAGCAGCGCGGCCTGTTGCTTCATCCGTTCGGCGAGCGCGCCCGGGCGGATGCGCAGCTTGGCGTCGGGATTGCGCCGCCAGGTGCCGGTGCCGGTCGGGCGCGTCGATCAGCACCAGATCGGCGCGGCCCACAAGATCGGTCAGCATGTCGCTTTCGCCACGCGGGGTGCGGACCTGGATGTTGCGCGCGCCGGCGCGAGCGATGCGTTCATGGATCGGCACCAGCTGGCGCTTGTCGATGTCGGTGGCGTAGATCTGGCCGCGATTTTCCATGGCGGCGGCGAGCGCCAGCGTCTTGCCACCGGCACCGGCGGCAAGATCGATCACCCTGCTGGCCGTGCGCCGGCAAAAATCGCCGCAAGCTGTGAGCCCTCGTCCTGGATTTCAATGGCACCCTTGCGAAAGGCCGGCTCGGCGTGGATCGCCGGGCTTCTGGCATGGCGGACATCTGGATGCGCAGCCCGAGTGGCGACCACCGCGTCGGCTCGACGTTGAGATGGGCAAGCTTCGGCAGCACCTCCTCGCGCTCGGCAATAAGTGTGTTGACGCGCATATCGAGCGGCGCACGGCTCGCCAGCGCCTCGCCCTCGGCGCCGCGCTCGTCGCCAAAGACCCGCGCGAAATAGGAATCGAGCCAATCCGGGTATTCGCCCTGCACGGCTTGAGGCGCAGGGCTGAGCGAGCGGGCATCAAATGCCGCCCGCTCCGCTTCGGTCAACGGCGCGGGCGCAAAGCGTTCACCGCTGCACAGCACAGCGATCGCCGCGACATCAAGCCCGCGCTCGCGATGCAGCATGCCGAGCAACTCCGCACGCGGGCTCGCCTCGCCCATCAGCCAGCCGGAAGACGCCCTGCGGCGCAGCGCGTCATAGACCAGCCCGGCAATTGCGGCACGGTCCGACGAGCCGGCGAAACGGTGCGACAGGCCCCAGTCCTTGAGCACATCCACAGCCGGCCGCCGCCGTGCTTCGATGTCGGCGAGGATTTCAATGGCGCCTGATAAGCGAGCCGACGGCGTCATTTCGCGATTTTCGACGAACGCTGCAGCGCCAGCGACGGCACGCGATTAGCTTCTTCTTCGCGGGTTTCTTCTCGCTCTTCTTGGCCTTGATGGCAGCGGAGCGGTGCGCGCCCGGCGTATCGTGCCAGCGCGCGCGCTGGCGTCGTTCCCGTATCGCTTCGGCCGGATATCGTGGACATGAATGCCTTTCGGCGCCTTTCGACGTAGGCGCTGTTGCGACGTAGGCGCAGCGGATCGACGCCATCATGCTCATCGCGATCAGGTCGGGGTCGATCCCTTCCAGCGCTCGTAGCAGCTCATGGCGACTTGTTTTGATCTTTCTCATGGATACCGTCGTATTTCGCCGCGTGATACAGCAGCGCACCGCCACCCTCCTCCAGCACGCATCTGGCGATTTGATGGGCATGGAGGTGATGTCCAGACCAGTAATCGATCAGCGTCTTCTCCACCTCCTACGTCAGGATGAGAAAGCGATCGGTGATCTTGCGGCCGCGGAATTTAAAATCGGGCGTGTGGCGGTCGATCTGATCCGTCTTCCCGTTCAGGCTGTACCCGGCGGTAGGGAATATCGTCGATCCGGTCGAGTTTTTTGACGCGCCGGCAGAGAGTCGCGTGCGAGCGCGCGATCCGTCAGTCGGCTGCCGAACGTACCCACTTCGGCAGACCGAGCTCTTTGTGCGGGGCGGTGGGATGGCAATTCGAGTGGCGATGGCGAGGCCCTCCATGCCGGTGCCAGAGTTCGGACGATGAAGACGATCCACATGATCGAGCGCGATGGCTGGGATGCCGAAGAATGTGCCACGCAGCGACCTGACTTTATTGTTCGTCCCATCCACATAAGCCTCAACAGGCAAAGATCAGGCGAACACCCAGGCCAACACCACGAACAACGTCCGTCGTGGTGGTGACATCACGGTCGTCACCACCTCGACAGGACGGGCAACTCGAACTGATTGCTGAAGGAATACTGGACCTGCAGTGCGGGCTTCGACCAGTTCGGCTGGCGCAACGCAATGTCCTCTTCCCGCAGACCCGAGCGGAAATCGCGGGCCCGTAACGGACCAAGCCAGAACAACAGCGCGAAAGTGAGGATCACTTCGACGAACAGCGGCAGCACAAATCATTTCAACAGTCATTGCGTGCAAGTTATCCGCCTGCCTATCGTCCTACCACGGCGCGCCGCACACCGCCATGTCGAAGCGCTCACAGCTTGACACTGACCGCGGTCTCGCCGTCGTCATCGAGCAGCGCACTGCGCCAGGTTTTACCGTCGAACAACGCCTTGCGCACGGCGTCGGCCGTGCCGCCATGATTGAGATTGGCGGTAATGAGCGTGCCGCCGGTGCGCAATAGCCCGCGCAACGTTTTATGCAGTGCCGGCGACGGCGTATGGCCGTCGTCGAAAAAGGCGACGTCGTAGCCGGGATCGAGCGTCGGCAGGACGATAGCGAAGTCGCCTTCGTGGATTGTGATGCGATGATCCAAACGGGCGGCCGTAATATTGTCGCGCGCCAACTGCACGTGCTCGGGATCGCGCTCGATCGTGTCGACGGTCGAGTCCGGTGCACCGGACGCAAACGACAGCGCCGTATAGCCGAGCGCGGTTCCCAGTTCCAGGATACGGCGCGCGTTTGCGGCGGCGGCCAGCGCCGCCAGCAGCGGGCCGTTGTCATAAGGATAAGCACCGCAGCCGTGACGCGCGCGGTGCGCGTCGGTAGCCGCTTTCACTTTCGCGAATGGGTCGGCCGCACCGGCCATGATGGGACCCTAGCTTCGGCTCGGATAATTCGGGCTCTCGCGGGTAATCGTGACGTCGTGGACGTGGCTCTCACGCAAGCCGGCGCCGGAGATGCGCACGAATTCCGCCTTGTCGTGAAACTCGGTCAGGTCTTTCGCGCCGACATAGCCCATGGCGGCGCGCAAGCCGCCGATCAGCTGGTGCAACACGTTGGCCACCGGCCCCTTATAGGGCACCTGGCCCTCGATACCTTCCGGCACCAGTTTGAGCGTGTCCTTGATCTCCTGCTGAAAATAACGGTCGGCCGAGCCGCGCGCCATGGCGCCGACCGAGCCCATGCCGCGGTAGGTTTTGTAAGAACGGCCCTGAAACAGGAAAACCTCGCCCGGCGTCTCGTCGGTGCCGGCAAGCAGCGAGCCGACCATGGCGCAATCGGCGCCGGACGCCATGGCTTTGGCAAGATCGCCGGAATATTTGATGCCGCCGTCGGCGATCACCGGCGTATTGCTCTTTTTCGCCACTTCGACCGAATCCATGATCGCCGTGAGCTGCGGCACGCCGACGCCGGCGACGATGCGCGTGGTGCAGATCGAGCCCGGCCCGATGCCGACCTTGATGGCGTCGGCGCCGGCATCGATCAGCGCCTTGGCGCCCTCGGCGGTGGCGATATTGCCCGCCACCACTTGCACCGCATTCGACATCCGTTTGATGCGGGTGACGGTTTCGAGCACGCGCCGGGAATGGCCGTGCGCGGTGTCGACGACGACAAGGTCGACGCCGGCCTCGATCAGTCTTTCGCTGCGCGCATACCCGGCTTCGCCGACCGACGTAGCGGCGGCAACCCGCAACCGGCCCTGCTCGTCCTTGCAGGCATTGGGGTGGGCCACCGCCTTTTCGATATCCTTCACCGTGATCAGGCCGACGCAGCGGTAGTCGTTATCGACGACGAGGAGCTTTTCGATGCGGTGCTGGTGGAGGAGCCGCTTGGCCTCGTCCTGGCCGACGCTCTCGCTCACCGTGACGAGCCGCTCCTTGGTCATCAGCTCGGAAACTTTTTGCCGCCGGTCGGTGGCAAAGCGCACGTCGCGGTTGGTGAGGATGCCGACGAGCTTGCCGGCGCGGCCGTTGCCGCCGCCTTCGACCACCGGAATGCCGGAAATGCGATGCTCCTGCATCAGCGTCAGCGCGTCCGCGAGCGTGGCGTCCGGCTGGATGGTGACGGGGTTCACCACCATGCCGGATTCGAATTTCTTCACCTGGCGCACCTGCGCCGCCTGAATATCAGGCTCGAGATTGCGGTGAATGACGCCGATGCCGCCGGCCTGCGCCATGGCGATCGCCATGTTGGCCTCGGTCACGGTGTCCATGGCGGACGCGATAATCGGGATATTGAGCGAAACGTTGCGCGTGATGTGCGACCGGATGTCCACGTCCGACGGCAGCACGTCAGACAGACCGGGCTTCAACAGCACGTCGTCGAAGGTGTATGCTTCGCGCGGTATGTCTCTTGAAGTCACTGCCATTGCCAACTCCGCGTAGCCTAAATTGCGGGCCGGCCCTCGGGGTGACGCCTTGCGAACGAGCGGACTGAAATCCCCTCGCCCAACTGGATCGCCCGCTTCGTGGGCCCGCTTTTGGGTTGGCGGCGGTCGATAGCACGCCTTGACGATAAATAATAGCCATCACGGCCGAAAACAGGGGGAAACGTCATGAAGACCCGGTTCAATCGTCGCGAATTCAGCCTTGGTGCCTTGGCCGCGAGCACCGCGCTAACGACAGCGAGCCGCCCGGCCCGCGCGCAGACCGCACCGGTGAAGATTCGCGTCGGCTGGGTGGTAGTGCCGGCCTCCTTGGCGCCGCTCATCCTGGAGAAGAAGGACATTCTCAAGCACTATGGCCAGTCCTACGTCGCCGAGGCGACCCGCTTCGAAGGCACGCCGCCAGTCATCACCGCGCTGGCGTCCGGCGAGGTCGACATCGGGCCGCTGGCGTTCTCCTCCTTCGGCCTTGCCATCCAGAACGCCCATATGGACGACCTGCGCGTGATCAGCGACGAAATCCAGGATGGCGTCGCGGGCCACGGCTCGAACGAATTCATGGTGCTCAAGGACGGGCCGGTCAAAACCGTGGCCGACCTCAAGGGCAAGGTGCTCGCCACCAATGCCATGGGCAGTGCCGTCGACATCGCCATGCGGGCGATGTTGCGCAAGAACGGCCTCGAAGCCAACAAGGACTACACCATCGTCGAGGCGCCCTTCCCGGCCATGCGCGCGGTGTTGTCCGAGAAAAAGGCCGATCTGATCAGTGCGGTGCCGCCGTTCTCGCTCGATCCGCAATTGCGCGACATCGCGAACACGCTGTTCACGCAAAAGGAAGCGTTCGGGATTACCCAGCTCACCATGTGGACGGCGCGTACCGGCTTCATCCAGCAGAACCGCGCGGCGCTAGTCGATTTTCTGGAGGACGTGGTGCGCGGGGTGCGCTGGTTCACCGATCCGAACAACCATGAGGAAGCCGTCGCCATCGTGGCGCGGCTGAACAAGGCGCCGCCGGCGCGCATGGCATGGGCGTTCGGCGAGCGCGATCAATATCGCGACCCGAACGGCACGCCGAACATCGCCGCGCTGCAGAATAACCTGCAACTGCAAAAGCAGGTCGGCTTCCTCAAGGACGATATCGACGTGAAGAAATATTCCGATCTGAGCATGGTTACGGAAGCGGCGAAGCGCTTGGGATGATTTTGCCGGGCGGGATGTACGAAGTCGCAGGCGGCCGAAGCGCCTGCGCTGGTCCACTGCGGGGGCGCAGAGTAGATTGCCCTGATGCGAGAATCACCGCCGCTGCGGCGTGATCGATGCCGGCGCCGGCTGCCGATTGCCGCGATTCTTCTCCTCGCCGTTCTTCCGGCGCGCGCGCAAGATTCGTCTGCCCAAGATCTTTCGGCCAATGAGCGGCGCTGCACCGGACAATGGCGCGCGACGGTTGACGAACGCGTCGCATCTTGTACGACGCTGATCGATTCCGGCCGCTACCAGCCGGTCAATCTCGCCATTCTCCACGACAACCGCGGCATGGCGTTCCGCGCCAAGGGCGACCTGGCCAACGCGCGCTCGGATTTCGACCAGGCGATCGGCCTTAATCAAAACTACACGCGCGCCTATGCCAACCGCGGCAACCTCGCGTTCGCGCAGCGCGATTTCGACGGCGCCATCGCCGATCTCGGCCAGGCGATCAAGCTCGACGCCACCGATGCAAGCCTGTTCATGGCGCGCGGCAACGCCTTCGACGGCAAAGGTGACGTCGACCGCGCCATTGCCGACTATAACGAGGCGATCCGGCTTTCGCCTAATTACGCCGCGGCCTTCTTCAATCGCGGGTTGGCGTTGCGTCACAAGGGCGATCTCGACCGCGCGATTGCCGATTATGACCAGGCGATAAAACTCGATCCGAGAAATACTTCCGCCATCAACAACCGTGGCATTGCCTGGTTCCAAAAAGGCGATCTCGACCGCGCCATCGCCGATTACAATCAGGCGATCCGGCTCGATCCCAATCTGGCCGCCGCCTACAACAATCGCGGCGATGCGTTGCGCGCCAAAGGCGACTTCGTTCACGCCACCGCCGACTTCGATCGCGCCATCAAGATCTCACCGCAGTTCACGCTGGCCTACGACAACCGCGGCCTCGTCTCGTACCAGCAAAAGGACTACGACCGCGCCATCGCCGATTTTACTACGGCGATCGAGCTCGACCCCAAGAACGTCCTGGCTTACGCCAATCGCGGCAACGCCTATGCCGACAAGGGCGACCGCGACTTAGCGTTGGCCGATTACGACACGGCGGTTCGCCTCGATCCGAACAATGCCGATGTCCGCTACGATCGCGGCTTGGCGTTGCGCAGGAATGGCGATCTCGATCGCGCTGTCGCCGATCTCAGCGAGGCAGTCCGCCTCAATCCGCGCTTGGCCGGGGCCTTCAACGAGCGCGGCTATGCCTTTTATCAGAAGCGCGATTTCGACCGTGCCATCGCCGACTACGACGCGGCGATCGGGCTCAACCCGCAGTTCGCCGTCGCCTACAACAATCGCGGCAATGCCTATGACGACAAGGGCGATCCCGGCCGCGCCATCGCCGACTACACCGTGGCGCTGCGCATCGACGCCACCTATGCCGCCGCGTATTACAATCGCGGCATTGCTTGGCGCCACAAAGGCGATCCCGATCGCGCCATCGCCGACTACGACCAGGCGATCAAGCTCAATCCGACTGCTGCAGCCTACAACAATCGGGGCAGCGCCTGGGCTGCCAAGGGCGAGACCGACCGCGCGCTGGCCGATCTCGATCAGGCGATAAAACTCGATCCACGTTTGCCGGACGCCTACATCAACCGCGGCAACGCCAAACGCGAGCGGCTCGACCTCACCACGGCTATCGCCGATTACACGCTCGCCATCGCGCTGTCGCCGAACGCGGCGCTGGCCTATTACAACCGCGCCTGGGCGCATTATCTTGCCGGCGAAAGCGCCGATGCGCTCGCCGATGCCAATCGCGCCATCGACATCGATGACCATTCGGCGAGCGCATTCTCCACGCGCGGCCTGATCCGCGAAAAGATCGGCGATACCGAGGGCGCGATTACCGACTTCCGCCAAGCGCTCAAGCTCGACCCGAAATTCCAGCAGCCGGCCGAGGGTTTGAAACGGCTGCAAGCCGGCCCGCCGAAAAGCCAATAGAATTGCGCATGGAGACCAAGCTGAACGACCGCGTCGTGCCGCTGATCGTCGCCGTGGCGCTGTTCATGGAGAACATGGACTCCACGGTGATCGCGACTTCGCTGCCGGCCATTGCGCGCGCGCTGGGCACCAACCCATTGGCCTTGAAACTCGCGGTCACCTCTTATCTCCTCTCGCTCGCCATCTGCATTCCGGCGAGCGGCTGGACCGCCGACCGTTTCGGCCCTCGTAACGTGTTTCGCATCGCCATCGGCGTTTTCATCCTCGGCTCGATCGGCTGCGCAGCGTCGCATTCGCTCGAGGAATTCGTCATCGCCCGCATCGTGCAAGGCATGGGCGGCGCGATGATGACGCCGGTCGGCCGGCTGATCATGGTACGCAGCGTCGACAAGCACCAGCTGCTCAACGCCATGTCGCTCGTCACCATACCGGCGCTGATCGGCCCGATCTGCGGCCCGCCGCTCGGCGGCTTCATCACCACTTTCGCGTCATGGCATTGGATTTTTTTGATCAATGTGCCGATCGGGCTGATCGGCATCGTCGCGGCAACGCGCTTTATTCCCAACGTGCGCGTCGAGCGTCGCCACGCGTTCGACTTCGTCGGCTTTGTTCTCTCCGGCCTCGGCATCGGCGGACTTGCCTTCGGGCTTTCCGTGATGGGGCTCGACTTCCTGCCGGTGAGCGTGGTTGCGTTGCTGCTCGGCGTCGGCGCTATTTCCGCGATCGCCTATGTGTTCCACGCGCGGCGTGTGCCGGAGCCGATCCTCGATCTCACCCTACTCAAGCTGCCGACGTTTCGCGCCAGCATCGTCGGCGGCTTTTTGTTCCGGCTCGGCGTCGGCGCCCTGCCCTTCCTGCTGCCGCTGTTGCTGCAGATCGGCTTCCACCTGACGCCGTTTCAATCCGGCCTGATCACCTTCACCAGCGCGCTCGGTTCGATGTTCATGAAGGCCGCCGTCGCCAGCGTGCTCAAGCGGCTCGGCTATCGCAACGTGCTGCTCTACAACAGCCTGATCAGCAGCGTCTTCCTCATGGCCTGCGCGACATTCGTGCCCGGCATGCCGTTCTGGGCGATGATCGCGATCCTGCTCTCCGGCGGCTTCTTCCGCTCGCTGCAATTCACCAGCATCAACACCATCGCCTATGCCGAGATCGAACCGCCGCTGATGAGCCGCGCCACCGCGCTCACCGCCGCCGCCCAGCAACTATCGCTCTCGACCGGCGTCGCCGTCGGCGCGCTGGTGGTCGAAATGACGCTGCGGCTGCGGCATGAAACGGCAATGAGCGCTGTGGATTTTCCGCCGGCGTTTCTTGTGATCGGCGCGCTGGCGGCAACCGCGGCGCTGATCTTCTACCGTCTCGCGCCCGATGCCGGCGAGGAGCTCTCGGGCCGCAAGGCGGCGCAGGCGGAATTGATAGATCAACGGTCCTGAGCGCCGCGAAAGCCGCGGGCGAGCAAATAAAGCTCCGCCGAATCGCTGCGACTTGCCGGCGGCTTGACGTGTTTGACCGTCGCAAAATCGCGCTTCAGTTCGGCCAGCAACGTGGCTTCGGTGCCGCCTTGCAGCACTTTGCAGACGAACGTGCCGCCTTTGGCCAGCACCTCTCGCGCAAACTGCACTGCGGCTTCGGCCAGCGCCATGATGCGCAGGTGATCGGTCTTGCGGTGGCCGGTGGCGTTCGCCGCCATATCGGAAAGCACCACGTCAACTTTGCCGCCGAGCATGGCCTTGAGTTGCTCCGGCGCCACTTCGTCGAGAAAGTCGAGTTTCAGGAATTCGACATCGACGATCGGCTTCATGTCGAGAATATCGAGCGCGATGACGCGGCCGCCAGTGCCGACGCGCCGCACGGCGATCTCGCTCCAGCCGCCGGGCGCCGCGCCCAGATCGACGACGCGCGCGCCCGGTTTGAGCACGTGATATTTGTCGTCGATTTCGGCGAGCTTATAGGCGGCGCGGGAGCGAAAGCCTTCGCGCTTGGCGCGCATCACGTAAGGGTCGCGGAGCTGGCGCTCGAGCCAGGTCCGCGACGACAATGTGCGCTGCTTCTCGTCCTTGAGCCACGCCATCTCTAATCAGCCATCTCTAATCAACCATGGCCGGTCAAGCCTCGCCCCAGACGCCGTCCTCGCGCATCATCTCGACCAGCATGCCCTCGCGCAGGCCGCGGTCGGCGACGCGCAGCCGCGGGCACGGATAGGAGCGGCGGATGGCGTCGAGGATGGCGCAGCCGGCGAGCACGAGGTCGGCGCGCTCGGCGCCGATGCATGGATTCGCCGCGCGCTCGTCGAAACTCATCGCAATGAGCTCCGCGATCACGCGGGAAATTTCCTCATCCGCCAGCCAGCAGCCGTCGACCCTGCGGCGATCGTAACGCTTGAGCTGCAAGAACACGCCGGCGATCGTCGTCACCGTGCCTGAGGTGCCGAGCATGTGAAAGCCGTTCGGATCGTGCGGATGGGCCACGGCGAATTTCTCGACGAAGGTCGCGACCTCCTGCACCATGGCCTCGTAAGTCGCCGGCGAAACAACATGGCCACCGTAGCGCTCAGCCAGCGTCACGACGCCGAGCGGCAGCGACGCCCAGCCGACGATGTCCGGCTTCGGCGGCCCACGCCGGCCCACGCCGGGCCGGCCGAGCCGCACCAGTTCCGATGATCCGCCGCCGATGTCGAACAGGATGACGCCCGATGCCGCCGGATCGAACAACTCGGTGCAGCCGGTCGCCGCCAATCGCGCCTCGGTCGCCGAATCGATGATCTCGAGCTCAAGGCCGGCCTGCTCGGCCACGCGGTTGCGGAACGCCTCGCCGTTCTCGGCAGCGCGGCACGCCTCGGTGGCGATGAGCCGCGCGCGCAAAACGCCGCGCGCGCTCATCTTGTCGCGACAGACCTGTAGCGCCTCGACTGCGCGCGCAATGGCCGCCTCGCTGATGCGGCGCGAAGCGGCGACGCCCTCGCCGAGCCGGATGATGCGCGAGAAGGCGTCGACGACGCGAAAACCGTCGCCGGCGGGCCGGGCGATCAGCAGGCGGCAATTGTTGGTGCCGAGATCGAGCGCCGCGTAGGTCGCGTCGGATCGCCCATTGGCCGGCTCATGCCAGCCGTCGCCACGGGAATCGCGGCGGATGCCATACGGCGTTCGACGACCCCAGCGGGGGCGACGCTGGCCCCCTCTGGCGTCGAGGCCGCCGTTTGGCGGGGCCTCGTCGTCCATCCAAAAACCTTCCCACCACGGCCGGAGCACGGCGGCTCGACGGCGCGGCTGTTCAAGTCCAAATCAGGCAAACTGTAGCAGCCGAGGCCCCAAGGGCAATACTGTGCTTTACACTGTGCTTTTCTTGGGCATGAGCCATGTCCGCGCGCCTTCTTGTCGCGGTCGGCCAACTCCATTATGTCAGCGCCACAAGGCTTTACGGGCAAGGCTTGGCTTTACGGGCAAGGCTTTACGGGATTAACAGCCATGAATTTGCAGCAGTCCGCCAAGGATCGCGCGGAGCAATTGACCGCGGATAGATTATCGGTCGAGAAATTTGCCGTCGGCCAGTCGGTGCCGCGCAAGGAAGACCCTATGCTGCTGCGCGGCCAGGGGCACTATACCGACGACATCGCCCTGCCCGGCCAAGCCTATGCGGTGATGGTGCGCAGCCAGAACGCCCACGGCATCATCCGCTCGATCGACACCGAGGCGGCGCGCAAAATGCCGGGCGTGATCGGCGTCTATACCGCCGCCGATCTGAAGGGTTACGGCCCGCTCAAATGCGTCGTGCCGTTCAACAATCGCGACGGCTCGCCGATGAAGAAGCCGCTGCGCGAAGCGCTGGCGGTCGGCAAGGTGCGCTATGTCGGCGACCCTGTTGCCTACGTCGTCGCCGAGACCGTGCACGCGGCCAAGGATGCCGCCGAAGCGGTCGTTGTCGATATCGAAGCGCTGCCCTCGGTCACCGAGGCGGAAGCCGCGGCGCAGCCGGGCGCCCCGCAGCTCTACGACGACGTGCCGGGCAACGTGGCGCTGGACTATCACTACGGCGACGCCGAAGCGGTCAACGCCGCCTTCGCCAAGGCCGCTCACGTCACCAAGCTGAACCTCGTCAACAGCCGCCTCGTGGTCGCCGCCATGGAGCCGCGCGCGGCGCTCGCCGCCTATGACGGCCAGCGTTTTACGCTTCATGTCGGTTCGCAAGGCGTGTTCGGCATGCGCGCCAATATCGCCGAAGCGCTCGGCGTCACACCGAAAGATGTGCGCGTGCTGACCGGCCAGGTCGGTGGCTCGTTTGGCATGAAGGCCGCGGTGTTTCCCGAATACATTTGCATGCTGCACGCCGCGCGCGCGCTCGGCCGCCCGGTGAAATGGACCGACGAACGCTCCGGCAGCTTCGTCTCCGACAGCCACGGCCGCAATCACGACGTCGTCGGCGAGCTCGCACTCGATGCCGCCGGCAATTTCCTGGCTGTGCGGTTGAGCGTCCACGCTAATGTGGGCGCGTTCCTGTCGCCGGTGGCGCCGATGCCCGGCACGCTCAACGCAGTGAAGAACGTGCAGGGCATGTACCGCACGCCGCTGATCGAAGTCTCCAGCAAGGTGGTATTCACCAACACCTCGCACGTCTCCGCCTATCGCGGCGCCGGCCGGCCCGAGGGCAATTACTATATGGAGCGCCTGGTCGACGCCGCCGCCGTCGAGATGGGCATCGATCGCATGGCGTTGCGCAAGCGCAATCAGATCGCGCCGCGCGAATTGCCGTGCAAGGTCGCGTCCGGCGGCACTTATGACAGCGGCGATTTCGCAGCCCTGACCAAGCAGGCTTTCGAATTCGCCGACGGCAAAGGCTTTGCCAAGCGCAAGCGCGAAAGTGCGCGGCGTGGCAAGCTGCGCGGACTCGGCATCGGCAATTTCCTCGAAGTCACCGCGCCGCCGTCGAAGGAACTCGCCGACATCAAATTCAATCCCGACGGTACGGTGACTCTGGCGACCGGCACGCTCGACTTCGGCATGGGCCACGCAACGCCGTTCGCGCAAGTGCTAAGCGACCGGCTCGGCATTCCGTTCGAGAAGATCTCGCTGTTGCAAGGCGACAGCGACAAGCTCGCCATGGGCGGCGGCTCCGGCGGCTCGAAATCGATCATGCATACCGGCACCGCGATCGTCGAAGCCGCGGCGAAAGTCATCGAGAAGGGCAAGGAGCTGGCGGCGCACGCGCTGGAGGCGGCGCCGTCCGACATCGGTTTCGATCACGGCAACTTCACCATCGTCGGCACCGATCGCGCGATCTCGATCATGGAATTGGCGGAAAAGCTCCACAACGGCGCAAAGCCGCCGGCCGAGGCGCCGCAATCCCTCGACGTTACCCATGTCAGCGACGGTCCCAGTGCGTCGACCTATCCCAATGGCTGTCACATCGCCGAAGTCGAAGTCGATCCGGAGACCGGCGTCGTGGAGATCGCAAAATATTCCTGCGTCAACGATTTCGGCACCGTCATCAATCCGCTGATCGTCGAAGGCCAGTTGCACGGCGGCGTGGTGCAAGGCATCGGCCAGGCGCTGATGGAGAGGACGGTCTACGATGGCGACGGCCAGCTGCTCACCGGCTCGTTCATGGATTACGCCATGCCGCGTGCTGCCGACGTGCCGTCGTTCACGCTCGCCGATCATCCGGCGCCGGCAACCACCAACCCGCTCGGCGTCAAAGGCTGTGGCGAGGCCGGCTGCGCCGGCGCGCTCACCTCGGTGATGAATGCGGTGATCGACGCGCTCGGCGAGCGCGGCATTCGCCATATCGACATGCCGCTGACGCCGGCACACATCTGGCAGGCGCTGCAAGCCGCGAAGGCCGACAGCCCGCAATGACGCAGGTCGTTTCCGTCCAGTCGATCCGCCCGGCGGAGTCGCGGTTTATCGCGGCCGTCTGCGCGGCGCACATGATGAGCCATTATTACATGCTCATGCTGGCGCCGCTGTTCGTCTTCATCCGCGCCGATTTCAATGTCAGCTATACCGAGCTCGCTCTGGCGCTGACCGTGTTCAACGTGGTCTCCGGTCTGTTGCAAACACCGGTCGGCTTCCTGGTCGACCGCATCGGCGCCCGTGTCGTGCTGATCGCAGGGCTGGCGCTGTCCAGCATCGCTTATGCGGTAGCCGGTGCCGTCGGTTCCTATTGGGTCTTCATCGCGATGTATGGCGTCGCCGGCCTCGGCAACACCGTGTTTCACCCGTCCGACTATTCGCTGTTGTCGCATCACGCGCCGCGGGAACGGCTCAGCCACGTGTTTTCGTTCCACACCTTCGCCGGCATGGTCGGCTCGGCCGTCGCGCCAGTGACGCTGCTCTACATGCAAAGCATGTTCGGCTGGCGCGGCGCCTATATCGGCGCGTCGATTTTCGGCTTGCTGGTTCTCCTGGTGCTGATTGCACAACCCGAGCCCGCCGCCGAGATCAAGCCGGTCGCGAAAAGCGTGGCAAAAGGACGCCCGGCCGTCAGCGATGTCGGCTGGCGCCTCCTGCTGTCGGCGCCGATCCTGCTCAATCTCGCCTATTTCACCTTGACGTCGATCATGAGCGGCGGTCTCAACACCTATCTCGTGGTGGCGCTCGGCGCCTTGCACGGGACCGCGCCGGCCGTCGCCAATATGGCGCTGACCGCGCTGCTCGCCATGAATGCGGTCGGCGTGCTCGCCGGCGGCGTGCTTGCTGGACGGACCAACCATCACGCCGTGGTCGCGGCGAGCGGCCTCGCGGTCGGCGGTACTGTCACGGCGATCATCGGCTGGTTCTCTTTGCCGCCCGTCGGACTCATTCTCCTCATGGGCTTCAGCGGACTGTGCGTCGGCACGACGTATCCGTCACGCGACATGCTGGTGCGCGCCGTGACGCCGCCTAACGCCTACGGCCGCGTCTTCGGCTTCGTCAGCATGGGGTTCAATATCGGCGCCAGCATCGCGCCGATCATCTACGGCGCGATGATGGATCACGGCCAGCCGCTCGCGGTCTTCATGCTGTCGGCCGCCGTCTGCATCATTTGCATCTCGACCGTGACGTTCGGATTCTCGCGCCGCGAGGTTCATTGAGACTTAGGTTCGATACGGGGACCAGACGAATGAACGGTCGCAACGCTGCAGCGTTGAAAAGCGTCGGCGCAGCGGTCGCGATCGCGCTCGCCGCCAGTTTTCCGGCGCGCGCACAAGAGCACAGTTGGCTCCTGCCCGATCTGGCGAGCGCGGCCAAAACCGAGGGCGCGCTGACGGTCTACGGCTCCATGAACGAGCAGGAAGCGCTGCCGCTGTGGAAGCTGTTCGAGGACGCAATGGGCGTGAAAGTGAACTACGTGCGCTCCTCAGACACCCAGATCATGGCCAAGGTAGCGATCGAGAACCGCGCCGGCCAGCGCACCTGGGACATCGCCTTTACCACCACGGTGCCGCAATTGCCGGCCGCCTATCTCGCGCCGTTCGATCCGCCGGAAGCCAAAGGCCTGATGGCCGAAGCGCGCGACCCTAATCGGCGCTGGTATGGCGGCTACGCCAATTACAATGCGCCGGCCTACAACACCAATTTCGTTCATAAGGCCGATCTGCCGAAAACTTACGAAGAGTTCGCCGCGCACAAGGAATGGGCCGGCAAGATCGCCATCGACGACACCGACGACGAATGGCTCGCGGCGATTTGCGCCTTCTACGGCGACGCGCGTGGCCAGGCGCTGGTCAAGAGCATCGTCGCGGCGCTCGACCCGGTCATCACCGACGGCCATCTCGCGCTTGCGCGGTCGGTCGGGTCCGGCGAATATTGGCTGGCGCTCAACAACTACCTGCCGCTGACGCTCAATGTGAAGATGTCCGGCGCGCCGACCGACTTTTGGCTGCTCGAGCCGGTGCCCCTGATCTTCGGTTCCGTCGGCGTCAACACGCTGGCGCCACACCCCAATGCGGCAAAACTTGCCGGCAACTTCGTGCTAAGCCAGGAAGGCGAGACGTTCATGACGCAGAAGGGCCGCCTGCCGACACGGCCGGACGTGGCGACCAACCCGCCCGAAGTCGGCGCGATGCTCAAAGAGAGAAAGATCGTACCGGTGGTGTTCAGCGGCGACGATCAGAGGAAATGGCAAAAGACTTATAACGAGCTGTTCGGGCGCCATTGATCCGAGCGGACGCACCAAGGAGATATTCATGAAAATCTGCCGCTACGATGACGATCGGATGGGTGTAGTGCGCGGCGACCTCGTGCACGACGTGACCGAGGCGCAAACCGAAATCCGCAAATCCATGCCCTATGCGATGAAGGGCGATGCTGTCGTGGCGGCGCTGCCGCAATGGCGCGAGCGCATCGAACGCATGGCTGACAAGGCACCTGGCAAGCCGATCGCGCAGCTAAAATTGCTGCCGCCGGTGGCGCGGCCGACCAAGCTCACTTGCGCGCCGACCAATTACCAGGCGCATATCGCGGAGATGGAAAAGGCTTCCCAGCAGCCGGGCACGCAGATTGTGCGCTCGCAATCGTCCAAGATCCTCGAAGCGGGAATGTTCCTGAAGGCCAACTCCGCGTTGGTCGGCCCGTCGGAAGGCATCCCAATTCGTTTCCCCGACCGGCGCAACGACCACGAGGTCGAGCTGGTCATGGTGATCGGCAAGACCGGCAGCGATATTCCGCAGTCGAAGGCCCTCGACTATGTCGCCTGCTATGCGCTCGGTCTCGACATGACCGTGCGCGGCCGCGAGGACAGGAGTTTTCGCAAGTCGGTCGACGGCTACGCGGTGCTCGGTCCGTGGATGGTGACCGCCGACGAGCTGCCGGATCCGGACAACGTGCCGATCAGCCTCACCGTCAACGGCGAAACCAGGCAGAATAGCAATACCAGCCAGCTGATCTACAATTGCCGCCGCCTGATCGAATTCGCCTCCGAGTTCTACACGCTCTATCCGGGCGACCTCGTCTATACCGGCACGCCCGATGGTGTCGGCCCGGTAAAACCCGGCGACGTCATTGTCTGCCGCTCGGCGCCTGCGCTCGGGGAACTGAAGATAAATGTGCGGGCGCATGAAGCCGGCCGCGTGCCGAGCGAACAGCGTGTTCCCACGTGAACGGCGCAGATACGGAGAGTGCCATGTTGCAGATCAAACGGGCCGGCCATTCGACGCTGACGACGCCCGATATCGAGCGAACGGTTGACTACTTCACTCGCATCGTTGGCCTAAGCCTCGCCGCGCGGGAGAAGAACCGCGCCATCCTCGCCACCAAATCCGGCCTCGAGGCGATCGTGCTGGAACGCGGCGGCGCGGTCGATGCGCCGCGGCTGTCGTTCCAGGTGGCGCCGGGCAGCGATCTCGGCGAGGTGGCGTCACGGCTGAAGAAAGCCGGCATGAAGAGCGAGCGGCGCAGCGACATCACGCCCGGCATCGGCGAAGCGGTCGCGTTCAGCGATCCCAAAGGCACCACGATAGAAATCTTTTCCGATTTCAAGTTCGCGCCGGAGGACAACACCTTCACCGGCGTCATGCCGATAAAGTTCGGCCACATCGCCTATCAGTGCCCGGACGTGAAGGGCATGGTGAAATTCTATTGCGACGTGCTCGGCTTCAAGGTGTCGGACTGGCGCTCGGATTTCTTTGCCTTCCTGCGCTGCAGCCGCGACCATCACACGGTCAACTTCCTGCACAACGAGAAGACCGCGATCCATCACATCGCCTTCGAGGTGCGCGACTGGTCGGACATCAAGCGCGCCTGCGACATGCTCGCCCGCAACGACATCAAGCTGACCTGGGGGCCGATCCGCCACATCATCGGCCACAATATTGCGATCTATCACAAGAACCCGGACGGCGTCGTGATCGAATTCTTCACCGACCTCGACCAGATGCACGACGAAGAGCTCGGCTTCTTCGAGCCGCGGCCCTGGCACCAGGACCGGCCGCAGAAGCCGAAGGTCTGGGGCGATGACACCCCGTCGAACTGGTGGGGCCCGATGTCCCACGGCTCGCCGCAGCACGCGCAAGCCCTGGCGCAACCGGCCGCCGCGCCTGTCCATCACGGCCTGCAGACCGCGCCTCGCAAGCCGGCGCTCGCCGAGGCCCGCGCCAAGCAGCCACAAAAAAAGAGCCGCGGCAAAACGAGGCCGCGGCTCTAGCAACGATACTTGGAAAATCGGCTGAGATGGCCTAAATGGTGCCCTCGCTTGGCAGGAGCTTGAGTGCGTGCTCCGGCGCCACTTCGCCGCTGCCAAGCAGGTTTCACGATCTCAGCTAATATGCTGATTGCGTGAAGGAATTGGGGAATAGTTCAACGGTAGAACTGCGGACTCTGACGTAGTGTCGCATCCGCGCCATGGTTCTCCATGGTTCCCCGCAAGCCTTTGACTTTCCAAGAGAATAGTCTCTCTCTTAAACCACGGTGCTTCAAGGAAAGGCGTGCCAGCACGCCTGTTCGCTGAGGCTAGGGGGAGACTAAATGAAGCTCACAGACACAGGGATAAAGGCTCTGTTGGTCAAGCCCAAGGGCCAGAAAACCTATTGGGATGACACGCTCAAAGGCTTCGGCTGCCGCGTCTCGCAGGGCGGGACGAAGAGCTTTGTGGTTCAGCACGGCGCCGATCGACGGCTCGTCACCATCGGCCGTTATCCCGTCATCACGCTTGCCGAGGCCCGGGTTGAGGCGAAGCGCATTCTTGCGGAGCTCACGCTTGGCCGGCATCGCCCGCGTACGGCGCGCTGGGATGAGGCTTTGGAGCTCTACTTGGCAGCATGTGAGGAAAAGAACCGCAAGCGCACAGTCCATGCATACAGGCGGCTGCTAAATCGGCACTTTCCGTTCAAGCGCCAACAGCTTTCCGAGATCACGCCGGAGAATATCGAACGCAGGCTCTCGAACATCAAAGCGCCCGGCGAGCGCAATCACGCTCTGGTCGCCGTCAAAGTGTTTCTTGGCTGGTGCCAAAAGCCGCCGCGCCGCTATATCCCCCACAACCCCTGTGAAGGGATGGCGCCGACGAAGCGGAAGGCGCGGAGACGCATTCTGACTGATGCGGAGCTCGCTGCGGTATTGCAAACGGCAATGTCTGGAACAGACACGTTCGCGCCGATCGTGGCGCTACTCATCCTCACCGGCCAACGCCGCGCCGAGATCGCTTCGCTTCGCAGAACCTGGTGCAACGAGGCCGAGCGTCTGATTACGCTCCCTGAGAGCGTCACCAAGAATGGGGTGGAGCACACGTTTCCGTACGGTTCCATGGTCGAGCACGTGTTGACCCGCCCCTCCTTGCGCGACGGCGATCTCCTGTTTCCGCCATACCGCTCCCACGTCCGCGGAGTACCCACCACGACCTATGCTGGTTGGGGGAAGGATAAAAAGAGGTTCGACAAAAGCTGCGGGGTCACGGGCTGGACGCTGCACGATCTTCGCCGCACGTTTGCAACGAGGATTGCCGAGCTTGGCGTGCTGCCCCACGTGGTCGAGAGGCTCCTCAACCACCAACTCGGGGCTATCTCAACCCAGACCCAAAGCATCGTCACGGAGCTTGCCGAAATCTATAACTTGGCAACCTTTCTTCCCCAGATGCGCGAGGCCATCCAGGTTTGGGAAAATAAGCTGACTGCCCTACTCCAGCTTTCTCAAGCCGCTTAACTGCCCAGCCGGCGGTCGACCCGGCGCGGCAGGAAGGCCCCGATAGCGGACTCGCCGTTGCGCACACCGTGGCCGAGAAGGGCCAATAGGCGACATTCGATCCTTCGACAAAGCGGGAGATGTTCGTTGTCGTAACCAAGTCCGTAACTCAAACCAAGTGACTTCTCACTCAACCACGTTGTCGGCGTGCTTCTTCAATCTTTCTCTCACCAGGTCTATATGAGTTCGCAGCTCGTACAGCATGCTCGCATAGGTAATTGGCATTGTGAGATGGTTTACTTGTTCCTCCATACGATCAAGTCGCGCCATCATTTCACGCATATCGCACTTATTAGACTGGGCGCGTGACGTCGCATCTTCCAAGAACTCTCAGCTCTCCGTATACGCGCAAAACCTTCGATCGCATTGCCCAGTCATATATTCGCGGCAGAAAATGCATCACTGGGTAAAGTACGCCCAAGATGGGAATGAGCAGTATGACCAGCTTTCCGACCAGCTCCGCCATCCAAAACGGAAAATATTCGTGCAGAAATGGCAGGCCGGACTTGTAGAACCGCAATGCTTCGCTGCTCAGTGGAACGCCGATGGCCTCGGCAGCGGGAAAATCGTTGGCGCGGTTGAAGATGCTTGCCTGCGAGTGGATCTCGGTAGCGGCATTGAGTAGCAGATACTAAATCGCGGGATGCAGATCCTTGCGCACCAGCAAGCTCGCCTTCGCGGCTATCAAGACCACATCGGAAGACGGCTGATCCTTCACCAAATTCGCAGCACCCCTGGGCACCGTCAGCTTGCTCAGAAACGGATAGAGCGCGACAAACGCATCCGCGCGCGGGTAACCCGAAACCGTAATGCGGCTGTCGGCGATAAGCTGACGCACCACGGGTAAGTCCCAGGAAGCGATCAGAAAGGCTACGTCGATATCTCCGGCCAACAGTTTTTCGGCGGTTTCTCGCGGCGCCAGAGCCAGCAATTCGCTGTTGCGCCCATCAATCCCGACACTTGTGAGCAACTTGAGCGACAACGCGCGGGTCCCACTACCCTCGGGTCCGATCGATATCTTGCGCCCCCGCAGCGAGGCGACCCCTACGCCTTCAACCTCGACCCTACGGAACCACCAACAGGGCTCGTAGAACATAGTCCCAAGCAACTCGAGTTCTGATGCGGCTCCTGAGCCGGCAATCCCGCCCTGCATCAGAGCGAAGCCCACTCCGGAATGCGGGTCGAGCAGCTTGGCTAGGTTTTCCACCGATCCCGACGTGGGCACCAATCGAACTTCAACGCCGGAACGGGCGAGCGCTGCGCGATAGCGCTCTCCGAGCTCGTAATACGTGCCCCCTTCGGGACCGGTCGCCATGACGATCACGTGCGGTGGCAGGCTGAGCAATATTACCAGGAATGCACACACGATCGCGGCGGCCGTCACGGCGATCGCGATGGCAGGCCAATTGTTCCGCAGGATGTCTCTGGCGGCCATGCAACCCTATCTGCTCGTTATTCTACACGCCCCTCGCGGCCAAAGCCGAGCCGATTTTCACCTGTCAATCAATCTGCTTTGAATTCACAGGCGGCATCCTCAGCTTCCTGACGTCTCGCGCCATTTCGAGACACGTGACGAGCTCGGTATAGCTCAACTCGCCGCCCATCGTGGCTTCCGCAATGCAATGCTTCTTGTCCGGCGCCGAAAATGTCGACCACTCGTTTTTCATTGTCTCTCGATCGGCCTGCTCGGCATCCAAGCATTGCTTGAGCGTCACAGATCGATCGCCTGCCTGCAACGGAGCAGCGCCTTGACTGGTAATGCCGCGACAGAGGGGCAGCACGTTGAGAACCGGAAGCTCGTCCGACTGAGCCGGCAATATTGGCGTCATCAGCAAGACTGCCGAAATGCATGTCATGGCGAAGCTTTGCATTGGAATATCCATTAAGTCGCGGTAGCGCCAAGTGGCATTATCGACCAAAAATAAGCCAATGTTATTGGACCAAGGGGCAATGGCGGTTTGCAATGCCGCGCGGCTACCTTCAACATCGCACTGGCGCGCACCTCGATCCCCCGACGCCCCAATCGCGCTCGGAGTGGCCTTCGCTTCGCGCCAACTCTTGACGTAAATCAACCGGAGGATTCAGCCATGAAAACTCGCATGACAGTCGCATTGTCAATGCTCGCAGGCGCTACGCTCGGCGCTGCGGCTATCCAAGGTCTCCACGCTCAGGCCAAACCAAAGGCTTACACCGTTATCGAGGTTGAGGTGATCGACGAAGCCGCCCTGAAGGCACATTTGCCTCCCGTCGAAGCTGCCTTGGCTGCAGCCGGCGGTCACTATCTCAATACGGGCGGCGGACAAATCATTTCGCACTTGGGTGATCCACCCAAGCGTGTGGCCATCATTGAGTGGGACAGCCTGGATCGGGCAAAGGCGTTCTACAATTCAGGCGTCTGGAAAACCTTTTTGCCGGACCGTGAGAAGGTCGTCAAAACAACACGGCGGTACACCGTCGAAGCCGTGAAATAGCGCAATCTCCGACGGGCGCGACCGGTCAATGCATAAAAAAACGGGAACGTGTACAAGGCACGCTCCCGTCGCGTTTCGCGGATCGACAATGTTCAGTCGCCCATGCCGATGGTCTTCACGACTGATGCTCCAGCGGGCAATCATCGCCAAGCGGTACGCCATGAGCGGCCCACCCTGATCCACACCTCGTCGGCGCGGTCGCTGTCACTTGGGACACTCCATCCGTCGATCATGAAAACGAGGCCGCTTGCGTTCGCTACAGGCGGAGAAAGTGGTGCTGGCAAGAATTCAAGGGCCGGCGCGAAAGCAACGAGCGTCGTGCCCGCGACGAAAGCGCGGCGGTCGATCATCATGCTACTGCTCCTTCCCGTCTTGCGAGACGGTATCCTGCCAGTAGCGACGAATTAAATCCGGCGGTATCGCCCCAGCGCTTAGTGGCCTTTTCGAGAAGTGAGGCTGCGGCACTATTGTCACCAGCGGAAATGGCCATTTTGTGTGCCTGCTCTAAGGCCCGCAGTGTCGGGCGATTGACAACGTTGACGAGCGCAAGCTCAAGGGCTCGGCGACAATCGTTGCCGCTTCCGGCGTAGAACTCCGCACCGTGGTCGGCGAATGCGAACAGGTGCCGCGCAAGAACAGATTCGAATCCGGAGCGGGCGGCTTGCATCTGGGCTTCGGCGTCTATGTTTTTGCCCTGGACGGCCATAGCGTCGGCGAGCCGCCAACGCACTTCTGGATCGCCACTCGAAAGCGCTGGCATAAGCAGGAACTCGGCCTCGTCGGCCCGACCACAAGACGAATAGATTTCTGCCAAATGTACGCGCGCCTTCGTGTAGCTTGGCACGCGCTCCAGTGCTCTTTCGTACCACTGCGCGGCGCTGGTCGTTCGTGGCTCCGGTACCAATTCTCCCCACAGCACGCCGAGCTGAAAGCACACCCATGCGACGGGGAATGGCGAAACATCCCGATAGTTCCGGAGCGCTTGTCTGTAAGTGCGGTCGGCGTCACTGAATTCATGCAAATCCGCCAGTAGTCCGCCCAGCGCCACTTGGTCCTCTATTTCGCCAGATTTCCTGACCGTCTCCCGCCGCACATCCAACACCCTGTCGAGATCAGTACCACAAGCTTGATCGATGCTCAGCCTTAGACGGCTGACATCGGTTTCTTGTGCTCCGCGGATTTCAGCCTGTTCGAGATGGTGTCTCGCCTCGGCGAAACGATGCATCATCGACGCGACCTGCGCTTGAATCAGCGCCGTGCGTGCTGACGCAGCGTCCGTTTGTGAGAGTTGTTTGGCCAGAAACTCAAGGCGGTCGAGCGCAGTCAAATCGCCGACAAACTGTGCCGACAGTTGCTCATGCTCTACGACAGTCTGAGCTATGCCCTCCCGCAGTGGATCCTGGTGGAACCGGCTCCAGGATCGGCGGCGGGCGCTCTCCAAATTGATGACGGCGATATCGCCGTCAGTCGTCAGCCGGCATTCAATGTCTTGGTCGAGTTCGTCTGTCATTTGGCGACATCAAAACGAGGCTTCAAGCTCGCCAGTCCTGTTTTGAAGAGTGTGCCAATGATGGTCCTCACCATAAGGTCGCCCTGGCCGTTCGCGAGATATTGGGCTCGCCATTCGACTGAGCTGCCCGCGCCATTCGGCTTGACCTCCAACATTCCCGTGTAATTCGACGCTGGAATGCCGCTAATGTTGGTGTAACGATAAAACCTGCTCGAATTGTCGATTGCGTCAAGGC
Organism: uncultured Alphaproteobacteria bacterium; assembly: GCA_963821175.1. Classification (GTDB taxonomy): domain Bacteria; phylum Pseudomonadota; class Alphaproteobacteria; order Rhizobiales; family Xanthobacteraceae; genus BOG-931. The sequence continues at coordinate 23,390 of CAWGCU010000031.1, forward strand.
GTTCGATGATCTCCTTGCCGTCAATTGTCTCGATTACGCGCAGCTCGCCAATTCCCGTTCCGATAAGCCTGATGTTCGCGATCAAAGGATGCCAGTAACCACCGAATTGGCCGATCAATGCCCAGACCTTGTCCGGCGCGGCCTTGAGATCGACGCGGTCGGCCACGGTCTGCAGTTCCGTATTCGGTGTAGCGAAATAAGGAAAGTTCTTTGTGCCGGGCTTGGTCGCTTTTGTTGTCCCGCCTTGCAGGGGGTCGCGGTCGCGGTTCACCATCCACGTCAGCAGAACATCGATGACGTCAGCGTCGACCGTGCGCCCGCCGCCGGTCTGATAGGGCTGTCCGTTGAGTGTGCTTTTCTCGATTTCCAGGTGACTGGTGTCGGTAATGGGCTTAGCAACGTCGAACAACAAATAATCATCGAGAAACATATTGGCGTTGGCGGCTAGCGCCGACGGCGTCCAATCTTGTTTGCCGTCGCGCATGTCCCAATTGGCCAAGCTGTCCTTCAGACGCTGAAGGAAAAGCGGACGAAGCTCATCCGCAATTGCAAATGGCGTCTGTTGGTTCCAAAGGTCGCGAAGGTCGTCTGAGCCCACAAGACCAGGATTATTGAGCCGAACATTGGTCTGCTCTGGACGGCCGACCCAGTCGATACGTGGGGGTCCATGTCCGACAAGAGCGTCCTTAGCAGGGACCGGCACAGTTTCAGCAACGACTCCGAACAAGGAGCCCTTGTCGGGATCAAGAACCCGTCGGGTATCGAACTCGACGACAATGCAAAGCACGTTGTCGTTCAGCAAGAGATTTTGAAACGGTTTGAAGTCCGGAATTATCCAGGCGAGAATGAATGGGTCGGAACGCAAGCCGGCGAATACACGGAAAGTGCCATCGGAAGTAGACGCGCCTTTTTCGTCGTTAACGACGAAGCGAAGCTTCTGTCCGTCCGGCATCGTGCAAGTACCACGCTGAACGGGCTTTTGGTCCGGGGTCCCCCGATCGAGGGCATCAAATCTAATGGTGAAGCGAAACTCAGGATCGCTCGTCTCGAACTTTGTTGCATCGCCGAGCCCGGCTACCTTGGCGCGGCGCACGACGATAGAGTGGTCGATCACATTAGAGAACATCGCGTCTGCGCCGCAGGTCGGAAAGACGTTCGCGGCCAATACTGTTTTGGCCGGATTTTCCGGACTTGTGAACGCAAACAGGTCGGTCAGATCGGCCGAAGGGTCGCCGATTTGTCGCGGCCCATCGATATGATCAGACATAGCCTGGCTCCGTTGTCGCTGAGCTCACACCTCGGGACTGCGCCATGACGTGTGAGGTGGCCACGCCCACAAGCTTGCAGCAAGTACTACGGCTTCTGAGCAACGCCTGTCTCCGGCGGACCTCCAAACGGCGTCACTCGGCCGGGCGTCTCGGGAATGGATTTCAGGTATTCGACGAGGCTCCAGCGTTGTTCGTCGGTCAGCAGTGGGCCGATGACGCCATTTCCGCGAGGGCCGTCCTGGAATGAATGACCGGCGTTCGAGTTTCCAAGCAGCGCCGTATCCACCTGGAAAGCACCGGGCCCGCAGGTCGTGTCTATTCCTACTTTAACCGGATCAAATTCATGCCCCACGCAAAATTTCTTGGTGCGCTCCGCAGCCGGCAGCAACATCTCGTAAAGATTGGGCACCGAGCCGTTGTGCAAGAATGGCGGCGTGGCCCACACGCCGTCACGTGGGGCCGCTTTGTACACGCCTACCGGCGGCCGCGGCAGCGGATACTCACGATACCCGTGAATATTAGCGTCCTGGTCGGGGGTCAGCTTGAGCTTCGAGAGCGCTGTTTCGAGCACCATGCGCGCATTGCCGTCGTAGAGATCGCCCGTAGGCAGGATGTCTTTGCCGCGGAGTTCGCCCGGCAGGTAATTGGCCAGCTGCCCGGTAATCGCATAGGGCCGCAGCATGCGAAACTGCTCCGGATCGGTACCCACCAAAGATTGCGGCACCAGACCTACCAGGACGAAGCGCTTGCCATACTTGTTGGGTTCGCTCCAGGTGTACGGCCAGGCGTTGTGGCAACCTGAGCAAATGGAAACAAATAAGGCTTTTCCCGCCTTGGCCTTCTCCCGATCGATCTTACCAAACACGTCTTCCGGCCAACTTGGCGGGGCCAAGCGCGCCAACTGGCTTTCAACCCGCTGCAGATCGGCAAGCGCAGCATTTGATCGGAAGAGCCCTTCGGCGGGAGATTTAGAGGTCAGGTCGATGGGCATATACACGCCCATGGTCTCGACTAAGTTGCGATAGATAGGATCCTGTTGCACGCCGCGCCATTGCGTCCACAATCCCTGTGGGGAATTCCAAAGGAAAGGCGGCTTCGTCGGCGCGTTGGGCGTAGACCAATTCTCGGGAATGTCGGGGAGATCCGCCGTCAAGCGATTGACGATCAGGCCGATGGCATCCATCCGTCCGGGTCCCCAGGCCGTGGCGGAGACCGTAGTGCGTGTGCGATAGTGGTGTACTCTGTCGGCGTCACTCTCGAAGCGTTTTCGCAACTTGTCTTTGGCATCCGGGCTCGTCGCTTTGAGCCGTGCCGCCAAGCGATCGAATTTCGCAGAATCAGACAATGTTGCTTGCATCGCGTCGTCAAGGGCGTGGATGTAGCCGATGATGTCGATTCTGTTGCCGGTACCACCATCAATGCGAACGTGCTTGCCCTTGTAATCCCATTCCCCTACGTGGCAGGCCGCACAGTTCAAGCCGGCGTAGTCTTCGGCCGGCCAACCTTTCACTGGCGTCGCAACCGTTGTCTTGCTTATGCCGATTGGCAATGCGTCCGGGTTGAACTGATTTGCGGCTTCAGGGATGAGGCCGTACCGCGCACTGTTAGCGTCAGACCGAAAGAGGTCCTGACCACCGGCGATTTCTAGGTTCAGAAAAACGTCATATGAAACGACAGCCGAGCCCTGCGAAAAATGATAGTACCATTCTCGATCATCCTGCGACCAAGCCTGATTTAGATGGATCACATTGTCGCTTGTAGACTGCGCCATCGCAGGTGTGAAGAAGCTCGCTGCGCAGAGAAGTGATAAAGAGAGCGAGGCGACGGTTGAAAAGGCGCTGTTGTATCGGTGCACGACGATTCTCCCATACAAAGGCGGCTCTGTGCTTCCGCCGATCATTTCGGTAGGGATTAGCGGGCCGCCTCATGAGAGACGGCCCGCGTGTTTCAGTCGCCCAGGCCGATGGTCTTCACGACTTTATGGATATCCATCAAGGGCACAGGGTTTGCCGGATCCTGAAGATTCGGGGTCATATCATTCGACGCTCCGCCGGCGAAGCGCTTGATGTTCGGAAAATCCACGATGGATTTGTCAAATTCCATGATCGGCACCGTGATCAACGACAGAACCCAGCCGTTGTCATAGCCGGCATAGCGTCCGGGCGAGGTGGTTGGCGTGCGCGTGCTCACCGCGCCGTTGAACGTCATGTCGTATTTCTCGAACGGGTCCATGGTGAGGTTGTACGCTGAGCCGATGGCGCCGAGATCTTGCTTCGGACCAAGCCAAGTGTCCTTCGAGGTATACAGGTATTTCCAGGCGATATGGAGGTCGGGGTTCGTGGGATCATCGCCGATATCCTGGCGAGCGCCGGCGAAGCTCTCACCGTCAATATAGATCCACGAGGTGCGCGCCGAGTGGCGGGCCTTGCCCGTGACATAGGCGCTGTTGTCAATGCTGTCGAAATAGATCGGCTTGCCGTCGTTGTCCGTCCACGCACCGTGCGGCGGCGGAGTGAGGCCGACCATTGTCGCCAGCGTCGCCCAGCAGTCAATGTGCGACATGATTTCGCCATAGCGGGCGCCGGCGGGGATCTTGCCGGGTGCCCACATGATGCCGGGCACACGGAACCCGCCCTCGAACGGCGAACCTTTCTCGCCGCGGAACGGAACCACACCGGCGTCCGGCCATGCATCCTGCCACGCGCCATTGTCGGCGGTGATGATGACGATGGTGTTGGGAGCGTCGGCCCGGATTTCGTCCATGATTTTGCCGATGTTGGAATCCAGCTCCAGCATGGCGTCGGAGTAGTTGCCGAGGTGCGATTTTCCGATGAACGCCTTGGCCGGAATGTTCGGATTGTGCATCTTCATGAAATTCACATCCATGAAGAACGGCTTGCCGTCCTTGGCGTGCTGCTTGATGTAACCGACAGCCGAATCGGCCTGCCGAACGTCGAACTCATGCAGATAATCGTAGTCGATGCGCGCGACTTTGGTCGCGGGGCTGCCGGCTTTGCCTTCCCACTCGTACAAATTGACGATCTTTTGATACTCGTCCCAATAGGCGGCGTTGAACTTCGGGAACCAGGGATGGGCGAAGTTATCCGTGTCGTCATAGGTGTAGACACCCGGATAGTAGGCGGCAAACTCCTTCATCTCATCGAAGCCATGTTCGATCGGGTAGAACTTGGGCTGATCGCCCAGATGCCACTTGCCCGAGAAGTAGGTGCCATAACCGTTCTTCTGGAAGAACTCGGCGATCGTCGGCGTGGACTTCGTCAGTCCGTTCTCGTCGCCAGGCACGACCACCACCGAGAGCGCCGAGCGGATGGGGATGCGCCCGGTCATGAACGAGGCGCGGCCGGCGGTGCAACTCGCCTGACCATACCAGCTCGTGAACACGGCTCCTTCCCGCGCGACGCGGTCGATGTTCGGGGTCGCATGGCCGAGGTTCGCGCCCCCGCCATAGGCCCCGAAATCGTTCCAGCCGGTGTCGTCGGTCATCAGCATGACGATGTTGGGTTTCTGTTGTGCATAAGCCGGCGCGGCCGCTACTGTTGCGATCGCGGTGAGCCCTAGCAGACCGAGCGAGACGGTCTTGGCAATACTCATAATCTGTCTCCCTGTTATTAGTGGCTGCCCGAGAGGGCCGATAGCCTGCGCCCAGTTGCGCCTTACGGAGCAAAGCCAGCCGTGGTCATGCAGGCCTTGTATACGTCGGAGCGACTTTGCTGATTGGAGATCGAATCGTCGGGATATTGGGTTTGCGCCTGCTTGACGCACTTCGATATGGCGGCATCCCTCGCTTTACTGTCTTGGGCCGAGACTTGTGATGCAAAAGCGGCGGCGGAAAGCCCTACGGCGAAAACAACGAGAAGCTTATTTGCGGTGCTCATGCTTCATCTCCCATGATCGAAATCATCACGATTTTGTGTGACGACGAGTGGTGGCCATTCAGGCCTTTACCGACATACTCATACGAGCCACACTCGCGCGAACCTATTGGACTGTGGTCCCATATCGATCGGCAACCGGCACAACGATCACTGAAGCCTGATTTGCAATCGACTAGACTAGAGTTTTCAAGACATTGGCCGCCAAACCACTGCCGCGGCGACATTGGCTGAGGTCGCCGTCCCTGTTTTCGCCATGGGCGACTACGAGTTCGGCCGGGGTTTGTCGGCGATCTTTTGCGCGACCTTGGTTAGGTGTTCCTTCCAACTTACGAGGTTTTATCGATATCATCCGTTGTCCCACGGATAAATCATGAGAACTCTCGACTTTCCTGCTAACTGTGTGTCTCGCCTTGATCGCCGGCTCTTTGCCAGCGTCGTCCGCGACACGGCACGTCGTGATGCTTTTCGACGAGCGCCTCGAGTTCCCTGGTCTGGCAAGTCTTGAAGCTGAATTTGTCCGCTCGCTCACTTCCAGCTCCCCAGACCATATAGAGACCTATCGCGAGCCTATGGATCTCTCTCGGTTCGACTCCGACGCATACCGAACACTCCTGAAAGACTATCTTCGCGCCAAGTATGCGAGCAAAAATATCGATGTGGCAGTTGCCTTTTTCGAACCCGCGCTTGATTTCTTGTTGAATCACGGTGACGCAATATTTCCCGGAACTCCCATAGTGTTTTGCGGGGCCGACAAAGCCGAACTCGGCGATCGCGCATTGCCCCCTCATGTCCGCGGAGTTTTCTTGAAGCGGGAGTTTGTTCCGACACTCGAGCTTGCGCTCAACCTGCATCCTCAAACCAAACAAGTCGTCGTTGTAGCGGGAACCTCGGAGTTCGATAGCCAGCTTCTCAGTCAGGCGAGACAAGAATTTAGTGTCTATGAGACCCGGCTAAAGTTCACATATCTGACGACGCTGCCACTACAAAAACTCCTCGCGGAGCTCGCGGAGCTGCCGCCGCAAACCATCGTACTATTCATCACGTTTTTTCGAGATGGCGCGGGCGAGTTTTTTGTTCCCCACGAGGTCGTACCACTCGTTTCAGCCGCAGCGAACGCACCTGTCTATGGCTTCCTCGATCAATTTCTTGGTCGGGGTATCGTAGGTGGAAGCCTGTACAGTAACACCACGCTGGGCATCGAGGCCGCAAAGCTGGTCTTGCAGGTCTTGGCGGGGTCTGAGCGTGCGGGGCCATTCCTCGAGGTATCCAGCCTCAAGGTAATGTTCGATTGGCGGCAAATGCAGCGATGGGCCATCAGCGAAAGCCGTCTGCCGCCCGGCAGCATCGTGCAATATCGCGAGCCAAATGCGTGGGAGCAATACCGCTGGCAGATCGCGCTCACTGCCGCCGTGCTCGCCGCCCAAACATTCCTGATCGTCTACGTCCTCATCCAAAACCGCCGCAGGCGCGTCGCCGAAGCCGAAACTGCGGAGCAACGGCTCGAAGTCGCGCACCTGATGCGCGTTTCCGTTCTCGGCGAGCTGTCCGGCGCCATCGCGCACGAAATCAACCAGCCGCTCACCGCGATCTTGTCGAACGCGCAAGCGGCGCTGCATTTGCTGGCGCGGCAATCGCCCGACCTCGAAGAGGTACGCGATGCCCTTAACGATATCGTTCACGAGGACAATCGGGCCGGCGACGTCATTGCTAGGTTGCGCAACCTGCTCGAGAAAGGCGAGAGAAAGACCGAGCCCGTCGACCTCAACGAGCTGGTCACGTCGACCATCGCGCTGCTCAACAGCGAGCTGATCGGCCGCCGTATCGAGGTGGAGACCGATCTGGCGAGCCGCCTGCCGGCGACGTTCGGCGATCCGGTCCAGTTGCAGCAGGTGCTGCTCAATCTGTTCATGAACGCGATGGATGCGATGGCGTCGACCGCGGACCCGCAGCGGCGCATCAAGGTCTCCACACGGGCGACCGAGGCCGATGCCGTCGAGGTACGGATCAGGGATCGCGGCCCAGGCATCGCGGCGCAATCGCAGGACCAATTGTTCAAGCCGTTCTACACGTCCAAGACTCTACGGCCTCGGACTGGGACTGACGATCTGTACGACCATTGCGCAGGCCCATGGCGGCAAGCTCGGCCTGGTCAATCATCCGGGTCGCGGCGCGGTCGCGGTCTTGTCGCTGCCGGTGCAAGAGTTTTTGGCAGCGGCCAAATGACGGGTCAGGCAATGGACGGCACGTTCACGGTCTTCCTGGTCGATGACGACGCCGGCGTGCTCAAGGCGTTGTCACGGCTGTTGCGCGCCAAGGGCTACCACGTCCGGCCGTTCGCGTCGGCGGAGGAGTTCCTCGAGGGCCACGAGGCGGCTATCGCCGGCTGCGCCGTCTTCGATGTCGCGATGCCGGGTCTCGACGGCCTGGCTTTGCAGCAAATCTTCACGGCAAGCGGCAATCAGCGACCGGTCATTTTCCTCACCGGCAAGGGAGATATTCCAAAAAGCGTGCGCGCCATGAAAGCCGGCGCGATCGACTTTCTCACCAAACCAGTCAGCGACAGGGCCTTGCTGGATGCAATTGCACGTGCCGAGGGAGTCGATGCCAAAACGCGCCAAACCGGCGCCGAATTGGCGGCGATCAACGCCAAGATCGCGACCTTGACCCCGCGCGAACGGGAAGTCCTTACGCACGTTGTTGGCGGTAGCCTGAACAAACAAATTGCCGCAAGGCTTGGAACCGTGGAAAAAACCATCAAGGTGCATCGCGGACGAATGATGGAAAAGCTCGGCGTCCGCACGGTGGCCGATCTGGTGAGGTTGGCCGAAAAAGCCGGCGTCGCGGCGCACGGCAAATGACAGGCTGCCGGCTCGGCTATTGGACCATGGCCCAACTCGACGCACGCCACGACAAGCTCAATATATCCGCCATGGCGAAAAATCCCCGGTCCATCGCCATCGTCGACGATGACCCATCAGTGCTGAAAGCCTTGGCCCGCCTCGTGGGCGCGCATTCGTTTGCGACCAGGACTTACCTGTCCGCGCCCCAATTCCTCGCCTCACTGGCGGAAGGACTGCCGGATTGCCTCATCGCCGACCTGCAAATGCCGGAGATGACGGGGCTCGAGCTGCAACAAAATCTGGCGCGCAAAGGCATCCGCATTCCGACGATCATTATCACGGCCCATGATGAGGCCGGCATGCGCGAGCGCTGCACAACGGCCGGCGCCATCGCCTATCTGCCCAAACCGGTGCAGGACTTCATCGCTGTTCGCGGCCATCGAAGCCGCGGGCGTCGGCGACTGAACGTAACGCCGCCGGCTCAGGTCGCCTCAAGCGCATCCGGATCCGCCGAATTCACCGGCAGGACCACCTGGAACAGCGCGCCGGTCTTGCCGTCCGAATAGGCGGACAGTTGCCCGCCATGGCGCTCGACGAACAGCCGGCAAATGGCCAGCCCCAATCCCATGCCTTGCGACTTCGTCGTCACGAACGCATCGAACATCTCGTCCATCCGGTTGGGATCGATTCCCGGCCCGGAATCCTGGACCGCGATGATGATGGCGTCGCGGTCGCCGGGCTTGGTCGTCAACCGCAACATCCGGCCGCGGTCGGGCGCGCTCTGCATCGCTTCAACCGCGTTATGAACCAGATTGAAGACGACCTGCTGCAGCTGGCCTCGATTGCCGTGAATTCGCGGCATGTCCGATGTCAGCTCGGGCTTGGCGACGATGCCGTGATCCGCGAGCTCGCCGCGCACCGCACGCAGCACGTCGAGAACGATCTCGTTGATGTCGATCGGCTCCCGTGTCTGATTAACTCGTCTGAACAGGGAGCGGATGCCGTCGAGTGCGTCGCTGGTGCGCAGACCGTCCGCGGCGATATCTTTCAGGATATCCTTGATTTCGTGAAGGTCGGGTGACGGGCGCCCGATCAGCGCCAATCCCGCCTGGGCATTTCCTACGATCGCGGTCAAAGGCTGCTTGATCTCGTGGGCCATGGCCGCTGTCGTCGCCTCGACGTTCATCAGCTTGTTGCGACGCTCGCGCTCCAGCAATGTGTTGGAATGGGCAACGCGCGCGTAGAGGCTGATCATCTCCTCGATCAGCAGGCCAAGCACGAAGATCGAGGTCAAGAGCGAGAATGCGCGTCCGGCATAATAGCCGAGCGAAAAGCGCTCGCTGTTGAGCGTATTGGACAGAATCAGCTCCGAAAGCGTCGCAACGAGCACAAGGATGAGCCAGTAGTCGAGCACCGAGCTTCGATAAATCCACAGTGCGCCAAGGGCCATCGCGACAACCAGCAAATCGAGCGAGTTGATGAGCGCGAGATTGCTCAGCACGGTGTGGATATCATCGACCATAATCGACGGCAAAAATCGCACGCCGGCCGTGGCCAGCCATGTGAGCCCACAGACGACAGCGAAGACACTCGCCACGCACCAACGGATTTTCGATGTCGAGGGCGAACCCGATGCGCGCGTCGGACCATCCACCTGGCGCAGGCACACGTAAGCCAGGATGCACGCCGGGAAGCCAATGTGCCAAAAGTAATAGATCCATGGCGCAGACTGTAAACCGGTGGAAGCAATCCCGTCTGCGCGAACGCACCCGGAAAATTCAGCAAATGCGGAATGATGCTCAGCGCGGTGAAAAGATAGCCGGCGGCCAGCGCCAGCACGGCGCGTGACGGCATGACCGAATACTGCGCGAACAGCAGAATGGACGTAATCAGATCGTTGACGAGTATCATTCCTTCCACGGTCGGGATGAATGCATCGAGCCTGGGAAGCCGTGTCGCCGCGAACGGTGCCGTGACGGCAAACGCAACAACGAGAAGCGCAGCCGCGACAAGAACCACACGGCGTTGCCGTGCAGTCGCGGGCAGATATGCCAGCGAGATCGCCGAATCGTCTGTCATTTCGCGCTGCCGCCGCTCAGGTAACTGAACAATACCGGGAAAAACCGATGTTGGCATCCTTGGCAGTGGCGGCTGTTTCGCGCCTGCCGCCGCAAATTGGCCAAAATGCCAATGCCGCCTTCAATACAGCGACGTGCCCGGCACGAACGCATCGAACGCCGCCCAGAACTGGCCGCGGTAGCGGTCCTGCTCCATCAACAGCTCGTGCTGGGCGCCGACCACGACGAGATGCGAGCCGGCGCGCAAATGCGTGGCAAAATCCTCGATCGCCGCATTCGACACCACGGCATCGCTGCCGGCGGCGATGATCAGGATCGGCTGGCGGATATGTGCCGGATAGCTGCGCTCGCGGATCGCCCGCATGGTGCGGAACGCGGCGTCGGTCCAGGCGACGGTCGGCGGGCCGAGCGCCAGCTCAGGCGCGGCTTCGAGGACCGCCTGGTTGCGCGCGTAGCGCACCGGATCGGAGGTCAGAATATTGGCGATGAAGGGCTTTGCCTCCATGACGCCGACGTCGCCTCTCGGCACATACAAGCTGCCGAAGCCGGCGATGCGCAGCGCGCGCACCAGAACTTTCGCCGTCGTCGTCGCAGGGAAGCCTTGCAGGTCGATCAGCGGCGCGGCGAGCACCATGCGGTCGAACCAGCGGCGGCCGCGATAGGCGGCGCGAATGAGCACGGTGGCGCCCGTGGAATGGCCGAGCGCGAACAAAGGCGGCGGACAATCCGGCATCACGATCTCGCGCATGAAGGTCTCGAGATCGGTGTCGTATTCGGCAAAGTCGCGCACATAGCCTTTGTGGCGATCGCTGAGCATGCGCTCCGACAGGCCCTGGCCGCGCCAATCGAGCGCCGCGACGGCAAAGCCGCGCGAACGCAGATCGCGCACCGTCTCGAAATATTTTTCGATCGACTCGCCGCGGCCCTGCAAAATGACCACGGTGCCCTTGCGTCCGGCCGGCGGCAGCCAGCGGGCAAAGCGCAAGCTCACGCCGTCCGGCGTTTTCAATTCGCCGGTGACAAAATTGTCCGGCACTGGATTGGCGGGGATGGAGACGAGTTTCATGAGAACTGTAAGAGCCTAGCGGCTTGACGCTTATAACAGTCCATCGAAGCTCCTCAACCTGCTGTCAGTCCGCGACTTCATCCGGCGCGCATATGCCGTCGCAATACGCCGTTTTGCGGCTTCGGCGTCAATTCGGATTCGCAATATTTTTCAACATTTTGCGCGCCCCTTGCGCGATTTAAGGCATCCACCCATATCAAATCTGCGCAGGCCGCTTAGCGGATGCGCATTTCCAAGGCCTGGTCCATCCGGACGGGCCAACCGCATGTCGCTCAAGGAGGATATGCCATGCGAACTTTCGATCTAGCTCCCCTTTATCGTTCCACCGTCGGCTTCGACCGGTTGTTCTCGCTGCTCGATCAGGGCCTCGAGGGCGCCGCTCCCGGTTATCCGCCCTACAATATCGAGCGGACCGGCGAGAATGCGTACCGCGTATCGGTCGCGGTCGCGGGCTTCAATGAGCCGGAGCTGTCCATCGTAGCCAAAGAGAACACGCTGACCATCCGCGGCGAGAAAAACGCCAAGGACGAAGGCAACAGCGGCGAGGTGCTCTATCAGGGCATCGCGGCGCGCACCTTCGAGCGCGTGTTCCAGCTCGCCGATTTCGTCCAGGTGAAAGGCGCGAGCCTCGAGAACGGTCTCCTGCACGTCGACCTGGTGCGCGAGATCCCCGAGGCCAAGAAGCCGCGCTCGATCCCGATCGGCAACGGCAAGATCGTCGAAGCCCAGAAGCAGGCTGCGTAAGCAAGCTTTGCTGAACGCTAAAGGGAGCGCCCCGGTTTTCCGGGGCG
>CAWGCU010000032.1:0-164852 GCA_963821175.1 uncultured Alphaproteobacteria bacterium
CTCAAAATCTCTGACGACGGACACTGCTCTGCCATGAGTTTTGGCCATTGCTTGTGGGGAAAAATAGCAATACCCAAGGGCGGAGGGTGAAACATGAAAAGCTTCCGCAGTTTCAGTCTGCGCCTTGGCGCAGCGATCTTGTGCCTGATTTCGGCACACGTTTCTGCACAAACGCTGCCCCCGCAGCAACCGTCACTATTTCAATTCCAGCCCACGGCAAAAGACGTTGATCCGGGCGTCGATCACGGCAATTCTGCAAATCTTCCGGAAGATTTTCAGAAGCAAAATGGTGTTCTATCGTTCGCAACAGCCGCCTGGCACCATCATCATCAAGACGCAAGAGCGGCATCTCTATCTTATCAAGGACGAGACGCATGCGATGCGCTACGGCATTGGCGTCGGCCGTGATGGCTTCACCTGGCAAGGACTGTTGCAGATTTCGCGTAAGGCCGAATGGCCGGATTGGCATCCGCCGCCGGAGATGATCGCGCGGCAGCCTTATCTACCGCGCTTCATGGCCGGCGGCCCCGGCAATCCGCTCTGCGCCCGCGCTATGTATCTCGGCAACACCGTGTACCGTATCCACGGCACCAACGCGCCGGAGACCATCGGGCAGGCGGTATCGTCAGGCTGTTTCCGCCTGGTCAACGACGACGTGGCCGATCTCTACGAGCGGGTGAATGTCGGCACCAAAGTCATCGTGCGGCAGGATTAGTGGCCACTTTTTGGCGTTATGACACCCCTGGGAGGGCCAATCGGCCTTCGCTCGTTTTCGCCCACGTCAAACGTGATTAAATTACGCTGTCGTCTACTCCACGCAACGCTGACGGCATTGTTCGTGGCGGTGGCTGTGCCAGGAGCCGCCAAGGCTGGGCCGTTCGACGTTGCGTTAGCTGCGGCAGAGCAGGGAGACTACGTGACAGCACGGCCTGCGGCTCTGGCGCTCGCTGGCCGAGCAGGGTGACGCCGACGCGCAGTACAATCTTGGTGTCATGTACAGCAATGGCGATGGCGTTCCTCGGAACTACGCCGAGGCGATGAAATGGCATCGCAAAGCTGCGAGGACCAAGGCAACGGCAACGCGCAGTTCAACCTCGGCTTCATGTACGACCTCGGCCGGGGTATGCCGCAAAGCTATATCGAGGCGGTGAAGTGGTACCGCCTCGCCGCCAATCAGGGCGTCGCGATCGCGCAGTACAAGCTTGGGGTCATGTATAACGGCGGTCAGGGTGTACCGCAGGACTATATCCACGCGCATATGTGGTTCAGCCTTGCGGCCTTGCAATTTACGGCTTCGGAGACCGAAAACCGTGACGAAGCGGTTAAGGCCCGCGACTTTGTCGCGTCCAAATTGACCTCTGAGGAGATCGCTGAGGCGCGGAAGCTAGCGCGCGAATGGAAGCTGCAACCCGAAAGATAATTTCATATTTCGTCACTTCATTGGCCCGCGCAACAACATGTTCGCTTCCGGGGGAGCACGCGGACATCGCCAGGAAATCGGATTGCCGTGGCGTAGCAATGCGGTCGCTTTCGAGGGCAAAGCGGGCACGGCGCGCTCCACAAATCGGTCGCTTCTCTAATCGGCCGTTTGGGATCAAGCGCTTTCAAGCCATCTACGGCCACCACTACAGTGCGATTCGCTCACGGCCTCGCGCTTCTCCTCGGAATCGGCACTGGGCCGTTCCGTCATCGGAATTCGGAGAGCGAGATGGAACAATCCAGCAATAATGGACCAGATCAGCTTGAAGGGGTCCGCCATCGCTCTGGAGCATCGACCGATTTCGGCCGCCGCTGACCGGCTGGATTGGATTTGCGGTAGTGGCACCATGATCGATTTGATCTAGATCAAGTTGGCCTTCGCCGCCGCGCTATGCTTTGCGGGAGGTAAAAATCGGGCACCACTGAAGGTACCGGCGTTAGTCGAGCAAACCCGTGGGGCCGCGACATGATGCATTATCGTTTGATGGCGGCGGCGGCCGCGCTGATCGTTGCGCTGGTGCTGCCGTCTGCGGCGCAGACACCGCAAGGGGCCAAGGTCGGCACGCTGACGTGCAAACTCGCGCCGTCGATCGGCTTACTCATTGGATCGCAGCAGCGAATGTCGTGCGTATTTCAGCCCGATGGCGGATATCCGCCCGAGCAATACGCCGGCGTCCTCGGCAGACTTGGACTGGACATCGGCATTTCCGCCGGCGGGGTGATGGCATGGGCCGTCTACGCGCCGAGGACTTCCGGACCGTTGCGCGGCGCATTGGCAGGTACTTACGGCGACGCGGCGGCACTCGGTGTCGGCGTCGGTGTCGGCGCCAACGTTCTGTTCGGCGGCTCGGCGAATACAATCTCGCTACAGCCGCTCTCGCTCCAAGGCACGGTGAGCCTCAATGTGGCCCTCGGCGTGTCACGCTGACGCTCAGGTCGGGTCCGGTGGAGGTGCCAGTCGGCGCCGCGTGTGCTCTTGTGTGACGAAAAGAACGTCGCCATCAGTGAGGGTCATCCGAGGCATAGCCTGCGGTCGACCACCAACGTCGATTATAAGAGGACGATCCATGAAATTCGCACCGCGCAGTCTTGCCAAGCTCGTGCCACTTGTGATGTGTGCCACGCTGTAGGGGCTGCGTACGCCCAAAACGACACCATGAGCAACGTCCTGCAGAAGCTGATGAGCCGGATTGAAAAGCTGCAGGAGCTCCTGCAGTCGGGGTCTCGAACAATATTGTCTCGGCGGTGACGCCGGGCGGCGGCCGCCTAGTCTATTGCCTGGAGTCATATGAGGACAAGTAAGCGCGAAATGCGCGTTTGACCTCGACGAGGTGGAATTGGATCTCCCAGGACACCACGCGAGAATTTGAAGGAAGCGGTGCGCGTCTGCCAGAGCGATATCCAGAAGCTGTGCGGCACGACGCAACCCGGCGAGGGCCGCATCGCCGCGTGCCTCGCCGCGAACCGGTCTGCGGTCTCGGCAGGCTGTGTGGACGCGGTCGAGAAACTGAAAATCAAATGATTGCCGCTCGATGTTGTCTCGCGCTGCTGCTGGTCGCCGCGCCCACGGCGTAGGCAAAACGAAGACTGCTCGTTGGTCCGCAATCGCGGAAAGGCCTTTGATACCTCGCTGGAACGAGCAGAGAGCGATTAGGAGAAATCCCGGGGCTTATTTTATGCTTATCACGCGATCCCAGTTGGAGGAATACTAAGCGGGCCAGAAGGGTTCGCCGCGCAGACAATTGAAAAACCTGGCTGATTTTCTGCAGTGCAAACGGTCGCTCCTGGCCCATCGCGTCATTTCGCGGCAGCGCAGCAAACGGTCGCTTTCAGGAGAATAGCGACCGTTGGCGAGCAGCGCACGCCGCGGAACGTGCGCGTCAAGTTCGTCGAGTTGGGCATCCGGTTGATGCGGTGAGCATCGAGCGTTGGCGGGTTAAGTTACCTGCCGCGACTTGGTCAAGCCTCAAGGTCGCCGCAGACGAGCGCGGACTGACTCCTGCGCGGCTCGCGCGACTTTTGATCGACGTCATCGTGCGCGATGCGTTGTTCGATGCGGTTGTCGACGACGCGCCTAGGCGGCACCGTGCTGTCGCCTTCTCGGTGGGGTTTCAACTCCTCGCTTCTGGGTGTTTCGGTCGAGCAAGACCGCGCGGCGCCGTCGCCTTTTTAGATCGACGCAGTTCCTGCCTCGGTGCTGCGCCGAAGGCCGAGCGGGCAATGCCGACCGAAAGCGGCCACGGCGTCACGCCATTGGCGCCGTGGCCGCCGCTCTCTCGACGAGTTTCACTCGATTGCGAGACTAACGGTCATTTTCTTACCCGTTAGCCGTCGCGCGTCGTTCATTCCCTTAAAGAATTCGTGTTTAGAAACGCGACGGAGCAACTCTATGTTTTCAGCTGACATGAGGTTTGAAAGCGCGTCTCGCCCTTTTTGCGTGAGAATGTCCGAGTGGTGAATTTGCAGCCACCACAAATAGTTTGATTCTTCTTCGCTTGAAGGTTCGCCACAAAGCTCTCGACCGCAGATGGCATAAAGGATGAATGTCTCTGAGAGTTCTGGATTAAACTCTATCTCTGCATCTGGGTTGCGATCTGCATGTTTAAAGAAGTAAGCGTACTTCTTGAGATAGATGTTTACCTGGCTACGGTACTCGTCCTTGATAACCAACGAATCGAACAGGAGATCACGGCGATACGGGTTGCGCTTTTTACTAACGGCATGGATGACCTCATATGCCGCAAAAGCGAGTGCGTGAATTGAGACAGGATCGCCCTCGTTGAACCAGAGAGTTATGGCTGTGCGTAGCTGACGGGTCGCTGCATCCAACTTATCGACCTTAATCGCTGTCGAGGTTTTGGTGGTCATGACAAATCTTCGCCCCGCTTTGCCGCCTGCCGGCCTCGCGATTGCTGCTCCGCGTCAAGTCTTGTCGGCGTCGCGCTCGACCATTCGGACTCTCAATGCGCCGTCCTCTCCATAAGCTTTCGCAGAATTTTGCAACATGGCGATCTGCGCAGCTAATAGTTCGGGCGACGAGGGTGCCTCAGTTATCTTCATGGGCAAAGCCGAGCCCCCCTCGAGCAATTTTCGCAGCCCGTGCAGCACGGCAAGTTGGTTTTGCTCTAATTCAACGCGACCCTTCGGATAGTATATTCCGCGGCGCAATTGCTCCTGGGAGAAGTCGTACCGCAGGGCCTTTGACATCGCCAGCAAAAGAGTGACCAGACGGTCGTCGAGGCGCTGATTCCATGCCAAATTCTCGGCGCTGGTCGCTTGGTCCTTCGGGGCCTGATTGTACTCGCCAAATAAGGACCGCCACGCATTGATGACATCGCGGTCCTTTGCGCCGACCCCGAATTTCCCTGGATATAATTCCAAATCGATTAAGTTCAGCGCTCGCACAAAATCGTCACTCATTCGCGTTGCACGATTTGACATCAAGGCGTTGAAAATGGACCGCCGGGCGCGTCGACGCTCAGTGGAGCGCTCAAGCCACTTCTGGGCTTGCACAGCCAAGATGGGACCGGCGACCGTTGCGGCCGCTATCACAGCGATTTCTATTCCGGTCATGCCACAGCCCTCGGCTTAGTCGCGTTCGCGTCGCTACAATTCGTTGTGACGATTGTAGGGGTCCGGGCATGGGTCATGGCACGTGCGCGGCGTCTGTCCCCCTTATCCACACAGGTTCGTCGTTCGCGCTCCCCGGAAATTCGAACAAGGACCGGCCCTGCGCTGGATTTCCGGGTCGGGCTGCTATCACCCTAGCCGCCTGACGCAAAACGCATCAGCGGCCTTCCTAGCGTTTACCCGGATGGTTACCCCGCAGTGGTGGTCGCGTAAGAAAATGCTGAATAGCAAGGATATCCTGCTCAAAGCGTGATGATGCCACATCACGTTGCTCTGCGGATGGCCGTGCAGCAAAAGCAGCGGCGGCCCGCTGCCGCCGACGCGGGCGAATATCTTGCCGATCGTGGTGTCGATCCAGCGCGCGGCGTAGCCGGAATAGAGGTCGGCGAGGTCGGGCATTATTTCGCCTCGCGTTCGATCGCGCGCCAGCCGATGTCGTGGCGATAGAACCCTTCGGGCCAGCGGATGCGGGAGATCGCCTCGTAGGCGCGCGCTTGCGCCTCGCGCACCGTCTTGCCGATCGCCGAGACGTTGAGCACGCGGCCGCCATTGGCGAGGATGCGGTTGCCGTCGGCCTTGGTGCCGGCGTGGAAGATTTCCACGCCCTCGACCTTGGCGGCCTCGTCGAGGCCTTCGATGACGGAGCCTCGGGCATAATCTCCCGGATAGCCTTTGGCGGCCATCACCACGGTCAGCGCAGGGTCGGGATACCAGCGCAGGTCGAAAGATTTCAGTTGGCCGTCGCGGCTCGCCAGCAGTGCCGGCACGAGGTCCGACATCAGGCGCAGCATCAACACTTGCGTTTCCGGATCGCCGAAGCGGGCATTGTACTCGATCAGTTTTGGCCCGTCGGCGGTAATCATCAGGCCGGCGTAAAGCACGCCCTTGTACGGTGCGCCCATGGCCTGCATTGCCCGCAATGTCGGGGTGATGATTTCGGCCATTACGCGCGCGCTCATGGCGTCATCGATATTCGGCGCCGGCGAATAGGCGCCCATGCCGCCGGTGTTGGGTCCTTGATCGCCGTCGAAGGCGCGCTTGTGGTCCTGCGCCGTGGTCAGCGCCATCGCGGTCGCGCCGTCGCATAGCGCGAAGAACGAGGCTTCCTCGCCGGTGAGGAATTCCTCGATGACGACTTCGCCGCCGGCTTCGCCCAGGCTGCCGCCGAACATCATGTCGACGGCGGCTTCGGCCTCGGCGACGGTTTGCGCCACCACCACGCCTTTGCCGGCGGCAAGGCCGTCGGCCTTGACCACGATCGGCGCGCCGCGCGCGCGCAGATAGGCCTTGGCCGGATCGGCTGAGCGGAAGCGCTCATAGGCGGCGGTCGGGATGCCGTTGGCGCGGCACAAATCCTTGGTGAAACCCTTGGAGCCTTCGAGCCGCGCCGCGGCCCGCGTCGGCCCGAACGCCTTGATGCCGGCGGTTTCCAGGTCATCGACGATGCCGGCGCACAGCGGTGCCTCCGGCCCGACCACGACCAGATCGATGTGCCGTTCACGGCAAAACGCGATCACCGCCCCATGATCGGCGAGGTCGAGCGCCACGCATTCGGCCTCCCGCGCGATGCCGGCATTGCCCGGCGCGCAATAGAGCCGGTCGGCGAGGGGGCTGGCCGCCATTTTCCAGGCTAGCGCGTGCTCGCGCCCGCCAGAGCCCAACAGCAGGATATTCATGGGTAGGAACGCATATCTTTGCTAGGAATTAGCGAAACGGCAGGCCGTCGGGTCTTGACCCGCGCCCGCGACGCACAACACTAATTGGGTCAGAAGCAAAAGCCTATGGACTGGGCCCAGCCATCCACATTTTGCCCCGGCCGGGAATTCGGGAGAGAGCGATGAATCGTCCGGCTGCCGGTGTCGCATTGCTGCTGGCGCTCTGCGTTGGTGGGCAATCGCGCGCGCACGGCGAAACCATCGCGGTCTTCACCAAAAACCAGGGTCCGATCTTTACCGCGTTGCGCGCCGGCGCCGCGGTCGCGGCGAAAAATCTCGGCGTGCAACTGGTCAATTACGTGCCGTCGACGGCGGACAGCGTGGTCGAGCAGAACAAGCTGGTCGACGACGCCATCAAGGACAAGCCGGACGCCATCGTGTTCGTGCCGGTCAAGTTCACGGAAGCCGACGGCGCGGTGAAAAAGATCAATGCCGCACAAATCCCGCTGATCAACGCTAACGAGCCGCTCGTCAATGCCAGCATCGTCGGTTATGTCGGCACCAACGACGTCTCGCTGGCGCGCGAGACCGGCCGTTACCTGCTCAAGGCGATGAACGGCAACGGCAGTGTCGTGGTCCTCGACGGACCGGACAAAAGTTTCACCGCCGAAGGCCGCGGCCAAGGGTTTCGCGACGTCATCAAAGAATTTCCCGGCGTAAAACTTCTCGACGGCAGGATGGCCAATTACCAGCGCGCAGAGGCCAAGAAAGTGGTGGCCGCCTTCTTGAGCAAATTTGCGCATGTCGACGGCATTCTTGCCGGCAACGATCCAATGGCGATGGGTGCGGTCGACGCGCTCAAGGCCGCCAACCGCAAAGCCTTGGTCGTCGGCATTAATGCCAGCCGCGAGGTGATGGACTTCATCAAATCCGGCGATGTCATCGGCAGCGGCGACTACGATACCTTCGCCCAGGGCTGCCTCGCCGTCGAAATGGCGGTGCGCGCCATCCGCAAGGAGGATGTGCCGCACGAGCTCATTCTCAAGCCGACGGTGATCGACAAGACCAATTATGCGCCGTTCGACCAGCCGTTGGATAAACGCGAGTGTCCGACATTGGGCAATGTCGACCGGCAATGATTGGCCGATAAATCGACGCGACCATTGAGGGATCATTGCTTTGGACGAGCCGCGGCTCAATCTGCCGGAACAGACCGTCTCGGAGCTGGCGACGGCACTCAAGCGGACCATCGAGGACGCTTACGGTTACGTGCGCGTCCGCGGTGAGCTCGGCAAGGTGAGCTACCACGGCAACGGCCACGTCTATTTCGATCTCAAGGACGACCGCGCTTCGATTGCCGGCGTGATTTGGCGAAGCACCGCGCCGCGCATAAAGCTCCGGCTCGAAGCTGGCCTCGAAGTGGTCATCACCGGCCGGCTCACCACTTATCCCGGCCGCTCGCAGTATCAGATCATCGTCGAGACGCTGGAGCCGGCCGGTCTCGGCGCGTTGATGGCGCTGCTCGAGGAGCGCCGCAAGAAATTCATCGCCGAGGGGCTGTTCGACGAGGCGCGCAAGCAGCTGTTGCCGTATCTGCCGACGGTGATCGGCGTCATCACCTCGCCGACCGGCGCTGTGATCCGCGATATTCTGCACCGGCTCGCCGACCGCTTTCCGCGCCACGTGCTGGTTTGGCCGGTGAAGGTGCAGGGCGAAGGCTCGGCCGCCGAAGTGGCAGCGGCCATCGAGGGATTCAATGCGCTGCGGGAGCAGGGCGCCCTGCGGCGGCCAGATCTTCTGATCGTCGCCCGCGGCGGCGGCTCGTTGGAGGATTTGTGGTCGTTCAACGAGGAGATCGTGGTGCGCGCGGCCGCGGCCAGCATGATCCCGCTGATCTCCGCGGTCGGCCACGAGACCGACGTGACCTTGATCGATTTCGCGGCCGACCGCCGCGCGCCGACGCCGACCGCAGCCGCCGAGATGGCGGTGCCGGTGCGCGCCGACCTTCTGGTCGACATCGATTCGCTGGCGCGGCGCGCGTTCGCCTCATGGCGGCGCAATCAGGAGGCGCGCCGCACCGAGCTGCGCTCGGCGGCTCGCGCGCTGCCCGACGCCGACGAAGTCTTGGCGCTGCCGCGGCAACGGCTCGATCATGCCGCCGCCGCGCTCGCTCGCGCGTTGCGCGCCAATGCGCAAATCCATCGTGTCGGATTTTCGCGGATCGGCGGCCGCTTGAGCCCACAATTGTTGCGCACCAATGTCGAGCGCCGCCGCGAGCGCTATACCGGCATCGCGCACCGGCTGCGCGCGAGCGTTGCCGCGAACATCGAGACCTATCGCACGCGGATCGCGCGCCAGCGCGAGCGCGTCATTGTGTTTACGCAACGTGCCGAGCGCGCCGTCCGCACGCTCATCGCTACGCGGCGCGCCCGCTGCGAGCGCGACGGGCAATTGCTCGCGGCCTTCTCCTATCGCGGCGTGCTCGCGCGCGGCTTTGCGCTGATCCGCGACGCCGCCGGCCAGCCGTTGCATGGCGCTACGGCCGCCGTCGCCGGCATGCCAATTCAAATCGAGTTCTCCGATGGCCGCGTCGGCGCTCGTGTCGACGGCGGGTCGTCTGCCGATAGGCCGGATGAGTCAGCAAAGCCACGGGCAAAGCGCGGCGGCGGTCCGGGGCAGGGCGATCTGTTCTGAATAGGCTTTAGGCCTTAGCCGCAGCGAGGGTACGTTCGACGAGCGCGTCGAGCCGCTCTTCCGCAAGCTTGGCGGACGCGGCGTGGTAGCCGGGCCGGATCGGATTGAAGAAGGAGTGGCCGGCCTCGGCGTAAAGAAAGATTTCGATATTGGGTCGGTGCTGAGCCGCGTGGGTCACCGCTTCGATTTCCGGCCGCGGAATGTGCGGGTCTTTCAGCCCGTAGTGCAGTTGCACCGGACAGTTCACGTGAGCAAATTCGGCGTCATGCTTGGCGATGCCCATGCCGTAGAACGATACCGCGGCATCGACGCCGGCCCGCGCCGCCGCGACGAAAGCCATGCGGCCGCCGGCGCAGAAGCCCAGCGCAAAAATCTTGCCGTTCGAAAACGGCTGCGCCCGCAGCCACTGCACCGCGGTGCCGATATCGCGGCCGGCGGCATCGACGTCGAGGGCAGCCAGCCGCGCCCATGCGGCGTCGCGGTCCGGCCCATCGAAGGCGAGTTCGCCTGGATAGGCCGAGCGCCAGAACAGATTCGGTATCAGCGCGTTGAAACCGCGCCGCGCATAATCGTCCGCCATGTCGCGGTTATGCTGCCCGATGCCGAACATCTCGGTGAAGATCATGATGCTCGGTGCCGTGCCGTGTTGCGGCCGCGCCAGATAGGCATCGAGTGTGCGGCTGCCGTCCAGCGCCAGCGTGATCGTCTGCGTCGTAACCATGCGCGAATGATCCCCGGGTGACTTTGCCGTCATCTTATCGCAGGCTGCCGCGAAGGCGCGAGATCGATCGGACGAGGAATCCATGCAAGGCAAGATCGCAGTCGAGGAGCATTTCCGCATCGCCGAGACGAAAGGTAGCGAGTCGCGCTACCCGGGCCCTTACTGGGCGGGACTCTCGGCAAAGCTCCTCGATATCCATGACGCGCGGCTTGCCGAGATGGACAAGACCGGCATCGAAATCGAGGTCATCTCGCTCAACTCCAATGCCGTTCAGGGCATTCCCGATCTCGCCAAGGCGGTCGAGGTCGCGCGCAAGGCGAACGATGCCTTGGCGGATGCAATCGCCAAGCGCCCGGACCGCTTCGCCGCTTTAGGCGCGTTGCCGATGCAGGATCCGCAAGCCGCCACCGACGAGCTTCAGCGCTGCGTGCGCGAGCTGAAATTCAAGGGCGCACTCGTCAACGGCTTTTCGCAAGCCGGCTCGGCCGACACCGCGGTCTATTACGACCTGCCGCAATATCGGCCGTTTTGGGCCGAGGTGGAGCGGCTCGGCGTGCCGTTCTACCTGCATCCGCGCGACCAATTGCCGAGCCGGCGCCAGGCTTACGAGGGCCATCCGTGGCTGGTCGGCTCGCCCTGGGGCTTTGCCGACGAGACCGCGATCCATGCGCTCCGCCTGATGGGCTGCGGCCTGTTCGACGAGTTTCCCAAATTACAGATCGTGCTCGGCCATCTCGGCGAGCGCATCCCGTACGATCTGTGGCGGCTCGATCATCGCCTGAACAAAGTGCCGAACCGCCCGGCCAAGCGCACCATGGGCGACTATTTCCGCAATAATTTTCACATCACGACCAGCGGCCACTTCTGCACGCCGTCGCTCTTTGCCGCGATGCTCACCGTCGGTGCCGACCGCGTGCTGTTCGCGGTCGACTATCCGTTCGAGGATCACATGCAAGGCTGCGCGTGGTTCGACGCCGTCGAGATCGCCGAGACCGATCGTGTGAAAATCGGTCGCACCAACGCGATGGCGTTGTTTGCTCTCGGTTGATTGAACAATTCTGTCAGTTCGTTCATTTCAGCGTTCTGGAACCGCCATCATGCTCGGGT
Organism: uncultured Alphaproteobacteria bacterium; assembly: GCA_963821175.1. Lineage (GTDB taxonomy): Bacteria > Pseudomonadota > Alphaproteobacteria > Rhizobiales > Xanthobacteraceae > BOG-931. The sequence continues at coordinate 11,287 of CAWGCU010000032.1, forward strand.
GTTATGTGCTTGGCGAACACGATTCGCGTCCAAGGAGAACACACAATGCTACGGACTATGTTTGCGATGACGGTTGCGGGCTTGCTCTTCGCGGCCGTTTCCGGGACTTCACAAGCTGCGCCGATTGCTCCCCTGCCGTCCGGCGTGACCAAGGACTCGGGCGGTCTTACCCAAGTGTACTACCGGCATCGTCATTGCTGGGTCGGGCGCTACGGCCATATGCATTGCGGCTATTGATGCCGCGCTTCTGACGCGGAGCTAGCCGACGAATTCGACACAGCCGCGCTGTGGCTTTTTCGATGAAAACGCGTCAATCTGGCGCCGCGCCGACCACAGTCGGTGCGGCGCTTGGTTTTTGCGCCAAGCCCTTTGGTTTTTGCGCCAAGCCCCTTCCGGAGGTCAATAATGGATCTTCTTGCCGATCGCGGCCGCCGCGTGCCGATCGAGGAGCTCAATACCTCTAGGCTCCTGGCCCACGCCCGCAAGCAGGCGCATGAGCGCAATCTCGACGACATTTTGGTCGCCGACGTCGATTCCCACCATTACGAGAACGAGTGTTTCGACGAGTTTCTACCCTTCATCGAGAACGACGTGCTGCGCCACCTCGTGCTGGCCGGCCGCGCCAAGGGGCGGCAATCGCTCACCCCGAGCCAGGTCAGTTTCCAGGACATGGGCGGCCGCATCACCCGCTACCCGCTGCGCTCATCGGAAAAGACGGCGGCCGGCAAGATTCGCGACGTCGAATTGGGCCAGCGCTGGATGGACGCCATGAGCGTCGATTACGCCTGCCTGTTTCCGACCTTGCTGCTCGGCATCGGGTTGCATCCATCGGTCGAGATGGAGATCGAGCTGTGCTTCTCCTACAATCGCTGGCTCACCGAGCACGTGCTGCCGGAAGGCGGTGGGCGGCTCTACTCGATGCTGTCGCTGCCGATTTCCGAGCCCGACGAAGCGTTGCGGCAGGTCGAGACATTCGGCGGTTGCAAGCACATCGCCGGCTTCATGGTAACGTCGGCGCGCACGCTGCCGATCCATCACAACTCCAACATGAAAGTGTTCCGCGCCATCGAGGAGCGCGGGCTGGCGCTCGCCTTCCACTCAGCCATCAATATCGGCGAGCCGGTGTTCAAAGGCCTCAATCGTTTCGCCGCCGTGCACGCGCTCGGCTTCCCGTTCTTCAACATTCTGCATGTGACCAACTGGGTCACCAACGGGCTCGGCGAGCGCTTTCCCAAGCTGCCGGTGATCTGGATCGAGGGTGGGCTGGCCTGGGTGCCGTTTTTGATGCAGCGGCTCGACCACGAATTTTTGCTGCGCGCTTCGGAATTTCCGCTGTTGAAGAAGAAGCCGTCGGACTACATGCGCGACATGTATTACGCCTCGCAACCGATGGAGCGCGTCGACATGCTGGCGCTGGAATGCACGTTCCGCATGATCAATGCGGAGACGCAGCTGATGTACGCCTCCGATTATCCGCACTGGGATTTCGACCTGCCGTCGACGGTGTGGGATTTGCCGTTCGTGTCGGAAAAAGCCAAGCACAATATCCTCGGCGGCACCGCGGCGCGGCTGTTCAAGCTACCGCCGCGCAACGACAAGCAAAGGCAAAACCTCGCCCGCTTCGGCAATCTCGCGGCGTAGCGTGCAAGACGTCAGGCTCGGTGTCGACATCGGCGGCACCTTCACCGATGTCGCCCTCGAAGTCGGCGACAAACGCTACACCGCGAAGGGCTTGACCACGCCGCGGGCGCCGGAAGACGGCGTGCTGGCGATTGCGCGTTCCGTCATCGCCGAAGCCGGCGTTGCGCCCGGCGATGTGCGCCTGATCATCCACGGCACCACGCTTGCCACTAATGCGCTGATCGAAAGGAAAGGCGCCAAGACCGCGCTGCTTACCACCGAAGGTTTTCGCGACGTGGTCGAGATTCGCCACGAAAATCGCTTCGAGCAATACGACCTCAATATCGACCTGCCGCTGCCGCTGGTGCCACGCCGGCTGCGCCTGCCCATACGTGAACGCATCGATGCCCAAGGCGCCGTGTTGGTGCCGCTCGACGACGACAGCGTTGCCCGCGCGATCGAGACACTTGTTGCGCAACAGGTCGAGGCCGTGGCGGTCGGGCTTTTGCACAGCTTCACCAATCCCGAGCACGAGCGCCGAGTCGGCGACGCGATCGCACGCCGGCTGCCGAATATCGCTGTGACGCTCTCCTCCGACGTCTCGCCGGAAATGCGCGAATACGAGCGCTTCTCCACCGCTTGCGCCAACGCCTATTTGCAGCCGCTGATGGGGAGCTATATCGGTAAGCTCGAGCGCGAGCTGACGCGTGCCGGTTTTCGCTGCCCAATGCTGCTGATGACATCGGGCGGCGGCATCACCACCGCCGAGACCGCCATCCGCTTTCCGGTGCGTCTTGTCGAATCGGGGCCGGCCGGAGGCGCGATCTTCGCCGCCTGCATCGCGCGCCAGCACCGCCTCGACCAAGTCGTGTCGTTCGACATGGGCGGCACCACGGCAAAGATCTGCTTCATCGACAAGGCGCAGCCACAGACGGCGCGGCTGTTCGAAGTGGCGCGCATCTACCGTTTCGCCAAAGGCAGCGGCCTGCCGCTGCGCATTCCGGTGATCGAGATGGTCGAGATCGGCGCCGGCGGCGGCTCGATCGCCAGCGTCGACGGGCTCGGCCGCATCGTGGTGGGTCCGGCGAGCGCCGGCTCCGAGCCCGGCCCGGTGTGCTACAGCCGCGGCGGCAGCGAGCCAACCGTCACCGATGCCGACGTGGCGCTCGGCCGTATCGATCCGCAAACATTTTCCGGCGGCAAGATGGCGCTCGATGCCGCCGGCGCCAAGGACGCGATTGCCGCGCGGATCGGCGCCAAGCTCGATCTCGTCGTTGAACATGCCGCGCTGGGCATCAGCGAGGTGGTGGACGAGAACATGGCCAATGCGGCCCGCGTACACGGCATCGAGAGCGGCAAGGATTTGCGGCCGCGCACCTTGATCGCGTTCGGCGGCGCGGCGCCGCTGCACGCCGCGCGCATCGCCGAAAAGCTCGGCATCGGTCGCGTGCTCATTCCGGCCAATGCCGGCGTCGGCTCGGCGGTCGGGCTGTTGCGCGCGCCGGTGGCTTACGAGGTTGTGCGCGGCCGATTGATGCGGCTGGAAACCTTCGATGCCGCGGCGGCCAACCGCCTGCTCGCGGAAATGCGCACGGAAGCCGAGGCGATCGTGCGCCGCGGCGCGCCGGAGGTTTTGCTCAGCGAGCGCCGCTCGGCGCTGATGCGTTATCGCGGCCAGGGCCACGAGATCACGGTCGAACTTCCGGTGCGAGACTTTACCGCTGCGGATCGCGCGGCCATGCGAAAGCTGTTCGAGGCAGCCTACAGCCGGCTCTATAGCCGCCATATTCCCGGTGTCGAGATCGAGATCTTGAGCTGGGTGGTCGCAATTGCCGCGCCCGCCGAGGGCGAACTTGCGGTCGCGGTCGAGACGAAATCGACGGAGCCAAAGCCGCGCACGCGACGGCCGGTGTTCGACCCGACGAGCGGTGACTTTTTGGACGTGCCGATCTATTGGCGGCCGGATTTGGCGCTAGGCGCGCATATCCGCGGCCCGGCGGTGATCGCTGAGGACGACACATCCACCATGGTGAGCCCATTGTTCGACGCGCGCATCGACCGCTTCGGCTATGTTGAGCTCACTCGCCGCGAGACCTGAATCATGATCGCACGCCCCAACGCCGCGCTGGCGCAGATCCAAACCCAAATCATGTGGAACCGCCTGATCGCGGTGGTCGAAGAGCAGGCGCAGACCATGATCCGCACCGCATTCTCGACCTCGGTGCGCGAAGCCGGCGATCTTTCGGCCGGCGTGTTCGATCGTCAGGGCCGCATGTTGGCCCAAGCCGTCACCGGCACGCCGGGCCACGTCAATTCCATGGCCAACGGCGTCAGACATTTTCTCGACGTCTATCCGATCGACGGCATGAAGCCCGGCGATCACTACATCACCAACGATCCGTGGCTGACCGCCGGGCATCTGCATGACATCACCGTCGTCACGCCGAGCTTTTATCGCGGCGAAGCCGTCGGGCTGTTCGCCAACACCATCCATGTCGTCGACATCGGCGGACTAGGCATGGGGCCGGACGGCAGGCAGGTGTTCGAGGAAGGCGTCGCCATCCCGATCATGAAACTCGCCCGCGAGGGCCGCATGAACGAGGATTTGTTGCGCCTGGTGCGCGCCAATGTGCGCGAGCCGCTGCAAGTGGAGGGCGACATCTATGCCTGCGCAGCCTGCAACGACGAAGGCAGCCGGCGCCTCCTGGAGATGATGCAGGAGTTCGGTATCGCCAATCTCGACCGGCTCGGCGACACCATCCTCGAGGCCTCGCGCGAGGCGACCTTGGCGCGCATTCGCAATCTGCCGAAAGGCACCTATCGCAACAGCATGACCATCGACGGCTACGAAAAGCCGCTGCTGTTGAACGCGGCGCTGACGGTGGGCGACGACGGCATCCACGTCGATTTCGACGGCACGTCTTCGGCGTCGGCCTACGGCATCAACGTCGTCTACAATTATTGCCTCGCCTACACCGCGTTCGGCGTCAAATGTTTGGTGGCACCCGAAGTGCCGAACAATGCCGGCTCGCTCGAGCCGATCACCGTCAGCGCGCCGGAAGGCTGCCTGCTCAACGTCAAGCGGCCGTGGCCGGTGGCGGCACGCCACACTGTCGGCCAGATGCTGCCCGACGTGGTGTTCGGTTGCTTGCAAAATGTCATCCCCGGCGGCGTGCCGGCCGAGGGCGCCTCGGCCTTGTGGAATCCGCAAATTTTTGGCGGCGGCTCGCTGGTCGATGAAGTCGAAGACGGCACCGATGCCAGCACGCTGCCGGAATTCTCCACGGTGATCTTCCACTGCGGCGGCGCCGGTGCCCGGCCGGAGAAGGACGGCCTGAGCGCGACCGCGTTTCCGTCTGGCGTGCGCACTATACCTGTAGAAGCCACCGAAAGCGTGGCGCCGGTGGTGTTTTATCGCCGCGAATTCCGCGAAAGCTCGGGCGGCGCCGGCAAGCGCCGCGGCGGGCTCGGCCAGGTGATCGAGATCGGCGGCGCCGGCGCCAATCCGGTGGCGTTGCTGTGCAACTTCGAACGGGTGAAAAACCCAGCGCGGGGTCGCGAAGGCGGCAAATCCGGCGCTGCGGGCACCGTGGCGCTGCGCTCCGGCCGCCCGATCCGGCCGAAAGGCCGGCAGACCGTGCCGCCGCGCGATGCGATCCAGCTGCATCTGCCCGGCGGTGGCGGCTTCGGCGATCCGCGCCGGCGCGATCCGCAAAGCGTGCGCGACGACGTGCTCGACGGTTTGATCACGTTGGAAGAAGCGCGGCGCGATTACGGTGTCGTCATCGATGCGCGCGGCGAGATCGATCTGGCCGAAACCGCGCGCGTCAGATCGTTATGAGATACCTGTCCGCCAACGCTGTGATCGTCCGATTGGCCATGGTCGTTGTCATCATCGGCGCGTCCAGCATGCCGGTCCGCCCGCAAAGCGCGTCGGTGTGGAGCGTGCCCGAAATCGGCGCCTTGGCGCGCGATGCGCACGGTCTGCAGGTCCGCGAAGGCCGCGATCTCATCACCGCGACCTATGCGTATATCGGACCGAATGTCCCTGATGCCGCGAAGCGCTATGCCGGCAACAATCTCGCCTGCGCCAACTGCCACCTTGATGCCGGAACCAAAAAATTCGGCTTGCCGTTGTTCGGCCTGTTCGGTGATTTTCCGCAATACAGCGCCCAATCCGGCGGCGAGATCAGCATCGAGGATCGCATCAATTCCTGCATGACGCGGAGCATGAACGGCCGCGCGCTGCCGAACGACGCGCCACAGATGCAGGCGATCGTCGCCTATATCAAATTCCTCTCTGCCGGTGTGTCGCCCGGCCAACGCTTGCCCGGGCTCGGTGCCGGTCATATGCCCGAACTCAACCGCGCCGCAGATCCCAAACGCGGCGAGCCGATTTTCGCGCGCGTCTGCGCCGCCTGCCACAACACCGATGGATCGGGTATCCGCCGCGGCACGGCAGGCACCGATCTAGGCTACCTCAATCCGCCGCTGTGGGGCCCGGACTCGTTCAATGACGGCGCCGGAATGGCGCGCCTCATTATGTTTGCCAATTTCATCCACTTCAACATGCCGCACGGCACCGATTATCTCGATGCGCGGCTCAGTGTCGAGGAGGCGTGGGACATTGCCGCTTATGTGGAGTCGCAGCCGCGGCCGCAACGCGCCGATCTCGCGCACGACTTTCCCGATTTGCTGACGAAGCCGGTGGACGCGCCGTATGGTCCTTACTTCGACAAGTTCAGCGAGCAGCAACACAAATATGGGCCATTCGCGCCGATCCGCGCTGCGATTGTGCGGCTCAAGCAAAGCGGCGGAGCGCATTAGGCCTGCCAGGTCGCAAAACGCCAAAAAATGCTATTATCGCCGCCGGTCATTCGGTAACCGCGAGCGCGCAATGCCCATCAAGATCATCGGCATGATCGGTGTCGCGCCGCCGCGGAGCGACGCTACGTTGCATGTCATCGAGGGCGGGCTGTCGCCCGATTATGTCACGCAGGCCGCGCGCGCCCACGAAGCGTCCGGCTTCGATCTGGTGCTGGTCGGCTACTCGTCGTCCTCCGCCGAGGGTTTTTTGGTCGCGCTGCACGCGGCGGCGCGCACCGAACGGCTGGGTTATCTCATCGCGCACCGGCCAGGCTTTGTGGCGCCGACCTTGATGGCGCGCAAGATCGCGACCTTCGATCATCTCACCCAAGGCCGCCTCGTCCTGCACGTCATCACCGGCAAGACCGACGACGAGCAGGAGGGCGACGGTGATTTCACGCCCAAGGCGGAGCGCTATCGCCGCGCCGCCGAATATCTCGAACTGATGAAGCTTGCCTGGTCGAACGAGCGGCCGTTCGATTTCGCAGGCGACTTCTACAAGGTCAAAGGCGCGTATTCCGACGTGCGGCCGTTGCAAAAATCGCATCCGCTCATCTTCTTCGGCGGCGCGTCGGACGGCGCGCTCGAAATGGGTGCGCGGCTGTGCGACGTCTATGCCATTTATGCCGAGCCGCTCAAATCGACCCGCGAGCGCATGCGGGAGTTTCGCGCCCGTGCCGCCGTGTTCGGCCGGACGCCGGGCTTCAATGTCTCGGTGCGCCCGATCATCGCGGCAAGCGAAGACGCCGCCTGGGACAAGGCGAACCGGATTTTGGCAGGCGTCTCCGGCAACAAAGGCTGGAGCCGGCAGGAGGCAATGTCCGGTCCGGTGGACAATGCCGGACGGCGGCTGATGAGTTTTGCGCTCGAACGCGACATCCACGACGAGCGGCTGTGGATGCCGATCGCGCGCGCCACCGGCGCGCTCGGCAATACGTCGTGCCTGGTCGGCACGGTCGAGCAGGTCGCGGCCGCGATCCTGGAATATTACAAGCTCGGCGTCGGCTCGGTGCTGATCCGCGGCTTTGATCCGATGAACGACACCGTCGAGTTCGGCCGCGAGCTCATCCCGCGCATCAAAGCCGGCGCTGCCGAAGTCGATCGCCTGCAGGCGGCCGGCTGAGCCTTCACGCCGACAACGCGATCGGCGCCTGCGCTGTGGCATCCTGCAGGATCATGTCGGAGCCTTTTTCGCCGATCATGACCGCCGCCGCATTGGTGTTGCCGGAGACCACGGTCGGCATGATCGAGGCGTCGACCACGCGCAAGCGTTCGAAGCCGCGCACGCGTAAGCGCTCGTCGACAACTGCAGCCGCGTCCGGCCCCATGCGGCAGGTCGAAGTCGGATGATAGACCGTGGTGCCGGTGTTGCGGGCGTAAGCCAAGAGATCGGCGTCGCTGTCGCATTGCGGTCCGGGCGCGTGTTCCTCGGCGATCAGCTTGCGCATCACCGGCTGGCTCATGACCTTGCGCAGTACTTGCAATCCGGCGACCGCGGTGTCGCAATCGTTGCGCGCCGACAAATAGCGCGGCTGGATCGCCGGCGCGTCGGCAGGATTATTCGATTTGATGCGGACAAAGCCACGGCTCTCCGGCCGCAATTGGCAGATCGAGGCCATGAAGCCGGAAAACGGATGCACCGCGGCGCCCGCGCTCTCGGTCGAGAAGATCAGAAAGTGAATCTGCACATCCGGCGTCGCCAGATCGGGCCGGGTGCGGAAGAACGCGCCGGCATAGCCGGCGCCGACGCTCGACAGTCCCTTGCGCGACAGCATATAGCGGATGCCGGCGCCGTAGCGGTGCCGCCAATTGTTGATCACGTCGTTGGCGGTGATCGGCTCGGTGCAGCGGAACTGCATGCGCACCTGGAGATGGTCCTGCAGGTCGGAGCCGACGCCCGGCATGTCGGCGAGCACCGCGATGCCGTGGCCGCGCAGCAGGTCCGCAGGTCCGACGCCGGAGAGCTGTAAAAGCTGCGGCGAATTGAACGCGCCGCCGGCGAGGATGACTTCGCCGCCGGCGTAAGCGGTGCGCGTCGCCGCGCCTTGGCGGTGTTCGATGCCGACGGCGCGGCGGCCCTCGAACAGGACCCGCGTCGCGAGCGCGTTGAGCTCGACCTTGAGGTTAGGCCGCTTGCGCGCCTGTTTCAGATAGCCGGCGGCCGTCGACCAGCGGCGGCCGTTTTTCGCGGTGAGCTGGAAGTAGCCGGCGCCTTCTTGTTTCGCCCCATTGAAATCGTCGTTGCGCGGAATGCCGGTTTGCTCCGCCGCTTCAAGGAAGGCTTCGCACAACGGGTGCGGCTCGCACACATTGGAGACCGCAAGCGGCCCGCCGGTGCCGTGCAGATCGTCGGCGCCGCGCTCCTGATCCTCGGCGCGGCGGAAATACGGCAGCACGTCTTGGAAGGCCCAGCCGGTATTGCCGAGCTGCCGCCAGTGATCGTAATCCTCATGCTGGCCGCGGATGTACAAGAGCCCGTTGATCGAGCTCGATCCGCCCAACACCTTGCCACGCGGCTGGATGATTTGCCGATTGTTGAGCTCGGGCTCCGGCTCGGATTTGTAAAGCCAATTGACCTTGGCATCGTTGAACAATTTGCCGAAGCCGAGTGGAACGTGAATCCAGAAATGACGGTCATGGCCGCCGGCTTCCAATAGCAGCACGCGATGGCGGCCCGACGCGGTCAGCCGGTTGGCCAGCACGCAGCCGGCCGAGCCCGCGCCGACAACGATGTAATCGAAGTGTTCTGAGTCTCGGTCTGCTGCCATGGTGCGTTTTCTCCCTGCCGGGAGAATAGCGTGAAACGGAAGGCGCCCACAAACACGCGTTCAATTCTTCGCCGCCACCTGGCCAGCAAGCATCCGCTTGGTCGCCTCCAGGTCGACAAGCGGATAGGTATCGAAATGGGCGGGAATGATGTCCGCCCACTCGTTCAAGATCTGATGCAATGCCTCATTACTTTGCACGTCGAAGACGGCGATCGCGCCGCGCCCAGCGCGGGCGTAGACATGCCGGCACACCCCTGCCGCTTCATATTTGGCCATCCATGGCCAAAACGATTGCCGGCGCTCCGCGAGATCGGAAGGTCGTTCGGGCCGTGGCGTCGAGACGACGAGAAATAACATGATGCGGACCTCCGAACGGTAGACTTGCGGCCAATGTGACTCCGCGCCCTAGCGCACGAACTTGTAGTGAAACCGCGCGCCGTCCGCTTCGATCAGGCCCGTGGTCGGATGTGGAAAGTGGATCGGCAGCACGAACCTGCCGGTGCCTGCGGTGTCGTTTAGGAATTTTCGGCGCGAAAGCGCTGCCTGCTTGGGATCCCAGTCGAACACCGTCGACCAGTCCGGCTCGCGGCACTGCAGCGCGTGATGCATCAGGTCGCCGACGACGATGGCCTGCTGGCCGCGCGAGCGGATATTGACGCAGCAATGGCAAGGGGAGTGGCCCGGCGTCGGGGTGAGCCACAGCGTATCGTCAAGCGCATAATCGTCGTCGACCAGAAGCGCTTGCCCCGCCGCGACCACAGGCTCGCAATTGAACGGCCACACATTGCCGCCGCCGCCGGGCCGATTGCCGCCGCGTTTGGCCTCTTCCTCCCACGCGGCATATTCGCCTTTGTGGAAGATGTATTTGGCCTTCGGGAAAGTCGGCACCCAACGGCCGTTGCGCAGCATCGTGTTCCACCCCGTGTGGTCGATGTGCAGATGGGTGCAGAACACGTAATCGATGTCCTCGAAGCGGAGGCCGGCTGCGTGGAAGCCGTCGAGCCATGGCTGCTTCGGAAAATCCATCGGCGGCGGATAGCCTTTGTCCTCGCCGGTGCAGGTGTCGATCAAGATGGTGTGCTTGGGCGTGCGCACCACATAGGTCTGATAGGTGATGACCATTTTGCCGGACACCGGGTCGAATACTTCCTTGTCGAGCGCCGCGAGATGGCGCTTGCCGACCTCGGGATCGTAAGCCGGGAACATGTCTTCGGGCTTCCGCCACGGCCCGTCGCGTTCGATGATGCTGGTGATGGTGACGTCGCCGATGGTGAGCTGTCTCATAGTGCCCCTGCGCTTGTGCGTTTCGGTTTTAGCTTCCGCCCTGATGCACCAGCATAACGGACATAGGTGAGCGGCGACTAGCAGGTCCGCCGGTTGCTCGGATATCCGCCTAAAGCATAAGATTTGCGCGACAAAATCACGCTTGCCGGGGGAGGGCGATGGGCTAGACTGCCGGCCAAGCCGTCATCCGGGGCTGAGATGACCGCAATTTCCAAGGGAGGAATGATATAATGAGAATGCTCGATAAACGCGCCATTTTGGCAGCCGGCGCGACCTGCCTCGCGCTGGTGCTGGCGACGCCGGGCTATGCCGAAGACACCATCAAGATCGGCGTCATCGCCGAGGCCCAAGCGGTCGCCGGCTCGTCGATCCCGCAGGCCGCGCAGCTTGCCGCCGACGAGATCAACGCCGCGGGTGGCGTCAACGGCAAGAAGATCGAAATCGTCTCCTACGACAATCATTCCTCCGCCGCCGAATCCGTGCGCGCCTTCCAACGCGCCGTCAGCGAAGATCACGTCAACGCGGTGATCGCGAGCTATATCAGCGAGGTGGTGCTGGCGCTCGAGCCGTGGACCGGCCGCTTGAAGACCGTGATGGTGACGCCCGGCGCCGCGTCCGACGTGATCACCCAGAACATCGCCAAGGATTACGACAATCTCAAATACACCTTCCACGGCTATCTGACCTCGACCAGTCTGTCGAGACTCGGTCTGCGCCGCGGCCAAAGATCTTCTGGTCGGCCAGTTGCACATGAAGACCGCCGTGGTGATGAGCGAGGATGCGGCCTGGACGACGCCGCTCGATGCCGAATACGTCAAGTGTCTGCCGACCATCGGTTTGCAGGTGCTCGACCATATCCGCGTTTCGCCGGATACCACTGACTTCACGCCGATCTTCAACAAGATCGAGGGCGAGAAGCCCGACGTGATGATCACCGGCATTTCCCACGTCGGCGTGCAGCCGACGGTGCAGTGGAAACAGCAAGAGGTGCCGATCCCGATGTTCGGCATTTCCTCGCAGGCGACCAATTCGAGCTTCTGGAACGATACCAACGGCGCGGTCGAGGGCGTGCTCTATCAGGCCGTCTCCGGACCCGACGTGGCGGTTACGCCGAAGACCTTGCCCTTCGTCAAGGCGTTCAAGGCCAAGTACGGCAACTTCCCGTCCTATTGCGGCTATACCGCCTATGACGAGGTCTATTACCTCGCCGACGCCTTCAAGCGCGCCGGCTCGACCGATTCCGACAAGCTGGTCGAGGCACTGGAGAAGACCGACTACGTCGGCACCATCGGCCGCGTGCAGTTCAAGGGCAAGGACTCGCCCAATCCGCACGCGCTCAAGGTCGGCCCCGACACCATCACCGGCCTGATGCTGCAATGGCAGGACGGCAAGCAGACCAATCTGTGGCCGGCCAATGTCGCCAACGGCAAGCTGAAGTTCCCGAAATTCGTCAAGCTCGGCGCGGCCAACTGACGGGGAAGGATCGACGCTTTGCTAAATTCTCCCCGCCCGCGCCCGCGAGCGGGGAGAATGCTGTTAGGGGCAGAGTGCGTGATCGCGGTGTCTGACGATGCTGTTCTGGCAAATCCTGATCGACGGCTTTGCGATCAGTTCGCTCTATGCGCTCGGCGCCACGGGCTTTGCGCTGATTTTCGGCGTCTCCGGCGTGCTCAATCTGTCGCACGGCGCGCTGATGGTGGCGGCGGTGGTCGCCGCCTGGGCCGCCGGCAACGATTTGCATGTCGGGCCCTATGCGGGCGCGTTGATCGGCGTCGCCGTCGGCTTGGTCGCGTCCATGATCACTTATTTTCTGATCGTGCGGCCGCTGCAGCAGTCGCGCAAAATCCGCGAGGAGGAAAAGGAGATTTTTATCCTCACCGCGACGCTGCTGTGGGGCATCATGCTCCAGGAGCTGATCGCCTATTTCTACACCAACAATGCGAAAACCGTGGCGCCGATCGTCGAAGGCGTGGTGCGGATCGTCGGCGTGCGCACGCCGTCGAATGAGATTTTCACCGCAGTCGTATGCTGGTTGGTGATCGGCATCCTTTGGCTCCTGGTCAATCGCACCCGCGCCGGCAAGGCAGTGCTGGCGGCGTCGATGAATCCGCGCGGCGTGACCTTGTTGGGAGTCGAGCTGTCGCAGGTCTACATCGCCGTGTGGGCGATCTACGGCGTGCTGGTCGGTGTCGCCGGCGTGCTGCTCGGCATGTTTCTCGGCGTGTCGTCCTATAGCGTCGGGCCGCTCACCGCGAGCGCGTTCTCAATTGTCGTGCTCGGCGGATTGGGCAGCGTCTCCGGCGCGCTGCTCGCGGCCTACGTGGTCGGTTATCTGGAAACCCTGACCGCCTATCTGATCTCGCCGGCCTATCGCACCATCCCGGCGCTGCTTCTCCTCGTCGCCGTGATGTATGTCCGCCCGCGCGGGCTGTTGGGGCGCCGCTAGATGGGCAGTCTTTCGACCACGCGCGTTCTGCTCATCGGCCTCGTCGCGGTCGTGCTCGCCTCGTTCCTGCCGCTCGGCGTTTCCGGCTATATCCTCGGCCTGCTCACCATCGCCTATTATTTCGGCGTGTTCGCCATGGCGTGGGACCTGCTGTTCGGCTTTGCCGGGGAAGTCAATTTCGGCCCGACGTTTCTGATCGGCACCGGCGCCTATACGGCGGGCATTCTCGATAATCTCTATCAACCGCCGATCTGGCTCTGCGTCGCCGCCGGCGCGCTCGCGGCGGTCGCCGGCGGCGTGGTGCTGGCGCTGCCGGCATTGCGGGTGCGCGGGCCGTATTTCGGGTTGACCACGTTGGTCGCCGTGCTGATGCTGCAGAATTTCGTCGTGGTCGATGCCAGCCTCACCGGCGGCGAGATCGGGCTCACTGTGCCCGACGTCATCACCATCAGCGACGCCAAGAACTACCAGATCGCGCTGTGGTTCATGGCCATCAGCGGCGCCATCCTGTTCGCGCTGTCGCGCTCGCCGGTCGGGCTTATTCTGCAGGCCAGCGGTCAGGACGCGGTGCAGGCCGGCGCGCTCGGCTTCAATGTTACCAAGCACAAGCTCACGGCCTTCGTTATCAGCGCCTTCTTCTCCGGCCTCGCCGGCGCGCTGCTCGTGTTCTATCTCGGCTCGGCCTCGGTCGGCACCTTCATCGACATCACCGTCGGCGTGCAGATCATCATCGCCGTGGTGATCGGCGGCCGGCGCACCATTCTCGGCGCGGTGCTCGGCGCGATCTTCATCATCGCCATGAGCGAGGCGCTGCGCCCGGTCGGCGATCTGGCCAACTTCATCGTCTTCGCCATGGCGCTCGTCGTCGTGCTGTTTTTTCCGAACGGCTTTTTCGGCCTGCTCACCCGCAGCAAAGAGACTTCGTGAGCATGGCCGCGCACCTCGAAGTGACCGGCCTCACCAAGCGCTTCGGCGGTTTGGTTGCCGTCAAGGACATGGCGTTCAGCGTCGATGCCGGCAAAATTCTGGGCCTGATCGGCCCGAACGGCTCCGGCAAGTCGACGGTGATGAAGCTGATCATGGGCATCGAGCGGCCCGATGCCGGCTCGGTGCGCATCAATGGCACCGAGGTCGCCGGCTGGCCGTCGCACCGCATCGCGCGCATGGGCGCCGGCATCGTGTTCCAGCATTCCCGCCCGCTGCATCGCCAGACCGTGCTGGAGAATATCAAGCTGGCCTTGCTTCCCGACAAGCTCACCCGGCTGCTCGCCGATCCGGAAACCGACACCAAGGCCCGCGCCATCGCCGCGCGCGTCGGCTTGAGCGCCGTGCTCGACCGCCGGCCGGCGACGTTGCCGTTCGCCGATCTGCGCAAGATCGAGATCGCCAAAGCGATCGCGCGCGATCCGCAGGTGCTGCTGATCGACGAGCCGTTCGCCGGGCTGACCTCGAAAGAGACCGCGGCATTCTCCGATCTGATTTGCGAATTGCGCGACGACGGCCGCGCCGTGCTCCTGGTCGATCACAACGTCAAAAGCGTGGCGCGCCTCGTCGACGGCGTGCTCGCCATGTATGTCGGCGAGCGCATCGCCGAAGGCAGCGCCGACGAGGTGATGCGCAACGAGACCGTGCGGCGTGTCTATCTCGGCGGCAGCATCGAGACCGCGGCGCGCCCGGAATCCTCGTTCCGCGATACCACGACGCCGTTCCTCGAGGTCAAGAACGTCAGCGTGCATTACGGCAAGGCGCAGGCGCTCGACGACGTCTCGATCCATATCCATGCCGGCGAATTCGTCTCGGTCGTCGGTTTGAACGGCGCCGGCAAGACCACATTGTTCAATACCATCTCCGGTTTTTTGCCCTATGCCGGCGACATCCGCCGCGAGGGCGCGTCATTGCGCGGCTTTACCGCGGCGACCATCGCGCGCAAGGGCATCGTGCAATGTCCGGAGGGACGCGAACTCTTCGTCGACATGACGGTGCGCGAAAATCTCGATCTCGGTGGCCAGCACCTGCCGCCGGCAGAATGTGCCGAACAAATCGCCTGGCTGTTCGACCTGTTCCCGATCCTACGCGACCGCCAGAAGCAGGCGGCCGGGACTTTGTCCGGCGGCGAGCAGCAGATGCTGACCATCGCGCGTGCGCTGATGATGAAACCGAAATTGCTTATCCTAGACGAGCCGACGCTCGGCTTGGCGCCGGTCATTCTCGAGCAATTGTCGAAGGCGCTGGAGCGGTTGCGCCAGACCACCGCGATCACGGTCCTCCTCGGCGAGCAGAACGTCACCTTCGCGCTGCCGCACGCCGACCGCGTCTATGTGCTCGAACACGCCCGCATCGTCTGGGAAGGCGAGCCGGCGCGTTTCGCCGCCGACGTCGGCACCGGTTATCTATAAAAACGCGGCGCTTGCGTGTTATTTCTCCAGCCACGCCGGCACGCGCTTGAGTGCGTCATTGCGCGCCGCCGGATTGGTGCCGCCGTGCGCCCGGCCGGAGGGATCGACGGTATTGACCAGGCCGGTGCGCAGCCGGATCGGCGAATTGGCGCGGTCGAATTCGTGATAGGCGCCGGGATAGACGATGATCTCGGCGCGGGCGCTGCGGCCATGAGCGCCGGCGACCATCTGCTGGCAGATCGCGGCCGGCGTCCAGTCGTCGGCACCGCCGATCAGGATGAGGGTGGGCACGCGTGCGCTCCATGCAGTCTCGCGCAAGCGGCGGCAGCTCGGGTAGAGCGCGACCGCCGAGCGGAAATCGGCGCCGCCGTCATGGGGCATGGTGGTCGGACGCACCGTCCACAGCGCCGCCACGCCGCCGTTCGACCAGCCGAGCAGCGAAATGTGATCGGCCTTGACGTAGCTCTGGGTCTGCAGCCAGCGCCGCGCCGCATTGGCGTCGGCGACGCGCTCGCGCCGGGCATGGACCTTGCGGTTGGCCTCGCGGCATTGCGAGCCGAGCCCGCGCGAGCCGAACGAATCCGGGAACAGCACGACAAAGCCGCTGCCGACCAACAGATTGGTCCATTCGCTGTAAAGCTGCGCCTGCATCGCCGGACGGCGGATCAGCCCGCCGCAATCGTGCATCGCCACCACGGCCGGAAACGGTCCGTCGCCCTCGGGCCGGTACAGCGTGCCATGGAGCGTCATGGTGTCGGCGGGAATGTCGACGTGCTCCGGCGCGGCGGCAAGGGCCGCGACGGCGCCAAAGGCGACGCCGGCAAGCGCGAGGATAGATTTGCGAAAGTCCATATCTGCCAATGCGAATTCGCGGCCCGAGCCGGCGTTGCCGGGCGGCAGCGTATCATGGAGTGCGCCGCCGGCGCAGGTCTTAAGCGATCAAAAGTAAGAGGGTTTCGTCCTGGCGCGCAGAATGATTATGTTGCGCCGGCTGCGGGCCGTTCAAGCTTGAGTCGGGGGCCGGTCCGGAATTCCAGGAGCAGTCACTTCAAGGAAGCAGTCGGAGGCGCATTTGCTCAATCGTACCGATCGTCCGGCCCCGATGCCCGGCGAGGCCGACGTCAAATATCTCGACGGCGATTTCCGCGTGGTGCGGCCCGGCGCCTTCGTGCGCTGCGCGGTGACCGGCGTCGCCATTCCGCTCGAGGAATTGCGCTACTGGAGCGTCGATCTGCAGGAAGCCTATGCCACGCCCGAAGCCGTGGTGCAGCGCCAGGCTTATCCAGGCAAAAAGTAGCGCGGCCGATCAGTTGCGCTTGCGCGGCGCTCAGCACCAGTTGCCGAAATTGATCCTGCTCGTCGACGACGAGCCGCACCGGTAAGATGCTGGCATGCGCTGCGAGCGCGGCAAGCGCCGGATCGCCGGCGAGGCGGACGTGATCTTTTTCCGTGGTGATGAGCACGAGGTTTTCCGCTTGCGCGCGTGCGATCAATGCCTGCGCCTCCGCCGCGGTGTAGCGATGATGGTCGGGAAAGCTTGACCGCGCGGCAACGTCGATGCCCGCCTCGGTCAGCGTCGTAAAAAATTTCTCCGGATTGCCGATGCCGGCGAAGGCCAGCACTTTGCGCCTGCCGAGCGCGGCGAGGCTGTTGCGGTCGGCTTCGAGCCGGCCGTGGAACACGGTGACGCCATAGCGGCGCGCGGTATCCAAAATCTTGGCGACGCCGTCCGGCGGGCCGACGACGACGAGCGGCTTGCGCGCGCGCGATCTGAATTTCGCAGCGGCGCCCGCAGCGGACCTGCCGGAATGATGCGGCCGTTGCCGATGCCGCGGCGGCCGTCGACCAGAAGGATGGCGAGATCCTTGATCAGCGACGGGTTCTGGAAGCCGTCGTCCATGACGATGACGCTGGCGCCGGCGGAGCGGGCGACGTGGGCGCCGGCGACGCGGTCGCGCGCGACGATGGTCGGCGCCAGCCGCGCCAGCATCAGCGGCTCGTCGCCGACGTCGGCTGCGTGATGAAACGACGGATCGACGCGCACCGGACCGGCGAGGCGGCCGCCATAGCCGCGGCTGAGAAAGAACGGCCGCTCGTGCGCCGCAAGCAGGAGATGCGCCACCGCCAGCGCCGCCGGCGTCTTGCCGGCGCCGCCGATGGTGAGATTGCCGAGGCAGATCACCGGCACGCCGGCAGGCTTGCCTTGCGCTTGAATGCGCCGCCCACGCCACCGCGCCATAAATGGCGGCCAAGGGCGCAAGCAGGCTGCCGCCGCCTTTGCGCCACCAGAAGGCGGGCTCGCGCATCACAGCATGATCCCGAAAAGTGGATACCGGTTTTCGGATAAGATCATGCGCATCACGACGCCCGCTGCTCAAGCGAAGTTGCATGAGATAAGGATCGAGCGCGGCGAGCGTGCGCTCGAGCGCGCCGCCGAGTCTGCCGCACCGTCTTGGCGCCGGCCTCCGCGACCGCGGTGCGCGCCGCCGGATTGGCGAGCCAGGCGCCGAGCTGCACCGTCAGCGCCTCTTCGTCGGCGACGAGTTTGGCGCCGTCGGCCTCGTCGAGCGTGGCGTAGATTTCGGCGAAATTCCACACATGCGGGCCGTGCACCACGGCGGCGCCGAGCCGGATCGCCTCGATCGGATTCTGGCCGCCGTGCTCGACCAGCGAGCCGCCCATGAACACGATCGGCGCGAGCCGGTAGATCAGGCCGAGCTCGCCCAGCGTGTCGGCGATATAGACGTCGATGTCTTGCTTCGGCAGCTTCGCCGCGCGAGCGCAAGCCCACCGATAAGTCCGGCGACCTTGGCGATGTCGGCGATTGCTCTCGCCGCGCGCCGGATGGCGCGGCGCGATGATGGTCAGCAGCGCCGGGATGCTTGGCGCGCAGCCGCCGATGCGCGGCGATGATCGCGGTCTCTTCGCCGTCATGGGTCGAGGCGGCGGCAATGACCGGGCGCATGCCGACAGTCAATTTCAATTGCCGCAACATTGCTTCATCGACCGGCGGCGCCGGCACGTCGAGCTTGAGGTTGCCGGTCGAGGTCACGCGCGGCGCGCCGAGCGCGCCGTAGCGCTGCGCGTCGGCACTCGATTGGGCGAGGCAGAGATCGAAGCGCGACAGCAGCGCCGCGATCATGCCCGGCACCATCCGCCAGCGGTGGAACGAGCGCTCCGACAGCCGGCCGTTGACCACGATCATCGGGATCTTGCGACGCGCCGGACTCCACGATCAGGTTGGGCCACAGATCGGATTCGACGAACAGCGCCAGGTCGGGCCGCCAATGATCGAGAAAGCGGCCGACATAACGCGGCGCGTCGAGCGGGATGAACTGGTGCAGCACGCCCGGCGGCAAGCGATGCTCGGCGAGCGCCGCCGACGTCACCGTGCCCGAGGTGACGAGCACGGCAAATTCTTGCGCGCGGATGCGCTCGATCAGCGGCACCACCGCGAGCATTTCGCCGACGCTTGCGCCGTGCACCCAGATCAGCGGACCGTCCGGGCGCGGCTGCGACGCCTGCGCCGCGCCGCTCGGCAAGCCGCGTCGGATGCTCCTTGCCGCGCTTGAGCCGCCGCGCCAACAGGCGCGGCGCCACCGGCGCGGCGGCGAACGACGCGAACTGATAAAGGCGCAGCGCCAGCGGCAGTCGATCGGGCACGCTCAATCCCCCGGATAGTGCTGCGAAGTTGCGGCTGATCGACAATCTCATAGGCGCGGCGCGTGGCGGCGTTAAGGCGGTCCTCGAGCTCGCGCCGCGCGGCCTCGAGCGCCTGCGTCATCGGCATCGGCGGGAACCCGCAGCGGCTCGGGAACCACGCCGGCGCCGCGGCTGAACGGCAGATTGATGGTGGAGCGGTCCCAGTTGTCGAGCACGATGCGCCAGCGCGTGGCGATGGCGACGGGCATAGATCGGCCGGCCGGACATTTGCGCGAGCTTGATGATGCCGAGGCCGGCGACCCGCGACACTTTCGGCACGTCGGCGGAGAGCGCGACCGAATAGCCTTCGTTGAGCGCATCGAGCATGGCCTGGAACGCGGCGACGCCGCCCTTGTGCACGAAGCCGCTGCCGTGATTGCCGGAGCCGCGGATGGTGCCGATGCCGAGCCGCTCGGCGGCAATGGCGTTGATCTCGCCGTCGCGATGGCGCGACACCAGCATTTTCACCTTGTACGACGGTTTGCTGGCGTTGATGGCGAGCAAATGCTGGCCGTGCCAGAACGCGACGATGATCGGCATGTCCGCTTCGGCGCGGTCCCAGACGTCGCCGGCTCGATCGTGAGCCGCGTGGTCATGCCGACGAAACGCAGATATTCGGCGGCCGACGACGCCGACCGCCGTCTTTGCCCATTGCTGCCGGCCGATGCGCCGCCAAAACTGCATGCGTTCGTCTCAGCGTGCGGCGCGTTGCTGTCGGGATCGAGCAGGCGGTGCAGATGCACGATGAAATAGCGCATCTGGGCGTTGTCGACGGTGCCTTGCGCCTTGGCCTTCCAGGCCGCGTAGGCGCCGGCATAGTTCGGATAGATGCCGACGATGTCGAGCTTGTCGAGATCCTTGAATTCGATGCCGGCGACGCTTTGCAGTTCGCCGCCGAACACCAGATGAAGCAGTTGCTTGGCTTGAGGGATGTCCGCCATGGTGATCGTTCCGCGATGTCCGCGCGTTAGAGTGACACGAGGCGTTCATCCCTGAACAGTTCGATCAGCGCCGCGTGCCTGTCCCGGCCGGCCGCAACGAGCATCCCATGCCGCGGCACGGGACGATTATAGGTCACAGTTCCGCCCCCGAAAGACGTCAATGCGCCGCCCGCTTCGTGCACCAAAAGGTCGGCGGCCGCAAGGTCCCAGTCGTGGCTGTTGCCGCCGGCAACGGCGGCGTCGAACGTTCCCTCGGCGACCCGGGCCAGGCGCAGCGCCAGCGAGTGCGTGCGCGGCATGACGGCAAACGGCGGCGCGATGGCTTGCAAGCGATCGAGAAATTTTTTCGGCCCGGCGATGCGCGCTTGCTCGAGTTTGCGCTCCGGGCGCGGCGGCGATCGCAATGCCGTTGCGGCGTCGCGCCTTGCGCCGGCGACCGCCATGAAAAACTCGTCGCTGACCGGCGCATAACAGACACGCCGCGACCGGCCGGCCGTCCTCGACCAGCGCGGCCGAGACCGCCCAATCCGGCAGGCCCGCGATATAGGCGCGCGTGCCGTCGATCGGATCGACGATCCAGACATAGCGCGCGTCGAGGCGAACCGGATCGTCGACGCTTTCCTCCGACAGCCAGGCGATGGCCGCGTCGTCGCTGGTCAGCCGTTCGCGCAGCAACACGTCGACGGCGATGTCGGCTTCGGACACCGGCGACAAAGCTTCGCCCTTGGTCCAGTTCTTCAGCGGCGTCTTGAACATCGACAGCGCCAAGCGCGCCGGCTTCGCGGACGGCCTCCGCAAGGCGCGCGGCTTGTGTTGCAGGTCGACGACCTCAGTGGCCGGCAACAGTCAGGCCCTCCACGCGCACGGTCGGCGCATTGGTGCCGTAGCGGAAGACGAGATCGTTCGCCGGCGTGAGGCTTTTGAATATTTCGGTCAGATGCCCGGCGATGGTGACTTCGCTCACCGGATAGGTGAGCTGGCCGTTCTCGATCCAGAAACCCGAGGCGCCGCGGCTGTAGTCGCCGGTCACCAGATTGACGCCGATGCCGATCAGGTCGGTGACAAAGAAGCCGTCCTCGATCTCGGCGATCAGCGCCGCGGCGCTTTTGGCGCCGGCGGCGAGATGCAGGTTGCTCGGCCCGGGCGAGGGCGTCGACGACACGCCGCGATGGGCGTGGCCGGTGGTTTGCAGATTGAGCTCGCGCGCGGTCGCGCTGTCGAGGAACCAGGTTTTCAGCACGCCGTCTTCGATCACTTTGCGCGCGCTGGTGACGACGCCCTCGGCGTCGAACGGCCGCGAGCGCAGGCCGCGCTTGCGCAGCGGATCGTCGATGATGTCGATGCCGGGCGCAAAAATCTGCTCGCCGAGCTTTTCGCGCAGAAAACTCGTCTTGCGCGCGATCGAGGCGCCGTTGACGGCGCTGGCGAGGTGGCCGACCAGCGAGCCGGCGACGCGCGGTGTCGAACACCACCGGCACGCGGCGCGTCGAGACCTTGCGCGGATTGAGCCGCTTGACCGCGCGCTCGCCGGCGTTGCGGCCGATTGCGGTGCGCTTTCGAGGTCGGCGGCGTGCAGCGTCGAGGTGAAATCGTAGTCGGTCTCCATGCCGGTGCCGTCGCCGGCGATCGCCGACATCGAGATGGCGTGGTGCGAGTCATGGCCGCGCCGTGAAAGCCGTGGCTCGTCACCAGCACCAGGCCGCCGATGCCGGCCGAGGCCGAGGCGCCGCCCGATTTGCTGACGCCTGCGACCGCCATGGCCGCGGCCTCGGCCTCTCGCGCGCGCCGTTCCAGCACGCCGACGTCGGGCATGTCGGGATCGAGCAGATCGAGCTCGGGCGGGTTCTTGCGCCAGCAGCGCCGGATCGGCGAGGCCGGCGAAGCGGTCCTCGGGCGCGGCGCGCGCCATGGCCACCGCGCGCTCGGCCAGCGCCGCGAAGCCGTCGCCGTTGAGATCGTTGGTCGAGACCACCGCCTGCTTCTTGCCGACCAGGACGCGCAGCCCGAGATCGTCGCCTTCGGAGCGCTGCAATTCCTCGACGGCGCCGTCGCGCACCTCGACCGACAGCGACACGCCGCGCACGGCGACCGCGTCGGCCTGGTCGGCGCCGGCGCGCTTGGCCGCGGCGACGAGCGCGTTCGGCGAGGTCGATGAGGGCGGTTTGGTCGAGGAGCGATGACATTGGTTGGCGATTGGTTTATGCGCTGGTGAAAATAATGACAAGCGAAGATGTGGGCGCGGAGCGCGTGTTTCAAGCGTGCTCAGCCATGTTTCCCTGGTGCTGCACCGCTCCGCGAAGCACTTGCAACGATCAAATTTGTCCCGCGCTGCAACGTCTCGTCAATCATGCGGGCCGTTGGCGTGCGCAACACGACCTTTTAACCAGGATCCTTAAGCCGATTACGACCGCACTCTGGCAATGTGACGGCAACCGGGCGGCAACAGTCCGGGGGGAGTTCGAGTTTCGAGGCGTCAAATGGAAGCCGGCAGGTTCGCTGCCGGGTCGAGCCGCGCGGGGGCAACCCCTGCGCGGCTCGACCCCTTCTCCTTGCCCGTGCGGTTCACCGCCGCCGACGATGCGGCCGACGAGCGGCTTCGCGTCGTCGACCTGCATCGCGAGCGCGTGGTGCTGCGCCGCTCGGTGCGCGGCATCCGCATGGCCTTGAACATGCCGGTCGCGTCCTATCGCGGCGTCGCCATCCGGCTCTCCGGCGAAACCGGCCAAGCGCCGACCGCCATCACCGTCGTGCTCGAGCACCGCGACCCGGCTTTGTCGCTGCCGCTGTTTGCATCCGCCGAGCGCGACGACATCGTCGCCGAATGGCAAAGCTGGGGCAGGGTGCTCGGCCTGCCGCTGCTGGTCGCCGAAGGCGACGGCTCGTTGCGCGAACCGTTCGCCCGCCTCGGCGCGCTGCGCATCGAAGCGCCGACCTGGCGCCGCCGCCGCCGCAGCGCCATCGCCAAGCGCCGGCCTTCGCGATTGCTGCGCCGCCGCCCCGGCAAGCTGCCGGCAACGCCGATCGTGCATCGCGGCGAGCGCGAGATCATCGCGAGAAACTAAACTTTCCGCTCCCGGCACGGCAATCCATTCCCGCTCGGAGCGCCAGCTCCGCGAGATCTGATACGCGCGAAGCGCGAACAATCGCGCGCTAATAAAATACCGTCACGTCAAGCGCGAAACCGGTTCGGTCCAAGGAAAGGGCAGGGGTGGGCCTGCTTTTCGTTCTTCCGTTACGCCGGTTTCGCAGTTCGTAGGGTGGGCAAAGGCGCGGAGCGCCGTGCCCACGCTGTCTATTCTCGGCCTAACCGCGTGGGCTTCGCTTCGCTCAGCACCACCCTACAAAAATGAAGGAAGCGGAACGCCGGCAAACGCTGATCCGTATCCTCCGCATCTTGCGATGCGGCTCGCGCCTTGCGGCGCGTTCGCTTGTCGGCGTTCCACCACGGCTCTCACCTAAGGGAGTTATTCCATCCCAAAGGCTCAGCTTCAGGCCAGGCTTCCTGGGACGTGGTCTGAACGGGCGTTACCCGCCTTCGCCTGTCCCAGTCCAGGGATGCACCTCCCGCCCCGGTCATCGTGCCGGGGGACTGATACCCAAGCCGCCCGGGAGCAGACTGCAAATCCACCCGCGGGCACCGCCCTCGCTCCCATGACACGGTGTGCCTCCGCGCCACGTCCTTCAATGAGCGAGGATTGCTTGGTAACTGATATAGAGACCCATGTCAATAAAAAAGTTACACGTTATCCAGTCTCCCCTGCAGGGGAGGCCGAGCAGACATTTGCGCTGTTTCCGGATATGGACACTGCCAGTCCCTCTGGAATAGCCGATGCGCCGGCAACGGTCGCGGCAGGACCGGCTCTTTCGCAAATGCAGCCAATGGGCGATTTGAGTGGACGCGCTCAGTCAGGTCGAGATCAAGAAAGCGATTAATATGGCAAACGATAATAGTCTCCCGATACGTTCGCTGGGCTCATCAGGCATCCAAACATCCGCGATCGGACTTGGCTGCATGTCGCTGTCAGGCGTTTACGGCGCAAGCAGCGACGCGGAGGGAATCGCCCTTATTCGCGAGGCGTTGGATCGGGGCATAACGTTGCTCGATACGTCTGACGCCTATGGAGCCGGCCATAACGAGGAACTCGTCGGCAAGGCCCTTAAGGGGCGCCGCTCCGAAGTGATCTTGGCGACCAAGTTCGGCAACGTTGGCGGGCGCGATGGCAAGATCGCCGATGGCCGTCCCGAATATGTCATCAGCTCTTGCGAGGCCAGTCTCAAGCGGCTGGGTGTCGAGGTCATCGATCTGTACTACCAGCATCGCATCGATCCGACCGTTCCGGTCGAAGACACTGTCGGCGCGATGGCCCGGTTGGTCGAACAAGGCAAGGCCCGCGCTCTGGGCCTCAGCGAAGCTCGGCCGGAGACTATTCGCCGCGCTCACGCCGTGCACGAGATTGCGGTCGTGCAAAACGAGTTCTCGTTGCTGTATCGCACCGAGGCCGAGGAGACGCTGCGCACCACCCGCGCACTCAAGATCGGCTTTGTCGCGTACTCTCCGCTTGGCCGTGGCTTGCTGACCGGCGTGGTCGAGGATCCGACCGGCATGTCCGACGGCGACACGCGGCGGCGACACCCGCGCTTCGCGACGGAAAACATCAATCACAACCTGTCACTGGTCCGCGGCATCGAAGAGATCGCACAGGAAAGGCGCTGCACGCTTGGCCAACTCGCCTTGGCCTGGCTGCTGGCGCAGGGCAAAGACATTGTGCCGATCCCGGGCACCAAGAAAAAAGCAAGGCTTGCGGAGAACATCGGCGCGCTTGCGGTTGAATTGACCGCGGATGACCTCGCGCAAATCGCCAACTCAATTCCCGTTGGCGCCGCCGCCGGCTTGCGCTACCCGGAAGGCCTTATGAAGAGCCTCTATCTCTGAGGATTTCCACGAAAGACGGCGGCTGGAAACTACACCGCATCCATCACGACTTCGCCCAGGCCTTCGACCGTGAACACTGCACGCTCGCCGGGCTTGATCGACATCGTCGGGATGACGCTGCCGGTGATCACCACCATGCCGGCCTTGAGGCCGCGGCCGCGCTCGGCGAGATGATTGGCGAGCCAGGCCAGCGTCGCGCACGGGTCCTCGGCAAAACCTTTGCCGGCCGGCTTGCCGCCGATCTCGAGCCGGCCGGCGATGCCGTTGAGCAGCGCGGGCGAGATGGATCTGGCCGCGCCGACGACGATGCCGCCGTTCCAGCAATTTTCGACGACCAGCGACGCGGCTTCGGTCTTGGTGTAATCGGCATTGCGGTCTTCGATCAATTCGAAGGCGGGCATCGCGGCGGAGACCGCCGGCGCCACCATGTCGCGCCGCCACGGCGCGCCGGCGGCCGGCAGATCGGCGCCGAGCATCAGCGCGATCTCGCTCTCGATGCGGACATTGACGAAATTAGCCACGTGCACATGCGCCGGCGAGTAGTGGATGGTGCGCGCGAAGATCGCGCCGCCGCAGGGATGGTCAATGCCCATCAGCTCCTGCATCACCTTGGTGGTGGTGGCGATCTTGGCGCCGCACACCGCGCCATAGACCGGCTCCGCCAGCCGGTAATAGTCCTCCTGCGCCGCATAGGCCTCGCGCAGCGACGCGGGTTTCAACTCGGCCGGCAGGTTGCGATAGGGCAGGCGGCGGGCGCGGGCGTCCCACATCCATTGGGCCATGGCGGTTATGCGGTCGCCCTTGTCCATGGCGGAGACTGTAGCGCGGATCGGGCGCGGCGTAATCCGGGGCTACGGCGCTATTTCCGGATAATCGATCCGCCAGGCCAAGGCCTGTCTATCCAGGTAAACGGCTTGCGCATCCAGGTCATCCAAATGAGCCGCAAGCTTTCGCTTCGCTCGCAGTGACGCGAAACGATTTCACTCTAGCCACGCATCGGCGTTCAGGGGGATTGTAGTCGTCCCAATCCGCTCGTTATAATGGTATATCGGGATGCAGCGGATTGCGCCCGCTGTTTGAGGCTCCTGTCGCGTCGGGCGGTGCAGGCACTTGCCGAAATCAAAGATCAATCGCCAACAACGGATGGGGGCTAACTATGGCCAAGCGAAGCAAGCGACCGGCGGCAAGTTCACGGTCCAAATCGCCGAAAACCAAATCTAAAGCGGGCAGCACGCGCCGGGCAGGTGGCACCAGTCAGCGGGGGTCGGCGAACTCGGCCACGGCGGGCTCTCTCGGAAAGATCGATCACATCGTCGAACTGATGCTGGAGAATCGGTCCTTCGATCAAATGCTGGGATTTCTTTACAAAGATTCCGGCAACAAATCGAGTACCGGCCAGGACTTCGATGGCCTCACGGGAAATGAATGGAATCCCGACGATGTCGGACGGCAGATCAAAGTCTATCCGATCGATCCCAAGGATCCGCACCGTTATTTGATGCCCGGCGCCGATCCCGGCGAAGGCTTCCAGGCCACCAACTATCAACTGTTTTCGACCGACGATCCGGCACCCGGCGCAGTTCCGGCAAACAACGGATTTGTCGTGAACTTCAAAGCCGCCATCGCTTCCGACCAGGCACGTCATTTCAAGGATTCAATTCCAGGGACGCAGCCTTCCCAGATCATGGGCATGTACACTCCGGCGTTGCTGCCGATTCTATCGGGCTTGGCGAAAGGCTTCGCGGTGTGTGATGCGTGGTTCTGCTCGGCCCCGACCATGACCATGCCAAACCGCGCGTTCGCGCTCGCCGCCACATCGCAAGGTCACCTCGACGACCATACAAAAATTTATACCTGTCCAAGCATCTTTGGGCGGCTTTCGGACAAGAACATCGATTGGGCGGTTTTCGGCTACAATCGTGAACCGCTGACGCAGCACGACTTCCCCGACACGCAAAAAGCCGCAGCGAGCCACTTCGGTCATTTTCGGGATTTCCAGCAGCGCGCCACGGAGGGCACGCTGCCTGCGTTCACATTCCTCGAGCCGAGCTGGGACTCGACCGGCAATAGTCAGCACCCGAACTACGATGTCTCGCTGGGCGAGCAGCTCATCCACGACACGTATTATGCGCTGCGCAATGGAAAGAATTGGGCTTCGACACTGCTCATCATCACCTATGACGAGCACGGCGGAAATTACGACCACGTCCCGCCGCCGTACGGCGCCACCCCTCCGGGCGATGGCACCGTCGGCGAATTCGGCTTTGGCTTTGACCGGTTTGGGGTGCGCGTTCCGGCTGTCCTGGTGTCGCCTCTGATCGCAGCGGGAACCGTGTTCCGCGCCGCCAGCGGAGTCGTCGACCACACCTCCGTACTGAGAACGATTTCCGACCGTTGGGGCACGGTGCCGCTGACTGCGCGCGACAAGGCCGCACCCTCGCTGGCTGGCGTGATCACGCTGGATGCGCCCCGCCAAGACGATCCATTGGCCGGCGTGGCCGTGCCGATGCCGGTCGGCAGTCACCCCAACTCATCGACGCCGTCCAAGATCGACAAGATCCAGGCGGCACGCATCGCGGCGCTGCCGATCCGGAACGAGAAAGGCTACTACGAAGAGGGCAAGCCCGACCTCACATCGACCGCTTCCGTCAGCGACTTCATTCGCGATCGCAGCGCGGCCTGGAGAGATCACATAGAGCGCCGAGATCAACGCCGTCAGCATCAAGGTGGGATGTCGCCGAGGCCACGGCGGACGAAACGGACCTAGCGCTGCCTGTTGCAGCCATGTTTGCAGGGGGGCTGAGCCAAGCGAAGCCCACGCCGTACGAGTGCGTCGGCACGCTCCGCTTTGCCCACCCTACGTTCGCTACACGCTATGCGCTCGTGTTGCCCGCCAGCCCGTTTCGATTAGGAATTCATTATGCGCGCGTTTCTAAGTTATCAAACCGCAGATAAGGCAATCGCAGGCGACATTAAAAAATACTTGATCGTCTAAATGTTGAATCCTTTCTCGCGCACGAAGACATTGAGGTATCTGCTGAATGGCGACTTGCTATTATTCAGAAACTTATGGTGACTGATCTCTTTATCCCAATTCTTAGCAAAAACTACTACTGCTCGATTTGGTGCAAACAAGAGTCAGGCATGGCGGCCTACAGAGGAATCGCAGTTGTTCCATTGTCAATCGACGGCTCTATCCCCGAAGGCTTTATCGCGCATGTTCAATCAAGTCGCATTGACCCAAAAGAACTTAATGCTGCGCCGCTAATAACTGCTATCGCAAGACGCGACAAGCCATTTGCCACTGATGGCATAATCAACATAATAAGAAGCTCAGTGAATTTTCGTCGTGCCGAAGCAAATTTTGAACTTATAGTTCCTTACTTAAAAGACGCTTCAAAGGAGCAGAAGATCCGATTATTAGAAGTCTCCCTCGAAAATAATCAGATTTGTCATGCTGGCCTTTGTGCCACGAAGTATTTGCCCCCCATTGTTGGCAAGTCACGGTCAATTCCTGAGTGCTGAGAATCGAGCCGCACTGAGCGAAATTCTCGATCGATATAAGAAATGACCTAAAAACGAAATGGCCGGGGAAAACCCCGGCCACTCCGCCTCAAATAACGTAACCGCCGTCTAATCCAACGGCTCGACCTTCACGATCTTATGGTCGTGGTTAGAGCCGACCCAGAACGTCACCGGGCTCGTCGTATTATCCACGTACACCGTGCGCATATTGGTGTCGGACGGCATCAGATATTGCACGGTCGTGTTGGTCTTCGGATCAAGCCGCACCACGCGGTCGGTGCTCATGGTCGAAGCCCAGATCTCGCCGTTCTTGTCGAAGTTGGCGCGATAGGGGAACGTGTATGGCGGGAACGCGTATTCGGTGAACTGTTCGGTCTTGGGATCGAACAGCGCCGCCTTGCTGGTGCGATATTCGGTGACCAGCACGCGGTCCTGGTCGTCGATTTCCATGCGGCGGGCGCGGGCGTGCGCCGTCGGCGTGGCGTACCAGGTCACGGCGCCGGTCTTGGCGTCGATCTTGCCGAGATGGCCTTCGGTGAATTCGGCCATCCATAGATTGTTTTTCGAGTCCGCCATCACCTGATAGATGCCGGCCTTCTGCACGCTCGGCAGCTGGTCGAGCGGGCGGAATTTCTCCCAGTCGCCGGTCTTGATGTCGACGCGGAAGATTTCCTGGGTGCCGACGCTCTTGGTCCACACCTTGTTGTCGACTTCGTAGTGCAGGCCGGTGAAGTTGAGCTGCACCTTGTCGTCGTTCCACTTGGCGTCGAGCGGATAATATTTGATCTCGCCGGTCTTCGGATCGAGGCAGCCGAGCGAGCCCTGGTACATGGTGTCGAACCAGATCTTGCCGGTGGTGTCGAACTCGATGCTCAAGAGGCCGGTCGGCGCCTTGTCCTTGAATTTTTGGATCGGATATTCGGTGAGCTTGAGCGTCTTCGGATCGAACTTGCCGATGAACATCTCGCCGAAGTCCGAGTACCAGACCGCGCCGTCCTTATCGACCAGGATGTCGTGCGGCTCGGTGGTTTTGCGGCCCATGTCGTATGCGGTGACGATGGCGCGGGTGTCGCGGCCGCTCGGGCGCGGCAGCGTTTTGAGATCATATTGCCACTTGTCGACCGCGCTCAGATTGATGGAGGCGAGATACTCGGCCATCTTGCGGTATTGCTCGGGCGTGCCCGCGCGCGACCTGTCCAGCATCGGCTGCGGCTTGATCGGCTGGCTCACGGCGCCATAGCCCATCATGCGGCTGACCACCTGCATCCACTCGTCGGTGTCGTGGGTCGAGCGCACCACGCGTTCCAGCGTGTGGCAGCTCGTGCAGTTGAGCAGCATCGCCTTCTGGTCTTCGGTGCCCGGCATGCTCATCATCCACTCGGCATTGGTGAGCTGGCTGGCGAGGTTCTTGGTCTTGTCGAGCTTGATGTCGGTATTGGTCGTCTTCTCGGCGACGACGTCGGCCGCGGCCGGCGCGCTGGCGTCGTAGCCGACGGCGCGGATGGCGAGATCGTAGTGGCCGGGTTCGAGCCGGCTTTCCGGAAACGCGTAACGGCCCTGGGCGTCGGTGGTGACGCTGACCGCGACGATCGAGCCCGCCTTATGGGCGGTGACGACGACGCCTTCCATGGCGCCTTCGGCGGCCGAACTGACGACGCCGGTCAACGCCGCCGGCGGCTGGTCCGCAAGCACGGTTGCGGGGATCGCCAGCACCAGAGCCAGCGCGGATATGCCGAGAAGATAAGGTGATTTCATCGATCGCTCCCTAACGATGATTTTGGTTTTATCGGATGTGCGGCCGTTCGTAGCCGCGCGTTTCGGGTTCTTGGCCGATTCCGTCCAGTATCCGCGTATCGTCCGGTCCCGGCAAGCCCGATCCGGTCGGTCCAGATATGCGCGGGTCAGCTAAGCCGGTGCAGCGCGGCGTCCAGCACCAGGCCGGCGAACAGGATCAGGCCGGCATCGCGGTCGGACTTGAACACCGCGAGGCAATTGTCGGGGTCGCCGATGTCGAGGCGGGCGATCTGCCAGGCGAGGTGGGCGGCGAAGGCGGCTAGCCCCAGCGCGAACACCACGCCGGCGCCGGCGAAAAAACCCGCAAACCCGATGAGGATGACGGCGAGGCCATAGAACAGCGCCAGCATCGGCTTGGTTCGCGCGCCGAACAACAGCGCGGTCGATTTGATGCCGATCAGCGCGTCGTCTTCGCGGTCCTGATGGGCGTAGATGGTGTCGTAGCCGATCACCCAGGAGATCGAGCCGGCATAGAGCAGAAGCGGCGCCAGATCGAGCCGGCCGAAGGCGCCGGCCCAGCCCATCAGCGCGCCCCAGGAGAACGCCAGGCCGAGCACGATTTGCGGCCAATAGGTGATGCGCTTCATGAACGGATAGACCACGACGATGGCGAGCGAGGCGATGCCGAGCGCGATGGTGAAGCCGGTTGAACGTAATCAGTACGGCAAAGCCGATCAGCGCCTGCAGGACGAGGAACAAAGCCGCTTGCGCAACGCTGACCTGGCCGGACGGGATCGGCCGCGAGCGGGTGCGCTCGACGCCGCCGTCGAGGTCGCGGTCGACGATGTCGTTCCAGGTGCAGCCGGCGCCGCGCATGGCAAAGGCGCCGATGAAGAACAGAATGAGATGCGAGATGTTCGGCGCCCGCGCGTGCGCCGCGACCGCGGCGAGCGCCGCCGACCACCAGCACGGCAACAGCAACAGCCACGAGCCGATCGGGCGGTCGAGGCGGGCGAGCCGCAGATAGGGCCGCAGCCAGGCCGGCGCCAGCGTATCGACCCAATTGCCGGTCGCGTCGGCGACGGAGCCGCCGCTCATTTGGCCAGCGGGTTACCGGTCAGCGTGTCCAGCGTGCCGCGGCCGGTCTTGGTATTCTTGCCGGTATCGAGCGGCGACGTGCCGATGGCATCGCTCAATGTCGGCACCTTCGCCTTCGGCCCTTCGGCACAGACCGTGTCGCGGAATTGCATGGTGTGGGCGTGCATGGCCCTGGCTTGGGTGACCGCCTGGTCCGGCACCCCGCACGCGCTCTTGTTGTCGTCGAGGAATTTGACCACCTTCTCCTCGGCCGCGGTGAAGGTTTGCACCGCCGCGCACATTTCCTTGCGATCGCCCTTGCGTTTGCCGACCGCCGAGATCGCCTCCGCTTTCGCCTTGGCTTCGTCGCGCAGTTTCGGGAAGTTCGCGCATACCCCCGGCGGCGGCGGCCCGCCCATCGGCGGCGGGCCTCCCTGCATCGAGCCCGAAGGAAAGACCGACTGCTGCGGCGCCGATGGGAACGTCGACTGCTGCGGCGGCGCCGGGAACGGCGACGACGAGTCTGCCGGCAATTGCGATTGCTGCGGCGGCGGCGGGAACGGGGACGACTGCCGCGGGGCCGGCGGGAACGGCGACTGCGCCAGCGCGCCATGCGACAGCGTCACGCCGGCAGCCAAGGCCAGTCCCATCGCCACCCTCAGGCTTCGATTCATAGTGGTCCTTTGCGGTTCCCCAAGCCCCAAGCCCCAAGTCACAAAGTCACAAAGTCACAAAGCCCCAAAGCCCCAAACCGGCACCGGATACCCTGCGCCCGTCGCGTCCGCGCCCGTAGAAGCCTGACGAATTCGGCGACAAGGGGGCAGGCTGCCGGGTGCGACGTTGATGCTCATTCGGCAATCTTAAGCTAAGGCCACAGCGCAACTGCTTCGAACAGTATAGCCTAGTTCGCGCCATGCCGGCTTACGATTTCCGCAGTCCCCGGCTTTTCGTCGCGGCGCCGCTTGCGGCCGGCTCAGCGCTGCCGCTCGACCGCGCCCAGGCCCACTATCTGACCACGGTGCTGCGCCGCAAACCCGGCGACGGCGTCCTGGTCTTCAACGGCCGCGACGGCGAATGGAGCGCCGAGCTCGCGGTGCAAAAGCGCACGCCGCCCTGGTCGTCGATGCCAAAACCCGCGACCAGACGGCGCCGGCCGATCTGCATTATCTGTTCGCGCCGCTCAAATCGGCGCGGCTGGACTACATGGTGCAGAAGGCGGTCGAGATGGGCGCCTCGCGGCTACAGCCGGTGCTCACCCGCCACGGCCAGGTGGCGCGCGTCAATCTCGAGCGCATGCGCGCGAACGCCATCGAAGCCGCCGAGCAATGCGGCATCCTTTCGCTTCCTGAGATCGCCGAGCCGGTCGACCTTTTTCGCCTGCTCGCCGACCGCGAGGCCTCGCGCACTATCGTGTTCTGCGACGAGGACGCCGAAGTCGCCAATCCGCTCGCCGCGCTATCCGCCGTGCCGCCGCACGCGCCGCTCGCGGTGCTGGTCGGGCCCGAAGGCGGCTTCGCCGAAGACGAGCGGGCGATGTTGCTGCAAATTGCCGAACGTGGTCCGCATTGGCCTTGGCCCACGCATCCTACGCGCCGATACGGCGGCGGTGGCGGCGCTGACGATCGTTCAGGCGATGATCGGCGATTGGCGTTGATGACGGCGCTAGTGGATCATCCACGGCTTATCGATGCAGACGAAGCTGATGTAATCGCCGTAGAAGCGATGCACGCTGGTGATGTGCGACAGCCGATGCCAGCGCGCGCAATAATCTTGCGCCATCTGCTGATAGATGCCTTCGAGGTCCGGCGAGTAGTGGATGATGCCGCCAGTGTCGTTGCCGGTGATCCAGGGGCCGGGGCCGGTGAAGCTTGCCAGCACGGCGCCGGTCGCGCCGATGCTCAGCAATGCCGCCAGCGCACCAACGATCAAGGATTTCCGACCCATCGCACCAAGCCTCCCGCCTTTGCAAGCGCTGGAAGCTTAGAGGGTGATACCAATAATGGGAAGCGGCGGCGGAAGCGGCGCCGCCGCGGCATTCACAGCATCGAATAGGCGCTGGCCACCATGCCGACCGGCCGCTTGTCGTGGGCGGCGAGCAGCATGACCCGGCCGAAACTGGTGTTGCGGCCGATGCGCACCACGCGGGCGTCGGCGACGATGTCGTAATTCACCGGGCGCAGGAAATGCGTGGTCTGGTCGATGGTGCTCATCGGCCGGTAGCCGTTCCAGGCCGCCGAGCAGGCGATCACCATGGCGGTATCGGCCAGCGCCATCAGCGCCTGGCTGCAAATCGCTGCGCCTTCGCTGCAAATCTTCTTGGAGAACGGCAGCCGCACCACGGCGCCGGGTTGCCAATCGTCCGCCGCGCCGGGCGGTCGGACCGGCTCGACGCTTTCGACGAGCAGCGCCAGATCCTGCACCCATGGTGGAAAGATCTTGATCATCAGACGGCCTGCCGCCTGCAAACCGAACGCCGGTTCCGGGGCTAAAAGCCGATGTACCTCGCCCATGTCAGGTCTCCCCCAAACCTCGCGATGCTTCATCGCGAGCCCATTGCCAGACCACCGCCGGCAAGCCCCCGCTCACCGGCAAACGCCTTTACGCCCCGCCTCGCAGCCGCCGGCGTTTCGGCGGGGAAGGGAGATCGACTACAAAGGGGGAATGCAGTGAGAGCCGGGACGCGGCCTAATACGCCTCACACCCCGTCAACACCACGAATCAACTAACGCCCGTTGGTAGCACAGTGCCGCAAGCTTCGCCGTGTCCGTCTTGCAACGCCGGCCGGTCAAACGCCCGCGTGAAGGCTTTGCGGTCTTGACCGGGTGGCGCCGTCGCGGCACGGTAAAAGGGCTTTGCGGGAGTTAAGGAAGATGGTCAGTTTCGGCCGGATCGCGGCTGTCGCGCTTGGCTTTGCGCTCTGCGTCACCAGCGTCTCGCAACCGCGCGC
This sequence comes from uncultured Alphaproteobacteria bacterium, assembly GCA_963821175.1. GTDB lineage: Bacteria > Pseudomonadota > Alphaproteobacteria > Rhizobiales > Xanthobacteraceae > BOG-931. Next base: position 45,526 of record CAWGCU010000032.1, read on the forward strand.
GGCGAGCTGGCTGGAAGAGAATTTCTGGCTCAGCGGGCCGCGCTACGACCGCGTCGTGCCGGCCTGCGATTATCCGGGCGCGCTCGACCGCATCATCGCCAATTTCCACACCAAGGAATACCGCTTCTGGAACTCGCAGCTGCGCATCGTCGGCGTCGAGAACATCCATGAGACCGCCTGGCTGCCGTGGGCGGCGCAGTCGATCCCGCGGCGCTTTTGCAGCGGCACGGCGGTGATCAACGACGGCGCGCGGCATGCGCTGTTTTATTCGATTGCCGAAGACACCGATTTGATCGGCCAGGGCTGGGGCGTGAATTTCTGCGTCGACGGGCTCGACCGCAATGACGCCTACAGTCCGAACTGCCGCGCGGCAAAGCCTTGAAATTTTAGTGGGGCATGATCTTTTCCGAAGACCGGTATCCACCCTTGGATCAAGTCCGAGGGCAGGCTTTTTCGGGATCATGCCCTAGCTCAGCTCCTGCAACACGCGCTCGCGTAAATGTACGCGGTCGCTGACGCCGCGCTGGGCGAATTCGATCACCTTGCGGGCGACGACATCGGTCTTGCGGCGATCGCCGTCGTCCAAGCCGAGCGCGCGACAGACATCGGCATAAGCGCCGGTCAGCACGCTGATCGCTTCCGGCTCGAACGGCTTGTTGCGAAACAGGCAGTAGATGGCCATGGGGTGCCCTCATCATCCTGACGGAGCGGACGGAGCTGGTGCAAAGTCGCCAGCGCCGGCGGCAATTGCGTCCACGGCAGCGATCTTGGTAGCCGCGTACCGCAACTCAAGTGCAAACCCTCAAGTAGGTGCAAAACCTGTTACCGTCGATAGGCAGTTCCTCCATACTTTGTTCTTGCTCCGTTCGGGTGCTATGGTTCGATCCCCACGACGGAAGAGGCTTTCATGATCAGGTTCATTGCCGGCTTGGCCTTCGCCTCAAGCTTGCTTGCCGCGGCTTCGCTGCCGGCTTTGGCGCAAAACGGGCGGCAGGATGAGCCCGGAAAATTCGACTTCTATGTGCTGTCGCTGTCGTGGTCGCCGTCGTTCTGCGCCGCCGCCCAGGACCGCGGCCGCTCCGGCGGCGCGCAATGCGGGGCGCGGCCTTATTCGTTCGTCGTGCACGGGCTGTGGCCGCAATATGAAAAGGGCTTCCCGGAATATTGCCTGCAGCCGTCGCCGCGGCTTTATCACGGCATCATGGAATCCATGCTCGATCTGATGCCGGCGCCGCACCTGATCTACAACGAATGGGACAAGCACGGCACCTGCTCGGGCCTCTCAGCGCGCGCTTATTTCGAAACCATCCGCAAGGCGCGCGCCGCGGTGAAAATTCCGGCCGATTACGTCGATCTGAAAGACCCGCTCAGCGTCGCACCGGACGCGGTGCGCGATGCCTTCGTCAAGGCGAATGCCGGCCTCACGCCGGCCGGCATCGCGGTGGACTGCGACAATCGCCGATTGACCGACATCCGCATCTGCCTCGCGAAGGATCTGCAATTCCGCGACTGCCCGGACGTGGTCAAGCGCGCCTGCCGGCGCGATCAAATCGTGATGCCGCCGATGCGCGGCGGCTGAGCGTCATCCCGAAAAGCCTGCCCTCGGACTTGATCCGAGGGTGGTCGCCGGTTTTCGGACAAGATCATGCCCCAACTCAATATCCCGTGAACTATCAGCACGCCTTCCATGCCGGCAATTTCGCCGACGTGCACAAGCACGCGGTGCTGGCGCGCATCCTGTCTTATCTGAAAGAGAAGCCGGCGGCATTCCGGGTGATCGACACGCATGCCGGCGCCGGCCGTTACGATCTGCACGGCGCACAAGCGACCCGCGGCGGCGAGTGGCAGGACGGTATCGGTCGACTCTTGGGCAGGCCGCTGCCCGACAAGCTCCAAGCGCTGCTCGCGCCCTATCTCGACGTTGTCCAAAACCTCAATCCGGGCGGCCGGCTTCGGGTCTATCCGGGCTCGCCGCTCATCGCGCTTGCCCTCATGCGGCCGCAGGACCGGCTGATCGCCTGCGAGCTCGAGCCGCGCGCCGCGGCGGCGCTCGAAGGGATGCTGCGCGACCGCCGCGCCAAAGTACTGGCGATCGACGGCTGGACCGCGCTTGGCGCCTATGTGCCGCCGAAGGAGCGCCGCGGTGTCGTCCTGGTCGATCCGCCGTTCGAGGAGGCGGCCGATTTCACGCGGCTGAGCAGCGCTTTGGCGGCGGCGCACCGCAAATGGCCGACCGGCATCTACATGCTGTGGTATCCGATCAAGGAGCGCGACGCGCCCGACGCCTTGGCGCGGCGGCTGCGCAAGCTCGAAATGCCGGGTGTGTTGCGCTGCGAGATAACGATGGGACCGCCGCGCGCCGATGCCGGCCTGGTCGGGTCCGGGCTGATCGTGATCAACCCGCCGTTCAAGCTTCGATGCCGACCTGAAAGTCCTGCTGCCGGCCCTGGCGGAGGCGTTCGCCGCGGGGGCCGCCTGCCGGATCGACTGGCTGGCCGCCGCCAAGTAGTCGTCCCAAGTAGCCGCGCCAAATAGCCGTCACAGGTAGCCGCCCACTTTTCCACAATCAAGAATTGGTCTAGTTTTGTAGCGCTGGGCTTAGACGTTCCGCCTCCTGTGGGGGGCCGGCGGAGTGATTGAGGCCGTCCTCGCTCTCTTTGCTCGTGTGGATGTCCAGCCTAGCCGTCGTGCCGTGGGGGCCGACGGCGAAGCATCCACGGGGGAAGGAGTCGCTCGATGGCAATGGGTGGTACGGTCAAGTTCTTCAACGGCGAACGCGGTTACGGTTTCATCAAGCCCGACGACGGTGGCCGCGACGTGTTCGTGCACATCACCGCGGTTGAACGTGCGGGGCTGAAATCGCTGGTCGAGGGCCAGCGCATCAGCTTCGATGTCGAGCCTGACAAGAAGGGCAAGGGCCCGAAAGCGGTCAATCTCGTCGTCACGGATGAGGTGACGTTGCCGCATCGTGTGGGAGCATGATGCGTCGCGCAATACCGTGCGGCCGCCCGGCCGAACGCTGAACTGTTGCATTGCGCCTTGCAACGTACTTCCAGAAAGCAGTGCACTTCCGCAATAATGCACTCCCGCAAACACAATCAGTAACGTCAAAGGTACTGCAATGATGATTCTGCGCTCTTCGCCGGCTTCGCCGTTCGGCCGCAAGGTTCGCATCGCGATTTCGCTGCTCGGCCTCGACAACGACGTGACAATCGAAGCCGCCGATACCGACGACGTCAACGACAATGTCCGCAAACAAAATCCGCTCGGCAAGATTCCGGTCGTGATCGACGAGGACGGCACCGCGTATTACGATTCCCGCGTCATCCTCGAATATCTCGACGTCCGCGCCGGCGGCGGCAAGATCGTGCCGCGCGACGCCAAGGCGCGGCTTGCGGCGCTCCGCCTGCAGGCTTTGTGCGACGGCATCCTCGATGCCTCGATCCTCACCATCTACGAGACGCGCTGGCGCAAGGCGGAGACCCACGAGCCGAAATGGCTCGAGCACCAGGCCGGCAAAGTGTCGCGCGCGCTTGCGGCACTGGAAGCCGCGCCGCCGCCGCTCGATGCGATGCCCAACGTCGGGCAGATCACGCTGGCCTGTGTGCTCGGCTATCGCGATTTCCGTTTCAACGGCAGTTGGCGCGGCGATCATCCGCGGCTCGTCACGTGGCTGGATAATTTTTCCGCGCGGGTGCCGGCCTTCGCTGCGACCAAGCCGCCGGGCTGATAACCCGGCCGCGCTCGCTTGCTCAATCGCGGCCCTTGCGATGGCCGTTGCCGTTTTTCATTTTTTGATTGATCGCCGGCCTGAAGCCACGCGGCCGCCCGGCAGTGTCGGGTTTTGACTCGCCAAGTTTTGATTCAACAAGTTTTGACTCGCCAAGTTTTGGTTCGCCAAGTTTTGGCTGGCCATGCCGGCCCGTCGAACCGGACGGCTCCGCGGCAGGCGCGATCAGCGTGACGCCCTGCCAGGCGCCGCTTTCGACCAATTCGCGGACCAGCGATTTCAGCGTCAGCGCCACCGCCTCGATGGCGGGACTGCGCAGCCCCACCTCGGAAAAGCAAAGCGAAACCGGGCGGACCATATTGGCATCGGCGAAGCGGCGGTAGTTGAGCGCGATGCGCGGAGGGCCACCGTGCAGCCCGGACCAGGTCATGATCGAGTTGCCGACGCCGGCTGCGACCAGTTGGCGCAGCGTATTCAATGAGTTGCATTCTCCGATCGGCTCGAGCGACAGTCCGTGTTTCTCGAACACCTCCCGGGCATCGCGCTGGATGCCGCTGTCGGGACCAGGCACCAGCAGCGGATGTCGTGCTACTTCGGCTATGCGGACGGGCGAATGATCTTGCCCGGCCGTCGCATAGAACAGTTCCTCGAGCACCAGCGGTTCGACCGCAAGGCCGCGCTCGGATTTTCCCGTGAGCAGCATGGCGATGTCGAGACGGCCATTGTTCAGCCGCTCGCGTAGGAGCCCGCTGTTGCCATCGACGAGATGCAGCAGGATCTGCGGATAGGCAGTGCGGATCCGCACGAACAATTCGGGTGCCAGGAGCGATGCCAGGGCGACCGGAAATCCGATGGAGACCCGTCCTGACGGCACACTCAGCACGTTCAGCGCGTCCTGCTTGGCAAATTCGACATGCCGCAGAATTGCCTCGGCGTGCCGGTACAACACGCCGCCGGCTTCGGTGAGGAGAATGCCCTTGGGCCCGCGCGTGACCAGTTGCCGGCCCAGCTCGGATTCCAGGCTGGCGAGATGATGGCTGATCGCGGACTGCGCCACGTGCAATTGATCCGCCGCGCGCGACAGGCTGCCGGCCTGGACGATGCCGACGAAATAGCGAAGTTGGCGCAGGTCCATGGCTGTCCGTTGCTTCTCGCACGGCGCGCCACCGCGGCGCGCGTGATTGACGAGTTTGCCCGACTTGCCGAAGCTTACCAACAGGGGCACACTGTACACGTTTCCCGTGCATCGATAAAGCGGACGGCTGGAACGTGATTGGAAGCATTCGTGCTGCCGCGTCTATGCCGGCGCAGTGGCGACATGCCATCGCCGGGAGCTTCACGCTGCTATTGCTCGGCGGCCTCCTTTGCGCCGCGTGGGCGCAATCGGGCGTGGCGGACTGGCCCGGAACAAAACCCATTCGCTTCGAAGTCGTCGCGGCGGCCGGCGGCCTGACCGACATCGTGCCGAGGACTCTGTCGAATCCTCTCGCCGCGTCCATTGGCGTGCCGGTCGTGGTGGAGAACCGCCCCGGCGCCGGCGGCAACGTCGCTGCCGCGGTCGTGGCGCGCGCGGAGCCCGACGGCCACATGCTTTTGGTGACCGGGTCGAACCTGGTCGCCAATCAGACGCTGTTGCCAAATCCCGGCTTCGACTACGGCCGCGATCTTGCGCCGGTAGCGATGGTGGTGAAGTCGAAATTGCTGCTGGTGGCGTCGCCATCTTTTGCCGCCAACAGCATCACCGACGTCATCGCCTTGGCCAAGCAAAAGCGGAAATCCGTCAGCATCGCGATTTCGCCGATCGGCACGCCCAATCATCTCGCCGCCGAGATGCTGGCGCAGTTCGGCGGCGTCGATCTCAATTTCGTGGCCTATAACGGTATCGGCCAGGCGCTGCCGGATCTGATCGCCGGCCGCATCGACCTCGGAATAGCCGCCATATCGGTGCTGCTACCGCAAGTGCGCAGCGGCGCGCTCAAAGCCCTTGCCGTGATCTCGCCGCAACGCTACCCGCTGGCGCCCGATATTCCGACTGCGGCGGAATCCGGGCTTGCGGAACTGCAGATCGACGGCTGGATTTGCGTGATGACGACCGGCGGCACGCCCGACTCCATCGTCGCGCGGCTTGACGGGGAAATCGCCAAAGCTTTAGCCGCGCCTGAGGTCCGCGATAGCTTCGCCAAGCAGGGCGTCGAGATTGCGCACATGAACCCGAATCAACTCGGCGAATTTCTGCGAGCCGAGGCCGCGCGTTTCAATAAGCTCCTCAAGAATTCCCGCGTCAGCCGCGCATCGCCGTAGGTAATAGCGCGAGTCGGCGTCGTTTATGCGCCACCATCTGCTTTCAAGAGGGGGCCATATCGCAGCGCGTCTTTACAACCACCTGCCGTCGGCCGACTTTATTCGCGCGCTCGTGCTTGCATCTATTTCAGGAAATGTCGCGGCCCACTATGACCGATGCCAAGCTTGTCATGCTGTCATCTTTTCGTCAGGCGCGCGCCAAAGCCAAAGATGCGCCGTCGACGGCTGAAGGCCTGAAGCTGGTCAAGGCATTCCTGCAAATTGACGATTCCAAGCGGCGCGCGGAAATCATCAAGATGGTGGAAGAAGCGTCCGCAGCGAAGAGCGGATAAGGGCAAAGGCGGGCTCGGCCGGCCTCAGCGCTTCGCACCGCTGCTCCTCGTTCCGGCAGTCAGTCGCTGACATGCGTCGAGGATATCGCTTTCATAGTACGGTTTCGGCACAAAGGCGCTTGCAGCAACACCTTGCCCCGGGTCGAGCGATTTCCCGGACGCATAAATCACCGCCACGTCAGGCCGGACGGTGCGGAAACATTCGGCGACGTCCCAGCCACTGGCCGGGCCGCCAAGATTGATGTCGGTGATGATCACGTCGATTGACGTCTCCGAATTGCATAGCGCGATGGCCTCTTCGCCGGTCGCAGCCTCAAGCACGACATAGCCCGCATCCTCCAGGCAACGGGCAGTATTCCAGCGCACGAAGAATTCGTTCTCGATCACGAGAACTACGGGTGGATGGGCACCGTTTTTCGCTGATCTCGACAAGAGCGCGCCCTCAAAGGCCAAGCGACGAGCGCCTGGCGCGAAAGATAATTCGGTTCCTTGGTCGTTGTAGCGTCCGGATTTTTGACCCGCGAAAGCGCCGAATACGATTCAACTGTATCGCGACGGAACGGGTTCCGTACTTTTTTCTCTTCGTCGCATTGCCAGATTTCAATGGCTATTGGCGATCGAGGTACCTATCTATCGCCCGCCGCCTGCAGCGACCTTCGGGCGCGAACGGTTGAGAGACCGGGATGCTGAGCCGCAACGGCATCGAGAAGACGGCAGGCCAATCCTACGGGGTCCCTGAAAAAGAATATCGGCGTCTCATCGGCTAGCCACGGTCCGCTTCTCGTCGATCCCGCTCACTGCATGATCGTCGTGCGCCAATGGATGCGCTGCTCGTCCGCGGAATAGCCGCCGGCGGCCGAATGTACGGTGCAGCGGTTGTCCCACAGCACGATGTCGCCCTTCTGCTATTTGTGCCGATACTCGGCGTTGGGCTGCAGCATGTACCAGTACAGCTCCGCGAGGAGACGATCGGCCTCGGCGTCGGACATGTCGATGATGCCGATGGCGTGGGTCGGATTGACGTAGAGCGATTTGCGCCCGGTCTCACCGTGAACGCGCACCATGTCGTGCACCGCCGGCGGCCGCGCCTGGTCCGCGGGCTCGAGCAAATCGAACCATTTGCGCTCGCGCCCGCCATAGCGGAACGCGACCTTGAGCGGCGCAATGCGTTCTTTCAAGCGCTCGGGCAGTGCGTCGTAAGCCGCATGCATCGAGGCAAACAGCGTGTCGCCGCCGTAGCTTGGAATCTCGATGCCGTAGAGCTGCGTGCCCTTGCAGATCTCAGTGTCCCACGGACTGTCGGTGTGCCAACCCTCGCCGCGATTGAGAATGAGCGCCGCGCCGCCGGTATCCTTGGCCATGCTGGTGACGCCCATCAGCGTAATCTCAGGGTTGTCGGGATCGCGCGTGCGCTGGATCATGTGCGGCTTGAGCTGCCCGAACCTGCGGCTATAGGCGAGAAAGTCGACCTTCGACAGCTCCTGGCCGCGCACGATCAGCACGTGGCGGTCGAGCCAAGTCTGATACAGCGTCTGCCATTCGCTGTTGGTCATGCGCTTGACGTCAAGCCCGGTCACCAGCGCGCCGATATGGGGAACCGCATTCTCGATTTTCATGCGCTGCCTCCTTCGCGGAGTCGTCCGGCCATACGTCAGCAGCAATTCGGCGGGATGAGGTTGACGGAGCCCGTGGGTATCGTGCCCCCTATGCCGGCAGCAACCTCGAGGACTTCGTCGGGGAGCTCGGGAATGAGGATTTGCGTGTCGGCACGGTCGAAATCGCGGGTGTCGAGATCGCGGGTGTCGTCATTCATGGCAACGATCCTCTTTTTGCGGGTAGCCCATTGTAGAGGCTGCCGGCGCGTTTTCAAAACCGTCTGCTGGATCAAGACGACGCCGGACTTTGACGACAAGGGACCGCCGTGAGGCGGCCCCGTATTGCTCGCCGTCTTGTCGTTGCTGCTAATGGAAGCGATCGGGGAACGGCGGGATCAGCGCCGGCATTTTCGACACCGTGTAGCCCTTGACCTGCAACGTATAGGCCGAGTTGATCGCCAGGTTGGCGCCCGCGTAGGGCAGATACAGCGTCAGGTTTGAGACATAGAGTGTCTGCTTGTCCTTGCTGAAGGCGAGACTCGCCGGAAACAGCAGGCCCTGCGCGATGCCGTTCTGGTCGATGCCGCGGAAATCGCCGCGCTTGGCGATCACCTTGCCGGTCTTGTCGATGACGTCGATCTCGTCCTGCTGATTGGCGCAGATCCAGATGTTGCCCTTGCCGTCGACCGCGATGCCGTCCGGCGCATTGATGCCGGTGATCAGGATCGAGGCCGTGCCCGCGGTGCCGTCCTGGTTCACCGGAATCTGGACGATCTGGTGAAACGCGGTATTGGCCACGTAGAGGATCGAGCGGTCGTTGTTGAACTCGACGCCGTTGGCGCCGAACGGCGGCGTCAGTCCGGTTCCCGGCTTGAGCAGCGGATCGATGGACCATGGCGTTGCCGGCCCGGAATGCGGCAACTTCCAAATGACGCCGTTGAATGAATCCGACACATAGGCGTTGCCGCCCGAGTCGAACGTCAGCGCATTGAGGCCGGAATTGGCGAATGGACCCGCCTTCACGGTGGACAGTCCGGAGTGCGGATTGACATCGAGGACGGTGCCAGCGCCGAAGTCGAGAACCAGCAGGTTGCCGAACACCGGATTGAAGGCAAGGCCGAGCGTATGCGGGCTCGATCCCTGGATGTCGACCTTCCTGACGATATTGCCACTCGGGCTGATGACGATCAGCACTGAGTTGCCGGTGAGAGCGCCATGGGTGTTGAAGCCGAACGTCGTGACGTAGATGTTGCCGTCGGGTCCGACCGAGAGGCCTTCGGCGCTGCTCTGCACGTTTTGCGTGACGTCCGGCAGCACGGCCAGTACGTCGACTGGACCACGCTCCCACGCACCAACGGAAGTCGCAGTGAGAATTCCGATCGTGGCGCCGAGCGCGGCAATGCCGATCTTGAATCGTGACATGCGTAACCCCCCTTTCGAATTTTGAAACAACCATATTATCTATGGTTGCGTGGTCACGATATCATTGCGTAAGCGTGTCCGGAAGCCGCCTGGATAGCCGTTTTCAATCGACCGCCCGTGCAGGGGATGGCGAACGCGGTGCAATGCTCGGGCGGGGTCAACGTGCGGCCTATCCGGCCGGCGGTGTTCCTATTTGCTCGAGTGCGAGCTTGCGCAGTTGAAGCGGATCGCGCACGCCGGTTTGCGCAACCTGAATGATCGCCTTGGCGATGATTTCAGTCAGCGGATCGGATCGGTTCGTCAGTTTGAGAATGCGCAAGCAATCCTCGTAGGCGGCACCGATCGAGGCTATGTCCTCAGGGGTGAATGCCGAATGCTGCAACAGGCGGTAAATCGCCATGGCAAGCGCTCCAATCGCCGTATCGAATATGGGCGGGAGCGACAGGCCTTCCCCGTTGCTGCCGTTCGGCCAGCAATGAGCGATGATTATGCTTTTCGACCATGAACGCAAGCTGAACTGGAACTCTCCCGAAATACGTCAAAAGACATGTATCGATGGATCAACTATGCTGCCGTTCCTTGCAACGTTGAGAATCGTCTGTTGGCAGTCCATGCTGGCGGCGCAATAACATCGAACATGCCCGAATTTGCTGCGCCGGAGAGCGTCCTTACCAAAAATCCCAGGGACGCCCAGGCGCGTGCCGGCACCGTTCGTCTGTTGCAGGTCCTGGCCGCCGCCGCGTTGCTGTTGCCGGTGTTGTTTTTCGCATTCGCCAGCGCCTTGAGCCATCGCTCGACATACGCCTTGGCCGACGAAAGAATCGAACGCTCGCTCGACGTGCTGCAGGAGCAGGCGCTCAAAGTTTTCCAATCGATGAATCTGGCGCTCGACACCATCGAGAACATGGTGGCGGGTCTTTCGGAAGCCGAGATCCGGGCCAACGAGGAACAGCTGCACATGCGGTTGCGTCAGATCCAGGGCGCGCTGCCGGAAGTGCAATCGATCTGGATATTCGGCCCAACCGGCCACCCGCAAGTGATCACCCGCGACTATCCGGCGCCCTACGCCGAGGATTTCGGCGCGCTCGACTATTTCGTCGGGCCCCGCGACGGTCGGGGCGTTTACATCGGCGGCATCCATCAATCGGTCTCCGGCGGGCAGCCTTACTTCAGCTTCAGCCGGGCGCGCCATGACGCCAGCGGCAAATTCGTCGGCGTCATCGAGATGTCGTTGCTGCCGGGCGACTTCAGTCGATTTTATTCCCACCTTTTGAGCGGCGAGGGCCTGCAATTCGCGCTGGTGCGCGACGACGGCGTCATGTTGGCGCGCTATCCGCCGATCTCGAGGGACGTGCAACTCGGCGAGCACAGCGGATTTCATCGCAGCATTGCCGCCGATCCGGCGGGCGGTTTTTATACGTCGGTCGGCGAGAACGACAACGTCGAACGCCGCGTCGGCACGCGGCGATTGCCCGGCTTCCCCATTTACGTGATCGTCGGCATCGACACCGTCCAGATCCGCAACGAGTGGATGGGCGGCATGGCCATGCATCTGATTTTCGGCATTCCGGCGACGCTGTTTCTGTTCCTGACATTGCTCGCGGTGTTGCGGCGGACGCGGCGTCTTTACGCCGAACAGGACCAGCGGCTCGCGGTGGAGGAAACGCTACGGCAATCGCAAAAACTCGATGCCATCGGCCACCTGACTGGCGGCGTCGCCCATGACTTCAACAACCTGCTAACCATCATCATCGGCAATCTGGAGGTGGCGCAGCGCCAGCTCGAGTCCTGGACCGACGCGGTGCACGGCAAGCTCGCGCAACGCATCGGCAGTGCGATGCATGGCGCTGAGCGCGCGGCGACGTTGACCAAACGGCTGTTGGCGTTCGCCCGGCAGCAGCCGCTCAATCCGGCCGCGATCGACGTCAACCGGCTGCTCAACGGGCTTTCCGATTTTCTCCACCGTGCGCTCGGCGAAGACGTGTCGCTCGAAATCGTCGGCACCGGCGGCGTCTGGCCGGTCGAAGCCGACCCTGCGGAGCTCGAAGCCGCGGTGCTCAATCTCGCCGTCAACGCCCGCGATGCGATGCCCGACGGTGGCAAAATGACCATCGAAACCAGCAATGCCTATCTCGACGACGCCTATTGCCGGCAATACCCCGACGCGCGTCCCGGGCAATACGTGCAGGTTTCCGTCACCGACACCGGCGCGGGCATGACGAGCGAGATCATCGAGCGCGCCTTCGAGCCGTTCTTCACCACCAAGCAAGCCGGGCAGGGCACCGGGCTTGGGCTCAGTCAGGTCTACGGCTTCGTCAAACAGTCGGGCGGCCACGTCAAAATCTACAGCGAGGTCGGCGAGGGCACCTCGATCAAAATGTACCTGCCGCGCTTTACCGGACAGGCTTCGCCATCGGCCGAAACCAAGAGCGAGCCGCGTCGCGGCCGCTCGGACGAGTGCATTCTTGTCGTCGAGGACGATGCCGAGGTGCGCGCTTATGTGGTCGAGACGCTGCGCGGGCTCGGCTATGACGTGATCGAGGCGCCGGGCGCCGAGGAGGCGCTGGCGCTGCTGGACCGGCACAAAACCATCAGTCTGCTGCTGACCGACGTCGTCATGCCGGGGCAGAACGGGCGCAAGCTCGCGGAAGCCGCGCGGGCGCGCCAAGCATCCTTGAAGGTGTTGTACATGACCGGCTATTCGCGCAACGCCATCGTGCATCAGGGCCGCCTCGATCCTGGCGTCGAGCTTTTGCAAAAACCGCTGACCAGCGAGCAGCTGGCGACGACGGTGCGCAAGATACTGGACGCGCAGGGTCTGTGAGGCCGGATGGCATCTCAGTCGTGCCGCGAGGCTCGAGACCTTGCGGTTCTTATAGCGCATAACGACATTCGGGCCGTTACCGCCGACATCGGCACGGCTGGCTCTTTTCAGCGATGATTGCCAATAAACCATCTGACATCGTGAAAATTCAGTTCCGGTTCGTGGATCTTGGACGATGAGCGACTTCCAAGCCGACCTTGACGCCATCGAGACCATCGCGGCCGTGCCGACGATCCTCAATGTCGTGTGCCGCGTCACCGGCATGGGCTTTGCCGCGGTGGCGCGCGTGACCGAGCAGCGTTGGGTTTGCCTCGCCGTCAATGACGAGATCAATTTCGGCCTCAAACCGGCTGGCGAACTGAAGGTCGAAACCACCATCTGCCACGAGGTCCGTGACGCGCGTGAAGCGGTGATCATCGATGATGTGACGCAGGATGCGGTCTATTGCGGCCATCCGACGCCGGCGATGTACGGCTTCCAAAGCTACATTTCGATGCCGATTTTTCTCAAAGACGGCAGCTTCTTCGGCACCTTATGCGCGATCGACCCAAGACCCGCCAAGCTGAAAAACGACGGCGTGATCGGGATGTTTCGGCTGTTCGCCGAATTGATCGCCTTTCACCTCGATGCCGGCCTGCGCTTGGCCACGGCTGAAGCCAATCTCCTCGATGCGCGCACCGCAGCCGAGGTGCGCGACCAGTTCATCGCCGTGCTCGGCCATGACCTGCGCAATCCGCTGGCGTCGATCGGCGCCGGAACGCAACTTCTGCAAAAGACGCCGCTGGATGAGAAAGCGCGCTCGATCGTCGCGTTGATGGATCAAAGCGTGGTCCGCATGGCCGCGCTGATCACCAACATTTTGGACTTCGCTCGCGGCCGCCTCGGCGGCGGCCTGACGCTGGAACGCTCCGACACGCCATTGGAGCCCGTCCTCAAACAAATCATCGCCGAATTGCAAGCGGTCCATCCCGGGCGCGCCGTCGAGGCCGAATTTTACCTGACGCAACCCGTGGTCGCCGACAGCAACCGCATCGGGCAGCTGTTTTCAAATCTTGTCGGCAATGCGCTTTCGTACGGTGCCGCTGGCGCGCCGGTCCGCGTCAAGGCCACCACGAACGGCCGGTTTGCGCTGGTGGTTTGCAACAAAGGGGCGCCGATATCCCCCGCCACGATGGCGCGACTGTTTCAGCCATTCGCCCGCGGCGACGTCCGACGAGAGCAGCAGGGCCTCGGTCTCGGCCTCTACATCGCATCCGAGATTGCGCGGGCACACGGCGGCAAGATCGACGTCACGTCATCGGTCGAGGAGACATGTTTTACGTTCTCGATGCCGCTCGATGGCGCGGCGCCCATGCCGGACAAACCGCGGTGATTGATTGGCGCTCGCGCGAGCCGAGGCGTATAGTGGTGGGCGTTCATCAGGCCGCGGCCCATAAGGCATGCGATGAAGCTTCCTTTTGCCGGCGCAATCGATTGCGATCTGCATCCCGCCGTGCCCGACGTCGCGGCGCTGATGCCGTATCTCGACGATTTCTGGCGCGAGCATCTGACCGAACGCTATATCGACCACTCGCCTTTCGTGCTCGCAAGCTACGCGACGAATCTGCCGCAATCGGTCCGGGCGGATTGGCGGCCGGCAAAGGGCGTGCCGGGGGCCGATCTCGCGACTTTGCGCCGTGATGCGCTCGATGCCTTCGGCACACGCCTTGCGATAGCCAACGTGCTGCACGGCGCGGTGGCGCTCTACAACGCCGACATGGCGGCGGCTTTGTGCAAGGCGGTGAACAGCTGGATCGCGCGCGAATGGCTCGATCGCGAGCCGCGGCTGCGCGCGTCGATCCTGGTGCCAACCCAAGACGTCGAGCTTGCCGTCGCCGAAATCGAGCGTTGCGCGCCCGATCCGCGCTTCGTGCAAGTGCTGCTGTTAGTGATGGGCGACCGGCCGCTCGGCCATCGCAGCTTTTGGCCGATCTATCGCGCCGCGGAGAAGCACGGCCTGCCGATCGGCATTCACGCCGGCTCCACTTTCCGCCACCCGCCGACCGGTTCGGGCTGGCCGTCTTATCACCTCGAAGACAGCGTGCTCCAGGCATCGGCCTTCGAGGACACGCTGGTGAGTTTCTTGGCCGAAGGCGTATTCCAAAAATTCCCCGGCACCAAATTGGTGCTGATGGAATCCGGCTTCGCCTGGCTGCCGACGCTGTTGTGGCGCACCAACCGCAGCTGGCGCGGCGTGCGCACCGAGGTGCCGTGGATCGACCGGCCGCCGGCCGAGATCGTGCGCGATCACGTGCGTTTTACCTTGCAGCCTTTCGACGTGCCGAACGGCGACGTGCTCAATCGCATCATCGATCACGTGCGCTCCGATGAGCTGATCGTGTTCTCGACCGACTATCCGCATTGGCAGTTCGACGGCGAGGACGCCTTGCCGGACGGGTTATCTGATACGATGCTGCGCAAGATTCTGATCGACAATCCGCTGGCGACCTATCCGCGCCTGCGCGCGGCGGCCGAAGCGGATCAAAGAGTTCCGATGCGCGAGGAGATGGCGCGATGAACAAACCGGTGCCTGACAGCGAAACCAAGACCGCGCAGCGGCTGGGCTTTGTTGATTGCGACATCCATCCGGTGCAGCGCACGCCAAAAGACCTTTATCCTTACCTCGAGACGCGCTGGCGCGAGCACAGCGAAACATTTGGCGGCCATCTCTGCCAGGGCTTGAGCGGTCAATTGTCGTTTCCGCGCATGATGGCGAGCGGCATGCGCGCCGACGCCTATCCGTCAAACGGCGGCCCGCCCGGCTGCGATCTCGAGCTGATGCAGCGCCAGCATCTCGATTTCAACGGCTGCGACACCGGCATGATGGTGTGCCTGTCGCGCGGCGGCATGGAGGAGCGCAATCTCGAATTCGGTGCCGCGCTCGCGCATGCGGTCAACGACTGGCAAATCCACGATTGGGTCGCGAAGGATCGCCGCCTGAAAGCCGGCATCGTCGTGCCGCAGGAATATCCCGAATTCGCCGTGCGCGAGATCGACGCCCGCGCCGCGGAGAACGAGGCGTTCCGCCAAGTGATCATCTCGCCGCGCTCGAGCGAGCCGCTCGGCCGGCGCAAATACTGGCCGATCTACGAGGCCATCGCGCGTAACAATCTCGTCCTTGGCCTGCATCCGGCGGGCGCGCCGGGCGGCCATCCCTCGAGCGGCACCGGCTGGGGCACCTATTACATGCAGGAGCATTACACGTTTGGCACCAGCATCTCCGGCAATGTCGTGAGTTTGATCACCGAAGGCGTGTTCGAGCGCTTCCCGAACCTGAAAGTGGCGCTGATCGAATCCGGCTTCTCCTGGGCGCCGTCGCTCGGCTGGCGCATGGACAAGCAATGGCAGCACATGCGCAAGGAAACGCCGCATCTCAAGCGCCCGCCGTCGGAATATTTGCGCGAACATTTCTGGTTCTGCACCCAGCCGATGGAGGAGCCGGAAGAGCCCGCGCATCTGCAAGACGTGCTCGACTGGATCGGCTGGGACCGGCTGATGTTCTCCAGCGACTATCCGCACTGGGATTTTGACGATCCGCGGCAGGCGCTGAGCTTCAAGATGACCGAAGCGCAGCGCGCCGGCATTTTACGCGACAACGCCAGGGCGCTGTATCGGCTCGCATGATCCAATGAGTCGTCGTCGGCGGCTTGCGCGTAGAGATTTTTTGTCTTTGGCCGCTGCTGTGGCGCTGCCGCGTATTGCGCGCGCGGAAACCTATCCAGCGCGGCCGGTGCACATGATCATCGGTTTTCCGCCAGGCGGCGCCACCGACATTGCCGCGCGCTTGATCGGGCAGTGGCTGTCGGAGCGGCTCGGCCAGCCCTTCGTCATCGAGAGCCGGCCAGGGGCTGCCGCCAATATCGCGACCGAGGCGGTCGCCCGTGCGGCGCCCGACGGCTACACGCTTTTGATCGCGGTCGGCACCAACACCATAAATCCGGCGCTCTACCCAAACCTCAATTTCAATTTCATCCGCGATTTTGCCATGGTCGGCGGTATTTTGCGCACGCCGCTGGTGCTCGAGGTCAATCCAGCGGTGCCGGTGACATCGGTGCCGGAGCTGATCGCCTATGCCAAGGCCAATCCCGGCAAGCTCGCCATGGGCTCGTTTGGAACCGGGAGCATTTCCCACATCGCCGGCGAATTGTTCAAGATGACGACCGGCACCGACATGGTGCACGTGCCCTATCGCGGCTCGGCGCCGTTGGTGGTCGATCTCCTCGGCGGCCAGGTGCAGGTCGCCTTCGACAACATGCCGCCGTCCATCGAGCATATCCGCGCCGGCCGGCTGCGCGCGCTCGCGGTGACGACGGCTGCGCCTTCGCCGGCGCTGCCCGACCTGCCGACGGTGGCCGACTTCCTGCCCGGCTTCGAGGCCAGCGCCTGGGCCGCGATCGCGGTGCCCAAGGCGACGCCGCGCGATATCGTCGACAAGCTCAATATCGAGATCAAGGCCGGCCTCGCCGATCCGAAAATTCTGGCGCGGCTCGCCGACTTCGGCGCTACGGCATTCGTCGCTTCGCCGGCCGAGCTCGACACGCTCGTCGTCGAGCAGACCGAGAAATGGGGCAGGGTGATCCGCGCCGCCAACATCAAGGCGGAATGAAACTACTCACTTCGCGATAAGCAGCTCCGGCCGATATTCAAAATGCATGGTATCGAAGTGATACCATTTGCCGCCCCAGATAAAACCGTGCTTTTCGAAGATCGCGACGATCTCAACGGGCATGCGATTGCGGTAGGCGATGGCGCCGTCATGCGGCTGCCAATACCAATAATCCGACACCGCGGTATTGAGATCGATGGCGATACCGTAGCCGTGCGGGCTCGGCTCGCCGGTATCCGCTACCGCCCGGCAATTGTAAGTGCCGGCGATCGGGTAGGCGGCGCGTTTGATTTTTTCTGGCAGCGCGTCGATCTCCGCCGACACTGCGCGCAACTGCGCGTCGACGCCGTTCACCGAAGTGATGCGGATCGATTTGCCCCACGTGTTGGGAAGCCACGCCAGCGAAACAAGGTGTGGTGACACCTCACCCTTTTGGCAGTCGCCGTACATCTTGGTGAAAAAGGCTGTGCTGCGAAACCGGCCCGGATCGGCATCGACCGGCGGCGGCTTTTCCAGCGAGCCGTGCGGATAAGGGATGCGAAACTGATCGGCGATGGACGCGTGCCGCAACAGCTCCTGGAACGGTTTGTTCTCGGTGCCGTCCGATGCGGGCATGAAGGTTCCATCGCGCCAACGCAGCGTCTTGCCGTCATGGCTGGCAAGCGCGTTCGGGTAAGCGGCGACCAGGGTGTCGAGAGCTGTCCGAAGCTGGTCATCCTGCGCGAGCAGAGAAGTCCCGCCCGCGAATAGTGCGAGCCCGACGATCAACAAGCAACCCTTTGTCAGCATCCGGTCGCCGGCGTCGCTTGGCTGTTAAGCGTGCGGCCAGTGCCGCTCGCGGAACCAGGCGCGGTAGTCCGTCATCTTGGCGCGCTGCGCCACCGGTGCGTGGCGCTTGCAGGTCGACGCTTCATCGCTCTTGTCGGGCGCGCCCCAGCGCAGCTCGACGCAGTCGTTGAGGTTATAGCCCATCTCGAGATCTGCGGCGCGATCTATCACGTCTTGCAGCGAAAGCGTCCATGCCGAGCCGTCGCTGCGCGTATAGGTGACCTTGCGCTTCGCGAGCTCCGACGCCAGCACGCTCTGCAATTCGGCCTTGACCTGCGCGACGCTCTCGCCGCGCGGCATGGCGTAGCGTTCGGGCTGGCGCGCCACCTTGTCCGGATAGCCGCGCACCACGTCGATCGCGATCAGCAGACGAAAGTCGCGCGCCGGCGTCGCGAAATCCTCCCACGCGCCGTTGGTCGCGAAGATCGCCGGCCCGTTCGGCATCGACGCCTCGCCCTTGCCGCTGTTCTGGAATTTTCGCCCGTTCTCGACCGAGCCCACGCGCGTCCTCACTTGCTCTTCGAGCGAATCGATCGCTCCCTTCATCGCGCGCACCGGATCGAGCGGCTCGGGCGACATCACGTCATCCATGTGATCGTAAAAATCATCGACGCCGAGCTGCGATTGCTCCAGCGAAAAATCGCCGTACTGCGAATTTTTTGCGATTTCGGCATTGGTCAGCCGCCGCAAGCTGCCGCTGGTGTCGCGCATGATCGGGCGGAAGCGCTTGAAACCCGGGCTGCCGAGCAAGGGCTCGTGGGCAAACAGGAAACTGCCGCGCCAAAAGCGCTTGCGCGCCACCGTGCCGTCGGGCTCGCCGTCGACAGCGAGGAAAACGCCGGCCGCGCCGCCTGGACTCGGGCACGCGCCGCACCAGCATCAGAACGTGCCCGTAGGGATCGGCGTAGACGGTGCCCGGACGCAACGCCTCCTGGGTCAACGGCACGGTATAAAAATCGGTGTTGTCGTCGGTCGCCAGCACGCGCACGGCGCCGGACTGCACGGCGTCGGCCACGACCGGCAGATAAGCGCCGAAACCCGCCGCCAATCCGTCCCGCTGCGCTGCCGCGGGGGGATTGAGATTGGTCAGCCACGAGTAGCACTTCGGCGCTTTGCCGCCGCCGCCGCGCGAGCAATTGGAGTAGCCGAACGGCAGCCCCATCTTGAAGGCGAAATAGGCGCGCAAGAAGTAAACCAGATCGGCGCAGTCGGGGCTGATCGGCGCCGACACTTCATCTTCGCCGGCACCCAGATAGTTGAACAGCATATTGCGCGATCGATCGCGCAGCACGGCGCGCAGCGTCGGCCATGACGGTTCCGCGTCGAGCGGCGCGTCGAACAGTTTTTGGATCCACGCCGAATACAGGTTTTCCGTGGCCCGGTTCCACGACGCGCGCACCGGCCAGACCGCGCCCGGCGTCGCGCCCGGCGGCGGTGCCGGGGCGTCGCGCACGGCGATATCGCGGGTGATGGTGCCGCAGCCTGACGCCGCCAGCGCCGCGCGCCAGGTGCCTACGGCCGGCGACGCCACTTCGGCGTACCAGAAATACGGCGGCCCGCCTTGGCGGTCGCGCGATTTGGCAACGACCCTGCCGTCGGGGCCGGTCAGGGAGAACTCGCCGTCGAGCGGCTTTTCCGCGGTGACGACGACGCGCAACGGCATGCCCTTCCAAGGCGCCATCGGCGCGGACAGGACCGTGACGTCGGCGGCGCCTTCTTCGCAGTTGCCGGATGGATTTTGGGCGCGCGAGTCCGCTGCCGAAAAAAGCAGGACGAAAAATGCGCCTGCGATCGGCAGCAATGCCGTCGCCGCAGCTGCAAGCCGGCGTGTTGCAAACAAAGTGAAACCCCTTCCTGGAACGCCCTAAAACTGCATCCGATCCCGGCAGCCAGGGGCCGCCCTGCAGGATAGCGAATTGGTCAGGATCAGTCAGCGGGCATGAAGGCGATTTTGCGGCCAGCGGAACCCCCGCGAACGTAAATGCCGCAAAATCCGCCTGTTGCCATTCAAGACCTCCGGACAAGGGCCTAAGATCAAGCCATCGACGGTTGCGCACCATGGGGCGCGGCGGCGGCCCGTCCGACAACGACAAGGAGAGGACGATGAGCTCGATCTCGAATTCCATTTCGCGCCGCGACATGTTGGCGGTCGCGGCGGCCGGTGGTGCGCTCTCGGCGGCGGCGGCGACGGTGGCACAGGCGCAGACCATCCCGCCGATGCCGCAACCGACGCGGCCCGGACAAGGCGGAACCAACCCGGGTCCGAGGAATCCGATCCGTGGCAGCCAGAACCCGGACATCATCTCGCCGCCGGCCACCGACCACGGCACGCTGCCGAATTTGCGCTTTTCGTTCGACAACTCGCACATGCGCCTGGAGTCGGGCGGCTGGACCCGGCAGGTGACGGTGCGCGAGCTCGGCATTTCCAAGAACATCGCCGGCGTGAACATGCGGCTCAACTCCGGCGGCGTGCGCGAGCTGCATTGGCACAAAGCCGCCGAATGGTCCTACATGCTCTACGGCTCTGCGCGCATCACCGCGATCGATCCGCAGGGGCGCAATTTCGTCGACGACGTCGGCGTCGGCGACCTGTGGTATTTCCCGCCGGGCATCCCGCATTCGATCCAGGGCCTGGGTCCCGACGGCGCCGAGTTTCTGTTGGTGTTCGACGACGGCGATTTCGACGAGGACAACACTTTCCTGCTCAGCGACTGGATCAGGCACGTGCCGCCCGATGTGCTGGCCAAGAATTTCGGCATGGACGCTTCCGCCTTCGCCAACGTGCCCGACCCGAGCAAGCTTTACATCTTTCCCGCGCCGCTTCCGGGACCGCTCGATTCCGACAAGATCGCGGGCGCGACGCCGGTGCCGCAAAGTTTCAGCCATCGCATGCTGGCGCAGACGCCGATCAAGACCAAAAGCGGATCGGTGCGCATCACCGACACCAAACTCTTCCCGGCCTCCAAGACCATCGCCGCGGCTCTGGTCGAGGTCGAGCCGGGCGGCATGCGCGAACTGCATTGGCATCCGAACACCGACGAGTGGCAATATTATATCGCAGGCCAGGCGCGCATGGGCGTGTTCGCGGCGTCGGGCCAGGCGCGTACCTTCGATTTCTTCGAGAACGACGTCGGCTTCGTGCCCTTCGCCATGGGGCATTACATCGAGAACACCGGCAGCACGACGTTGAAGTTTCTGGAAATCTTCAAGAGCGACTATTACGCCGACGTGTCGCTCGACCAATGGCTTGCGCTCACGCCGCCGGAACTGGTCACCGCGCATCTGCACAACGATCCGCAGTTCATCGCCAAGCTGCGCAAGGACAAGGTGCCCGTCGTGCCGGCTTGAGTTTTGGCCGCAGTTGCGACAACGACAGACTTGCCAACAAAGAGCCCCGGAGCGGCCGCTCCGGGGTTTTGCGTCACCGAGCCTGGATGGCGGCACGATAACTGTCGATTGCACGGCATTTCATTTTGGCACAGAATGCAGCATGTCGAAAAAAATGACTTGGCTCTGCGCCGTCCTGGCCGGCTATCGCCATGGTGCTCACGGCCCCAACGGCCAGGGCGCAAGGTGGATCTGCGCCCAATGCCGATCCGTGCACCAAGCAGGTTTGTGAGGACGGATTTACGAAACAATTGAATGACGAGCAAAAGAAAGTGTTCATGGCGTGCGTCTCGCAGAAGAAATGTGCATCGGCCGGAAAATCCCAGAATCCGTTGATTAGTCCATTTCCACGCTGAGCGAGCCGATGTTTACATCCGAGGAGCAGTTTTTCTTACTTCTCATCAAGCCTTTTCTGATCGGGACTCTCGCAGGTTTGGTCTTTGCCGCTATCGACAGCCGCAGAAATAAGGGCAAGCAGTTCAAATATATCGACGTTTTGGTGGCCATCCCCATTGTCCTGATCGCCTACATCGCGGGATATCTGACGGGAATAAGCGGTTCATCTGCAATCGGAAATTTGATACCGGCGGTTTTGGCTTTTATCGGCGGCCTCAATCTCTACATGTTCGGCGCGAAAGTGGATCATAGGTCGCTGACGATATTCAGCATTTTCCTGTTCGCGATCATCTTGTTCTATGGCGTTCTGGACGGCAGATACGACCGTGCCATTGGCATCGAGGCGCAAATGGAGGCGTCGGCCGTGCAGGAGCTGCGCATAAAGACCTTTCGGGAAAACCTGAGCCTCCCGCCCGATCCGCCATCATGGGTCACGACAGGTCCATGAAGCTTGGACTGCGCGCCGATATTCTCGAAGCCGAGGCCCTAGTCCGCAAAAAACAAAAACCCCGGGGTTTTGGCCCCGGGGTTTGTCGTTTGAGCGTTTGCCGCGGCGATCAGAACCGGTAGTTGACGCCGGCGCGAACGATGTTGGTGGTGAACGACACGTTGACGTGCCTTGGCTCGGGCTCACGAGCCGGGCCGTCGCGGCAAAGGCTTGAAATCACAGGCGCAACGCCCAAGAGACGCGATGCCGGCCGGCGCCGTGCAGGGGCCGTGGGTCCGCTGTGGGTCCGAACGGCGGCTGGTCGGCTCTCGTCGGCGGCCGCTGGCGTGAAAGCCGTAGCGTGTCAAACGGGATCCCAGTTGACACGCGCCTTTTGAAATTTTCACCACTATTAAGGAGGTCGCGCACTGTTTCGAAGGAGCGACCGAATGATCCCCGCCCGCGTCAGAAAATTCAGCGACCACACCGTCGGCGTCGTCACCCGCTTGAGCCGGACCACGCGCTGGCGCCGCCGCAAACACGGCCAGTTTCCCAATCCGCTGGAGGGCGGCACCACAGGGCAAGACGTCATCGATCATGAGCAAGCACGGCGCGCCGCGGCCGGCCTGTCGAAGCTCTCGGCCGAACGTGAGGAGGATCTCCTCACCGCGCTCGTCAATGTTGAAGACGCCTATTTGGCGCGGATCGACGAACGCGCCGCCTGAATAACGAAAAGGCGCCCCGTCAAGGGCGCCTTTTCTTGTGCCGGCGCTGGTAACACCGGAAATCTCGAAGCGAAACCACAACTACCGCCTTTTACCTCGCATCGAATTTCCCAGCAACCGCCGCCGGCAGCCCCACACGACAGGGACTGCCCCCAATGCGGAAAAAACTATCGGTCGAAGAGCGACGGCGCCGGGCCTCGGACCTCGGGCAGCTGCTCGTCAGTCTCGCCGCGCTGTTCCCGGCGGCTTTCGTGGTCGGGAAGTATCAGGTTCACGCGCCGCTCAAGATCGGCATCCACATCGACATAGCGGCGCGCTGCCCGGAGTTGGCGGATCGGCTCGGGTTGCTGCGAGGCTATACCGGCCGGCTGATGTACCTGCAGGCCATGGTCGCCGGCGCGGTGCGGGTCGATCTCGACGGCAATCCTTCCGGTGAGGTGACCGACGCGCAGGCGGCGAGCGCCGCGGCGTGGGTCACCGCCATGCTGGCGGCCCGCGCAGCGACGGCAGCGGCGACAAAGGTGGCGGCAGCCCAGGTCAGGGCCGCGAGAGCGCTCGAGCGGACCAAGGCAGCAGCGGCCGCCAAGGCGGCCGCAGCGACCAAGGCCGCCGAAGCAACCAAGGCCGCCGCAGCGGCAAATCCGGCAAATCCGATCACGACCTCAATTCCAGAACGACGTCTGCCAGCCAGCCCGAACAGCACCAAGCCGACGTTGAAGCTGCCGTTCATGCGGTCGGCAACAAAGGAGCGCGACGAGGTGAAGCCATGACGGCCTTGAGAAAAGAACTGGCCATGGTCGGATTGCACGTGCCGCGCGACGAGGCACTGGCGCTGGCACAGCTCACGACCGCGGCGGAATTCGAGCGTGCGCTGGTCGACGGCGGCTGGGTCGCCTCGCGCAACGAAGCGCATTGGGTCCTGCAGGAACTAAAGGCACGTGCGCAGCCCGACGCCGAACCGCGAGAAACCACATGATCGGTCCGGGCGAACGCTTCGATAAATTTTGCCCGTGCAGCTTTGCGCCGTCCGGCTGCGGCTGCATGCGCCGGCGCTCGGGTCGAGCGCGGCGATCACGACGTCGCGCTTGCAGTAGGCCGCGCTCGCGCGCCGGACCCGACGGCGACGACCCATCACCACAACCTAACAAACAAACATCTCGAGGCGCGTCATGACGCACAACCCCACCGATGACGCGATAATATTTCTCGACCAGCTGCGCCCGGGCGGGCCGTGGATGCTGTTGGCGATCAATCCAGCCGGCGGTACCGGCGCCATCGAGGAGGTCGTCACCGTCGATGAGGTCGAC
The DNA here is from genome assembly GCA_963821175.1 of uncultured Alphaproteobacteria bacterium. Taxonomy (GTDB): domain Bacteria; phylum Pseudomonadota; class Alphaproteobacteria; order Rhizobiales; family Xanthobacteraceae; genus BOG-931. The sequence continues at coordinate 69,445 of CAWGCU010000032.1, forward strand.
GCGGTCAACGCATTCGTCGCCAAGCACAACGGCACGCGCAATCTGTATTACTCGCTCAATCCGACCCGCAAGCCGATGACCAAGAAGGCGTCGAAGACCGATATCGCGGTCATCGAATACCTGCCCACCGACTTGGATCCGACAAAGGACGAGACACCGGAAGACGCCAAGGCGCGATATCTCGCCCAGATCGATAATCTCGCTTTCGCTCCGGCCGGCCTCGTCGACAGCGGCAACGGGCTTAATGGGCTGTTCAAGCTGGCGACCCCGATCGAGCTGCCCGAGCCGTTGCTGTTCACGCGCAACGGCAAGAAGGTTCTCGATTATGACTTCGCGATCAACGCGCAGATCGCCGCCCTCGAGGCCGGCGCCAAGCGGCTGATGGCGCAGCTTGGCAGTGCCGCCGGCACGCAGAACATCGATCGGATATTGCGGCTACCCGGCACCACCAATCTGCCGACCAAGGCGAAGCTCAAGCTCGGCCGCACGCCATGTCAGTCGTCGTTGATCGCGTTCACCGGCGCGACTTGCACGCCGGAGGATTTCCCGGCGGCGCCGCCGGCGAAGTCAAAGACCGCGGCAGCAAAGACCGAGTTGCCGCAGCGGCTGATCGAATTGCTCAACTTCATGGATCGCGGCGCGGGTGAGGAGTACGGCAAATACCAGAGCCGCAGCGGGCTGCTGTTCGGATTTCTGCTCAAGTGCATCGGCGCGAACATCGCGGAGGATACCTTCTTCGCGGCGTGCCTCGACGATAAGTATCGGGGTCGGGCGATCTATGAGCACTGCCACGAACAGAAGAACCCGCCGGAATATCTGAACCGCCAGATCGAACACGCCGAAGAACAGCACGAAGAATATCAGGTGGCGGCGGTGAACCGGCCGCCGCCTTTTGTCGACGTCGCCGAACAACTGCTTGAGCTGCTGCGGACCAACGGCGATGACCTGCTCATGGTCGCCGACGAGAAGGGCCGCGAGCATCTGTGGTCCTATCACGACGGGCTGTGGTCGCTGTTGCCGGAACCCGACAGCTTTCTCAACAACCAGATCGAGATGATGCTGCAGCATCTGAAGCTGCGAAAATACTCCTTCATCAAGTTCGTGTCGGAGGCGCGCAAGTATCTCATGCGCAGTCCGCTGCTGCGGACCAACGCCCCTATCGTCTGGGACGATCACGGCAAGGTGCCGACGCGCTCGGGGCTGGTCGATCCGGTCACGCTCGCGGTCGAGCCGCTGGCCAAGGCGCACTACGCCACCTGGCGCATCGAGATCGCGTACGACCCGACGGCGCAATGTCCGCACTGGGATGAACTGCTCGACGATTACTTCATCAGTCTTACGGCGGAGGAGGCCGAGAAAACCATCATGCTGCTGCAGGAGGTGTTCGGCGCCTCGGTGATCGACAAGCTGCCGAAGGCGTTGAAACGGGCACTCGTGCTGCACGGTGCAAGCGACACCGGCAAGAGCCAGTTGTTGGCGATCCTCGCCGGGATGACGACGGATCATCCGATCGGAACGCCGCTATCGGAGATCAGCAAGACCCACGGGATGGAGGAATTCACACGCCGCGCGCCGTGGGTTCTGGACGAGGCGTTCGACATCGGCGTGTGGTTCATCAGCTCTCTGGCGAAGGCGATCATCGCCAGGGAAAGCCTGAGTATCAACGTAAAGAACCAGCATCTGATCACGATGCCGATCTGCGCGCCGCCCTTCTGGGGCACCAACCATGCGCCGACGTTCAAGGAAAACACCGAGGCGATGATCAACCGGCTGCTCATCGTGTCGCTGACGCGCATATTCCAGAAGGGTGAATATGTCGGCGTGGCCGCCAAGGCTCGCGCCATCAACCCGGCGTGGGAGCCCGCGGATCTGATCCTCGGCCAGGAGAAAGCCGGGCTGTTGAACTGGGCGCTGCTCGGGCTGCAACGCTTATTGGCGCGCGGCGATTTCATTATTCCGGATGCCAGCCTCGACGCGCTCGACGAGATGCGCCTGGAAGCCAATCCGGTCGAGGGCTTCCTGCGCGACTGCATCCGCTTCGACCCCGACGTGATGATGTCGACGGCGGATTTCTGCATCGCCTTGAACAGCTGGCGCGAGGAAAGCCACGGCGGCGAGAAAACCATCCTCGACCGCCGCGTCATCGGCAAGAACCTGAAGGCGCTGTCGCATCCCCGGATCGGGCAGGACAAAAACGTGTTCAAGGCCAGAGACGGCCGGCGCTACTACATCGGCATCACCTTGAACGCCGAGGGCCGCGTTCATTTCGACGAGGCGAGGACGGGATGGTACCGCGATGGCGGCGGCCCGCTGAAGGGGGCATCGATAAGCTCGAAAGATGTCGGCAAGCTCATTCCGGCCGAGTGGCAAGACCACCCGGAGGTTGTGAAGCTCAAAAAATGGTGTGCCGACGAGGCGTGATTTTGAGCGTGTCACTGAGTTTTGGGCTTGAGTGACACGGCAGGGCTCGGGCGTGTCACTTGTGTCACTCTGGTGTCACTGTAGAAAAATACAGTGACACGCGATTTTCCCAAGCCAGAGCAGCCGGTTAGTAAGCTTGTGTCACTTGTGTCACTCATCTTACTAATGAGCAGGAAATCTCTTAAAAAAGGGGTAAATGGAGAACGGTGGTGGAGCTTTGGGTATATAACACTGGGGTGTGGAGCGATATAAAAACACAGTGGTGAGTGACACGAGCGCCGTTTGCGGGTTCAGCGTCCGCGCAACCGATAAGCGAGCACGGGCAGTCTGCTGCCGATCTTCAAGTTTTTCGGGAAGCTGAAGCTGCCGGCGAAGCCAGCATGATGCGGTGGCAATAAAATACTGGCGGTTTGAGCCTCCCTGGAGCGGTCAGTTTCAGGGGGTGCGAGCGCAAAATGCCTTATAGAATGCAATCGGCGATCTCAACCGTGGCCCAAAGCGAGGTCTTAATACGATGACGACATTAAAAAAAGTCCTGGCCAACAAATCGCACGGCTTCCAGGCTGGTCATGCGCCGCATCCGCGCGGCGGTCGACCCAAGGGTGCTAAGAACAAATTTCCGAAGACCATCACCGAAAAAATCGTCGCCGGCATTGCCGCTTCCAACAAGAGCATCGGCGATGGCATCGAAGGCTATGCCAAGTTTCTTGCTGATAATCATCCACAAGCCACGGCCTCTTTGATGTCGAAGCTCGTCGTGCGCGGTAGCGAAGATAGCAACGATGTTACCGGTTTTCATCTGCCGCCGCAGATCAATCTGGTCGTAGCGCCGAGTTCGTTCTTTCTCAGCGAGGTGCAGATTGCGGCCTTGAAGGGCGGCCGCTCGATCATCGACCTGAAGCAATGCACGCCGATGCCACTGGAAGATTACGATCGAACAAACGAATTCGCCGCGAACGATACGCCGCCGCAGTTCGCACCTCTCGTTGCCGAGAGGGTTGATCCTGTTGTCGAGGCGACACTTGTTGAGACCGATCGCGAACGGTGGCTGCGTCGCGCGCGCGAGGACGAGAAAGCCGGCAGATCAATTATCCCGCGCGAACCGCAGCACCAAGTCCGCTGGCCGAAGTCGCCGGAAGATGCGCTTAAGTCCCGTGGCTGATAGATTATTTTTGTTTGGTTGCCGCCAGCCGGCGCTGCGCGCGGATCACCGTCGTTGCCGACCATGTGCCACCACGCGGCGAGGCGATCTTGCGCCGGTTAAGCTCGACGGCGACGGCATTGGCCGACAACTGAGCTAGCTCGGCCAGAACCGGCGCCAGAGCGGTATCGCGGGCCGCAGCCGCGGTAGAATTCTTCTCTGCCAGCACGGCGCTGTAGCTGCCGAGCACGACACCGCGCGCCTTGGCTGCCGCCAGTCCGGCAATGGTGCGCTGTGAAATCATCCGCCGTTCCTGCTCGGCGAGCGCGGCGTAGATGTGCAGCGTGAACGGATCCACATTGCGGCCCAGCGCGGTGACGATGAACGGCACGCGCTGGCTCATCAGCCCGGCGATGAAGGCAACATCGCGCGACAGCCGGTCGAGCCTGGCGACTGCCACCTCGCATTTGGCTTTCTTGGCGGCCTTCAGTGCCGCCCGAAGCTGCGGCCGACGATCGAGCGCATCGGCACCCTTGCCGGTCTCGACCTCGGTAAATTCGGCAACAATGTCGAAACCTTCAGCGTCAGCGAACGCTGTGACTGCTTTGCGTTGGGCCTCGAGGCCAAGGCCGCTGCGGCCTTGGGCTGCGGTCGATACGCGATAATAAGCGACGATCGGCGGCATTTTGACGACTCCATCACATCCGTACCACCGTACATATGTGATAAGAGCCACCCGGATGCAAGAGGCGCGTCATTTAATTAACGATCGGCCTTGTTAACGGAGCAGCAAGGATGCGATCGGATCAATCGGCATGACAGAGCGGCTCAGGCGAATGACCGCATCAACGAGCCACGGCAACGCCGGGAAACAGCATTCTGTGCGCTGAATACAAGTGGGCGGGGGTAGCAACACCATTTTATTTTCGCGCCAGCCGCCGGGGGAGGTCCTCTAAGTAGCGCGCTATTTTTAAGCCTACAACTCCCGATTGCTGATGACTTATTCACACTTATTACCGCTCGCAGCCGGAAACCGTTAATTGCCGCGGAATTTTTGTCGACAATCGTGGTTTTGCATCGTACGATACATTTGCATCGTACGGCACAAAACACGCGCATGAGGAATTCAATGTTGACCCCGACCCGGAAGATCTATGACGGCCTCGACCAGGCCTACGCCTATTTCAACAAGAAGCTGTTCGGCGGCCGGCTGCCAGAATGCGCCATCACGGTGCGCACCCATCGCAGCGCCTACGGCTATTTCAAGCGGGAGGTGTTTGAGAGCCGCGACCGCCATCATGTGATCCGCCACGAGATCGCGATGAACCCCAAGCATTTCAAGAAGCCGCTCCGTGGCCCAGACCTTGAGCACGCTGGTGCACGAGATGGTGCATCTTGAGCAGCAGAATTTCGGCGAGCCGAGCCGTAGCGGCTACCACAATCGGCAATGGGCCGATTGGATGGAACGGGTCGGCCTGCATCCGTCCGACACCGGCGCCGTCGGCGGCAAGCGCACCGGCCAGCGCATGTCGCACTACATCGTTCCGAAGGGACCGTTCGATAAAGCCTTCAAGGAACGCCGCTTTCGATATTGCCTATTACGACCGCCAGCAGGACAGCGAGACCACCCGCAAGAAGCTCAAGCTGACCTACATGCGGCCGCTGCGACGCTCGCGTCACCGGCAAGCCGGATCTCAAGCTGCACTGCGGCGAGCCGGATTGCCGGATGCGCCGCATGATGCCGCGCCTGCCGCAGTCGACGGTGGCTTGAAGATGCCCGGCGCCAAAGAGATATCGTCATCGAGCGCGCGCTGGTGCGCCGCGTCGAGGCGCTCGGTGGCGTCGCCGACAAGGTCGAGTTCGTCGGCCGCCGCGGTTTCTGCGATCGTCTTGTCGTCTTGCCCGGCGGTCGTGTGATCTTCGTCGAATTGAAAAGGCCTCGAGGCGGCGTACTGTCGCCGCATCAGCGCGCCTTTCACCAGACGTATCGAGCGCTCGGCGCGGAAATTGCGGTCGTTAAAACCGACGACGATATCGAGCGTCTGTTGGGTTGAATGCCGCCGTTGTGCTAGTCTTGGCAACGTCATCGAGCGACGGAGCGGCGCCATGGATCGGACCGGCATAGTCAAAGGCGCCTTCATGGTCGCCGATAGTCCGCGCCAGGATATCCGCGCGCTGCAGCACAATATCCACCGCGGTAAGTTCATGGTGGTGGACGCACCGGTCGGGAGTGCGCGCGAGCTGCGCCAGCGATATCCGGAATTTACGGATGCCATGAACGTCGCTGACGCCGCGCGTCGCGACGAGCACGTTGCCGCGCGCATCGCGCAGCTCGAACAGCTCGCTCATGAAAGAGCCGCATTGCACGATCGCCCGCGCGCCTTCGCGCCTCCAGCAACAGATCAACGCGCTGAAGCCACGATGAGCGCCGAGGGTTTCGTTTACGTCTGGCCACCGCGCGGCTTGCATGCCAAGCACGGCACCGCGCCCGATCGCTTCGCCGCACCGCCGCCGCTCGCGCCGGCCGTCGGCGACCAGATCATCGAGGGCTATGCCAGCGTTCCGATCGTCGACCGCGAACGCACGTTGTTCCGCGCCGATGCGTGGTCGAGCTTCAAATCGGATATTCCGTTGCTGTTTCGCCATCAGCGACCGGCCGGCGGGATCCTCGAGCTGAAAGTCGACCCCGCAAGGTTTATTTGTTCGCGCCTTGGTGACCGATGAAGAGGCCAAGCGCTGCCGTTTTTTCAGCTTCGCCGCGAGCGTACTTTCATTCCACATGGATCATGTTGGCGATGCCAACAAATGGTGCGCGGTCGTCTCGAGCGCCGTGCTCGACGGAGGTCTCTTCTGGCGCACGATCCGGCAAATCCGGCCGCTCGCGTCACGTCACGATATGCGCCCAGTGCCGTGGCGCACGGCTACGATTTGGCCAAGGCGGCCGTCGAGAAGGGCATGGAAATACTCGCAGTGTTGCGCCAGCTCAACGCTCGCCGTGCCGAGGAAATTCAGTCCGCATCGCAGCAGCGGCTAACGAAGCCCTTGATGGCAACGCCGGCGTCGCAGCGCGTCCAGGCCGCCGAGGGTGGACGTGATGAGGCCACCCTCGGCGTGCCGCGGCCGCGCAGTTCGTTTTCACAATTGGTTACCGCCATGGAGCAGAACAATGCCGACCTATTCGCGTGAACAGATGCTCAAGGCGCCGCTGCTGGCTTTCCATAACCTCGGCTGCGTCGGCCATCGATTTGACGCCGATGGACATCCAGGCGTTCATTGCCGGCAAGAAGCTCAGCGATGAAACTCGATGCGCTCGGTCGACATTTCGGCATCAGACAAGAGGTCGCGGCATGAACTTGTTTTCAGCCAAGCAAGAGCCCGCCGCCGAGGTCACTGGCGTCGACTCGCTGCGCGCCGTCGCCAGTGCGCGCGTCAAGAAAATCGACGCCTACGCCAACCTGGCGCGCGATCTCGGCATCACGGCGGATGATTTTCGTGATTTCGCCGCCGGCCGCAACGATCTGACCGAGCCACAGCTCAAGGCGATGGCCAAGGAATTCTTCGACGCCGAGTTCGATGCGACGTGCAACCGCCTGCGCTCGAAGCATGCCAAGGCGCCGACGACGTTTGCCAGCGCGATCCCTGGCCCATTGCAGCTGGATTGGCTCGATGTCACCAAGCTGCCCTTCTTCAAGCCGGCGCCGCTGCAAAGTCCCGGGCCTGGATTGACCAAGCCATGGGACGGCTCGAGGCCGGGCTGGGCCTGATGTCGAACACGATCGCGGTCACGCTTGACGGCGAGACCCGCACATTGCGGCGCTGGTGCGCGCTGAAAAATCTGAAATATCGATCGGTGTGGTCCAGGATGCGCACCTACGGCTGGCCTGCCGAGCGCGCGCTATCAACGCCGGCGCGTAGCTTTCGTGATCCGCTCACCCTCGACGGCGAGACGCTGACCATCAAGCAGTGGTGCCGGCGCAACAACTTTTCCTATTCCACGGCCTTGAGACGGTTGCACGCCGGCTGGCGGCCGGAATTCGCCGTCAGCGTGCCGGCCAAGGGGCGCAAGCTGACGGCGGCGGAACGCGAGACCTATATTGGCTTGTCATGACGCTGCCGGGCACATTCGCCGTTATCCGTGAGGCCTCCGGCTGGTTCAGATTGATGCCGGCGGTCGGGCCGCACGAGCGCGGGCTGCGCCGCGAGCGCATCGATATTAACAATAGCGGGCCTGATAGAGCTTCTGCCGCACGCCCGCCGGCTCGTCGCCGCGGTAGCGCCCGTGCGAGAAGTGGAAACAATCGAGCGCCCAGCCGCGGCGGACAATTTCTGCGCTGACATCAGTGCCGTCGGGCAGATACGCAAATCGCGACAATGCGCGCGTAGGATCGCGTGCCGTCAGGTTTGCAGGTGACGATCTGATCGCCGACGATGTCCTGCATGGCCTCTTTGGCCTTCGGTCCGTTGGTCATGAAAGTTTCTTCGGCATCTAAACCTTGCAATCTCAGATGCACGCTGCCAATCACAATTGTGTCCCCATCAACTACCCTCGCTCGACCGACAATCAGATCCTGCGCCGCGGCCGCTCGATCGTGGATCGCATAGGTCGCGAGGCCGAACACGGCGCCGCCGATGACGAGCGCGAGCACACCGAAACGACCATCCCGGTATTGTTTCTCGAGCGTGCGCGCATTGCGCATGCTGCGGACGAACCTGCCCTGTGCAATGACGCAGACGTAAGCGTTGATCGCAACGTAGATCGCGGTGAGGATCAACAAGTCATAGTCCCAGTCCAGCCAGCCAGGGTCGAAGAAATCATGGCCGGACTGCAGAGCGAGCGTCATGACCCAGGCCATGAGCGGCACCATGCAAGCCGCCCTGAAGCGTACGGAACATTACCCGCCGCCCGGTGGTGGGCGTCGCCTGCTCCTGGGCCGCTTCCGCGATGACCAGGTGCCGTTGCTATGCTGGCGCAAGTCCCAACACGCGCATAGGAACAGCCGCAGGCTTTCGAGCACGATGCCCTTCAGCTGGACCTGCGCTTCCGCCTTGGCGGCCGCATTGCCGCCGAACAGATCGTCGGCTTTGCCTGCGTCGAGCGTGTGCAGGGCGCCCTCAGCTTCGAGAAACACCGCTTCCCGCTTAAGCAATAAGGCTTCATGTTTTGCTTTCCGTTTTGTTTCCCGCATCTGATCAGTCCTCGTCCGTCCAGCGCGGCACATCGCCCGGCCTGATGGCCAGCTCGGCGCCGTCCTCGGCGGCGGCGAGGGCCTCGTCCCAGTAGGTGATGAACGGTACCGCGCGCTCGATCACGAACCACCCCATCAGGGCATGTTCGTCGCGATCCTGCCCTTCGGCAGCGTCCGCCTTGGCATAGTCCAGACAGCGCACGGCAGCACGGTCGAGCCTGCGCAGGTGGCGACACAGATGCCGCCAGGCCCGCGGCGTGCTGATGTCGCCGTAGGCCGCCACCATGAACGCCGCGTGGGCGTCCATCAGCTTGAACCAATGCTTGCTATAGGCGGCGCTGAACTCCCGCTTCTCGACCGGGGTGTTGAGCGCAACGCCCATGCGCTTGAGCGCGCGGGCGTCCTCCAGGTTGGTAGGTTTATGGGTCATGATGCGAGGCTCGGCGCCGCGGCCGGCGTTCTCGGTTGTGCTATCAGTCCGGCCTCTTCGACGGCGTTGCCGGCAGTAAGCTTGCCCTGGATCAGCACCGCGACGCCGTCGCTACTGTGCTGGGCGATCATGGCGCGCGCCTTGCGCACCGCCTTGGCGGCGACATCGGCGGTGACGGTGCGGCCGGCGACTTGTATGCGCAGCACCACCCGCGGCGTCGTCGGTTCGCTCAAAGCGGCGACTTCGTTGGCATCGAGCACGATGGTGCATTTCAGTGATTTGGCGGTCAGGTTCATCGGTCTTCTCCTTCTCAGGCGAGCGCGCACTTCGCGCGCAAACTTGGGCGACGGGTTGCTCATTGCCCGAACTCGGTCTCCCCTTCGGGGCGGCGTTCCATCATTCGCCGAATGCACTTTCGTACGCAGCGCCAGTAGCCGGGGCTGTCGGACGGCCGCACGCGGATGGACCGCCCGTTGGCGCGGAGGCACCCGCTGTCCGCCACCTCGATGTTGACGAGCGGGAACGCGCGGTGGAGCTTGTGAACAAAGTCCCTTGCGCCGCCCATAGCCTTGGCCATCACGCGCAACTCGTTTTGCGGACCAAGGTTGGATAGTTGTCGGCGCGCCGCGGCAAATACGGTATCGCCTCGGCGTATGCGCGCTCGTCGATGTCCTCACTCTCGAGCCACACCCTGACCGCACTGGCGGCCATCTTGGCTTGCTCGATTTGCGCGTAGCGGCTGTCGCCGAGTTCGGCCTCCGGCAATACCGTCCTCACGTCGAAAAAACGAATTTCGCCGGGGCGCTTGTTGCGTAGCGTCAGCGTGCAACGGTGTATGCCGCCGGTGAGGATCAGTTTATCGAACAACAAGTTCAAAGCGCTGTCGGCGTGCTTGTCGGACAGATGCGTCAGATAACCGAGCATGCCGGCGACCGCGAAGGCGGTGGAGGCGTCGGCGTTCTCGGTGATGGCGCTGCGCTCATAGAGCCTATTCATGGCGTGCCGCGAAATGAACGCCAGCGGCACCCCGCTCGTCCACATCGAGCGTTTGCGGCCGTCGACGATGATGTGCAGCGCGATCGTCAACCCTTCCTCGTGCGGTACCGCCGGATCAGGATGCCGGCCATAGCTGAAAGTGAAGAACATCAGCCGGGCGGCGCGCGACCTGAAATGGCGATGCACGGTGTAATGGATGCGCTCCGTGTCACCGACGCCGCCCAGATAGTCGGACGCGCGCTTGATCAGCTTGCTGCCCTTGACCGGGCCCAGGCTGCGCATGGTCTTGAACAGCGCTTCGACGGCCTCGCCCCAGGTGCTGGCGTCGGGCATGAGCTTGGCGGCGTGCTGCGCCTCGAGGCGCTTCACGTCGACCGAATACAAACGTGCGAGCCTTGGGCCCCAGCGGGTCTCGCTCATGACACGTCATCCGGCGGATAGAGGTCCGGCCTGATGAAATGCCGCGCGACGCCGAGCACCTGCGCGACCACGAGGACGTATTTGTCGGCAACGTCACGCCACACATGGACCGCCTGCCGCGTCAGGCCGCAGGCGCGGGCCACCGTGACGGTAAGTTTGTTGTTGTGGATGTAGCCGACGGCATCGAAGCGCTCGCCCGGTTGCAGCTGCAGCGGCTCGAGCTTGGGCTTGGGCGGGTGGCGCGCGATGTACCAGCGGTGCTGGTACTCGCGGACGGCCTCGCGGTTCTTGGTGTTGTAACGGCGCTGGCGCGCAAGCAAGGCCTTGCGGTTTTTGGCGTAGTAGCGGCGTCCGGCCTTGCGTCCGGCCGCACGGACGGCTTCGGGGTTCTCAGCGAAGCGCCGCCGCCGGTACTCGCGCCGGTACTCGCGGACGGCCTCGGGGTCCTCGGCAAAGCGCCGGCGCTGACGTTCACGCATGGCCTCGCGATGCGTGGCGTAGAAGCGGCGAGCGTACTTGCGTTTGGCCGCGCGGACGGCCTCGGGGGATCTTGGCAACGCGGCGGCGCCGGCGTTTGCGCGGGGGCTTGGCCTCGACGGGTTGCTCGGCCGCGACGGGGTTCTCGGCGGCGTGCCGGCGTTCCGCCTCGGCACGGCACGATGGCGTGCAGAGCAGGGGTGTCGGGCTTTTCGGGCTTACCGGGCCGTTACAGATCAGGCATCGACGCATCACACGTCACGCCCGCTGCTGAACACCAGTCGCTCGATCTCATCGCCGTCGATGTACTGGTCGCGGATCAGCGCCGCGGCGATCGCCTCGATCGCCGGCCAGTTCGCCAGCAGCAACACCAAAGTCCGCTCGGCGAAGCGCTGCGGCCCGTAGTGGTGGCCGGTCAGCTTGCGCAGATCGGCCAGTATCGCGTCGACACTGATGAAGTCGTCCTTGCTGCCGCAGTTGCACAGGGCAAACCACATCACATGGCGCTTGCGGCGCTCGCCGCGGTGCACGGCCTCGGCAATGCCGCCGGCCAAAGTGGCGACGATCTGCCATTGCATGGCGTCGGCCCAGTCCCAGTCCGGGTACATGATCAGATATTCCGGCGTATAGACTTGCGTGCTGAAGCAGCCGCCGCCGTATTTGCTCGCGCCCGCCGGCTCGATGCAGGCGTGCTTGACGCTCGCGACGGAGTTGAAACGCGGCCGCCGGGCGTGGCGATAGGCCACGACGAAGGCCACGGCATGCCCGGCCTCGTGATAGGCGATCGCCGCCGCCACCGCCGGAGCCAAGTCTCTATGCTGCACGAGACCGGCATCGGGAATGTCGATGGTCCTGGTCATCGCACCCGCACCCCCGGCTTGCCGCGCATCAGCTCGGCGTCGGTGTAGCCCGCATAGGTGCGGATGCTGTCCTTGGGGTCGGCGACCGGCTCGGTGGTGTCGGCCAGGATCGTCAGCATCTTGGCCATGGCGAGCGCTTCGGTGCCGTCATGGGGAATGCGCGGCAGATAGATCTCGCCGGCCCGATCCGGCAGGCCTTTGCCGTAGGCCAGCTCGCAGAACTCTTCTTCGCTCATGGCGACGGCCTCGGCCGGATCGAGCGGATAGTTCTCACTGAGAACGGCGACCATCATCTGGAAGTCGTCGCCGCTGAACGGCTCACCGCGCCGTTCGCGTTCGGTCTCGGCCAGGATCGCCTCGCGATCGCCGTTGAACATGGCGAGGAGCTTCTTGCCGACGAAGACGTCTTCGACTTTGGCTCCGGTATTTGGAATGTGCTCGCGCAGCACCGACCAGAGTACGGCGCCCTTGTTGAGGTCGACGTCGACTTCGGCCCAGGGCTCGCCGAAGCCGCTCGGCGTCAGCCGCGGCTCACCAACTTTCGGCGGCCCGAACGCCATGAGGTAGCCGGCGGCGCGCCGCCCATAGGACTGCGCGTCGACGCCGAGCGTATTGACCGCGGCGAGATATTGCTTCTGTAGCGCCACGGCGTCGTCGCGCGTGCCGCGCCAGTCGAAGCATTCGACCTTGTTGGCCACCACCTTGAGCGATCCTTGCGCCCAGGGCCGTCCGGCTTGCTGCCGGGCCTTTCGTTTTGCTTCACCCATCGTTCTCGTCCTTTCTGCCTGTTCTGCGTAAATGCGCATCCGGTCATATAACGCGCATCTGGTCATCCGCGCAAGTGGGTGCTAGGAAGAAACCTTCACGCCTTCGCGAGGAGCACCCGTGCCGCCTAAAATCGACGACAACCCAAAACGACTGAATGTGATGATCTCGGCCGACACGATGCAGCGGCTCGACGACTGGCGTCGGCGTCAGCTCGCGGTGCCAAACCTCTCCGAGGCGGTCCGTACGTTGTTGGAGCTTGGTATCGAGACCGCCGCCAAGAATGGGGATGAGGCCGGCGCAAAGCGGAAGCGCTAATTAGCCGGCGGCCTGCTTCCGCAGCTTCGTATTTGGACACCGGGTCACTCCGAATGAAACGCGGGGCGACCGTCTGAATAGAACCATTTTTAGAGAAATGCGCGTGTCAAGTGGGCTCCCGTTTGACACGCTTGGGGCGGAGGAAGCGAGTATGCGCAGTCTTGACCGCCTCATAGGTCCTGCCGGTCTCCGCAGCGACTTGCTGTCGCGCCTCTTTCACCGAGAGCGGCGGCTGGCCCGGAAACTTGAGAAGCAGATGCTCGACGCATACCGCAATTTCCGCCGCGGTCGGCTCGGCCGGCGGCTTGAGGGCAACGTACGCGCGCGCGAGCCGGACAATAACGTCTCGCCATTCCGGCCGCGCTATCAGCTCGGGACGGTCGATCAGGCCCTGGACAACCCATGCGCTCGGCGGCGCGGGGGGCTGCGACGGCGCGGGAGACTGTACTGCTCTTGCCAATTCGAGCGCCATCAGTGGCGACGGTAGGCGGCGTTGCTTGGCGGTCTTGCGCTTGGTCATCGTCGCCGCCGCAGTGCAACGATTTCGGCGCCGGCCGGCGCGCCGGCGATAATCTTGCGGACGTGCCTGTCCCACTTTGCCAGCGCGGCACGCTTCTCCGGCAAGCGATCGTGCCTATCGTACGTCGCGTGCGCGTCGCCATAGGCATGCGCCGCGAGCGCCATGCGGTCGTCGCGCGACACGCCAATACGCGCTAGCCCTGAGACGACGCTGCGCCTGAGGTCGTGCGGCGTCGGCGGCTCGCGCCTGAGGCTCAAGCCGTCGACGTCGTCGAGGCTGTCGATCGCCTGGCGCAGCACTCGCGGCAAGGCGTTGATGCCCAGACGGGCACCGCGCTCGCCGACAAAACAAATTCGGCAGCCCGCGGCCGCTCAAGCTCCGCACGCACGATATCGCGCGTGAGCCCGACGATCGGCACGATATGCGGCTTGCGCGCCTTCATCCGGCTTGCCGGTATCTCCCAGCGCGCAGCACCGGGATCGTCGAGGTCGTGGAATTCGCCCAGCGTGGCGCCGGCAACCTCGCCCGATCGTTGGCCGACCAGCATCAGCATGCGCAGCGCGGCGCGCGCGCCAGGCACGACATCGATCCGGCCAAGCGCATGCCACAGCGCTCGAAACTCGCCGTCGGCGAGAACTCGCGTCCTGCCGTCGCCCTCGACCGTCGGCCGTTTGACTCCGGCCATCGGGTTGTTCGGGAGCAGGTCGTTGTCGAGCGACCAGGAGAACAGTTTCGACAAGAGCGCCCGCAACCGGTTGGCTTGAACTGGCGCGCGTTCGGCGACAGCAAACAGCAGCTGGATCGCATCCCGACGCGAGATCGAAGCGGCCGCGCGTTCGCCCCAACGCGGCCGGACATCGAAGGCCAGCATCTGCTGGTCGGCCTGCCAGGAGGCCTTGGTCGATTTTGCGTAGCGGGTGATGAAGAGGTCGCAGAGCCCGTCGACGTTCATCTCCGCCTGTGCGCTCGCGCTGCGACGTTCGCCTTGCGGATCGCGGCCATGACGGACCGCCTCACGGATCTTGCCGGCCTCAATGCGGGCATCGGCCAGCGCCAGCGTCGGGAAGCTTCCCAGGAAGATGCGCGGCCGCGTTCTGCCGAAGCGATAGCGGAACGAGAGCGTCACCTTGCCGGCCCGATCGGCCCGGGCGCTCAGTCCGGAGCGGCGGTCGACGATTTCGCCAGCTTCGAAGGTGAGACCGCGCAAGCGGCGGTCGGTCAAATTCTCGATCGGCATTTGGGCTTCCCGTGGGTCCAGGGTGGGTCCAATAGCCGAAACTACGCGGCATCACTTGAACCCGAGTGAAACACCAATAAACCGGGAAAGCCTGATAGGCCAGGGATTTTTCGCCGCGGCGATCAGAACCGGTAGTTGACGCCGGCGCGAACGATGTTGGTGGTGAACGACACGTTGTCGGTCACGAACGGCGCCGCAGGACGATGCCGCAATTGAACTTGCCGAGGTCGACGTAGAGATATTCGGCCTTGGCGGTCCAGTTGCCGGCGATGGCGAATTCGAGACCCGCACCGACCGTCCAGCCGGCATTGGTGGTGTTGGCGCCGGCGAAGCCCGGGGTCGAGGCGCGGATATCGCCGAACGCGGCGCCGCCGGTGACGAAGGGCATGAAGCGGTCGGCGGCGTAGCCGAGCCGGCCGCGCACGGTGGACAGCCAGTGGTCGCTGGTCTTGCAGCCGAGCGGGCAGGCGGTGTTGGTGGTGCCGTTGATGTCGGCCCAGTCGATGTCGCCTTCGACGCCGACGACAGCCTTGGCCGAACTGATAATTGTAGCCGACGGTGCCGCCGACCAGGCCGCCGGAGGTGTTGAAGCCGCCGGTCGAATCCCATGCGAACGGCCGAAGCCGCCGCCGCCGTTGATGCCGATGTAGAAGCCGGTCCAGTTGTAGACCGGAACGGCAATCGGAGCCTTGTAATAGGGCGCCGGCGCCGGACGCGGCGGAAGATCGGCCGCCGCCGCCGTGCCCGTCAGTGCCGCCAGGCTGACCAGGGCGAAAAACACGCGCTTCATTATGGACCTCCATTGACTTAGGTGGCCGCATAGTATTCGCGCGCATTTTTGCGTCTAGTGCAGGGAAGACACAGTGGATTTGTCTATCTGGACGACAATATGGCAAGATTTAAGATCAGTATAGCCACGATTAAAGGGAACAATGTCTTAACGCCGGCACGACAATGGTAAATGAAGTTTTAATCGGCGGCGAAAATCGTGCAACGGGAACTTTCGGAATGGCGCGGAACCTACTTGGGCGATGGAACCCGTTACCTCCCGGGAATGGGAACTCGGCCGCGGGCTAGAAGTGATAATTGACGCCCAAGCGCAGCAGGTTGGCGGTCAGCCCATTGGTGGTGCCGGTGACCGAGAAGGACCGGTCCGACAAATCGAGATAGAGCCATTCGGCCTTGGCCGACCAGTGCGGCGCCAGGCCGACTTCGCCGCCCAGGCCGGCCGCCCAGCCGAGCGTGGTCCTGGTCTGCGACAGGTTGCCGGGGCTGTCCACGGTCAGGCTGCCATAGGCGAGGCCGGCGCTGCCGAACACCAGCACATTGCCGATGGCGACGCCGGCGCGGCCGCGCAAGGTGCCGAACCACGGATTGGAAAACTGCCACGGCGCGAACGTGTCGCTCGCCGCCGAGGCCTGGATGTCGGTTTCGACGCCGGTGACGAATTGGCCGAATTGCCAGTTGTAGCCGGCCTCGATACCGCCGGCGATGCCGGACGGGTTGGTCGGATTGTTGCTCACGTTGCCCCATTCGTAGCCGACATTGGCGCCGAGATAGGGGCCCATCCAGCTGAAGCCGGAAAGCGGCGCGGGGGCGCTGTAGTAGTTTGCGGCCGGAAGGTCGGCGGCGCGCGCCGGGCCGGCTATGGCCGCCGTTGCGACGAGGAGAGCTGCGCCAAGAACATGTTTTCATTGGTGACCTCCGCAACCGCATCGGACGGACCACTGCGCAACGCCGGCGCGCGGCGGGCCGCGGATGCCTATATTGAGGCTCGAAGTAAGGCGCCAAGATAAGGCAACAAGACCGTCTACCCGGCCTATAGAATTTATCGCGATGTTTCAGTTAAGCGGTGATGAACCGCTAAGTAGTTCCAAGATGTCATCGTTAAGAAAGTCTATATTCGCGGCCTGACCTGGCTTGAGACCGAACAGCGCAAAATGCCTGCACGCATGAGCGATCCGAAGAAAGACGTCGCGCCGGAGCCCGATCTCGTCGAGGAGGACGACGAAGCAGGCGCTGCCGGAAGCCGACGAGGCCGCGGCAATCCAGCTCGACGACGAGGCGGCGGGTTCGCTCGCCGCCGGCCGCGACGCCATCGTCCACGCCATCAAAGAGGCGCCGTCGCGGCCCGGCGTCTATCGCATGATCGATGGCCGCGGCGACGTGCTCTATGTCGGCAAGGCCAAGAACATCAAGAAGCGCATCGCGCCTATGCGCGGCCGACCGGCCTCGATACCCGCATCGAGCGCATGATCGCGCAGACCCGCACGCTGGAATTCGTCGTCACCCGCACCGAGACCGAGGCGCTGCTGCTCGAAGCCAACCTGATCAAGCGGCTGCGGCCGCGCTTCAACGTCACGCTGCGCGACGACAAATCGTTTCCCTATATCCTGATCACCTCGGATCACTGGGCGCCGCAAATCCTGAAACATCGCGGCGCGCGCTCGCGGCCGGGCCAGTATTACGGCCCGTTCGCCTCGGTGTGGGCGGTCAACCGCACCGTCAACGCCTTGCAGCGCGCGTTTCTGTTGCGCTCGTGCAGCGATCCGTTCTTCGAAAGCCGCACCCGGCCGTGTTTGCTCTATCAGATCAAGCGCTGCTCGGCGCCGTGCACCAAGGAGATCGAGTTCCGCGATTATGCGGCGCTGGTGCGCGAGGCCAATGCGTTCCTGTCCGGCCGCAGCAAGACGGTCAAGGACCAGCTCGCCGCGGCCATGGAGAAAGCGTCCACGGCGCTCGACTTCGAGCACGCCGCGATCTATCGCGACCGTCTCGCGGCGCTGTCGGCGATCCAATCGCAGCAGGGCATCAATCCGCGCACCGTCGAGGAGGCCGACGTCTTTGCCGTGCATCAGCAGGGCGGCTTCACCTGCGTCGAAGTGTTCTTCTTCCGCACCGGGCAGAACTGGGGCAACCGCGCCTATTTTCCCAAGGCCGACAAATCGCTCGGGCCGGGCGAAGTGCTGTCGGCGTTCCTGGCGCAGTTTTACGACGACAAGCCGCCGCCGCGCCTGATCCTGATCTCGCACGCCATCGAGGACCGAGGCGCTGCTCGCCGAGGCGCTCGCCACCAAGAGCGGCCACAAGGTCGAAATCTCGCTGCCGCAGCGCGGCGAGAAGAAGGATTTGATCGCGCACGCGCTCGCCAATGCGCGCGAGGCGCTCGGCCGCAAGCTTGCGGAAACCTCGTCGCAGCAGAAATTGCTCGATCAACTCGCCGAGACTTTCGGCCTGCCGCGTCCGCCGCGCCGCATCGAGGTTTACGACAACAGCCACATCCAGGGCACCAACGCGGTCGGCGCCATGATCGTCGCCGGGCCGGAAGGCTTTCGCAAAAAGGACTACCGCAAGTTCAACATCCGCTCGACCGAGCTCACCCCCGGCGACGATTTCGCCATGATGCGCGAAGTTTTGGAGCGCCGCTTCAAGCGGCTGATGACCGAGGCGCCACCGCAGCCGATCCCGCCGGTCGATCCGGCGCTGGCGCTGACGCTGCCGATCGCGCTGCCGGTGGAGGAGGGCGACGAGTCGCCGTGGCCGGACCTCGTGCTGATCGACGGCGGGCTCGGGCAGCTCAATGCCGCGCGCGACGTGCTCGCCGGCGCTCGGCGCCGAGGTGCCGCTGGTCGCCATCGCCAAGGGGCCGGACCGCGACGCCGGCCGCGAAACCTTCTTCCTCCCGGGCCGCGACTCGTTCAAGCTGCCGCCGCGCGACCCGGTGCTCTATTTCGTCGAGCGGCTGCGCGATGAGGCCCATCGTTTCGCCGTCGGTTCGCACCGGACGCGCCGGGCGCGCGATATGCGCGAGGCCGGCCTGCAGGAGATCGCCGGCATCGGACCGACGCGCAAACGCGCGCTGCTGCATCACTTCGGCACGCTCAAAGCCATCGAGCGCGCCTCGGTCACCGACCTGATGCAGGTCGAAGGCATCAGTGCCGAAACGGCGCGGCGGATTTACGAATTTTTCCACGAGGGGGCGGCTTAAAAATCGGACGGCGGCCATGCGGAAGAGTAAGGTTCCATTAGGGGCGTCACGCAGCGACGCGCTGGCATGCACGCCTCGGGTCTCGCAGCCGTCATCGGGCGGCGCTATGGTGCGGCCATGAATTCGACGACCACGCCGACACGGTTGCGTGCGCACGCCAGCGCGCTGCCCAACATCCTGACCTATGCCCGGATCGCCGCCGTGCCGGTCGTGGTCGGCTGCATGTATTGGCAGAGCATTCTCGACGGCGGGCTGTGGCTGCGCTGGGTGGCGCTGACGATTTTCATCGCCGCCGGCGTCACCGACTTTTTTGACGGCTATTTCGCCCGCATCTGGGGCCAGCAATCCTCGCTCGGCCGCATGCTCGATCCGATCGCCGACAAGCTTCTGGTGGCGTCGTGCCTGTTGATGCTGGCGGCGGAAGACACCATCCACGGCTGGGCGCTGCTGGCCGCGGTGGTCATTCTCTGCCGCGAGGTGCTGGTCTCGGGGCTTGCGCGAATATCTCGCCGAGCTGCGGGTGAGCGTGCCGGTGACGCGGCTTGCCAAGTGGAAAACCACGCTGCAGCTCGTCGCCGTCGGCTTTCTGATCTGCGGCGAGGCCGGCGACGCCATCGTGCCGGTGGTCACCCAGATCGGCATCACGCTGCTTGTGGCTGTCGGCCATGCTGACGCTCTATACGGGTTGGGATTATCTGCAGGCCGGGGTGCACCACCTCACCCGGGAGGATGCGTGAAGCTTCTGTATTTCGCCTGGGTGCGCGAGCGCGTCGGCATGGCGGAGGAGGAGATCGATCCGCCGGCAGGCGTAGCGACCGTCGGCGAGCTGGTCGCCTGGCTGACCCAGCGCGGCGAGGGTTACGCCTACGCCTTCGAAAATCCGAAAGTGATCCGCACCGCGATCGATCGCAACCACGTGCGCGCCGACACGCGGATCGATGGCGCCCACGAGATCGCCTTCTTCCCGCCGATGACCGGCGGCTGATACAGCGTCGTCATGACCACGACCATCCGCCTGCAACGTGAAGCCTTCGACGTCGCCGCCGAAGCGGCGCTGCTGACGCGCGGCCGCACCGATATCGGCGCCGTGGTGACCTTCACCGGGCTGTGCCGCGCCGACGAGAACGGCGAGCCGATCGCGGCGCTGACGTTGGAACACTATCCCGACATGGCGGAAGCCGAGATCGCCCGCCATGTCGAGGAAGCGCGCACCCGCTGGCCGCTCCTGGGCGTCACCGTGATTCATCGCTACGGCCGGATCGCGCCGGGCGAGGTCATCGTGCTGGTGGTGACCGCCTCGAGCCATCGCGAGGCGGCATTCGCCGCCGCGTCGTTCCTGATGGATTATCTGAAAACCCGCGCGCCGTTCTGGAAGCAGGTTGAAAAAGTGTCCGGCAAAATCTGGGTCGACGCCAAGGCCACCGACGATGCCGCCGCCGAGCGCTGGTCGGCACCGCCGCCGCGGCGCGAAGCGGCGAAATAGCGCGCTCGACGCCCGGTAGCCTATGGAATCCAGAACAGCTTGGCGGCCCCAGATCGCTCATGGCCGCGCCACAGGCCGATGTCCCGCAAAGTGCGATCGGTGAGACCAGTCAGCTCGACGCGCGAATTCGCGCGATCCTGCCATGCGGTAAAACTCTGTCGCACATGGCGCCACAGGCGAAGCGAAATAGGATTCCTCGTGTCCATGGCTGTCTCCGAAGTTCGTAACCTACCCTTTCGTATAAACGTCCAACGCCACGGCGCATGTGACGGACAGCACGAAATTGCGCCTGTCCGGCTGAACCTGTGACGTACGTCACAGGCAACCTGATTTTTTTGATATGCCGCTGACCGTGCGCGGGATCGAGCGGCGGCGTCGCAGACCTACGCCGCCACGGCCTTGCCCTTGGGCTGCACTTCGGCGGTGTAGTCGCCCATCAAGGTCTGGGTGATGCGGCTCGGGGTGAATTTCCAGTCGGCGATCTCGGACACCGCGGTGACTTCGGCGGCGGTGCCGGTGATGAAGCACTCGGAGAAGCCGGAAAGCTCCTCGGGCATGATGCGGCGCTCGATCACCTCTATGCCGTGGCGGTGCGCGATCGCGATCGCGGTGGCGCGTGTGATGCCGGCGAGGAAGCAATCGGCGATCGGGGTGTGGATCTTGCCGTCCTTGATGAAGAAGATATTGGCGCCGGTGCATTCGGCGACGCGGCCCTGCCAGTCGAGCATCATGGCGTCGGCATAGCCGCGCTTTTCGGCGCGATGCTTTGAGACCGTGCAGATCATGTAGAGGCCAGCGGCCTTGGCCAGGCAGGGCGCGGTCTTTGGGATCGGGCCGCCGGTATTCGGCGAGGTCGAGCCGGATGCCCTTGAGCCGCTGCGCCGGGTCGAAATAGCTCGGCCATTCCCAGGTGGCGATGGCGAGGTGGATCTTGTTGTTCTGCGCCGAGACGCCGAGCTGATCGGAGCCGCGCCAGGCGATCGGCCGCACATAGGCTTCTTTCTGATTGTTCTTTTCCAGAACGAGCCGCTTGGCGGCGTCGATTTCCGCCACCGAATAGGGGATTTCGAAATCGAGGATTTCGGCCGAGCGTTTCAGCCGCTCGGAATGCTTGGTGCCCTCGAAAACCACGCCGCCATAGGCGCGTTCGCCCTCGAACACGCAGCTCGCATAATGCAGGCCGTGGGTGAGCACGCTGATCTTGCAGTCGACGGTGGGGATGAGCTTGCCGTCGAGCCAGATGAGATCGGAGCGTTGGTCGAAGGGCACTGCCATGGCATTGCCTCCCTTATGTCTCACCCCACCCGAAACTTGCCGCAGCTTGCGCGCGGCGGCTTTTGCTTCGGGGCGGGACTCCCGTTATGGTCGCAGCCGCTCTATAGGAGCGCCCTTTATAGCCCGGCGCAACGTTCAGCCGGAACGGCGCGGTCCGATGTCGCGGTCGCAGCTTTAGAGCATGATCCGGAAAAGTGGATGCCGGTTTTCCGAAAAGATCATGCTCCAACGAAAAAACTAGACCATGATCCGATTCAACTCGATCGGATCATGGTCTAGCTTAACAAGCCGCCCGAAATATGTCAATAGTGCTTACCTAAATGGCTGACATCAGCATCACCACGGCCAGAAAACTCCGCTCCACCGCCGAACCGGTCGAGGCGACGCCGCAGGAGCCGTGCTGGGACCTCATCGAGCTTCTGTTCTTCGCCTATCGCGATTTCGTCGGCGATCCCGATGAGGTGCTGGCAAAACTCGGCTTCGGCCGCGCCCACCATCGCGTGCTGCACTTCGTCAACCGCAATCCCGGCATCAAGGTCGCCGACCTCCTCGATATCCTGAAAATCACCAAGCAATCGCTCGGCCGTGTGCTCAAGCAGCTCATCGACCAGGGCTATGTGGTGCAGCGCGAGGGCGCCCACGACCGCCGCCAGCGGCTCCTCCATGTCAGCGCGGCCGGCGAGGCGCTGGCGCTGCAGCTTGCCGGCCTGCAGACCGAGCGCATCGCGCGCGTGCTGGCCGAGATCGGGCCGGGCGGGCGCGAGGCGGCGCGGCGCTTTCTCGCCGGCATGATCGACGCCGATGACCGCGACCACGTGCTGCGCCTGATCGCCGATGCCGACCGGGCGCGGCCGCGCGGCCGGGACCGCGGCTCATGACGGCGCCGGCGCCCGCGCCCGCGATCCCCTCCGACGACGCGCCGCACCTGCTCGTCGTCGACGACGATCGCCGCATCCGCGCGTTGCTCTTACGTTTTCTGGTTGCCGAAGGTTACCGCGTCTCCACCGCCGAGACCGCGGCGGAGGCGCGCGCCAAGCTCTTGGGCTTGAAATTCGATCTTCTCGTCCTCGACGTTATGATGCCGGGCGAGAACGGATTTGACCTCGTCAAAGCCATCCGCACCTCGTCTACCGTGCCGATCCTGATGCTCACCGCGCGTGACGAGAAGGAGAGCCGGATCATGGGGCTCGAAATCGGCGCCGACGATTATCTGGCGAAACCGTTCGAGCCGCGCGAGCTCTCGCTGCGTATCGCCAATATCTTGAAACGCGGCCGGCCGCCGGTGGCGGCGCCGGTGGAATCGGTGCGCTTCGGTCAATTCGTGTTCCACCTCACGAGCGGCGAGTTGCGCCGCGGCGAGGAGGCGATCCGGCTCACCGACCGCGAGCGCGACATGCTGCGCGTGCTCACGTCGAGCGTCGGCGAGACCGTGCCGCGCCAGGCGCTCGCCGGCAACGGCGACAATGCCAGCGAGCGCACCGTCGACGTGCAGGTCAACCGACTGCGCCGCAAGATCGAGCGCGACCCGGCCAATCCGCTGATCGTGCAGACCGTGCGCGGCGTGGGCTACCGGCTCGTCGCGGCGCTCTGAGCCATGGCCAGTTTCGACGATGGCATCGGACGTCTGCGGGTCGCGGCAGGGCATGTGGTGACCGCGGCCAACGCGGTCGCCGGCGCCGCCGGCTATATCACCGGGCCGTGGGACCGCTTCACCCGCTGGCTGCGTTCGGTGATGCCGCACGGCCTTTATGCCCGCGCGCTCTTGATCGTCATCATGCCGCTCGTGGTGCTGCAATCGATCGTCGCGTTCCTGTTCGTCGAGCGGCAGTCGAGCGTGGTCAATTATTATCTGTCGTCGGCGGTGACCCAGGAGATCGCCACTCTCATCGACGTCTACAAAACCTTCCCGCCGGGCGCCAATCGCACCCAGTTGCGCCGCATCGCCCAGGACCGGCTCGGCCTGGTGGTCGATTTCCTGCCCGTCACGGATTTACCGCCACCCGGCCCGAAACCGTTCTTTTCGTCTCTCGACCAGGAGCTGTCGAACGAGATCCGCAAGCAGATCGGCCTGCCGTTCTGGATCGACACCGTCGGCCGCTCCTCGATCGTGGAAATCCGCATCAAGCTCGACGACGCCGTCATGCGCGTGTTCGCGCCGCGTGCCGAGGCCTACAATTCCAATTCGCTGGTCTTCCTGATGTGGATGGTGCTGACCTCGGTGGTCGTGCTGACCATCGCCATCGCGTTCCTGCGCAACCAGATCAAGCCGATCGTGCGACTGGCGGACGCCGCCGAAGCATTCGGCAAGGGCCGCGAGGCGCCGAATTTTCGGCCGCGCGGCGCGCGCGAGGTGCGGCGCGCGGCGGCGGCGTTTTTGGAAATGAAGATCCGCATCGAGCGGTCCATCGAGCAGCGCACCACCATGCTGGCCGGCGTGTCGCACGATTTGCGCACGGTGCTGACGCGGTTCAAGCTCGAGCTCGCCTTGCTCGGCGACAGCCCCGAGGTCGAGGCCATCAAGAAAGACGTCGACGAGATGGCCGCCATGCTCGAGGCTTATCTGGCCTTTGCCCGCGGCGACACCGGCGAGCAATCGGCGCCGACCGATATCGCCGGCTTGCTGGAGGAATTGCGGCTCGACATCGAGCGCCACGGCCATCGCGCCACCGTCGCCTTCCACGGTCCGGCGGAAGTCACCGTGCGGCCGGCGGCGTTCAAGCGCTGCCTGGCCAATCTCGTCTCCAACGCCGCGCGCTTTGCCTCCACCGTCGCGATCACCGGCCACCGCGACCATCGCTGGCTCACGGTGACGGTCGATGACGACGGGCCGGGCATCCCGCAGCAATTGCGCGAGGACGTGTTCAAGCCGTTCCTGCGCCTTGACGACGCCCGCAACCAGGACGAAGGCGGCACCGGCTTGGGCCTCGCCATCGCCCGCGACATCGCCCGCTCCCACGGCGGCGACATCACGCTCGGCGCAAGCCCGATGGGCGGGTTGAGGGCGACGGTGAAGGTGCCGGTCTAGGACCGGCACTGTTCAATCGCGATTGGCGAGCAACATCGGCCGGCCGATCGGCAAATTAAGATTTTCCGCTTCGAACCGGTAACCGGCCGTCAGGAAAAGCCGGATACCCATTCCCGCTGACCACGAAAGTCGCGGAATGTCGGAAGACGGAGCAGGGTGATGGGAAACGCCGGACACGTTCGACGGCCGCGCGGCTTGTCGGCGTGTGCCCTTGCGGCCTTGCTCTTCGTAGCCGGCACTTTCGGCAGTATGGCGGTCCCCGCCCAAGCGGCACCAACTCCGCCAGTCGAACAGGTCGGCTCCACAATCGTGACTCTCGATCCAGCTCGTGGCCGCGGTGATTATCCGGTGTACGCGTCGGTGGATCTTCAGGCAGGATCCGCAACCGCTCGTCAGGCGCTCGTCATCATCCACGGCAGGCTTCGCAACGCAGCGGACTATTTCGCGACGGGGCTCGCACTGGCCAAAGCAGCGGGGCCCCCGGGTGAAGCGACCATTGTCGTGGCGCCGCAATTCCTGGATACGGCGGACGCAGCGGCGCATCGTCTCGCCGATCGCTATCTGCGTTGGAATGCCGATTGGCCCGAGGGCAGGCCCGCGCAAAGCCCGGCCGCGGCCAAATCAAACGATCCTGCCGCCAGCTCCTATGACGTTCTCGACGACGTCGTGGCGAAGCTTTCGAACAAGTCGGCATTTCCGCAACTGCAGAGAATCGTTTTTGTCGGTCACGGCGGCGGTGCGCAAATGCTCGCCCGTTATGCCGTCGTGATGCGGCCGCAACCGGGCCCCGCAATCAGCTTTGTGATCGCCAATGCGGGAACATATTTGTATCCCACGGCGGCGCGTCCGCTGCCGCCCGACTGTCAAGATTTCAATCAATGGAAATACGGCTTCGACAATCCACCGCCCTATGTCGGCGATGTCGGCAAGGTCCTGCATGATTTTGCGGCGCGGGACATCACTTTGCTATTGGGGGCAAAGGACAGGAAAGCCAACGGTGTCTTGGACCAGTCCTGTGCGGCACAGGCCCAAGGGCGTAATCGGCTCGAACGCGGCCGAAATTACGTTCATGCCATGACCAGGAGCGGCATGGCGCCACTGTTGAAACATGCCATCGTGGACGGCGCCGGTCACGACGAGAAAAAGATGCTGCTCTCGTCCGAGGCGCGCGACGCGATCTTCGCCGCCGGCGGCGCCGCGCGCTGACCCCGTCGTGACCGACTGATAAATTCCATCCAAGCGATCAGGGAAATAGCGAGACCATAAGGGCGCCGCTGGTCTGGCGGGGGCCATCTTTGGTCTTGTAATTCAGCCGATAGGTCAGCTTCGCTTCGGCCGGCTCGGTCACATCCTTGGCTGTGAGCACCAACGTGCCGCCGGCCACCTTGGCGGCACAACCCTGCCGGCGCGGCAGCACCGGCTCCTCTCTGATGCTCAGCGCCACGTTTGTCGGACCTTCCAGCACTTCAATGTCCGGCATGCCGATCATGATCAATCTGCAATTGGACACGTAATAAACCGAGTTGAGATCGACGCTCTCGCCGTTTTTCACCGCAATCCGGCGCAGCGCATCTTGAGCATTAGCCAAGCTATGGCTTCCGAGGCTGGCGCCAACTAACACAAACGCCACGACAATGGCCGCGACAATGGCCGCGAATCTCAGGTGCACGACGTTCCGTGTGCGCAAATTGCTCATGGCCTTAGCTCGGCGGGAACAGCGCGATATTGAGTTCCTGACTGTATTGGCGCTCGCCGTTCACCGTCTTGTACGTGATCCGAAGCACCATCCGCGTGTAACTGTAGTCTTGAACGTCTTTGGCGGCGATCACGAGCTTGCCACCCGCCACCGGGTTGGCGCAGCTGTATCCGTGAGGTACCACCTTCGCCGCATTGACGACAGCGGTGACGCCGGGCGGGCCGTCCAGAATCTCGACAACCGGCGTGTCTTTGAGCAGAGACTTGCAATTCGTTCCAATCAAATAGACGTCGCCGAATTCAGTAGTCTCGCCGCTCTTCAGCGCGATGTCCCTGACGCTGAATTGAATTGTCTGCGCCTGAACCACACCGCCGCCCAACGACATGACCACCAGCAACGCGAGGATGAGTGTCGCTTTATTCCCGATGCGCATGGCTTTTCCCCCAAGGCAAGTCAGATTGATAAAACCATTATAGCAGATTGAAACTGGCAGTTGAAATATGTAATTGCACCCTGTGGAGGCGGCTCGGTCCCTTCGGCACTTCGGGCTGCCTCGGCGATGAGGCGGACCGTTTTGCCCTTGAATCCTTGACGTTTGTTCGCCATTTCCAGCTGACGAGTTTCTCCTGGGGACCCCTGCCATGACCGTTGATGCCGACGCGGATAGCAAGCCGGAAAACCGCCCGTTCGAGGCGCAGCCGGCCCAGGCCGAATCTGTCCAGGCCCAACCTTTCCAGGCTGACGTCGCCAAGCTTTTGCAGCTGATGGTGCACTCGGTCTATTCCGATAAATCGGTATTTTTGCGCGAATTGATCGCCAATGCGGCCGACGCTTGCGAGCGGCTGCGCTACGAGGCGATCGCCGAGCCGGCGCTCATTGGCGACGACGTCAAGCCGCGCATCACGCTGTCGATCGATGCCGAGAACAAACGCCTAACCGTCGAGGACAATGGCATCGGCATGAGCCGCGACGAGCTCGCCGAGGCGCTCGGCACCATAGCGCGCTCGGGCACCAAGGCGTTCCTCGACGGTATCGAGGCAAAACAGCCCGATGACGAGACCGCGCTGATCGGCCGGTTCGGCGTCGGCTTTTATTCGGCCTTCATGGTGGCCGAGCGGGTCGAGGTGGTGTCGCGCCGCGCCGGGGCCGACACGGCCTGGCTGTGGTCGTCGGACGGCAAGGGCACGTTTGCCATTTCGGCCGCGGAACTTGCCGACGCGCCGGCACGCGGCACCCGCGTCGTGCTGCATCTCATGGACGATGCCAAGACCTACGCCGAGCGGTCCACCATCGAGCGCGTGGTCAAGGCGCAATCGGGCCACGTGCCGGTGCCGATCGCGATCGTCGAGAAGGCCGGCGCCGAGCCGGCCGAGATCAGCGACGGTGCGGCGTTGTGGGCCAAACCGAAAGCGGAGATCAGCGCCGCCGATTACACCGATTTCTACCGCAGCATCGCCGGCCAGTTCGACGAGCCGGCCGCCACCATCCATTACCGCGCCGAGGGCCGGCAGGATTATACGACGTTGCTGTTCATCCCCGGCTCGCGGCCGTTCGATCTGTTCGACCCCGACCGCAAGGGCCGCATCAAACTCTACGTCAAGCGCGTCTTCATCACCGACGACGCCGATATCTTGCCGCGCTACCTGCGTTTTGTGCGCGGCCTGGTCGACAGCGCCGACCTGCCGCTCAACGTCTCGCGCGAGAAAATCCAGGAGAGCCCGCTCTTGGCCGCGATCCGCAAGGGCGCGACACACCGCGTGCTCACCGAGCTCGAACGGCTCGCCGACAAGGAGCCGGAGACTTACACGAAAATCTGGGAGACCTTCGGCGCGGTGCTCAAGGAAGGCATCTACGAAGATTTCGAGCGCCGCGACGCCATGCTGGCGCTGGCGCGCTTTAAGACCACCGCATCGGGGAGCGGCTGGCGGAGCCTCAAGGATTACGTAGGCGCGCTGAAGACCAATCAGACCGCGATCTATTATCTCGCCGGCGACGATCTGGCGCGCCTCGAATCCTCGCCGCATCTCGAAGGCTTTCGCGCCCGCGGCATTGAAGTCTTGTTGTTGCCCGATCCGGTCGACAGCTTCTGGGTCATGCCGGGTGTCGGCTTCGACGGCAAGCCGTTCAAGTCGGTGACCCAAGGCGTCGCCGATCTGGCGCTAATTCCGCGCACCGATACGCAAGCCGCGCCGCCGGCCGATGTCGCGGACGCGGTGAAGGAGTTCCTCGTCTTCGTGAAGACGGCGCTCGGCGATGCCGTGGCCGAGGTGCGTGCTTCGGAGCGACTTACCGACAGCGCGGTCTGTTTGGTCGCGCCGGATTCGGGGCCGGACCGGGCGTTGGAGCGAATTCTTGCAGGCGCTGGGCGCTTGGACGCGGCGTCGAAGCCGATCCTCGAGGTCAATCCGCGGCACGACATCGTGGTCGCGCTGGCCAAGCTCGGCGACGGCGAGCGCGCGTTCAAGGAGGACGCGGCGCATCTGTTGTTCGACGAGGCGCGCGTGCTCGACGGCGAGCGGCCTACGGATGCGCGGCTGTTTTCCGATCGGCTCGGCCGCGTACTTGGACGCGGCCTGCGCTGATTATTCGGCCGGCGTTGCCGGCACGCGTTGCGGCGCAAGCTCCGGCGGTATTTCCACGGCCTTGTTCTCGTCGGCAGGCTCGAGGTCCGGTGTCTTGCCACCCTTGAGGCGGAAGTAGAGCTGGCTGCCGATCAGGAGCGCACACAGCGTGATGAACACCGCGCTGATCGGCCGCTCGACGAACACCAGGATGTCGCCGCGCGAGATCAGCATGGCGCGGCGGAAATTCTCCTCGAACCGCGGGCCGAGCACGAAGCCGAGCAGGATCGGCGCGGGATGGAAGCCGAGCCGGAGCAGGATGTAGCCGAACAGGCCGATCGCCACCACTTCGCCGACCTGGAAGAAGTCGTTGTTGGCGGCATAGACGCCGATACAGACGAAGAACATCGCGCTCGGGTAGAGGAACTTGTAGGGGATCGCCAGCATCTTCACCCAGATGCCGATCAGCGGCACGTTGAGCAGCACCAGCATGATGTTGCCGATCCAGAAGCTGGCAACCAGGCCCCAGAAGATGTCCGGATGCTGCGAGATCAGCTGCGGTCCGGGCACGATACCCTGGATCATCAGCGCGCCGAGGAGGAGCGCCATCACCGCGTCGCCAGGAATGCCCAAACTCATGGTCGGGATGAAGTCGCCCTGTACCGAGGAATGGGTCGAGGCTTCCGGGCAGACCACGCCTTCGATCAGGCCGGTGCCGAATTTTTCCGGATGTTTCGAGATTTTCTTTTCGGTGGCGTAAGCGACGAAGGAGGCGATGGTCGGGCCGGTGCCGGGAATGAGCGCGCACAGGCTGCCGATGATGGTGCCGCGCCACATCGGGAAGAAGGCGCGTTTCATGTCGGCCTTGGTCGGCCGCATGTCCTTGAAGGTGACGTTGGTATATTTGGTGTTGATCGGCGCCACCTGATTGACGCTATTCATGAACTCGGCGATGCCGAACAGCCCGAGCGCCAGCGCGATCAGCTCGATGCCGTCATCAAGTTCCGTCATGCCAAACGTGTAGCGCTCCGATCCGGTTTCGAGATCGGTGCCGACCGAGCCGAGGAATAGCCCCAGCACGGTCATGGCGACGCCCTTGATCGGCGAGCCGCGCGCCAAGGTCGAGCCGGCCAACAGCCCGAGCAGCATTAACGAGCACACTTCGGCCGGGCCGAATTGCAGTGCCGCGCGCACCAGGAGCGGCGACAAAAAGATCATTTCGGTGATGCCCCAGGAAGCGCCGACGAAGGAGGCAAACACCGTTAAGCCGAGCGCGACGCCGCCGCGGCCCTGCTTGGTCATCGGGAAACCGTCGAGACATGTCACCGCATGCGGCGGGTGGCACGGCAAATTGAGCAGGATCGAGCAGATCGCGCCGCCGTACTGCGCGCCGTACATGACGCCGCCCAGCATCAGGATGGCGGCGACCGGCTTCATGCCGAAGGTCAGCGGCAACAGGATCGAGATGGTAGCGAGCGGGCCCATGCCGGGCAGCACGCCGACCATGTTGCCGACCAGCACGCCGATGAAGCAGAACATCAGATTGTGCGGCTCGAGCGCGACGCCGAAGCCATACCAGAGGTCCGTCAGTGCGGTCGTGATCACAGGCCGCCCCTCCATGTGAATATCGGCATTGGCACTTGCAGGAAGTATGAGAACAGCCCGACGCCGAAGACGGTAACGACGGTGGCAAGGACGATCGTGCCCTTCCACGTCGCATCCTTGTCACCGAGTGCGGCGATAAACACGCAGGCGAACGTCCCCGGCGCCATCCCGAAGTAACGTCCGAAGAAGATGAAGGCGACCGGGCTCATGAGGATGCAGAGCCAGGCCCACCATTGCGGCTCTGCCGGCAGGATGCTCTGGTCCTCGGCGTGGCCAGGTTCTCCAGACGCCAGCGAGCCGGCGGCGATGGTAATGCCGAGCAGGACAAGAATGATACCGAGCGCCGTCGGCAGGAAGCCGGGCCCCATATGCATGAGCGTGCCGGCGCGGTAGGTCGAGCCCTTGAACGCGACCCCCAGGCCGAACAACAGCATCAGGCCGCCCGCGTAAAAGTCGCGCTTTCGCACGAGGTCGCGCAGAAGGCTGTTAGCAGGCTGCACAATTTCCTCCCGGCCGTCTCTGGGCCGTTTTGTCCGTCGGCCCGATTTCTTCGAGTCCGAGGAACTACCGCAAATGCCGACAGGTTCCGCGATGACGCGGTGTCGCGGGTCTCCTGTCGCACCCCCACCGCGTTCAATCAACGCGCGGAGACCCCCGCTTATCAGGCGCTAACGATATAGGGCAGCCGCAACAGGTGCAACTCCCCACTGAATAACGTTGTATTCACCCACGGTTGTAGGTTTTTGCCGTAAACGACCGCCGGTCTTGAGTTTGGCGCCGGTTTTCGCTTGCCCGGGCGATCCAGCTGCCAGGAAGGGCGGCCGGATGTCGCAAGTCGCGTATAGCAGGGTTGGTTGTTGAAAAGCCTCGTCAATGAAAGTCGCGGCTCTTGAGCGGCAGCGCCTCATCGCCCGGCAGCGGTCCATCGGAAAGTTTCGGCGCGAACAGGTCGCCACCCTCGCACAGCCGATCTTCACGTAACATTGGTAGCTCCGCGGAAAGGTCGACAAAGCTGTCCGCGACCACGTGGATCACCAGGCCGGCGCGCTGCAGGCGGCCGCGCACGGCGAGAAAACGCGCCGTCATCACAGTGCGGCGGTTTTTGGCAAACATCTTTGGCCAGACGATGATATTGGCGATGTCGGTCTCGTCCTCCAATGTCATGAACACGACGCCTTTCGAAGTGCCCGGCCGTTGCCGCACCAGGACGAGGCCGGCGACGGTGATTTTGGCGTCCTGCCGCACATCGTCATTACGCAGTTCTAGGTTCCGCAGCGCGCCGAGGGCGTCGAGGCGGTCGCGGAAGAAGCGCACGGGATGTTCTTTCAGCGAAAGCCCGGTCGCCACGTAATCCTCCACCACGTGTTCCGATAGCGGCATCGCCGGCAGCGCCACCGCCTGCTCGGGAAAAAGCTCGTCGCTCAAATGCGGCGCGAGCAGCGGCAGCGGCTGCTCGATCTCGACATTGGCGGCGCGTCGCGCCGTGCTGATGCCGATCACGTCGAGGCGGCGCGCCGCCCACAATGCGGCGCGACGGTCGAGCCCAAGCGAGCGGAACGCGTCGGCTTCGGCCAGCCGCTCGATGGTGAAGCGCGACACGCCGGCGATGGCCGCGAGCCGCTCGATCGAGGAAAAACCGTTGCCGCGCGCGGCGATAAGCTTTTTCAGTTCCTTTTCCGCAAGTCCGCCGATGATGCGAAAACCGAGCCGTACGGCATGTTTGCCGTCCGCACCCTGTTCGAGCGTGCAATCCCAAGCGCTGAAATTGACGTCGGCTTCGCGGACTTCGACGCCGTGCGCCCGCGCGTCGCGCACCAGCTGGGCCGGCTGGTAAAAACCCATCGGTTGGCTGTTGAGGATGGCGGCGCAGAACACGTCGGGATAGCGGCATTTGATCCAGGCCGAGGCGTAGACCAGGAGCGCAAAACTCGCGGCGTGGCTTTCCGGGAATCCGTATTCGCCGAAACCCTTGATCTGCTCGAAACAACGTTCGGCAAAAGCGCGCTCATAGCCGCGGCGGACCATGCCATGGATGAACTTGTCTTCGAAAAGATGAACGGTTCCGTTGTGGCGGAAAGTCGCCATGGCGCGGCGCAGCCCGTCAGCCTCATCGGGAGTGAATTTGGCGGCGTCGATGGCGATCTGCATCGCCTGTTCCTGAAACAGCGGGACGCCCAGCGTTCGCTTCAAGACATTTTCCAGTTCGTCGGGGGGGCCCTGCGCGGGATCGGGCGATGGATAATGCTCGGGATTGATCTTGTCGCGACGGCGCAGATAGGGATGCACCATGTCGCCCTGGATCGGCCCCGGGCGCACGATCGCGACTTCGATGACGAGATCGTAGAAGCGTTGCGGCTTGAGCCGCGGCAGCATCGACATCTGCGCGCGGCTCTCGACCTGGAACACGCCGATCGAGTCGGCGCGCGACAGCATCGCGTAGACTTCCGGCGCATCGTCCGTTCCATCTTTCGGAATGCTCGCCAGCGAATAATCCTTGCCGTAATGCATCTTCAGAAGGTCGAGACCGCGGCGCAGGCAGCTCAGCATGCCGAGCGCCAGCACATCGACCTTCATGAGGCCCACTGTATCGATGTCATCCTTGTCCCATTCGATGAAGGTGCGTTTGTCCATGGCGGCATTGGCGATCGGCACCGTTTCATCGAGCCGCCCGCGGGTGAGGACGAAGCCGCCGACGTGTTGCGAGAGGTGGCGCGGGAAGCCGGTCAATTCGTCGGCGAGTTCGACGGCCTGCCGGATCAGCGGATTTGCCGGATCGAGGCCGGCCTGGCGGATGTGGTCGTCGGGCAATTCGTCGCCGGTGCCCCACACGGTTTTGGCGAGCGCTGCGGTGATGTCCTCGGTCAGGCCCAAAACCTTGCCGACTTCGCGGATGGCGCGGCGCGAACGATAGTGTACGACGGTCGCGCAGATCGCGGCGCGATGGCGGCCGTAGCGTTTGTAAATGTACTGAATCACCTCTTCGCGTCGCTCGTGCTCGAAATCGACGTCGATATCGGGCGGCTCGTTGCGGTTCGCCGAAATGAAGCGGGCGAACAGAAGCTTGCTCTCGTTCGGATTGACCTCGGTGATGCCGAGGCAAAAGCACACCGCGCTGTTCGCCGCCGAGCCGCGCCCCTGGCAAAGAATATTTTTTACTTTGCGCGCATAGGCGACGACGTCGTGGACGGTGAGGAAATAGCGGGCGTAGTCGAGCCCGGCGATCAGCACCAGTTCCTCGTTGAGCTGTTCCTTGACTTCCGTCGGAACGCCATTGGGAAATTGATCCTTGGGATAACGTTCGGCGGCGCCGGCCCATGTCAGGTCTTCGAGATGCTGCTGCGCCGTTTTGCCCGGCGGCACCGGCTCGTCGGGATATTCGTATTGCAATTGGCCGAGCGAGAAGCTGCAGGCGTTCGCGATATCGACGGTGCGGGCGACGGCATCGGGAAAATTTTTGAACAGCCGCGCCATTTCCGAAGGCGATTTGAGATGCCGCTCGGCATTGACGGCGAGCCGGAAGCCGGCTTCCGAAAAAGTGCATTTCTCGCGAATGCAGGTGACGACGTCGAGGAGCGGCCGGCGCTCCGGCGCGTGATAATGCACATCGTTGACGGCGACGAGTGGCGCACCGTGACGCTCGCCGAGTTCGGCCAACAGGCCGAGCCGGCGCGGCTCGTCGCCGCGGTGATAATGAATGCCGGCGAGGAAGGTGCGGTTCGGCGCTGCGCGGACCAAAGCAGAGAGGCGCTCGGTGAAAGCGTGTGAAAGTTCTTCCGGTGGCAAAGCAATAAAAATCTGGCCTTCGCTGGCATTCAGAATCTGTTCGAAGGTCAGGTGGCATTCGCCTTTCTTGGCCTTGAGATTGCCCTCCGTCAGAAGCTGGCAGAGCCGTCCATAAGCTTGCCGATCGGTCGGATAGGTCAGCACCTCGAAACCATCGACGGTAACGAGGCGCGTGCCGACGATGAGCTTGATGTTTTTTTGTTTTTTCCATTCGCCGTAGGCGCGCACCACGCCGGCAAAGCTGTTGCGATCGGCGATGCCGATGGCGGCAAGGCCGAGCTCATCGGCGCGCGCGACCAACTCACCCGGATGCGAGGCGCCGCGCAGGAAGGAAAAGTTCGTGGTGACCGCGAACTCGGCATAGGCGCTCATCGGCCTCACTCACGCAAACAATCCGTGCACGAACCAGCGCGCCGCCGTCGTCTCGCGGCCATAAAGTCCTTCGCGGAACAGCCAGAAGCGGTGGCCGGCGGAATCCTCGACGAGATAGTAGTCGCGCGTCGGCTTAGGCTCGCGATGCCGCCACCACTCGGCGCCGATGCGTTCCGGCCCTTGCGCGCCGGTGACGTCGTAGGTCACGCCGCGCCAGCTAAAACGCCGCGGTGGGCCGTCGGGAACGAGCGCGGTGACATCCTCGGCCGGCTCGGCATGGGGCAACAGCAGGAGCGGGCGCGGTTTTTGCTCCGGCTCAGGCCACGCGGTTGTCTCGCCGTCGATCGGCGGCAGTGCTTCGGCGCGCTCGGGCAGATGACTGGCCACCGGTTCGAAGTGCCGTACGCTGTGTGGCCCAAGCCGCTGGCGCAGCGCATCGATCAAGCTTGCGCAACGCTCCGTTCGATCAGCATCGTCGGTGACAGACGTCAGTTCCGTCTGCCGTGCCGGCATCGGCTCGGCGCAGGTCACCGCAAGGCCGATGGCTTCGAAACCAAAACCGGCATCGCGGGTCGCCGCCAGCGCTTCGAGTTTCAGTTCGATGAGCCGCGCCACGTGGTTGACGCTACGCGTCGGCAGCGTCAGCCCGATATCGATTGCCTCGACCGCGCCGTCGACGTTGTAGAGGCAAAGCCGTAATCCCCGCGCGCCGACGTCGTCCCGGGTGAGAACGTGGACGAGCGTCGCCATGAGGCGATTGGCGTGGGCGATGATCGCGTCTTGGGTGAAGATCGGCTCGAGCAGATAACGCAACGAGTGATAGACCGGCGGCGCGACGATCGGCACCAGCGGCTCGTCGATGCGGCCGAGCGCCTGATCGACGCGGCGCAGGAGCTCGGTCGGAAAGCGTGCGGCGAACGGCGCGCGCGGCTTGTCGAGCAGCGAGCCTACGGTCTTGAAGCCGAGCCGGCGCAATGTGGCGCGGGTCTCCGGCGCAAGCCGCAACGCTGCGATGGGCAGCGGCGAGAGCGCCGCGGCTTCCTGGCCGCAGGGCAAAACGAACGCAGCCGTCTTGTGAAAGCGCGACAGCGCCCAGGCCGCGCCGGGCGTGTCGGCGACGGCAAGCCGCGCCGGCAGTCCGAAATTTTTTCGCAGTTTTGCAGCAAGATCGGCGATCAACTTTTCCTCGCCGCCGAACAGATGCGCTGAGCCTGCGATATCGAGGAAAAAACCGTCGGCGCCGTTGTCTTCGTTCCACGGCGACGCAGTCGGCGTGTAGCGCGTCGCCCACAACGCCAGGCGCCGCAACGCGGCATCGTCGGCGGCGGGATCGGCGTCGTGCACTTGCAAAAATTCCGCTTTGGCCCGCGCGTCGGCCAACAGGTCGCCGGTCGCAAGGCCCAAAACCTCGGCCGCCGCGTTCAAGGCGGCGATGCGCGGGCCGCCTGTTGCAACGACAGCGAGGACGAACGGACGGTCCGGATCAACTGGCTTGCTTGATGGATTTTTCGCCTGCGCCGCGAGCGCGCGAAAAATCGGCCAGCGCGGCAGCCAAACTGAAACGATGCGCGACATGATCGTACTCCACTACCCATTCACCCGGCCGTCCGTTGCGGCAGCGCTCGAGTTGCAAATGCCAGCGCGGCTGCGTGACCAAGCCGAAAGCGGTCGCGCGCGGCTTTTGCGGTGCCGATGCGCCAGCGCGTCGCCGCCGCGCTCGATTCCAGCGTTTGCGCCGGTCGCAATAAAAAAACAGGAAGGCCCGCGTCGGTGGCGGCGAGATGCAGCCGCTGGCTCAATTTCAGATCGAGCGTGTCGATGACGCCGGCGACGGCGGCCGGCGCCGCCGACCGCACCGCCTCCTCCATGGCCCACAAGGTTTCCTTGCGGTGCGCGGTCTCGACCAGAATGAGGCGGGCCGGATCGAGCCCGAGCGCGTTGAGGCCATGACCACGCAGCCGGCCGTGCGGGCGGTATGGGCGCAGCCCATAGGGGCGCGATGAAAAATAATGGTGAGCACGCGGCGAAGCGGCTGCTGCTCCCTCCCCACCCGGGCCGCGCTTGCGCGCGCCCGAGTGCAAGCGTGAGGTGGGCGTGAGGTGACGCGAAGCGCGTCCCCACAAGGGGGAGGGGAACAGATGCGGAAATCGCCGCGATGAAACCGAAGGCGGCGGCGATGCAGCTTTCCGCTGCGGGCACGATCTCATGCAGGGCGCCGCAGGCGAGGCCGCCGTCCGGCAAGTGGGAATCGATTGCCGCTAAGCCGAAGGGCAGGGCTTTGCGCTCTTCCCCCATCCGGGGCATGAGCCGGCGCAGCTCGGCCATCACGGCGGCGCGGTTTCGCGCTACGGTCAGGGCGGTTGGCCCGGCATTCTCGTGGAAAATCATGGGATATTCACTGTATGTTCTTGCTTGTAGATAATAGAACAAAACAGGAACAATGCCAAGGCTGAATTGCGGCAACCGTCATCCTGTTGAGCGATCAACAGCTTGGGCCTCAGGAAGCAAATGCCCACTATCCGCCGCCCCGCCCCTGCAAGATTTAGGCGCCGCCGGTGTTTATCCTTTGGCGCGCGGATGCGACGCAATGGAGAGATGGCCGTGGTGAAAATCCCGAAACTGATCTTTGCGGCGGCCGCGTTCGCGGCGGTCCTGAGCCTGGATGTTCCGGCCGGCCATGCCGCCACGTGGCGGGAGAATCCGTGGTGCGCGGTGATCGATTACGGCGACGGCGGCGTCACCTGGGAGTGCAACTATCGCACCTTCGAGGAGTGCTATCCGAACGTGCTCGCCGGCAATAAGGGCTCGTGCAACCTCAACCCCGCCGGCCCCGGCCCGCAAGCCGCCACGCCGGCGGCTCCGCGCAAGAAACACCACGCGCAGCGCTGAACTTTTAAGCCTGGCCGTTACTCTTGATGGTGCGCGGACGATGGCGCATACGTCTGCCGACTCGCGCGGGCACGAGCGCGGATAGCGCAGATCAGGCGAGCGCGGATAGCGCAATCAGGAAGGTGCATCATGCCGGAAGCCGACAAGGAAGGTGAACGCTACTCCGTCGATCGGCCGCAGCAGACGCCGGGCTTTTTCCTCAAAGGCAGCCATCAGCTCGACTGGGGCATGAAGAACCGCATGGCGCGGGTGTTCGATCCCACCTCGGGCCGCACCGTGATGCTCGCCATCGACCACGGCTATTTCCAGGGCCCGACCACCGGCCTCGAGCGCATCGATCTTTCCATCGTGCCGCTATTGCCGAACTGCGACGCGCTGTTCTGCACGCGCGGCATTTTGCGCTCGGTGATCCCCGCTGAATGTCAAAAGCCCATGGTGCTGCGGGCGAGCGGCGGGCCGAGCATCCTGCGCGAGGAATTGTCCGACGAGCAGATCGCCATGGACATGGACGACGCGATGCGGCTCAACGCCGCCGGCGTCGGCATCCAGGTCTTCATCGGCGGCGAGTTCGAGACCCGCTCGGTGCACAATATGACCAAGCTGGTCGATGCCGGCCTGCGCATGGGCATTCCGGTGATGGGCATCACCGCGGTCGGCAAAACCATGGTGCGCGATGCAAAGTATTTCCGGCTCGCCTGCCGCATCATCGCCGAGCTCGGCGCGCAATACGTCAAGACCTATTACGTCGACGAAGGATTCGAGACCATCACCGCGTCGTGCCCGGTGCCGATCGTGATGGCCGGCGGCAAGAAACTGCCCGAGCTCGAGGCGCTGACCATGGCCTACAACGCCGTGCAGCAGGGCGCCTCCGGCGTCGACATGGGCCGCAACATTTTCCAGTCCGAGGCGCCGCAGGCGATGATCGCGGCGGTCGCCGCCGTCGTGCACAAGAACATGAAGCCGAAAGAGGCGTTGGACCTGTTCAATACGCTCAAGGCAAAAGGCGCAATGCGCGCGGCCTAGCCGTACATCCGCTGCGGCGCGGCGCCGAACAGGAACCAGGCGACGGCGCCAGCCGCCAGCGCGCCGCACAGCGTCGCCAGTATTTCTTCGAACCAAGCGTCGCGGCTATCGTCGCTGGTGTCCTGCTGCGCGGCCGCGACGACTGGAGCAGGCTGTATGTCGGCGACCGCGTTCGACGTTGCCGCGTTCTGATTGCCGCTCGTGCTCGGCTCAGCCGCGGCGGCTTGCGGCTCGGAGTCGAGGACGCCGGCGAATAGCGGCGCATTGCCCGCGGGCCACATGCTCCGCGGCGCCGCGTCGATGGCGGCCTGCGCCGACCATGATGCCGGGGTTGGTGTTTGTTCCATTGCTGGCGCTGGTGCCGGCTCGATCGTTGGTGCCGGGTCTTCCGTCGCGGTCGCAACGCGGGTCGCGTGGTGGTGGAAATGCCTGGTCGTTCTGATCGGCTTCGGCGCAACGCTTTTCGCTTCGAGCTTGGCCTGCGGCGAAGTCTTAGCCTCGCTCGTCGCTGTCTCGCTCGAATGCATAAACATCTTCAACAGCGAACCCGGTTGCCCGGCTGTGTCGCTGTCTTGTGCGGCCGCGGCGCTGACGGCAAAGGCCAATACCGCGCCCGCCGTGACGATGCGAATGCTCAGCATGTCCGTCCTCCATCGCAAATCCCCTCGCGGCCATACCGCACAGGCGGCGTGACCTGAAGGTGACGCGAATGAGGAATTTTTCGCGCAAAGCAGCGACGAAAAGCGGCCCAATGAACTGCGGTCATTCCGGGGCGCGCGAAGCGCGAACCCGGAATCCATAACCACCGCCGCTGCAACAGGGCACTCAACGTCAATCCTGAACCGACTGTGGCTATGGATTCCGGGTTCGGCCCTGCGGGCCGCCCCGGAATGACGGCTATTCCACCGTGACGCCGCTCGCTTTGATCGGCACCGCCCATTTGGCGATTTCGCTTTTGACGAGGTCGCCGAGATATTGTGGCGTCGCCTGCTCGTCGGTGGCGATTTCCGCGCCGAGTGCGGTGAGCCGGTCGCGCACCGCCGGCGTGTGCATCGCCTCGAGCGCGGCGTCGTGCAATTTCTTGACGATCGGCGCCGGCGCGTTTTTCGGCAGGAAGATGGCGTTCCAGGTATAGGCGATCAGGTCGGGCATGCCTTGCTCGACCGCGGTCGGCACGTCGGGCAGCGCAGGCGAACGCTTGGCGTTGAGCACCGCGAGCCCTTTGACCGCGCCGCTGTCGATCGGCGGCTTGGCCGTCGTCATCACGTCGCACAGATAATCGATGCGGCCGCCTTGCAGATCCTGCATCGCCGGTCCGCTGCCGCGATACGGCACGTGGGTGACGTTCACTTTGAGCAGATAATTCATCAGCAGGCAGCCCAGATGCGTCGCCGAGCCGGTACCGGCCGAGCCGAACTGCATCTTCGCCTGGTTCTCCTTGGTGTAGGCGACGAATTCCTTGAAATTGGCGACCGGCAAATCCTTGCGCGCCACCAGCACCAGCGGAACATTGGCGATGAGGATCACCGGCGTGAAATCGGTCACCGCGTTGTAGAGCGGGTGCTGGTACAGCGTCTGGCCCTGCGCATGGGTGCCGACGGTGGCGAGCACGAATTCGTAGCCGTCGGCCGGCGCATTGGCGACGCGCAGCGAGCCGGTCTGGCCGCCGGCGCCGTTGATATTCTCGACGATGACGTTTTGGTGCAGAATTTCGCTCATGCGCCCGGCGACCAGGCGCCCGAGCACGTCGGTCGGCCCGCCGGCGGCGAACGGGATGATCATGGTCATCGAGCGGCTGGGAAAGTCGTCCGCCTTCGCCGGCACCGTGAGCGCAAAGATTGTCGCGGCGAGCGCCGCGAGGACTTTTATTCTCATGGGTATTCCCTCCGCTGCCACAGTGCAGCATCGACGCAACGCTCGGGTCAACCGGTCTGTTCGCCGCAGCGCCGCGGTCGTTTATTTGGAGTTTATCCGAGCTCGGTGATCTCTTCCGGGAAATGATGCAGGCGTTCGCCCGGGCCGTTTGGTCCGATCAGCCAATTGTCGCAGTACCACGTCAGCATGCCGCCTTTGATATAGGTCGGGTGCACGACGATGTTCATGTCTTTTTCGATGTTCATCGGCTCGTCGTTGCGAATGAGCGGACGTTCGACGAGATCGTAGCCTTGGCCGTGGCAATGCAGGCGCTTTTCCTCGGGCCGGCCGTTCTTGCGCATGAAATCGTTGTAGGCGGCGAAAATGTCCTTGCACGCGGCGCCGGGTTTGAGGAGGCCGAGATTGAATTTGCGCGCTTCGAGCGCAAAGGCGTATTCGTCCTTCATCTCTTGCGACGCGCGCCCGACCACGCAGGTGCGGCCGAGCTCGGTATACATGCCGCCGGGGCCGGCATCTTCGACCAGAAGCGCCACCGCGTCGCCCTCCTGGATGATGCGGTTCTGATAATGCCGCGCCGAAAACTGCGCCGGCTTGCCGGGCGGCATCGAGGCGCACAGATAAATGCCGTGCTCGCTGCCGTGACGCTGGCTGTAGCATTGCGCGATTGCCGCGATATCGCGGTCGCGCATGCCGGGCTCGACCGCGGCGAAAGCCGCGCGCATGGCGCCGTCCTGCATGGCGGCGGCGCGCTTGACCAAATCTTGCTCCTCGGCGCTCTTGATGACCTTGATGCGGTCGACCATGTCGGAGGCATCGACGAATTTGCTGTTGGAGAAGCGGCCCTTCTGCATGTAGTCGACCATGGCGAACGACATCTGATAGGTGCCGACCAGGCCGATGGTGCCGCCCGCATAGGGCTCGAGCGCTTTGGCGGCGAGCTCCGGATCGTAGGGCGCGGTGTAATAGCAGGACGAATAGCTCGGCGTGGTGTACCAGCGTTTGACGCCGCGGCGGGTGCCGTCGCTCTTGCCGTTGAGCTCGGTGACGCCGCCGAACGGGCCTTGGCTCACCAGGGTCATCAGGTCGTCGCGCGGAAACACCACGGTGAGCGGATAGCCGTTGGTTGCCGGCAGGTCGGTGAAATATTTGACGTAGCCGCCCATCTGATCGGAGTTGTTCTGCATCAACAACACGTCGATCTTGTCGCGCTCCATGGCGGCGCGCACCGCGGCCCAGCGGCGTTCAAGCTCCGCCGTCGAGATCGGCGTCTGCAGGCGTTCGGACAATTGTTCCATCTTCTCAATTCTCCCCGGATCTTCGTCCCTGAGGCGCGGAGTCCACGCCGCAGTGCGATATCACATAGATCATGCCGGTGGTATCGCCGGAGAGAAATTACCGCCGTCGGCTCTGATGCTCCGAAGGCGATACCGCGGCGCGCGTCGCTAAAATGCCGCTCGCACGCCGCCTTTGACGACGCCGATGGTGCCGCGGTCTGTCGTGACGGTGCCCTCGCCGCCGGCGAATAGGCTGAAAGTCTTGGTCAGGCGATAATCAAGATCGAGGCCGATGAACCCGCCGCCGATGACGTTCGGGCCGGGCGTCGCGAAGGCGAGATTCTGCCCGATCAGAACGGTGTTCACCGTGGTGTCGCCAAGCCGCTCCAAGCCGAGCACGCCGGCCTTGACGGTCGTCTTGAGGACACCGAAGCGGGTTTCGTTGATGCACAGCAGATCGAGCTCGAAACGTTGTTCGAAATCGCTGACGTCGCGGCGTGGCACGTTGAGATTTGTCGGCGAGCCGGTCTCGTTATAGCCGTCCAACGACGCGCCGAGATAGCGCAGCCGGCCGATCGGGACCAGCAGCATGGCGCCGAGCGGCAGCCGCACGCCGTAAGCCAGTTCCGGACTGACGTACCAGCCGCCGTAACTCGCGGTCGCGGAGTTGAGGCCTGTGGGCGAGAGGTTGTCGGCGATCGTGCGCGTGCTGGTATTTGCGGTGTGCCCGGTCGACACCGCGAATTCGAGGAATTGCCAGGTCCAGTCGAGGCGGCCGTAGCCGCCGCCGAACACGTAGTCGGTGTCGACCGTCTGCGTATTCATATCGACGCCGAGCCGGCCGTGACCGGCGCCGACGAAGGCGCCGAGTTCGCAGATTCGATCCGAATGGCGTGTCGACCCCGATCGCGCCGCCGTAAAGCGAATTGGTCGAGGCCAGCATCACACCCTCGGCTTGCTGCTGGCGCGCGCCGGCAAATCCCTGCGACCATGCCACTGTTCCGGTTTCCCGATCGACTGCAACGGCATTCGGCACGCTGCTCGCGCCGGTTTGGCCGGCATAGGCGAGCGCCGGAATGCCGGCAAACGCGGCGTTGGCTTGCTCGACAACCGGGTTAGCCGGCGTTCCGGCGAAAGCGTTGCTGCCGGCGGGCGCCACGCTTGCCGGCCAGGCTAGATTGTCGAAGCGGCTATTCAGCATCGACGACACCGCGCCGCTGAAGTCCATCAAGGTGCGGTCGGTCATGCCGAATGCGGTCGGATCGAGCACGGCAACGCGATTGCCGGCGACGACGAAAGGCGCGCCATTGGCATTGATCGTCGCGCCCGCGAGCGTATTGAAGGTGAATAGCCAGTTGCCGCCGACGAAATTGACGGTGTCCTTGACGCCGACCAGATCGATCGCGCCGATGACGCGGGAGCCGATCACGTTGGTCAGCGTATCGGGACCGCCGAGGAACTGGATCGCGAGTCCACTGCTGCCGCCGCTGATGACGCCGTAATTTGTCACCGCGCTGGCGGCCGTAGCGTCGAGATAGGCACCGCCGTGGATGTTGCCGAAATTGATCAGCAGAGCATTGCCGGCGAGAATCGCGTTGGTGACGACGATCGAGTTGACCGTCCCGGAATTGATCGTCGTGGCGTTGCCGCCGCCGATCGTGGACGTTTCGATCGAGTTGACCGTCCCCGAATTGACCGTGGTGGCGTTGCCGCTGCCGGACGTCGCCGTTAGGATCGAGAGACTATTCCCCGAATTGTTCGTGGTGGCGTTGCCGCCGCCGGATGCCGCCGAGATGATTGAGGCTGCCGTCCCGGAATTGTTCACGGTGGCGTTGCCGCCGCCGTTCGTCGACGTGTCGATGGTTCCGGTGACCGTCCCCGCGTTGGTTGTGGTGGCGTTGCCGGTGTTTCCCGTCAGAGTGAAGATCGAACTGACTATTCCCGAATTGATCGTGGTGGCGTTGCCGCCGCCCCCCGCCGACGTCTCGATCGGTCCGATAACCGTTCCCGAATTGTTTGTAATGGCATTGCCGCCGCCCCCCGCCGACGTTTCGATCATTCCGGTAATCGTCCCCGAATTGTTCGTGGTGGCGTTGCCGTTGCCCGTTGTCGTTGTGACGTCGCCATTGACCGTTCCCGAATTGGTCGTGGTGGCGTCGCCTCTGCTGAAGAACAC
Organism: uncultured Alphaproteobacteria bacterium; assembly: GCA_963821175.1. Taxonomy (GTDB): domain Bacteria; phylum Pseudomonadota; class Alphaproteobacteria; order Rhizobiales; family Xanthobacteraceae; genus BOG-931. The sequence continues at coordinate 113,241 of CAWGCU010000032.1, forward strand.
GCTGGAATCAATGCTACCGCTGGTTCCCGAATTGATTGTCGTGGCGTTCTGTCCGGTGCCGAGTACGAGATTGTTTACACCTCCGGCGGTGCCGGAATTGGTGCAGGTGCTGTCGGTGCTGGTCGTCGTACAAGTGTATTGAGCTTGAGCCGGGACGCCGGAAAGCACCAGCAGTCCGACCGAGCCGAGCACGGCAGTCATTAGAAATCGCCGGATCCTCATGCCGTCCCCTGCTTCGGCACAATTCCAGAATGTCCCCGCTCAGCTTTAAAAGTTTAGCGGGAGGCTGCAAGCGTTAGTTGAGTTCCAAAACCTTTGCGTGGCGGGCTGTGGTTATCGGGTTACAGTGGGTTCCCGGCCGACGTCCGCCTCACATTTTAATGCGGCACGACATTGATCATGCCGCCGACGTCGCCGTTAAGGAAGCAGCGCATATTGGCTTCCACCGTCGGCAGCGCGTAATCGATATAGACGTCGCAGAAACCGCCCTGGTGCGTGGTGATGATGACGTTCTCCATCGCCCAGAACGGATGATCGGCCGGCAGCGGCTCTTCGTTGAACACGTCGAGCGCTGCGCCGCCAATGCGGCCTGACTTAAGTGCTTCCACCAGCGCCGGTTCGTCGACGACCCCGCCGCGGGCGAGATTGACCAGAAAACTCGTCGGCTTCATTGCGGCCAGCACTTCGGCATCGACGCTGTTGCGGGTTTTTTCCGTGAGCGGGGTGAGCAGCACGAAGAAATCGAATTCGCCGGCGACGCTCGCGAGCTCGGCGCTTGAAACCATGCGGTCGAAGCCGGCGACAGCGCGCGGTGAGGAACTCACGCCGACGGTGCGCATGCCGAACGCCTTGCATTTCGGCGCCAGCTCCTCGGCGATGGCGCCGATGCCGAAAACGCCGACCGTTTTGTTGTGCAGCAATTTTGCCGGGAAGCGCGCCCATTCGCGCGCGCCTTGCGCGCGCAGCGCACGCGGAATATCGCGCGCCAGCGCCAGCATCGAACCGATAGCGGCTTCCGAAACCGGCGCGCCGTGAATGCCATGGATGTTGGTGACGATGACGTCTTTGCGCAGCACCGGCCGGTCGATCAGATTGTCGACGCCGGTGCCGAGCGCTTGCACCCATTTCAGGTTGGTGCCGGCGCGCAGCACGTCGTCGCTCAATCTTGGGGCAAATGTCAGCAATATGTCGGCGGCCGCGATATAGGGACCGACCTTGGAATGGTGATCCACAAGATCGACATGAAGTTCCGGGAATTTCGCCTTGAGGCGATCGCGATATTGGTTGTTGAGTTCCGGCGTCAGCGTCAGGAGGATCAGCAGATTGGTCATGCGGAGAGACACTGAGGCCGTATCACGCGGCGGCAAGGGCGGGTGAGGGACCAGCCTTATATCCTCTTGCGCGACGCCCCGCCAAGGTGTCGCTTCAAGCCATGCGCTGCGCTAGACTGCAACCCATATTCGAAGCGGGCGGCAATTTGGGAGCACACGATGCCTATCGATCTTTCCACGGTGAACTGGCTCTATGTCTCGATATTGGCGGGCTTTGCGTTCGTCGCCACGCTGCTCGGCAGCATCATCTCGTTCCGTAACAAGTTCGCCGCCGCGATCATTGCCGCGGTGCTGTTCGCCGCCGCCTTCGTGTTCTGGACCTATTATCCGCGCGACACCTTCCCGGATGCGATCAAGTCGCTGCCGACCAGCGCGAAATAGGCTGCGACTTGAACAGGCTGCGGCTTGAACAGGCTGCGGCTTGGATAGGCTGCGACTTGCTGGATAGGGTAAGACTTGCTGGTTAGGGTAAGATTTGGCGTCCGATCCCTAGCCAGTTGACCTTTCCGCCGGTCCCGCTATTCGTAATTCTTTGCCGGGGGAAATGGAGCGGTCATGAACAAGGTCTATGCGGATGCCAAATCCGCGTTGGCCGGGTTGCTCAAGGATGGCATGACCATCATGGCCGGCGGTTTTGGCCTGTGCGGTATCCCAGAATCCTTGATCGTTGCGATCCGCGATTCCGGCGTCAAGAATTTGACCGTGGTGTCCAACAATGCCGGCGTCGACGGCAAGGGGTTGGGCATCCTGCTCGACAGCCGCCAGACCAAGAAGATGGTCTCCTCCTATGTGGGGGAGAACAAGACCTTCATGCAGCAATACCTCGCCGGCGAGCTCGAGATCGAGTTCAACCCGCAGGGTACGCTGGCCGAGCGCATCCGCGCCGGCGGCGCCGGCATCCCGGCGTTTTTCACCAAGACCGGCGTCGGCACCCAGATCGCCGAGGGCAAGGACGTGCGCGAGTTCGACGGCCAGCGCTACATCATGGAGCGCGGCATCGTCGCCGATCTTGCGATCGTCCACGCTTACCTGGGCGATACCGAGGGCAACCTCGTCTACCGCAAGACGGCGCGCAATTTTAATCCGGTGATGGCGACCGCGGGCAAGGTGACGGTGGCCGAGGTCGAGAATCTGGTCGAGCCGGGCAAGATCAATCCTGATCACATCATCACGCCGGGCATTTTCGTCCAGCGCCTGATCCACGTGCCCAATGCGGTGAAGTACATCGAGCAGCGCACCGTGCGCAAAAAAGCTTGAGAGGATCGATCATGGCTTGGACCCGTGACCAAATGGCCGAACGCGCCGCCAAGGAATTGCAGGACGGTTTTTACGTCAATCTCGGCATCGGCATTCCGACCTTGGTGTCGAACTACATCCCCAACGGCATCGGCGTGCAGCTGCAGTCGGAGAACGGCATGCTCGGCACCGGCCCGTTCCCGTTCGAGGGCGAGGAGGATGCCGACCTCATCAATGCCGGCAAGCAAACCGTCACCGAGCTGCCGACCACGAGCTATTTCAACTCGGCGGACTCGTTCGGCATGATCCGTGGCGGCCATATCGATCTCGCCATCCTGGGCGCCATGCAGGTGGCCGAGAACGGCGACATCGCCAACTGGATGATCCCCGGCAAGCTGGTCAAAGGCATGGGCGGCGCCATGGATCTGGTCGGCGGCGTCAAGAAAGTCGTCGTCGTCATGGAGCATTCTGCAAAAGGTGAATCAAAACTCCTGCACCGCTGCAACCTGCCGCTCACCGGCGCCGCCGTCGTCGACATGGTGATCACCGATCTCGGCGTCTTCACCGTCGACCGCTCAGGCGGCGGCCTGACCCTGATCGAGCTGGCGCCCGAGGTGACGCTCGACGACATCAAGGCGAACACGCAGGCGAGTTTCAAGGTGGCGAATACGCTGAAGCAGTAGCGCTTCAGTCTTTCGAAATCACGATCTTGATCGAATCCGTCTTGATGCTGCTCAGTTCGACAGCGAACGGCGCTGCGGCCAAATCGAACTTCACGCTCTTGCGGATGCCTTCGCAGCCCAGCGCACCGCTGAACGCGGTCGATTTCACCGCTTGACCGGCTTGCGCGACGTCGATCCAGCCTTCGGCGGACAAAGTGATCTTGTAGCTGCCGGCTTGCGGCGGCGCCTTCGCTTCGAAAAAGCCGGCGAAGCTGTCGGGCGATTTCGGCGTGCGCTCCGGCGGCGCCGGTAGCTTGGCGTCGGCGAACGGCAGCAGCGCGACGGTCGTGCCGAAGGGGATCGGAAACGTCACGCTGGCGCCGGAGGCGATCTTCGGCAGGTCGGTGCCGTTGAGCGTGGCGCGCTCCTTGTCGAGCGGCCATTTGAATTTGTCGCAGCCGACCGGTTCCTGTGCAAACGCGTGCCCGGCCACCGCGCAGGCGGCGATGACGATGAATGCTGTTTTCACGATCGCTTCCTAATCGACCGCGATCATCACGCTTGACGCCTTGATGATGGCGGTAGCGGTGCCGCCGACTTTCAAGCCGAGCTCGTCGACCGCTTCGTTGGTGATCGACGAGGTGATGATCTGGCCGGGCGCGATTTCGAGCCGGACATGGGATGTCGTCGCGCCTTTCTTCACGTCCACGATCTTGCCTTTGAGTTGATTGCGCGCGCTGAGTTTCATGGCGGTCCTCTAATAAATGTACCGCAGCGCGTCGCGGCCGCGCGGGCGGATTCTGGTTTGTCGGGGTGACCGTACCGGAAGCGCATTCCGGAGGCGATGACGCGCGCACAGCGCGCCGGCAGTCGTCTGCATCATAGCAGACCGCAGCCTGCAATCTACCCGCTTGCTGGCGATGGGCAAACGATGCAACAAACCCTCCGCACAAGGAGAGAAGCGCCCATGCGTACCGTCATACTTGAAGAACACTTTTCGCTCCCCGCGGCATCCGCCCGCGTCGATAAAGCGGTCATTGCGCGCCGCGGCTATAAGGCCAGAGCGCTGCGCAAGGACGTGCCGAATCCGCTGTCGCTGTTGCCCGATCTCGGCGAGCAGCGGTTGCAGTCGATGGATGAGGCCGGCATCACCGTCGAAGTGCTGTCGAACAGCGGCCCCGGGCCGGATCTGGTGCCCGGCCCCGACGGCGTCGCGATGGCGCGCGAGATCAACGATCATCTCGGCGCGGCCTGCGCGAAAGCATCCCACGCGCTTTGCCGGCTTTGCCTCGCTGCCGATGCAGAGCCCGGATGCCGCGGCCAAGGAATTGGCGCGCACCGTGAAGGAGCTCGGCTTCGTCGGCGCCATGGTCAACGGCACGACGGAAGGCAAATTCCTCGACGATCCGAGTTACGACGGCATCCTTGCGGCGGCGGAAGAGCTCGACGTGCCGATCTACATCCATCCGCACATTCCGCCGGCTGCGGTCCGCGAGGCTTATTTCTCCGGCCTGCCCGAGGGCGCCGGCCGCGTGCTGGAAACCGCCGGCTGGGGCTGGCACTCCGAAGTCGCCGTGCATGTGCTGCGCATGGTGGTGGCCGGCTCGCTGGACAAGCATCCAAAGCTCAAGCTGATCATCGGGCATATGGGCGAAATGCTACCGATGATGCTCGACCGAGCGAGCCAGGTGTTTTCCGCCGACATCGAGCATCTCAAGCGCACGGTGCCGCAGACCATCCTCGACCAGGTCTGGATCACCACCAGCGGCATCTTCAACGAGCCGCCGCTCTACGCAGCGCTGATGACCTTCGGCATCGACCGCGTCATGTTCTCGATCGACTATCCGTATTCGACCCACATGATGGGGCGTCAGTTTCTCGACAAGATCTGGATGGCGCCGTCCGACATGGCAAAGTTTTGCCACGGCACTGCCGACGCCTTGTTGAAGCTAAAAGTCCGCTAAGCACATAAGCTCCGTGCAACCCGGCTTGGCGCGTGGCAGGTCTGCCATGCGCCAAGCCGCAAATGACAGCGGCGCCGTTAGCCGGTATTCAGGTCGACAAAGCCGTTCCGCCGGGAGCGCTGCGCCGCCGACGCAGCGGAGTGAACGTTCATGGACGCCAAAGTCAGCGAGCCTGGCGTTAGTCCGGCGACCGTCGAGTCGCTGACGCACAAGGACAGGCGGCTCATCGTCATCAGCATGATGCTGCCGGTCTTTCTCGGCTCGATCGACCAGTCGATCCTGGCGACCTCGTTGCCGACCATCGGCCGCGCGCTCGGCGACGTGCATAATCTGCCGTGGCTGATCACGTCGTTCCTGATCGCCTCGACGGCGCTGACCCCGCTCTATGGCAAATTCGCCGATATCCACGGCCGACGTGCCGCGCTGTTGATCGCGCTCGGCGTCTATATGGCGGGCTCGCTGTTGGCGGCGTCGTCGACCAGCATGCTGATGCTGATCGGCGGCCGCATCGTGCAAGGCTGCGGCGGCGGCGGCCTGACCGCGATCTCGCAAATGATTTTGGGCGACGTCGCCGCGCCAAAAGATCGCGCCAAATATTACGCCTATTTCTCCATCGCCTTCACCACCGCGGGCGGCACCGGGCCGGTACTGGGCGGCTGGATCTGCGATCACCTTTATTGGTGGGTGATCTTTCTGTGGAATTTTCCGCTCTGCGTCGGCGCCGTGATCCTGACCTTGACCATGCTGCGCAAGCTGCCGCGCCATGACCGGCCGCACAAGCTCGACTTCGCCGGCGCGGTGCTGGTGATGGCGGCGAGCTCGTCGTTCATGCTGGCGCTCAATCTCGGCGGCGTGCGCTATCCGTGGTTCTCCTCGCCGGTTCTGACCCTGGTCGGATGTGCACTGGTGCTCGGCGGCGGCTTCGTGGTGCGCCAGCTCACCACGGCGGAACCGCTTATTCCGCTCGCCATCCTCGCCGATCCGACCGCGCGGCTTGCCATGCTGGCACACTCGTTCGGCTGGGGCTCGATCCTGGCGCTGAATATTTTCTTGCCGATGTATCTGCAAAGCGTGCTCGGCTGGTCGGCGACGTCGTCGGGATTGAGCCTGATGATCCTGATGGTCACGCTCAACGCCAGCGCCGGCCTGTCCAGCCAGCTCGTCGGCCGGGTCAAACACTACAAGCTCCTGCCGATGATGTTCCTGTTCGTCGGCATCGGCGCGGTGGTGGCGCTGGCGTGGTCGGCCGCGACCATGACCACGGTGCAATTCGAAATCATTTTGTTCCTGATCGGCGTTGGTTTCGGCCCGACCGCGCCGCTGACCCAGGTGGTGCTGCAGAACACGGTGGCGATCCATCATCTCGGCGCGGCGATCGGCACCATGAATTTCGTGCGCACGCTGATGAGCACGATCCTGGTCGCGGTGTTCGGCGCTATCGTGCTCGCGGCTGTTCCCATCGGCGCCTCGGGCGACACATTGGGCCAGCTCGCCTTGGCGGGAACCTCGGTGGCAGCCTTTGCCAAGGTGTTCTTCGCCGCCGCGATCGCGCTCGCCATCGCGCAACTGGCCATGATCCTGGTGCAGGAGAAGCCGCTGGAATCGACCCTGCCGCGCGGCCGGACCTAGCGACAATGGGGAGCCTTGCGCCCAGGCGGCATTCGGGCCATTACGGACCGGCCGTGGCCGCGCCGGGGCCGCCCAGCTACGTCCTGCGGCTAAGGGGCTGAAAATAAAAGCGTTTCTCACCTTCCGCGCAGCCATTTAATGTTCCGGTAATTTCTTCACGGGCATTTGAACCCTGCGGCATCACCGCGCGACCAATCCATGAGCTGATCCTCAAGGCGATGCAGGCACCGGCAGACGAATTGCTGATAGGCCGTATCGCCCGCGGCGACCGGCTCGCGATGCAGGTGCTGTTCGCCCGGCATCACGTGCGGATTTATCGGTTTGTCCTTCGCCTGTTGCGTGACGAGATGGCGGCGGAGGATGTGATCAGCGAAGTGTTCCTGGACGTCTGGCGCCAGGCCAGTCGATTTGAAGGCAGAAGTGCCGTTTCGACTTGGCTGATCGCCATCGCCCGCTTCAAGGCGCTTTCGAGTTTACGCAAGCGGCGCGAAGAAGGACTCGACGAAGAAACGATGGAAGCGATCGAGGAACCTTCAGACAATCCAGCGATTTCTATCGAGAAGCTCGACAAGGGCGAAAAGTTGCGACAATGCCTCGCCGCGCTGACGCGGGAACACCGGGAAGTAATTGATTTGGTCTACTACCACGAGAAATCGGTCGAAGAGGTGGCGCAGATCATCGGCATTCCGGAGAACACGGTAAAGACGCGCATGTTCTACGCGCGCAAGAAGCTGGGAGAGTTGTGCAGAATGGCGGGAATTGATCGAGGTTGGCCATGATAAGCGAGGTTTGCGCATGAGCATGGAACCCACAGAGATCGAGACCCTGCTGCCGTGGTATGCCGCTGGCACGCTGCGCCGGCGCGACCGCCAGCGCGTCGAGGATGCGCTGCGCTACGATCCAGCTCTCGCCCACCATGCCGATCTGGTGCGCGAGGAACTCGCCGAGACGATTTCTTTCAACGAATCCCTTGGCGTGCCTTCGGCGCGTTGCATGGACCGGCTGATGGCCGCCATCGACGCCGAGACCACAGCCGCGCGCAAGCGCAACTCGGCTGGTGCTATCGCCGCCCAATTCTCCTCCTTCATTGCTGGTTTCTCGCCGCGCACGCTTGCCGTTGCCGCATCCTTCGCCGTGGCGGCGATCGCGTTGCAGGCGTTCCTGCTGGTGAGCATGGCCACCAAGCCGCAAGCACCGTTCGAGACCGCGAGCCTCAACCCCACGGTGACCGGCCATGGCACCTTCGCCATGGTGCGTTTCGCGCGCGAGGCCAGCGCTGGCGAGATCACCCATTTTCTCGAGGAGTACCAGGCCACCCTGGTCGATGGGCCCAAGCCGGGCGGGTTCTATCGCGTGCGGCTTACTATGAAGACGTTGGCGAAAGAGGAACTCGCCCGCGTCGTCTCGCGCATGCGCCAGGAGCGGGTCGTGGAAACCGCAAACGCGGGTGACAGCGACTAGGTTCGGCGCGGTGCCACCTAACTGACTGTTTTCCCATCGTTATTGTTGATGTTGGCGGCGGCGGGCTGTCGTGCTGCCGCATCAGGTATTATAATACCGTCAAAATAATCAACGCTAAATGTGAAATACGCGTTCGCCAGTGAACCTTCCCCGGGGTGGCAACGACCAATGTGTGGTGACAGATTTTGAAGTCGCCATCGGCGCGCTTCTCCCCCGACGCTGGCGCCGATCTCTTAGACCCGCCCGGTCGTCCCCCCGGGCGGGTCCTTATTTTTGTGCCCACGCACAGGGAACCGCCTGAGCGGCCAAATTCACGCTCCGGCAAAGAGTTGCGGCGGCGGAGTTTCCCTTTACGGCCCCCCGGAACACGTCGACAATGCCCGGCGTGGGGGAATGTGGTGCGTAGCGAGATCGTCCTCGAAACCGAGGACCTGACCAAGGAATTTGCCGGATTCGTCGCGGTGCGCGCGGTCAATCTGCGCGTCGTGCGCGGCACCATTCATGCGTTGATCGGCCCGAACGGCGCCGGCAAGACCACCTGCTTCAATCTGCTCAGCAAGTTTTTGAGCCCGACCCGCGGCCGCATCACCTTTGACGGCCGCGACATCACAGCGCTGAAGCCCGCCGAGGTGGCCCGCCTCGGGCTGGTGCGCTCGTTTCAGATCTCCGCGGTGTTTCCCCATCTCACCGTACTCGAAAACGTGCGCATCGCGCTGCAGCGCCGGCGCGGCGGCTCGTTCGATTTCTGGCGGTCGAAGCGCGTGTTGCACGCGCTCGACGGCGAGGCCACGGCGCTGATCGGCGATGTCGGTCTTGCGCCTTATGTGGACTCGCTGGCCGTCGAGTTGCCCTATGGCCGCAAGCGGCTTCTGGAAATCGCCACCACTTTGGCGCTCGAGCCGCAAATGCTGCTGCTCGACGAGCCGATGGCCGGCATGGGCCACGACGACATCGCCCGCATCAGCGCGCTGATCCGCTCGCTCACCGACAAGCGCACCGTGCTGATGGTCGAGCACAATCTCAGCGTCGTCGCCAATCTGTGCGACCGCATCACCGTGCTGACCCGCGGCAACGTGCTGGCCGAGGGCGACTACAAGACGGTGTCGGAGGATCCGGCGGTGCGCGAAGCCTATCTCGGAACTGGTCATCTCGAGACCGGTCATGGCTGAGCCGCGCCCGCTCCTGACGGTCGACAATCTCGAAGCCTGGTACGGCGAGTTCCACGTGCTCCACGGCGTGACCTTCGACGTGCAGGCCGGCGAGGTGGTGACGCTGCTCGGCCGCAACGGCGTCGGCAAGACCACGACGCTGAAGGCGATCATGGGCATCGTCGAGAACCGCACCGGCTCGGTACGTTTCGAGGACCGCGAGCTGACCAAGCTTGCCTCCAACGTGATCGCCCGCGCCGGCATCGCCTTCTGCCCGGAGGAGCGGGGGATTTTTTCCAGTCTCGACGTCAAGGAGAATCTGTTGCTGCCGCCGCAGGTGCGGCCCGGCGGCCTCGATCTCGATCGCATCTTTGCGCTGTTTCCCAACGTGCGCGAACGGCTCAAAAGCCAGGGCACCAAACTGTCCGGCGGCGAGCAGCAGATGCTGGCGATCGGCCGCATCCTGCGCACCGGCGCGCGGCTCTTGCTGCTCGACGAGCCGACCGAGGGACTCGCCCCGGTCATTATTCAACAGATCGGCCGCACCATCGGCACGCTCAAGGCCCAAGGCTTCACCATCCTCCTGGTCGAGCAGAATTTCCGCTTTGCCGCGACCGTCGCCGACCGCTTTTACGTGATGGAGCATGGGCGTATCGTGGACCACTTCTCGAACGCGCAGCTGGCAAACAATATGGAGAAGCTGCACGACTATCTCGGCGTCTGAAATCAACAAAGGGCCGAACGGCCCGATCCAGGGAGGTTGGCAATGCGACTGATAGCCAGTTTGGCCTTCGCTTTCGCCGCGCTGTTCGGCGCGGCGGCGCAGGCCGAGGATATTTCCGTCAAGATCGGCGTGCTCACCGATTTTTCCGGTCTCTACACCGACGACACCGGACTGGGCTCGCTCGCCGCCGCCAAAATGGCGGTGCAGGACTTCAACCCTGCCGCCCACGGCATGAAGGTCGAGATCGTCAGCGCCGATCATCAGAACAAGCCCGACCTCGGCTCCAACATCGCGCGGCAATGGCTCGACGTCGATCATGTTGACGCCATCGTCGATGTGCCGACGTCGAGCGTCGCGCTCGCTGTCAACGAAGTCGTGCGCGAGAAGAACAAGGTGTTCCTGGTCTCCGGCGCCGCGATCTCAGATCTGACCGGCCCGAAATGTTCGCCGAACACCGTGCATTGGACCTACGACACCTGGATGCTCGCCAACTCGACCGGCAAATCGCTGGTAAAATCCGGCGGCGACACCTGGTTCTTTCTCACTGCCGATTATGCGTTCGGCCATGCGCTCGAGCGCGACACCGCCGCGGTGGTGAAAGCCAACGGCGGCCAGGTGTTGGGCGAAGTCGCCCATCCGCTGAGCAATCAGGACTTCTCCTCGTTTCTGCTGCAGGCCCAAGCCTCGAAGGCCAAGATTATCGGCCTGGCCAATGCCGGTGGCGACACCATCAACGCCATCAAGCAGGGCGCCGAGTTCGGCATCCAGGCGGGCGGACAGCATTTTGCCGCTCTGCTGTTCTATGTCGCCGACGTGCAAGCGCTTGGCTTGAAGGTCGCGCAGGGTCTGGTTCTGACCGAAACCTTTTATTGGGACATGAACGACGGCACCCGCGCCTGGGCCAAACGCTGGCAGGCCGAGCGGCCGGGCAAATTCCCCAACATGAACCAGGCCGGCAGCTACGCCGCGACCTTGCATTACCTGAAAGCCGTCGCAGCCCTCAAAAGCACCACCGACGGCAAGGCCGTGATCGCCAAGATGAAGGAAATCCCGACCGACGACCCGCTGTTCGGCAAAGGCTATATCCGCGCCGACGGCCGCAAGATCCACCCGGCCTATCTGTTCGAGGTCAAGTCGCCGGAGGAATCGAAATATCCGGGCGACCTTTACAAGCTGCGCGCCACCATCCCGGCCGAAGAAGCCTTCCGTCCGCTCAAGGACGGCAACTGCCCGATGGTGACCAATTGATCTTTTCCCTCCCCCCTTGTGGGGGAGGGCAGGGTGGGGGGTCGGGAGGTAACGCGCGAGCGTGGACGTTCAGGCACCACCTCGCGACCCCCACCCCTACCCCTCCCCACAAGGGGGAGGGGAATTGTTAGGTGCAGCCGCTAAACGGCGATCTTGGAGTTTGCTATAGAAGCTACAGGAAATGCGGGCCTCGAGCCCGCAGTCAGGGAGGCTTGTCATGAAACTGATCGCTACATTGGCCTTGGCGGCTGCCGCTGCGCTGACATGCGCGGCGCAAGCCGAGGACATCACCGTCAAGCTCGGCGTGCTCAACGACATGTCGAGCCTCTATGCCGACATCGGCGGGCAGGGCTCCGTCATCGCCGCCAAGATGGCGGTAGAGGATTTCAATCCCTCAGCCCATGGCATGAAGGTCGAGATCGTCAACGCCGACCACCTCAACAAGCCCGACGTCGGCGTCAACATCGTGCGGCAATGGATCGACGTCGATCACGTCGACGCCATCCTCGACGTGCCGACGTCGAGCGTCGCGCTCGCGGTCAACGAGGTCATTCGTGAAAAGAACAAGGTGTTCCTGGTCTCGGGTGCGGCCACCTCCGATCTCACCGGAGCGAAATGCTCGCCCAATACCGTGCATTGGACTTACGACACCTGGATGCTCGCCAACGGCACCGGCAAGGCGCTGGTGAAATCCGGCGGCGACACCTGGTTCTTCCTCACTGCGGACTATGCCTTCGGTCACGCGCTCGAGCGCGATACTACCGCGGTCGTGAAGGCCAATGGCGGCCAGGTGCTCGGCGCAGTCGCCCATCCTCTGAATACCCAGGACTTCTCCTCGTTCTTGCTGCAAGCCCAGGCCTCGAAGGCAAAAATCATCGGTCTCGCTAATGCCGGCGGCGACACCGACAACGCCATCAAGCAAGGCGCCGAGTTCGGCATCACCGCGGGCGGGCAGCATTTTGCCGGCCTGTTGGTTTTCATCACCGACGTGCAGGCGCTCGGCTTGAAGACCGCACAAGGTCTGGTCCTGACCGAGACCTTTTATTGGGACATGAACGACGCTACCCGCGCCTGGAGCAAGCGCTGGCAGGTCGAGCGGCCGGGCAAGTTCCCCGCCATGACGGTGGCCGGCGTTTATGGCGCGACCATGCATTACCTCAAAGCCGTCGCCGCGCTGAAAAGCGCCACCGACGGCAAGGCCGTGGTCGCCAAGATGAAGGACATGCCGACCGACGATCCGCTGTTCGGCAAGGGCTATATCCGCGCCGACGGCCGTAAGATCCAACCGGCCTATCTGTTCGAGGTGAAAACGCCGGAAGAATCGAAATATCCCGGCGACTACTACAAGCTGCGCGCCACCATCCCGGCCGAGGAAGCGTTCCGGCCGATGAAGGACGATAACTGTCCGATGGTGACGAACTAAACTTTTCCCTCCCCCTTGTGGGGAGGGCAGGGTGGGGGTCGGGAGGTGACGCGCGAGCGTTGACGTTCATGTGCTGCCTCCCGACCCCCACCCCAACCCCTCCCCACAAGGGGGAGGGGCTGTAAGGAGCGAGTGAGAGCGCCTGCATGTTCGAAATCTTCGGCATTCCGTCCCAGGCGCTGTTCGGGCAATTGCTGCTCGGCCTGATCAACGGCTCGTTCTACGCGCTGTTGAGTCTGGGGCTCGCCGTCATCTTCGGCATGCTCAACATCATCAATTTCACCCACGGCGCGCAGTACATGATGGGCGCGTTCTGCGCTTATTTGCTGCTGCAATATCTCGGCATCAATTACTGGGCGGCGCTGGTCATCGTGCCGATCGCCATCGGCGTGTTCGGTATCCTCATCGAGCGGCTGTTCCTGCAGCATGTGCGCAAGCTCGATCATCTCTATGGCCTGATCCTCACCTTCGGCCTGGCGCTGATCATCGAGGGCCTGTTCCGCAATTACTACGGCTCGTCCGGCCAGCCCTATCAGGTGCCCGAGGCGTTGCGCGGCGGCCGCAATCTCGGCTTCATGTTCTTGCCGAACTATCGCGCTTGGGTGATCGCGTTCTCGCTGACGATCTGTCTTTTGACCTGGTTCGCCATCGAGCGCACGCGGCTCGGCTCGTATCTACGGGCGGCTACGGAAAATCCGACCTTGGTGCGCGCCTTCGGCATCAACGTGCCGCGCATGGTGACGCTGACCTACGGTTTTGGCGTCGGGCTTGCGGCGTTGGCCGGCGTCATGGCGGCGCCGATCTATAACGTCTCGCCGCAAATGGGCTCCGACCTCATCATCGTCGTGTTCGCGGTGGTGGTGATCGGCGGCATGGGCTCGATCATGGGCGCGATCGTCACCGGCTTCGTGCTCGGCATCGTCGAGGGTTTGACCAAGGTGTTCTTTCCGGAAGCCTCGAACACCGTGATTTTCGTCATCATGGTCATCGTGCTGTTGGTGCGGCCGGCCGGCATGTTTGGACGGACCGCATGATGGAGCGCGTCGTCGATCCGCTTGTGCTGCAGCGTCGCCGCGAGACGAATGTGAGTTTCGTCGTCGGGTTTGGCATCATGGTGGCGCTGCTCGCGGTGGCCCCGTTCGTCGCCTACCCGGTGTTTCTCATGCAGGCGTTGTGCTTTGCGCTGTTCGCCTGCGCCTTCAATCTTCTGATCGGCTATGTCGGCCTGGTGTCGTTCGGCCATGCGCTCTATTTCGGCTGGGCGAGCTATCTCACCGCCTATGCCGCCAAGACCTGGCATTTCCAGCCTGAAGTCGCGATCCTGATCGGCACCGCGACTGCCGCCGTGCTCGGCGTCATCGCTGGTGGCGTCGCCATCCGCCGCCAGGGCATCTATTTCGCCATGATCACGCTGGCGCTGGCGCAGATGATGTATTTCTTCGCGTTGCGCGCGCCCTTTACCGGCGGCGAGGACGGCATCCAGTCGGTGCCGCGCGGCCGCTTGTTCGGCCGCTTCGATCTGTCCAACGAAATGACGATGTACGTCTTTGTCCTCGTCGTCGTGCTGGCCGCGTTCCTGCTGATCTACCGCATCATCAATTCGCCGTTTGGCGAAGTTTTGAAGGCGATCCGCGAGAACGAGCAGCGCACCATCTCGCTCGGCTACAACACCGACCGCTATAAGCTCGTCGTCTTCGTGTTGTCGGCGACCTTGGCCGGGCTCGCCGGCTCGCTCAAGGCGCTGGTGTTTCAGCTCGCCTCGCTGACCGACGTGCACTGGACCATGTCCGGCGACGTGTTGCTGATGACGCTCTTGGGCGGTCTCGGCACGGTGTTCGGGCCGGTGGTCGGCGCCTTCGCCGTCATCGCAATGCAGAACTACCTGGCGCCGTTCGGCCAATGGGTGCTGGTCATCCAGGGCGTCATCTTCGTCGTCTGCGTGCTGGTGTTCCGCCGCGGCATCATCGGCGAACTGGCGCATTTCCTGCGCGTCGAGCTGTGAGCGCGGGCGCCGATTTCAACACATCAAGGAGAAACTCATGAGTGCGGAAACGCGTTTAAAAGAGCTCGGCATCGTTCTGCCGTCGCTGGGCACGCCGGTCGCCAATTATCTGCCGTATCGGCTCGCCGGGAATATTCTTTACCTGGCCGGCCAGGGGCCGCGCGACGAGAGCGGCAAACAGCTCACCGGCAAGCTCGGCAAGGACATCAGCGTCGAGGAGGGCTACCGGCGCGCCCGGCTGGTGGGCTTCGGCCTCCTGGCCGCCATGCGCGACGCTTTGGGCTCGCTCGACCGCGTCGACTACATCGTCAAGCTTTTGGGCATGGTCAACGCGGTGCCGGATTTCAACGACTCGCCGAAGGTCATCAACGGCTGCTCCGACCTGTTCGTCGAGGTGTTCGGCGACGCCGGCCGCCATGCCCGCTCGGCGGTCGGCAACGTCATGCTGCCGAACCAGATCTCGGTCGAGATCGAGGGCATCGTCGCAGTGAAGCCGTAAGCGCCGCAGCGTCGCGCCGAATCACATTTGCACGCAATTATCCACAAAGGGCATTGTCAATAAGTCCGGCCATCAAACAAACAAAGTAATTTGATTGCTCGAATCAAACACGGCCATGAAGATGCAGAAGCGCCGAATCCAAAGGCGTTTACAAGGCTTGTGCTTCTGGCTTCTCCATGTCGGAACGGCAACAAGGTCCGTACGACAGTATCGCGCGCAAATGGCTCGCTTTGGCGGAGCGTCGGCAGGCCCATTTCGTCGAACTCATCGATAGCGGCCGCTGGCGGCACTATTTCACCCCGGAGCGGCTCAACGCCGAGATGCGCAAGGCGGCGCTGTTGCGCGACCAGTGGGCGAGGATCGCGGGCCTCCTGGTGGACGAGGAAGTACCGGCGGAATAGGCCTCGGTCGCTGGCTGACTTTTCACGTCCCCACGTGTCGTCCAAACATCCATTTGCACCGCTTGACTCACCGTGCCGCGCTGGGGCATCGCTGCTGACCGCGTGTTCAACCCATCCCACGGCGTGTTATCCACAGACTGGACCTGCGCGTAAAATGTGCGGCCCGCAGTCCATTCAACCGCGCCAAGCTTTCGGTTTCACCCCGTAATCTGTGATCAGCCAATCAGTGGTGCACCATGACGAGTGCTTTGTTTTCGCCCATTCGCCTTGCCGGCCTCGAACTCGCAAACCGCGTCGTCGTCGCGCCGATGTGCCAGTACAGCGCCGATGACGGCGTCGGCAACGATTGGCACATGACCCATCTCGGCATGCTGGCCAATTCCGGTGCCGGCATGCTGGTGATCGAGGCGACCCATGTCGAGCGCCGCGGCCGCATCACCCATGGCTGCCTCGGGCTTTATTCCGACGCCTGCGAGGCGGCGTTGGAGCGGGTCGTCTATCACTGCCATCACATCGGTACCGCCAAGATCGCCATTCAGCTGGCGCACGCCGGCCGCAAGGCATCCTCGGCGCGCCCTTGGGAAGGCGCCAAGGCGCTGACGGCTGGGGAGGATGCCTGGCCGACCATCGCGCCATCGGCGCTGCCGTTCGGGCCGGGCTGGCATACGCCGGCCGCCATGACCGAGGACGACATGGCGCGCGTCAATGTGGCTTTCACCGACGCCGCCAAACGCTCGCTGCGCATCGGCTTCGACGCCATCGAATTACACTTCGCCCACGGCTATCTCCTGCACAGCTTCGTCTCGCCGCTGTCGAACAAGCGCAACGATGCCTATGGCGGCTCGTTCGAGGGCCGCATGCGCTTTCCCCTCGAAGTGGTGCGCTCGGTGCGCGCCGCGGTGCCCCGCACCGTGCCGCTCGGTGCCCGCATCACCGGCACCGAATGGCTGGACAACGGCTTGAATGCCGACGACGCGGTGGCCATGGCCAAGGCGCTCAAGGACGCCGGCCTCGACTACATCGACATTTCGTCCGGCAACATCACGCCCGACAGCCGCTGGCCGACCGACCCCGGCTTCAACGTGCCGATCGCCGAGCGGGTGCGCCGCGAGACCGGCATTGCGACCCGCGTCGTCGGCATGATCGCCGGCGCCAAGCAGGCCGAGGACATCGTTGCCTCGGGCAAGGCCGACATGGTGGCGATGGCGCGCGCCTTCCTCGACGATCCGCATTGGGGCTGGCACGCCGCACAGGCGCTCGGCGCCGAGGTGACGCGTCCGCCGCAATATGCACGGACGGCGCCAAAGCTATGGCCTGGCACGGCTTTACGCGGCTGAACGCGGCGCGTCGTAGAGCTCGGCGAGTAGCGCCGGCTCGACGCCGAGGTAATAGGAAAGCCGCAACCGCCACATCAGCAGGATGGTGCGCACGACGCCGTTTCGTTCCCAGCGCCGGCCCGAGGTGACCGCCGGCGTGGCGATGCAATACGGCCGGCACAGGCGCTTGAGCCGCCGCGAGATGGCGATGTCCTCCATCAGCGGCAGGTCGGGAAAGCCGCCGACCGCCGCGAACGCTTCACGAGTGACGAAGATCGCCTGATCGCCGGTGGCGATGCCGGTCAGGCGCGAGCGCCAATTGATCATGCGGGCGACGACGGCGAGCAGCGGGTGGCGTCCGGCAATGCGCAGGTCGAAGCGGCCCCAGGCGCAGTGGGCCAACGCCGCATCGATCAGCCGGTCGGCGCCGTCCGGCAGCGCTGTGTCGGCGTGCAGGAACAACAGCACGTCGCCGGTGCCGAGCGCCGCGCCGGCATTCATCGCCGTGCCGCGACCGCGCCGCACGGTGATGACGCTGTCGGCGAACGGCTTTGCGAGCTGCGCGGTGCCGTCGCGGCTATAGCCATCGGCGACGACGATCTCGGCGCCGCGGGCACGCAGCGGCGCGAGCGCCTGCAACGCGGCAACGATGATCGCCGCCTCATTGAGCACCGGGAGCACGATGGTCAGCCGACCCATGGCAGCCGGCATGCTACAGGATTGTTGGGCGGCAGCGTGGCCGTGCCGGTCAAGCATCGAACATGACTAACCCAATTCTGGGCTGCGCTGCGGGCGCCTATTGGGAGCGGATATAGCGCGTAACGGTGGGTCGCTGCGCCCGCGACGTGGCGAAAGACTGATCCTCACCGCACCCGGTTGCCGACGACAGACAATTGCGCATAGCGCTCGGCGCCGTCCTTGCTGAGATCGCCGGTCACCGGCCTTTTCCATTCCATGCCGACGATGGCGCCGAGGCGGGCGCCGGAGATCATATTGTCGGCGATCACGGCGGCGCCGGCGCCGGGCGCGACCGATACTGCGATGCCGTAATCGGCGCCGCGCACCACATTGGCGTTAATGGTGACGTCGCGCAGATATGGGCCCCAGCCGGCGGCGATGCCGATATTGGGCGCGTTCTCGATGACGTTGCCGCTCACCGCGGTGTCGGCTTCGATGCCGATGCCGATGCCGGCGCTGTCGTTCGGATCGGTGCCGGCGGGCCGGTGCGGCAAGAGGTTGCGAATGAGATTGCCTTGCACCACGGCGAGCCGGCCGCCTTCGTTGAAATTTGTCACCGAGACGCCCAGCGCCGCGCCGTCGACGATGTTGTTGGCGATCATCGCGCCCTCGAAGCCGAACTCGGCATAGAGCGCGACCTCGCCGATCTGGCTGCAGGTATTGCCGAGGATTTGCAGGTTGGACGCGGCGTTGCCGCGCACCGCGGAGAACGCCGCGTTGCGGATGCGGTTGCCGCGCACCATGACGTTGTTGGCACGAAACACATTGATGCCGTTGCCGTACTGTCCGGAGCCGCCGGATTTGTTGGCGACGTTCTCGATGCGGTTGTCGACGACCAGGGTGCCATCGTCGCCGGCCGTCGAGCGCCAGACCAAAATGCCGCCGTTGCCGGCGCCGCGCACGGTGTTGCCGGCGATGCGCAAGCCGCGCGCGTCGATCGAAAAAATGGCGTTGTCGGCGGCGCTGATCGTGGTGCCGGTCACTTCGCCGTCCATAGCTTCCAGCGCGATGCCGTTGCGTCCGGCGCCGACGATCTCGCAGTCGGCGATGCGCAGCGCGCGGCCTTGCACCAGATGGATAAGTCCGCGCCGCTCGGGCAGCGGGATGCTGGCGCCGTCGAGGATCAGGCCGGAGAGCGCGATGTTGTCACTGCCGGTGGCTGACATCATCGCGGAGCCGCCGGCCATGATGATGCGCGTCAGTCCGGCGATGCCGGTGATGGCTGCGTGGCTTGGCAAATTCAGTGCGCCGGCGCGATAAAAACCAGCCGGCAGATGCAGCACCGTGCCTGCAGCGGCCGCCTGGTCGATGGCGCGCTGCAATGCCTTCGATTGATCGTCCGGCGCGTTCGGCCGCAGTCCGAGCGTGGTGGCGTCGATCGCTGATCGTGCGGAGGCGTCGCGCGCGAGCGCAGGCGCTGCGGCGCCGGCCGTGGCGGCGCCGGCGAGGGCGGCAAACAGGCGGCGGCGATCGAGGCTCATGACGATGTTCCGTTAAGCGCGGCGCAACGCCTATCACATGGTGTGCCACTAAACCGTTTCAGTGCGGCACACGCGACGTTCTCGCGTTAACGGTTAACGGCGGCTTGCAGCGATGAGCGCGATGAGGAGCGCCTCGGCGGATTTTAGAAGATGGGCGAGCGTCGGCGGCTTGTTCAAGCCTCGACGCGGCCGCGGCTTGGCGCTGACCGGCGGGATATGAACGAATTGCACCAGCGGCCGGGTGCCGTGCACGTGTTCCAAGGCGCGCCAGTAAACGTAGTTGCACAGATAGCGGCCGGCATCGCGCGATAGCCGGGTTCCCGCGGCACCGGCGAGGCGCGCGAATGGCGCATTGCCGGAGAGTGTTGCCGGCCCGCCGAGCCTTATGACGCCGCGGCGCGGCCGGTGTCCGCTAGCATCGGGAAACAGCAGCGAGACGGCGTTGCGCGCCCGCGTCTCGATGCAAAGCTGACGCCGCCGCCCGGCGACGCCGAACATCAGCACGATGTCAGGTTTTTGCGCGAACAGCTTTGGCAGATCGCGATCGACGCAAGCGTAAGTGGTCGCGAACACATGCGTGGCGCGTTCGATGCCGGCCAAGGCCGGCCGCCGCCGGCGCGCCAGCGCCTTGGCCAGCGCCGCGCTCGGATTGAACGGCGCGCCGGGAAACGGGCCGAAGCCGGTGATGAGGACGCGCATCGAATCAGCTCGAGCAATTCGGCGATCTTCTCGACCGCCGTGGCCGGCGCCAGGCGTCCGGCCGCGACCTCGGCTTCGAGCTTCGGCAGCGCCGCTTTGAGCGCGCGGTCGGAGCGCAGCGGCGCGAACAGCCGCTCCTCGAGCATCGCCCACATCCATTTCACCTGCTGCTCGCCGCGGCGCGCCGCGAGCTCGCCTGAGGCCGTGAGTTTTTGCCGATGATCGAGGATGTGCGTCCACAGTGCCTCGATGCCGTCGCCCTTGAGCGCCGAATAGGTGACGACCGGCGGCGACCAGTTCGCCGAGGCGCGGCGTGAGGATATGCAGCGCCGCGCCGTACTCGGCCGCCGTCAGCTTGGCGCGCGGCAGGTTGTCGCCGTCGGCCTTGTTGATGGCGATCATGTCGGCGAGCTCGACGACGCCTTTCTTCAAGCCTTGCAGCTCGTCGCCGCCGCCGGGCAGCACCAGCACCAGGAAAAAGTCGGTCATGTCGGCGACCGCGATTTCCGATTGCCCGACGCCCACCGTCTCGACCAGCACCACGTCGTAGCCGGCGGCCTCGCACAGCAGCATGGTCTCGCGCGTCTTCGCCGCGACGCCGCCGAGCGTGCCGGAAGCCGGCGAGGGGCGGATGAAGGCGTTCGGATCGGTCGCCAGCCGCGCCATGCGCGTCTTGTCGGCGAGGATCGAGCCGCCGGTGCGCCGCGACGACGGATCGACCGCCAGCACCGCGACCTTGTGGCCTTGCCGCGTCAGCATCGTGCCCAGCGCGTCGATGGTGGTCGATTTGCCGACGCCGGGCGAGCCGGTGATGCCGACGCGCACCGCGTTGCCGGTCGCGGCCAGCAGGTCTTGGGTCAGCGCCGCGGCGGTGCTGCGGTGATCGGCCGCGCTTGCTCTCGATCAGCGTGATGGCGCGCGACAGCACGGTGCGGTCGCCGGCGCGGATGCCTTGCGCCAGGCGCTCGACGTCAGAGGCGGGGGAGGGCGAAGCCATGCTGTCTCATCGGCGGGCGCGCTTGGTGCCGTCAAGTCAATGCTCCATCAGCAACGCGAGCCCGGCGCCGCGCATGCGGCTTGGCGGCGGTCGCGCGCGCGAAGGCCAGAACCGCCTCGCGGCTCGTCACGCGGCAGGCAGTGCCGGGCGGCTTCTCGCAGAATTTATTCTGCGTCGCTTCGTCGGCATCGCTCTCGTCGACCACGGCCACCAGATAAACGCCGTCGGCGAGCTTGCGCGCGATGCCGTATTCCACCGGCTTGCCGGCGCTCAGCGTTTGCACGATGAGGTCTGAGCCCTCGATGGCATGGAGCGTGAACGGGCCGATATCCTTGGCACTGCGGCCGACGGGGACGTAGCGGCCGTCCTGCCAGCGGAACGTTTTCGCACTCGGCTCGCGCGCGGTGCCGTCACGTAAAGCGTAAAACAGCAAGTGCGGTTCCTTGCCGAGAAGCGGCTGGCCATCGGTCAGGATCGGCCCATCGGACGAAATGCAGCCGGTCAGGAGGGCGAAGCTTGCGAGCGCAAGCCCGAGAGCAAGTAAATGTGACGCACGACGTGCGCGCCGGGGTGAAATTTTGTTCATGGTGCCCGCGTAATGGCCTGAAAAATTTGCGAACGATTCCAGATAGTCTACACCGGGCCCGATGTTTCTGTGCGGTAATTTAGTGGATCGCAACCACGCCGGCGGTAAGAAATCTGCAACGCCGGGAATAGCGTCATTCTGAATTGACAATCGAATTCCATCAGAGCAACGCCAACATTGGTCTTGGAAAGACCGCGTTGTGGTCGAACTCAGGCCGCATCGCGCCACTGATATCACCCGCAGCCACGGGCGCGGCGGCGAGCGGCGCGCTTCCATTGATCGCACGGGAGACAGCAATGACCTGGGATGAGATCGAGGGCAATTGGTTGCACTTCAAAGGCAAGCTGCGGCACAACTGGGCCAAGCTCACCGACGAAGACGTCACCCGCATCAACGGCCGCCGCGACGAGCTCGCCGCCCGGCTGCAGGAGCGCTACGGCTTTGCCCGATCGGAGGCCGAGCGCGAAATCGGCGCCTGGATCCGCTGCCAGCGCCACGCGCGGCGTAGCGATCTCTTAGGGCAAAATCGCAAACGCCCGCGCCGGGAAGCCGAGGCCCTTTTCCACCTTCGGCCACGTCACCACGATGACCGCGCCGGTTGCCGGCACTTTGTCCAGATTGGCCATGACCTCGATCTGATAATGGCCGTGCTGGAGGATGTAGGTCTCCGAATCCATCTTGTCGGTGGTGTCGGTGTCCATGGCTTCGTGGCCGGTCGCGGTCACGCCGCGCTGTTCGTAGAGATATTTGATGGTCTCGAAGGCCCAGGCCGGAAACGGGCTGCGCTTGAAGCGCTCGGGGTTCGAATCCCAATCCTTGTACATGTCGGTGCGCAACGCCGCGAACGCGCCCTTGGGCACGCGGCCGTGCGCGCGCTCCCAGGCTTTCAGATCGGCGACCGAGAAGGCGTGGTTCGGATCCTTGCCGAGATACGGCGTATCGTCGAGCACCACCAGCGGCAGGATCATCTGCTTGAGCGGAATCTGATCCATGGTGATGCCGTCTGGCGCAAAATGCGCCGGCGGATCGACGTGGGTGCCGTATTGCCCGACCATCTCGTAATAACGTGGTGCGGAAGCCGTCCTTGGCGATGGTGTAAGGCTCATGCGTCTTCGGATCGGCGGCGGGCGAGAATTTGGCCTGGCCGAAGCCGGACCAGACCGGCGTTTGCGGGCCGAAACTGTGGGTGAGATCGACGAAGGATTTGGAGGCGATGACGCGATAGGCGCGCGCGAGGTCCGATTGGGCAAGCGCGGGCGCGGCGACCGCCAACGCGCAAAGCGTTCCGATCAGTAGAGCAATGCGACGCGGCATCGCCGCCTCCTTGTCTAGTCGGGCAGCGGAATGAACTCCGTCGTGTCGCCCGGCACGATATCGAAGCGGCCGGCCTTCCAGTCGGCCTTGGCGGCTTCGATGCGTTCCTGGCGCGAGGAGACGAAATTCCACCAGATGTGGCGCGGCCCGTCCATGGCGGCGCCGCCGACCACGACGAAGTGGGCATCGCTCGCCGCCCGGATCGCAACCGGATCGCCCGGCTTGAGCACAAGGAGCCGCTCCGGTCCATGGCGGTCGCCGCCGATCTCGATCTCGCCGCCGAGCACATAGACGGCGCGCTCTTCATGGGCGGCGTCGAGCGGCAGCGTCGCGCCGGCGTTGAGGTGGGCGTCGGCGAACAGCGTGTCCCACGAGGTCACGACCGGCGAACGCAAGCCGTGCAGCGTGCCGGCGACCACGCGCAGCGTCAGACCGTTCTCGCTGAGCGCGGGGATGTCGGCGGCCGCGGTATGGGCGAAGGCCGGCGCCGTCTCTTCGTCCTGCATCGGCAGCGCCACCCATAGCTGCAAGCCGTGCAGCGGCTCGCCGCCGTCGCGATGGTCGGCGGCAGTGCGCTCGGAATGCACGATGCCGCGCCCGGCGGTCATCCAGTTCACCGCGCCGGGCCGGATCGGCATCGCGGTGCCGAGACTGTCGCGATGCACGATCTCGCCGTCGAACAGGTAGGTGACGGTGGCAAGCCCGATATGCGGGTGCGGCCGCACGTCGACGCCGTCGCCGGCCTTGAACACCGCCGGCCCGAAATGGTCGAAGAAGATGAACGGCCCGACCATGCGCGAGCGTCCCGACGGCAGCGCGCGATGCACCTGGAAGCCGCCGAGATCGACCGAGCGCGGCACGATCACCTGCTCGATGGCGTCGCTCGATTGCGCATCGCCGAGGTCGGGGTCTTTGCCGGGGAAAAAGCTCATGCGCTCTCCTCCTCGTGGTGACGGCAAACTCAGACGGCGTGGAACTGCTGATCTTTCACGGAGTCGACCAGGCCGTAGAACACCTCATTGACCTTGGGCCAGCTCGGCAGCTTTTTCACGTTGTTGAGCCAGCGCTCGACATTCGGATAGGCCGAGAAATCGCAGCGGATGACCTCGCCCAAGCGTGACCAGCGCGGCGCCGAAATAGTCGGCGATGGTGATCTGGTCGCCGCACAGATATTGCTTGTTCGGGCCGATCCAATGGTCGTTGAGAATTTGCAGCCAGCGCTTGGAATTCTGCTGGCCGAACTCGAGCGTCGCCGCCTGCGCCTCGTCGCTGCGGCGCTTGAGATGCGGGAACAGTTGCGGATAGCAGAGATTGTAGGCCCATTCGCGATAGAAATTGGTGTTGAGCCAGTCCATCACCTCGTTGACCTTGGCGCGCTGTTTCAGATCCTTAGGGTAGGCCGGCGAGCCGATCTTGTCGGCGAGGTATTTCAGGATCGCCGAGCTTTCGGTCAGCCGCAGGTCGCCGTCCTCGATCATCGGCACCATGCTGTTGGGATTGATTCCGGCGTAGGCCGGCTGGTATTGCTCGCCGGTGAACAGGTCGACGGTGACCTCCTCGACCGGAATCTTGTTCTCGGCGATGAACAGCCGCACCGGGCGGCTCGTCATCGAAACCGGGTGCATATAAAGCTTCATGGCAGTGTCCTCCCAATCAGGCGCCCGCCGCCGCCCCAAGCGATCGTGGCCTGATCGTCATATCAGGCTCCAAAGCGCAGACACAAAGGGTATCAGCAACCAAACGCCGCCACCTGCCGCTATCACGCCAAGCGCGGCGATCGCGAGCGAGCCGTAAGTGTACGAGTGGATCTTACCATCGTCAGTCGACATGACGGTCATGAAGAAGAAGAAAAGTGCCCACGAGGTACCGCCGACGATCAGGATCACGCCAAAAATGAAGAGGATCACATCTTGGATCATAGCGTGCCCCTTGCCTGGCTAGGAACTTTGCGCCGCGCGGCGCCACAGCTTCGGCGCCGCAACCGGGTCGGCCAGTCAGGACCAAATTAGCGCAAGTCCACACGCACAGGTAGAGGCTCAAGCGGCCGTCGCGTTCAGCGCCGCGGCTTGGCCTTCGCCACCAGGTCGGCGATGAAGCGCGGCTGCGCGAATGCGGCGACGTGGTGCTCGGGCGTCCAATACTTGGTGGTAAAGCTGCCGGCCTTGCGGTAGCGCGCGGCGATGGTCTTGGCCGGCGTAACGCGCAGCGCCTTGTTGTCGGTGGCAAAGCCGATCGCCATGTGGCCGCCGACATAGACCGGGATGGCGGCGACATAGCAGGTGGCGTCGGCGAACAGTTTGCGGAATTTCGACATGGTCGAAGTCAGCTCGTTCTTCTGGAAGAACGGCACGCCGTTTTGCGTGACCAGGATGCCGCCCTTTTTCATGCAGCGCCGGCAGCCGCGGTAAAACTTCTCGCCGAACAGGATTTTGCCCGGCCCCTGCGGATCGGTGGAATCGACGATGATCACGTCGAAGCGCCGATCGGTCTTGGCGACATATTTGGCGCCGTCGTCGATGACGCTTTCGAAGCGCTTGTCGGCGAACACCGGCCCGGTGAATTCCGGAAAATGCTCCTTGGCGAACTCGACCACCTTGGCGTCGATCTCGACCTGGGTCAGCCGCTTGACGGTCTTGTGCTTGAGCACTTCTTCCGCAATGCCGCAGTCGCCGCCGCCGATGATCAGCACGTCCTGGGCGTTGCCGTGGGCGAACAGCGGCACATGCGACATCATCTCCTGGTAGATGAATTCGTCGCGCTTGGAGATCTGGGTGGCGCCGTCGAGCATCAGCGTCTTGCCGAAATATTTCTGCTCGAACAGGATGAGGTGCTGGTGCTCGGTGTGCAGCTCGTACAGCACCTTGTCGACCTCGAAGGTCATGCGGAAGCCGAGGTCGTCGAACAGCGTCTCGGGTATCCAGCGTTTCTCGGCCATGACACCTCCCAAACCTTGGAACCCACAAGCCTTACGGCCCATATGGAAACGGCCGGGACCCGGCCCGGCCGCTCAATCGTGACTTACGCCGGCGCTCGATGCGCTTTTTAAGCGTCCCGGCCGCGCAGCAGTTCGTTGACGCCGACCCGCTTGGCCGAGAAGGCTTCGCGCAGCACCGGGATGCACTTGTCGGGATCGGCCGAGCCGCACATGAACACGTCGAGCGCGGCATAGCCGACTTCCGGCCAGGTGTGGATGGAGATGTGGCTCTCCGCCAGCACCGCCACGCCGGAGACGCCGTTCGGCTGGAAGTGGTGCAGGTGGATGTGCAGCAGCGTCGCCTTGGCGGCGTCGACGCAGCGGCGCAAGGTCGCCTCGATATGGTCGATGTCGTCGAGCCGCTCGGCGCCGTGCAGATCGATGATCAGGTGGGCGCCGGCGCAACGCACGCCGTTGCGGACCGCGAAATGGTCGTGGTGATCATCCGCCGGCGGCGGCGCGACTTTGAGCTTGGTCTTTCTTGCTTCCGTTCGGGCGGTACCTGGAGCTCCCAAGCCCTTCACCGATCGCAAGAGGGCATTCTGTGCCATGCTTCCTCTCCAACCAGAGACCTGAACCCGAGATGCCGGCGAACCGGCGCCGCGGAATGCGAATGCCGCCCGATCAGCTCCACACGAACTGACCAACAGCGGCGATTTCCCCACATAAATGCAAACAGCGGGAAGTCAAGAAGATTCTGCAAGATAACCTTTAATGCTTCGTCACGTTCCACAGTTCGCAGCGCGTGGACACGCGCTGGCGACGCCGCGCCTCGCGCTGGAGAAGCGCTCGTGCCGACTTGCCGATGCCGCGACGCTCGCTAAGCTCACTTCCGGCGACGCCAGAACCAAAAGCGGAAGATCAGGGATGGACACGAGCTTTGTGCGACCGCATCCGACAGTGCAGAAGCCGCTGCGGCGCAGCGCTTTTCGCGTTTGCGCCTGTTGTCAGCCGGCGAGTGTACCGGCAAATCCGGCGCGGCGAAATTTTCTCGCCGGCGGCCTTGCCGCGCTCGGTCTCGGCGCCTCGGCTGTGCCAGGAGCCGCTCAAGCGGCGCCGGAGAAGACGCGCATCGACGTTCATCACCACTACGTTCCGCCGTCGCAGGCCGAGGCGATGACGAAGCACGGCGGTCAAGCGCCCAAGTGGACGCTGCAGTCGTCGCTGGCCGACATGGAGAAGGCTGGCGTGACGACAGCCGTGCTGTCATTGCCGCCGCCTGGCGTCTGGTTCGGCGATGTCGAGGAGGGTCGCTCGCTGGCGCGCGCCTGCAACGAGTATGGGGCGCAGCTGCGCAAGGACAATCCCGGTCGCTTCGGACTGTTCGCCGTCATTCCGCTACCCGACACCGAGGGCTCGCTGCGCGAGATCGAATATGCGCTCGACGTGCTCAAGGCCGACGGTATCGGCCTGTACACAAGTTATGGCGAAAAATATCTCGGCGACGAGGCCTTCGTGCCGGTGTTCGAGGAGCTCAATAGGCGCAAGGCCATGGTCTATACCCACCCGGTCAATCCGGCCTGTTGCTCCCATTTGGCCGATGGCGTCGGGCCGAGTTCGATCGAATTCGCCACCGACACTACGCGGACCATCGCCAGCCTGATCTTCGGCAAGGCCGGCACCGCATTCCATAGCCCCGACGTCCGTTTCATCTGGTCGCACTCCGGCGGCACGCTGCCGTTCCTGATCGGCCGTTTTATCCGCGAGCAGGTGGTCAGGAAGGATCCGCGCATGCCGGACGGGCCGGAGCCGATCGTGCGGAAATATTTCTACGAGATCGCCCAGGGCAACGAGCCCGGCCAGTTCGCGGCGCTGTTGAAGCTCGTGCCGGTGTCGCAGCTGCTGTTCGGCTCGGACTATCCCTATCGCGAAGCCATCGAGGCGGCGAACGGGCTTCGCGCCTATCCATTCACCGACGCCGAGCGCGCCTCGATCAATCGCGAAACCGCGCTGCGCCTGATGCCGGGGCTCGCCGGATGACGGTATTCTGCGGTGCACCGCACCATGAGCGGGCCACATTTTTGCCCGCGGATACTCATAAGTGATGACGACACGGGGCGGTCGAAGCAGATATAAGCCGGCCCTGCCGGGCGACGGCGGAAGAGGGAAGGGAGAACGGCTATGATGCGCAGTTTGGGAGCTGGGGTGCTGTTGGCGTTGTCGGCGTTGCTGCCGGCGCAGCAGGCGGCGGCACAGGATCCGCTGGCCGGCGCGATCATCGGCGGCGCGCTGGGCGGTATTATCGGCGGCGCGGCGGGCCGCGGTGCGGGCGGCGCCTTTGCCGGGGCCGCGATCGGAGCTGCGACCGGCGCCATCATCGCCAGCGAAGCGCAGCGGCGCTCCGGCGGTTACTATTGGTGGCACGGCGGCTGCTATTACCAATATCCGAATGGCGCCTGGGTGCAGATCGCGCCAAATTATTGCAGCTACTGAGGCGCGCAGCCGTCGTTTGCTTTCGCGCGCGCTCTAGCCGTTGACGGCGACGGCCTGCGGGATCACCGGCGTTGCCGGCTTCTTGGCGCGCGTGCGGAAGAAGCCGAGCACGCGCTTGGCGGTATCGGGCTGCAAGCGGTTGAAGCTCATCAGCGCCCGTTCGAGGTCTTCGGTCGACATGCCGCGGTCGGCGGCGCGCAATAGCAGCACCGCCTTGGTCGTGGTCGACGACAGGCCCGCGACCTTGGCCAGGATCAGCACGATCTCGGCGCCGGGATCGAGCAGCGCCCGCTCGACCACGTCGATCGGCGTGTCGCACAAGAGCGACAGCGCGATCGCGGTTTCCTCGAATTTGCGGTCGCGGGCATATTGGTAGATCTCGGCCTCGCCGATGCGGCGGATGCGGTTCTGCCGCGCCACCGCCGCCTCGGCTGCGGCAAAGGCCGGCGAGGAGTTGCGGATCTCGTCGCGGATGCCGCCGACCACTTCGGCCATGACGCCGTCGATGGCGTCGCTGGCTTGCGGGTTCTCGGCGGCGAGGCGGGCGCGCACCGCGCTCGAGGCCTTTTCCAGCAGCATGAGGAAATGCTGCCGCGGGATGTCGCCGCGCATGCCGACTTCGCTCGCCAGCGCGTCGTCGCCGTTCGAGCGGTTGACCAGGGCGCGGAAGCCGGCATCGGAGAAGCGGGCGCCGTGGTTCTTCACCACCGCATGGACCACGTCGCGGTCGCCGCGCTCGACCAGGATGTCGGTCACCGCTTCGCTGAGCGCGTCGCGCTGGGTGATGGCGTAGAGGTGCTGCTGGCTCTTGCTGTTGGCGGTGGCGACGAGGGTGTGCTCGCTGAGCCGTTCCGACCGGGTCAGCACCGGGCCGCGCGACTTCGATGTCGTCGTCGCTGGCGAGGAGCTGGATGACGTTGCAGGGCGCATTGGCGATCGGCGCCAGGCGCTCTGCGAGCTTGGCGCGCGCCTTGGCCTCGATCCTGACCATCAGCCGCGCCATGACGTCGTCGAACACGCCGATCTGGTCATCGGAAAAGCGCTGCGCGCCGTTGATGAAGAGATCGGTGACGCTGGTCAGGATGGCGATGCCGCGCGAACTCGAGCCGGAGGCCAGCGTGGTTTCGAGCTCGTCAAGCAAGGGACAGGGTACCGTTCATGCGCCACGCCGCCACGCCATTGAATTTCCGTCGAGAATGCCGCTGGGAGCGGTGAACAAACCGTTCTCCGCGGCAGCCGAGCCGGCGCGGGTTATGGTTAATGAAAGGATAAATTGCGCCGTTGCCCCATTCCCGTACCGCAAGCGCGCAGGCCGGCCGCAACCGCAAGCCGTTATCGCTGGCCGAAGGCGCCCATGCGGTTGTGCACCTCGGCGGGCACGCGATAGTCGCGGATGACCGGCCGCGGATCGCGCATGCCGAACGCTTCGCGCTGGACCATGAAGCACCACAGCGCGTCGCTGGCGTCGTGGACGAGGCGCACGCGTGCTGCGTCCTTCTCGCCGTGGCCGCGGTCGTATTCGGCCAAGGCGGCGAGCGCCGCTTCGAGCGCGCGTCCCATCCGGCCGAGCGCCGAGACTTGCTCCTGCGCAATCTCGTAGTCGAGCGCATCGAGGCGCGCGGTGCGCGAACTTGAACTCGCTTGCGGCGGGCGTAAAGTCATACCATCAAGATAACAAGCAATTTCGGACCCGTCATCGCTGTGGAGGAAATCATGCCAAGACTTGTTGCCGCCAGAAGACTTGCTATTGCCGTCCTGTCGATCGTCGCGCTGGCGGGCGCGATCCGCAACGCCGCGGCCGAGGATACGCTCAAGGTCGCCATCCCGCAGAAGGGCGCCTGGGACGCCGGCATTGCCGAGCTCGGCCAGCGCGGCGGCTTCTTCAAGAAGCACGGGCTCAATCTCGACATCCTCTATACGACGGCCGGGCCGGAATCGATCCAGGCCATGATCGGCGGCTCGATCGACGTCGCGGTGGCCGTCGGGCGTGTCGGCGGCGGTCGGCACCTTCGGCAAGGGCGCGCCGATCCGCATCATTTCCGGCGAGATGACCGGCGCCCCGGATCTGTATTGGTACGTGCCGGCGGATTCGCCGATCAAGACCGTTGCGGATTTCAACGACAAGACCGTGGCCTATTCGGCGGTCGGCTCGTCGAGCCACGGCTCGCTGCTGGCGCTGATCGCGCAATATCATCTGACCGCCAAGCCGACGGCGACCGGCAATATCGCCTCGACCATCACGCAGACCATGACCAAGCAGGTCGACGTCGGCTTCGGCGCCGCGCCGTTCGGGCTCGACCTGGTCGAGTCCGGCAAGGCGCGCATCATCGCTACCGGCAACGACGTCACGGCGCTGCGCACCCGCGCGGTGCGCGTCAACCTCACCGGCGCTACGACCTTGCAGAACAAGCCCGATCAAATCGTGCGTTTCATGCAGGCCTACAAGGAGACGGTGGACTGGATGTATTCCAGCCCCGATGCGCTGAAGGTCTACGGCGAATATTCCGGCCTGCCGGACAGTATCGTGCAGCGCGTGCTCAAGCTGATCCCCAAAGAGGCTCTGCAGACCGGGGAGGTCATGGGCATCAACGACATTATGGCTGACGCCGTGACGCAGAAATTCCTCTCAGCCCCGCTGACGCCGGACCAGCTCAAGGAGCTCATTCAGATTCAGAAGTGATCTTTTCCCCTCCCCCTTGTGGGGAGGGGTAGGGGTGGGGTCGAGAGGCTTTATAAAAACGTCGACGCTCTCACTTTACCTCACGACCCCCCACCCAACCTTCCCCCACAAGGGGGGAGGCTATTCAGCGCTCCCACGTCACCAGGCTCACCCCCGCTGCCGCATCGAGATCGCGCCGCGGGCCGGCTTTGAGACCGTGCCGCATCAGCACGTCCTCGGGCGTCGCATTCGGCCCGACTTCGTTGAACACTGGCCGGCCGCCGGGGATTTTGGCATTGGCCGCGCGCGACAGGTGAAAGGCGTCGTAGCGCGGCAGGAACATGCTGAACACCTCGGTGCCGCCGATGATGGCGATGACACCGTCGCCGGCGCCGAGTTGTTCGATGGCTTCGTCCAGCGTCGCACCGGTCGTATTCCAGAGCAGCGAATTGGGATGCGCCGGGTCTGGCGCGGTCGTGGCGATCTGGCGCGTCACGACCAGGCGTCTTCTCCGCGCCGCTCGCGGGCCGCCTTCGTGGGAATGCCGGCCGTGCACGATGACGGCGGCACGGTCGAGGGCGGCCTGGAAGAAGGCCTGGTCGGCGTCGTTGCGGATCGCGGCCGGCATGACGCCCTGCGCGTCGGCGATCATGCCGTCGGCCGAAACGATGACGTAGCCCTCGATGCGGCGCAAGGCGGCGGCAGCGCGCTTTAGAACACAGCGAGGTATTTCAGCAGCGAGATGATGCCCAGCACGATGACCACCACGCGCACGATCTGCTTGGCGCGGCCGTCCATCGGCAGCATGTTGACGAGATAGAGGATGAGGATGACGACGACAAAGGTGATCAACGCGCCGATGAGAACGTTCATGGAATCCTCCGCGTGAAATGCTATGCGAGAAAAACGTCCCGCGCCCCGCCGATACGAGCTACGATTGTTAGCACTCTTGAAGCATTAAGTCATGACGCGCGCCGGATGCGAGACGCCTCAACGCGCACGCAATAACGCCCCGGTGGTGGCTCCGGTTCCGCAACCGCCGTGGGGCGGCGATTTTCACCCACCGCGTTTCGCCCTATACTCGCCCGTTCGAGGAGTCGACCATGCCCGAGCCCGCAAGCCTGATCATGCTGCAATTCCTTGCCTGGGTGGCGGATCGCCCGCGGACCTATGCGGCGACCATGGAGGCGTGGCACAGCACCTGCCCGCGGCTGTCGGTCTGGGAGGACGCGATCATCGACGGCCTGGTGCGCATCGATAACGAGGCCGGCCGCCCGGTCCGGCTGACGCCGCGCGGCAGCGCCATACTGGAAGAATCGCAGGCACACGCGATCTGAGGGGTTCTGTTGATGCCGAAAACCAGAAATATGCGCGCGCTATCCGGCGCGCTGCTCGCCGCCTGCGCGATGCTTGCGCTGGCGCCAGCGCCGGCGCGCGCCGAGGTCAATGAAGTCCGCATCGGCATCCAATACGGCTTGATCTATCTGCCGGTGGTGGTGGCCGACGCGCAGGGCTTCTTTGCCATCGAGGCGAAGAAGGCCGGCCTGCCGGATCTGAAGGTCACCGTGCAGCGCTTCTCCGGCTCGCCGGCCATCACCGATGCCGTGCTGTCCGGCAATATCGACGTCGGCGCCTTCGGCACGCCCGGCCTGTTGATCGCTTGGGAGAAGACTAAGGGCCATCAGAACGTCGCGGGGCTTGCGGCTTTGGGTGCCAATTCCTTCGTGCTGATGACCAACAAGCCGGACATCAAGACCATCGCCGATTTCGGCGACAACGATCAGATCGCGGTGCCGGCCACGACCTCGCCGCAGGCCGTGGTGATGCGCATGGCGGCGGAGCAGACCTTTGGCGATTACCGCCGCCTCGACAAATTGCTTGTCACCATGCCGCATCCCGATGCGACGGCGGCGCTACTCTCCGGCCGCGTCATTGCCGGCTATGTGGCGACGGCCCCGTTCATCTCGGTGCTGAAGAAGAGCGACAAGATTCACACCGTCACCACCTCGAAGGACGTGCTCGGCGAGGAGATGACCGGCGTCGCGCTCGGCGCGCCGAAAAGTTTTGTCGACGCCAATCCGACGGTCGCGAGAGTTCTGATCGCCGCGGTCGAGGATGGCATCACCTACCTCGCCCATGAGCCGCTGCCGGCGGCCGACGCCTATCTCAAGGCCGAAGCCTCGCGGCTGCCGCGCGACGATGTGCTCGCCATGCTCACCGACGGCTCCATCGTCTTTTCCGTGGCGCCGACCGGGTTGATGAAGCTCGCCGCTTTCATGGTCAAGACCGGCGAGCTCAAGACCGCGCCGGCGTCCTGGCAGGATGTGTTCTTTCCGCTGATCGGATCGCTGAAGGGAAGCTGACGGCGGCGCGGCCTATTCGCGGCCGAGCTCTTTCGCCACGGCGTCGACCACGCGCGCTTCCATCGGCTCGACCGCGGTCGGGAAGACCACGGCGATATGGCCGTCGCGGCCGACCAGGTATTTGTGGAAATTCCACTTCGGCGTTTCCAGCGGCCGCTCGCCCGCCGCCCATCTGTAGAACGGATGCGCGTTCGGGCCGACGACCTCGGCCTTGGCGGCGAGCGGGAAGGTGACGCCGTATTCCTTGTTGGCGGTCTCGATGATCTCAGCCACGCCGCCCGGCTCCTGGCCGCCGAAATCGTTCGACGGCACGCCGACCATCATCAGCCCGCGCTCGTGGAAGCGCTTAAAGAGCTGCTCAAGCCCGGCATATTGCGGCGTGTAACCGCACAGCGAGGCGGTGTTGACGACGACGATCGGCTTGCCGGCGAAATCCGATAAGCGAATCGGCTCGCCTTGCAGGCCGGCAAAGGAGAATGCGTATGCGGTGATGGGGCTCATGGCGGCATCGGTCGTGGCAGCGGCTTGCGCAAGTTTAGGCGTTGCCAGGCTGCCGGCAAAGAGCGCGAGAAGGTTTCTGCGATCGGTGATCATGGACATTCCCTTCCAGTGACATTCTAGCGCGTTTTCAGCCTGGAACATGAGGAAGCATTTGCTAGGCTCATCACTTATCCGGGAGCCACGCCATGAACGGACCACCGAGCGACGCCCAGGCCAAGGCGCTGGAATTCGTCAACAGCGCCTCAAGCTACGTTCTGCTCGCGACCATTGCGCTGCTCGCCTGGGTCGCGTCGTCGGGCGTGGAGTTTTCCAACGACGGCCTGCGCGTCGCGTCGATGGCGTGTCTGACGTTGTCGGTCGTGTTCGGCGTCGCGACGCTGGCCCTTATTCCGCTGGTGCAGGAGGCGCGGCGGCCGGGTCAATCGAACTTCGAGGTCGAAGGGCGCTTCATGCTGCTCGGCAGGCGCGGCGCGCGGCTGAAATCGGCACTGCTGCCGCAATATCTGTTGTTGCTCGCAGGCCTCATCGTCTTCGTCATCGGCATGATGAATTGAAAAGCGCTACGGCGTGATCGCGTCGGATGAACCGTGAAGCGCGCCGGACCCACGTCGTCAGACACACCATGAGGACCTTGTCATCGCCGCCAAACCGTATCATGGTTAGGCTGGGTTGAATAAAAGGGGCATGGCAATGGGGCGCGTGAAATCAGGCTTAATCGTTCTTTTCTTCGCATTCGTGATGCTGTGCGTCGGCTCGGCCGACGGGCAGGCCCAGACGTTTAGTCTTAAAGTGTGCAACACGAGCAAAGTGTCGGCGTCGGTCGCCATTTCGAATCTCGTAGCCGTCGGCGACAGCCGGTTCGAGGTCCAGGGCTGGTGGACTGTCACTTCGGGTAATTGCGAGACGCTCGGCACCTTCCCGCAAGGGTGGTTCTACATTTATGCCGAGCAGACCAATACCGGACAGGAAGTTTGGGAAGGCGATTTTCCGCTCTGCGTCGAGTTTCCAGGGCCGTTTGATCGCGTCAATACAGCCGGCGCCACCTGCACTGCGGACAATTTGAAGCAGTTCACCTCCGAACTGGTCCCAAGCACCACGGGCACATTCACCTATACGTTGCGCTGACCGGTACGTTACGCCGACGCATGTCGCTCCGGGGGCGCTAGACCCCGGAGAAAGCCTATCCGGCGAGACGGCGAAATCAAAAAACGACAAAACCGGCTGGTCCCGAGGACCGGCCGGTTTGCGCGCAAACTGCAGCGTCCGCGCTACATCACTTTGTGGGCGACAGTGGGCTTGTGCGACACGTTACCACTCACGGTTCCAGCTGTGTGCGTTTTCGACCAGTGATGGCGGTGTGCTTCGACTTTCTTGTGCGTCGATTCGGACGCCGGCGTTGAGACATTGGTGTCAGCCTTGGGATAGGTGTCAGCCTTGGGCGAAGCAGGCGCTTGGGCCAAAGCCGGCACGGCGAGGAGGAAGGCGAAGCCGGCGATTGGTGCTGCCATCGCTGCGATCTTCTTCGAAAGGCTCATTCGAAACTCCTTTTAGGAATTTGGCTGTTCATCCGATATCACGCGGCACCGCTTTCGCCCGCTTCGCGTATGGCTCAGCGCAGCGCCTGCCGGCATAGTATGACACAAAATGGCCGAACGTCGAGCGGTGTGGGCGTGGGATTCCATCCTCTAGCTCAGCGGCGTGCCGGGCT
The DNA here is from genome assembly GCA_963821175.1 of uncultured Alphaproteobacteria bacterium. GTDB lineage: Bacteria > Pseudomonadota > Alphaproteobacteria > Rhizobiales > Xanthobacteraceae > BOG-931. Next base: position 148,738 of record CAWGCU010000032.1, read on the forward strand.
GCGGCGGGATATCGAACACGTTGAGCACCAGGCCGATCATGCCGTAGAGGCCGGAGCAGGTGACGGCTTCGATGACGCCTTCGAGGCCAAAGGCCGCTTTGGTGCGCTCGAATGTCGCCGCGCTGACGGTTTTGTCGGCAAGAAGCTCGGTGACGAAGTCGTAGATCAGCCGCTCGTCGTCGCGCTTGAAATCCGGTCGCTTTTTTGCGCGGATGGCGTCGATGACGTCCTGCGTAATTCCTTCCTTGAGCGCCTGCGGCTCGTGAACCGACCAGGCGTATTGCACCGTGGCGCTGCGGCACAGCATCAGGATGATCAGCTCGACGAGGCGGCGGCCGAGCTTTGGATTGGTGCGGTAGTAGTTGACCAGATGGTCGGCCGGCTCGGCGATGTCTGGCGTGTGGATCAGGACCGAGAACGGGCCGGTGAGCGTGTTGCGCGGCCGCGATTTCAGAAAGTCGTCGTGGAGCTGTTGCTGGCGCGGCGAAAGGGTTTCGCGTTTGACGTCGTCGATGCGAGCCATAGGTTTTTCCTCTATTGCAATTCCGAAGAACCGTCGCCGCGGACCGCGGCGACGTAGCGCGCGATCGAGCGCTGTACGACTTGCTTGCCGTCGCGCGGGATGGTGCGGTCGAACCAGGCGCCGTGGATGACGTCGTACTTGTAAGGCGCGAGCAGCGCGCCGATGCGCTCGACCGCGGGCGCCGACAGCGGGATCATGTTCGGGTAGCTGCGCATGAAGGTGACGAATTTGCGGTCGGGAATGACTTGGACGATGTCGCCGGAGAGCAGCGCGCCGCGGCCGTCGCCGCCTTGCGCCCAGTGCAGCACCGTGCCGCCGGCGAAATGGCCGCCGGCGCGGATCAGCGTGACGCCGTCGGCAAGGGAAAGCGTATCGCCGTCCCAGAATTTGATCGCCGGATCGGGCCGCATCACCCATTGGCGATCGGCGGCATGAAGATGGATCGGCGCATCGAAAGCATGCGCCCATTCGACCATCGACGAATAATAATGCGGGTGCGAAATGGCGATGCCGAAGAGTCCGCCGAGGCCTTTGACGATTTCCTTGGTCGCGTCATCGAGCAGCGGGATGCAGTCCCACAACACGTTGCCTTTGGCGGTGCGCAGCAACAGCGCGCGCTGGCCGATGGCGAAGGCCGGTACCATGCCGATGCCGATCAGGCCCGGCTCGTGCTGGCGAAACGTATTGGTATATCGCCGCGCCAGCGCCTCGTGAGTGGTCCAGACCTGGCCCGACGGCGGCACGAATTGGCGTTCTTCATCGCAGATCGGACAGCGCGCCGGCTCCTTCTCGGAGGGCGCAAATTGCGTGCCGCAGGTGTTGCAGATGAAGGCCGGCATCGGCGGATCGGACATGAAAAACGCGGCGCTCGCAAGCGCCGCGTCTTGTTGCAGCGACGAGTTGCTAGAGCATGATCCGGAAAAGTGGAATCCGGTTTTCCGAAAAGATCATGCTCCATCAAAATGCTAGAGCGCAAATCGCTTCAATCTGAAGCGATTTCGCTCTAGCTCAGCACGCCGTATTTCTTGAACCAGGCGGTCATCTGCTTCCAGCCATCTTCGGCCGCGTCCTTGCGGTAGCTCGGCCGGTAATCGGCGACAAAACCGTGCGGCGCGCCGGGATATTCATGGAACTCCGCGGTCTTGCCGGCGGCCTTCAGCGCCGCCTCCATCTGCTTGACCTGCTCGACCTTGATGCCGGTGTCTTCCTCGCCGTAGAGGCCGAGCACGGGCTCCTTCACTTCGGGCGCCAGATCGATCGAGCTCTTCGGCGCGGCATCGCTCTTGTCGATCAGGCGTGCCGTAGAACGCGACGCCGGCCTTCAGGTTGGGATTGTGCGTCGAGTAGTGCCAGACGGTGCGGCCGCCGCGGCAGAAGCCCATGATGCCGAGCTTGTTGGTGTCGCCGCCTTGCGATTTCGCCCACGCCACGGTGGCGTCGAGATCGGCGAACAGTTCGGTGTCGGTCTTGGCGTTGACGATCGGGAACAGTTTTGGCATGTCGTCGCCGTGATCTTGGTGAGATCGACGCCGCCCGTTTCGGCGCGGAAATAATAATTCGGCGCGACGCCGAAGGCGCCGAGATGGCCGATGCGGCGGGTGATGTCCTTGACCCATTCGTGCAGGCCGAAGATTTCCATGCAGACGAGGATGACCGGCGGGTTCTGCACGTTGGCCGGGCGCGCGAAATAGACCGGCATGTTGCCGCCGGTGACCGCGACATCGGCCATGCCGGCTTTCAGTCCATTGGTGTCGGTCTGAATGGCGTCGGCGCGCACCGGGCCGGCAGCGAGCGTGTAACCCGCGGCCGCAGCGGCGGAACTCGACATAAAACCGCGCCGCGACAACGGCGGCATGACCTTGGACAGCCCGATGATGTCGGACGGCAGCTTTTGCATGTTCATTTGGGGGATCCTCCCGATTTGCTTGGAACGGCTTTTATGGGTGCAAGAATAGTATGACGGCCGCGCGACGTATAGGCGGCACCGCACGCCTGGTATGAACCCCGCGAACGGCATTTGCATTCCGGCCGTCGAGCGTCTAATTGGAATTCAAACGAGAGTTTGAAAAATGGCGCAATCATGACGCGGCCGTCCGACATTACCCGCGAGCGGATCATGAAGGCGGCGGAACGGCTGTTCGCCGAGCGCGGTTACGATGCCACCTCGATCCGCGCCATCGTCGCCAAGGCCCGCGTCAACCAGGCCGCCATCAATTACCATTTCGACGGCAAGGACGGGCTTTATCGCGAGGTTTTGCGCGCCGCGTTCCGGGCCCTGACCGAACAGCAGCTCGACCATGCCGACGAGATGAAGGCGATGTCGCGCGAGGCGGCGCTGGCCGAGTTCATCCGCCGCCAACTCCGCCCGCTGTTGGGGCGCGACGAGTACAGCCGGCACATGCGCATCCTCAATTGGGAGACGGTGCGGCCGACCGCGGTGTTCCGCAAATTGCTCAGCGAGGAGGCTGCCCCCTTCATGGGCATGGCCGTGGAACTCGTGCGCCGGTTCCAGCCCGAGGCGGATCAACGGACTTTGGTGGCAGGCGGCGGTGTGGCTGCTCGGCCAATGCAGCGTTTTTCTGCGTAATCGCGAGCAGTTAGCCGACCCGCCGCTGGGGCTGGCGCTCGATGAGAAAGCAGTGGAATGGCTCGCCCAACTGGTCAGCCGCTGGGCAACCGGGGGGCTCGGCCGGCAGGTTTGAGCCGCCACAGGGCCGAAAAAATCGGGGATTGCCGCAAAAATTCCTTTTTCCGGGCTCGCGGCCGCCCAGAACAGATGTTTGAAATTCAACCGGCCGTTTGAAAAACGGGATGGTCAAGGGGACGGGGATCATGCAGCATCAAGCGACCCAGCCGACCGGACTTGTGAAGTACATTGCGCAAACGACGCCGAAGAACTCGGTGCTAACGAATTTGGCTCCGAAGCGCGAAGCGCCCTTGCTCAAGCGGTTCGTCGGCAAGCTCGTCGTCGACGTCCTGCCCGCGACTTTCGTCAGCGTGCTCGGCGGCGTCATCATCGCCCAATACCAGCTCAACCACGCCGCGGCGCCGCATCCGGCGACCGAGCAGGTGGTGCCGGCCTCGGCGGAGATGATGCAGCTCGTCCGCGACGAGCATGCGGTGATCATCGGCTATCTCAAAACCCAGATGGCGGCCGAGAAGAACCGCCACGCCGCGGAAGATGCAGCGGTCGCGGACGCCCGCCTGGCGGCGGTGGAACCGCCAGCGCCGGCCGCAGCCCCGCTTCCGGCGCCGCGCCCCGTCGTGACGGCCGTTATAGCCAAGCCGGTCCCGGCGCGGACCAAGGTGGCGACTGCTCCGGTTCTGCCGCCGCACGCGCCGCTGCAGATCGCACAGACCGATCAGCCGGTGAGCGTTGCGCCCGCGGCCGACCCCGCGCCCGAATCGAAGTCGCTGCTGACCAGGACGATCGAGATCAAGGACCACGTGGTCGGCGCCACGCTGCACGCGGTGTCCGCGATCGGCGGCATCCCATCGTGGATAGCCTCGATGGGCGATCGCGTCGGCGGCTCCGGTACGACCTCGAGCTCCGCCGGGCGGATGTTCTCGACTTCGCTGTGATGCGGTACGCGCCGGCGCTATAGGTTTGGGCGCCGGCTTTAAGGATTGACCGGCGTCCCCATAAAGTCGCGCTTGCCGACTTCGACGCCGCAATGGCGCAGGATGTCGTAAGCCGTGGTGCAGTGGAAATAAAAATTCGGCAGCGAATTTCCCAACAGCAGTGACTGTCCGGTGAAGTCGCGCGTCGCTCCGCTCGGAAACGTGATCTTGATCGCCTTGTCTTCGCTGCCGTCGATCTGCGCAGCTTTGAATCCTTTGACGAAGTCGATCGCCTTGGTCAGCCGCTCGCCGAGCTCGGCAAAGCTTGCCTCCGTATTGGCGAAGGCGAGCGGTTCGGCGCCGGCGAGACGCGCGGTGGCGTTGACGGCGTGATCGGTCGCCGCACGCACCTGGCGCACCAGCGGAAACATGTCGGGAAACAGTCGCGCATTGAGCAGCGCCGACGGCTCGATCTTCTTGGCCTCGCAATGGGCGGCTGCCTTGTCGAGCACGACGGAAAGCGCGGTGAGGAACTGAACGAAGATCGGCACGGAAATTTTGTACATCGACACGGTCATGACTGAAGCCCTCGTTGGTTGGCGCGATAGCTTACGACATTGTGTGGGAATAGCGGCAAGCGGCGACAAACGATCGCCACCAAAACCTGTTCGACTCCGCTTCGAGAAGGACAACCATCCGGCTGTTCACAGCGAAGAGGAGCCTTCGATGTGCGACTATAGTCTGCATCATGTCGCCAGCCGACCCGCCAGGGTCGGCGACAAGCTGGTCACCACCAAGTTTGTCAACACGCCGACCGGCGGCTTCGCGGCATTCGACAACGCCCATATCGCGGTCTGCTTGCGTCCGGGTACCGAGCTTGCCTTCGAGCGTGACGTCGAATGCGAGCCGCTGCTCGGCATCCTGCCGAGCCGCAAAATCGGCCAGCGCCTGGCGCGCTTCCGGCAAGTCAATGTGGAGCAAGCTTGCGTCCATCACGACGCGCTGGAATTCCCCGACGGTAAGATCGTCCTGGTGACGCGGCTGCGCGAAGGCCAGCACGCGACCGTGCTGCAAATGCCGGCTGCGCTTCGCGGCGAGCAAATCGCGGCTACAGCCAGCGACGGCGACCGGTTGACGCTGGAAACGGCCTTCGAGCGGCTGCTGTCGCGGGTCGAATAGGCGCGCCGGGCGAAGAGGACACATCGTCAGGTCATGTGGCTAGCGGGAGCCACGGCAAAACGCCGAAGGCTCCCGCATCCAGGGCCCAAGCTCTGCAGCTCGACTTATGCACAATGGGGGTGCCGCGGAGCGGTAAAATGTAGGGGAATTGGCCGCAACTTGCGCCGCAATTGATGCGTATTGGCAACAGGTCATAAATTTCGTGTTTACAGCGTCTTGTAGCAGTGGCGGATCATGCTAATCGGAGTCTCGGAAGCGGCGGAACTCGCTCCGCAGTGACGCGTTTTGGCCATGATCGGCTGTAGTAATCGGCAGTTGTAAATATCGGGAACGCTCAACTCAATACGCTCAACTCACGCTGGCTTTGTTACGTCTCCTTGGAGGTTGCGATGCGGTTCGCCGGGAATTTTCATCCCGAATGGGGCTATCTCGCCCCCGCACCCAATTTCATGCGCACGGCTCGGGTCGTGATCGTCGCCACGGCGATCGGCGCGACGGCTGGTGCCGCCGTGGTGTTGTCGCTCGCCGAACGCTCGGCGCCCGGTGCGGTGACTGATGCCGGCAAGACCTTGGTCGTCGTGCATTCGCTGGTTCAGCCGGCCGAAGCGGCCGTGCCTGCCGCCGCGGCGCCGGTTGCCGCTGCGACGCCGACGCCCGTCATAGCTCCCATCGTCACTGCCGCGCCGGTCGCTCCGATCGCTCCTGCGGCGCCCGCGAAAGTGCAAGCCAGCGTTCAACCGAGCGCACCGCCTGTTACGGCCAGTGCGCCGCCGCCCGTGCCGAGCAACTCGCGCACGGTCTCCACCCCGGCGGCGCCGGCGAGCGTTGCCACGCTGTCGGAGAGTCCGTCGGTGACCCCGGCGATCGGTGAGGGGGCCGTTTCGCCCACTCCGTCGGCGCCGCAAAAAGACGCGATCAAAAAGCCCGCCGTGATCGGCCCGCAGCCGCAGCACGGCCCGCAACCGGCCGTCGCCGCCGCGCCGAAGAAGAAGCCGGAGGAGCACGGCCTCGGGCCCGCGCTGCGCCGACTGTTCAGCGCGAACTAAAGCGCGCGATCGCAAAACTGATCACCCGCGTGCAGCGTGTGGCGGCAACGTCGATGGGAACGCGCGCCCATACGCGCAATAATCATTGCATTCCAAACAGACAACCACAGTCTGTGAGGACATGCATTTTCCGCGCGAGCAAACAAACAAAAGCCGCCCGCCGGTTGTTCGGCGGGCGGCGCTAGACGAAAATATGCGACGAAAGTCTTACTTCCACCAGGTCTTGCACCAGTGGTGCTTCATCGCGTAGTCGCCTTTGGTCTGGGCCACGTCCCAGCTATTCACGCTCACCCAAAGAACCTGCGAGGTCCCCCAGGGCTTGGCGGCATGGTCGTACCACGCGCGGCAAGCGCCGTTGTCCTTGAACTTGACCACGGCGTAGTCGGCGCTCGCAGGCGTCACGGCCGCGAGACCAAGCGCCAGAATGCCAATTCCAAATACCAAACTTCTCATTTCCAGCTCCCTATTGCTCCCATTCGGGAGCGTTCCGAAGGCGCGCGGTCGCGTTCAGGCAAACCTGTAGCGGCCGCGCACTGCGCTATCTGTCGCTTGCGGCAACAGAAAAGTTCACCGGCCGGTGGGCGGCGACGGCTCCGTGTTGTGCAGGTCCCCGAACTTTCCGATAATGCCGGCCCGATAGCGGGGGTAGGTAAGACCGCCGCTCCCGAACACTGCGGATCAGCGCGTTCGTCGCACAACCGAGGAGGATCGTTCATGCCCGAAGTCGTCGTTTATATTTTGGAAGGCCGCTCGCTCGAGCAGAAGCGCGGCTTGGTGAAGGATATCACCGCCGCCGTGGTGAAGAACGCAGGCACCACGCCCGAGCAAGTCACCGTGTCGCTGGTCGAGACCGCGAAGAACGCCAAAGCCAAGGGCGGCGTGCTGTTCAGCGAGATGCCGGCGCGTTGAGCCGCCGGGACGGCTGCCAAATCAAAGTTAACAGGTGGCCGGTGTGCCGTTCGGCACATCGGCCGCCGTCGTTTTTAGCCATAGTCACGGGTGTTGAAATCAGGCAATTATGTACTTGACGTACCGGACCGGATCCAACTAACCCCGTGGCCGACAGGCCGACAGGCCGACAGGCCGACAGGCCGACAGGCCGACAGGCCGACAGGCCGACAGGCCGACAGGCCGACGCGGCCGGCGGCAGAACCCGCCGGGGACGAACTGGAGATCACGCCCGAGATGATCGAGGCGGGAGTGGGGGCATATTCAAATTTCGATTTGAGATTTGGCGATATTGAGGATCGCGTGAGGGCCGTTTTTAAGGCAATGGAGGCAGTCAGGAAAAAACCTGACGCCACTCCCTTATGAAATCCTCACCCCAATCCTTCGATGTATATAGGAGCAAATACGGGACCGCTTGTTGGATAAACTCCGCCAGGGCATGAACTGCGGACGTTGGTGATGTTTTCTCATGTGGGTCTGCATAAGATTCCAAGACGCCGATAGAATGAAAAACACAAATTGCTTTCAATTCTTCCGAATTGAAATCGACGCCGGACTTGCTGTGGGCGCAAAGATTTCTGACGATCCGTACCGTATTAACGTCGTTGTATGTATGCTCGCCATACAGGTCGAGGGCGTGAGCTAGAACATTTCTTGTGTAAAGGGTGCCGATTATTCCCTCTCTTTCGTGGTCGCCCTCAAAGATTTTGCTTTTAATGGGCTGCTTGGAAATAGAGAGCCGGGAGGCTATAGCCTCCGCCAGCGCGTATTCAAGCAACCCCGTATTGGTAAGAATAAGGGAGATGAGAACGCCGGGCGGTTCTAGCCCACTGTTTGTGATGCTCGCGAAGAAATTTATTTGTGCTAATATATCTATGTGATCCGGTATTTTCTTGGACCGTCGTTGCAATTCCTCGATTGCTTTAGAGCGAGAGAGCGGCATGAGTGAAAATCCTGAAGGGGAGTTCGCAAGGCGTCGGGACGCGACGCTGCTACGGATGCTGAAAACGCCTCCCAAGCCTCATTCGGAAATGAAGCTTGGGAAGCCTAGAGCATGCCGCCCATGGCCCCCCTCCCAGATGTGCCCTACTCCACAATCTTCCCGCACCTTACACACCGCCCGCAACTAAACTCGCCCCAGTTCCACCAGCCACCAATCCCACCACAGCCCCTCCGCCCGTATGTCTGACCCTTACCCCTCCGTTCCACGCCCACTGGCACCTTACGAGAAGGCCGCCGCCACTACCCCCGCCTACGTTCAGGGCCGCAACAACCGCCTCGCCTACGAACAGTGGTTGCACGCCTTCAAATCGGCACTCCCTACTACCAGGGTGTAATGGCCTGGATTAACGGCCGCACCGCGCCCGGGGGATACCCCTCGCACGCCCCTTCGTGTCAGGAGAAACCCGAGCCGCGCTGGCGGGCAGGCTGTGAGGCCGCGCGTGAGCGGCTCGCTCCAATCGACCGCCGGCGCGCCACGGACGCAAACTACGCGTACGGCTGGAACAGCGTCTAGCCTCTAACGCGCGCGACCGCGGCCAAGTCAAGATCCCCAAGCAGCCCGAGCGGCGGGAGCGCGAATTGCGCGACCTCATGCGCAAGAACAAGCGTACGGTCGTGCTGATCGTCTACGAAGCACACGAACTGCACCACAAGACACTGACCGGGTTCAAGCGCCTGATGGAGTTGGCCGCCGGCGCCGGCGTGTTCCTGTCGGTGCTGCTGATCGGGCATACCAAGCTGCGCAACGACCTCCGCCGGCCGATGAAGATGGCAATGATACTGATGCGCTGTGGCATGATCCGATGTTCAAGCTGGCTATGGGACACCTGCTGAAGACGGCGCACTGTGTTCGCAACCGACGATCTCACGACTGAAGAACCTGCCGGACAAGCGCACTCTGCTGCACATGGGCGACTGGCAGCGAACGACCGTATGTTGCAGTTTGTCCCCTGTACAAGTTACTCGGTCCTCAAGAGGTGGCTTTGGTCCGCTGAGGTCGAATGCCACGATGTGCAGCATTGCCTGGTCTCAATGACGATAGCCTTGTCGCCGATCTTGATCGCGTGATGACGGTTGAGAAGGGCGTCCTCGCCTTAATGACCGCACAACGAGAGCGAGGAGCGGCGTCGGAATTTGAAATCCGAGTCTTCGCTGAGGCGCTTGGATTGAAGCGAACAAGGCAGGCCTTCTTTGACGAGTTTACCGAGGCGGTTAGGCGCATGCGCGACCGAGTGGTGGACAAACACCGCGTGGATACGCGGACAGCTGGATCGAGCGGTTGATGGAGCGGTGCGGACCGGAACCTGGATCACAACCGGGGACGGTCGTGCCGTCGGAATGGATCAGCCTTCAGCAGCAGCGTACTTTGAAAGTTCCCCCGATGCAGCGAGAAATACGTGGCCGATCAGCTAACTCTGGCCCCGAACCGCTGACCGTCGAGCAGCGGCGCGGCCTGCCGGAGATCGTCGCGGACCGCTACGAGAAGGGTTCGCTGCTGATCATCAGCCAGAACCTCGTGAAGCGCTGGCACGAACTCACCGCCGACCCGACGATCGGCGACGCCATTATGCACCGCGCCCACCGCAGCGAGCTGACGGGAACATACTTCAATGAAGAAGCTTCGCCCCTAGCGGTACAATAACAGACTATCACGATTTGGTTGTAAATGAAAGGGAAACTGTTCGCAAAACATAATCTCTGGGAGAAACGTGCCGCGACGAAACCTGCTTGACAATACGTCATTTTGATAAGCGACGGACCTTTACGAGGACGTAACATTGTGATATATGCACTGGTGTCGCCGCATTATACCTTAGGACATTGACCCATGAGACGGACCATTGCCATCATCGTCGCTTCCGCGTTTCTCCTCGCTGGCTGTGGTGTGTCACCGCAGAGCCAGCAGGCGCTCGATACGGCTCAAGCCGGCTGTAACGCCGGCGATCAGGATGCCTGCACGGCGGCCGGTTATCAGGCACAATCCAATCAGCTAGAGGCCGCACAGAACACCCAGACCGCCAACGTCGTCGCTGGCGCAGCGGCAGCCGTCGGCATCCTCGGCTTGCTGGCGGTCGGTCTCTCGCGTCATCACTGATCGGAGACCGATCATGCGCCTATCGGTCATTCTCATGGGGAGCGCCGCGACGATTGCGGTCCCCATCGCGCGCGAAGCCCAGCAACCCTGCTTTACGGCGGCAGACTTGCGCACAAATACGCATGCAGGCGGAACGGGCGCAGGCCGATCAGGCGGCACGCATTCAGCGGCAGCATGACGCCATACGCTGCTCGGCAACAGGCGGATTCGGGCGGCGCGGGCCGCGAGCAGGCCCGAACCAATGCGCAGACTGGCGGAATTGAAAGTCCTCAGCGATGCTCAGGCACGCGACCTTCGTCTCGAAGAGGCTCGCCAGAGCACAGGTCGCGGCACAAGCCGCGACCGAAGCGCGGCGCATTCAGGAAGCCACCAAGAAATTGCGAGCGGACCCGGCCCTGGTCGCCGTTCTCGGTGCTGATCCGCGCGACGTTGCCGTGCTCATCGTCGGCAAGGATACGCCGAACGTGATCCGCAATCTCAATGGCAATCCAGCCTTCCAGGTTGCGCCGACCGCCTGTCTGCCATTGGGTGGATTGGCCGCGCAACCGGACAGCCCGGAGATGCGGTTCCTCGCGACGGTCACCGCCAGCATCGAACAGAAAGGCGGGTTTTCGGCCAACTCATTGCTGGCAACAGTGTGTGATCCGGCCGACCTTGGCAACTATGACTTGGTGATCTTTACGCCGACACAGGTGGCCAACGGTTCGGTGGAGGTTCTGACGCCGCTGGTGGAAGCGATCCGCAGCCGGCAGTTCGTCGCGTTTGGATCATTCACCTACGCGGACTTCGAGGCTGCCGAGATTGCCAAGGTCACCGAAGCGCACGCCGTCGAGTCGCGTCATGCCGCCGAACGGCAGGAAGCGAGGGTGAATTTCCAAACCCGCGATCCGGCGATCTTCTCGGCCATTCACTTCGACTATCCGGCACCGGTCGTCTGTCTTCTCATATCACCGGATGTCGACGGCCTGCGCTATCTGATCAAGCGCAGCGATTCGCCCTTTGGCGGCTTGCTGACCAAGGCCAGCGTCGTGCGCGAGGTTGCGACACCCGACGCGCTGTTCATCTCCATGAAAAAGCGCGATTGTCTGGCTGCCATCGCGCCGGCTGGCGTGTTGCAGGTCGTGATGACCGCGCTGACGCGCGACAACATCGTGGCCGACATCGATGGCGGCAGTCTGAGTCCCGATCGCCTGGCGAATTGGAAGATCGCCGCCGAGAAAGACCTGTTGGCGGATCAAGCGCAGCAGGCGACCGATGTCGCCGAACAGCGCCGGCTGGATACGATCCTGGCGGCCAACACCGACGAGACACGCTGCTCCAAGCCGAGCGGGAGAAGAATAGTGAGGCATCGCGGCAGGAAGAATTGGAGCGGCTGCGCAAGCAGGTGGTGTCCAAGGCGAATGCCGTGGTGGACAGCTTTGCCGATCATATGCGCACGCATCTGACCAGCGTAGGTGATGAGGTAGTTGCGACCCAGCAACGTGCCGCGACCGGTCAAGTCCTCACCGTGCAGCAGCTAACCACCTTGCGCCAACAGCATACTAGTGATCGTATGGATGATTTTCAGCCTTGGGCGAGTTGGTTGGAAACCAAGGTGCAGGAAGGTTGGGTGTTCAGTCCGATCACGCCGGCGCTGGAAGACTATGGTCGCGCCGAATGGAAGGGTACGGCGTCGGAGCGCATGATCGAGGCGATCAGTGTGCGGGTGAATTTCCCGGCGGTGAATCGGACGATCGGCGAGAAGGCTACCTATTGTGTCGTGTTTAGCTATCTGAACGATGAAGAGTTTAGTTTCCGACGGAGCCAGCTTGCGGTGCCATGTGACAAATACGATGCGGCGTTTTTGATCTGGACACAGCAGAACAAGTTCAAATCGCAGTGGAAGCTGCTCAACTAGACTTTTGCGACACTGCACGCGATCGGATTTAGATCATGCGTAAATCGTTGATAGCTGGGGCGGCGATCATGGTGTTCCATAGCGCTTTCGCCGCCGAAATTTCCACCCAGCCTGCCTTGCACGGTGTGGTGATCACTGTGAGTGGCGCCATCGTCGACGGCGATCAGGATATGTTTCGTCAGGCGATCACCGACTATCCCAAGGCACTCGTAGTTCTGTCGGGCCCGGGCGGCAATTTGGGTGCTGGGCTAGCCATCGGCACGATGATTCGGATGAAACAATACACCACCGGTGTCATGGATCATGACCTCTGTGCATCGGCATGTGCGTTGATTTGGGTGGCAGGGGCGCAACGGTACGCTGGTATTGATTCGCACATCGGCTTTCATGCGGCCGCAAATCGCGATCGTTCGGTCACTGGCTCCGGCAATGCGATCGTCGGCGCGTATTTGACCAATCTAGGTTTCAAGTATGACGCGATCGAGTATATGACAGAATCGAACCCATCGGCCATGACCTACCTGACGGTGACAGATGGCCAGCGCTTTGGTATCGACTTCACCCTGATCGATCCGCCGACGGAAGCGGACGCGGTACCTGCGCCGGTCTATCAAGCGCCAATGCCAACATATCAGGCGGTGCCGGTGGCTGGGGCAGTTGCCATTGGACCGAGCTACGATTGCAGCAAGCCCGGGACCCAGATCATGCAGTTGATCTGCGCAGATCCGGCGCTGTCGCAGATCGATCTTGAACTGGTACAACCATATTATGTTCTCCGGCATCTAGTTGGACCTGTTGGGTGGAAGCCGTTAATGGTCGAGGCCATCGATTTCCAAGCTGCCACAGCAGGAGCCTGTGGCGTCGGCCCGTCGGGCGCGCTGCCGGAGAACAGGGTCGCACTGAAACTGTGCTTGGCGACGGCGTACATTCGCGAGCGTGGTATTTGGATGTCACGCTTGTCTGGCGCGGGATTGGAGGAAGCGCAACGCCCCATCGAGCACCATATTGCCTTGCAGTACAAGCTTCAAGTAATGGGTTTCCTTCCGGTTGCGAAAGCCGATGGGATTTACGGCACTGGGACCCGAGCGGCTGTTGTTGCGTGGCAGATGGCTGTTGCGACCACGGTCGGGATTGCTCGGCGATGACGACGCCGCCAGGCTAATCCTTAGCGAGAGCGGGTCGGATGGCGTTATTCGACTGCACTGATCGTTTCCTCGAAGGAATCTCTCCAGGATCAAGGCATTCCTGATCGCGCTCGCACTAACGCCGCCCGCGGTCCCGCGTCATCTATGCCGACATCACCCACTGGGTTATCAGCTTATGTCCCGCCATACCCTTACGCTTGCCCTCGGGCTCACCGCCGCCCTGACCACCTCCCCACCCCCCTGATATGATGTGGTTAGGCCGTAATGTGGTATCTCTTATCCGTTGTTCGATAGGAATGACCCGATGAAGTGGGCCTATTCTCAACATCGACACTGGTGACGAATTCGACGCTCGATACCCGCAACCCGACCAGCAAGTTGTTGCTGACGATCCTGGCGGGCGTGGCGACCTGGGAGCAGGAGATCATGCTTGAGCGGCAGCGCGTGGGCAGCGCCAAGGCGAAGGCCGCCGGCAAATACAAGGGCCGACCCGTCAGCATCGATGTGGCGCAGAACCCCCTCCGCGCCCGATGGCAGCGGGTCGTTGTTGCCGTAGCTGCGCCAGTGCCGTCTCGGGACCGGCCTAAGGCGCATCAGGCGGCCGGAGAATGCCTTGATCTCGGGCGAGGCCCGCCTGGCCATCGTCTGCTTCCTCGCGGCGCAGGATAGCCCTGTCGCGCTTGCTGGCGGCGGTGACGATCGCAGACTTTCGCCACCAGTGAACGGAGGCGCCGTCGTGTCAGCCGGGGGCTTTGCAGCGCGCCGCACGACCGCCGGCGCCTGCAGCGGCACCGCGTTCTTCTTCCTCGGGGGCGCTGTGGGCTAGGTGACGATGCGGCCGGGCAAACGAAACAACGCCGGGCGGCCCGGCGCAGACAGTCTGTTGATCCAGATCAACGACCACGCCGACCTTTCGTTGTAATACCGGTACATCATGCGGCTTCTCTTCCTGCCTGCGGCCGTCGATGTAGAGAGATCATTTATGAGAGACACAGCAACACCGTCCTCGCGGTAGTCGTTTTTCTTGCTGTTTCCGGATGCGCTTCGGTTAAGACTAATCTCAGCCTTGGCACGGCGACCACGATTGCACCATTTCAAGCTGACCTGGGCGGACTAGGAGCACGTATCGAAGTGCCCAACGCCAGTTTGCTTGCGGCCGTTGAGATCGACGGGAAGCGGGCATACTGCACGGTGGCACCTGCGTATTTTCAATTTGGCGAGCGCCGCAGCATTTGTCCGTCTGACCATGCCAACAACGGCTGGTTCGATGCGTATTACGTTCTCGGCACGTTGCGCTCACTGACCTATCCTGCGCATGTCCCGTACAGCATTGGGACGCCGCCCGCATATGGCTCGGCAGGTCCGACTGTGCCGGACGTGGCACGCTGCGCCGACGAGTCACCGCTTCATACAATCCGCTGTTCGGCGTCGTTCCTTTGGTCGTCCAAATGATGCAGGAAAAGAGCACACGGGATATGTGTCTGAGCGCTGCTGCATCGGCGCGATGAGCACCCCAGGCGCTTGGCACACCGCTGCCTGCCGATCTCCCGCACCGGCTCTCGGGTGCACGTCTGGTGCAAGTCGTGCCGACACGCCAAAGACGCCGATCTCGCCGCGCTGATCGCAGCCGGCCGCGGCGACGTGCCACTGGTGCAGATGAAATGGCGCCGCGGCAAATGCGGCTCGCGCCAGACGGAATTCGTCGTCGGCGGCTCCCACATGCGACCGCGGTGATCGGTTCGGCGTCCGGCCCGCCAAGGGTGTCGGTTCGAGCGACGCCATTCCCGTCCTGATCGGCGATAGGGCAGGGGAGGATGGAGGTGGTCGAGGCGGCCAAGTTGGTACGTGAGAAGCCGCGTTATCGTGGGCAATTCGATCCGGTGTCGCCCTGGAGCTTCAGAGCGAAATCGAGACTCGTAACTCACGGTGCCCGCATAGAGGAGCCCCGTGGTGGTACGAGTTGCCGCCCGCGCGCGGCTTTGGCAGCTTCGGCGCCCATGCATGGGTGAATTCTGGCCCGGAGGAGAGCTCATGGCTGCACTATCGCGGGATGCTCATCGACGCCGGGTATTGGAGCACCAGGCCAAGGTTGAGGCTGATCGAGGCAAGCCCGTCACAACGCCTATCCCCTCGTCATCGGACCCTCAGCTCAAGATCCGGCTGATCGGTGAAGTGAAGCGCACCGATGAGACGGTCGAGTCCAAACGTGGCCGCCGGCGATCCCGGAAACGGGCTCAGCCTGATCTGGGCGTCTAGCGTGCGGCGAAGGCGTTTCGGCAAGCCGAAGGCCTAGCGCACCACGCCTTCCATCTCATCGACGAGCCGGAAGCCGACCTGCGAAATGTAATCCACGAGTGCCAGGGAGTTGCCTGGCTCTGCATCGGTGTGGCTCATTGCCTTCAGCTGGAGATCGCTCAGCATTACGCGAAGCTTTTCGGCGGCGTCGTGGTCAATCATCTTTTTTTCTCCAGACAATGGCCGTTGCCTCAGGCCCGTCTACGAGAGGGCTTGGCTGCCGGAGTGGCGGCTGCACGCTTCGGCTTCGATGCGGGCTTGGTGGCCTCTGTCGCCACCGGCTCTCTCAGCCGCTGGCTCTCCCAGGCTCTTCTTCAAGGCCGCCATGAGATCGACCACGTTGGTCCGATCCGGTTCCGCCGGTTCGCTGATGTCGATGCCTTCGCCTTTCAGCTTGGCGTTCATCATCTCCCGCAACTGCGTC
>CAWGCU010000033.1:0-137989 GCA_963821175.1 uncultured Alphaproteobacteria bacterium
CTTTCGCCGCCGTTATCGCTGCCTGCGCTTCGCTCGCGCTGTCCGGTCCGCATCCAGCTCACGCCGAAGACGATTTCTATTCCGGCAAAACCATCCAGATGTTGATCGGCTTTTCCGCAGGCGGCGGCTACGACCTCTATGGCCGGACGCTGGCACGGTATCTCGGCCGCCATATTCCCGGCAATCCGCAAATCGTGCCGCAAAACATGCCGGGCGCCGGCTCGCTCAAGCTGGTCAACTATCTCTACAACGTCGCGCCAAAGGACGGCACGGCAATCGGTATTTTCGCGCCGGGCATCATCGTCGAGCCGCTGCTCGGCCACGGCGACGGCGCGCAGTTCGATGCCACCAAGTTCGGCTGGCTCGGCAGCATCTCCCAGGAGGTCAGCGTCTGCGCCTTCATGGCCTCGACCGGCATCGCGACGCTCAATGACATGCAGACCAAGCCGAGCGTGATCGGCGCCTCGGGCGGCGGCGCCGAGAGCGATGTATTCGCGACCGTCCTGCGCAACATGTTCCACATGCCGATCCGCATCGTCACCGGCTATCCGGGCGGCACCGAGATCACGCTCGCCATGCAACGCCACGAGGTCGACGGCCGCTGCGGTTGGTCGTGGACCAGCCTGCTCAGCCGCAACAAGGCGATGCTGACGGGTAACGAGATCAACGTCGCGCTCCAGATCGCGCTGAACAAGGATGACGACCCCTATCTGCTTCGCGTGCCGCTGATCATGGATTTGACGACCGACCCGGCGCAGCGCGCGGCGCTCAAGCTCATCGTGTCGCGGCAAAGCATCGCGCGGCCGTTCGCGACGCCGCCCGGCGTGCCGGCCGAGCGGCTTGCGGCGCTGCGCTCGGCCTTCGACGCCACGATGAAGGACGCGGATTTTCTCGCCGAAGCCCGCACCGCCGATCTCGACGTGCGGCCGGTGACCGGCGCAGCGGTCGAGGCGCTGATCAAAGAGGTCTACGCCTCGCCGCCCGAGGCGATCAAGCTCGCGACCGAGGCGATGCAGGCGAAGCCGTAAGCTTTGCCGTTACCCAGAATTCTGGACATTCGGGGGTCCGCGACCGACGTCCGCTGTGCCTCCGTGTGTGGACGGCTCCGAGTCGGCAAGAACTTTTTCACGCTTGCAGAATTGGTCGGTGCGCCCGTGTGTTCGGCCTTTCAGCGCGGTTCACATGACCGCTGGCCATAATGCCTTCCGCGGATCAGGTCCCGATCGATAACCCGCATTCGACAATGCGTGGGGGCAACTGGGTTGTCCTGATCGCCGGATCGACCGGCTCTGCATTACGTGCTGTTCGTCCTCCCAACCTTCACATCGCGCCGGTTGTCCGACGCGATCTCGTTTACGCCGCAAGCGCGACGGGTTCCTTGTAGCGCTCACCCTTGGCCATCATCGCCCATGCCATCCGGGCGATTTTATTGGCGAGCGCGATGGCGGCGACCTTGGTGGGGCGCCTCGCCAGCAATGCTGTAAGCCAGGGCCGACGCTTGGTGCCTTGGATCCTGGCGTAACGGATGACAGCGAGCGCGCCGGCGACGAACAGGCCGCGCAGATAGCGATCACCTCGTTTGCTGATACTGCCGAGCCGGTCTTTACCTCCGCTCGAGTGTTGCTTGGGCACGATGCCGATCCAGGCCGAGAAGTTACGTCCTGATCGGAAGGCTCTCGGGTCGGCAACAGTAGCGACCAGAGCGGTGGCCAGTATCGGGCCGACGCCCGGTATATCGTCAAGCCGCCGACTTGCCTGGTTGGATCGGTGCCAGGCCATGATCAGACGATCGAATTGCAGTATCTGAGCCTTCAACGTCCTCAATTGGGTGCCGAGAGCAGCGACACATGCACGGGCAACGTCGAGCAGCCGTTTGTCACTTGCATCGGCGACGACAGTAAGCAGCTCTTCGACACCGTTGCGCCCGACCGGCGCGACGATGCCAAACTCGGCCATATGGGCGCGGATGGCATTGATCACCGAGGTCTGCTAGCGGATGAACAAATGACGGGTACGATGTAGCGTAAGGCAACTCTGTTGCTCGCGCGTCTTGGTCGCCACAAACCGCATATTGGGTCTGGTGACCGCCTCGCAGATCGCCTCAGCGTCAATTGCATCGTTCTTATGCCGCTTCACATAGGGCTTTACGTAGGCCGGCGGCATCAGGCGAACGGTGTGGCCGAGTGCCTGCAGTTCGCGCGACCAATGGTGCGACGAGGCGCAGGCTTCGATGCCGATCAGGCATGGTGGCAGCTTCTGGAAGAAGGCCAGCACATACCGCCGCTTGACCTGGCGACGGAGAATGACATCACCCTCCGCATTGATGCCGTGAACCTGGAAAACCGACTTGGCGATGTCGAGACCGATGGTCGTGACCGTTTGCATAGGTAGCTCCTCCAAATCGTGGGAGCCTTAACAGCACCCACATCCATGGCACTCACGTGCCGGGTGGAGGAGCCGTCCACAGCATCAATAGCGGACTTAACTCGGACATTGGGCGATGTCCGCTATGGGCCGATTTTGTTGCAGAAGTGATTTGAAGATTTTGGCGAACAGTGATTCCCGTTTTCTAGCGACATTTTGCGTTGGAGGCGGCGATGATGGGACGTCAGACCGACGATCAGGGCCATCTATTCTACGATTTTCGCTTAGATGAGGCGGTTCCCGACGATCATCCTGTGCGCAAGATCGCCACCGTTTTGGATTTATCGTGGGTATACGGCGAACTTGCGCCGTACTATCCGACACTCGGTCGGCCGTCGATCGACCCTGTGCTGATGCTGCGGATGCTGATCATCGGCTATGCTTTTGGCCTTCGCTCCGAGCGGTTGTTGTGTCGCGAGGTGCAGGTGAACTTTGCCTACCGCTGGTTCTGTAAGCTTGGCATAGAGCACAAGATCCCCGATCACTCGGTATTTTCGCGAGCGCGCAACGAGCGGTTCCGGGACAGCGGCATCTTCCGGCGGGTATTCGAGCGTGTCGTGGAGGCCTGTATCGCGGCCGGGCTGGTTGGCGGAGAAGGGTTTGCCGTGGATGCGAGCCTGATCGAGGCCGACGCTAACAAGCATCGCTCGATTCCGGGCTCAGAATGGCAAAAGACCTGTGATCGCCAGACCGCGAGCCGAGCCATGCAGGAGTATCTGGCAACTCTTGATGACGCGGCCTTTGGTGCGGCGAGCGACGTCACCCCGAAGTTCGTGTCGCCGTCCGATCCGGCCGCTCAATGGACCAACGCGCTGCGAGGGTCGGCGTTCTTCGCCTACGCCGACAACTATCTTATCGACGTGAAGTTTGGGATTATCATGGATGTCGAGGCATCGCGCGCCATCCGGCAGGCCGAGGTCGGCGCCTCGCAGACCATGATCGAGCGGACCGAAGCCTGCTTTGGCATCAAGCCCGCATGGCTGGTAGGAGACACCGCCTATGGCTCGGCCCCCAACCTCAATTGGTTGGTCAACCAGCAGGGGATCGCGCCGCATGTGCCGGTCATCGACAAATCGCAGCGCGAAGATGGCACGTTCTCGCGCGATGACTTCATCTACGACGAGGTGCAAGACATCTATACATGCCCGGCGGGCAAGACGCTGACGACGACGGGCCATGTCAGCCCCGATCACTCGCTCCAGTATCTCGGCTCCGTGCCGCAGTGTCGTGCCTGCCCGCTCAAGGCGAAGTGTTGCCCCAAAATGCCAGCGCGACGGGTCAAACGCGACGTCCATGAGGCCGCACGCGATGTCGCTCGGACCCTCGCCAAAACGCCGGCGTTCGCGCAATCACGCCGTGATCGCAAGAAGGTTGAGATGCTGTTCGCGCACCTCAAGCGTATTCTGCGGCTTGACCGATTGCGCCTTCGCGGCCCGAGTGGAGCACAGTTCGAGTTCACGCTGGCGGCAATCGCGCAAAACCTGAGGCGGCTAGCCAAGCTCGTAGCGCGTCCTCCGCCAGTGACCTCCGGCGCCTGCGTTGTCTGAGCACAGCGTTCAGTGTGCAGCGTCGGGGTTTGAAGGCGTCAGTGCCGTCGAGCCGACAGGGCGGGCGCAAAACCATCGCCGGGGCTCGGTCCAAAAACACCCTTGGCCCCAAACGCGCCCTTCAAAACTTACTTCTGCAACAAAATCGGCCATGTATGGACGGCGCCCGCGGTGCAAGAGGAATCTGACGTTTTGCGAAGCGTTCGGGTGCAGCCATGTATACGGCCTGTTTTCGCCTGAAGGCTTGCCTCCATCGCGATGCGGCCGCTGTGGCCGCTGGCCCTGATGTGATCCGCTGATCGGTCCCAAACAATAGCACGCGCTCAAGTCTCGCGTAGGCCCAGACGGGTTGTTCGATCGACGGTCTCGACCGTTTCGCATCACGTCGTCATCACCCTTGCAGTTCGTGAACGCAACAGACGCAACTTCGTCCTTCCATCGCCCGACTTCCTATTAGATCGGTGCCGTAACCGTCCGCGCGCGATAATAGGTGCCGCCCTTGGCGAGCAACGCCCAGGCCACGCGCGCCATCTTGTTGGCAAGCGCTACCGCCGCGACCTTGAAAGGTCGTCGCGCCAGGAGTTGCGTGAGCCACGGATACTTCTCCGGCTTCTGCCGCGCGAGTTTCAACACCGCATGGGCCCCCACCACCAGAATGCGTCGTAAATAGCGATCGCCCTGTTTCGAGATCGGCCCAAGCTTGTGCTTGCCGCCGGTCGAATCCTCACGTGGCACCAGCCCAATCCAGGCCGCGAAGTCGCGACCCGAGCGGAATGCCTTCGGATCCTGCACGGTGGCTACGATGGCGGATGCGCCCAAAAGGCCTATCCCAGGGATGCTCCTGAGCCGCTTGCTCGCCTCGTTCGAGCGATGCTCGACGATGATCCGCTTGTCGATCGTGCCGATCATCGTCTGCACCGCATGAAGCCCCGCAGCCAATACGACAAGGCTGGCGTGAGCATCGACCGGCAAGCGCGCATCCCGTTCACCCGCAATGATCTTCAGTAGCTCCTTGAGCCCGGCGGTCCCCTGTGCAGCCACAATACCGAGCTCCGCCATATGCGCCCGCAAGGCATTGATCAGTTGAGTCCGCTGCCGCATCAAAAGATCGCGCGTCCGATGCAGCATCAACTGGCCCTGCTGCTCCGCCGACTTGATCTGCACAAAGCGCATGGTCGGCCGTCGCACCGCCTCACAGATCGCCTCGGCGTCAGCGGCATCGTTCTTGTTGCGCTTGACATAGGCCTTTACGTCCTTCGCCGGCATCAGCCGCACCTGGTGGCCGAGCTTCGTCAGCTCCCGCGACCAATAATGAGCCGTTGCGCAGGCTTCCATGCCAACCAGGCAAGGCGGCAGTGCCTTGAAGAACTCCAACACCTGGCTGCGCCGAAGTTGCTTGCGAACGACCACCTTCTCGGCCACGTCGATTCCGTGAGCCTGAAACACGTTCTTGGCGATATCCAAACCGATCGTTGTAGCTTGCATGGGCTCGCTCCCTGATGTGATTCGTTGACAACGATTACCCTAGGGTACCTCGCTGTCGGGAGCGGGCGCCGTCCACCACATCAATAGCGACATTTCGCATTGCAAAAAAGAGCGAGCATTTCCACCACAAATTTTAGACAACGCCGAAGCGTGGAGCAATTTTGGAATTGCCGCTGGAATTTACTGGAAAAGACGAGGCCGCCAACTGAGACGGACTTTATGCAGCGATGGTTGGGCTATCGCAGTCGGATAGAAAGTGCCGCTCTACTATTGCCGCTTGCGTCCAGGTCCGCGCAAGGTCAAGCAAACCTTGCCTCTCGTCGTCGGTTTTGGCGTAGGAGGCCGATAGGATTGCCTCCTTGGCGTATTGCCAGAACTCGTCAGTTTTCGACATGGCACCCTCACAGTGCCCCGATACGTCCCGACCTTAGGCTGCCAGCTTAGGGAGTGCCGATCTGTTCAAAATTGCACACATGGATCGCCCTATCGAACCCATACATAAGAAATTCGGACAACCGAAGAGTCGAATTAGGACAAAAGACTCTGGAATTAGGACACCACCCGCTAACACTCCGAAATTCAAAGGGACCACCCAAAACTCAAAAGTGCGGATGGAAAGCTGCCAGCACCCCCGCCGAACACGTCGGGTTGCTGTAAAGCACTTCACCGCCGGAAACCACTTTCAATTTTCCATCTAATTCATCACTTACTAACCAGGTATCGGGTCCACCGGAAATACTACGTCCAATTCCGGAACGATTGGTCGAGTTGTCCCGCTTATAACTATCAGGCCGATCTCCGATTTTTTCGCCCTGAAGCAGAGCGCGTCGCAAAGCGCTTTTACCGTGCTGAGTTCCGATTGATGCCGAATGATTTCCACTGATCGCAGTTCTAGCGCCGCCACACTGCGAATCGGTGATATGCAACAACACAGCGAGGTTCTCGAGAAGCTCGCCTTCTCTAACATCCTGCTGACAGCTGTGATCGAAAGCTCGCCGGATGGCATTCTCGTTGCCAATAACATCAACAAAATTCTGACCTACAATCAAAGATTTCTCGAGATATGGGACATATCTCCTGAAGATGAGGCCTCCGGAATTAACGAGAAACTGTTGATGCGGAAAGCCCAGGCCCTCAAGGATCCGGAACGGTACGTCGAGAACATTCGGCTTCAACATGCGAATTCGAACAAAGACAGCCGCTATGAGACCGAATTCAAGGACGGACGCGTCTTTGAGGAAAGACCACCGTGCTGCGCAATCAAGACGATTATATCGGCCGCATCTGGTTCTACCATGAGATCACAAAAATTAGACAGGCAACCCAGACGCTGACAGAGTCAAGAGCAAAGACTGAAAACCATATTGGATACTGCCGTTGACGGCATTCTCATAGTTGATTGTCAAACGAGACAATTCGCGCAGGGAAATCGCGCGATTATGAACATGCTGGGGTTTAGCCCCGATGAACTGCCAACGTTATGCTTAGATGATATCCTTCCTGTCGAAGCTCTTGCTGAAACCCAGCAATTGTTTCAAAAATGTGTAAACGGCGAGCCTATCGCTGGCAAAGACGTTCCGATTAAACGCCGCGACGGCTCGGTGTTTTTCGGGGATATTACCGCTGCAATTATGCATCTTGCCGGGAAATCCTATTTTGTTTGCAACATACGCGACATTACCACGCGCAAGGTAGCCGAACAAAAAATAATGCAACTGGCGCGAACCGATCTGCTAACAGATCTGCCAAACCGCCGCGTTTTTAATGAAGCTCTCCAACAAACAATCGATCGAGCCGGCCGAGACAGACAAAGCTTCGCTGTCCTTTTTCTTGATCTCGACAATTTCAAGGACGTTAACGACACGCTGGGACACACGGTCGGCGATGAGCTGCTTGTTATGGTGAGCAAACGGCTTCGAAATTCCGTTCGCGCAGGTGACGTGGTCGCCCGCTTTGGCGGTGACGAGTTTGCGGTTCTTCAGACTGGTATCCGAGGTCCCTCCGATGCAGCAATACTAGCCACCAAATTTATCGAGGCGCTCGCTCATCCATTTTTGATCCACGAGAACAAGATCCAGTCCAGTACGAGCATCGGCATTGCAGTCAGCAATCCTGAGACAAATGACAGTGAGATGCTACTTTCGCATGCCGACCTTGCGCTTTACGAAGCAAAGTCCAGCCGTCGCGGCACCTATCAATTCTTCGCGGAATTGATGGATACCGCGGTCCGGGAGCGGGTGAAGCTCGTCAGCGAATTACGCCGCGCTTTCGCCGAAGGGGAGATGACGCTGCATTACCAGCCCCAGATAGATGCGCGCAATGGACGGATCATTGGTCTCGAGGCGTTGGTGCGCTGGAATCATCCAGAGCGTGGGCTGCTATTGCCGGGAAATTTTATTGGTATTGCCGAAACGAGCGGAATGATCGTTCCGCTCGGTAAATGGGTGCAGATCGAGGCCTGCCGGCAGATGAGGGATTGGCTCGACGCCGGTATCGCCCCGCCAGTGCTGGCCATCAACCTCTCGGCGGTGGAATTTAAGACGGCAGGGATCGAGGAGCAGATCATCGGGACAATTGAGAAATACGGTGTTCCACCGCATCGGATCGAGCTAGAGCTAACCGAATCCACAGTGATGGAATTGAGCAAGCGTTCGAATGACGTTTTGTTGCGATTGAGGCAGCAAGGTATCCGCATCAGCATCGACGATTTCGGCACGGGGTACTCATCGCTTGCTTACCTGAAGCGGTTCCGTCCCAATCGCATCAAGATTGCGAGTGTATTCGTTTCCGACATGCTGGAGGACGAAGCGAATCGTGCGGTGGTGCAGTCCATCATCGGAATCGCCCAGGCCCTGGACATCGAAGTGATTGCCGAGGGTGTCGAGACGGCGGCACAGGCAAAGTTCCTGTGCGAACTTCACTGTTTCGAGGTTCAAGGCTTCGCCTTTAGTCGGGCGCGGTCCGCGCCGGACATTACCCAGATCCTGCGGCGCAAAAAGGTTTTCGCGCTCATCGATCGCTCCGCGCTTACAGAAGTGGCCTGATCGATTGACCCCGACATGACCTCTGCGCCAGCCTGCTCGTTAAACAAGGGACTGGCGCGCTTGCCGTTGCTGGCGATCCGTTTTTCAGGTTCGGCGCGATCAAATCTTAACGCTGGTAGCTCGCCATATGATGCCCGCGATTTGCCGCCTCTGCGGCCATCGCGGCGACGTCGCGACGTTCAAGCGGGGAACAATATTACATTGTCTTGAATTAATATTTATATGTTACTTGTTATAACTGTATTTTATTATCTTAACACAGTATTATTGTCATTTTTTGCAGTTTACTACTAGTATTGGGTCAATCGATAACTATGTAGTGAGTTACCGGTCCCCGTGCGGACCAACAGGAGTTTGCCATGAAGAATCTCACACTTTCCTTTTTCAAGGACGAAACGGCTGCGACCGCCATCGAATATGGTCTCATCGCCGCCGGCATCTCGGTTGCGATCATCGCCGTCGTCCAAGGTCTCGGCACCAACCTGAAGAACACCTTCAGCAGCGTTTCGACCGCGCTTAAGTAAGCGACGCGATCATGAAGAGGGCTTCGCCCGTTGGCCGAAGCCCTCGTTCGCCAACTTCAAATCGATACCGGTCTGGCATCGAGAGCTGCAGAGGCATAGGCACTTCGGGCGCCGGCCGACTTTCACGCTCACGCGAGATGGCGATCACGATCGCAAATTCCAGAAACCAGGAAGACACGCCATGGCCCAGCTACGGCTAACCGAGACCACAGCCAATACGATTCGCGACCGCTATCAGGCCTTGTTCGCCAACGCCTTCACGCCGAACATCCGGTACGAGCAAATGCCGGCGGCGGACGAACGTGGCGCCTTTGCGATGGAATACGCCGCGTATCGGCTTGGCCAGATCGACGAGAAACTGGGGCGCCTCATGGAAATAATGGAGCGCGGAACCGCGCAATCCCCTAAAGCCTGAAAGTAGGACGCCGTGGCAGTGTTCCGGAAAAAAGTCACCACCGACGCTATCGTGAGCTGCGTGAGCTGCGTGAGTTGTCCGACGTGCTCTTGCGAAATTCCGGTGCACAGCACGCTGCGTATGCCGCGAGAGTTTTCTGTACTGTGCCCGAATTGCGGCTGGCGAAGAGAATACCAGTCGGCTGACCTTCACGATGCAAAGCGGGATGCGGAGCCAACGCGTGAATTTCCAAGAATCCAATTTGGCAAGAAGAACATAGAGAAGATCGGGGAGGAAAATATTTTCATCCAACCTGAAACTCGGCTGAATCAATTGGTGTCTTGGTTGCTACATTAGACTTGGTTGCTACAATAGATTTGGCGGCTGCAGAGCGGCTCCCCCGTTATCGAGTTGCTCGGCCCGCGAGTGCCTTCTGGTCGATCACTCTCTATGACGATAATGGAGGTATAACTGACATGCCGCGGAGAGGAGGAATCGGTCGAAATTGACCCTTAGCCGACATCGAGACGGCGCCAGGTCGTGTCCGCTATTGTTCGCAGGATAAACGGACGTCAAAGAATCAATGCGCTACGTCCGCTACTGACGTAAATTGGGCCGGGGGATATCAGGATGGATCTCGCTAATTACCCGTTGCCATTGATTTTTGTTGCCAGTCTTCTGGCTATTTTTGCTGCTACGGAAATCGGTCGCCAGCTTGGCTTGCTCGCCAGTCGGCAGCAACGGGAAAGTATTTCAACAATAGAAGGGGCGATCCTGGGGCTTCTGGCACTCCTTATCGCTTTCACCTTCTCGATGGCTCTTTCGCTTTATGAAGCGCGACGCGACGCTCTGTTAAACGAGGCAAATGCCATTGGTACCGCCGCGCTCCGCGCGAGGCTGCTGCCGACACCGTACAGCACGGAATGTCTCAAAATGTTGCGGGAATATATTCAGATTCGGTTAGATATCGCGCGAAGCATTACATCTCCATCGGAGATGACTTCAACAGTTGCTCGTTTGAACGCGATACAGGAGGCCCTATGGCAGCAAGTTAAGGAGGTCGCAGCGAAGGACAACGCCATGGTGCCGACCGGGCTATTCATCCAATCGCTAAATGAGATGATCGACGATCAAGAAAAGCGTCTGATTACGAACGCCAACCGAGTTCCGAACATTATCCTGATGGCGCTGTATGGTGTCGCTATCTTTGCAGGCGCCATCTCGGGCTATGGTTCCGCCTCGAAGTGCAGCGTGCGCGGCTGCCGATTTATGCAATGGCGGTTTTGGTGGCCGCGATGATCCTCTTGATCCAGGATCTCGATAGGCCGAGCGCCGGCTTCATCACGGTCAGCCAGCAACCATTACTCGACGCCGCCGCTAATATCTCAGGCTTTTCGGATTAGCCACGCGCTGGGGCGCTTTGCCGATGATGTCAGAAGCAGCCGGACGTCAGGGGGAGGAAAATGGATACAAATACTGAGCATGTGTTCGCTTTTGAGCCAGCGGTAAGCGACTGGATCCACCTGGTTGGTACGTGCATCGAAATATTTGGCGTATTCATTATCGTTGCAGGTATCCTCTGGTCGACTTCTTTGTTTATGCCTCCACGCGCCGATAAGTGGCAATACGACCGTTATAAAATACGCATCGGTCGATCTCTTCTGCTTGGACTAGAAGTGCTGGTGGCTGCCGATATCATCAAGACGATAGCTATCGAGCTAACGTTTACAAGCCTCGGTCTGCTTGCCGGTCTAGTCCTGGTACGAACGTTCCTGAGTTGGACCCTGGTACTTGAAATCGACGGTCGCTGGCCGTGGCAGCGACAGGTCTCGCGCGCGGAGTGACCGTAACCCGTGTCAGTCTCAATGTCGCCCATTTAGACCTAAATGGCCGCGATGGCGGACGCCTGCTGCTGCACTTTTCGTAGGCATAGCAGCCGCGCCTCCTGTAAGACGGCGCGGCTGCTCTTGATCCGAAGCCAACTCAGAGCATCCCTCACGGGATCACGATCGCAAAGACTTGCGCTCGAAACGAGCATACAGTTTTCCCATCTGCACACGAACGCTTTCAGATTCCGCGCTTGCGGCGCGCGCCGCGAGGTCCGCCTCGCGTGCGGCTGCGTTGGCGAAGGTGCATTGCCAAGCGACATCCGGTTCGCTGCCGTCACCGCCAGGATGTTTGGCGAATGTCGCATCACTCCCGCTATCGCGGGACAGGAAAGAAGAGCCGCGAGCGTGCGGGCCAGCGAATCTTTCGCCTGTGATGCGCGTAGTTGCGCTGCCGGCTGCCAGCCGGCCTCGCAAAATCAGCGGCGCCCCGTGCAAAAGCGGCGTGTTTTCCGTCGCTTACGAAAGTGCCAATTGCAATTTCATTCGTTCTTGACACCGCCGACAAATCCGATACCTCGGACATCAACCCGCCCATCGAAGGGACGCATTCCGGATGCGATCTGAAGATGCGGGGCGGGTGCGGTGCCTGCGGGCGGTCTCGCAAACCGCTCCCGGGCGGCTTCGGGCATCATGTCCGCCGGTATTACGGCCGGTGCGCGGGGTGCTTCCGCTGGACTGGGACAGGCGCGAGGCGGGTAACGCCACCGCGGGCCGCGTCCCAGGAAACCTGGCCTGAAGCCGAAAAGCCGAGGCCTAGAAACCTCGGTCAGAGCCGCGGTGGAGCGCCGAGAGGCGAGCGCGCCGATCGCAAGGCGCGCGCCGCATCCGAAGATGCGGCTCCAGTGATTGCGCTTTTCGGCGCTCCGCCTCCCTTCGCTTTTATTTGGAGGCAGCAACATTCTTGGCGTTCGTGCGGAAAACTCGGGTGCAAAAAACGCATCGCGAGAGCGAGATCGCTTGCTTTACCTCTCCCCGCGTGCGGGGAGAGGGAGCCGCGAGCGTCGTGCGCGGAGAATCAATCCCTCGCCCGATGAAAATCCGGCGTCGGCGGTGGGCCCCAGACATTGGTCTTGCCGCCCTGCCAGGTTTTCGGCCGTTGCGGCGTGTCCTGATGCCAGGGCCGCGGCTCGAAATAGCCGAGGTTCTCGTCCACCATCTTGTCGAGTTCGCAGAAGAATTCGATCACCTGATCGTCCGGGTTGCGATGATAGGTGGCGATGTTGTGTCCGGGCCCATGGCGCAGCGGTCCCCAGATGATCGGGATCCTTCGCTGGCCGAACAGGTCGCAGGAATTCTGCAGGTGGATGAAGTCCTTCAGCTCGAAGGCCATGTGGTGCATTTTGATGTTGTTGCCGCGGATGAAATTCACCGTGTGATGGTCGGTGTTGCAGCGCATGAACACGAAGAAGTCGTCGATCCAGTCGGATACCCGGAAGCCGAGTACCTTCTCGTAGAATTCGGCTGTCTTCTGCGGATCGTCCACCACCCAGGCGATGTGGCCGAGCTTGAGCGGGCCGACGCCGTAATGTTGCAGGTGTTTGCCGAGATAGCTCCATTCCTTGAACAGCGCGATGGTGGTGCCCTTGTTGTCTTGAAATGTCAGCACCCCGCCGATGCCTGGAACGGAATCGTTGCGCAGCTCGCTCTTGATGCCCTCTTTCTCGAGCTCGCGCGCCAGCGCGCCGAAGTCGGAATCGGGCGCCACTTCGAACGACAGTGTGGAACAGCGTTCGACGTCGCCCTTTTTGAGCTCGATAGCCAGGAGCCCGATCTGGGTGGTGAGAAAGGCGCGGTCCTTTTCGCGCTCGGCGAGCACGAGACCCATCACCTGGGTGTAATAGTCGATCATCTTCTGCAGGTCGGGCGTCTCGAATGTGGCGTGTCCGATGCGTATGGGCTTGATCATCTTTCTCTCCAACCTGCCGCGCGTTTCCGTAAGTCCCGGGCGGCAATCAATCACCACGGCCGCATGAACTCAAGGCCGCGGTTCGGGCGGATATGCAAGGCGGTCTTGCAAGGCGGTCTTGCAAGGCGGTCTTGCCAATTGCGCGGGATCGCGGTTTTGTCGCCGGCAACGTTTTTGCGCAACAGGGAGTGAATGCACATGGCAGGCGCCAAATCGGCTGGCTACAAGCTCGCGACGTATAAATCGAGCGATGGCCCGCGGGCGGGGGTTATCGTCGGCAACGAGGTTTTCGACGCCGCCAAGCTTACCGGCAAGGCGGGCTACGCCACGGTGATGGGCATTCTCGCCGACTGGAAGGCAGCCGAGCCGGCGCTGAAGAAGGCCGCCGCCGGCGCCGCCAAAAGCCGGGCCAAGCGCCAGCCGCTCGCCAAAACCAAGCTGCTCGCGCCGCTGCGCTTTCCTTCGGCGATTTACTGCGCCGGCGCCAATTACGGCGATCATGCCGCGGAAATGGCCGCCAAGGAGGGCAATCCGCCGCCGGTCGATCCCCATACGCTGGGCCACAAGGCCTGGCACTTTCTTAAGGCGGCCGGCGCCATCACCGATCCTGGCGCAACGGTGCAGATTTCCAACTATGCCAAAAACATGGACTGGGAGATCGAGATGGCCGCCGTCATCGGCAAGATGGGCAAGGACATCCCGCAGGCCAAGGCGCTGAGTTACGTCGCCGGCTACACCATCGCCAACGACCTCTCGGCGCGCGATCGAGGCCGCCGGGCCGGTGTCCCAGACGCCTCGCCGTTCAAGTGGGACTGGACCAAGCACAAGACTTTTGAGGGCTCCTGTCCGCTCGGGCCCTGGATCGTGCCGGCAAGCGATATCGGCGACCCGCAAAAGCTCGGGCTGAAGCTGTGGGTCAACGGCGTGCTCAAGCAGGATTCCAACACAAGCGACATGATCTTCAACCTGGCCGAGCAGATCGAGCAATTATCGGCCGGCATGACGCTTTATCCCGGCGACCTGATCCTCACCGGCACCCCGGCGGGCGTCGGCGCCGGCCGCGGCGAGTTCCTCAAGGCCGGCGACGTGGTGAAACTCTGGGTCGAGAACATCGGCGAGATCGAGAACCGGATGGCGTAGGGGGGCGGGGCCGACGCCCCTTAACGGCATGGCAGGGCACCGGCTTATGCCCGTCGCGCGCCGTTCTGGTCTGTGTTATTAGCATGGGTCCGGACGGGCGCCTGAGTCCGGTCCAAACCATTTGAGTTGCAAGCCGCCCCAACGAAGGGGCGGGTCGTCAGGGTGAAACGTAGAGGTGAAGGGCATATGGCGGAAAAATTCGTCGCAAAGCTTGCGGAATTTCAGGACGGCGACCGGCGGATCGTTTTTGTCGGCGACAACGAGATCGGCGTGTTCCGCCACGAGGGCGAATTCTACGCCTACAGCAATTTCTGCCTTCACCAGGGCGGCCCGGCCTGCGAGGGCCTGACCATCGCCAAGGTCGAGGAGCGGCTGCGCCCCGACAAGACCTCGATGGGCCTGTTCTTCTCCGAAGACGAGATGCACTTCGTCTGCCCGTGGCACGGCATGGAATACGACATGAAGACCGGCGAGTGCGTCAGCGACCGCAAGATGAAGCTGAAGAAATATAAGACCGTGCAAAAAGGCGAGGATCTTTATGTCGTCGCCTAAGCGCGCGGCAAAGATCGTGGCGAAAGCCATTGTCGCGAAGAACGCGGCAAGATCTGCGGCCAAGGTGCGCCCGGCTGTGACGCCGGTGCCGCTGAAGCGGAGCGAGACCGCGGACAACGGCGCTTCGGCCGATGCCAAGAAGCTCGCGGCTACGCTCGAGCGCGGCATCGTCGACGGCAAGCTTGACGTGGTGACGGCCGAAGCGCTGCAAAAGCTGATCGCCGCGGCCTGCCGGGTCTATGCCGCGCGCCTCGAAGCCGGCGAGCAGTTCACGCCGATCCCCAAAAATTCGATTTCCGCTACCGATGTCATGGTTACGGCAAGCGGATTGTTGAAAGCTGTCGATCTCGCCGTGTTCGAGCTCGGCATGTGGCAAAGTTGGACGGGCCGCTGAGACCCGTTCCGGACAGATAGGAACGTCAGGAGAAACGCTATGGATCTCATCGCTGACCGCGGTCGCCGCGTAACGGTCGAGGAGTTGAATACCACGAGGCTGTTGGCTCACGCCCGCAAGCAGGCGCACCTGCGCAACCTCGACGACATGGTGATCGTCGACGTCGACGCCCACCACTATGAAAACGAGAACTACGACGAGTTCTTGCCCTATATGGAAAACGACGTGCTGCGTCAGCTCACCATGTCGGGGCGCAAGCGCAACCGCGCCGGGATCACGCCGACCCAGGTCGGCTATCAGGACATGGGCGGCCGCGTCACCCGTTATCCGTTGCGCGGCTCGGAGAAGACCGAGAACCAGACCGGCGCCGAGCGCGACATCCAGCTCGGCCACCGCTGGATGGACGCCATGAGCGTCGATTATTCCTGCCTGTTCCCGACCGGCATGCTCAATATCGGCCTGCATCCGCAGAAGGAGATGGAGACCGAGCTGTGCTGGGCCTACAACCGCTGGCTCACCGAAAAAATCATGCCGGAAGCCGACAACCGTTTCTTCTCGATGTTGTGCCTGCCGTTCAACGATCCGGAAGCGGCGCTGCGCCACGTCGAGACGTTCGGCGACAGGAAGCACGTCGGCGGCTTCATGGTGACCACAGTGCGCTCGCACATGGCGGTCTACGACAACGCCTATATGAAGCTCTATCGGGCGCTGGAAGAGCGCGGCCTGGTGCTGTCGTTCCACTCCGGGCCGAACTGGGGCGAGCCGATCTTCAAGAGCTGCAACCGCTTCATGGCGGCGCATGCGCTCGGCTTCTCCTGGTACAACGTGCTGCATTGCACGAACTGGGTCGTCAACGGCATGGGCGAGCGTTTCCCCAAGCTGCCGGTGATCTGGATCGAAGCCGGCATCGCCTGGGTGCCGTTCCTGATGCAGCGGCTTGACCACGAATACATGCTGCGGCCGTCGGAAGCGCCGCTCCTGAAGAAGAAGCCGTCGGACTATATGCGCGACATGTTCTATTCGTCGCAGCCGATGGAGATTCAGGATTACGGCGCGATGGAGTGCACGTTCCGCATGATGAATGCGGAGACGCAGCTGCTCTACTCCTCCGACTATCCGCACTGGGACTTCGACCTGCCGTCGACCATCTACGACCTGCCGTTCCTGTCGGAGAAGGCCAAGCACAATATCCTCGGCGGCACCGCGGCGCGCCTGTTCAAGCTGCCGCCGCGCAACGAGAAGCAGAAGGCGAACCTGCAGAAGTTCGGCAATCTCCAAGCCGCTGCGGCGTGATTTTGCCGCTGGCCCTTGTCGGCCAGAGCAGGCCTCGAAATGCTGATGCCCGGCCTCGTGCCGGGCATTGGTTTTTTCTACTCGCCGCCGCAATAAAAAACCGGCCGCAGGAGCCGCTGCTGCCGGTTTTATCTGCGCTGCCCAGCCACGGGCGCGCAACGCTCAGTTGGTTAATTAGACGGCGTTCTGCAGAACGGTAAAGACGTGGACCAGCTGTTGGCCGACGTTCTTGACCGAGGGAATGATGGCCACGGCGATGCCGGAGCTCAAAAGACCGTACTCGATCGCCGCCGCGCCGGATTCGTTTTTCAGGAAACGCTGCAATTGGATAAGCATGTCAGGGTGCCTCCTGGGACTGCTTGAGGCGTGATGCAGTAGCACAAGAGGCATGGTAAATAAATCGACATCGGAATTAACGGTGAATATGCACGCATGTTAACGCGCGATCCGCCCGGAGAAAATTTATGAAGCTCGGCTTCTTCATCATGCCCGTCCACCCGTTGACGCGTCCCTATGCCGAGACGTTGCGGGAAGATCGCGAGGCCTTCATCCTCGCCGACAAGCTTGGCTACAGCGAAGGCTATTGCGGCGAGCATCTGACCGATCTCGCCGAGAACATTCCGTCGAGCTTGATGTTCTGCGCCTCGCTTGCCGGCTTCACCTCGCAAATCAAGCTCGGCACCGCGGTGGTCAATCTGCCGTTCAACCATCCGCTCCTGGTGGCGACGCAAGTGGCGCTGATCGACAACCTGCTCGAGGGCCGGCTGCTGCTCGGCATCGGCGCCGGCGTCTTGCGCACCGACATGGAAGCCATGGAGCAACTGGACGCCGACCGCGGTGCCATGTTCGCGGAAGCCATCGACCATATCCTTAAGCTGTGGTCCGGCGAGGCGCCCTATGACATCAAGGGCAAATACTGGAACATCTCGACGGCAAAGACGCTGTGGCCGGAAATCGGGCTGGGCAACGTCGTCAAGCCGTTCCAAAAACCGCATCCGCCGATTCTCGGCACCGCGACCGATCCGGACTCCAAGGGTTTGATCGCGCTCGGCCGCCGCGGCTGGTGGCCGATCTCGTCGCATTTCCTGCACAGGAACCACTTGCTCAGCCAGTGGAACAATTACGCCAAAGGCTGCGCCGAAGGCGGCCACCGCGCCGACCGCGCCAATTGGCGCGTGGCGCGCTCGATCTTCGTCGCCGATGACGACGCCACCGCGCGCGCCTACGGCGGCGACGATGCGAATAGCCCGTACCGCTTCTACATGAACCAGCTCACGGCGAAGCTGCGCAAGGGCAAGAAGCTCGGCGGCTTCAAGGAACGCCTCGATATGCCCGACGAGGATTTGACGCTCGACTACATCTTCGACAACGTCGTCATCCGCGGCAGCGTCAATCGCGTCGTCGACGGCATCCTGGCGCTGCACGAAAAGATCGGCGACTTCGGCACATTGCTCTATTGCGGCAAGGACTGGGCCGATCCGGCGCTGTCGCGCCGGTCCATGGAGCTGATGGCCGAGAAGGTCATGCCCGCCGTCAATGCCGCGATCGGCAATCGGGTCGCGGCCGAATAACCATCGCAAAAACAGAACACCGCAAGAGCAAAACCAAAAGCACAACCAAGAGCAAAACAATGTCGATCAAGACCCAGGATATCGCCCGCGACGGTCTCTACGGCTATCTGGCGCAGCCGGAAGCGACGGGCAAAGGCAGCTGTGCTAATCGTGCCGACGATTTTCGGCGTCAATCCATTCGTGCGCGGCTTCGCCGACACTTTG
Source organism: uncultured Alphaproteobacteria bacterium (assembly GCA_963821175.1). Lineage (GTDB taxonomy): Bacteria > Pseudomonadota > Alphaproteobacteria > Rhizobiales > Xanthobacteraceae > BOG-931. The sequence continues at coordinate 18,368 of CAWGCU010000033.1, forward strand.
GCGCGGGCCGGACTGACGGCGGCGGTGTGCGATTTTTATTCCGGATTGCCGCTGCCGGCCAATTACGAGGAAGCGCTGGCGCGGGCGCGCAAGCTCAACGATGCCATGGCCGACGATATCGAAGGCCGCTGGCTCGATCATTTGCAGCGCGGCAGCACGTCGCTCGGCATGGTCGGCTTCTGCCTCGGCGGCCGCTTCGTGCTCATACGCGCCGCGCAGGACAAGCGGATCAAGGCTTGCGCCGCCGCTTATCCGTCGATCGATAATCCGATGCTGCCCAATCAAAGCCAGGATGCACTTAAGCTTGCGGCGGGCATTGCCTGCCCGGTGCATATCTGCCAGCCGGGCATCGACCATGTGGCGAGCCCCGAGACCTATCGCACGCTCACAGAGACGCTGGTCAGCCGCAGCGCGCCGACCATCGTCCAATATTATCCCGAGGCCGAGCATGGCTTCATGCATCGCAAGGAGCCGGCGGCCAATCCGGCCGCGACCGCCATCGCCTCGCCGCAGGTGGTCGCATTCCTCGTGGCCTGCCTGAATTAGTCGGCTCGGCGGCGGAAATCCCGGGCCGGAACCAATTCACCAATCGGCGCTTTAACCATTGGCCGTGCCGCCAAATGTGGCAGTGCGGTGACATGACCTTAGCCCATTTCGACGATATATTGGTTTATATCAATATTATCAGTCATCTTATGGGATGTTGTGCGACGCACAAAAATGCTGGATTTTCTGGCGGTCAGCGCGTAAACAGACCGCTTCCCAGCAAACATGAGGGATGGACCCCAGCATGAAGACGATGTTAGCCGCCTGCCTTTTGATTGGCCTCACCGCTACAGCCGCCAACGCGATCGATCTCGCCGAACTCGCGCCGTGCAAGCCGGCAGCCGCAAGAATGTGCGATCGCTCCGCCGGCATGTCGTGGAGCAACCTTGCGCGTTGTGGCGCAACGCTCGCCGCCCATAGCTGGCGCGTCAGCAGCGATTGCCGCGCGGTGCTCCACAAATACGGACAGCTGTAATCGGCCGGTCGGCAGACCGCGAAAATTCTTCTTTGGAAGTGCAGAACCCCGGCGCCGCAACGCCGGGGTTTGTGTTTGTCGGGCAGGTCCGCCGCTTCCGCTCAGAACAGATGCGAGAAGATGAAATAGAGCGTGCCTGAAAGCGTCATTGCCGCCGGCAAGGTCAGCACCCAGGCCAGCGCGATATTGCGCACGGTCGACCATTGCAAGCCGGAGCCGTTCGCCGCCATGGTGCCGGCGATGCCCGACGACAGCACGTGGGTGGTCGACACCGGCAGGCCGAAGCCGTCGGCGGCGGCGATGGTCGCGGCCGCCGTGATCTCGGCGCAGGCGCCTTGGGCATAGGTCAGATGGGTCTTGCCGATCTTCGAGCCCACGGTGACGACGATACGCTTCCAGCCGACCATGGTGCCCAAGCCCAGCGCGATGGCGACGACGATCTTCACCCAGCCCGGGATGAACTTGGTCGCGTTGTCGAGCGAGCCCTTGTAGGCGTTGAGCGTCGCAATCTCCGCCGCGGTGAGATCGGCTTCCTTGTCCTTCATCAGGAAGCGGATCGCTTCCGACGCCAGATACATGTCGTTGCGGGTGTTGCCGACTTTGTCGGCCGGCATCCTGGCGATCGAGCCGTAGTCGGACACTTGCTTGGCGATATCGTTCACCAGCGCGGCCAACGAAGGAAATGTGCCCTCGTTGATCTGACGCTCGGCCACGTACAGCGTGACCGCCGGCCGCGGATCGCCCAGCACGTTGTAGCCCGCGGCCCTGGCGCCGATGACTTTGGCGGCGGCTTGCGAGTTCACCTCGAACTGCGCGATCTGACTTGCCGGCATGGCGCGGTTGAGCGCGTAGGCCGTCGGCACCGTGCCGATCAGGATCAGCATGATCAGGCCCATGCCTTTCTGGCCGTCATTGGAGCCGTGAAAGAAGCTCACCGCCGTGCAGGTGAACACGAGAATGCCGCGAATCCATAGCGGCGGCGGCTGATCGCCCTTCGGCTCGGCGAATAGTTCCTTGTTGGGGATGATGAATTTCACCACCAGCAGCAGGATACCGGCGAGGAGAAAGCCGAAGATCGGCGAAAACAACAGCGCCTTGCCGATCGAGATCGCCTGATTCCAATCGACGCCGGTGGTTCCGCTGCGGCCGTGCAGGAGCGCATTGGCGACGCCGACGCCGATCACCGAGCCGATCAGCGTGTGCGAGCTCGATGCGGGCAGGCCGAACGACCACGTCCCCAAATTCCAGATGATCGCCGCGATCAGCAGCGCGAACACCATGGCGAAACCGGCGCTGCTGCCGACCTGGAGGATCAATTCGACCGGTAATAGCGAGACGATGCCGAAGGCGACGGCGCCCGACGACCACAGCACGCCGAACAGATTGAACATGCCCGACCAGACCACGGCGACGTTGGCGGGCAGCGAGCGGGTGTAGATCACGGTGGCGACGGCGTTCGCGGTGTCGTGGAAACCATTCACGAACTCGAAGCCGAGCGCGATCATCAAGGCGACGAAGAGCAGGAGGAACGGCAGGAAATTGCTGATCTTGGTGCCGCTGGCGTCGATATCGACGTAGATGCTGTAGGCCACGAACACGATTCCGGCCGTGAGCGCCCCCAGAAAAAGAATTGCGGTCAGCGGATTGAGGGTTTGATCAAGTTTTGGGCCGTCTGCACTCGCCGGTTCGATCGAGCCCGGTAACGCGATGTCGCTCATCATAAGGTCCTCACCTCACAGAAGGACCCAGAGTGTGGTTGCGCTCCATGACTGTCAGATGACGCCGGCTGTCCTGGGTTCCCTTAACCACCGAACCGGTCCAATACCGCGGCATATGCGGCTGGCAGGATTATTCCATACGCCTCGCCCGTCTTTGGAATTTTTGGGATTAATAACGGGGCTGCGGTCGGGGAGCGTTGCAGGGAACTTCGCGCAATAATTGCACTGCGACAAAGTTTATAATACCATTTTGGTCGATCATAGGTAAAATTCAAATGGAGCAACTCGACGCCTGCATTGCGCGCGAGAATGCCGCTTCGCAGCGAGCCGCTTGGTACACGTCCTTGAGAAGCTGAGGCGAATTCAGCGGGCATTGCGCAACTTGAACTCAATAGACAGAGGACACCACTTCGACAACGGAGGCACCAATGGACCGGCATCCCAGCGTCAATTCATTGCCATTTGCTTCGTCGCGACGAACTTTTGTCGCCGGTACCACGGCTTTGGTGGGAGCGGCCGCGTTAGGCGTCGCCTCAACCTCGGCATTCGGCCAAACGCTTCGCACTCGGATGGACATTGATACTTTTGCGCAAGACGCCGCGCGGCTCGCCAAGTTCGAAGCGGCCTTGAAGGAGATGCAGGACCGTTCCGCCGCCAATCCGAACGATCCCAAGGGATGGGCGATCAACGCCAACGAACACAATCTTTTCTGTGCGGTGCCACGCCCGACTGATCCTACGCAAATACATTATTGCTGGTGGTTCTTGACGTGGCATCGCGCTTACATTGCCATCACCGAACGGAAGATTCGTGAAATCTCCGGTGATGATACTTTCACTTATCCGTATTGGAACTGGAGCACCGACCGGCGCATTCCGGCCGCCTATGCCAAGGCGGGCAGTCCGTTGGCCAAAGCGGTGCGTTTCACCAGAACACAGCCGCCGGGACTGACCGATGGAGAGGTCGGCTACATTCAGAGCGATCCGACGCTCAAAGCGCTGGGCGTTGCGGCACTCAACTCGACCTTCTTCGAGGCGAAGACGCCGGATGACATACCGTTTAGTTTTGGCGGCATCGCGCGGCCAAATCCAGATGGTGCTTACGACAACAATGCGCTCGAAGACACCCCCCACGGTCCGGTGCATGTTTATGTCGGCGGCCAAAAGCGGATCAACGGCCAGCTGACGCCGGGCGACATGAGCGTATTCCAGACGGCGGGGCGCGACCCGATTTTCTTTGCCCATCATGGCAATCTTGACCGATTGTGGGAGAACTGGCGGCGTGATGCGACTCGAAAGGCGACCGAGCCGACGTCGGACGCATTTCTCAAACACAGCTTTGTGTTTACGTGGCTCGATGGCGCGCCGGTCGAAGTGCCCATGACCGATATCCTCGACACCACCAAACTCGGCTATCAGTATGACTACCTCGATGTGTTTCGTCCCAACGCGCCCTTAGTCATGACCGCTCAGGCAGCGCCCGAACGTCTTCCGCCCATTGCTACCCAAAAGCTGGATATTCCGCTGGCGCCGCAGAGCGTCGAGCCCGGCGTGCGCAAGTATCTGGAAATCTCCGGCGTACAGACTTCGGCTGAACCCCTCAGCGTCAGCGTGATGGTCAAGCCGGCAAACGCGCTTCCGACGGACACTGGAATCGAGGTCGGCACCTTCGCTGTGGTCCCAACCAACAGCCAAACCGCTCCGCCGACGAAACGGCTGCTGTTCGACATCACCAACGCCGCCAGGCAATACGGCGGACAGCAGATCACCGTCGAGCTGGTGCCCCACCGGATCGGGCCGGATGCCGATCAAAGCTTTCCTCCGCTCAAATACGATCAGATGAAAATCATCACCCGCCGCTGAGGACACGCAGATGCTGCTCCAATCGGCGCGTGACTTGAAGCGGCAGGTGGCGTTTGAGGTCTTCGCGCCGATGGTGAGCGATTTGATCGCGCACACGCTCAATCCGAGTTTTGATAAATTCAAGCTCGCATTGCCGACAGCTGGCCTAGCCATTGGGATCGGCATCGGTCTGCGTCCCGGGGAGTTTTCGCTGGCGCTCCGCCTGCAGATCAGCACCCCGGTGCTCGACGATTTGGTGGGGCGTATAACCGCGCTCGCCAATGGCGAAGTCGACGTGCGTTCGTCGGTGTGGTGCGCTCGTTTGCCGGTCCTCAGGATCCGGAAACGTTGCGCGCGGTATGCCGCCCATTGGCAATTGGCTGCTCGGTCGCGCACGTCACCTCGACCGCCGGCACGCTTGGCCTGATCGCCCGCCATAATAAGACTAATCGCCCGGTGCTGGTGAGCAACAGCCACGTATTTGCCCATGGCGGTCAGGCTACGATTGGTGACGGCATCACCCAACCCGGCCGGCTCGACGGCGGTGCGGAAGCGCCACGGATCGCAACGCTGCTGGATTTTGTCGCTCTCAAGACCACCGGTTCCAATCAAATCGATGCGGCGATTGCGCTTCCAAACTCGGATGTCGCCTTCGCGGCCGACAATATTGGCGGCGTTGGTGCTTTCACATTGGCTACTGCCGATGCATTGCGGCCGAACCTTCGCGTCATGAAGCTCGGACGCACGTCGGGCTTTACGCGCGGCTATATTAGCGCAGCGGAAATAGACCACATCGTGATGGATTCCGAAGTCGGCAACGCCACCTTCGATGATCAGATCGAAATTACAGGCATTGACCGTGCATTCAGTCAACCTGGCGACAGCGGTTCGCTTGTCCTGACTGAAGGGAACGAGGCAATCGGTCTGGTATTTTGTGGCAATGAATTTGCCAACAACGGGCTCGGCGTTACCTATGCCAATCGCTTGACGAGAGTAATGGACACGCTCAATCTCAGTCAGTTGTGACGGTCCGAGGTTACGCGATGGACAGCCCGACGATCGAGCAGGTCCGCGAAGTCAAGGCGGCGATGGTGCGACAGTTCCAAGACAATGCCGCCTTTGTCGGCGCGGGCATCGGCGAACGCTGTGGCCACTTCACTGTCCGTGTAAATTGGCGAGCGTTGCCGGGTGGCATTCAGTTGCCCGAGTTGGTGAACGACGTTGAAGTCAGTCATCACGAAGTCGGCAATTTAAAACCCCAAGTTGACTGATGTCGAAACATTGAATAGCCATTCGCAAGATCCACAATGCAATCGCTTTCCACATGCCGGCTCGCCGACGACTTCTGCTGCACTATTCGCCCCTGATGCCCGCGGCCTTGATGATAGGCCACCATTTCTCGATCTCGGTTCGCTGCAGAGCGGCGAGCACTTGCGGCGTCATTTGCTCGCGTGGAAACAGCACGCGTCCGAGCGCGGTGAGTCGCTCGCGGACGGTCGGGTCGTCCACGGCAGCGACGACCGCGGCATTGAGCTTGTCGATGATGGCCGCGGGCGTGCCTTTTGGCGCCCAGATGCCGCTCCAGACCGAATCGTAGAAGCCGGGCAAGCCCGCCTCGTCCACGCTCGGAATTTGCGGTGCGCCGGGCAACCGGTTCTTCGACATCACGGCATAGGTCTTGATCGTGCCGCCCTGAACCTGGGTCAGCGCCGAGATCGCGTCGGAAAACGACAGATCGACGTGCCTGGTCACCAGATCCTGCATGGCCTGGCCGCCGCCGCGATAATGGACGAACTGGAAGCGCGTGCCGGTGATCTGCTGAAATAGAACGCTAAAGACATGTTGTGGGCTGCCGACGCCTGCGTCACTGGAGGTCGCCTTGTCCGGATTGGCCTTCAGCCAGGCGATCAATTCCTTCAGGTCGTTGACTGGAAAATCTTTCCGCGCGCAGATCACCAGCGGGCCATCGGTGATCGGCGCGATCGGCTCGAAATCCTTTTCGACGTCGTAGGGCAGATCGTAGAGCACGGGATTCACCACATGCGTGCTCCAGATGCCCATGGTCAGCGTGTAGCCGTCGGGCGCAGCGCGGGCACCGCGGCCGACGCCGATGCTGCCGCCGGCGCCGCCGACATTCTCGATGATGATCGGCTGGCCCAGTGTTTGCTGCATCTTGGCCGCGATCATCCGTCCGGTGATGTCGAGCGGGCCGCCGGCGGAAAACGGCACGATGACGGTGATCGGCCGCGACGGATAGTCGTCGGCCCGCGCCATCCGCGGCGACGGCAGGAGCGTGGCCGCTCCAGCAAGTTGCAGGAAGTGACGGCGCGGAATTCTCATGGCCTACCGAAATCGCGCGCGTTGAGCGCCTTGGCCATGCTACACGACCCGCGAGTGTGCGCGGAAGGGCTGCGCTGCTAAGATCGGCCGCGGGAGGACGAGACCGTATGAGTGTCGAGCGGCGACGGCGCGGCGATCGAGATCGCCCATCTCAATAAGGTGTACGGCAACGGCTCCGCCGCCTTGGTCGCGCTCGACGACATCAATCTGCGCGTGACGCCCGGCGAGTTCCTGTGCGTCGTCGGGCCGAGCGGCTGCGGCAAGTCGACGTTGTTGCGCATTCTCGCAGGCCTCGATCAGCAGACGAGCGGCCGCATCGATATCCAGGCCGCTGGCTGGGCGGTGCAGAACGCCATGGTGTTCCAGGATTCGGGACTGTTTCCCTGGATGCGCGTCGACACCAATGTCGGCTTCGGCCTGTTCACCCGCGGCGTGCCGGCCGCCGAGCAGGCGGTGCGGGTCGAGGCCGCGCTCAAGCTGGTTGGACTGACCAAATTCCGCAATCACTTTCCGCACCAGCTCTCCGGCGGCATGCGCCAACGCGGCGCCATCGCGCGTGCCTTCGTCACCGATCCGGCCATGCTGCTGATGGACGAGCCGTTCGCCGCCCTCGATGCGCAGAACCGCGCCATCCTGCAGGCCGAACTGGTGCGCATCTGGGAGGAAACCGGCAAGACCGTGGTCTACATCACCCATTCCATCGAGGAAGCGCTGCTGCTCGGCGACCGTACCGTGGTGATGACCGCGCAGCCGGGCCGCATCAAGGAGATCATCGACGTGCCATTCCCGCATCCGCGGAATTTGATGGCGCTGTCGGCGAGCGCCGAGTTCGGCCGGCTCAAGCTCGACATCTGGCGGCTGCTCGAAGACGAGGTCAATCGCGCGCGGGCGGAGATCGAACGATGACCGAGCCGTCAGAGAAATGGCGCGAGCGGCTGCTTTATCTGATCTCGCCGATCGGATTGCTGCTGCTGTGGCAGATTCTGGTCGGGCTCGGCTTCGGTGATCGCCGTTTCATCCCGACGCCGAGCGACATCGCGGCGCGCTTCTGGCAGCTCACAGTCAGCGGCGAGCTTGCGGTGAATACGCTGGCGACCTTGTGGCGCGTCGTCGCCGGTTTCGTCATCGGCGTCGTGCCGGCGGTCGCCGTCGGCTTGGTCATGGCGATGTTCCGTCCGGTGCGCATCTTCTTCGATCCGCTGATTGCCGCGCTGTTCCCGATCCCGAAGGTGGCGCTGATGCCGCTCTTTCTGCTCGCCTTCGGCTTCGGCGATGCCTCGAAGATCGCGCTGGTCGCCGTCGGCGTGTTCTTTCCGGTGATCGTCAACACCTATGCGGGCGCGGCCAATATCGAGAAAATCTACTGGGACGTCTCGCGCAATTATGGCGCGAGCCTGTGGGTGATGTTCACGCGCATCGTGTTCTTCGGCGCGTTGCCGATGATCTTCGCTGGGCTGCGCATCGCCGTCGCGGTGGCCTTCATCGTGCTGGTCGCCGCCGAATTCGTCTCCACCAAAGTCGGCATCGGCTACATGATCTGGAATTCCTGGGAGTTGCTCCAGGTCGATACCATGTTCGTCGGCATCGTGGTGATCGGCCTCCTCGGCCTCGTCACCTCGGCGTTGCTGGCGGAGCTCGAGCGCAAGGTCATCCCCTGGAAGACCGGGGAGCACTGAGGTCGGCGTGAATGCGGCGCATCGCCGCCGGTCCCTTTCCGCCTGCCGGCAAGCCGGATAGCTTCAACGTCAAGGAAACGCCATGCTTCTTCCTCGCCGAAATTTGTTCGCAATGGCCGCGGGCGCCGTGGCCGCGTCGGCTTTGCCGCACGCGGCGTCGGCGCTCGATTATCCGACGCGGCCGGTGCGCCTGATCGAAGGCTATGGCGCCGGCGGCACGCCCGATTTGGTATCGCGGCTGATCGGCAACTGGCTTTCGCAGCAATTGGGCCAGCCGTTCGTGGTCGAGAACAGGGACGGCGCCAGTGGCAATATCGCGACCGAAGCGGTCGTCAACGCGGCGCCGGACGGCTATACGCTGCTCACCGTCGCTTCGGCGAACACCATCAACCCGGCGCTCTATCACGACCTCAATTTCAATTTCGTCCGCGATATCGCCCCGGTCGCCGGCTTGCTACGCGTGCCGCTGGTGTTCCTGGTCAATCCATCGTTTCCGGCCACGACGTTTCCGGAGTTTCTCGCCTACGCCAAGGCGCATCCGGGGACGATCAATATCGCCACGCCCGGCAAGGGTACGCCGATGCATGTCGGCGTCGACCTGTTGAAGATGATGAGCGGCATCGACATCGTCGAGGTGCCCTATCGCGGCCCGGCGCCGGCCTTCGTCGATCTCCTCGCCGGACAGGTGCAGGCCTTCATCATCACCGTGCCGGCGTCATTCGGCTACGTGAAGGCCGACAAATTGCGGGCGCTGGCGGTGCTCAGCGCGGCGCGCCTCGACGTCTGGCCGGACACGCCGACCATCGGCGAATTCGTCCCCGGCTATGAAGCGTCGGCCTGGGACGGCATCGGCGCGCCGATCAAAACGCCGAAGGATATCATCGACAAGCTCAACACGACGATCAACGCAGGCCTTGCCGACCCGGCATTGAAGGCGCGCATCAAGGATCTGGGCGGCCAACCGATGTCGATGACGCCCGCGGAGTTCGCCCAGTTCATCGCCGACGATGCCGCCAAGTGGGATAAGGTCGTCAAGTTTTCTGCCGGCAAGGCGAACTGATCCGTTTGCAGGGAGTTGGCATGAAACTTCCGCGCCGACAGTTTCTGCATCTAGTTGCCGGCGCCGCGGCGGTACCGGCGCTGCCTCGCATCGCGCACGCCGACGCCTATCCGAGCCGGCCGGTGCGCATGCTCGTTGGCTCCACTCCCGGCGCGTCACCCGATGTCGTCGCGCGGCTGTTCGGCCAGTGGCTTGCGGAGCGGCTCGGGCAGCCGTTCGTGGTCGAGAACCGCCCCGCCGGCGGCGGCAATCTCGCGGCCGAGCCAGTCGTGCGCGCGCCGCCGGACGGCTACATGTTGCTGGTGTTCTCGGCGTCGAACGCGATCGACACAACGCTGCTCGATACGCTCAATTTCGACCTGGCGCGCGACATCGCGCCGGTCGCAGGCCTGATCGATCTGCCGATGCTGCTCTCGGTCAACCCGTCCTTCCCCGCCAAAACGCTGCCGGAGTTCATCGCCTACGTCAAAGCCAATCCGGGCAAGGTCAATATCGGCACGCCACCGGTCGGCAGTCCGCAATATGTCAGCGGCGCGTTGCTCGAGATGATGACGGATACGAAACTTGCCGTCATTCCCTATCGGGGCGGTCCGGCGGCGGTGACCGATGCGCTCAGCGGACAGATCCAGGGCGTGATCGGCACCGTGCTGTTGGTCATGGCGCAAGCCAAAGCAGGGACGCTGCGGCCATTGGCGGTAACGTCAACGACGCGCTCCGAATTGCTTCCAGACGTGCCGGCGATGGCCGAATTCCTGCCCGGCTATGAAGCCAGCCAATGGATCGGCATCGGCGCACCCAAGAACACGCCGGCTGCAATCGTCAATAAGCTCAACGCCGAGGTCAATGCCGCGCTCGCCGATCCGGCGCTGAAGGCCAAGGTGGTTGCGCTCGGCGGCATGGTGCTTCCCGGCTCGGCGGGCGAGTTCGGCAAGTTCGTCGCCGACGAGACCGTGAAGTGGGCTAAGGTCGTAAAATTCTCCGGCGCGAGAGCGAACTGATGAAAGTGCACATGAAAATTCCCCGCCGTCGATTTCTGCATCTTGCGGCTGGCGTCGCCGCGCTTCCGGCTCTGCCACGTGTCGCCGGCGCGGAGAGTTATCCGACGCGGCCGATCCATTTGATCGTTCCCGTGCCGGCCGGTGGCACCTTCGACATCGTTGCGCGCCTGGTCGCGCAATCGCTGTCGGAGCGGATCGGTCAGCAGATCGTCATCGAGAACCGCGGCGGCGCCGGCACCAATATCGGCACGGCCGTGGTGGCGCACGCGACTCCCGACGGTTACACGTTGCTGCTCGCAGGCTCCCCGGGCGCGATCAACGCCACGCTCTACACCAATCTCGATTTCAGCTTTGCGCGCGATATTGCGCCGGTCGCCAGCATCGAGCGGGCGCCGCTGATCATGGCGGTCAATCCGACGTTCCCGACCAAGACGGTTGCGGAATTCATCGCTTACGCCAAGAGCAATCCCGGCAAGATCAATATGGGCTCGGGCGGCGTCGGCTCGACCGGCCATGTCGCCGGTGAGCTGTTCAACCTGATGGCAGGCCTCAAAATCGCCCACGTACCTTATCGCGGCGAGGCGCCGTCGGTCACCGACCTGCTCGGCGGCCAGATCCAGGTGATGTTCAGCACGCCCGGCTCGGTCATGAATTTCGTCAAGGCCGGCACGTTGCGAGCGCTCGGTGTGACCAGCAGCAAACGCATGGATGTTTTGCCGGACGTGCCGGCGATTGCCGAAACCTTGCCCGGCTACGATGCGGTGTCATGGGCCGGTATCGGCGCGCCCGCCGGCACGCCGCGCCGAGATCATCGATAAACTGAACAAGGAAACCAATGCAGCGCTCGCTGATCCCGTGCTCGTGGGAAAGCTCGCCGAATTCGGCGCTATCGTAATGACCGGCTCGCCCGCCGATTTCGCAAAATTCATCGCCGCCGAAATCGAGAAGTGGGGCAAGGTCGTCAAGTTCGCGAATCTCAAGCCGGAATAAGACTGGCCCTGCGGATGGTCGGCTGCACCGCTCACGCCGCGCGCGGTACGGCGCGGAATTCCTTGGCGCTCGCCATGGCCCAGGCGGTTTCGAACCGCCGGTCGCTGGTGCCGGCGAGCAATTCGCCCGGCGTCAAGGACGGATAAAGCTCGGTGAAGCTTTTCACCTCGTTGGGCGAGACGCGGCGCGAAAAATGCGCCGGCGAAAATTGCGTCGGATGGTCGAGCCCGGCGGCGGCGACCAGCTCGGCCAGCGCCTCGATGGTGGCGCGCTGGAAATTGAATACGCGCTCGGCTCTTGTCCGGCACCACCAGCGCGCGCTGGCGCACCCGGTCCTGGGTCGAGACGCCGGTCGGGCATTTGTCGGTGTGGCAGGACTGCGACTGGATGCAGCCGAGCGCGAACATGAAGCCGCGCGCCGAATTGCACCAGTCGGCGCCCAGCGCCATGACGCGGGCGATGTCGAAGGCGCTGATGATCTTGCCGGCGGCGCCGAGCTTGATGCGGTCGCGCGCATTGATGCCGATCAGCGCGTTGTGCACGAAGTTCAAGCCTTCGCGCAGCGGCATGCCGAGATGGTCGGTGAATTCCAGCGGCGCCGCGCCGGTGCCGCCTTCCTTGCCGTCGACGACGATGAAGTCGGGATAGATTTCCGTCTCCAGCATCGCCTTGCACACGGCGAGGAATTCCCACGGGTGGCCGATGCAGAGCTTGAAACCCGCCGGCTTGCCGCCGGAGAGCTTTCGCATCGTGGCGATGAACTGCATCATCTCGATCGGCGTCGAGAACGCCGAATGACGCGACGGCGAGATGCAGTCGACGCCCTCCGGCACGCCGCGGGTCGCGGCGATCTCGGCGCTGACCTTGGCGCCGGGCAGCACGCCGCCGTGGCCGGGCTTGGCGCCCTGGCTGAGCTTGAGCTCGACCATCTTGATCTGGTCGCTCTTGGCGTTCTCCTCGAATTTCTCGGCGCAGAACGTGCCGTCGGCGTTGCGGCAGCTGAAATAGCCCGAGCCGATTTCCCAGATGATGTCGCCGCCGTTTTCGCGATGATAAGGGCTATAGCCGCCTTCGCCGGTATCGTGGGCGAAGTTGCCTTTCTTGGCGCCGATGTTGAGCGCGCGGATGGCGTTCGGGCTGAGCGCGCCGAAACTCATCGCCGAAATGTTGAAGATCGAAGCCGAATAGGGCTTGCCGCAATCCGGCCCGCCGATGCCGACGCGGAACGGCTCCTTGACCACGGGCTTCGGCGCCATCGAATGGTCGAGCCACTCGATAGCCGCTGGCATAGACGTCGTTCTGCGTGCCGAACGGCCGCTTGTCCAAGGCTTGCTTGGCGCGCTGGTAGACGAGGGCGCGCTTGTCGCGGGAGAACGGCGTGCCGTCCTTTTCGCTTTCGAGGAAATACTGGCGGATCTCGGGGCGGATTTCTTCCAGGATGAAGCGGATATGCGCCATCAGCGGATAGTTGCGCAGCACCGCGTGCCGGGTCTGCACCACGTCGTGGATGCCCAGCAGCGCGAGCCCCGTAAACAGAAAGAGTGGGATGACGACATAGATCGACGAATAGCCGTCGAGATCGGCAAATAACAAGATCAAGGCAATGGCAACGACGGACGTTAAGACGAGAAACCGTGCCGTCAGCGGCAATAGCAAAACTTGCATGAAACCACCCCCCGGATAGGCGAGAATCACATCGGCGAGTCTAGCCCCCCGCTCGCGCTTCTACGAGCAATACGCGGTAAATCTTACAGTTTGATGAGGACCGGGGCGGGGGGAGAGCGGGCGAAAGTCGCCTGCGTCATCGCGCACCCCTCCACGTCCTTGGCAAATCGGTGTAATTTCGCTGCGGCGCCGCCAACGGCCACGCCGGCATTCCGTAGAATCGAAGCTGAAAAGGGGAGGACTATGCGAATTCCGCGTCGGCAGTTCCTGCGTTTGGCGGCCGGTGCCGCCGGTCTTGCCGCAGCGCCCGGCATCCTCCGGGCGGACACCTATCCGTCGCGGCCGGTCCGGTTGGTGTTGCCGTTTCCACCGGGCGGCGTGTTCGACATCGTCGGGCGGCCGTGGGCCGACAAGGTCTCAAAGAGCGGGATGCTCAACACGGTCTTTGTGGAGAACCAGCCCGGCGCCGGCGGCTCGGTGGCGGCGGCTTCGGTCGCGCACTCCGCGCCGGACGGCTACACGATCTTTCTCGGCACTTCGTCGATCCACCTCGCCGAGATGGTGCTGCGCGAGCACCCGCTGCTAGACCCGATGAAGGATCTGGTGACGGTCTCGATGGTGGCAATCACCTGCTTCGGCATCGCCGTGCATCCGTCCGTGCCAGCGCAGAATCTGAAAGAGCTCGTCGATTATGTGAAAGCTAACCCCGGCAAGCTGTCATACGGCTCGGCCGGTGCGGGCACGCTGAACCATCTGAGCGGCGAATTGCTCAAATCGCTGACCGGCATCACCGACCTGCCGCACGTGCCCTATCGCGGCGCCGGGCCGGCGTTGGCCGACGTGATGGGCGGACAAATTCCGATTATCATCCCGGCGATGACCAGCCAGGTGCTCGAATTTCATCGCACCGGAAAATTGCGTCTGCTCGCGATCACCAATCCGACCCGGTTGCCGATCGCGCCCGAAATTCCCACCGCGGTGGAATCCGGAATTCCGGGCCTTGTCACCCAGCAGGTGCTCGGCTTGTTTGTTCCGGCCGGCGTGCCGCAGCCGGTCACCGCGCAGATCGCCGCGGCGAATGCCAACGCGATGGCCGACAAGGCCTACACACAATCCCTGGTCGATGCCGCGGTCATCCCGGTGCCGGATTGGACGGTGGAGCGGTTCAATCAGTTCATGAAGGACGACATCGCGCGCTGGTCGCCGCTGGTCAAGGCGATCGGCATCAAGCTCGATTGAACGGTTGGTTCCGATGAAAGCTTCGCGCCGCAGCCTCCTGGGTCTCGCCGCCGGCGCCGCCGCTCTACCGGCGGCGGCGCACATGGCTTGGGCTGAAACTTATCCGGCGCGTCCGGTGCGTCTCCTCATCGGCTTCAACGCCGGAGGCGCCCCCGACGTGGTCGCCCGGTTGCTGTGCCAATGGTTGTCGGAGCGCGTCGGTCAGAATTTTCTGGTCGAGAACCGGCCCGGCGCCGGGGGCAATATCGCAGTCGAGGCGGTCGTGCGCGGGCCGGCCGACGGCTATACGCTGCTGCAGGTCGGCTCACCGAATTTCATCAACGCCTCGCTCTATAAGGACCTGAAATTCAATTTTCTGCGCGACATCGCGCCGGTCGCCAGCATCGGCCGCAATCCCTTCGTCATGGTTGTGAACCCGGCGTTTCCGGCCAAAACCGTCGCGGAGTTCATCGCCTATGCCAAGGCCAATCCCGGCAAGATCAACATGACGTCGACCGGCACTGGGAACCTGACCCACGTGGTCGGCGAGCTGTTCAAGATGTTGGCCGGCGTCGACATGCTTCATGTGCCGGGCCGCGGCGAGATGCAGGCGCAGAGCGACCTGCTCGCCGACCGCGCGCAGGTCATGTTCGATCCGATCGTGTCTTGCCTCGGCTATATCAAGGGCGGCCAGTTGCGGGCACTCGGCGTCACCAGCGCGGCGCGGCTTGCGACGCTGCCTGACGTGCCGCCTGTCGTCGAAACCGTGTCCGGATTCGACGTGACCGGCGCGCTGGGTATCGGCGCGCCGCGGGGCACGCCGGCCGAGGTGATTGCCATTCTTAATGACAAGATCAATGCCGCGCTTGCCGATCCCGTCATCAAGGCGCGGCTGGTCGATCTCGGCTTCGTGCCGACGCCGATGCCGGTCGCGGAGTTCGGCGTCCTGATGGCAGCTGAGACCGAGCGATGGGCCAAGGTGATCCAGGTGGCCAACATCAAGCCGGAGTAATTTTCGATAAGTGCCGGCGCTATCGCCGCTGACTGAGCAGTGCTTTGAGCCGCTGCGGCGTGACCGGAAGCTCGCGCACCGCGCCGGGAATGCCGATGGCGTCGTCGATGGCCGAGGCGATCGCGGCGCCCACGCCGGTAATACCGCTTTCGCCGGCACCCTTGATGCCGAGTGGATTGAGCGGCGTGGTGTAGTCCTCGCGCAGCAGCACGTCGGGCTCCGGCGTCTCGTGCATCGCCGGCAAGAGATAATCGGCGAAAGTCACCGCGAGCGGATCGCCGCGTTCGCTGTAGGTGAATTCCTCGAACAGCGCGCCGCCAAGGCCTTGAGCGAAGCCGCCGACGATCTGGCCCTTGACCAGCGCCGGATTGATCGCTCGCCCAATATCGTAGGCGATGGCGTAATGCTCGATGGCAACAGCGCCTGTCTCGCGATCGACCCGCACCACGGCGACGTGGCTGCCATATGGATAGACCTGATGCTCGGTCTTGAACCAGCCTTCGGCGGACAGCCCCGGCGTGCGTTCGCCCAGCGTCTTGGTGCCGGGGGCGAGATTTTGCGCGATCTTGCCGAGGCCGATCGACGGGCCGGCGCTGCGGTCGCGGCGAACGACTTCGCCATCGAGAATGTCGAGCGCATCGGGCGTGGTTTGCAACAGCTCGGCGGCGACTTCGAGTGCCTTGGCGCGGACGTTCAGCGCGGCGATATGCGTCGCCGAGGCGGTCATCACCGTGGCGCGCGAGGCGTGGGCGCCGATGCCGAATGGGATGAGGTCGGTCTGGCCGTGGATCACGCGGCAGCGCCGGTAATCGACGCCGAGCGCGTCGGCGGCGACCTGCGCCATGACGGTTTCGAATCCTTGGCCAATCGAAGCACCGCCGGTGAGGACTTCGACCGCGCCGGACGTGTCGATAGTGATTTTCACGCCGTCGGTCGGGCCGAGCCCGCTCTTTTCCACGAACATGGCGATGCCGATGCCGACCAATTCGCCGGCGGCTTTGCGCTTCTTCACATCGGCGTTGAGCTTGTCCCAACCGATCTTGGCAAACAGCTTGTCCAACAGCCCGACATAGTCGCCGGTGTCGTAGTGGATTTCCTCGCCCAGCGCTTCGAGTGGGCGAGGGTAGGGCATCTCCGCCGCGCTGATCGTATTGCGTCGGCGGATTTCGACGCGGTCCATGCCGAGCTGTGCGGCGATGGCGTCGACCAGCCGCTCGCGCACGAAGGTGGTCTCGTAACGGCCGGGCGCGCGATAGGTCGCTGCCGGCGTCTTGTTGGTCAGGCGGAAGTGACCGATCGCGCGATAGGCCGGCACCCGATAGGGGCCGGGCAATATGCCGGCCGTCATGTGCACCACTCTTGCGGCATGAGTGCGCACATAGGCGCCCTGGTCGTGGAAATAGACGTCGTCGATGGCGAGGATGACGCCGTCGGCATCGACCGCGGCGCGGATCTTGTGCAACTGCTGGCGCGAATGGTTGGCAGCAATCAAATGCTCGCGCCGGTCCTCGATCCATTTCACCGGGCGTTTGAATTTTTTCGCGGCAACGCAGACCAGCACGTCTTCGGGATAAAGCTCGCCGCGAATGCCGAAGCCGCCGCCGACATGGGACTCGTGGACATGAATCCCGCTCGGCGGAATCTTGAGCATGCGCGACAGCAGTTCCTGGTTGCGATGCGGCACCTTGGCGGCGCCGTGCAATTCGAGAATGCCGCGCGCTGCAGTCGTAGCGGCCGATGGCGCCGCGGGTTTCCAACGGCACGCCGGAATGCCGGCCGATGGCAAGCTCGACCTCGACGACGTGCCTGGCCGTGCGGAACACCGCGTCGACGTCGCCATAGCCCTGGCGGATGATCGCCGCCTCGCTGCTGTGGCCCGGCGAAAATTCCACCGGCGCCGCCTGCGCGTCGAGTTGCGGCGGCAGTTCCTCGATTTGCATGGTGACGAGGTCGGCGGCGTCTTCGGCGACGTAAGGGTCTTCGGCGAACACCGCGGCGACCGGCTCGCCGACATAGCGCACAAGACCGTTCGCCAGAACCGGCTGGCGATACGGATCGAGCGCCGGGATGGAACCTTCGCGAAAATCGACCGGCGGCACGTCGGTGATGTCGGCCGCGCTCCACACTCCGAACACGCCGGGCAGCGCACGCGCCGC
Source organism: uncultured Alphaproteobacteria bacterium (assembly GCA_963821175.1). GTDB lineage: Bacteria > Pseudomonadota > Alphaproteobacteria > Rhizobiales > Xanthobacteraceae > BOG-931. The sequence goes on from CAWGCU010000033.1 coordinate 36,063, forward strand.
CGATAGATCGAGCGAGACAATGCGGCTATGGGCGTGCGCGGAGCGCACGATGCGCATGTGCAGCTGATGCGGGAAATTGATATCGCCGGCGAACTCGCCGCGTCCGGTGACCAGCGGCGGGTCCTCCAGCCGCGTGACCGATTGACCGATCCACGGCATTTTCGCCGGCGCGCTATTCATGCCGCCGCGCGTTCGAGCGCCCGGCGCGTCACTGCGAGCACGAGATCGCGCCGGAATTCGGCGCTCGTGGTCGCATCCTCCATGGCATCGATAGCCGCCGTCGCCGCCTCTGCTGCGGCGCGGAACGCCTCGTCGCCGGGCGGCGCGCCCGCCAGCACGTGCTCGGCCTCGGCGATGCGCCGCGGATTGGGCTCCGCGCCGCCGACCGCAACGCGCGGCTCGACGATTTTGCCGGCTTCGACGCGATAGACGCCGAGTGCCGCTGCCATGGCGAAGTCGCCGACGCGGCGGCTGAACTCATAGAAGCCGCAGCGCGTGTCCGCGACCAACATCGGCAGGCGCGCCTCGACCAAAAGCTCGTCGTCGCGCAACGCCGTGGTCATGATGCCCTTGAAGAAATCGCGCGCCGCAATGACGCGCTCGCCGCGGGTGCTGCGCGCCACCACGTCACCGTCAAGCGCCGCCAGCACCAGGCACCATTCGGAGGACGGATCGGCATGCGCAAGGCTGCCGCAGAACGTGCCGCGGTTGCGGATCGGATAATGGGCGATGTCGCGCACCACGTCGGCGAGCAATTTTCCGAGCGGGCCCTCGCAGACCGGGCGATGAAACGCGGCGTGGCGCACGCACGCGCCGATCGCAAGCTTGCCGTCGGTCACTGCGACGCGATCGAGCGCCGCGACGCCATTGATATCGACGAGATGGCCCGGCTTGGCGAGCCGGAACGCCATGGTCGGTACCAGGCTCTGGCCGCCGGCGAGCACGCGGCCGTCTTCCGGCGCGACCTCGGCGAGCAGCGCGACTGCCTCATCAATCGTTTTCGGTGCGTGATACCGGAACGCCGCGGGCTTCATCGGCTGGTTTCAACTTTGGGATTGGCGTATCTTTTTTGAACAGTTGCACGGTTTTTGGCACAGAGTCAAAGTGCGAAAACCTAGAGAAAAAGCACGCGCCCCGGATGAAGCCGCCACTCTTCTCCTATCACGATCCGCGCAGCACCGCCGATGTCGTCGGCCTGCTCACCAGCCTCGACAACGCCAAGTTGCTCGCCGGCGGCCAGTCGCTGATGCCGATGCTCAACATGCGCTACGTGCTGCCGGATCACGTCATCGATCTCAACCGCGTCGACGGCTTGAGCCATATCCGCGAGCGCGACGGCGCGCTCGATATCGGCGCCATGACGCGGCAGCGCGACATCGAATTCTCCGATCTGGTGTGCGAGCGCTGTCCGCTGATGTACGAAGCGGTGCGGCAGGTCGGCCATCGCCAGACGCGCAACCGCGGTACGCTCGGTGGCTCGCTGTGCCATCTCGATCCGTCGGCCGAATTGGTGTCGGTCGCCGCGGCGCTTGACGCGACAATCTCGGTGATCGGCAAGAACGGCGCGCGCAGCATCGACTTTGCCGTGTTTCCGGTCGGGTATATGACCTCGTCCATCGCGCTCGACGAGCTCGTTACCGGCGCGACGTTTCCATGCTGGCCGGCCGGGCACGGCTACGCCTTCGTCGAGTTCGCCCGCCGCCACGGCGATTTCGCCATCGTCTCGGCGGCGGTGCTGATCGAGGAAGATAAGAACGGCAAAGTGACGCGCGCGTCGCTGACGCTCGGCGGCATGGGGCCGGCGCCGGTGCGGGCCGGCGAGGTCGAGCGTGCGTTGATCGGCGAGGTCATCGAGGAAAAGCGGCTGCGCGAAATTTGCGAAGTACTACGCAAGCTCGACGCCATCGAGGACATCCATGCGCCGGCCTCGTACCGGCAACAATTGGCAACGGTGTTGTCGCGCCGCGCGCTTCTCAAGGCGCACGAGCGCATCGGTGCGGGGAGAAGACCGTGAGCCAGACGCGAAACATTGCCGTCACCGTCAACGGCAAGCGCCATGAGGCGACCGTGCCGGTGCGCGTGACGCTGGCGGATTTCTTGCGCCACCAGCTCGGCCTCACCGGTACCCATCTCGGCTGCGAGCATGGCGTGTGCGGCGCCTGCACAGTTCTCTTCGATGGATATTCGGCGCGATCGTGTCTGATGCTCGCGGTGCAAGCCGACGGCCACGAGATCATGACAGTCGAGGGCATCGCGACCGACGCGAAGACCTTGCATCCGCTGCAAGAGGCATTCCACGAGCATCACGGCCTGCAATGCGGCTTCTGCACGCCGGGCATCTTGACCACGCTGATCGAGCTCTTGCGCGACAATCCCGACCCGACCGAGGAAGACATCCGCATCGGCATTTCCGGCAATCTGTGCCGCTGCACCGGCTATCAGAACATCGTCACCGCCGCGCTCGATGCCGCAAAGCGAATGCGCGGGCCGTGATGGCCATCCGCTTCGACGATATCGGCCATCGGCTCAAGGCATTCCGCCTCGGCTCCGGGCTGTCGGCAGAGGAGATTGCACAAAAGCTCAGCATCTCGCGCACCGCGTTGTACCGCTTCGAGAAGGGCGAGGTGGCGAAGATCGAGACGTTGGAGAAGCTCGCCGAGCTGCTCCAAGTCTCGGTGCCGACCTTGCTCGGCGTCGGCGTCGAATACATCGCTTCCGCGGTGAGCTATTTCGAGCGCATGCGCCAGATCGAGGAAACCGCCGAGCACGTCATCGTGCTGGCCGGGCCGATCTCCTACGTGCTCGCCTCCGACGCCTTCGATCGGGCACTTGGCGAGATATTGCGCGAGTCGGTGCCCGAGGCGATGGAGACCCGCGAGCGGGCACTCGCCCAGATCGACGAGTTGATGGCGGTGCTGCACCAGCGCAAGGAAACCTACCGCCGGCGCCGGCCCGCGGTCGTCAACTTGATCGCCGCAGCCGAGATGGAGCGTTTTTTGCGCAACGGCCTGGTCGGCCGTCACGATCTTCCAGAAAGGCTGCGCCGCGAACGCCGCGCTCTCGCTCGCGCCGAAGCCGAGCATTTCACCACGCTGATGGAGAACGAGCCGATCGGCGTGCAAATCGGCATCGTGCTCGACACGCTGCCGCACACCAGCTTCCAGATATTCCGTCAGCCGGACCGGCAGATCCTGGCGCTGAGCCCATTTCGCCTCGGTGAGGAACCGAACATCCGCGTCGGCATGGCGATGATCACCTCGGCGCCCGAGGCGCTCGCCTTGCATGAAAAGATGGCGCGGGACCTTTGGGCAAGCGCGCTCAAAGGTCCCGCCGCCGTGCGTTTCATGCGGACGATGATCGAGAAGGCGAACGCCTGATTACGCTCGGGCGTATTTACCCCGATTGAAGAAGCGGTCCTTCTGGTCGTCGTTGGCGGTGTCGCGGTTCGACTTGATGGCGCCGACCTTGGCCAGCGCGGCTTTCACCGCCGGCCGTTCGTCGATCGATTTGAACCAACGCGCCAGATTCGGATTGTCTTCCCACTTCACGCCCTGGATGTCGTGATTGCGCGTCCACGGATAGGTAGCGATGTCGGCGATCGTGTATTCGTCGCCGCCAAGATACGGCGAATGGGCGAGCCGCTTTTCCAGAACTTCGTAAAGCCGCTTCACCTCGGTGTGATAACGCGCCAGCGAATAGGAATGATCTGCGTCTTTTGTCGCGAACATCTTGAAGTGGGTGAACTGGCCGAACATCGGGCCGACGCTCGAGGTTTGCACGAAGAGCCACTGCAGCACGTGGTATTTCTTCGCCAGGTCGGTCGGCAGGAATTTGCCGGCCTTCTCGGCCAGATACATCAGGATCGCGCCCGACTCGAACAGCGTGTAGGGCTTACCGCCCGGGCCGTCGTGATCGATGATCGCCGGAATCTTCGAGTTCGGATTGATCTTGATGAATTCCGGATGGTACTGCTCGCCTTTCCAAACGTCGACGAAATGCTCCTTGTAGGGCAGCTTCGTCTCTTCGAGCATGACGTAGACTTTTTGCACGTTCGGGCTGGTCAACGCATACAAGTCGATCATGGCAATGTCCTTTAGGTCTGCGGGGGAGCCGTGAAACTACCGGCCCTGGCGGCGTCCGGCAAGGTGCCGAAAGGCCGCGCGAAGCAGGTCTTTTGCGCCCTTGTGCGGCATCGCTGATGCCGCGTAGGCTCGGGCCTTCGCTCCAACAATAAGATTTCGGCGAGGAGACGCGGATGAAGTTTTCGATGCAGCGGCTTGCAGCCTGCACGATCGCACGTGTTGCGCTGGCAGGTGTTGCGCTGGCATGTGTGGCGCTGGCGTGCGTTGCCGGTGCCGCGCGTGCGGCCGACGATTATCCGAACCACCCGGTGCGCTGGCTGGTCGGCTACCCGCCGGGTGGCTCGACCGACATCGTCGCTCGCCTGATCGGACAATATCTGTCGGAGCATCTCGGCCAGCAATTCGTCATCGAGAACAAGCCGGGCGCCGGGAATAATCTCGCGACCGAAATGGCCACCAAGGCGGATCGGGACGGCTATACGGTGCTGTTGGTCAATCCCGCCAACGCCATCAACGCCACGCTCTATAAGAATCTGACGTTCGATTTTATCCGCGATATGGCGCCCGTCGCAGGTATCATCCGCGTGCCGAACGTGATGGAGATCAATCCGAACGTGCCGGCGAAGACTGTCGCCGAGTTCATCTCTTATGCCAAGGCCAATCCGGGCAAGGTCAACATGGCCTCCGCCGGCGTCGGCACCTCGACGCATCTGTCGGGAGCGCTGTTCATGATGATGACCGGCACCGAGCTCGTGCATGTGCCTTATCGCGGCGCGGCGCCGGCGATCGCCGATCTGCTCGGCGGGCAGGTGCAGGTGCTGTTCGACAACCTGCCGTCCTCGATCGGTCACATCAAAGGCGGCCGGCTTCGCCCGCTCGCGGTAACCACGGCGAAGCGCTCGGACGTGCTGCCGGACGTGCCGACTGTCGCCGAGACTGTGCCGGGCTTCGAGGCCAGCGTGTTCTACGGCATGGGAGTGCCGAAAGGCACGCCGCGGCCGATCATCGACAAGCTGAACAAGGCGATCAACGCCGCGCTCGCCGATCCGGCCATGCTGGCCAAGCTCGCCGAGCTCGGTGGCGCCGCCATTTCCGGCACGCCGGAAGATTTCGGCAAGATCATCGCTGACGAAACGGCGAAATGGGCCAAGGTGGTCACCGCCACCGGCGCGACGGCGGAATAGGGCGTGAGGCGATTTGCTCTTGCGTGGTGTCTGATCGCCGCGTGCACGCCCGCTCTGGCGGAGGATTATCCAACACGGCCGATCCGCGCGCTGACCGCGACCAGCGCCGGCGGCACCAGCGACGTGTTCATGCGCGTGCTCGGTGAAGAAATCCGCAAGCGCTGGGGCCAGCCGATCGTGGTGGAGAACCGTCCCGGCGGCGCCATGAATGTCGGCGGCCGCGCCTGCGCCGACGCACCGAATGACGGCTATACGATCTGCGTCCTGCCGCCGGAGACGCTCGCCTATAACCAATTTTTGTTCAAGCAAATCACTTACGATCCGCAAAAGGATTTCGCGCCGGTCACCAATCCGTTCTTCGCCACCCAGGTCATGGTGGTGAACGCGTCGCTCAATGTGCACACGCTCGCCGAGCTTGCGGCGCTGTCCAAGGCCAAGCCGGGCACGCTGAGCTACACCGCGGCATCGATCCCGCTGATCGCGTTCATGGACAAGTGGACCCGGGAAACCGGCGCCGACATCATCAAGGTACCGTTCCGCGGCGGCGCCGAAGCGGTCAACAATGTGATGGGCGGCTCGACGCCGATTGCGTTTTTCGGCCTCGCCAATTGGCTCTCCTTCATCCGCAACGGGACCGTGAACGCGCTCGCCGTCGACAGCACCAAGCGCTCGCCGCTATTGCCCGACGTGCCGACGCTGACCGAACTCGGCTACGGCCAAAATCTCACGCGGCTTTATTTTGGTATTGTCGCGCCGACCGGCGCGCCGGATGCGATCGTACACAAGCTGCGTGACTCTTTCGCGGCGATCGGCAACGATGCGGACTTCCGGCAAAAGCGCATGATCGAAATGGCGCTTGAGCCGGTATTCGACACGCCCGAAGAGTTCGCCGATTTCCTGAAAATGGACCGCGCCTCATCTGCCCGCATCGTCCGCGAATCCGGCATGGAGCCGCAGTGAGGAACGGCCGGTGAAGGAAGGGTTCCTGTGTCGTTGCGCTGGAGCATTGCTCGCCGCCTGTATCGGCTTCGCCTCGATCGCGTTCGCACAAGCGCAATCGGCGGAAGAGTTCTTCAAAGGCAAGACGCTGCGCTTCACCGTGGTCTATGAGCCCGGCGGCACTTACGACCTCTATAGCCGTCTCCTGATCACGCACCTGCCGATGCACATTCCGGGCAATCCGACGATCGTGATCCAGTACATGCCTGGCGCCGGCGGCATGGTCGGCACAGTGAATTTGTACGAGAAGGCGGCGCGCGACGGCACCCAGCTCGGCATGCTGCCGCGCGACATCGCCGTCAATCAGATGTTGCATCCGGATGCCGCGCGCTACGATGCGAAGCGCTTCACCTGGATCGGCCGCATCGCGAGCTATACTGGCGTGATGCTGGTCATGAGCCGGACCGGGGTGAAGACCGCCGACGATCTGCGCCGTAAAGACGTGGTGGCCGGTTCCTGGGGCAACACCACCGACAGTTTCGTGACGCCGACGCTGCTGAATGCCTTGGCCGGCACGCGGTTCAAGATCGTGACCGGCTATCGCGGCGCCGCCGACGTCGATCTCGCCATCGAGCGCGGCGAGGCCGACGCACGAGTGGCGTCATGGACGGCGCTGAAAACCACGCGCGGCGAATGGCTCAAGGACGGCAGGATCGCCGTGCCGTTTCAAACTGGCCTCAAGCGCCACGCCGATCTGCCCGATCTGCCGCTGATCGGCGATCTGGCGACAAGCGACGACGGTCGCCGCATCCTGCAATTCATGAATTCCGATTCCAGCGTCGGCTGGAACGCGATAGCGCCGCCCGAGGTGCCGGCGGATCGTGTCGCCGCGTTGCGCAGCGCCTTCGATGCGACGCTGCGCGATCCGGAGTTTTTGGCGGACGCGCAGAAGCTAGGGCTTGAAATCGTACCCGGACGCGGCGACGAAGTGCAGCAGGTGGTCGAGCATACGCTCTCCACCCCGCCCGAACTCGTCGCCCGTATCGCGGCGATCATCGGCGGACAGAACTAGAGGAGAGACAATTGCTGATCGACTGGCACGTTCACATCAACGACCCGAAATTCATCGGCAAGCCGTGGTGGCCGGTTCCGGTGCCGATGACCATGGAGGACGCGCTCAAGGCCCACGCACTTGCCGGCCTCGACCGCACCGTGATCAGCAATGCGGTGCATTACATCCGGCACATGAATTCGACGAAAGACATCGTCGCCGCTATCGAAAGCTCGAACCGGCACCTTGCCAAGTGCCGCGACCTGCACCCGGACAAGTTCGTTGCCATGGCAACCTGCGTGCCCAACGGCGGCGATGAGTTCCTCAAAGAACTGGAACGCGCCGTAAAGCAGGACGATGCACGCGCCGTCATCATCAATTCCAGCCATCACGGTCACTATCCGGACGAGGATGCGGCAAAACCGTTCTTCAAGCTGGTGACCGATCTTGATATTCCGGTCTTCATCCATCCGGGTGACGCGACCACGCCGGCGATGAAGGATTATCGGCTGGCGTCGAGCATCGGCCGTCCGGCCGACAATTGTCTCTCGCTGGCCCGGCTGATCGTGCGCGGCATTTTCGAGCAGTTTCCGACCGTCAAGATCGTCGGCAGCCATCTCGGCGGCGGCATCTGTGAAGTCATCGGCCGCATGGATTATGCCTATGAGCTGCTCGATTTTTCGGCGTTCCTCGGTCCCTATGAGCCGATGCTGATCAAGCACGCGCCGAGCCATTACTTGAAAATGTTCTATTTCGATTCCGCCTGCTACGCCGCGCCCGCCGCCGAATGCTGCCTGAAAACGGTCGGCGAAGATCATTTTCTATTCGGCACCGATTCGCCGCCCATGGTGCCGTTGAAGATGAAGGGGCTGACGATGATGGACCAGATCGGCATGACGCCGGCGCAGCGCGGCAAGGTGATGGGCGGCAATGCCGCCCGGCTGCTCAAGTTGAACTGAACGGACAAAACCATGATCATCGAATGGCACACCCACATCTATCCACCCGAGGAGGCGGCGGCCGATACGTTGACCTGGGACGGCAAGTCGGGGCCGACCTGGGAAGGGCGTTGCCCGATGACGCTTAGAGAACGTGCTCGCCGCCCACCAGCGCTGCAATATCGACGTGACGGTCTTCAGCAATGCGGCGCATTACATGCGCGGCAAGGCGCCGTCCGAAGAGCTCAAGGCGGTGCAGCGCTGGAGCGATTACGCGGCGGAGATTCAGGAACGGCACAAAGGTAAGTTCTACGGCTTCGCGACCATGCTGCCGTGCGGCGGCCCGGCCTTCATCAAGGAAACCGAGCGCGCCATTCGCCAGCTTGGCCTGAAGGGCGTGCTCATTCATTCGAGCCACAAAGGGCACTATCCGGACGACGACGAAGCGCGGCCGTTCTGGGAGCTGATGCAGGATCTCGGCGTGCCGGTGTTCATTCATCCGCCCCATGTCGGCTTCGGCGAAGAGCGGATGAAGGAGTATCGGCTTGCCTCCAGCATCGGCCGTCCGGCCGATCTTTGCCTGGCGCTGTCGCGGCTGATCGTGCGCGGCGTTTGGAGGATTTTCCGCGCGCCACCATCGTCGCCTCGCACGGCGGCGGCGGCATCTGCGAGGTCATCGGCCGGATGAACTATGCCTACGAATTGCAGGACGAGTGCTATTTTCTCGGCTCTTACACGCCGATCAAGATCAAGCATGAGCCCGGCCATTATCTCAAACGCATGTATTTCGACACCGTGAGCTATCATCCGCCGGCGGCGCAACTCGTCGTCGACACGGTCGGGCCCGACCACGTGCTCTACGGCAGCGATGCGCCGCCGCTCACCTCGCTCAAGCCGCGCGCCATCAAGCTGGTTGAAGGCTTGCGGGTCAGCGACGAGGATCGTGAAAAGATTTTCTGGCGCAATGCGGCGAAGCTGTTGAAGCTCGACATGGCGCGTGTGTAGGGTAAGGGCGCATTTTCCAACCGAGATTGCACATGTCCGAAAGCAATAAGAAGTCGCCCGAGGAACTCCGTAGCTACCGCTGGCTCGGCAAAAACGATTTACGCTCGTTCGGCCACCGCTCGCGGCTGCAGCAACTCGGTTATGACCGCGCCGACTGGGTCGGCAAGCCGGTCATCGGCATCATCAACACCTGGAGCGACATCAACGCCTGCCATGGCCATCTACGCGCCCGCGCCGAGGACGTCAAACGCGGCGTCTATCAGGCCGGTGGCTTTCCTATCGAGTTGCCGGCGATGTCGCTTGCCGAGCCGATCGTAAAACCGTCGACCATGATGTACCGCAACTTCCTCGCCATGGAATGCGAGGAATTCTTGCGCAGCCATCCGATCGACGGCGCGGTACTGATGGGCGGCTGCGACAAGACCACGCCCGGCCTGATCATGGGCGCGATCAGCATGGGCCTGCCGGCGATCTATGTGCCGGCAGGTCCGATGCTGCGCGGCAACTGGCGCGGCCATGCGCTCGGCTCCGGCTCCGACGCCTGGAAATTCTGGGACGAGAAACGCGCGGGCCGCATCGGCGACGAGGAATGGAACGAGATCGAGGGCGGCATCGCGCGCTCGTTCGGCACCTGCATGGTGATGGGCACGGCGGCGACCATGATGGCGATCACCGAAGCGCTCGGCCTGTCGTTACCGGGCGCATCGTCGATCCCGGCGCCCGACGCCAGCCATCCGCGCATGTGCGCGGCGAGCGGCCGCCGCGCCGTCGAGATGGTGTGGGAGGATTTGACGCCGGACAAGATTCTCACGCCGGCCGCCTTCGACAACGCCATCCGCGTCCACATGGCGCTCGGCGGCTCGACCAACGCCATCATTCACGTCATCGCCATGGCGCGCCGCGCCGGCATCGCGCTGGACATGCAACGCTTCGACGATATCTCGCGCGAAGTTCCGGTGATCGCCAACATCACGCCGTCGGGAAAATTTTTGATGGAGGATTTTTTCTTTGCCGGCGGCCTGCGCGCGTTGATGGCGGAGATGAAGGATATGCTCGATCTGAGCTGCGTCACCGTCACCGGGCGCACGCTGGGCGAAGCAATCGCCGACAGCAAGGTGCATCTGCCCGATGTCATTCATTCGCTGGACCAGCCGCTTTATCCTGAGGGCGCCACCGCGGTGCTCAAGGGCAACCTCGCGCCGCGCGGTTGCGTGATGAAGCCGGCCGCCGCCGAAAAGCGTTTCCTGAAACACCGCGGCAAGGCGATAGCATTCGAGAACTACGACCACATGGCGCGCGAAGTCGAGCGCGACGACCTCGACGTTACGCCCGACCATATTCTGGTGCTCAAGAACGGCGGCCCGAAGGGCGGCCCCGGCATGCCGGAATGGGGCCAATTGCCGATCCCGAAAAAGCTCCTCAAAGCCGGCGTGCGCGACATGTTGCGCATCTCGGATGCGCGCATGAGCGGCACCAGCTACGGCGCCTGCATCCTGCACGTCGCGCCCGAAAGCTTTGTCGGCGGGCCATTGGCTTTGGTGCAAACCGGCGACGAGATCGAGATCGACGTCGCGGCGCGGAAAATCCATCTTCACGTCAGCGACGAAGAGCTCACGCGCCGCCGCGCCGCCTGGAAACCGCCGCCGCCGCACTTTTTGCGCGGCTACGGCGCGATGTATTCCGAGCACGTCGGCCAGGCCGACGAGGGCTGCGATTTCGATTTTCTCACGGGCACGCAACGCACCGCGGAGCCGGAGATTCATTGACGACAAGAACGGCGCGAAAGCGTCACGCGCTGCGTCCTACCGGGAGGACACCTATGACTCACATTCGTTTGTTTGCAGTCATGCTCGCATTGCTATTCGCTGCGATCATGCCGGCCGGCGCGCAAAGCCCGGCGTTTCGTGTCGATCCGTACTGGCCGAAGCCGCTGCCAAATAATTGGATCCTCGGACAGGTCGGCGGCATGGCGATCGACGCGCAGGACAATATCTGGGTGTTCCAGCGGCCGCGCTCGCTCACCGACGACGAGAAGGGCGCTGCGCTGACGCCGCCGCGCTCGAAATGCTGCGTGCCGGCGCCGTCGGTGCTGGTGTTCAATCAAGCGGGCGACGTCATCAAGTCGTGGGGCGGGCCCGGCGACAATCTGGGTTACGACTGGCCGCTGCAGGAACACGCCATCCTGGTCGACAACAAAGGTTTTGTCTGGCTGAGCGGTAACGGCAAGGGCGACAGCATGGTGCTGAAGTTCACCACCGACGGCAAATTCGTCAAACAACTCGGCAAGCGCGGACCGCTGACCTCGAGCGCGGATTTGAGCCAGTTCGGCTTGGTGGCGTCACTGGAGCTCGATGCCAAGGCGAACGAGATCTACGCCGCCGATGGCTACGGCAATCACCGCGTTGCGGTGCTCGATGCGGACACCGGCGAGATCAAGCGCATATGGGGCGCCTACGGCAAACCGCCGACCGATGACGATCTGCCGGCCTACAATCCGGATTCACCGCAATTCGCCAATCCGGTGCATTGCATCGCGCTGGCCAAGGACGGTCTGGTCTTTGTCTGCGACCGCACCAACAACCGCGTGCAGGTGTTTCACAAGGACGGCAGCTTCGTCCGGCAATACGTGTTCGATCCGAGCACCAAAGGCTCCGGCTCGAGCTGGGGCCTGGCATTCTCGCCGCTCGACAAGAAGCAGAATTTTTTCGTGCTGGTCGACGGCACCAACAACGTGATGGAGACCGTGCGCCGCAGCGACGGCGCCGTGGTCGGCACGTTCGGCCGGCCGGGCCGCGAGATCGGCGAATTCCACTGGGTGCACGTCGGCAAGTTCGATTCGCGCGGCAATTTTTATACCGGCGAGGTCGATACCGGTAAGCGCCTGCAGAAGTGGGTGCCGGTGGAGTAGCGGACGATTACGCCGCCGGCAAAATAACGGCGCGGCATTCGCCGAAGCCGATGCGCGGATAGCCGGCTTTCGCGCAAAAGCCGCGGAAGATGATCTCGTCGCCGTCTTCGATGAAGCCGCGCTTCTCGCCGCCCGGTAGATCGAGCGGCTCGCGGCCGCGTGCGCTGAGTTCAAGGAGACTACCCCAGCTCGATTTCTCGGGGCCCGACACGGTGCCTGATCCGATCAGGTCGCCGATCTCGAGATTGCAGCCGTTGCTGGTTTGGTGCGCGACCATTTGCGCGATGGTCCAATACATCAGCGCGAACGAAGTCTGGGTGATGCGCGCCGGAGCGGTGCCGTTCTTCCGCATGATATCGGTCAGGAAATAGGCTTCCAGCGTGATGTCGAGCCCGCCGTTCGCTTGATCGTCTGCATCGGCGAGATGCGGCAGCGGGGCGGGATCGCCTTCCGGCCGCGCATAAGCCGCGGTGTGGAACGGCGCCAGCGCCTCGGCCGTCACCACCCACGGCGAGACCGTGGTGCCGAAATTCTTGCCGAGGAACGGCCCGAGCGGCTGATATTCCCAGGCCTGAATGTCGCGCGCCGACCAGTCGTTGAGCAGGCAATAGCCGAACACGTGCTCGGCTGCTTTGCCGACCGGAACCATGCTGCCGAGTTCCGTGCCCATGCCGATGAAGGCGCCAAGCTCGAGCTCGAAATCGAGATTGCGCGACGGCCCATAGCTGGGCGCGTCCTCATTCTGACCCTTGCGCTGGCCTTGCGGCCGCTTCACCGGCGTGCCGCTGACGCGCACCGACGAGGCGCGGCTGTGATAGGCGACTGGCACGTATTTGTAGTTCGGCATCAGCGGATTGTCTGGACGGAACATGCGGCCGGCATTGCTGGCGTGAAAAATCGAGGCGAAAAAATCGGTAAAATTGCGGAACGCCACCGGCAGCCTGATCTCCGCCTTGGCTATCGGGGTGAGATGCTGGCTTATGTTTTTATTGCCGTGCTCGGTACTCAAGGCGCGCGACAGGCCGAGCCGCAGCGCGGACCAGGCCTGCGGCCCGAGCGACATGATGAGGTTGAGGAACGGCGCCGCGCCGGCGCGCGCCGCGTCGGCGGCAAGGCCTTCGAGCGAGGGGCCGGCCGCCGCGACATCGAGAATCTGGTCGCCGATCGCCACGCCGACCCGCGGCGGCATTCCGGCGGCCGGGCTGAAAACGCCGAACGGCAAATTCTGGATCGGGAATTCGCTCTCAGGCGCGTTGGCGCTTTCGACCCAGCTGTGCCGGGCAGGATCATGGGTCTCGTTGAGGGGTAATGCCATGTGTGGAGGGACTCTATGCAGGAGTGTGGTGTGCTGATGCTAGCGGGTTTCTGCTATGAAGCCGATATGGATATACAATTCGCCTCGCCTTGGGAAATCGCGCCGTGAGCGTCATCGGGGGGTTAGCGTCCTTCGTCGCCCGAGCCAAGGCGTCCAACTTGCCGGCGGCGGATCGGGAGCGGCTGCGGCTGCATTTCATCGATACCGTGGTTGCCGCCCAGGCCGGCGCCCGTATCCCCGAGGGCAAAGCGCTGCAAAGCTTGGGCGACGACGGCGCGCTGGCCGTCCGCATCGGCCGGCAGGCGGCGGCGATCCGGCTCACCGAGATCGACGACATCCATCTGCCGTCATGCACCACGCCGAGCGCCGGTGTCGTGCCGGTGGCGCTGATGCTTGCGGCGCGGGAGCAGAAATTCGATCCTGGCGAAATCGCAAGCGCGATCTGGGTCGGGACCGAGATCATGACCCGGATCGGCGTCGCGGTGCGCGGACCGCAAATTCTTTATCGCGGCATCTGGCCGACTTATCTCGCCGCGCCGGTCGCCGCGGCGGCAACGTCGGCGCGACTTATGGGATTGTCCGAGGCACGCGCCGGCCACGCGTTGTCGCTCGCCGTGATGCTGATGGCCGGCGGCGTCGGCCGCATCCACGGCGCGCCATCCGGGCGCTGGTTTCTCTATGCCAATGCGGTGGCCGCCGGCGTCGCCGCGGCCGAGGCGGCGCGTGCCGATTACCGCGGTGATCCGGATATTTTGGACAAGACCTGGCTCACCGACAGCCATGGCATCGCGTTCGATCACGATCGGCTGACAGAAAAGCTCGGCGTGAGCTGCGTTTATGCCGGGCTCAGCTTGAAACCGTTCTGCTCCGCCAAGCAGGGTATCGCAGCCATTGAAGCGTTCCGTGCCATCCTTAATCGCGGCGTGCGTCAGGAAGCCATCAGCAAAGTGCGCGTCCGCGTGCCGCCGGCCTATGCTGGCATGATCGCGACGCGCGCCGAAGCTGGCGCGCGGCAGTCGACCATGGTGAGCGTCGCCCATCAGATCGCGCTTGCGGCGCTGGATGCCGAGCGCCTTTACGATGTCGATCGCAGCGCGACGCAGGTGGATGCCAACGTGGCGGAGTTCGCCGCCAAGGTGGAGATCATCGCGGACGTGAGGCTCGACGCCTACTATCCGCAACATTGGCCTGCCGAAGTGGATGTCGAGGCCGGCGGCGAAATCCACCAACAGCGTATTGTCGAGGCCATCGGCGATCCCGAGCATCCACTGGATCATGCTGGAATCGTTACCAAGGCACATCGCGTGCTCGATCCGCTGGTTGGCAACGATGGCGCCGCCGAATGGCTGGCAATGGCTGGCGCGGCGCTCGATGACGCCGCCGCATGCCGCAAGCTCGCCGCGGCATTCGCTGCCGGTCTTTAGGGAGCAAGTCGTGCCTGACATCGTCACAAAAACCATTCACTGTGCTGGAGGCCTGCCGGCGTTTCTCGCCATGCCAGCCGGCGGCGACGGCAAAAAAATCCCGGCCATCGTGCTGATGCACGAACGCTATGGCCTGGTGAAGCACACCTGCGATCTGGCCGAGCGCTTCGCTCGCGACGGCTTTATCTGCATCGCGCCGGATTTCTTTTACACGCATCCGGACCAAGACGCCTTGCATCGCGGCGACGTCGGCTATCCGATCAAGGACGCCGAATCGAACGAGTACATCGCCACCGCCATTGCTGAGCTTATGAAGCTGCCGCAAGTCGATCGCAGCAAGATTGCCGTCAAAGGCGTATGCCAGACCGGCCGCCATCCGCTGGTCTTCGCCGCCGAGCATCCGATCGCCGCGGCGCTGATCTGGTATGGCGCGGCCGGTGACAAAGAATGGAAGGTCAACGATCAATTTCCGGAACCGCTCGATGACGTGATCGCCCGCGTCGATTGTCCGGTGCTCGGCATTTTCGGCGAGGCCGACCATGTGATCTCGCTCGCCGACGTGCGGCGGCTGCGCGACAGCCTCGATCGCCACGACAAGACCTATACGATCAAAGTCTATCCCGGCGCGCCGCACGGCTGGCTCAACGACACCATGCCGGGCCGCTATCGCCGCGATGCGGCCGAGGCGGCGTGGGCGTTTCAGCTGGCGTTTCTCAGGCATGTGCTCGATCCGGGTTACGACAAGTCGCGCCGCGTGCAGGTTTACGAATCCGAACACGCCGCCGATTACGATTTCACAAAAAACAAGCGCCTGGCGTGACGGCGCTTCACCCGGAATGAACCGTCGTCTGCTCTTCGCCATCGTTTCCACCGCCTTCGTCGAGCAGGCGGTCATCACCATTGTCCGCGTCGCCACGACCTATCGCGCCGTCGAGCTCGATTTGTCGGTGGTCTGGCTCGGCGTCATCACCGCGGTCTATGCCCTGCTGCCGATCGCGATCGGGGTACCGATCGGGCGCTTCATCGACCGCGGCTATGATGCCGTCACGACTTGGATGGGCGGCGGCCTGCTGATCGTCGGCTGCGCGGGGTTCGTGCTGTTTCCGAATCTCGCGGGGATTCTCGGTTTCCACCGCGATCATCGGCACCGCGCATTTGTTGTTCGTGGTCAGCCAGCAGATCCAGTGCACGCGATGCGGCACCGGCCCGGGCGCCATGGAACGCGCCATCGGCAATTACATGGTTGCCAATGCGGCGGGACAGGGCGTCGGCCCCTATATCGTCGCGCTGGCCGGCGGCTCGGCCAGCGTGCCGCCGACGCAGCTGCTGTTTGCAATAGGTCTCGGCGGTGCGGTCTTGACCATGGCCTGCGCCCTCCTGACCCAATCCACAGGCGCGCATAAATTGCCGGTCGATCGCGCCAAAGTCCCGCTGCGCGATCTGCTGTTCGCTCCCGGCCTGACCACGATCATCGTGGTCAGCGTCATCACCGTCGTGGCGCAGGACCTCATCGTCGTCTATTTGCCTCTGCTCGGCTCCGACCGCGGCCTAAGCGTCGATGCCGTCGGCACGCTGCTTGCCGTCAGGGCGGCCGCTTCGATGCTGTCACGGCTGATATATGCGCGGCTTCATGTTGCCTTTGGCCGCATCCCGCTCACGCTGACCAGTACGTTCGTCAGCGCCGTCGCCTATACGCTCTTGGCTTTTCCGTTGCCGCTGCCGCTGTTGTACGCCGCCATTGCGGTCGCCGGATTCGCGCTGAGCATTTCGATCACCGCCAGCATCGCCGGCGTGCTCTCTATCGCCAGCGGTGGCGCGATTGGCACGGCGAATTCGCTGCGCACCATGGCGAGCCGTATCGGCCAGTCGATCATTCCGATTGTCGCCAGCTTGGTGGCGGTGGCCGCCGGAACCGGCAGCATCTTCGTGATCATCGGCATAGGCCTCGCCGCGTCCGGTGCCGCCGTCCGCTTTGACAGCAAACGCACCGACTCGTCTGCGCGCTAACGGCCTTCATTTTTCTTCGTCGGCTTGCGCGGGCCGGCGGGCGTGCGTTGCGGACCCGGGAGCGCTCCGGGCGGCCGCGGCGGTGTCGGTCGCGCGCTGGGCGGCGGCAATGTCGGTGCTTTCGGTCGACCAGCGGGCGGCACTGCGCCGGGTTGCGGTAGCGGATTGGGCCTCGCGCCCGGCTCTGGCGTCGGCGGTGCGCCGGGTGGCCGCGGTGGTGTCGGGCGCGTACCGGGCGATGGCAACGGCTGGCCGCCGGGCACGGTCCGCAGCTCGGGCCGCTGCGGCAGTCCGGGCCGTTGCTCGCGTCCCGGCAACTGGCCTGGCCGTTGCTGACTAGGTTGATTGGGCCGTAGCTGATTACGTTGCTGCTGCTGCAAGGTGCGGCGCTGCTGATTGATCTGGCGGCCCACGGTCCGCGCCGCAAAAGCCTGGCGCACGAACGACCGGTCGCGCTCGGCTTCGAGCGCCGAAATCTGCAATGGCGCTGCGGTGAAGCGCCCGCCCGCTCCCGGCCGCACCGCAAAGCCGGTGGCGCCGCGCGATAGAATGCCGAGCTGCGCGCCGTCACGGCCGAAAACTTCAATCCGGCCGACCCGGCCGTCGGCATCGGGATAGAGCTTGATGGAGACCTGGCCGCCGGCGGCGCCGCCCTCCGGCACTTCGACAAGGCCGGTGGTGCCGCGAATGCCCAGTGTCGAGCTTGGGGTATCGATCCGCATATTACCGGTATGGGCTACCTCGGCGGCGACGAAAGCGGCGGTGCCGCGCACGACGTTGAATATGGCGGCATTGTCGGTGCCGCCCTCCTGATAGACGAACTCGTCCACGGCGAGGCGCGTGTTCGGCTTCAGCGTGAACGTGGTCTCGTCGTCGAACGTGATGCCGAGCGTACCGTCGACTTTGGTTTGCAGCACGTCGTTTTTGTAGACCGGGTCGCTAAGCGCAAGCGCGCTGGTGGCATTGTTGCGCGTGACCGAGGCGCCGCCTTGCAGCGTCGCAACGCTGCCGACCGGATCGGAGGTTTGCGGCGAAGCTTGCGCGTCGGGTTGGCTCATGGCTGGCGGCGACGCTGGTGTGGTAGGCGGCGGTGTCGGCGCTTGCGCCAGGCGGGTTAGCCCCGGTGCATCGGCTTGCGCACGTGCGTCAGTGCCCAAAACCATGATGCTGCCCAAGATGAGCATCGTCAGGGCGATCTTGGGGCAGGTCATTCGGGAAGCTCGATGGATTTGGCGCAATTCTTGAGTATCGGCGATCTTGCAGCGCGGCAAAACGACTTGTCCAGCAGCATGGGTCCGGATTCCGGCGACAGTTGGGCCCCTCGTGCGGTTGCCGAGGACGTGCGCGCTGGCTATGTCTCGGCCGAGGCGGCGCGACGCGATTACGGCCTTGAGGGGACTTTAAGCACATGCTTGCAGAAGAACGGCGAGGGCGCCTCGTGGCCGCCATGCGCGAAGCCGGCGTCGGCCACATGATGCTCTATGGCAATGCCTGGCAGGGCGATTACCTGCGCTACGGCGCCGATTTCGGCATTCTCGAAGGTCACGGCATCGCGCTGATCGCCGCCGACGGCGAGGTCGAGTTGTTCCTCGACAGCGCCACCGACGTCGAACGCGCCGAGCTCGAAGCGCCGCAGGTGAAGGTGCATCTCGCGCCGGACATTGCGCGCGTCGTCGGCGCGCGGCTCGACCGCGTCGCCAATGCGCATATCGCAGCCGCGCCGCGGCGATTTTTGCCGCGCTGGCTCGCCGACGCGACGCGAAGTTTCAAGCTCGACGATGCCACCGCGATGCTCGACCGGCTGCTGATGCACAAGAGCGCGGGCGAGATCGTGGCGGTGCGCCGAGCCGCGCAGATTGCCGACGAAGCCTATGTCGAGTTTGTGCGCGCGGTGCGGCCGGGCCGCCGGCAATTCGAGATCGTCGCCGATATCGAAGCGCACCTGCGCCGCAAAGGCTGCCCGGACAATTTCATGATCATCGGTTCCGGCGGCAAGGATGTGTTCGGTATGACGCCGCCGTCGGAGCGCCGCATCGCCGCGGGCGATCTGGTCACGACGGAACTGACGCCCGCGGTCGAAGGCTACTTCGCCCAGATTTGCCGCACATTGGTGGTCGGCAAAGCGACCGAAGCACAGCGCCGCGCGTTTGGTGTCTTCGTCGAAGCGCTGGAGGCCGGTATCGCCGCGGTGCGGCCCGGCGTGCGCGCCGCCGACGTGGCGAAAGCCGAAAACGACGTGTTCCGCAAATATGGGCTCGGCGAATACACCACCAGCCAATGGACCCGCGTGCGCGGCCACGGCATGGGTATGTTCGCCGATTCCAAGCCGCACATCCTGGAAGACGTCGACACCGTGCTGGAACCGGGCATGACGCTGATCGTGCATCCCAACACCTATCATCCTGACGCCGGCTACATCGTGCTTGGCGACGCCATCGTCGTCACCGAGAATGGCGCCGAAGTGTTGTGCAAGACGCCGCGCCAATTGTTCGAAGTCGCCGCGTGAGTGAAAAGAAGCGAAAGCAATGCGCCGCGGCCTGATCGCTCGTTCTCTGGTCGAATTGCCCGCCGCGGTGTTCGACGCACGGCTTGATCGTGTGCGCGCGGCGATGCGGGCGGCAGAGCTCGATTCGCTCATCATCTACACCAATAATACGCGGCCGGCCGGCGTGTCGTGGCTCGTTGGCTTCGTGCCGTACTGGTCGGAAGCAGTGCTGGTAGTGCCGCGCGAGGCGGCGCCCTATCTGGTCGCGGCGTTGAGCTTTCGCGTCAAGCCGTGGATCGAGCGGGTGAGCCGTGTCGCCGAAGTTTTGCATACGCCGCGCATCGGGTTGAAAGCTGCGCAGCAGATTGCCGCGACGCAAGCCGATGCCGCCGTCGGCGTCGTCGATTTCGACGGTCTCCCCGCCGGCATTGCTGAGGATTTGCGCGAGGGCGGACCTGCTCTAGCCTGGCATGATGCCAGCGCGCTGTTCACAGCGATACGTGGCATTGCCGATCCGGCGGAAATCGCTCTGGCAACAAAAGCCGCGGTGATCGGTCATCGCGCGCTTGCCGCTGCCGAAGGTGAGAATCTCAACGCGATGATCGCAGTTGTCGAGAGCAAAGCGCGCCAGCTAGGAGCGGAAGAAATCTACGTTGCTGCGGCTGCCGATCTCGAACGGGACGGCCGGTTCAAACGCATTGAGGGAGAGGCAGATCTGGGCAAGACTTTCGCATTGCGCGCGACGGTTGCCTACAAGGGGATGTGGGTCCGTCTTGTCCGCTCGATGTGCGAAGACGCGATCGTGCAGGAGGCGGCGGCACGGTTCGCGCAAGCCGTTGCCTTATTGCCCGGCGATCGCGGATTTGCCGGCTTTCGCTCCTGGCTGGTCGAGGGCTGCCGAATGGCGCAGCCGCTCGATCCGCTGATCGGATCGCGCCTCGGCGAAGGGCACCCGCCGCTGCCGGGCGCGCTGGTATCGGTGCAGGCGGCGCTTGCAGTCGATGGCCAAACGGTGCTGCTCGGCGCGCCGGCCTTGATCGGTCAGCCCGGCGAAGCGTCAAGTCTGATCGCCGATCCGCTTTACGATTGAGCGAAAGCGCCTCGGTCAGGACGGCGACGCGCCGCTTTGCACCTGCAATTCGCGCAGCCGCTGGTTCTCGCTCACGCGCCGTTTGCCCTCGGCATCGATGGCCCGCGCCAATTCGGGATGATGCGCCGTCAGGGTGCGGAAATCGGCGAGATCGAGAATCAAGAGCGTCGAGGGCTGCGTCGTCACCACATTGGCGCTGCGGACCGAATCGCCGAGTAACGCAAGCTCGCCGAAGAACGATCCCGTCGCCAGCCGAACCGGCGTCGGTTTGACATCGACTTCGACTTCGCCGTCGGCGATGAAATACATGCAATCGCCGGCACGGCCGCGGCGGATCACCGCGGTCCTGGCCGGCACTTCGAGCCGCCGCAGCATATGGGTGATTTCCGCAATCGCCGACGGGTCGAGCGTCTGGAAGAACGGCACCTTGCTGACGAGATCCCAGGTCTGGATGAAATTACGCCGCCGGCTTTCGGCGGCAAAACCGGTGGCCAGAATACCGGTCCATAATCCGAAAGTGGCGATGCCGCAGATCATGACAAAGGCGCCGAGCAGGTGGCCCAGATGGGTGCGCGGCACCTCATCGCCATATCCGGTCGTGGTCAGCGTCACCACCGCCCACCACAGCGCCTGCGGTAACGAGCCGAACGCCGCGGGCTGCTCGTCACGCTCCAGCACATGCATGGCGGCGGACGACAGGAACAGCACGATCAGGAACAGCGCCAGGACACTGGCGAGCGGTCTCGCCTCGAGCACGAACACGCGCGCAAGCTGGGCGAAGCCGGGCGAATTCTGCGCCAGCTTGAGGACCCATAACGACGCCAATAGCCACGCCGTCGGCTGCGCGACGCCACAGGCGAGCGCAATCGGGACCGGAAAAATCGCAATCAGGTCCACGATCCCCGACGCCGAGAGCAGGTAGCCTCTGGCTTTACCGGCTTGAAATGCCGCCTGGGCACGGACGTAGCCCTCGACGGCAAAATATGCGAGACAACACCACAGGCACGCGCTCAGCCAGATGCTGGCCGATTTCTGTAAATCCGATATCGTGAACGCCGTCATGGCGGCCATCCCGATGGCCAGCACGAACAGGCGGCCAATCGACGATGCTCCGAAACGGCGAAGTGGCGCGGTATAATGCGCGAGATTCGTAAGCGCGATCGGCGGCTTCACGCGGGCCCCTTCAGTGGCCATGAGGGGTGTGGTTCTTAACCCACACAGGCCAATAAATTACGCCGTGGACATGAGAACGGCCAGTCGTATTTGTCGCATGGCCGGGGCGTAGGGTCCCTGCCAGTGAGGCAATTGGTACTGGATTAATCGGCGGGTTGCTTGCGGCTGAGAATTTTTCGCTGCGTCGCAATTGCGGCCGTGGCGGGTGGTGGAGGGTGACTATGCAATTCATGCATTGGAACGAGCTTTTCAACGCCTGTGCTGCGCTCTTTATCGTAGCGACCGCCTCGTCGAAGACGATGGTGCCGCTGCGTATCCTCTCGATCGTCGCCAATTGCTTTCTGATCTTTTCCTACGCGGTGACGCACACCTATGTCCTGCTGGCCCTGCAAGCCATAACGTTGCCGGTCAACGGCTATCGTCTTTACCAGATGGTCGCCCTCATCAGAAACGTACGCGAGTCGGTTCGCGGCAACACCTCGATGGACTGGCTCAAGCCCTTCATGACCGGGCGTCACTTCAAGAAGGGCGACATCCTGTTCGCCAAGGGCGAACCGGCGAACGAGATGTTCTGTACGGTGGCGGGACGCTACCGCCTGCTCGAGCTCGGCATCGAGCTGCAACCCGGGCAGGTCGTCGGCGAGCTGGGGATGCTGGCGCCCGACAACCGGCGCACCGCGACGCTCGAATGCATCGAGGAGGGCGAAGCGCTGTCGATCACCTATAAGCAGGTCGAGCAGCTCTACTACCAGAATCCGACCTTCGGCTTCTACTTCTTGCGCTTGGCGACGGCGCGGCTGTTTGAAAATATCAGCAAGATGGAAGCCGAGTTGGCGCGGCTCCATGCGGCGAAAGCGTAAGGCGGTGGTCCGCGGCAGGCACAAACGATCGGGTATCGGGCTGCCGGAAAACCCCGGCCGATGTCAGAAAGTCCTTGATGAAGCGGGTGAATCTGCGCTAACGCGCCTTATGCCCGCGCTTAATGTCTGATCCCGATACCGTTAGACTGACCGACCAACTCAAAGACGCTACGCTCTCCGCATCCTCGTTCCGGGAACGCCATGGCAGGAAAACAGATTTCACGCCTCGAGCTGGCGCGCTTTTTGCTCAGCCCGTCGCTGTTCGTGATGATCGTCCTGATGGTGGTCGAGGCCATGCTGGCCGCGGCGACAACGTGGTTCGTCATCAATGCCGGGCAAAAAGTCGCTTCCGGTCATTTCCTGGCCGGCGACCTGATCTGGATCCTCACCGCGCAATCATCGTCTTACGTGGTCGGCGTCATCAGCTGGGTGTTTGCCGAACGGGCCGGTTACCGCGGCTTCGGCAAATTCATGCTGCGCTTCGCGCGCGAAAATCGCGGCAAGGTCAAGCTCTTCGCCGACAAGCCGTCGCGTGAGCAGGTCGAGCCGTTCCTCACCGGCGAGACGTTCCAGTGCTTCTTCAACGTCATGTACGAGCTGGAGTTCGCGCTGAAGCTGTTTCTCGGCCTGGTTTTCAATTCCATCGTGCTGGGTGCGGAAATCGACATCAGCCTGCCGTTCGCCTATGTCGGCGCCTTCGGCGTGCTGTTGTTGATGCAATGGGTGCTGCAGAAGCCGATCGCGCGCACCTATCTGGAAAACCAGCGCATGAACAATCGCGTCACCGCGCAGGGCTATACCGCGTGGGACAACGTGTTCAGCGGCAACAGCTACAATCTTCGTCTGTGGCTTGCCGGGTTCAAGACCCGGCTGCGTGACGGGGTGACGGCGCAAATCCGCGCCATCGTGGCGCGCGAAGGCATGAGCGCGATGAGCGGCATCGTCAGCCTCGCCATTGTGTTCGCGACCGTCACCGTGGTCGCCGTGCAAAATGTCGGCAACACCGCGCTCCTGGTCGGGCTCGCCACGACACTGCCGCGGCAGATCGAGATGACCTACGAGCTGCATCTGCTCGCCTCAGGCTGGAACGATTTCATCGCCATCTGGACGCGGTTCGGCGGCGTTGCCGCCAACATGCTGCCTGAGCCGGACCCGGATTTTGACAAGCGCATCAAGTTCGATCGGCTGGTGTTGCGGGAAGGCGACGGCGCCAATGTGGTGTCGTCGCTCGGCGACGCGTTGCAGATTGCGCTTGCGCACTCGACCGGCCGCGTCAACGTGCGCGGCGGCAACGGCTCGGGGAAATCCTCGCTGCTGGCGAGCCTGAAGACCGAGATGAGGAAGCGCGCCTATTACTGGCCGACGACCGACCGGCTCGCGTTCATGTTCACCGGCGGCGTGGTGCCGGTCGACGTAGAAGGTGATGACGAGGACGACGACGAAGTGGTCGTCGTCGCCGATGCAATGCACAAGAAGCTCGGTTACTCGTCCGGCGAGCTGCAGCTCAAGTCGCTCGAAGAGATCGTCAATGCGACCGATGCGCAAGTTTATCTGCTCGACGAATGGGACGCCAATCTCGACGCGGCGAACAAGGCCAAGGCCGATGCGCTGGTCGACCAGCTTGCCGCGCGCGCCCGCGTCGTGGAGATTTCTCACCGCGACCGTCCGGCGTAGCGGTAAGCCGTCCTACGCCTCCAAGGCGCCGCGCACCCGATCGGGCGAGAACGGCAATTCGCGCAAGCGCACGCCGGTGAGCGTCGCGATGGCGTTGCCGACCGCGCAGGCCACCAGCGGCACGCCTTCCTCGCCGCCGCCGGTTGGATGGTTGTCGGTCGAGACCACCTTGATCTCGATATGCGGCACGTCGGACATGCGCGCGACCTCGTAGTCGCTGTAGTTCGACTGCAGCACGCGGCCGTCCTTGATGGTGATTTTTTCCCGCAGCACCGAGCCCAGCGCATAGACGATGCTGCCCTCGGTCTGCGCGGCGAGATTGCGCGGCTGCACCGCGATGCCGGCATCGAGCGCGGCCCAGAAGTTGAGCACCTTGATCTTGCCGGTCTTGCGATCGAGCGCGACCTCGGCGATGCCGGCGGCAAGCGTGTCGTCCTTCACCATGGTGCCGACGCCGAGCGCGGTACCGTCGCGCTTGCGCGTCCAGTCCGACATTTCGGTAACGGTGCGAAGGAGGTGCTGCATGCGCGGCACGCCCTCGCTAAGTTCGAGGCGGAACGCCACCGGATCCTTGCCAAGATCCTTGGCGATGTCGTCGACGAAGCTCTCGATGGCGAAGGCGTTGTGGCCGTTGCCGACGCCGCGCCACGGCGACAGCCGCGCGCCGCGGTTCTCGATGACGTGCTCGGCGAGCTTGTTGGCAACCGGATATTGCGGGACCGGCGTGCCCTTCATCACGATGCGATCCTGCCGCGGCTTTGGATCGCCGGAGACGTAGGCCAAGACGGACTCGGCAACGACACGGTGATGCCAGGCGACGAGCTTGCCGGCGTCGTCGAAGCCGGCCTCGATGTGATGCGCCGTCGCCGGACGGAATTTGCCGAAGGTGATGTCGTCTTCGCGCGTCCAGATCAGCTTCACCGGCTTGCCGACCGCCTTCGACAGGCGGACGGCGTCGTACACGGCCTCGTGGTTGCCGCGCCGGCCAAAACCGCCGCCGAGGAATTGCTGGTGCAGCGCGATCTTCGCACGCTCGGTCTGCAGGATTCGAGCGACGCCGTTGAGGAGGCTGGTTGCCGCCTGGGTGCCAACCCAAAGCTCGGCCGATTTGCCGTCGGTGCTGACGGAGGCGGTCGCGTTCATTGGCTCCATCTGCGCGTGGTAGACGTAGCGCGTGCGGTATTCGCCGCGGAACACACGCTTGGCGCCCGCCAGCGCCACCTTGGCGTCGCCCTTGTTCTCGTAAGCCACGCCGTCGCGGCTTTTGTCACGGCCGATCGCCGCAAAATCTTCGAGCGCTTGCTCGCTGTCGAGATGTGCACCCGGCGCGTCGCCCCACGTTACTTTCAGTAGGCTCTTTGCCGCTTGGGTTCCTTCGACCGTCGTGCCGATGACGCCGACGCCCTCGGGCAGCTTCAGGATGTCGGTGACGCCGGGCACTTTGCGCGCGCGGGTATCGTCAACATCCAGCGGCGCGCCGCCGGCATAAGGCGATTGCAGCACTGCGGCATAGACCATGCCGGGGACCTGCACATCCATGCCGTATGTGGCCGCGCCTTTGACTTTCAGCGGTACGTCGACGCGCGCGATGTCTTTGCCGATGAGTCGGAAGCTTACGGTCGGCTTGAGATCGCTTTCGGCGACCTTGGGCAATTCGGCGGGGGCGCTCGCAAACGCGGCGATCTCGCCATAGCCGATGCGCCGCGCCGAAGCCTTGTGCACGACGACGCTCGGTTCGGTCGCGAGCTCACCGACCGGCACCGCCCATTTTGCCGCGACCGCGTCGAGCAGGACACGGCGCGCCTGCGCGCCGGCCACGCGAAGCGACGTGAAGTAGCCGGTCACCGACGCGCTCGCCGAAGTCTGGAACGTGTAATTGTATCCCGGATTGCCGAATTTTTTGTCGTCCCACTCAGTTGGGAAAACAGGCCTGACCTTGCTCCAGTCGGCATCGAGCTCTTCGGCAATGATGACCGGCAGGCTGGTGAACGATCCTTGTCCCATCTCGGCCGCTGGCGCGATCATGGTGATGATGCCGTCGGGCGCGATCGTCAGCCAGACATTCGGCGTGTAGGCCGCCGGCGCGTCGGCGAAGGCGTCGTCGATGAGGGAGAACGCATCGGGCGCGATCGTCAGCGCCAAGCTCAGCCCGGCCGTGGTTTTGAGGAAATTGCGGCGGTTCACGATCTTGCTGTGCTGATTCATGGCTCAGCCCTCCCGCGCCGCGCGCTCGATGGCGCTGATGATTTTCAGATACGTGCCGCAACGGCAGATATTGCCGTCCATATGTTCGACGATGTCGTCGCGCGACGGATTTTTGTTGGCCTTAAGCAGCGTCGCCGCCTGCATGATCTGTCCCGACTGGCAGTAGCCGCATTGCGGCACCTGCTCGACGACCCAGGCCTTCTGCAGCGGGTGGCTGCCGTCGGCCGATAATCCTTCGATGGTGGTCACGGACTTTCCCGCGACCAGCGACAGCGGCATCGAGCACGAGCGCACCGCCTCGCCGTCGATATGCACCGTGCAGGCGCCGCAGGCCGCGATGCCACAGCCGAATTTGGTGCCGGTGAGTTTGAGATGCTCGCGCAACACCCAAAGCAGCGGCGTGTTGGGCGCGGCATCGACCTCGTGCCGCTGTCCGTTGACGGTCAGGGCGACCATAGGACTCCTCCCTGGGCTTGACGTTCGTGCGCTCGCGGCGCTCGAACGGCCTTTATTGCTTTTCATCGCCGGCAGGCGACGCGGCATTATCGCGCAAATCGGTTGCCTCCGACAGCCGGTTTCCGGCTTGCCGACAGATGTCGGCCGAGCGTCGTCACCGCCGGCCGTTGTGACGGCCGTCACTGCGAAGGCGGCAAAACGCGCGATAAATCGCCCAAGATCGATGCTGCAGCGTCAGTATCGACGTGGCGGCACGGCGCCCCGTTGCGTATGATCGGCGCGGGTTCAAGCCGTGGTGGGTCTGATGAAGTGGCGCGGCAAGGCTGGTGGCAAGGCAGCGGATTTGCGGCGCCCAAAGGCGGCCGGCCGCAAGCGCCGTGCCGTTGCTAAATCCAAGTCTGTTGCTAAATCCAAGTCTCAACCGCGCGCCGCCGCCGGCTTGCAAGAGCAACTTGAACGCAATCGGCAGGAATTGAACGAGGCCTTGCAGCAGCAGGCCGCGACCTCGGAGGTGCTGCGCCTGATCAGTGCTGCGCCGGGCGATCTGAAGCAGGTATTTTCGGTCATCTTGGAAAATGCGACACGCCTTTGCCAAGCCAATTTCGGCTTGCTGTTCCTGTCTGAGGGGGAGGCTTATCGCGCTGTAGCGATGCACAACGCACCACCTGCTTTTGTCGAGATCCGACGGCGCGAACCTCTGGTGAGCATGACCGGCACGACGGTGCTCGCTGAGGTGGCGAGGACCAAACGGACGATCCAGATCGCCGATATGGCCAAACACCCGGCCTACCAGAAAAACCCACGAAATACGCGGCTCTTGGTCAAGCTCGCTGGCGCGCGCAGCGTTGTCACAGTGCCGATGCTCAAGGCCAACGAATTGGTGGGCGCTATCGTCATTTTCCGGCAGGAGGTCAGGCCGTTTACCGACAAACAGATCGATCTGGTACAGAACTTCGCCGCCCAGGCGGTCATCGCCATCGAGAATACGCGGCTGCTCAACGAGTTGCGCCAGCGCACCGACGATCTCACCGAGTCGCTGGAGCAGCAGACGGCGACATCCGACGTGCTGCGCGTCATTTCGAGTTCGCCGGGCGAACTGGAGCCGGTGTTCCAGGCCATGCTCGAAAATGCAACGCGGATCTGCGAGGCTAAGTTCGGCAATCTGTGGATGGCCGAGGATGGCGGCTTCGTGGTGGCGGCGACGCACGGATTGCCTGCCAAATACGGCGACCGGCTCCAGCGCGGGGTCGTCTATCATCCCGGTCCGACAGTCCCGGTCGCCCGCGCCGCGGCTACGCGCCAAACCATTCACATTCCCGACCTGCGCGCCGACGCCGGTTATCTCGAACGCGAACCGATCGTCACGACAGCCGTCGAGCTCGGCCAGATCCGCACGCTCGTGGCGGTGCCTTTGCTGAAGGACCAGCAGGTGGTTGGCGCGTTCGCCATTTACCGCCAGGAGGTGCGCCCGTTCACCGACAAGCAGATCGCGCTGGTGCAGAACTTCGCCGCCCAGGCCGTCATCGCCATTGAAAACTCGCGGCTACTCGGCGAATTGCGGCAATCGCTGGAGCAGCAGACGGCGACCGCGGATGTGCTGCGCGTCATCAGCTCGTCCCCCGGCGAGCTGGAACCGGTCTTCACGGCCATGCTCGAAAACGCCACGCGTATCTGCGATGCGAAATTCGGCATCATGACGCTGTACGAAGGCGGGCCGTTTCGCGCGGTGGCGCTGCACAATGTGCCGCCGGAATTCGCCGAAGCGCGTCGCCGCGAGCCGCTATTTTCCCCGGCGTCGAGCAATCCGCTGGCGCGCGTCGCGGTCACCAAAGCGACCCTGCAAATTTCCGATCTGCGGCTGGACGAATCCTATCTCTCCGGCGAGCAGGCGACCATCATCATCGCGGAGCGCGGCGGCGCCCGCACTCTGATCGACATCCCGATGCTCAATGATGGCGAGCTTGTCGGCGTGTTCGGCATCTACCGCCAGGAGGTGCGGCCATTCACCGACAAGCAGATCGAATTGCTGCAAAACTTCGCCGCCCAGGCCGTCATCGCCATCGAGAACACGCGGCTGCTCAGCGAATTGCGGCAATCCCTGGAGCGGCAGACAGCTACGGCGGAAGTGCTGCGCGTTATTTCCAGTTCGCCGGGCGAGTTGGAGCCCGTGTTCCAGGCCATGTTGGAAAACGCAACCCGCATCTGCGAAGCCAGTTTCGGCACAATGGTGCTCGGTGAGGGCAACCGACTGCGGCGAGTCGCGGTGTACAACGTTCCGCCGAGGTTCATGGAATTCCATAAAGAGTCGGATGTTTTTGATGTTGACGCTTTTGCCCTTAATAAGCAAAGCGCAATGACAAAGCAGGTCATCCACACCGCGGACGTGCAGCTCGAGGATCCCGACCACCCACTCGCCAAATATGCCGGTGCCCGTACACTTCTTCTCGTCCCGCTGCTGAAAGAAAACGAGTTTTGCGGTCTCCTGGGAATTTATCGCCAGGAAGTCCGGCCGTTTACTGACAAACAGATCGAGCTGGTGAAAAGCTTTGCCGCCCAGGCTGTCATCGCGATCGAGAACACGCGACTGCTCAACGAGCTACGCCAGCGCACCGATGATTTGACCGAGGCCTTGGAGCAGCAGACCACGACCGCGGAAATTCTGGGGGTCATCAGCAAGTCCCTTAGCGACACGCAGCCTGTATTCGACGCCATCGTGCAGAGCGGGGTCAGACTCTTTTCAGGTGCGGCGGTCAGCATCGCGCTCGTCGAGGACGGCATGGTCAAGGCTGCGGCCGTCGCCGAACGCGATCCCATCCGCGCCGAATTATGGCGGCAGCGCTTTCCTTTCCCGCTCACGCGCGAATACATGCACAGTGTCGCCATTCTCGACCGCAAGATGCTCGATATTCCCAACGTCGAGGACGCGTCGGCGGACATGGCGGTTGGCCGAAGGAATTTTCTGGGGAGCGGCTATCGGGCGGCGACTTTCGTGCCGCTCATGCGAGGCGAGACGGCAATCGGGGCGCTCAGCGTCGTGCGCGTCCACACCGGACCGCTGTCGGAGAAGCAGCTTGCGGCATTGAAGACGTATGCCAGTCAGGCGGTCATCGCCATCGAGAACACACGGCTGCTCAACGAGTTGCGGCAACGCACCGACGATCTCAGCGAATCGCTGGAACAGCAGACGGCGA
This sequence comes from uncultured Alphaproteobacteria bacterium, assembly GCA_963821175.1. Taxonomy (GTDB): domain Bacteria; phylum Pseudomonadota; class Alphaproteobacteria; order Rhizobiales; family Xanthobacteraceae; genus BOG-931. The sequence continues at coordinate 66,050 of CAWGCU010000033.1, forward strand.
CGTCCGAGGTTCTTGGCATCATCTCAAGCTCACCTGGCGAAGTCGATCCGGTATTCGAGACCATCTTGAGAAACGCCACCCGTATCTGTGAAGCCAGGTTCGGCACGCTGGCTCTGGTGCAAGGCGACGGCATGCGGGTCGCAGCAATGCTTGGCGCGCCGCGTCCGTTCGAAGAAGCGCGGCAGCGCGATCCGGCGGTCAAAGGGCCGTTGATGCGGCTGTTCAAAACCAAATCGATTGTTTCGATTGCCGACCTTTCCGTTGAGCATCCTTACGAGAACTCCGATCTCGCCAAGCTCGCGGGCGCGCGCACGTTTGTCGGCGTACCCATGTTCAAGGACGAAGAGCTTGTCGGCGCGATTGCCATCTACCGCCAGGAGGTGCGTCCTTTCACCGACAAGCATATCTCGTTGCTGCAGAACTTCGCCGCCCAGGCCGTCATCGCCATCGAGAATACGCGGCTGCTCAGCGAACTGCGGCAATCGCTGGAGCAGCAGACCGCAACGGCAGATGTACTGAGCGTCATCAGTTCCTCGCCCGGCGACTTGCAGCCGGTGTTTGACGCCATGCTGGAGAACGCGACCCGGATCTGCGAAGCCAAATTCGGCAATCTGTTTCTGCGCGACGGCGGCACGTTCCGGGCCGTCGCGGTGAGCGGGGAACTCGGCTACAGCGAATTTTGGCGACGGGATCCGGTTATATCCTGGGTCGACGATCCGGACATCCCGCTGGCCCGCCTGTGTCGCAGCAAGAGCGTCGTTCACCTCCACGACCTGAAAGCAGAGCAGGCCTATCGCGACGGCAATGCCCGCTTTGTTGCGTTGGTCGAAACCGCCGGTGCACGCACATTTGTCATCGTACCGATGCTCAAGGACGACGAGATCGTCGGCGCGATCGCGATGTACCGGCAAGACGTGCGGCCGTTCACCGACAAGCAGATCGCGCTGGTGCAGAATTTCGCCGCGCAAGCGGTGATCGCCATCGAGAATACGCGGCTGCTCAGCGAATTGCGGCAATCGCTGCAGCAGCAGACCGCGACCGCCGACGTGCTCAAGGTCATCAGCCGCTCGACGTTCGATCTGCCGGCGGTTCTCAATACGCTCGTGGATTCGGCGGCCAAGCTGTGCGACGCGGAATGCGCCTTCATTTTCCGCTTTGAAGACGGCGCCTATCGTCTGGCCGCCAACCACGGCTTTTCCGAAGAGTATCGGCAATACATCATTCGCAACCCTATCAGGCCGGGCCGCGGGACGCTTGTCGGGCGCACCGCGCTGGAAGCGCGCACGGTTCACCTCCCGGACTGTTTGGCCGATCCCGAATATGTCTGGGCCGAATCGCAAAAGATCGGCGGCTTCCGCACCATGCTGGGTGTGCCGCTGTTGCGTGAAGGACATCCGATCGGCGTGATCGCGTTGACACGCTCGGCCGTCAAGCCATTCACCGACAAGCAGATCGAGCTGATCGAAACCTTCGCCGACCAGGCGGTCATCGCCATCGAGAACGTGCGGCTGTTCGAAGCCGAGCAGAAGCGCACCGAAGAACTGAGCGATGCGCTCGATCAGCAGACGGCGACCGCGGATGTGCTCAAAGTCATCAGCCGCTCGACATTCGATCTGCAGACGGTGCTCGACACGCTGACCGAGTCGGCCGCCAGGGTTTGCGCGGCCGATAAGGGTGTCATCTTTCAACGCGACGGAGATTTGTATCGGCTGGGCGCGAACTATGGATTTTCGCGCGATGCCGCGCAGTACGCGCTCGAAAACCCGCAGCAAGCCGGCCGCGGCAGCGCAGTTGGGCGGGTCGCCTTGGAGGGCAAGGTCACTCATATCCCCGACGTGCTGGCCGATCCCGAATACAGCGCGGCTGGCTATCAGCGGGCATTTGGATTCCGAACCATCCTCGGCGTGCCGCTCCTGCGTGACGGGACGACGATCGGCGTCTTTGCGCTCACCCGCGACAAGGTGAACCCATTCAGCCAGCAGCAAATCGATTTGGTGACAACTTTCGCCGACCAGGCGGTGATCGCCATCGAGAACGTCCGGTTGTTCGAGGACGTTCGGAAGCGCACCGACGATCTCACCGAGTCGCTGGAGCAGCAGACTGCAATCGGCGAGATCCTGCGGGTGATATCGAATTCGCCAAGCGACGTGCAGCCGGTGCTTGATTCGGTTGCCGAACACGCCGCTCGCATCTGCGAGGCGCAAATAGTCGATATCTTTCTTGTCGAGAACGACACGCTGCGTGACGCCGCCTCGTTCGGCGACCTTGGACGGCCGCCGGTAATGAAGTTGGATCGCTCTACGGTCTCGGGACGCTCCGTTTGCGACCTGCAGCCGGTTCATATCGCCGATCTGCACCACGCCGGCGAAGAATTCGCTCTCGGGCGGGAATTGGCGATCAAGTTCGGGCATCGCAGCATCCTTGCCGTGCCTTTGATCCGCGAGGGTCGCGCGCTCGGCACTATCTTGGTCCGCCGAGCCGAGGTGCGGCCGTTCGAGCAAAAGGACATTGCTCTTCTGACGACTTTCGCCGACCAGGCGGCGATTGCGATCGAGAACGTGCGCCTATTCAAGGCCGAGCAACAGCGCACAGAGGAACTGAGCGTGTCGCTCGAGCAGCAGACCGCCACCGCCAACGTGCTCGATGTCATCAGCCGCTCGGCATTCGATCTCCGTGCGGTGTTCGAAACCGTGGCCGAGAATTCGGTCAGGCTGTGCGGTGCCGACCGGGCGAACGTGTATCGCTTCGATGGCGAACTGTTGCAGATGGGGGCAGGCTTCAATCTGCCGCTGCAATTTCGGGAATGGGCGGAGAAAAATCCCAATCGTCCCGGCCGGCACAGCACGTCCGCTCGCGCGGCGCTTGAACGACGGACCGTCCACATCGTCGATGTCCAGGCTGATCCGGAATATTCATACAAAGCAGCGGATTTCGAGCCGATCCGGACTGCGCTCGGCGTGCCGATCCTCAAAGGCGAAGAACTGCTGGGCGTTATCGTCGTCTATCACCTGGAAGTCCGGCCGTTCACCGACAAGCAGATCGCGTTAATCGAGACATTCGCCGACCAGGCCGCCATCGCGATCGAGAATGTGCGATTGTTCGAAGCCGAGCAGCAGCGCAGTCACGAGCTCACCGAATCGCTGCAGCAGCAGACCGCCACCGCCGACGTGCTCAAGGTCATCAGCCGTTCCACTTTCGACCTTAAATCGGTTCTACAAACGCTTGTCGAATCTGCGGCCAAGCTCTGCGATGCCGACAAGGCAACCATCACCCGGCAAATCCATAGCTTGTTCTTCCGCGCCGAAGCCTACGGCTTTTCGCAAGAGTTCGTCGATCTGATGCGAAGCCGGCCAGTGGATGTGGACCGCAGCACGATCACCGGGCGCGCCTTGCTCGGCAAGTCGATCGTCCATGTTCAGGACATTGTGTCCGATTCGGAATATACGTGGGCCGACGCTTTGCGTGTCGGGCAGTTCCGCACGATACTCGGCGTTCCGATGCTGCGCGAGGACGAGCCGGTCGGCGTGCTCACCTTGACGCGGTCAGTGGTGCGGCCATTTACCGACAAGCAGATCGAATTGGTGCAGACCTTCGCCGACCAGGCCGCGATCGCCATCGAGAACGTGCGGCTGTTCGAGGAAATCCAGGACAAGAGCCGCCAAGTCGAGGAAGCGAGCAAGCACAAATCGCAGTTCCTCGCCAATATGAGCCACGAGCTGCGCACGCCGCTCAATGCCATTCTCGGCTACACCGAGCTCATTATCGACGGCATTTACGGCGAGGCGCCGGAAAAGATGCGCACCGTCATGGAGCGCGTGCAATCGAACGGCAAGCATCTGCTTGGCCTGATCAACGACGTGCTCGATCTGTCGAAAATCGAGGCCGGGCAACTGGTGCTGTCGATCCAGGATTATTCCATCAAGGACGTCGTGCACGGCGTCTACAGCGCGGTCGAGCCGTTGGCGAATAGCAAGAAGCTTGCTTTCAAGATCGACGTGCCGGCCAACCTGCCGCCGGCCCGCGGCGACGACCGGCGTCTGACCCAGGTGCTGCTCAATCTGGTCGGCAACGCGATCAAATTCACCGACGCGGGCGAGATTGCCGTCAAGGCGGCGGCGTCGAACGGCGTCTATACCATCTCCGTGCGCGACACCGGCCCGGGTATTGCCGAGGCGGACCAGGCGAAGATTTTCGACGAATTCCAGCAGGCGGACAGCACGCAGACCAAGGCCAAAGGCGGCACTGGGCTCGGCCTGTCGATCGCAAAACGTATCATCGAAATGCACGGCGGCACATTGCGGGTCGAATCCAGCCTTGGCGCCGGTTCGACCTTCTCGTTCACGGTGCCGTTGCGCGTCGAACACCAAGCGGGGCGACCATGAGCAAGCGGATACTTGTCGTCGAGGATCAGGAAGACAACCGCCAGATCCTGCGCGATCTCCTCGGCAGCGCCGGCTACGCCATGAGCGAAGCCGGCGACGGCGAAGCAGGGGTCGCCGCGGCGAAGACGGAACGCCCCGATCTCATTCTCATGGACATCCAGCTGCCGCTGCTCGACGGTTACGAGGCGACGCGGCGCATCAAGGCCGATCCCGATCTCAAAGCCATTCCGATCATCGTCGTGACTTCGTACGCTTTGAGCGGCGATGAGGCCAAAGCGCGAGCCGCCGGCTGCGACGCCTACGTCACAAAGCCGTATAGTCCGCGTCAATTATTGGCAAAGATAAGGGAATTCCTTCCCGCTTAGGATTCCCGGCCCGCTTCGCTCCACAACCGAATCACCGATTGCAAGACGAGCATGAACAATCCACCCCTCATCCTCGTGGTCGACGACAACGAAACCAACCGCGACATTCTGATTACGCGGCTCGAGAAGCACGGCTATCAGTTGCTGCAGGCGGCCGACGGCGAAGAAGCGCTGGCGAGCGTCGCACAGCATAGTCCCGACCTGATCCTGCTCGACGTGGAAATGCCGAAGCTCGACGGTTTCGAAGTCTGCCGCCGCCTGAAGAGCGATCCGGCAATGCCGTTCATCCCGATCGTATTGGTGACGGCGCGCGCCGCCAGCCAGGACGTGGTGACCGGCCTCGACGCGGGCGCCGACGAATATTTGACCAAGCCGATCGATCAGGCGGCGCTGGTCGCGCGCGTGCGCTCGATGCTGCGCGTCAAGGCGCTGCACGACCAGGTACAGGCGCAAGCCGCCGACCTCGCCACCTGGAATCGCACCTTGGAAGAGCGCGTCAACGAGCAGGTCAGCGAGCTCGACCGCATGAACCGGTTGAAGCGCTTTCTATCGCCGCAGATCGCCAAGCTCGTGGTGTCGTCGGGCGACGAGAAGCTTTTGGAAAGCCACCGCCGCGATATTACGGTCGTATTCTGCGATCTGCGCGGTTTCACCGCGTTCGCAGAGAGCGCGGAACCGGAAGACATCATCGCGGTGTTGCAGGAATATTATCAGTGTCTTGGCGAATCGATCGATCGCTTCGAGGGCACGCTGCAGCATTTCGCCGGCGACGGCTTGCTGATCATCTTCAACGATCCGCTGCCTTGCACCGATCCGGCGTTGCGCGCGGTGCGCATGGCGGTCGAGATGCGCGGGCGGGTCGCGGCGCTGGTGGAGAAATGGCGCCGCTTCGGCCACGAGCTCGGCTTCGGCGTTGGCATTGCCTCGGGGCATGCCACTTTGGGCAGCGTCGGCTACGAGGGCCGTTTTCATTATTCGGCGAACGGCACGGTGGTCAATCTCGGCTCCCGCCTGTGCACGCAGGCTGCCGACGGACAGATTCTGATCGACGGCCGGGTCCAGCTCGCCGTCGAAGAGATCGCCAGCACCGAGCCGATCGGGGATCTCGACCTGAAAGGCTTTCATCGCCCGGTCCGCGCTTTTAATGTGCGCGAATTGATGGCGTAATGGATTTGCCGGCGCGGGTGCCGAAAAACGCCACAACAGAGGGGGAATCGTGCCCGAAAATCTGACCGACCTCATCGCCGAGCTCGCGCTCGCCAACCGCATTCTCGCCCACGAAGGCGTGCTCGACGCCTTCGGCCATGTCAGCATGCGGCATCCGTCCGATCCCGGGCGCTATCTACTGTCGCGCGCGCGTTCGCCGCTGTTGATCGAGCCCGACGACATTCTGGAATACACGCTGGATTCCACCCCGGTGCGGCCGCCCAAGGTGCATCTCTATGCCGAGCGCGTCATTCACGGCTGCATCTACCAGGCGAGGAGCGACGTCATGGCGGTGTGCCATCACCACGCGCCGGCGGTGATGCCGTTCTGCATCGCCGGCAAGCCGATCGTGCCGGTCTTCCATCTCGGCGCCGCGATGGGCGAGGAGGCGCCGTTCTGGGACCAGCATGACGAATTCGGCGATACCAACCTCCTGGTCGTCAAGCCGGAGGAGGGGCAATCGCTGGCGCGCACGCTCGGCCGGCATTCCGCGGTGCTGATGAATCGCCACGGCGCCACCGTGGTCGGCGGCGGATTGAAGGAGCTGGTCGCGCGCTCGATCTTCATGTGCCAGAACGCCGAGTATCAGATGCGGGCGCTCTCGCTCGGCGCGGCGACGCCGCTGCATCCGGGCGAGACCAAGCTCGCGGGCGTCATTAGCGCGATGCCGAACGTGGTGAGCCGGACCTGGGAATATTGGAGCTTGCGGCTCGCTGCGGCTGAAGCCATGCCGCCGCGCCGGGGCGGCAAGAAGTCCGCACCGCGCCGCGGCAAAGCCAAGTCTCGATCCAAGAATCGACGTTGAAAGCCTTCGGCGCGGATTACGCCGAAGGCTTCCATATTCATCGCGCCGGCGCTGTTTCAGCAGGCAGCGACGCAGCCCGTGACGTTTGGGCTTACTTGCACGGACCGGCGTGGATCCAGATGGCGCGAGCGTTCTCGGCCGCGCAATTGTTCGGATAGGTCATCCGGGCGTGGTTGAGCGGATCCATCCCGCACAGCGGCTGCGAGATAATGGTCGGGCCGAAACCCTGGCAGAATACGGTGCAGGCGCCAAGATGGGTGATTTTGGCGCCAGCGGCCTTGGCCGCGCAGGCGCTGTCATAAGTCTGCGGGCCGTCGGCCTTCACGACGCAGACCGGCCCGCCGGCACAGGCTCGCGCCGCGAGGGCACTGCTACCGCTCGCCGCCAGCGAAATCGTGGCAATCCCGGCCAGCACTGCAAAAACTGAAAGACTGGTCGTTAGACTACGCATCTGTAAGCCCCTCCTGGATCGGTGTGCACAGGCACCCCTAGGGAAATGTTAGCACAATTATTGAGGGGCGATAGTGCGCCATAGCAATAGTTTGGGCGCGGCGCCTGCTGATCGGGCGCACGGCGTTCTCGTTTTGCTCGGTCTTGCGATCCTTCGGCGCGCCTGCGACCGTTCTCGCATGCCGCGAGGCGCGCCGAAGCCACAGCTCGTCTCAGTTACTTGCAGGCGCCCTTGTGCAGCAGCGTCGCGTTTGCAGTGTCCGAGACGCACTGGTTCGCGTAGGTCTCTTGCTTGTGGGTGAACGGATTGAGCGAGCAGACCGGCGCGTAGATGAACGGGCAGGCCGGCCCCTGGCAGGCGCCGATATGCAGCACCCGCTGACCCCTAGCCCTGGCGAAGCACGGATTGGTCATCTCGGTGTGGCGGGTGAAGCCGTCTTTATCGACGACGCAGTATTTGGTGACGAACTGAGGACATACGTTCTTGGCCTGGCTGGATGGCGCCGACATCAGTGTCGCAGCAATCCCGACCAGAACCGCGAGAGACGCTGCCTGCTTACGTGAGAACGTCATGTGATAACCCCCCTTTGTTGGACGGGACTGCTTGGGCATCCCGGCGCCAAGGCTAACACAACCGGTCGGTGAAATTAAAGAGCCAAGCTACGACCGCGCGATGAGGCGTGCGGCCGATCAATGCCGGTCGCACGCCGCGGCGCTGATCGCGCCGAGCATCGTGGCGCGGTCCTTGTCGAGCACGCCGCGCACCGATTGCTGGCTGCCGATCTGCGCCATCTCGCGCTGCCGCTTGACCGTGGCCGACGTCATCAGCGGCTCGACGCCGAGCTCGCGCAGCGTATCGGCGACCTCTTCCATTTCGGCGGCGCGGCGCTCGCCGTGGTTCGCCATGCGCTCGAGATTGTAGGGCACGATCTTTGCCCAATCGAGGCCGGGATAATTGTTCTTCATCGAGGCCGCGACTTCGTCGATGACGCCGGCGCGGGACGCCGCCAGAAAACACTCCAGCGTCAGCGCCTCGATGCCCTTGATCATGACGCTGCGCACCATCTTGATGGCGGCGGCGGCGGCGGCGCCGGTTTCGGCTCCGGCAATGTGCACGCGCATGCCGAGCGCAGCGAGTGCGGGCGCGATCGCGTCCGCGTGCGGACCGGCCAGCAACATCGGCGTTTGATGCCGTGCCGGATAAATCGGCGCCAGCACTGCGACGTCGACATAGCGGCCGGCCTCGCCGAGGAGTTTTGCGGTGTCCTGTTTGCGGCCGGGCGAGACCGAGTTGACGTCGAGAAAGTATGGCGCGCCGGCAAGATGCGCCTTGACCGCCTGCGCCGCGTCGACGCTCGACGCCGCGGTGACCGCGGAAATGATCAGGTCGGCGCCGCGGACCGCGTCCGCGGCCGAATTGGCGCAACGCACGCCTGCTGCCTGGGCGGCCTGCTTGAGTTTTTCGCCCGCGGCTTGCGGAAACAGAATGTCCCACGCCGACATCGTCTCAACGCCGCCCTCGCGCAATCCGGCGGCTATGGCTTGGCCGGCTTCGCCGAAGCCGATGAATGCGATTATTGGCTTGCCGTTTGGCATGATGACGGTTCTCTTGTCTGCCGCGAATGATGGCAGGTTCGGCGCGAGCATTGCAATGGCGCCGGTTTCCATCGCCACGGTTGCCCGGTAGGATACGCGGCAAAATAAATGCCCGGGGAGGAGAATCCGTCATGACGCCGATCGTCGATCGGGCGACCAGCCGCCGCCGTTTCATTCAGTTTCTCGCCGCAAGCCCGGTGTTCGCCGGCACCGGCCTTTCGGCGCTGGCGGGAGAACCGTATTCGCAGCTGCCGGCCGATCCGTTTGTCTGGGCGCCGCGCGACTACGACCATCTGATTGCGAGCCCCAAGGAGGCGCTCGACGTATTCGATTTCGAGCCAGTGATGCACAAGAACGTGCCGCCAGCGCATTTCGGCTACATGGCCTCCGGCGTCGACGATGACGTCACGCTGCGCGCCAACCGCGAGGGTTTTGTGAAATTCCAGCTCCGCCCACGCCGGCTGGTCGACGTCAGCAAAATCGACATGAGCACCGAAATTCTCGGCCAGCGCTATGAGACGCCGATCATCGTCGCTCCGACCGGCGGCCATAAGGCCTATAACGCCGACGGCGAGGAGGGCGTCGCGCGCGCGGCCAAGACCGGCGATCACCTGATGATCCTGTCGACCCAAGCGTCGACCTCGGTGGCCGACGTCATCGCCGCCCGCGGCCGGCCGATCTGGTCGCAGCTCTACGCCACCAACAAGTTCGAAGTTGCCAAGCATCACGTCGAGAACATGGAGCGGCAAGGTTCGATCGCCATTGCAGTCACCGTCGACCGCAATGGTGGCCGCAACCAGGAGGTCGCGCTGCGCATGCGCCGGCTCGACACCCGCGAATGCTCGGGCTGCCATGACAATTCGAGCCTCGAAGCGTCGATGCGGCACGATCCGATCTACGAGGGTGCCGATCTTTCCGGGCTTAAGAACATCCAGTCCTCCGCCATGTCGTGGGATTACATCAAGCGGTTGCGCGACGTGGCCAAGACCAAGATGGTGCTCAAGGGCATTCTTGCCTGGGAGGATGCCAAGATCGCCGCAGAAACCGGCATCGACGCGATCATCGTTTCCAACCACGGCGGCCGCGCCGACGAATCCGGCCGCTCCACTATCGAGAGCCTTGCCGAGATCATCCAGGTTTCCGGCAACATGCCGGTGCTGATCGATTCCGGTTTCCGCCGCGGCACCGACATCGTCAAGGCGCTGTGCATGGGCGCCAAGGGCGTCGCCGTCGGCCGGCCCTATCTGTGGGGCCTCGGCGCGTTCGGGCAACCGGGCGTCGAGCGCGTACTCGATATCCTGCGTACCGAATTGATGGTCGCCATGCAGCAAGTCGGAGCGCCGTCCCTCAAGGACCTCAAGCCGTCCATGGTGGTGAAGGCGTAAAGACTATGAAGCAAGCGTCCTGCCGCGACCGCCTCGAACAGGCGCTGGCGCGCATTGCCGATCCGAAGGGCGAGGGTGCGCGCGCCTGCCTCACCGTCTACGCCGACGCGGCGCGCGCTGCGGCCGATGCCGCCGATGCGCGGGTGGCGTGCGGCGCCTCGCTCGGACCGTTCGACGGCACCATCGTCAGCATCAAGGATTTGTTCGATGTCGCAGGCGAGCCGACCCGGGCCGGTTCAAAAGTTCTCTCCGAGGAAGCGGCGCCGGCAAAAGCCGACGCCACCGTGGTGCAACGGCTGCGCGCGGCCGGCGCCGTGATTATCGCCAAGACCAACATGACCGAGTTCGCCTTTTCCGGCATCGGCGCCAATCCGCATTTCGGCACGCCGGGCAATCCGGCCGACCGCAGCCGCGTGCCCGGCGGCTCCTCGGCCGGCGCGCCAATCAGCGTTGCCGACGGCATGTGCGACATCGCGATCGGCACCGATACCGGCGGCTCGGTGCGCATCCCGGCGTCGCTGTGCGGCCTCGTCGGCTTCAAGCCGAGCCGGCAACGCGTGCCGACCGAAGGCGCGTTTCCGCTCAGCACCACGCTCGATTCCGTAGGCCCGATCGGGAAAAGCGTCGCCGACTGCGCCGCGGCCGACGCCGTGATGGCCGGCGAGGATATTTTGCCGCTCGATCCGATTGCACTCACCGGCCTGCGCTTCGGTGTCGCCGAGGGACTTCCGCTCGACCGGCTGGATGACACGGTTGCCGCCGCGTTCGCCTTGGCGGTCAAACGGTTCGACGATGCCGGTGTGCGCGTCACCCACGAAACATTGGCCTTGTTCGACGATATGGGCGAGATCAATGCCAAGGGCGGCATCTCGCCCTACGAGGCCTGCGGGATCCATCGCGACCGGATGAACCGGCGCGCCGCCGATATCGATCCGAATGTCCGCGACCGCATCGCGCGCGGCTGTGCGATTACATCGGTGGATTACGCCGATATGGTGCGAGAACGTGAGCGGTTGGTGCACGCCATGGATGCGCGGCTCGCCACGCTCGATGCGCTATTGATGCCAACGACCTCGATCGTGGCGCCTACCATCACCGAGGTGGCGGACCCGAAAATCTTCGCCGCGCGCAACGCCGCGGTGCTACGCAATACCGCGATCATCAACTTCTTCGACCTCTGCGCCATCTCGCTGCCGCTGCAAGCCAAGCTGCCGGTCGGGCTGATGCTGATCGCGCGCAACGGCCATGACCACCGGCTGTTACGCATCGCTGCGGCAACGGCGCAGCTGCTTGCCGTCTGATCGTGCTTGCCGCCGCCACAACAGTTTAATAGCGTTTCGCCAAATCCTGGGAGGATATTGCCGTGAATAGCACTGACATGCTGCCCAACCGCCGCCATCTCTTGGCCGGCGCCGCCGCCACCGCCGCTACCGTTGCCGCACCCGCGATCCTGCGCGCCCAGAGCGGTCCCCTGAAAGTCGGCGTGCTCTTGCCGCGCTCGGGCTATGAGGCCGGCATCGGCCAGGACTGCCAGCGCGGCGTCGATATCGCGCCCGGCATTCTCAAATCGCTCGGCCTGCCGGACTTGACGATCATGAACGGCGACACCGAGTCAAATGTCGACACCGCGCGCGAGCACGCCGAGAAGCTGATCAGTGACGGCGCCCAGCTTCTGGTCGGCGCCTTCGATTCCGGCCAATCCACCGCCATCGCCCAGGTTGCCGAGCAGAAGGGCATTCCGCTCGTCATCAATATTGCCGGCGCTCCCGATATTACGGAGCAAGGCTATAAGTTCGTGTATCGGAATTTTCCGACCGCGCCGATGCTGACTCGCGACGGTTTCGTGCAGCAGAAGGCGGTCTTCGACATCGTCGGCAAGGCGCCGAAGACGGTCGTCTTCATGCGCGTCAACGATACCTTCGGCACCGCCATGTCGAAGGCCTTTGCCGCGATGATGCCGAAATTCGATATGCCCTACACGATCGCGGACGAGATTTCCTACGATCCCGCCGCGCGCGACCTTTCGGTCGAGGTGACCAAAGCCAAGGCCACCAATGCCGACGCTATCCTCGTCGTCGGCCGCCTCAACGACGCTATGTTGATCACGCGCGAATTGGCCAAGCAGCGCTGGACGCCGCAAGCTATCCTCAGCGTCGGACCCGGCTGGTACGAGGATCAGTACATCAAGACGCTCGGCAAGCTGTCCGACGGACCGATGAGTTTCGTGCCGTGGTACGATCCGAACAAGAAGCTCTCAAAAGCGCTCGAGTCTGCCTTGGCCTCGAAATATCCGGGCATCAACCTCAATACCAACCACGTCTACACCTTCGAGGCTCTTCTGGTGGCCGCTGACGCCTACAAGCGCGCCGGCTCGACCGATCCCAAGGCGTTGGCCGACGCGGTACGGACCACCAACATCACCGATAACGCCAGCATCGGCCCCGGCATCTCGTTCAACGCCAAGGGCCAGAACGACAAGATCATCGGCGGCGGAATCCAGAACCGCGGCGGCAAGCTGATCACGATCGCGCCCAAAGAGGCCGCTAACGGCCAGCCGGAATGGCCGATGAAGTCGTATCAGGATCGCGCGTGACGCGGGCTTAGGATCGATCGGTGGGGTTGGGCGTCTATTTGAACGTTGCCGTGGCCGGCGTTCTGACCGGCCTGGTCTACGGCCTGATGGCGCTCGGGCTATCGGTCATCTTCGGCGTGGTGCGGGTGGTCAATTTCGCCCACGGCGAGATGATGTCGATCGCGATGTATATCGCGGTCGTGCTGTTCTCGAGCTTTCACCTCGATCCGCTGATCATGCTGGTGCCGATCGCTGCAGTGATGTTCGTGTTCGGCTATGCGCTGCAGGCCGGTCTGATCAATCCGTTCATCACCCGTCCGGAGCATAGCCAGTTCCTGCTGGTGGTGGCCTTGGCGATCATCATCGTCAATGCGCTGTTGATCATCTTCGGCCCGGATGCCCGCACCGTGCAGACGTCGTATGCCTACGACAGTTTCGAAATCGGTCTGGTGATCGTCGACGCGTCCAAGGCCTATGCCGCCGCCGCAGCGATCGTCGTCACTGCGGCGCTGTTCGCCTTCTTCCGCTTCACGCTCATCGGCAAGGCGATCCGCGCCTGCGCCGACAATTATACCGGCGCGCTGGTGGTCGGACTCAACGTCAATCGGCTGTACGCGCTGACTTTTGCCTTGGGCGCAGCCTGCGTCGGCGCCGCCGGCACGATGATGACCTTGATCACCGACGTGACGCCGGCTCTGGGGCCGGGCTACACGCTGCTCGCCTTCGTCATCGTTATCACTGGAGGCCTCGGCTCGATGCCCGGCGCGCTGGTCGGCGGCGTGCTGATCGGGCTTACCGAGGCGCTGGCGGGCCTGCTGTTCACCCCGTCCGCCAAAAGCATGTTCGCCTTCGGCATCCTCGTTCTGGTGCTGCTGTTCCGGCCGCAGGGCATTCTCGGCAGAAGGCTGACGTGATGGCTGCGATAATCGCGCGCCTCACCGATGGTCTCTCGCGCCGGGCTTTGGGTCTCCTCGCCGCGCTGCTCGCGGTGTTGCTGGCTGCGCCGTGGATCGCCAACGACTATCTGCTCACGGTTCTAATCGTCATTCTCTACCTCGCCTATACCGGCCAGGCCTGGAACATCATGATGGGTTTCGCCGGCCAGCTTTCGCTCGGCCACGCGATCTATGCCGGACTGGGCGCCTATATCCCGGCTGTCCTGTTTACCCGCTACGGCATTGGGCCGTGGGTCGGCTTTCTGGCGGCGATTCCGATTGCCGCCCTCTGTGGCGCGATCATCGGCTTTCTCGCCTTCCGCTTCGGCGTCGCCGGCGTTTATTTCGCGATCCTTACTATCGCCTTTGCCGAATTTGCCCGTATCGGCTTCGATCATCTGACCATCGTCAACGCCTCCGCCGGCTTGTTCCTGCCGGTCACGCAATTGTCGCACAACGATCTGTGGCGGCTGCGCGGCAGTCCGACCATGTTCTATTACGTGATCCTCGCCGCGACGGTGATCGCGCTCATCCTCTCGCGTCTGTTGTTGCGCAGCCGCATGGGCTATTTCTGGCTCGCCATCCGCGAAGACGAGCAGGCGGCTCGCGCTGCCGGCATCGATACGTTCCGTTACAAAATGTACGCGGTGATGATCTCGGCGGCGGTTACCTCGTTCGCCGGTGTGTTCTATGCGTTCTTCTACAACAACCTGTTTCCCGAGCAGGTGTTCAATATTTCCCGCTCCATCGAAATGATTCTTGGCCCGATCATCGGCGGCATCGGCACATTGTTCGGGCCGATCCTCGGTGCCTTCGTGCTCACCGGACTTGCGGAATCCGTCACTTCCGCGCTGGCCGCATTCGGCGTCGATCTGCCGGGTGCGAAGCAGATTTTTTACGGCATATGTTTGTTGCTCGTCGTCGTGGCGCTGCCGGAAGGTATTTGGCCGTGGCTGGCGCGCCGGCTCGGCGTGACGGAGCGTGGGCGATGACCGCGCTGCTCTCGCTCGACCGTGTCAGCAAGCGCTTCCGTGGCCTCCTCGCCGTCGATGCCGTCAGCTTCGACGTGCCCGAAGGCGTGATCTTTGCCGTGATCGGCCCGAACGGCGCCGGCAAGACGACGCTGTTCAACATGATCGCGGGCGCAATGGCACCGGACGACGGCGCCATTGCGTTCGCCGGCCAAACAATCAACGGTCTGACGTCCGACGCGGTGTGCCGGCGCGGCCTCGCGCGCACGTTTCAATTGGTACGGCCGTTCCCGGCGTTGAGCGTCGAGGACAACGTCATCGTCGGCGCGTTGCTGCATCACCGCGACGTCGGCGCGGCGCGCGAACGCGCTTTGGCCGTGCTCCGCCGCCTTGATTTGTTCGATAAACGCAATCAGGTCGCCGCGACATTGACCTTGCCGGACCGCAAACGGCTCGAAGTCGCGCGTGCCTTGGCCACAGAGCCGAAATTGTTGCTGCTCGACGAAGTGATGGCAGGACTGCGGCCGACCGAGACCGACCGCATGGTGGCGACCTTGCGCGAGATCAATCGCGAGAGCGGATTGACGATCCTTTTGATCGAACACGTGATGCGCGCGGTCATGGCGCTCGCTGCCCGCGTGCTGGTGCTCGATCACGGCGTGGCGATCGCGGCAGGCAGCCCCGAAGCCGTGGTGCGCGATCCCGCGGTAGTGCGGTCCTATCTCGGCACTGAGGCTTTGTGATGCTGCACGTCGAAAATCTCGATGTATTCTACGGCGACGTGCAGGCGCTCAACGGCGTGTCGCTCGACATCGAGGAGGGCGCCATCGTCGCCATCGTCGGCGCCAACGGCGCCGGCAAGACGACGCTCATTCGCGCGATCGCCGGAATGCAGCGGCGCATTCGCGGCGAAATCATTTACCGCGCCACCGATATTTCAGGCTGGCCGAGTTATCGCGTTTGTAATCTCGGCATCGGCCAAGTCGCCGAAGGACGTCAGGTCTTTCCGACGCTGACGGTTGCCGAAAACCTCGACGTCGGCGCCATGCTGCCGCGCGCTCGTGCCGGGCGCGTCAAAAACAAAGAGCGCGTGCTGGCGTTGTTTCCGGTGCTGGCCGAGCGGGCGCGGCAAGCGGCCGGCACGCTGTCGGGCGGCGAGCAGCAAATGCTCGCCATCGGCCGCTGCCTGATGGGCGCCCCCGATCTCATCATGTTCGACGAGCCCTCGCTCGGTCTTGCGCCGGCCATCATCCACGACGTGCTCAACACCATCCGCGAACTCAATCGCGACGGCCTTACTTGCTTGCTGGTGGAGCAGAACGTGGCGCAGTCGCTGAAGCTTGCGAGCCGCGCCTATGTGCTGGAAAACGGCCGCGTCACGCTGTCGGGCAGCGGCGCCGAACTGTTGGCCGACGACCGCGTCCGCACTGCCTATCTGGGGCTGTAAAATCGTTCAGAGGAAGCGCCGCAACCGATCCATAATGACCCCGAGCGCGGTGACGCGCGCGGTCAGCGGCGCCATCGGGAAAGCCTCACGCAGGCGGTTGTAAACGTCGGCTGCCGTCGGCGCCTCGATATCCGAAAGCGCGGCAGCCATGGCGCTTGCCATGTCGGCCTCGGGTCGACCGCTGAGCGGCGCCGGCACCATGGTGAACTCGCCGAACGGAATGGGGGGTTGAACGCGTAAAGTAATGCGGCGGGCGGCCATGAAATCAGCTCCAGTCCAAGCCCGGTCAAATGACCGTGCTTCATAACGCCCCAGCTTTATTCCAGTTCCCCTGACTGGAGCGGCAGCCGCAAGGCGCGTTGTGGCTTAAGCCGCGGTGCTCTATATGCCCTGTGATATTGAAGCAATCGAGACGGCGTCAAGCCGTGGTCCCTAGGAGGTTCGCGTCATGAAACTGTATTTTTCACCCGGTGCCTGCTCGCTCTCGCCCCACATTGTTTCGCGCGAAGCCGGCATCCCGCTCGAATACGAGCAGGTCGACAATCGCGAAAAGAAGACCAAAAGCGGGGTCGATTTTTGGACCATTAACGCCAAGGGTTATGTGCCGGTGTTGGAGATCGACAACGGCCAGCGTCTGACCGAGGGCCCGGCGATCGTGCAATATCTCGCCGACCAGAAGCCGGCCTCAGGCCTCATGCCGGCAGCCGGCACGCTCGATCGTTATCGCGTGCAGGAATGGCTCAACTTTGTCACCTCCGAACTGCACAAGTCCTACGGCCCGATTTTCCGGCCGACGACGCCCGACGAATACAAGAAGATCTCGAAGGAAAATCTCGGCAAGCGCTTCGACTGGCTCGACAAGCAGCTCGCCGGCAAGCAGTACCTGATGGGCGACACGTTCACGGTCGCCGACGCCTATCTGTTCACGGTGCTGCGCTGGTCGCCGCGCGTCGAGATCGATTTGGCGAAATGGCCGAACGTCAAAGGCTATGTCGACCGCGTTGCCGCGCGCCCGAAGGTGCAGGAGGCGTTGAAGGCGGAAGGCTTGGTGCAATAGTCGTTCTTTTCTCTTCCCCGCAAGCGGGGGAGGAAATTTATTTTAGCGGCGGCCCGATCGCGACATTGAGCGTGCCGACGCCCTCGACCTCGCACTCGATCTTGTCGCCGGCGACGGTGGCGGCGACGCCCGACGGCGTGCCCGTCATGATGATGTCGCCCGCGGCGAGCTCCACCATCTCCGAAAGCTTCGAGATGATCTCCGGCACGTTCCAGATCATCTGATTGAGATCGCCGTCCTGGCGCACTTTGCCGTTGACCTTGAGCACGATGCGGCCTTTCGACGGATGGCCGATCGCGGCTGCCGGCTTGAGCGGCCCGCACGGCGCCGAGTGATCGAACGCCTTGCCGATCTCCCAGGGCCGCTTGATGTCGCGCGAGGCGATTTGCAAATCGCGTCGGGTCAGGTCGATGCCGACGCCATAGCCGTAGATGCAGGGAAGCGCGTTTTCGGTCTTGATGTTGCGGCCGCCGCTTTTGAGCGCCACGACCAACTCGACCTCGTGATGCATGTCCTTGGTTAGCGACGGGTACGGCACCATGCCGCCATCGGCCACGATCGCGTCTGCGGGCTTAGCAAAGAAAAACGGTGGCTCGCGTACGTCCTGGCCCATCTCCTTGATGTGCTCGACGTAATTGCGGCCGACGCACCACAGGCGGCGGACCGGAAAATATTGATTGGTGCCGGCAACCTGAATCGAAGCCTGCGGCGGCTGCGGAATGACATAGCTTTTGGCGTCGGTGCTCATGAGGCCGTTTCGTGTTGGAGGGGGAAGTGGAAACGCGGCGCTTATAGCCTAGGCGCTGCCGCGGTCAAAGCGTTGCTCAGTCAAGCTTAAGCGATCGCAGTGACAGGTTCGAGCGCGGGCGACTGCTCGCGAAGCTGCAGCCGGTAGAACGAGGCATAGCGGCCGCTCTTGCGTAAGAGCTCGTCGTGGCGGCCGGATTCGACGACGAGACCGGCCTCGACGACAAGAATGTTGTCGGCGTGCATGATCGTCGACAGCCGGTGGGCGATGACGATCGTGGTGCGCCCCTTGCAGAGCTCCGCCACCGCCTCCTGTACGTGGCGCTCGGATTCGGAATTGAGCGAGGCAGTGGCCTCGTCGAGCAGGATGATCGGCGCATTCTTGATCAGCGCGCGCGCGATAGCGACGCGCTGGCGCTGGCCGCCGGAAAGCTGCAAGCCGTGCTCGCCGACCGGGGTGTCGTAGCCGGCCGGGAAGCTCGAGATGAAATCGTGCGCATGCGCCGCCTTGGCGGCGGCAACGATCTCCGCCTCGCTGGCGCCGAGTTTTCCGAGCGCGATATTGTCGCGGATAGTGCCGCGGAACAGGTGCGTGATCTGGCCGACATAGGCGATGGCGTGGCGCAGCGAGCCGCGCGATACGCCGGCAATGTCCTGGCCGTCGATCAGGATGCGGCCGGAACCGATCTCGTAAAACCGCAACAGCAAATTGAGCACCGTCGACTTGCCGCCGCCCGAAGGGCCGACCAGCGCCGTGACCTTGCCGCTCTGGGCGACGAAATTCATGCCGCGCAGCACCGGCGCGTCGGGACGGTAAGCGAACCGCACGTCTTCGAACGCGACCCGCGCCGCGTCGAGCTGCAGCGGCGGCAGGTTGTCGTCGCTCGGCTCGCCGGCCGGGCTGTCGATGACCTCGTAAAGCACACGCACGCCGACGAGATTGTTGTTGAGGTCGATATTGAGGCGGGCCAGCCGCTTGGCCGGCTCATAGGCAAACAGGAAGGCGAACAGGAACGAAACGAATTCGCCCGGCTTCGCTCCGGTCTCGATCACGCGGTAGCCGCCGTAGATCGTGGCGAGCGCCACGGCAAAACCACCGAGCATTTCCATCAGCGGACTGGCGCGATTGGAGACGCGCGCCATTTTGTTGGATTCATGCTCGACTTCGCCGACGCTGACGCCAAGCCGGCGCCGCATCTCGCCTTCGAGCGCAAATGCCTTGACCATCCCCATGCCTTGCAGCGCTTCCTGCATGGCCTCGATGATTCGCGTACCGCCGGTGAATTGCATGCGGGCGATGCCACGCACCCGGCGGATCAATTTACGAAGAAATAGAAACGCGGGCGGCGCCACGATGAAGCCGGCGAGCGACATCACCGGATCCTGCACCACCATCACGATGCAAAGCCCGATCAGCGTCATCAGATCGCGACCTATTGCGGTGATGAGAAGATTGATCACCTGGCTCACCGCGGCGGCGCCGGTGGTGAGCCTGGCGATGAATTCGGACGAATGGCGATCGGCGAAAAAGCCGATGTTCTGTTGCAGGAGCTTGTCGAACATGCGCCGCTGATTATCGGCGATGATCCAGTTGCCGATCCGCGACAGCGTGACGGCCGAGCCGTAGGTCGCAAATCCTTTTGCCGTGAACATCGCCATCGCGACCAGGGCTATGATCACGACCATATGGAAATTTCTGTTCACATAGGTTTCGTTGACCACCGTGCCGAGGAGATAAGCGGTAAGCGCCGTGGTGGCGGCGGCGATGGCCATCAGCACGAGGCCGAAGGCGTAGAGCCGCCAATGCCTCAGCGCCTCGTCGACCAGCAGGCGACGTACCAGAATGCGGGTCGAATATTGGTCCGCAGGTTTGGCCAAAGGATCAGCCACGGGAGCTGTCATGCATGTTCCATTTCGCCCCGACGCGACCGGTCTTCGCGCGGACGCGCTTGAGCGCGTTTCATGCCCGGATGGGGCGGAATTTTCAAGTGAATTCAAAGATTTTATGGGCCGCAAGGCCCATTCACGGGAACCTGCGGTGCAGGCTCAGATAGCGGCTTTGCGGTCCGCGCCGGCCTGTCGCGTTTGGCGCTTCATAAGCTCGCGTTCCCAGTGCAGCGCGTCGCGCACGATGGTCGAAAGATCGTCGAAGCGCGGCTGCCAGCCGAGCTTGCTACGCACCCGTTCGGAGTGCGCCACGATCTGCGCCGGGTCGCCAGCCCGCCGCGGCGCAATGTCGACCTTGAAATCGACGGTGGAAACGTGCTTGACCGCCTCGATTACTTCAAGAACCGAGAAGCCGTGGCCGTAGCCGCAATTGAGCGTCAGGGACGGTGCGCCTGAGCGCAGGTAGCGCAGCGCGTCGGCATGGGCGCGGACGAGATCGCTGACGTGGATGTAATCGCGGATGCAGGTGCCGTCGGGCGTCGGATAGTCATTGCCGAACACGTCGAGCTTTGGACGCAAGCCGAGCACAGTTTCGACCGCGACCTTGATCAGATGCGTCGCGGCTTTGGTCGATTGGCCGGTGCGGCCTCGCGGGTCGGCGCCGGCGACATTGAAATAGCGCAGGATCACATGTTGCAGGCCGTACGCGCTGCCGGCGTCGCGCAGCATGATCTCCGTCATTAGCTTCGACCAGCCGTATGGGGAGATCGGCAGCGTCGGCGCGTTCTCCCTCACCGGAATCTCGGTGGGATTGCCGTAGACGGCGGCAGTCGAAGAAAAGATGAAGTGGCGCACGCCGCCGTTCACGGCGCACTCGATCAGCGCGCGCGAGTTCATCGTATTGTTGCGGTAATAGCCGAGCGGATCGCGCACCGAGTCGGGCACCACGATGGACGCCGCGAAGTGGATGATGGCATCGATGCCGTGCTCGCGAATGAGGCGCGCCACCAGCGCCTGGTCGCCGGTCTCGCCGACGACAAGCGGCACGCCTTTGGCGACGGCCCAGTCGAAGCCGGTGGACAAATTGTCGAGCACGACCACGCGCTCGCCGGCATCGGCGAGTTCGTAGACCATGTGGCTGCCGATATAGCCGGCGCCGCCTGTGACCAGGACTGTCATGTCGGTCAGCCCTACTCCCAATCGGTGAATACCACGTTAGGCGGCGGCGGGCTTCAACCGACAGTCGCGACTGCCGCAAGCGCGCGGCGGGTCGCGGCAAAAACCTCGTCCGGGTCGATATCGCGCATGCAACGGTGGTGGCCGAGCCGGCACGTCGGCTTATGGCAGGGCCGGCAGTCGAGCACGCTCGTCGTTTCCATGGTGGCCGCCAGCGGATTGAGCGGCGCCCAATGCCAGGGGCTGGTTGGGCCGAAAATGCCGATCGAAGGCGTGCCCAGCGCTGCGGCGACGTGCAGGAGGCCGGAATCGTTGGAGACCGCGGCCGAGGCCGACGCCAGCGCCATGATGGCATCGCGCAGGTCGCTTCCGGTGAGATCGCGGGCGTCGGTGTCGCCGACAATCTCCGCCGCTAGCGGCTTCTCGTCGGGGCCGCCGACCACCCAGACAGCGAAGCCGTCGGCGAGGAGGCGGCGGGTCAGCGCGGCATAGGATGTGCTCGTCCAGCGCTTCGATGGCCCCACCGCGCCGGGCGCCAGCGCCACGATCGGCCGGCTCTCGGCGGCAAGCCCACGGCGGCTTCGCCATGCGGCAATTTCGGCCGGCGGAACTTTGAGCTCCGGCACCGGCAGTTGCGCCGGCAAATCGGTACCGGACGGCAGCGCCAGCGCAGCGCAGCGATCGACCATGCGCGACAAGCCGCGCTCGCCGAAACGCAAATCGCTGAGCAGGAAAAACCGTGCCTCGCCGACGAAGCCGGTGCGCTCGGGGATGCCGGCAAAAAACGGCGCCAGCGCCGCTTTCCAGGTGCGCGGCATGATCAGTGCGGTGCCGTAGCCCTCCTGCTTGAGGCGCGCGGCGAGCGTTTTCTGCTGCGCCAGAGCGAGGCTTTTGCGCGGAAGATCAGCGACGATGGCCTGGCGCAGGCCGGGCATGTAATCGGTCAGCGGCGCGCACAGCGTCGTCGTCAACATATCGACCGGCCGCTCGGGGAAGCGTGTCCGCAGCAACTGAATGACAGTGTGGCAGCGCACGAAGTCGCCGATCCACATGTAAGGAACGATCAATATCGGACTGCGATCCGGACTTTCGTTCATTGCCGTCGGCGCCAATGAATTCGACATGCGCCGGCTCAAACCTTGGTCTCGCGCTTGAGCGGCTCGCTCGGCGGCGGCGCCCAGTTCTGGTTCTGCTCGTAGCGCTTGGCGTAGCGGTAATACGTGCCCTCGAAATTGCCAAAGGCAATGACGAAGCCGGCCCAGCCGTCGATGAAGCCGCATTTGAAAATATAGTGTTTCAGGAATGCCCATAGCCCGTGCCCGACCGCGCCCGCCATGGAGACGCGCTTGCCGGCGAGTTTTGGCGCGCCGAGCGACGAGTACCGGTTGGCCTTGTCGATGATTTCTCCCAGATTGCGGAACGGGAATTGCCAGATCGCATTCGCAAGCGTCCCGACCGGCTTGTCGCCAAGCAATTCATAGCCCTCGTGCACCGGCTCGAGCGTGTAGCGCATGCTGCCTTTGCGAAACAGCTGCGGCTGGCGGAAGTTCGGGTACCAGCCGGAGCCGCGGATCCAGCGCCCCATCATGTAGTTGCGCCGCGGCACGCGGTAGACATCGCACGGCGGCGCGCCGGCAAGCAGGCCGAGAATCTCGTCGCGCACCGCCTTGGTGCAGCGTTCGTCGGCATCGAGGCTGAAAATCCATTCGTGGCTGCAAGCCTCGATGGCGCGATTGCGCAGATCGCCGAAGCCGTCGAACGGCACCTGGACCACCCGCGCGCCAAGGCCGGTGGCGATCTCGGCGGTGCCGTCGGTGCTGCCGGAATCGACAACGACGATCTCGTCGGCCCACAGCACGCTTTCGACCGCGGGTTTGACCTTCTCGGCCTCGTTGAATGCGAGGATATAGGCGGAGATTTTCTGCATGACTGAAGGCTCGGGGGAGCGGGCCAAAATCACTATAGCCGCGCTTCACCTATGGTGAAAATGCCGCCGCCCATGATGATATGAATTTTAATTCACTTTACGGTAATGAATTATAATTCACTCTATGAAGATAGGCGCGTTGACTGTGGATTGCCGGAGAGCGTTGCGCAGTGTTGCTCATCGCGCCGGACTGGGGCAAAGGGAGCCGTCTGGTCGGCTGAAAAGCCCACCTTCAACCGCAACCGGTCTGTCGATGTTGTTGGTCACCGGCGGGGCCGGGTTCATCGGATCGAACGTCGTGGCGAGCCTCAACGAGGCCGGCCGCACCGACATTGCCGTCAACGACATCCTCGGCAGCGATGGCAAATGGCGCAATCTCGCCAATCGCCAAATCGCCGACTTCGTGCCGCCGGCTGATCTTTTGCGCTGGCTCGACGGCCGCAAGCTCGAGGCGGTCGTCCATATCGGCGCTATTTCCTCGACCACCGCGACCGACGGCGACGCCGTCATGGAAAACAATTTCCGGCTGTCGCTGCGGCTGTTGGAGTGGTGCGCGGCGACGCGCACGCCGTTCATCTACGCCTCGTCGGCCGCGACTTTTGGCGATGGTCAGAAAGGCTTTTCCGACGACTGGTCGATCGACGCGCTCAAGCAGCTCAAGCCGATGAACCTCTACGGCTGGAGCAAGCATATGTTCGACCTCGCCGTGGTCGAGCGCGTCGCGCGCAAGGAGAAGATGCCGCCGCAATGGGCGGGGCTGAAATTCTTCAACGTCTTCGGCGCCAACGAGTACCACAAGGGCGAGATGATGAGCCTCGTCGCCAAGCGGTTCGACGACGCCAAGGCCGGCAAGACCATCAAGCTATTCAAGTCGCACCGCTCAGGCATCGCCGACGGCGAGCAGAAACGCGATTTCATCTCTGTGGACGATGCCGTTGCCGTGGTGCGCTGGCTGCTCGTCACGCCCAAAGTGTCGGGAATTTTCAACGTCGGCACCGGTGCGGCGCGCAGCTTCCGCGATCTGATCGGCGCCATGTTCGCGGCGCTCGGCCGTGAGCCGGCCATCGAATATATCAATATGCCGGCCGCGATCCGCGACGCTTACCAATATTTCACCCAGGCCGAGACCGGAAATCTGCGGCGGGCCGGCTATAATGCCGCGTTCACGCCGCTCGAAGAGGCGGTGCGACACTACGTGACGACTTATCTCGATCGCGCCGATCGCTACCGGTGAAGAGGCACAAAAGGCTTTCGCGGGCAATGCATGTTTGATTTCGA
This sequence comes from uncultured Alphaproteobacteria bacterium, assembly GCA_963821175.1. Taxonomy (GTDB): domain Bacteria; phylum Pseudomonadota; class Alphaproteobacteria; order Rhizobiales; family Xanthobacteraceae; genus BOG-931. The sequence goes on from CAWGCU010000033.1 coordinate 90,236, forward strand.
AGAAACCCTCAAGCTTGTTGCGAAGCAGACCGTGCTCTGCGTCGGCGATCTCATGCTCGACGATTTCGTCTATGGCGAAGTCACGCGCATTTCGCCCGAAGCGCCAACGCCGGTGCTCGCGGTCAGGCACAGTGCGATCGAGATCGGCGGCGCGGGCAATGTGGCGCGCAATATCGCTTCGCTGGGTTCGAAATGCATCTTGGTCAGCCTGATCGGCAACGATGAGGCGGGTCTGACGCTGACCAACGCACTCGGCAAGTTCAACGGTCTGATCGTGCCCGATCTGGTCATCGACAAGGCGCGGCAGACCACGCGCAAGGTGCGCTTCGTCTCCGAGCATCACTCGACCCATCTGATGCGCGCCGATTGGGAAACCACCGCGCCGACCAGCGCGCATAGCGAAGACTCGATCATCGCCTCTGCAGAAACGACCATGTCGCAGGTCGGCGCCGTGGTGTTGTCCGATTATGCCAAAGGCACGCTGACGCCGCGCGTCATCCGCGCCATCATCGACGCAGCGCGGGCTTGCGGCAAACCGGTCGTGGTCGATCCGAAAGGCCATGATTACAGCGTCTACCGTGGCGCGACCTTGATCACGCCAAACCGCCAGGAACTCGGCGCCGCCGTGCATCGCCCGGTCGCGACGGAAACGGAAATCGCCAAAGCCGCGGCGGAGCTGGCGCGCCTGGTCGAAAGCGAAGCCGTACTGGTGACCCGCAGCGAGGAGGGCATGACGCTCCACCTCGAGGGTCACGCGCCGGTCCATATTTCGGCCTATCCGGTCAAGATCCGCGACGTGTCCGGCGCCGGCGACACGGTCGCCGCCGTAATGGCGGTACTGCTGGCGATGCAGGCGCCGTTCGAGTCCGCCATGCGCGCCGCCAATGCCGCGGCCGCCGTGGTGGTCGGCAAACGCGGCACCGCAACGGTCTCGCTGGCTGAGCTCCGTCACCGCATCCTGCCCGCGGCCTCGCTCGCGCCCGAGGACAAGATCGTGTTCGATTGGGGGGTGCTCGACGAGCGGCTCGCCGAGTGGCGCAAGCACGGCCTGCGTATCGGCTTCACCAACGGCTGTTTCGATCTCTTGCACCGCGGCCATATAAAATTGCTGGCCGAGGCCCGTACCGCCTGCGACCGCCTTGTGGTCGGGCTCAACAGCGACGCCTCGACCAGGCGGCTCAAGGGCGACGGCCGGCCGATCAATCCCGCCGAAGGCCGCGCCGAAGTGATTGCCGCGCTCGAAGCGGTCGATCTCGTCGTCGTGTTCGAGGAGGACACGCCGCTCGAACTGATCAAGCGCGTGCGGCCGGCGGTGCTGGTCAAGGGCGCCGATTACACGCGCGATGAGGTCGTCGGCGGCGACGTGGTCGAAGCGTCGGGCGGGACGGTGGTTCTGGTCGAACTCGTGCCCGGTCACTCGACGACGGGGATCGTGCGCCGCTCGGCCAAATCGGCCGAGTGAAACGCTTCGCGGGGCGAGGTGGCTAATACCGATTTGGAGCAGTGCCGTCGTGGCCGAACGCATCTCCGTCATCGTCGCGACCTATAATCGTCCCGGCGCCCTCGATGCGGTGTTGCGCTCGCTGGCGCGCCAGAGCGATCCGGACTTCGAAGTGCTGGTCGCCGATGACGGCTCAACGCCACTGACCAAAGAACTAATCGACGCATGGCAGCCGCAGTTCAAAGGCCGCCTGCACCATGTGTGGCATCCCGATGACGGCTTCCGCCTCGCCGAAATCCGCAATCGCGCGATCCTCGCCGCCTCCGGCGACTATTGTATCTTCCTCGACGGCGATTGTATCGCGCGAACCAATTTCGTCGCCGCGCACCGCGCGCTGGCCAAGCGCGGCTGGTTCGTGACCGGCAACCGGTTGCTGTTGTCGCGGGCGTTGTCGGAGCGAATCCTGAAAGAAAAACTCGAACCGGAAAGCTGGAGCTTTGCCGATTGGTGGCGGGCGCGACGCGCCAAGGAGATCAAACGGCTTGCACCACTCGTCGCGCTGCCGCTCGGACCGCTGCGTAAGTTGCGTTGGAATGACTGGCGCGGCGCGCAAGGCTGCAATCTCGGCATCTGGCACTCCGACCTCATCGCCGTCGATGGCTTTGAGGGCGGCTTCGCCAGTTGGGGCCGGGAAGACTCCGACCTTCTAGTGCGCTTGATGCGCGCCGGCGTGCGGCGTAGCGACGGCCGCATGGCGACCGGCGTTCTGCACCTATGGCACGCCGAAGCCGATCGGTCACGGTTGCCGGAAAACGAGCGCCGGCTTGACGCCATCCTCGCCAGCAAACGCATCCGCGCCGAGCGCGGGCTGTCGGCGTTATCACAATGAATAGCGGCACTCCGACATTCGGCGCATTGGCACCAGGGTGGCTGGATCGGACGGTCATGGCGTTGACCAAACCGTTGCCCGACAATTGGGCTGGGCTGCGGCTTGCCATCCTGCTGCGCCGCGCCGTCACCATGCGTCTCGCCTATCCAGATGGAGCATTGGACGTCGAGCGCTGGGGCTTGCGCATGCGGCTGCATCCACGCGACAACGGCTGCGAAAAGAACCTGCTGTTCACGCCGCGGATGTACGAGCCGGAGGAGCTCGCGGAGCTGGAAAGCGATATTGCCCGGGCGAAAGCTAACGCGCGGCCGTTCACCTTCGTCGATATCGGCGCCAATGTCGGGTTGTTCTCGCTGTTCGTCGCATCCTGCGCGGGGCGGCAGGCGCGTATTCTCGCCATCGAGCCCGAGCCGGGAAATCTTCGCCGCTTGGAATTCAACGTTCGGGCCAATCCTGGCGTGCCGATCACGATCGTCCCGAAGGCCTTGAGCGACGAAGCAGGTGTCGTTGCGGTCGAATTGGACCGGCGTGATCGCGGCGGCACGCGGACGAGGAAAATCGATCAGGCGGAGCCGCCAACTGAAACGGTACGCGTGCCTTCGCAAACGCTATCGGACGTGCTCGCCGGCGAAGGCGTCGACGCCGTCGATGCCTTGAAGATCGATGTCGAAGGCTTGGAGGACGTGATCCTTGCGCCATTTTTTCGCGACGCGCCGCCGCAGCTGTGGCCGCGGCTCGTGATCATCGAGGATTCGCGCCCAAGCTGGAAAGTCGATTTAATGTCGGTCATGCAGGGATGCGGCTATGAGCTTGTCGCGCTGAGCCGGCATAAAAACCTGATGCTGCGGCTTAAGCCATGACGCTCGATATGCGGACGTTGCAGCATGCTGCCGACTGGCTCGCTGTGGCCGTCGTGGTGTCGCTGCCGTGGTCGACGTCGGCGAGCATCATTCTGATCGTTGTGTGGCTTGTGGCCGTGCTACCAACCTTGGCCGTTGCTGACGTCCGCCGCGAACTCCTGACCGCCGCGGGCGGCTTGCCGGTCCTGCTGTGGATGCTCGCCGCCGTCGGCATGCTATGGGCCGACGTGCCTTGGGCCGAGCGCATCGATGGCCTCGGCGGCTTCCATCGTCTCCTGGCCATCCCCTTGCTGCTGGCGCAATTCCGCCGTTCGGAATTCGGGCCCTGTGCTTGCTATGGTTTCCTCGCTTCCGCAACCGTCGTGCTCGTGCTGTCGTCGCTGTTGGCGCTGATGCCGCCGGGGCTTGTCGGGCGCATTCCCGTCTTTGGCCGGCACGCAATGGACTATGGCGTACCGGTCAAGGACTACATCTGGCAGAGCGGTATCTTCCTCATTTGCGCCTTCGGGCTCATCGGCGCGGCCTGCGAGCGCTGGCGTGAAGCCCGATGGCCAACCATAGCGGCGCTGCTCTGCCTTGCCGCCTGTTTCCTCACCAATATCGCCTTCGTCGCAACGAGCCGTACCACCGTCGTGGTCGCGCCTTTGCTCGCCGTTGTGCTCGGCTACCGCTATTCCGGCGCGCGAGGTGCGGCTCTTGCAGGCATCGTCGCGGCCGCTCTTACCGCCGTGGCATTGAATGCATCGCCTTATTTCAACGTGCGCGTGATGCATTCGTTCACTGAGCTTCGCACTTATCAGAACTCGGACGCGGCCAATTCAACCGGGCTGCACATGGAGTACCTGAAGAAGTCGGCGGCCATCGTCGAGGCCGCGCCCGTCATCGGCCACGGCACGGGGTCCATCGCCGAGCAGTTTCGCCTCGCGGCATCCGGTGATGCCGGTTCGGCTTCGGCCGTTGCCACGGTCAATCCGCACAGCCAGATTTTCGCCGTGGCGATCGAGCTCGGTGCCGTCGGCGCCGCGGTGTTGCTGGCGATGTGGGCCGCGCATGGGCTGCTGTTTCGCGGCGCCGGACTGATGGCGTCGATCGGCACCATCATCGTCGTGCAGAATTTCCTATCGTCGCTGGTCAATTCGCATTTGTTCGATTTCGGCCAGGGCTGGCTCTATGTATTCGGCGTCGGCATCGTCGGCGGCACCGTGCTGCGCGACGCCCAAAGACCGCCCGCTGTCCCGCCTGCCGCATTGCCGGTCGCGAAGCCATGACGCCGCTTGTCTTGCCGAGCAATCCCCGCGTGCTGGTGGTGGCGTTGCGCCGGCTCGGCGACGTTTTGCTGACGACGCCGCTCATTCGCAGCATCAAGCGCGCGTTCCCCACCGCTTCGATCGAGGCGCTGGTGTTCGCCGGCACGGAAGGAATTTTAGCCGGCAATCCCGATCTCGCCGAAGTCATCGCCATACCGCAGCGTCCGGGCGCCGGCGAAACTCTTGCCCTGTTGCGCCGGTTGGCGCGGCGTTACGACGTTGCGCTCTCCACCCAGACCGGCGATCGGCCGACGATGTTTGCCTGGATCGCGGGCCGGCAAAGCGCCGGGCCCGTCGAACCGGATGGATTGTCGGCGACGGTGAAGCGTCTGGCGCTGACCCGCTCCTATGTCGCCGACCGGCAACAGCATCGCGTGCGCGATGTGCTCCGCCTTACCGAGCTGCTAGGCATTGCCGCCGTGCCGGAAATCGTATGTCCGTCAGGCGGGGTGCAATCGAACCTGATCCCGGGGCAGCCTTATGCTGTCGTCCACGCCGCGCCGATGTTCACTTACAAGCGCTGGACCATGGACGGTTGGCGGATGCTCGCCACAGCGCTGCGCCAGCGCGGCCTCGCCGTCGTCACCAGCGGTGCCAAGAGCGATCGCGCCTATCTCGACGAAGTCTGGCGCGACTGCGAGGTCACGCGGCTCGACGGCAGGCTGGACTGGCCGGAGCTTGCCGCCACCATCGCCGCCGCGCGGGCCTATGTCGGTCCGGACACCGCCATCACCCATCTCGCCGCCGCCACTGGCACCCCGACGGTGGCGCTCTACGGGCCGACTGATCCCCGCCTCTGGGGACCCTGGCCGGTGGGCGGCCTCGACCGGCCGTGGGCGGCTGCCGGCACCATCCAACAGCGCGGCAATGTGTGGCTGGTGCAAAACCCCTTGCCCTGCCTGCCGTGCCAGCTCGAGGGCTGCGAGCGCCGCCTCGACAGCTTCAGCCAATGCCTCGACGAGCTTTCCGCCGCCCAGGTAATAATGGCTGTCGATCAAGCACTTGCGGTGCGCCGGGCGGCCTAGGGCGGTGGCGCCGGGGTGGCGCCTTGGGACAAAGCCCGGTATTGAAAAGCCGGGATAATTAATCCCGCGGCACGGATTTAAGCATGCACGGACTGCACATAAGCCCGCGCAGAACGCTCGTTATCGCCCATGACCTGGTCATGACGGCGGCGGCGGTCGTTGCGAGCTTCTACATCCGCTTCGAGGCGGCGGGCCTGATGGAGCGCGAAAAGCCGCTGCTCCTGTTCTTGCCCGGCTTCGTCGCCTATGCCGGGATCGTTTATTACCTGTTCCATCTCTACGAGGCGAAGTGGCGGTTCGCGTCGCTGCCGGATTTGATGAACATCCTGCGCGCGTCGTCGGTGCTCGCCGTATCGCTGTTGGTGCTCGATTACGTGCTGGTCGCGCCCAACGTGCTCGGGCAGTTCTTCTTCGGCAAGATCACGATCGTCCTCTATTGGGTCCTGCAATTCGTCTTCCTCGGCGGACCGCGGCTTGCCTATCGTTATTTCCGCTACACGCGCACCCGGCATCACGCCCGCGCGGAGGCCGCCAATCCCGCCCTCGTGCTCGGCCGCGCCGCCGACGCCGAGGTGTTGCTGCGCGCCATCGAAAGCGGCGCGGTCAAGAAGATCTGGCCGGTCGGCGTGCTGTCGCAGTCCGCTGGCGATCAGGGCCAGTCGATCCGCGGCATTCCCGTTCTCGGCTATTTTTCGGCGCTCGATGCCGTCGTCAACGACTTCGCGCAACGCGACACTCCGATCTCGCGCGTGATCTTCACGCCGTCGGCATTCGAGCCGGATGCAAAACCCGAAGCGACCTTGATGCATGCGCGCCGTCTCGGGCTCGCGGTCAGCCGGCTGCCTTCGCTCGACGACGCCGGCGAAATGCCGCGGCTGGCGCCGGTCAATGTCGAGGATTTGTTGCTGCGGCCGAGCGTCAAGATCGATTACGCGCGGCTGGAAACCTTCCTCAACGGCAAATCGGTGGTGGTGACCGGCGGCGGCGGCTCGATCGGCGCCGAGATTTGCGACCGCGTCATCGCGTTCGGCGCGTCGCGGCTGCTCATCATCGAGAATTCCGAACCGGCGCTGCATGCGGTGCTGGAAGCTCTCGCCACCAAGCAGGCGCGGCCGGTGATCGACGGCCGCATCGCCGACGTCCGCGACCGCAATCGCGTGTTCCGGCTGATGACGGATTTCAAGCCCGACATCGTCTTCCACGCCGCGGCGCTCAAGCACGTGCCGCTCTTGGAGGCGAACTGGGAGGAGGGCATCAAGACCAACGTGTTCGGCTCGGTCAATGTCGCCGACGCCGCCGCCGCGGCGGGTGCCGCGGCGATGGTGATGATCTCGACCGACAAGGCGATCGAGCCGGTCTCGGTGCTCGGCGCCACCAAGCGCTTTGCCGAAATGTATTGTCAGGCGCTCGATGCCGATTTTTCGCGCCGCGCCGAAGCCGACCGCCGCGGCATGCGGCTGATCGCGGTGCGGTTCGGCAACGTGCTCGCCTCCAACGGCTCGGTGGTGCCGAAGTTCAAGGCGCAGATCGATGCCGGCGGCCCGGTCACCGTCACCCATCCCGACATGGTGCGCTACTTCATGACCATTCGCGAGGCGTGCGATCTCGTCGTCACCGCGGCGAGCCACGCGCTCGGGCCCGACCGCTCCGACGTCTCGGTCTATGTGCTCAATATGGGTCAGCCGGTGAAGATCGTCGATCTCGCCGAGCGCATGATCCGGCTCGCCGGCCTGGAGCCGGGCCGCGACGTCGATATCGTGTTCACCGGTACGCGCCCGGGCGAGCGGATGCAGGAAATCCTGTTCGCGCGCGAGGAGCCGATGGTGGACATCGGCTTCGTCGGCGTCGTCGCCGCGCGTCCGGTGCAGCCGCCGCTCGATTCGATGCGCGGCTGGCTCGCCATGCTGGAGCAGGGCTTGGTGCGGGAGGAACGCGAGGCGATCTACCGCGTGCTGCGCGACGCCGTGCCCGACTTTCGCGGCGCCGCGGCCTGAACCATGGCGGCGAGGCCGCCGCGGGTATCGTGCGCCGGTCGCCAGCCCGCCGCGATCAGCTTGCCGGCATCGACCCGCAAATTGCCGCCGATGCTGTGCCATAGATCGGTACGCCGGAATAAGCGCAGCGGCAGCTCGATATAGTCCGGCGACATCGGCATGATGAACGCGCGGCGGCCTCGAGCCTGCCGCAGCGTTGCAAAAACGTCGGACAGCCGCGGCGGAATTCCGGGGTCGGCCACCACATAGGTCTCGCCGATGGTGGCCGGCGTCGCCAGCACGAAAGCCAATGCCGAGATGAAATTGTCGATGCCGAGTAGCGAGCGGCGGTTGCTGAAATCCTTGACCGGCAGCGGCAAGCGCGTCGCGGCGGCGCGCGCCAGCAGCGCCAAATTTCCCTTCACGCCCGGGCCATAGAGCAGCACCGGGCGCAAGATCGTGAACGGCACGCCGGAGCCGCGCACGGCTTCCTCGGCGGCGAGTTTTGACGCGCCGTAAGCGTCGGTCGGCGCCGGGTCATCGCGTTCGGTCAAAGCGTGATCGGCGGCCGGCCCGCTTTGCGCGCGAATCGAAGAAACAAAAACCAAATGCTTGACGCCGGCCCGCGCCGCCGCCGTGGCGAGCTGCGCGGTCGCTTGCCGGTTGACGCGATCATATGACGCGCGATCGACGCCGCGGCCGGTGTGGGCGATGCCGGCAAGATGAACGACCTGATCGATGTCTTGCAGCAGCGGCTGCCAGTCGAACGCTTCCGCCAAATCCGGATGCTGCACCACTTCGACGCCGTCGGGGAACGACAGATGCGGCCGCCGCACTGCCGCGCGCACCGTGTGGCCGTCTCGCGCCAAGGCGGCGACCACGGCACTGCCGATGAAACCGGATGCACCGGTGACCAGGACGCGGCTCATGTCCGGCCCCGCTCGAACGCGGCGAGCAGCCAGGCAACGAGAACAGCGCCAACCGCCAGCGCGGCAATCTCGCTCGGCCGGCCCGGCACGATCACGGAAATGACCGCCAGAATGCCGAGGCCGATGTTCACGGCGAACACGCGCGCGACCACGGCCATGGTGGTAAAGCCCTTGTCGGTGGCGCGCTGATAGAAATGCGTGCGGTGCCCCTCCCAGAACGGCTCGCGCCGGATGAGACGCCGGAACAAGGTGATCGTGGCATCGGCGAGATAATAGAGCGGCATCACCACAGCGGCGATCAGATGGCCGCCGCCGGCAACCAGCAGCAGCAGCCAACCGAGAATGAGACCGATCGGAAGACTGCCGACGTCGCCAAGGAAAACTTTGGCCGCCGGGCGATTGAAATAAGCAAATCCGATCATGGCACCGCCGAGCGCCAGCGCCAGCACCGTGCCGTAAGATGGCAACGCGCCCGCTATGCCGAGCACGGTGAGCGTAGCCGTGAGCGGTATCACTTCCGCGACGGTCATCCAGTCGATGCCGTCCATGAAGTTGACCAGATTGACGAACCACAAGCCGCCGACCAGCAGCAGGAGCCGTTCGATCCACCACGGCAATGGCGGCACCACGCGAAGCTGATCGGGCAGCGTGTAGATGACGCCCGCGATCACGACCGTCTGCAGGATCAAGCGCAGGCCGGCGGGAAGCGGCCGAATATCGTCGATCGCGCCGAGGCAAGTCATGAGCAACGCCGCGGCGACGACTTTCGGCAGGTTCAAGTCGGGCGAAACGCCCAGCGAGAAAATTGCCAGCGCGACACCGGCGGCGCCTATCGTCGCGGCGATGACGGCGATGCCGGCGCCTTGTGGCGTCGGCGTGCGATGCGACGAGCGGGCATTCGGCTTGGCCAGCGCATAGCGCTCGAGCCACGGGTAGAGCGCGACAATCAGCAAGGCGCTCATCAACGCCGCGAAGATCACGGTGACCGCGCCGCCCACGAGCCACCCATTGCCGCTGCCGTCGTTCATCGCGTGGACCTGTCGCCGACCATCGCACGCATCTAATACAGCGGCCCCGGATCGCCGACAGCCCCCGGCCTCATCACACCTGAACCCAGATCGAACTCGGAATAGGTTTGCGCGTCGCAGGCATCGGTCAAAACCGCGTATCGCTCATCGAGGAATTCCGAGCCTTTGAAGAACAGCGCATAGGTACGCTGGTGACCGCGATCTTGGAAGCGAACACAGACCTGCCAGCTCCATCCCTTGTTGGCCAAAACCCATCGCGGGTCCGATATCTCTGCCGGGCCGGTCGGAGGAGACTTCGTGAATGCGGCTTTGAGATGTGCGGCGATCATACGGCGGTAATCCGAATTCAAAGGCGCGGTTGCCGCGCCGTCTTGCGGCCCTGCCAAGCTGCTGCATCCCGCCAACAGGACGAGCGTCAGCACGAGCGCCGCGCGCAGCGTGGCGTGCTGCAGCGGCATCGCGGAGCGTCGTGGGTACATCATCGGCGCCATTGACGGCAGGTTAGGAAATCGTTCACACCGAGACCATAGAAGTTTAGTTGCTTGCAAATCGCGCGCCAAACAACGGGTCCGGCGCTCCATCGGGGAAGCGGAACCCGCGCCCTTTTTAGGACATCACAGTCCCGCCACGAAAGCAGCGCACGTCCAAATAGCCTGTACCGGTCAATCGAGGCCCAACCCTGCGGCTGGCATGATGGTCAAAAGGCTCTCCGTGGCATTGATGGGGCTCGGTCTCGGCTTGGCTCTGGGATCGTGCGGGTCCGTTTCCGGATTTACGGCCGATCATTGGCCGCACTGGGCCGGCGGCTTGCCCGGGGGCGTTCCGCCGCGGCCGGGCACCCCCGGCTACGACGACTACGTTGCGCATCGGCAAGCCGATACCGAACCGGCGAAGCCCGCTGCCGCCAGCGCCAAGACGAATGCGCCGGCCGCCTCGGCGCCTGCTGCCGCCGAACCTCAAAACGATGACGACACAGCGGTTACGCGCGGCGGCCTGTACTAGCCGCCGCGCTCGGGCGGCGCGCCATCTCATGCCACGCCGGCGCGCAGCAGATCGTGGAAATGCACGATGCCGACCGGCCGGCCCTGCTCGACGACGACGAGTGCCGTGATCTTCAACGAATTGAGCAATTGCAGTGCTTCGCTGACCAACTGATCGGGACGAACGACCTTTGGCGATGCCGTCATGACCTCATCGACCGGCGCTTGCAGCAGGTCGGCGCGCATATGACGCCTTAAATCGCCGTCGGTGATGACGCCGGCGAGCTTGCCGCTATCGTCGATGACGGCAACGCAGCCAAATCCCTTGGCGGACATTTCGACGATCGCTTCCGACATCGGCGCGCCGCGTTTGATGAGCGGCACGGCAGCACCGGGATGCATGACGTTGCGGACGAATTTGAGCGCCGCGCCGAGCTGGCCGCCCGGATGAAATACGCCGAAGTCCATCGCGCTGAATCCCTTGCTTTCGAGCAGCGCAATCGCAAGGGCGTCACCGAGCGCGAGCTGCATCAGCGAGGACGTCGTCGGCGCGAGATTATGCGGACAGGCTTCGCGCGTCGCCGGCAGCGCCAAGACGACGTCGGCGGACTTGCCCAGCGTACTGTCGGCGCTGACCGTGACGGCGATGAGCGGGATGCGGAAGCGGCGGGAATAATTGATCAGGTCTTTCAGCTCTTCGGTCTCGCCCGACCAGGACAGCGCCAGCATCACGTCGTCGGACGTGATCATGCCAAGGTCGCCATGGCTGGCGTCGGCGGCGTGCACGAAGAATGCCGGCGTGCCGGTGGAGGCCAACGTCGCGGCGATCTTTCTGCCGACATGGCCGGATTTACCCATGCCGGTGACGATGACGCGGCCGCGCGCGTTGCGGATCGTTTCAACGGCGGCGACGAAGGGGGCGCCAAGGGCATCGCACATCGCGGCCGCCAGCGCAGCGACGCCGTCGCGCTCGGTGTCCAGCGTGCGCAGTGCCGAAGCGATGTGCGGGCTTGCGGCCGGCTGCATCGCGCCGGCATCAGGTGCAGTTGTTTTCGCACGCGTCGCCAATGAACCACTCCTGGTACACGAGCCTTATGTCCGGCCGACTATAGCAACAATTGCACTGACTTGTTGCGCTTACTCGTTGCAGTCACTTGTGGCGTTCACTTGTGACGCTCACTTGGCCCACGCCGCGAAGGCGTCGGCAAAGGCGCGGTCGCCGGGCGGGCCCTTTTCCACCGCCATGATGGCGCGGCCGCCGTTGGTATAGACGATGGGAACGTCGAACCACTCCTGATCCTTGAGCAGCTGCATATTGCGTTGCCGGTCGGCGTCGACCGCGGACAGGCCGATCAGGAAGAATCCGTTGGTGACTTTGACCGCCAGCCCCGCAAGCGGCGTGCCGCGCGCCTGCTCGGCCTGCTTCATCAACACGCCCGGCACGTTGGCGATGCCGCCGCCGGGAAAATCGGCCGGCAGGTTGAACATGATCTCGATGGTGTGGCTTGCCGGCAGCGCCTTGTCGGTGTTGCGGCGCAGCGACCAGGTTACGGTCATCCGCCGATCCGGGATTTCGATATCCGCGCGCACCGCGAGCTCCGGCGCCAGTCCCGCGCCGGGCGAAACAGTCTCGGTGCGCCAGATCGCCGAGCCGACAAAGCGTTTGCCCTGCGGGTCGTTCGGATCTTCTTCGTAGAGCACGACCCGTTGCGCCACCGCGGGCGCTGCCTGATTGCCGGGCGCGCCGCTATTGGCCGCCTGTCCGGGCGTTTGCTCCTGCGGGACCCGGCCGGGGAATTTCGGTTCGGACGGCGCCGGCGCCTGCGTCACCTGGGCCGGCTGTCGCGCCCCGAATGACGCGACCATGCGTTTCATGTTCGGCAATTGCCAATAGAAAATCGCCGCGACAATGCCGACGATGCACGCCAGCACGACGAGCTTGATGATGCCGACATAGGAGCGCGGCGGTGGCGCGTGCTCGTACTCGTCTTCCGACTCCGGCGGGCGCGCCGAACGGCCCCGCGCCGACTGCGACGGAAACGGCCGCTCCTCGTCGAGCTCGAAGGATTGTTCGAGGCTCTGCGGGTGCCGCGGGTCGTCATCGTGCGCGCCTAAATCATCCAGATCGAGCTCAGGCTCGTACGGCGCCGGCGGCGGATCGTCGTCGCGCGGCAAGCGGCGCGGCTGCGGCTCATAAGTGTCGCGGGTGTCGCGCGCGGATTGGGCCGCGCGGGCGCTGGCGGAGCCGAGATCGTCGACATCGTGGACGACGTCGCGGAAACCCCTGAGCCCTTCCCGGCCGAGCGAAGGCGTGCGCGCGCTTAACAGCCGGCCGCGTGCCGTGGACGGTATAGGCCGCGGCGGCGGCGGGGGCGGCGGTGGTTCGGCTTGCTCCGGCTCGTCGAAATCGTCCTGCAGCTGCGGCGGCTCGTCTTGTCGGGCCTCAAGGGGTTCCGGCTGCGGCGGTTCGGCAGCGGGGGGCCGGAGGGCTGCGGTGGGACCGCGGCAGGCGGTGGGGGCGGCGCCGGCATTGCGGCAGGAGCCGGACGACTTGGCGGCCTGAGCGGGCGGGGTTCGAAACGCGGCTCGGTTCGCGCCTCCATGCGGGACTTGCGCGCGGCGTCGGCCTCCACCTTGCGGATCGCCTCTTCGAGCGACAGGCGCTCGCGGGTGATCTCGGATTCGGACAGTGCCGGCTCGACCGAGCGCAGCTGCGTGACCAGCGCCGAGCGCGCCCGCTCATAGAGCGCCCGGCGGGCTTCGCCGGTGCTTTTGCCAAGCCCCTCTATGGCTCGCGCTATGAGCGGTTGGTAGTCGGTCATGGATTAAGCTTACGCTCGGCTTTCTTAAATTTCATCGCTCATGTTTCGAACGGGTTCTGCATCAGGATCGTGTCCTCGCGCTCGGGACTCGTCGACAACAACACCGCCGAGCAGCCTATCAGTTCCTCGATCCGGCGGACGTATTTGATGGCCTGGGCCGGCAATTGCGCCCACGAGCGGGCGCGGGCGGTTTTCTCCTGCCAGCCGGCGATGGTCTCGTAGATCGGCTCGACGCGCGCCTGGGCGTGTTCGCTCGCCGGCAGATAATCGATCTCCTTGCCGTCGAGCCGATAGCCGACGCAGACCTTGATCTCCTCGAAACCGTCGAGGATGTCGAGCTTGGTCAGCGCGAGGCCGCGAATGCCGCTGGTGCGGACGGTCTGACGCACCAGCACGGCGTCGAACCAGCCGCAACGCCGCGGCCGCCCGGTGACGACGCCGAATTCCTTGCCGCGCTCGCCGAGCGTCTTGCCGATCTCGTTGAGCTGCTCGGTCGGAAACGGCCCGGCGCCGACGCGGGTGGTGTAGGCCTTGCAGATGCCGAGCACATAGCCGATCGCATTGGGCCCGAGGCCGGAGCCGGTCGCGGCCTGCGCCGCCACCGTGTTCGACGACGTGACATACGGATAAGTGCCGTGGTCGATGTCGAGCAGCGCGCCCTGCGCGCCTTCGAACAGATATGCGCTTGCCCTCGCGGCGCCGGTCGTCGAGCAGCGACCACACCGAGTCCATGTACGGCAGAACCTTCGGCGCCACCGCGGCCAATTCATCGTAGATCGTGCGCGGCGCGATCTCGCTCATGCCAAGCCCGCGGCGCAGCGCGTTGTGGTGCGCCAGCAGCCGGTCGATCTTGCCGTTGAGCATCTGCAGGTCGGCGAGATCCATCAGCCGGATGGCGCGCCGGCCGACCTTGTCTTCGTAGGCCGGGCCGATGCCGCGGCCGGTGGTGCCGATCGCGCCCTTGCCCGAGGCCTTCTCGCGCGCGACGTCGAGCTCCTGATGCAGCGGCAGGATCAGCGGCGTGTTCTCGGCGATGCGCAGATTCTCCGGCGTGACGGTGACGCCCTGTTTCTTCAGCGTGGCGATCTCGTTGAGCAGCGCATGCGGGTCGAGCACGACGCCATTGCCGATGATCGACAGCTTGCCCGGCCGCACCACGCCCGAGGGCAACAGCGACAGCTTGTAGGTCGTGCCGTTGATCACCAGCGTGTGGCCGGCATTGTGGCCGCCCTGGAAGCGGACGACGATGTCGGCCTGCTCGGAGAGCCAGTCGACGATCTTGCCTTTGCCTTCGTCGCCCCACTGGGAGCCGACCACGACAACATTCGCCATGAGGAACTGACCCCGACAGGCCGATGAAAACATCACATGAATCGGATACCGGCCGTAGCCGACTGTTTCGGATAAAGGATGAAACCGCGGGAAGCAAGGAAAAGCGGCTGCTGCCGGACCGCGTGGTTTCCGCCAAACGATTGTTTCCACAAGGAATTTGCCGTTAGCCTTGTCGCCTGGTTGCGGATTTGCCGTGTCGCTTGAGGCGACAATGCGGCTTAAGCCGCGGGCAAATTGACGCAAAGCGCGGGCGCGGCCGGGGCAGCCATGCCGCCCCTGGGCTGGTGCGGCGGATTTGAAGTTTCTACAAAGCGGGCCGCCGTTCGATCGCTGCGCGGTCGTTCCAAGATCGACAAAGGGAATGCCGCCATGCCGGGCGCGCCCGCATCCACTTCCGCCCGCGTCGGCGGCTGGTTGTCCGACCAGCCTTATCTGCTGCTGTCGCTGACCTCGCTGTTCTGGGCCGGCAATACCGTGCTGGGCCGCTTCGTCGTCGGACATATTCCGCCGATGACGCTTGCGTTCGGCCGCTGGGCCGGCGCGTTCCTGATCCTGTTGCCGTTCGCGGCCGGCCATCTGCGGCGCGACTGGCCGATCATCCGCAAACACGCCGGGATGATGACGCTGCTCGCGTTCACCGGCTTCTCCGCCTACAACACGATGGCCTATTACGGCCTGCAATACACCACCGCGATCAACGGATTGCTGCTGCAATCGATCGGGCCGTTGTTCGTCGCGTTGTGGACTTTTGCGCTGTTCGGCGATCGCCTGACCTTGCGGCAAGCCGGCGGCATCTGCGTTTCGCTCAGCGGCGTCATCGTCATCATCTGCCACGGCAGTCTCGCGATCCTGCTCGGCATCGCGTTCAATCAGGGCGACGTCTGGTTCGTGATCGCGCTGGTGTTCTACGGCTTCTATATGGCCATACTGCGCAAGCGGCCGCCGATCCATCCGTTGTCGTTTCTCGCCGCCGGCATGGGCGGCGGCGCGGTGCTGCTCATTCCGCTCGTGGTGCTTGAAATCGCCAGCGGACGGACGATGGTGTTCGATGCCGAGAGCTTTCTCAGCTTCGCCTTCATCTGCATCTTCCCGTCGCTGCTCGGCTATCTGTTCCTCAACCGCGGCATCGAGCTCATCGGCGCCAACCGCGCCGCGCCGTTCATCCATCTCGTGCCGGTATTCGGCTCGGTGCTGGCGATCGTGCTGTTGGGCGAGCGCTTCGAGCTTTACCACGCCGTCGGCTACGGGTTGGTGTTCAGCGGGATTACGATCGCGACGAAGCAGTGACGGCGTCAAAACCGCAGCGTCTTGACCTGCTGCACGTTGGGGATTTTCTGCACTTCGGCGAGCACGCTCGGCGGCACCGTGCCGTCGACTTCGACCAGCGCGATGGCGTCGCCGCCGGCGATTCGCGGCCGAGATGGAAGGTCGCGATGTTGATGCCGGCGCCGGCGAGCAGCGTCGCGAAGCGGCCGACGAAGCCGGGCCTGTCCTGGTTGGTCACGTAGAGCATCGACGGGCCGAATTCGGCGTCCATGCGGATGCCTTTGATGTTGATGATGCGCGGATGGCCGTCGGCATAGACCGTGCCCGACACCGAACGCATTTGCCGGTCGGTCGTCACCGTCACCGTAATCAGGCTCTCGTAATCGCCCTCGGCGTCGCGCCGCGTCTCTTCGACGATGATGCCGCGATCCTTGGCGACGATCGGCGCCGAGACGACGTTGACGTCTTGGAGCATCGGGCGCAGCAGGCCGGCGACCGCGGCCGAGGTCAGCGCCTTGGTGTTGAGCTGCGCGACGCCGCCTTCGTAGGAAATCTGCACGCGGGTGATGCCGCTCTCGGTGAGCTGGCCGGCGAACGAGCCGAGCTTGTCCGCGAGCGCCACGAAAGGTTTGAGCTTCGGCGCTTCCTCGGCGCTGATCGAGGGAAAGTTGACGGCGTTGGAGATCGCGCCGCGCAGCAAATAGTCCGCCATCTGCTCGGCGACCTGCAGCGCCACGTTCTCCTGCGCCTCCATGGTCGAAGCGCCGAGATGCGGCGTGCAGACCACGTTCGGCAGGCCGAACAGGCAGCTCTGCGTCGCAGGTTCTTCCCGGAAGACGTCGACCGCGGCGCCGGCGACGTGGCCGGATTTGAGCGCCTCGCACAACGCCGTCTCATCGACCAGTTCGCCGCGCGCGCAGTTGATCAGCCGTACGCCTTTTTTGGTGAGCTTAAGCGTCTCGGCATTGATGATGTCGCGGGTCTTGTCGGTCAGCGGCGTGTGCAGGGTGATGAAATCGGCGCGCCGCCACAGCTCGTCGAGCTCGACCTTCTCGACGCCGAGGTTAACCGCGCGCTCGGCCGACAAATACGGATCGTAGGCGATCACCTTCATCTTCAGCCCGATCGCCCGGTCGGCGACGATCGAGCCGACATTGCCGCAGCCGATGACGCCGAGCGTCTTTGAGAAAATCTCGACGCCGAGGAATTTGTTCTTTTCCCATTTGCCGGCCCGCGTCGAGGCATCGGCTTCCGGGATTTGTCGCGCCATCGCCAGCATCAGCGTGATGGCATGCTCGGCCGTTGTGATCGAATTGCCGAACGGCGTATTCATCACGATGATGCCGCGCGCGGTCGCGGCCGGGATGTCGACATTGTCGACGCCGATGCCGGCGCGGCCGATCACTTTCAGGCTCTTGGCCTTCTCCAGCATCTTGGCCGTGACCTTGGTCGCGGAGCGGATCGCCAGACCATCGAAGCCGCCGATCATCTCGGCGAGCTTGTCCTTGTCCTTGCCGAGATTGGGCTGGAATTCGACTTCAACGCCGCGATCCTTGAAAATCTGCACGGCAGCGGGCGACAACGCATCAGAGATCAGAACGCGGGCGGTCATGGCAAATTTCCTTTGCGATCAGCGCAACCAGCGCAGCATGTGAGGACCGGGCAGTTCGTCTTTTTCGGGAGCGTGGCAGCGCGCACGTCGATGCCGATGCCGCGCACGAATGCTACCAGCCGTTCGGTGCGAGGATCGGCGAACGTGGAAGCCGAAGACATGGCGATCAAGCCGCCTTCGCCAGCGCTTCCTTGGCCGCCGCATAGGCCCAGTCGAGCCACGGCGTCAGCGCCTCGACATCGGCGCGCTCGATGGTCGAGCCGCACCAGATGCGCAATCCCGGCGGCGCATCGCGATAGGCATCGATGTCGTAAGCGATGCCTTCCTTGTCGAGGGCTGCGGCGATGCCTTTGACGAACGCCGCCTGCGCGTCGGCGTTGAGCCGCGTTACGTCCGGATCGACCACCTTCAGGCAGACCGAGGTGTTGGAGCGCAGCGCCGGATCGCGCGCCAGAAAATCGATCCAGGGCGTGCGCTCAACCCAATCGGCGATGACTTTGGCATTGGCGTCGGCGCGGGCGTGCAGCGCCGGCAAGCCGCCGGCCGACTTCGCCCATTCGAGCGCGTCGAGATAATCCTCGACGCACAGCATCGACGGCGTGTTGATGGTCTCGCCCTGGAAAATGCCTTCGTTGAGCTTGCCGCCCTTGGTGGTGCGGAAAATCTTCGGCACCGGCCACGGCGGCGTGTAGCTTTCGAGCCGCGCCACCGCGCGCGGCGACAGGATCAGCATGCCATGGGCCGCTTCGCCGCCCAGCGCCTTCTGCCAGGAGAACGTGACCACATCGAGCTTGCTCCATTCAAGCGGCTGGGCGAATGCGGCCGAAGTGGCGTCGCAGATGGTAAGCCCGGCCCGGTCGGCCGCGATCCAATCGGCGTTGGCCACGCGCACGCCGGACGTCGTGCCGTTCCAGGTGAACACGATGTCGCTTCCCGGATCGGCTTTGGCGAGATCGGGGAGCTCGCCGTACGGCGCCCGCAGCACGGTGACGTCCTTGAGCTTGAGCTCCTTGGTGACGTCACTGACCCAGCCTTCGCCGAAGGATTCCCAGGTCAGCAGCGTCACCGGACGCGCGCCAAGCAGCGTCCACAGCGCCATCTCGACCGCACCGGTATCGGACGCCGGCACGATGCCGATGCGATAATCCGCCGGCACGCGCAGCACCTCGCGGGTCAGATCGATGGCGCGCTTGAGCTTGGCCTTGCCCGGCTTCGAACGGTGGGAGCGACCCACAAATGCGTCGGCGAGGGCTTGCGGGGTCCAGCCAGGGCGCTTGGCGCAGGGGCCGGACGAAAAGTGCGGCACGTTTGGCCGCACGGAGGGCTTGGCAATCGTCATGGTCTATCCTTCCAGATAGGCGCCCCTCGTTGGGGAGGGGTGTCCCACCCCTGGAATTAAGGATTTGACGTCCCGCCGTCAAGCGCGAGTTGCGGCCGTCGGTCGGCATGGCGGTGGGTCGACGTGGCACTCGGCGCCACTCGCGATCGCGGTAATGGTAGTAAACGCAATGTCACAATCGCGAACAGCGCGGTGGCTGCAGGCCGCGCGCAAACGATTCCGTAACCTGAAATGTGGCGCGCGCATTCAGCGTGGATTTACCTACTGCGTCAGCGACAATTTTAAGATCATTTGCGGTTAGCGCTTATTGAATCGCATTCGTTGCGGCCGTTGCAAAGAAATTGCGCGCGCGCGGCTGCGTCGCCTTAGTGCTGGAAAACGCGGCAGAATTCTCGGCTCTGATATCGGAGAAAATCCCGCGCAGATTTGTCACAGCGTCGCAATTCTAAATATCCGGAACGGTTAAGCCGTGACAACGGCGGCTGACCGGCTAACCCCCCTTTAATGTCCGCGCTCGAAGATTGCCCGCAACAAGGGGAAAGGGCGTCCTATGCGTCACGTCATATATGCACTGTTGGCGTTTGCGTTCGCGCCAAGCGCCTTCGCGGACGATCTGAGTTGGCTGACCGGCGCGCAACCGGCGGCGCCCATGAACGTCAACGGCTGGGCCGGCATCTATATCGGCGGCCAGGTCAGCTACAGCGGTGCCGGTGGTAACTTCAGCAACACCACGCAGGGGCCGCTCGCTTATGCGCTGCGCGAACTGACGCTGGAGAGTGTGCAGCAGCCGTCCAGTTGGCCGGTGCTCGGTCAGGCCAATCACAGTGCCGCGGGCTTCGGCGGCTTTGTCGGCTACAACACGCAGTTCGAAAGGCTCATCCTCGGCGTCGAGGCCAACTACGACCAGGCCAACCTGTCGCTTATCGCGCCGAACTCGCCCATCTCGCGGCAGGTGTCGGCGGGTGGAACCACCTACGATGTCACTGTTACCGGAAGCGGCAGCGTCACCGATCTCAATTTCGGCACGCTGCGGGCGCGTGGTGGCTGGGCGCTGGGCAATTTCCTGCCCTACGCTTTCGCCGGCGTGGCCGTCGGGCACGCCAACGTCAATATTGTGGGCACGGCGTTCGGCATACAAAATCCGCCGCTCGGCTGTCCCGCAGGCACCACTCCGCCGTGCGTGCCGTTCTCGTTTACCGGCACCGCCGGAAAAAACGGTGAATGGATGTATGGCTTCACCGTCGGTGGCGGTCTCGACATCGCGCTCACGCGCAACGTTTTCCTGCGCGCCGAATACGAATATGTGCAGTTTGCGCCGATCGCCAACCTGGTCGTGAACGTCAACACCGTCCGTGGCGGTCTCGGTATCAAATTCTAGGCGAACTTCCGCTGGTCCCCGCCAATTTACGCCAGATGCCATGCCATCAAGTGCCAGACCGTCTAGCGGCTCCGGCAATGTCTGCTGAAGCGCTGCTAAAAAATCTGCACCAACGCGGTCAGAACTTGAGGCCGCCGCCGACGCGGGCCGTGTTGAGATCCAGATGCGTGCCGCCGAGTCCGAAAAACTGCACATATTCGTATTCGGCGCGCAGGAAGACGTTGTGCGTGAGTGCCATGTCCAGCCCAAGCCCGGCCGAGTAGCCATAGATGAACTTGGCGGATTGGTTATCGGCTTTTGTCGTCGGGCTTAAGGCGCCTGTGATAATTCCGGTCGCGATGTCCGTTTCGGTCTCGGTGACAGTGGCGGATTTCGTGATATCGGCACGGCCGACGACAAAGCCGAGCAAGCTGTACGGCATGAATTGGCCCATCACGTAACCGGCCCGCCCCCGAATCGAGGTGTAGTCGATCAAGTTTATGGACGAGCTTGCGTCGACGGTTGCGGCGTATCTTGTACCGCCGGAATCCATGTGTCGCGATATCGAGTCCGAGGACGATGCCGCCCAATTCGTCTTGGTGTAATTCGCCTCGATGCCGAGCACAGCATCAGCCCATTGAGTGTTGTAGCCGACGAAGCCGCCAAAACCTGTGCTGTTGGTGTCGCGTTTGGCGAGCGTCGTCCAGTTCGAAACGCCAAAATTATCTTCGATGAAGGTGTCTCGAAGAATGTAGGCGACGAGTGGCTGAGTCGCATTGCCGAAATCGGCGCCGCCGCTGACATAGGCGGCCTGTCCACCGACGTAGAAGCCGCTCCAGCGCGTGTAGGTAGGTGAGCCCACGGGTTGCGCGCCGCGCAGCACGTCGAAGTCTCCGGCGCGCGCGCCGGCCGGCGCTAAAAGCACGACCAAAGTACAGATGACCCAACGCATTGGCCGCATTCTCCGTCTCGGTGGCGCGCCATGCGCGGCCAGACGCGGTCGATCATCAGGCATTAACCTTAATGGAGCGTTAGCTCCGTAGTCCCGGCGGGGGGCGGGACGTCAAGCGCACCCATATGGGCGCCAGCTCGGGATCCCTGGGGCGGCTCCTCAAACGAAAACGGCGCGGTTGCCCGCGCCGTCCGTTGCTTTTGATTCGTCGTTCAGGCGCCGGGCATCAGCCCCGGCTCATCAGCGGCGGGGGCGCCATGAGCGGGACATCGGGTTGCAGCAGCCAGCGGAACCCCATCCTGAAATCCCACGAATGCATATTGGTGAAGGTGTAGTGGGTGACCGGGCACTGCGGTGCATTGTAGCAGTCAACTTCGTCAGTCTGCGGCGAACCCAGATGCAAGTAGCGCACTCCGAAGTCAATCTTGAAATTATTGTTAACGTTGTAGGTAGCGCCGGCTTGCGCGTTCCAAGCGAAACTCCAGGTCGCTAAATTGTTCGAGGTGTCACCATAGCCTGCCGTGCCATCCGAGTTGATCTCGTGATCCTCCACGTTGGACATGAAATTGTAAGCGGCGCCCGCGCCGGCGCCGATATAGGGCGTTATGCACGACCAGGTACCGAGATCCAGATAGGCGTTGGCCATAAATACAGACGACGAATATTGGCCTCCGGTATCGCTGACGCAAACACCTCCGCCAGCGCAATTGATCGAGAACTTTCCAGTAGAGGCAACCGTAGCCTTGGTGCGGAATTCGCCAGTTACGTCGGTGCGGAACCAGTTGTTCCACTGGTAGCCGATGCCGCCGCCGAAAATCGTGGTGTCCTGAACATCCTTTTCTATGATCTCCCAATCTGCGGGCCAAACGAAGGCGCTATTCGTCGCCGTATGGACGACGTCGTCGAACCTTTGCAGGCCGACGCCGACGTCGCCGCGCAGATACCAGCCGCTGGATACGACCGGTGCGGGTTGATATGCGAACTGCGGTGGCGGTTGATACATCTGGGGGGGAGGGAGATCGGCTGCGTGAGCGGCTGTGCTGAGCAAGCCTATTGCAGCAGCGCTAGCGAAGAATTTGACGCTGACCATTGCTTCGTCCTTTCCAGGGCGGGCTACGGATGCGGCGGCCCGCCGTCGTTGAACCGGGCCGAAGATGGCAGCAATTATTTAAGCGGGTCTTAACCTTAAGAATTAACCGTAATTGCTAACCGGTCGCGACTTGCACGTGCGGTGGTCCACCAAGGCATGACGGCGAAGTTGCGGTTAAGAGTTTGATAACGATTGCGGCGAGCATCATGTTGTCAGGCCTCTTGGACCACCAGGCCCGCCTGTCCTCCATCGACTGCGAACACGGCCCAGGCTCTTGAAGCACTCATATCGACGATGCGCACCACCTCGATCTGCGCGGTTCACCCCAAACAGCTGAGGCGACTCGTCGCCTTCGACACAGCGCCAGAACCTTCGCTCCGCGGTAACGATCAGGTGTAGATTTTGACCGCAGCGGCAGTATGTTGGTGCGATAGCACTCAGCGCGGTATTCGCAGCTCTAGGGGAACGCTGCTGATTCCCTGGGTCTTAGTTCAAATGGAGGCGCCTGTCCTAGGCACCCGAAATGACGCCTCGTCATCCAGTTCCGCTGAGAAGAATTTGCCCACTGCACGACGGCTAGGGCTAATCGAGCGGGATTATCGTGGCGGGCCCGACGGACGATTAATTCTCGAAAATTATGCGGCGCATCTGTCATGTTCGAGATGGTGCCGCAGCAACAGGCTTGATCAGGTAATTCTGAATGCCCTGGTATCGCTGATAGGTGTCAACGACGTGGTAGGACTCGCGTGCGCACCAATCCTGAAAAGCGCTCAGCTTGGATTCCCAGACTTCGATGAAGATTGTTGGTCGCCATCGCCTGATCGTCTCATGCAGCCCTGAAAGAACTTCGGTTTCCATTCCTTCGACATCAATCTTGATGAACGCGATCGGTTCGTTCAGAAGAAGAGAATCGCCATCGATTGCCTCTATGCTGCCGGACTTGTCTTCGTAAAAGCAGGTGCCCCCAAGGTTGTTCGCATCGGGCGTTTCTAGCCTCAAGCGGCTTTTCCCAGCTCCCAGCGCGGTCCCCAGAAAGCGGGTATCAACATTGTTGCATTGGTTTAAGGTCAGATTTTTCTTAAGGATGGAGATTGCTGTCGGATTAGGCTCGAAGACAATAATTTTCGGCGATTTTGTAAATCGCGAAACGTAGATTGCATGGTTCCCGATGTTTGCTCCGATATCTACGAAAGTTCCCCCGTGAGTGTAATGTCGTTTAATGAGATCAAGCTCTTCCGTCTCATAAAAAACACCTTGGTAATGGAAATTCATGATCGAATCATCGCGGTTGGTGACGAAAAATCTGATCGTCTCACTGCCGATTTTTGTCTCCGTGATAGTTCCTTCGGTCCGATCTTGCGACGCCGAATGACAGGCTGTCGCATCCGGCTCCCGCGCAAGAATGGCTGATGGCAACCGCTCCACATCCTCCAGCGCGCTCCTCACCTCAGCAGCAGCGACCGTCGCGATCCAGCTTTGGCTGTCGGCCACGCCGTAGGAAATCAGAAGGCGCGTGCCGTCGGGATGCCAAGCCAAGCCGGCTGCAAATTCGAGGCCCTTCTTGTGGAAAAAGAACGGGCGGCTCACGCGGCCTAGCTTGTTGGCTCCATCAAACCAGACGAACCGATGTTGATAAAAGCGCCGATTGGCGTCCGGTTTCCACTGGACTTCGTGAATCAAGGCGAGCCATCCGTCTTCAAACGCGATTAGCTGCGTGCTGCCCCTGAATTGATGGGCGGAGATGGCGGGCGTGCTCTCGTGGATCGTGCGGCCTTGGTCGTCCACCACTCGGGTCGGGTCGCAAAGATAGACAAACTGCAGGTTGCCGCCGTCGATCTGCGGCATCCAGTTCTTCTCGTGGACCTTGGCGCCCTTCGGACGGAGCACGCGCCAATCAGTCAAGCGGCACTCCCCGGATGCACTGTTGTCAATGCGCGCCAAAACCTGTTCGCACCATCCTTCCGGTGTCAACTCGCGCACGCATGCGCTGCGGGACTTAGACCAAGGATATCAATTGTACGCGCGCTCGGCAGCGGCGGGATGTCCGCAAGGGCACCTTGGCTATGCGCTGTCACTGGCGCCGCATGCTAAGGACGAGATAAGCCGGCGACAGATCGCCGACGAAGTGCGCTGCGCAGCAGAAGCGGAGTTGCCGTCGGCAATCTATCTGTTAGGAGTTTTAACAGAGAATGGCGTCGGTGTGCCGCAAGACGCCGCAGCCGCGGTCAAGCACTATTCCATCGCAGCCAGTAGAGGGCACCGTACCGCTCAGGCGAAGTGGGGCCTTGCGCTGATCGAGGGGCACTATGTCCCGCAGGATCTGATTGCAGGCGAATCGTGGCTTCGGCGCGCGGCACTCGCCGGCGATGCGGAGGCGGCAATCCTGGTGGCCAATCTCTGCGTGAAAGGGCCACTGCCGCCGAACTATGCCCAGGCGGCAAACTGGTATCGACGGGCAGCCGAAGCAGGCGACCCGGCGGGTGCTCGTGCTCTCGGCTCGCTTTACTTGACAGGCGCCGGTGTCGCGCGGGACGACGTGGAGGCGATGCGCTGGTTGCGAATTTCTGGCGAGGCTGGTGATCGAGCCGCCCAGTTAGACTTAGCCAATCTGGTGCTGCAAGGCGTTGCCGCTCCGGATGATCCAGCGCGCGTCGCAGAATGGTTCGAACAGGCCGCCTTATCCGGCGACCTTGTCGCGGCGTTCAATCTCGGCCTCTGTCTGGTCAAGGGCGTTGGTGTCGAGCCGGACGAGCAGCGCGCGGCAGAATGGTTGCGCCGCGCCGCCGAAGGTGTGCCGCAAGCGCAATTCATGTATGGGCGAATGCTTGCCGACGGGCGGGGCGTAGCGCCCGATCTCAAGGGCGCTCGAGCTTGGTTCGAGCGAGCAGCCGACGCCGGCATGACAGATGCCCAGGTCGCACTCGCGGAAATGATGGTCAACGGTCGCGGAGGTCCATCGCTTCCCGAGGATGCGCTTGTTCTGTTTGAGAAAGCGGCCGCCAAAGACCATGCGGGCGCGATGTTTGCTCTAGGCGCGATGTACGGCGGGGGATACGGTCTCCCCATGGATCGGGTCACGGCCCAAAAATGGTTCCGCGCCGCTGCCGAATTGGGCCACGGCCACGCTCAGGTGATGCTCGCCCGCTACCTGGCGATCGGTGTCATCGGCGAGCCAGACCGCGCGGAAGCTCACATGTGGTTGGAGCGCGCCGCCGCGCAGGGTATTGGCGAGGAGGTCTCTGACCTCACGATGGCTGCACCTCAGGGAGAGTGGTGAATGCTGCTCTGTGCGGAAACCGCTATAGCAGCGACAAAGGCATCGAACCATACGCAGATCGGGGTCTTTCCAATGACACGCACCACCATCGTCATGGCGGCGGGGCTCGCGGTTGCCGTCATGCTTCCGGCCGCATCCGCACAAGCTCAGGCTCCCCGCACCTTCGTCTCGGCGGCAGGTAGTGACAGCAATCCGTGTAGCTTCGCCGCGCCGTGCCGGCATTTCCAAGCCGCAGTGAACGCGACTAGTCTCGGGGGTGAAGTCGATGCGCTCGACCCGGCCGGCTATGGCCCGATCACCATCACCCAGGCCATCACCATCGAAGGCCAAGGCTGGTCCTACATAGCGCCGCCTGCTAATGGAAACGGAATCACGATCAATGCCGTGAGCGGCAACGTCGCTATACACGGCGTATCGCTCAATGGAGTTGGCATCACCGGCCCCACCAACGGCATTCAGTTCAACTCCGGCGGCAGCCTGAACGTCCGCGATAGCGTGATCCAAAATTTCTCGAACATTGGTATCATCTTCGAGCCTAACTCTTCTACTCTAAGCCAGCTTTTTGTGTCGAACACGCTGGTTTCAGACAATGGCAGTGATGGAATCGCCATTAACCCAGGAGGGTCGGGCACTACCACCGGCGTTCTCGATCACGTCGAGGCCGAAAACAATGGTAGCGGGATATTCGTTGGTTCCTTTACCCAGACTGTCAACATGACCGTCAGCGACAGCGTGAGCGCAAACAACGCAGGATCCGGCATCCAGGTTTTTTCGATCGTCGGAATGGTAAGCGTCATGGTGCGGAACGCCACAATTGCCAATAATGCCGGTAATGGATTGGAGGCGGATTCTACTGGCGCGACCATTCGCGTTACGCGATCAACGATTACGGGCAATGCCACCGGATGGGCCGTTTCATCGCCCGGGGTTGTGTCGAGCTACGCCGACAACAACATCGACGGCAATACGAGCGCCAACTCGGAGCCGCCGAGCCCCCTCCCATACCATTAGCGATGCTTGACAAGCAGACGGATGCGGAAGCTGCGGGTTTGGCTTGAGCCGGCTGCCGGCCATCTTGTCGCTGCGCCGACCTGGGGAACCATAGAAGTGAGTGTTTGGTACAACGAGCCCACCGCTGAAATCGGAGGTTTTTTTGGCAAAACGAACCCCCGCCCGTATTATCGCTCAGACGATGACACTAGGCGTGGTCCGACGAAACACCTAGCTCAGAGGTCTTGCCCACACAGCTGCCGGTCGGCGCAACCTTATTGTCGTTTGGAGGAGGTAGTTGCACATTCGGAGCGAGAGAGTTCGCATAAAGCCCCCGCACACTCAAATCAGAACGCATGATTATAAGTGTGCGGGCGCGCAGATTTGTCCTAAAATTGGCGCACCACGTTACCCAGTTGCTCCTCGCATTGACGGCGAGTACGCTAATTTTGGAAGAGCTTCGCAGCTTCAGTCGTCGCTCTCGTCGAGCTCGCCGATATGGTGCTGGGCGTAGAGCTCAAGCCCGAGCTTGGCGACCAGGTCGAGCTGGGTCTCGAGGAAATCGATGTGCTCTTCCTCGTCGTGCATCAGCTTCTCGAACAGGTCGCGCGTCACGTAGTCCTTGACGCCGTGGCAATGGGTGGCGGCCTCCTGGTAGAGCGCGCGCGCCGACATTTCCGAGCCGAGGTCGCAATCAAGGACCTCCTTGACGTTCTGGCCGATATGCAGCGGATCGAGCACCTGCATGTTGGGGAATCCGTCGAGGAAGATGATGCGCTCGACCAGCTTGTCGGCGTGCTGCATCTCCTCGATCGATTCCTTGCGCCATTGCTTGGCGAGCGCCTTGTAGCCCCAATTGTCGAGCAGCCGGTAATGCAGCCAGTATTGGTTGACGGCCGTCAGTTCGTGCCGCAGTCCCTTATTGAGGAAGTCGATTACTCCCGGGTCGCCTTTCATGATCGTGCTCCTGCAATGGGGGTCGGCGCCGCACGATGTGTGGCTCAGACTTTAATTATAACAATTAAAAGCTAGCCCGCGATAGGCCGCGCTCGAGGCTGTGGAAGGCTTAAGCCGTCGCGATCGGCGTAGCGTTCAGGGCTGGTTCTGGGCAGCGCAGCGCCCCGCCGGCGCGGCGGTGGCCAGCGCCTCGTCCATGATGCGCCGGATGGTGCGGGCGCAGCGGCCGCATTGGGCGCTGCAACCCAGGCAATGATAAACTTCGCCGGCTGTACGCGGACAACCTTCGCCGGCCGCAAGCGTGCCGCGCACGTCGTGGTCCGTGAACACGTTACAAGAACAGACGATCATGGCAGGACGGCCCGGCGGCAATTGGTTCGATCTGTAACTATCTTTACCGCAGCCAGTTTAGCGATGCAATGAAAAACCTTTGTTTATAGGCATTCTAAGCTCGGCTGTGGACATGGCGCGTGGCTAATCGTTGGTAAAACGGCAAGCCCAATCAGGCCACGGCCGACTCCTCCTCGGCATCGTCATCCCGCCGGCGCCGGCGCGGCCGCAGCCGACAAAGCCGCGACGGGATGTGGCACAAATCGTCGAGGAAGCCGGAAAAGCGCTGACCGCGGGCCAGCGCGCGATCGAGCGCCGCCATGGTGCGGGCAAGCCCGGGATCGTCGTCGCGCACCCAGGTGCCCAGCACCGAACCGAACAGCAGCGCCAAGCCCTGCGCGCGCACCATGCCGCGCGGTCCCGCGGCGTTGATCTCGGCGGCGGTCAGCATCCATTGCTGCGAGCGCACGGCCAATCCATTGAGCGCCAGAGCGAGCGGCGGATTGCGGCGGGCGGACCGCAACAGCGAGCGCACCGCCTCGCGATGCGGCGCCAGCACTTCGAGCCGCCGCATCAGCACGTCGAACAGCCGCTCGCGCGGCGGCTCCTCGGCCATGTCGCTCAAATCCGCGGCGAGCACGGCGCGGTCGGTCGCCTTGATGTGAGCGGCGAAGATCGCCAGCGTCGAGGCGAACTCGCCGCGCAATTGGCCGAGCGATACGCCGGCTTCCTTGGCGATCTCGGCGAAGCCGATCTGCTCGATCGGTTTCTCCGCCAGCAGCGCCAGGAAGGCGGCGATGATTTTTTCGCGCTCGCTGCCCGCGGCGACAGGCGCTCGGCTTTCGCGGCGGAGGACGATCGTGCGGATTTGCGGGCGGGTTTGCGAGCCATGACCGAACTCCTGTGCACCGCAACTCTTGGGCAGCCTCATGCGCGCGCCTATTGGGCTCAATGTAGGCCGGCGACGGGACGGTTCCAAGGCGGCGTCAGGGAGACGCCATGCCTGCACCGTCAGCCGGCAAGCTCCCGCGACCGCTTGGTCGCGGCGGCAACCGCTTTGCGCATCAGCTGCGTAAGGCCGTCCTTGCCCATCAGCACTTCAAGCGCGGCCGCGGTGGTGCCTCCGGGCGACGTCACATTCTGCCGCAGCACCGCGGCGTCGAGCTCCGAGCGGTGCAACAACTCGCCCGAACCGGCGACGGTTTCACGCGCCAGCTTGGCGGCAAGCGACGGCGGCAGGCCGGCGGCGACGCCGGCTTCGGCCAGCGCTTCGGCCAAGAGGAAAACATAGGCGGGCCCCGATCCCGACACGGCGGTGACGGCGTCCATCAGCGTCTCGTCGTCGGTCCACTCGACGGTGCCGGTTGCGCAGAGCAGGCGATGCGCAAGCTCGCGCTGCGCCGGATTGACGTCGCGCGGCACCGCAACCGTGATGCCGCGGCCGATCGCTGCCGGCGTGTTGGGCATGGCGCGCACCAGCGCGCAGGGCGCGTTCAGCGCGCCGGCGATGAATTGCAGCGTGCGCCCGGCCATGATCGAGACGACGACGGTCGAAGCGCCGATCATCGGCTTGAGCGGTGGGATCGCTTCCGCCGCGGTTTGCGGCTTCACCGCGATGACGACGGCGGCGACGTCGCCGAGCCCGCGCAGCTGCGGATTGAGCCGCAAGCCGTGGCTCGCGAGCGCGGAGATTTGCGGCGACGGTTGCGGCTCGAGAACGGCGATGTGCTTCGGATCGAGGCCGAACCGCAGCCAGCCTTCGAGCAGCGCGCTGCCCATCTTGCCGGCGCCGACCAGGACGAGGTGGCCGGAGAAATCGCGCAAATCCGGCGTCGCGCTCGTCACGCCTCGCCCGAGGTCTCGAACATGGCGGACTCCATCGCCTCGCGCGCCGACTTGCCGGCCCAGACCACGAACTGGAACGCCGGAAAATAGCGCTCGCAGGCATCGAGCGCGCAGCCGAGCGAAGCCTCGCATTGGCGGCCGGATGCCGGCACGCCGCCGGCAAGCAGCAGCGCATGGCGGAACATCACCATGCCGTTCTGCATCCAGACGTCGAAATGGCCGATCCACAATTGCTCGTTGATCATGGCGACGAGCTGCTGCACTTCGGGCAGCCGCAGCTCCGGCACTTTGATTTCGAACGCGCAGGCCAGATGCAGCGCCTCGATCTCGCTCATCCAGGTGAAAGAGACCTGGTAGTTGGTCCACTTGCCGGTGACGACCAGCGCGATCTCGTCCTCGCCGGATCGCTCGAACGGCCAGTTGTTGCCGGCCGCCATGCGCTCGACGACTTCGAGAGGATTGTTGCCCTGCTCGCGTGCGATCTCGATGATGGACATGCCTTCTCCACGGTGCCGCATGTGAGTGGAAATGCGCACGCCACTAGGACTTCGCCCAATACCGGCTGCAATTTGACGCAGGGAAGACTTTTACGCGTCGGTTGACCGAAAGCCGCGAATCAGCCCGCACGCCGACTATAATCGGCCTGATTCCGCTCACCAAATTCGACGCAAGAGCCTCCGGCGCCGCCGCCGTCCGCACTCATGAAGTGATTTGGCCTCGGCGCACAATGCTGCGGCCATGACCGTCCACAGACCGGCCTGCGACAAGTTGACTCGGGGGATGACGAGGACGGAAAGCCGTTTCAGTCGAACAGGCTCGAGACCGATTCTTCGGCGGCGGTCCGGTTGATGGCTTCGCCGATCAGCGTCGCAATCGACAGCACGCGGATATTTTTGGACTCGGTGACGGCTTGGGTCGGCTGGATCGAATCCGTGATCACCAGTTCCTTGAGATTGGATTTGCCGACGCGGGCGACCGCGCCGCCGGAGAGCACGCCGTGGGTGATGTAGCCGTAGACCGCGGTGGCGCCTTTTTCCAGCAACGCGTCGGCGGCGTTCACCAGCGTGCCGCCGGAGTCGACGATATCGTCGACCAGGATGCAGATGCCGCCGTCGACCTCGCCGATGACGTTGGCCACTTCGGATTCGCCCGGCCGCTCGCGCCGTTTGTCGACGATGGCGAGCGGCGTGTTGATGCGCTTGGCGAGCCCGCGCGCGCGCACCACGCCGCCGACGTCGGGCGACACCACGATCACTTTGGTCAGATCGAAGCGCTGGCGGATGTCGCGCATCATCACCGGCGCGGCGAACAGATTGTCGGTCGGGATGTCGAAGAAGCCCTGGATCTGGCCGGCATGCAGATCGAGCGTCATCACGCGATCGGCGCCGGCGCGGGTGATGAGATTGGCGACGAGCTTGGCCGAGATCGGCGTGCGCGGCCCGACTTTGCGATCCTGCCGCGCATAGCCGAAATAGGGGATCACCGCGGTGATGCGCCGCGCCGACGCGCGCCGCAGCGCGTCGATGATGATCAATAGTTCCATCATATGGTCGTTGGCCGGATACGACGTCGACTGCAGGATGAAAACGTCGGCGCCGCGCACGTTTTCCTGGATCTCGACGAAGACTTCCATGTCGGCGAAGCGCCGCACGATGGCCTTGGTCAGCGGGGTGCCGAGGTAACCGCCGATGGCTTCGGCAAGCGCGGGGTTGGAATTGCCGGCGACGAGCTTGATAGCCCCGTTGTTGCCCGCCATTCCCTCTTCTCCTGCGCGCCCGGCAGCGACTTTCGCCGACCTGATACAAGCCGCCTGCCGGGCTGGCAACATGAATCAGGGCCTTGTCCCCGCAGGTTTTTTCGCCCTGAGCGCAATGGGTTTGGCGCGGCGCGCCGGCGCCGCTTCAGCCGGTCAAAGCGATCGCGTTCACGTGGCGGCCGTAATCGGCCTCGGCGCGGTGGGTGGTGCGGCGGAAGCTGAAAAACCGCTCCGCATCGGCATAGGTGCAAAGCCCGACATCCTCGACGTGGCGGACGCCCGCCCGGGTCAGCCGCGCGCCGATATAGCCGGCAAGGTCGAACATGGCATGGCCGTCGCGTGCGGCCGGCGCGAAGAAGCGGTGGCTGGCGGGGTCTTCGGCGTCAAAGCGGGCAATGAGATCGGGGCCGACCTCGTAATTGGGTTGCCGGATCATCGGTCCGATCACGGCGCGGATGTGGCCGCGCTCGGCGCCGAGCCGCTCCATGGCCTCGACCGCGGCCTCGACGACGCCGGAGAGCGCGCCGCGCCAGCCGGCATGGGCGGCGCCGATGACGCCGGCCTTTGGGTCGGCGAAGAGGACCGGTCCGCAATCGGCGGTGCTGATGCCGATGGCGAGCGCCCGCATGCGCGTGACGATGGCGTCGGCGCGGGGCCGGGCCTCGGGCAGCCACGGCGTTTCCGCGACCACCACCTGCGGCGAGTGGATCTGATAGCAGGTCAAAAAGCGGTCCGGCTCGACCCCGACCGCGGCCGCCATGCGGGCGCGGTTTTCCGCGACATGGGCGCGGTCGTCGTTCGATCCGACGCCGCCATTGAGGCTCGCATAGAGGCCGCCGGAAACGCCGCCCTGGCGCGTGAAGAAGCCGTGGCGGATGCCGTCGAGCGCGAGCGTTCGAGCCTCGATCATCATGGCGGCGTCTCAAATCCGGGCAGCGGCCCCAGTTTTGGGTCGGCGATGGCGAGCGCCTTGAATAACTCGCCCATGCCCTGCGCGCCACTTTCGGTCAGGCGCGCCTGCGCCAGCTCGATCTCCAGCGCCTTGTCGCGCGAGGCGTTGGCCTTGAGCGCGGCTGCGCGTTTGTCGATGCCGAGCCGCAGCAGCAGGTCGCGCTGCAGAATGGGACCATGAATGCGGCCGCCGATGCTTTCCGCGCTTTGCGCCAGCGCCTCGAAATCGACATGGGCGGTGAGATCGGCCTCGCCCGGCGCACGCAACGGATCGGTGTAAGCGTGCCCGGCGACCGCCTGCAATGTATCGCCGAGGCCGTATTTGACGTGACCGTAGTCGAGGATCAGCGCCGCGCCGTCAGAGCGCACGCGCCGGCCAAGCTCGAGCGCGATCCTGTCGGGGCGCCATTCGAAGATCGAGCCTTCGGGCGATTGCCGCAAGCCGCGCGGCAGGCCGGTCTCGAAGTGAAGCAGCGTCTCGCGCGCCACGCCGAAGCACAAATTGCCGTCGGCGCCGACGTCGACGACGCGCTCGTGCCAGCCGTCGGCTTGCTTGACCGCTTGATGCACCGGCAGCGCATCGATGAATTCGTTGGCGATGATGAGGCTCGGGCCGCCGGGGACGTCGTCGAGCGTCGCATGCCAAAGCGCCGGCACGTCGAGGCCTTCCAGCCGCTGCTGCTGCAGCTTTTGCAGCGCCGGGCTGATCTCGACCAGATGCAGCACGATCGCCTCGCGGAAACCTTGCACCACACGCGCCGCCCGCAGCGCGTCGAGGAGCAATGTGCCGCGTCCGGGCCCGAGCTCGACGAGGCGGATGTTTTCCGGCGCGCCCATCTGCCGCCAGACCGCGGCCAGCCAAATTCCGATCAACTCGCCGAACATCTGGCTGATCTCGGGCGCGGTGATGAAATCGCCGTCGCTGCCCAGCGGATCGCGGTTGATGTAGTAGCCGTGCTGGGGATGGGTCAGGCACAGCCGCATGTAGTCGGCAACGGGCATCGGCCCGGCAACGGCGATGCGCCGGCGGATTTCACTCTCCAGCGTCGTCGCCTCAGCCATCTTTCGGTTTCGGTTCGTAGCTCAGCGCGTAAGTGAGAATGGCGATGCCGCCGAGCATCAGCGGGATGCACAGCAGCATGCCCATGGTCAGTCCGCCCCAGAGAAAGCCGAGCTGAACGTCGGGCTCGCGGAACAATTCGCAGATGACGCGTGCGACGCCGTAGCCGAGCGCAAAACTTCCGGTGACGACGCCGGGCCGCTTCAGCGCGCCGCAGCGCACCATGAGGCCGAGCACGACGAAGAGCACGACGCCTTCCAGCGTCGCTTCATAGAGCTGGCTCGGATGGCGCGGGATCGGGCCGCCATTGGGAAAGATCATCGCCCACGGCACGTCGGTCGGCCGGCCCCACAATTCGCCGTTGATGAAATTGGCGATGCGGCCGAGGAACAGTCCGATCGGACAGACCGCGGCGATGACGTCGCCGAGCGACAGCATCGGGATGCCGCGCTTGAGCGCGAAGGCGACGATGGCGACGATGCAGCCGGCGACGCCGCCGTGAAACGACATGCCGCCGTTCCACAATTCGAAGATCTGCAGCGGATGCTCGATGAAATGCGGAAGATTGTAGAACAGCACATAGCCGGTGCGGCCGCCGAGGATGATGCCGAGCGTGATCCAGATGACGAAATCGTCGAAGTCGATCACCGTCAGCGGCGCCGGCCCGCCCCATAACCGCTCCGACGCGATGATGGCGCGCGCATAAAACCAGCCGGCGATGATGCCGACGATATAGGCCAGCGCATACCAGCGCACCGCCAGCGGCCCGATCGAGATCAAGATCGGATTGATCGCGGGAAACGGCAGAACGGGCAGGACTGCAAGCATGACCACGAGCATCAGCTGGCTTTCATCAACGGCTGGCTGGCGCGACTCATCGCGCCGCGCCTCTTGCGAGCGCGCCGCACCATCGCCATTGTCTGCGGGCATATCAAGCGGGACTCCCGGAGTTCGGAGGCAGCCATGGTCCAGACCACAAACCGGTTCTTCGACGAGGTCGCGCGGTTGATGAACGACGCCGCCGGCGCCGCGCAAGGCGTGCGGCGCGAGGTCGAGACGCTGTTCCGCAACCAGGCGGAGCGCATCCTGCGCGATCTCGACGTGGTCAAGCGCGAGGATTTCGAGGCGGTCAAGGACATGGCCCGCCTGGCGCGCGAGGAAAACGAGGCGCTCAAGACCCGCGTCGCGGCGCTGGAGGCGGCGCTCGGCAAGACCGGCGCTGCCGGCAATACGGTATCGGGGGGCGTCACCGGCGGCACTTAATCCGGGCATCTCTTAAGCTTCGGCGCCTTCGCGCCATCATTCCTTGTTTTTCAAAGCCTGCGCCGCTATAAGCGCGGCGTCCGCGGCCGCTACAGCACCCCTGGAGGCTCGCCGCGGAATTCCACTTATAAGACAGAGCTTTAGACGAGGATATCATCATGGCGACCGTCAATCTGATCAAGGCGACGGCGCGTTCGCGGGCAGGCAAGGGGGCCGCCCGGGCAGAACGTCGTGCCGGCCGCGTTCCCGGAATCATCTATGGCGACGGCAAGCCGCCGCTGCCGATCTCGCTCGATTATGCCGATCTGCACCAGCGCATCTATGCCGGGCGTTTTCTCACCACCATTCATGACGTCGAGATCGACGGCGTGAAGCATCGCGTCATTCCCCGCGACTTTCAGCTCGATGCGGTGCGCGACCTGCCGCTGCATGTGGACTTCATGCGGCTCGGCGAGGGCGCCACCATCCGCGTCAATATTCCGATCCATGTCAGGAACGCCGACCAGTCGCCGGGCGTCAAGCGCGGCGGCACGGTCAGCATCGTCACCCACACCATCGAGGTGCGCTGCCGCGCCGACGCCATTCCGACCGGCATCGACGTCGACGTCAGCGAGCTCGAGATCAATTATTCCAAGCACCTGAGCGACATCACCTTGCCGGAAGGCGTGCGCGTCGTCGCCACCCGCGACATCACCCTGGTCACGGTCGTGCCGCCGTCGGGCTATGCGGAAGAAATGAAGGCCCAGGCCGAAGCTGCCGCCGCCGCAGCGGCCGCGGCTGCTGCCGCCGCAGCGGCCGGTACGCCGGCCGAAGGCGCGTCCGGGTGCTGCCCCAGGTGCAGCGCCGGGTGCTGCTCCGGCGCGGCACCGGGTGCCGCCGCGCCCGAGAAGAAGTGAGGTTTGCTGCCGCGGGACGACGCCGATGCTGCTCCTGGTCGGACTCGGAAATCCGGGAGAGAAATACGCCGGCAACCGTCACAACATCGGCTTCATGGTGGTCCAGGAAATTGCCAAGCGCCACGGCATCGGGCCGTGGCGCCGGCGTTTCCAGGGCGTCGCTTGCGAAGGACCGATCGGCGGCGAGCGCGCGCTGTTGCTGCTGCCCGGGACTTTCATGAATGAGTCAGGGCGCGCCGTCGCCGAGGCGGCGCACTTCTACAAGCTGCCGCTGGATCAGATCACGGTGTTCCACGACGAGATCGACCTGCGGCCGGCCAAGGTCCGGGTCAAAATCGGCGGCGGCATTGCCGGTCATAACGGGCTGCGCTCGATCTCCGAGCACATCGGCAACGACTATCGCCGCGTGCGCATCGGCGTCGGTCATCCCGGCGACAAGGACATGGTCCAGCATTACGTGCTGAGCGATTTCGCCAAGAGCGAGCGCGGCTGGGTCGAGGCGCTGATCGGGATTCTCGCCGACAATGCCGAACTGCTGGCGCGCGGCGAGGACGCGAGTTTCCAGAACAAGGTTCATCTCGCCATGGTGGCGAAGGGTTTTGGCGAAGAGACAAACCAAGACTAAGAGCGATCGCGACAAGACGTGAATCGCCATCCAACAGGTGAAATTATTTCATGGGCTTCAAATGCGGCATCGTCGGCCTGCCGAATGTCGGCAAGTCGACGCTCTTCAACGCGCTGACCGAAACCGCGGCGGCGCAGGCGGCGAATTATCCGTTCTGCACCATCGAGCCGAATGTCGGCGAGGTCGCGGTGCCGGATAAGCGGCTCGATACGCTGGCGGCGCTGGCCAAGTCGGCTGTCATCGTGCCGACGCGGCTCGCCTTCGTCGACATCGCCGGCCTGGTGCGCGGCGCCTCGAAAGGCGAGGGGCTCGGCAACCAGTTCCTGGGCAATATCCGCGAGGTCGACGCCATCGTCCATGTGGTGCGCTGTTTCGAGGACACCGACGTCACCCATGTCGAGGGCCGCATCGATCCGGTCGCCGATATCGAAACGGTCGAGACCGAATTGATGCTCGCCGATCTCGACAGTCTGGAACGGCGGGTCGACGGGCTGTCCAAGAAAGCCAAAGGCGGTGACAAGGAATCGAAAGAAGCGCTCGATCTCATCAACCGCGCGCTCGTGCTGTTGCGCGACGGCAAGCCGGCGCGGTTCACCGAGCGCAAGCCCGAAGAGGAAAAAGCCTTCCACATGCTCGGACTGCTGACCTCGCTGCCGGTGCTCTATGTCTGCAACGTCGAGGAAGCGTCGGCGGCAAACGGCAATGCCTTTTCACGCAAGGTCGAGGAGCGGGCGAAACAGGAAGGCGCCGCCGCGATCGTCATCTCCGCCAAGATCGAGTCGGAGATCGCGGTGCTGTCGCGCGACGAGCGCACCGATTATCTCGCCGCCGTCGGCCTCAACGAGGCCGGCCTCGATCGTCTCATTGGCGCGGGCTACGCGCTGCTCGATCTGGTGACGTTCTTCACCGCCGGGCCGAAAGAGTCGCGGGCCTGGACCGTGACGCGCGGCACCAAGGCGCCGCAGGCCGCGGGCGTCATTCATAGCGACTTCGAGCATGGCTTCATCCGCGCCGAGACCATTGCCTATGACGACTATGTCGCCTGCGGCGGCGAAGCCGGTGCGCGCGACGCCGGCAAGATGCGGCTCGAAGGCAAGGACTACGTCGTTCTCGACGGCGACGTCATGCACTTCCGCTTCGCGACTTGATCACTGATTCCGAAGTCCCGTTCCCTGATTCCTGATCGCGCCGAGATGCTCGTTGATGCGAAACACGATGAGCACGAATTCGGAGGCGATACGGGAGAGGATGATGCCGACGAAAGCGCCGAGCAGGCTGGTGATCAAAAGAATTAGCCCGATGAACGGATTGAACGCCATGGTTTGCACGGAGGAGACCGCGCCGGCGATCCCCAGCAGCACGAAAATGACGACC
Source organism: uncultured Alphaproteobacteria bacterium (assembly GCA_963821175.1). Classification (GTDB taxonomy): domain Bacteria; phylum Pseudomonadota; class Alphaproteobacteria; order Rhizobiales; family Xanthobacteraceae; genus BOG-931. The sequence continues at coordinate 127,762 of CAWGCU010000033.1, forward strand.
GCGAGGCAGTAAAACACCTTGATCACGGTGGGCGTCACGAACCGTTCCCACTGGAAAAGGTCGCCGAGGCCGAACATGATTTCTCCTCTTGAATCGCAATCGCGATTCCCAGGCCGGAAGACTGCACTCGGCGACTGCGGCGGTCAATCGACGGCCGGACGCAATTGACGCCTCAGCGATCGGCGCCTAGGGACTTGCAACAGCAATCTTGCAGGCCCCAATGCGCGCTTTTCACTGGGAGAATTTTGCGGCGCTGACAAGGCAGATATCGCCCGACCAGCGGCGGGCCGCCGCGATCGCTGCGGTAACCCACGCGCTCCACGACGGCTACACCGACCTGATCTACATCATGCTGCCGTTGTGGCAGGCGGAATTCGGCCTCGATTATGCGGCGCTCGGCCTGCTGCGCGGCGTGTTTGTCGGCGCCATGGCGAGCCTGCAGATTCCCGCGGGTTTGGCATCGGAAAAGCTCGGTGCCGCGCTGGTGCTAGGGGTCGGCACCGCGCTCGCCGGTCTCGGCTATTGCCTGGCCGGCGCCAGTTCTGGCTTCACCATGCTGCTCTGCGCGTTGTTCATCGGCGGGCTCGGCGCCAGCACCCAGCATCCGATCGCCTCCGCATTGGTCGCCCGCGCCTTTGCCGGGCCGCGCTCGCTCACGGCGCTCGGCACCTACAATTTCGCCGGCGATATCGGCAAGATGACGCTACCGGCCGCGCTGTCGCTGATGCTGTTGGCGATGGCGTGGCGCCCGGCGCTGGCCATTCTCGGCTGTCTCGGCTTTGTGCTGGCCGCGGTGATCTTCGTCGTCACGCCACGCTACGAGCGCGAAGGCAGCGCCGCGTCGAAGGCCGAGACGAAAATCGCTACCGATCAGCCGCGGCGGCCGTTCGCGTTTCCCCTCTTGCTCATGATCGGTATCATCGACAGCGCCACGCGCATGGGCTTCCTGTTGTTCCTGCCGTTCGTTCTCACCCAGAAGGGCGCCAGCCTGCAGACCATCGGCCTGGCGATGACGCTGGTCTTTGCCGGTGGCGCCGCGGGCAAGCTGGCCTGCGCCTTCATCGGCGCCCGCATCGGCGCCATCGGCACCGTTTGGCTGACCGAAGGTTTGACTGCGGTTGGAATCCTGGCGCTGATGCCGCTGCCGCTTCCCGCCGCGATGGTGCTGTTGCCGCTGATCGGAGTTGCGCTCAACGGCACGTCGTCGGTGCTCTACGGTTCGGTACCGAGCCTGGTGGTGCCGCAATGGCGGACGCGGGCGCTGAGCATTTTCTATACCGGCACCATCGGCTCGGGCGCGATCGCGCCCGCGCTTTACGGCCTTGTCGGCGATGCCTTCGGCGTCTGGAAAGCGTTGACGGTGGTCGCCGTCATGGTGCTGTTCACGTTACCGCTTGCGGCGCTGCTGCGGCCGGCTTTGCCGCGCGGATATGGTTCCGGGATGGCATGACCGCGGCAATTTTGCGCTCCCGGAACAATCGCAGCAGGTCCGCTTCATCTCGCGTTCAATAGGAACGCAAGCAGCAAATGCGCGTTGAATTACGTGCTCGGTTCGTAAGCTCGGGCGCCCCTATGCATGTGGAGTAAGCCATGAGAAACACCATCGCCGCGTTGACGGCGCTCGGCCTTGCCGTTGCCGCCGGACCGACCATAGCCAATGCGCAGACGGTCATTTCCGATCAACCGGTCGAGACCGTGATTACCCAACAGCCGGTGCAGACGGTCCAGACCACCGAGATCGTGCGCACGGTGCGGCCCGGCGCGCGGCCGATCGTGCGCAAGCGTGTCGTCACCACGACGCGGCAGACCGTGGTCAGCCAACGCGCCGTGGCTCCGCAACCGCTTTACGACGTGGTGCCGTCGGCGGCGGTTGTGCCAAGAAACTATGCCCCAACCTACGCGCCGCCGCTCTATGACACAGCCGCGCCGGCCCAGACCGTGGACGAAACCTACCTCAATGCGGTGCCGCCTGCCGGCGGGGCATATCCGATCTATCGCTATGTCTACGAGCCCGACCGCATCCTGGTGATCGATCCGGCAACCAACATCGCGATCCAGGCGATCCCGCGTTAGGCTTAAGGACACGCCGAGATTTGCCGAGAACGCGCGCCGCACACGCTGTGGCGCGCATCAGATTTTGCAAGGAGCAGCCGATGAAAGGATGCGGCACCGCTCGTATCGCGGTCGCGACTTTGGCGTTCGTGCTCGCCGCGGGCGCGCAAAATATCCGGGCGCAGAGCGATGATGCCGGCGTTTCCCAAAAACTCGAGCTAACGGCGGCGCAGCGTAGCGCGATCTATGCAGCGATCAGCAAAGACCGGAGCAAAGTGTCACCGCAGCGATTTCCTGCCGTGATCGGCGCCGAGGTGCCGCCGATGATCAACCTCTACGCGCTGCCCGATGACATCGTGGCCGGCATTCCAACGGCCAAGCTGTACGAATGCACGATGGTGGAGGACAAGGTCGTGCTCGTCGACCCGACCAGGATGCGCGTGGTCGACACGATCGGGCCGCTGCCGCAACGGTGATGCGCGGCAAGGAATACTATTCCGGCTCGTTCTTGGCGCCTTCCGTGACCGCCTTGGGCAGCACGTCGAGATAAGGCCCCATGAAGAACGCTTCTCCCGTGCCTCGGCCGAAATAGCGATCGTAGGCATCGATCATGGCGCGAACCGGGGTGACGCAGGACGGCATCGACGCGACGATAAGGTCGCCGAGCTTGGCCGTCGGCTCGGTGCCATAACGCGGATCGGCGACGACGGCGCGCACGATGCATTCGGTTGCCGAACGGACCAGTGGCGCCGTGGCCGCCATCTTCTGCTGCGCCGTGAGCATCGGCGCTCCGCTCGACGCGTCGAACGGGCCGGTGGCCACGGCGATGGTCAGCACCGTGCCGAAAAGCGGCGACAGAATCATGCGATTCCCCCAAAGCCCCGGCGCCCAGCCATAGCGGTCCGAATCGGCGCCGGTCAATGATTTTCCGGGACAGCCGCCCGCGGCCCGGCTACTGCGGCACGACGGGCATGCTATAATCATGCGGCGGTCGTACGGAGCACGGTCATGATCCTTCCCAAAGTCTTGGTGCTGGGCGCGCAGCTCATGATCCCAGTCGTCGATAGCGTGCCGACCCTCAATGTGGAGCAGGTCTGTACCGGTATCGCCCAGCAGGGCGGGGTCACGTTCCACGATTCAGCTATCGCCCAGGAGAAGAAGGATTGCCTCGACAGCGAGCAGGCCATCCGCGACGAGCTGGCCAAGCAGTGGTCGAGCTTCAACGGCTCCGACAAGGTTCACTGCACAAATGAATTGAGGATGGGCGGCGAGTTCGAGCTACACCGAGCTGCTGACCTGCCTGGAAATGGCCCGTGACGTGCGGGCCATGCGCGCCGCCGAGCCGCAGGATGCAATGGGCACCCCGCTGGGCCAGCCGCCGAAGCCGAAGCGTTGACAGGGATCAGGCATCAAGTTTTGACGAGCCAATCGTCCGATTACTGATCCCTGATTACTGATCCCTGATTACTGATCCCTGACCCCTAATAGCCGATCAGAATTTCGGTCACCTTCGGTTTCAGCTCGCGCATCGCCGGGTCGGACGAGCTGAATTCCTTATCGGCCGTCAATTCCTTCACCGCGTCGGCGGAGGCTTTCGAGTCGGGCTGCAAGGTGACGCCGGATTTGCAGTCGCCCGGAATCTTCGACAATGCGCCGCCGTCCCAGTCGCTGACCGTGGCGTTATTGTCCTTGTCGAAGCCTTTCAGCTTGAACGGCTTGTGATTGAGCTTTTCCAGCTCCGCGAGCGTCATGCCGAGCTTCAGGCCGCCCGGTGCGGCCCAGGTCGATTGGGCGTTGATCAAGATGAGATAGGTGCCGCTGCGGCTCGCCGGATTGGCCCACCAGATTTCGAGACGGTGCTTCGGGTCCTTCGGGAACAAAACCGAGGCGCCGACCTTGGTGCCCCCGACATCGACGTCTTCAAAAGTGACGTTGCGCGAATCGAACACCATGGCGAGCTTGAGATTGCTCGAATCCTTCGAGAACGGACCGCTGCACGCCACGGTTCGGGACGCCGCAATCGCGGCGTTCGATCTTACCGTGGCGACCGCCGGCGATCCGGCCGTTGCGGTGTGCTTGGCCGGCGCGTGACCAGGCGCGCCACTCGGCGCTGCGACGGCGCCAGGCATCGGCTGCTGTATTTGCGACGGCGAGAGCTGGTCCTCGGCGTTGAGGTTGGAATCCGGCGCCTGCTGGCGCTGTTGTGCCGACAGTGGGCTGGCAAGCATCACGACGAAACCGGCGACCAGCGCCGCGCCGATCCGATATTTCCGCATTTGCGACTCCCTCAATAATCCCCCGCCAGCATAGCACGGCTGCCGCCGTTCGCCGCCGCACATATTGTCATTCGCTCGCCAAAAAATTTGGGCGACGACTTTCCACGACCCGGCATTGTTGGAGCCGATCGTCGGAGCATTGTTATGTTCATTTTTAGATTGCATTGCCGATTTTGCGGCTGCGCTCGCCGCGAGCGCGGCTTCTACAAAATACTACGCCCTGCCGGGATAGCGCGATGGAGCAGCTTCAGAGGTGCTACATCCGTTGCGGCGCGGCGGCTTTCGCTTGTGGCGCCACGCACTGCTAGCGGAGGGTGGTAGCTAGGCGAGGCCGATCACACCGCTACGAAGTGCTCCTTAAGGGCAATCTTGGCGCCCAAGGCTTGCTTAGGGTGACAGCTGTGTCGCTTTAAGGGTGACAGTAGATGTCATAAGAACCTTTGAGGGAACCTCTGAATTGAGGCTTACCGTTGAAGGAAGGCTCGCTCAGAGTAGAGGCTTCTCTGTGGAGCACGGCAGCGAACCGGACACACTACCGGCGATTGATTGCTTCCCTGCTTAGTGACATGCCGAGCGGCGTCACAGGACATGCTCGACACGGAAGCTGCGCCGCGCACACTGCGGGTTTGTTGGGCCGCCCAGCCCGCCTGGTTCGTCAAATCTGCGGCGGGCGGAGTGGGACTGCCCGTCGCCCTTTGCGAGATGAGGCGCGCTGCCGCAGACGATATTGAGCCACAGCCGAAGGCACGGTCGCATTTCACTCAACAGGGGATATTTGGTCGCCGCATAATATTGGTCGCTATGGGCTAATCGCGACCAACGGTACCCGCGACGAGGCATTCCTTATCGCGGTGAACATTGCCAAGCTGCCAAGCGTACCGCGGCAGATATTGAAGGATATTCCGCGGCCGCCGAATTCGGCCAGCCGGGATGATTGAGGGTTTCATTCGCCCTCGCAGGCCACCGCCGTCAAAAATTCCTTGAGCGCCGCCTCGCCTGCGAGCTTGGCTTCGTCCCACGTCTTGAAGCCGTCCTCGTAAAATTTGACGCCGAGATGCCCGGATCGCCTGTGAATACTCCATCCCCATGTCGAAGCCGCTCCGCGACGGCGGACAATGACAACAAAATCGCTCAAAGGAATGCAGGTCCTCGGCTGTCGTTGGCGAATAGGTGAATGAAGCGACGCCCGCAATGCGGCCGAATCCAACACACGCGCGGGTTTTATTGTCCAGGACGACCGGCGGCCATGCGCATTCGCGCCAAAAAATTGCGCAAACGCGCCACCCCGGCACGTCTGAGCGCCGTTGGACGGCACGGTGCTCGAACCGTTCGTCGAGGACCGCTATCTCGGCCTGCCGCTTGTGGTCGGACGCGGCGCCGAACAGCAGGCGAAGGACTTCCTCACCGTTCTCGATCGCTATGCCAGCATCCGCTCCGTGCTGCGGGCGTCGATCCTGGTGGGGGAGCGGCGCTGGAACTTGCGGCTGACGAACGGCATCGACGTGCGCTTGCCGGAGACGAACGTCGATGTTGCGCTCGATCGGCTGGTCGCGCTCGACCGCGACAAGAAGCTTCTCTCGCGCGACATCACGATGGTCGATCTGCGCCTGCCGGATCGCGTGACCGTGCGGCTGTCCGATGCCGCCGCACAGGCCCGCGATGAGGCGCTCAAGGCGAACGTAAAAAAGAAGAAAGGGGGCGACGCATGAACGCCCTCCGTTATGGCCTGACCCCGAAGATGAGGCCGGTTTCGCCACGCCGCAGCGCCCTGATCGCCGCGCTCGACGTCGGATCGAGCAAGGTCGTCTGTCTGATTGCGCGGCTGCGGCCGCACGGCCCGCAGCAGGTCCTGACCCGCCGCAGTCATTCCGTCGAGGTCATCGGTTTCGGACATACCGTCGCGCGCGGCATGAAGGCGGGCAGCGTCGTCAATCTCGCGCAAGCCGAGGAGGCCATCCGCCACGCCGTCGACAGCGCCGAGCGCATGGCCAAAGTCGAGATCGAATCCGTGGTGCTTTCGATTTCGGCGGGACGCATCGCCAGCGAACTGTTCGCCGCCGATATTGAAATCGTCAGCTCCACGGTCACCGAGAAAGACATCGCCCGCGTCCTCGCCGCCGGCAGCCGTCATTCTCTGCGCGACGGCCGTGCGGTACTGCATTCGCTTCCGGTCGGCTATTCGATCGACGGCGTCGACGGCATCCGCGATCCGCGCGGCATGCTCGGCTCGCGTTTCGGCGTCGACATGCATGTCGCAACGACCGACATCGCGGCGGCCCGCAACCTGATGCTCGCGGTCGAGCGCTGCCATCTCGACGTCGAGGCCATGGTCGCGTCGCCTTATGTGGCCGGCTTGGCCGTACTCGCCGACGACGAGGCCGATCTTGGCTCAGCCGTCGTCGATATGGGCGCCGGCACCACCACGATGGCGGCGTTCCAGGGCGGACGGCTCGTTCATCTTGAAGGTTTCGCGTTGGGCGGCCATCACGTCACGATGGATATCGCGCGCGGACTCAACGCGCGCGTCACCGACGCCGAGCGAATCAAGACGCTCTATGGCAGTGTGCTCAGTGGCGGCTCGGACGAGCGCGACATGATCACGGTGCCGCCCTTGGGCGAGGACGAGGGCGATCAGGTGCAATTCATATCGCGCGCCACGCTGGTGAGCATTATCAAGCCGCGTGTCGAGGAAATCCTTGAAATGGTCCGCGACCGGCTCGCAACGTCGTCAATCGCTGCCGATCCGCGCGGACACGTGATCCTGACCGGCGGCGCGTGCCAGCTCAACGGGCTCGCCGATCTCGCCTCCCGCATTCTCGGCCGGCCGGTGCGCATAGGACGGCCGCTCGGTATCGCCAGCGCGCCGGACGCGGCCAAAGGGCCCGCTTTCGCCGCTGCGGCGGGCCTTCTTGTTTACCCGCAAGCGGCGCATCTCGAGCATTTCGATTCGCCGCGCAAGCGGCAACTGATGACCGGCACGGGGGAGGCTTCTCGCGGGTCGGACGATGGCTTCGCGAGAGTTTCTGATGACCCCCAGATGCGAAGCTGGAAACACTCAGCGGCCGGTGGCGTACCGGACGGGGTCGGGCGTGGAAAACGCCGGCGCTACCAACAAGAGGCAATCATGACCATCAACCTGAATATCCCCGACATCCGTGAACTCGAACTCCGCATTACCGTATTCGGTATCGGCGGCGCGGGTGGAAACGCCGTCAACAACATGATCACCGCCGGCTTGCAGGGCGTCGATTTCGTCGTCGCCAATACCGACGCTCAAGCGCTCACGATGTCGAAAGCTGAGCGCGGCGCGAATGGGCGTGCAGGCGACCGAGGGTCTGGGGCTGGATCGCAGCCGGAAGTCGGGCGCGCCGCCGCGGAAGAAGTGATTGACGAGATCCGCGATCACCTTTCCGGCGCGCACATGGTGTTTGTCACGGCGGGCATGGGCGGCGGTACCGGAACCGGTGCGGCGCCGGTGATCGCCAAGACAGCGCGCGACATGGGCATCCTCACCGTCGGTGTCGTGACCAAGCCGTTCCATTTCGAAGGCCAGCGCCGCATGCGCCTCGCCGACGGCGGGGTCACCGAACTGCAGAAATGCGTCGACACGCTCCTGATCATCCCCAACCAGAACCTGTTCCGGGTGGCGAATGAGAAGACGACGTTCGCAGACGCCTTCGCGTTGGCGGACCAGGTGCTCTATTCCGGCGTCGCCTGCATCACCGACCTGATGGTGAAGGAAGGCCTCATCAATCTCGACTTTGCCGACGTCCGCGCCGTGATGCGCGAGATGGGCAAGGCCATGATGGCAACCGGCGAAGCCGCGGGCGAAAAACGCGCGCTCACTGCGGCTGAAGCTGCGATCTCGAATCCGCTGATCGACGATGCGTCCATGAAGGGCGCGCGCGGCCTTCTCATTTCCATCACCGGCGGCCGCGATCTGACGCTCTATGAAGTCGACGAAGCGGCAACGCGCATCCGCGAAGAGGTCGACCAGGAAGCGAATATCATCGTGGGCGCCACCTTCGACGAGAGCCTCGACGGCATGATCCGTGTTTCGGTCGTGGCGACAGGCATCGACCAGGCCCTGGCGCAGCGCGCGCCTGCGCCTGAGACCCGCATGACGGAGGTGACGCAACGCATGCGCGCCGAGAACCAGCGGCCCGCCGAGCGCAACGAACGCGAACGGTTCGAGCCGGTTCGGCCGGTTGCGCCTCCGGCAATTGTCGCCCCGGCAGCGATCGCTCCCACGGGCCCCATGACGGTAACGGCTCCCGCAACGCTGAATGCCTCGATCGAGTCGGCCGCCAGGGCTGCGATCGCCGCCGCCGTTGAGGACGTGACGATCCGCACGCTGGCGCCAAAGCCCTCGCTGTTCATCGACCCGGCGGCGAGCAGGCATGAGCAAGAGATCGAAGAACCCGCCGCGTTCATTCCCCCACCGGCGGAACGGCCGCCCATGCGCGCCCCGCGCATGCCGCGGATCGACGAACTGCCGATGCCGGCGCAGAATGAAATCCGCGCCCGCCGCGGCGAGATTCCGCGGGAGGAGCATCCCGAAAGCCGCCGCAAGTCGCTGTTGCAGCGCCTCGCTTCGGTCGGCCTCGGCCGCAAGGACCAGGACGACCATGAGGCAGACCCGCGCGCCGTTCCGGTGGCGCCGATGCCTGCGGAGCGGCTCACGGGACGGCCCATGCCGCGCCCAGCCGAGCCACGCCCGGATCCGGTCTCCGAATACGCCAGGCGCCCGGCGCCGCAGGGGCTCGACCAGCACGGCCGGCAGGCCCCTGTGCATAACCCGAGCGAGGAGGATCAGCTCGACATTCCGGCGTTCCTGCGCCGGCAGGCGAACTAAGGCTGTTCCCGGGTGCCGGTGACAATCGGCGCCCGCCCAGCCGACCCACCACTGCCAGAATTGGCGTGGACGCCCAAGATACTGATTTAAATAAGGTTTCGTGAGTGGCCTCTGCAAACCGCCTCGCCGTACCAACGGCGGGGCGGTTTGTTATTGAGCGGCCGGCCAATCGGGCAAGCTGTCCGATTTTGGGGCAGCGAACCGACAAGAGTGCGGCGGGAAAGAGGTAACAGTCGGTAAGAAAGCGTCAAGTCGCCCCACTGCGCTGCACCAGTAAGGTTTCGACGTCTGAGGGATCGTTTGGGGCTTGAGTATTGGGCCGGTCTGTCGGCCACCCCCACACAGTCTCTCGCCTATCTGGGTGGCCTGTCCGCGAGTTTATTTGCTCGCGTAGTTTGGCCGTAAGGTGTGGGACCAAAGCACGACGAGGAGCGTACAAGCCGGCAGGCAGACGACGCTGCGAGATCATGTGACCGTTGCCCGCATCGGCGTCCATTCCGGCTCTCCCGCCACCCTCACGCTCCATCCCGCCGAAGCCGACGCCGGCATCGTCTTCCTGCGCTGGGCGCGCAAGGCCAGCCGGATCGCGAATTAAAAGCCAATTTCCGCTCCGTGACGGCGACTGAATTTGCCACCGTTCTCGGCGATCAAAATGGCCCGGCTGTTTCGACGACCGAACATGTCATGGCGGCCTTGCACGGCCTCGGCGTCGATGACGCCATCGTCGAAGTCGACGGCCCCGAAGTTCCCATCATGGACGGCAGCGCTGCGCCGTTTGTCGCGGCGATCGATCAAGTCGGCATCATCACCCTGCCCGCCTCGCGGCGCTACATTCAGGTGCTCAAGCCGGTGCGGGTCGCCAAGGGCGACAGTTTCGGCGAGCTGCGGCCCCACCCGCGCGGCCTGCGCATCGAGACCGAGATTGAGTTCGATCACCCGCTGATTGGCCGGCAGTCGGTCGCAGTCGATGTCGACCCCGAAATTTTCCGCCGCGATCTGGCACGGGCGCGAACCTTCGGCTTCATGCGCGATGTCGCGAAACTGT